>NZ_SOZE01000059.1 GCF_004519315.1 Mucilaginibacter psychrotolerans
GGCAACTTATCTAAAAGAACAATTAGTGCCTATCTGGTACCATATCCAAAACAGTGGTAAATACACTCCGAAAAGACTGCTTTTAAATATATAGGGCAGTCGACTTATTCACCAAACCCTAGTTAATCAATAAAACGGCGTAGCTCTCTTGAGCGCAAAAAAAAATCAAACAGCGAAAAATCAGCGGTTCAGATACCCCGTAAATGCCCAGCGCTCATCATGTCCTTTTGTGTAGTTCACGGTGTAGCCTTTGCCGTCGCTGCGGATATCGAAGGATAGACTGTTGATGCTTTTATCGTGCGGGATAAACATCTCCAGGATACTATCAGCCATAAACTGGATGGTTTGGGCTTCGGTAGGTTCGGGAGGAGCAGGGAGAGGTATATCCAGGCTGGCTTTATAATCTGCAAAGGTTTCAAAAAGTTCTTTGCCGCCTGTCACGTCGTCTTCGTAGGCTTTTGCGGCGTTAAAAGCGGCTTCTTCTGCCTGCAGGCGGTATTCTTCCATGGCTTTAAGCAAACCATCTGCCGAAATTTCGCGCATACCGTCCGCACCCTGGCTGTAATAACTATTCAGTATTTCTTCCTTGCTTTTCATCCGGCGTAAAAATACATCGAACGATTTTTATATCCCATTAAAAAGGATGCCATTTTTGAAGAAAGCATCCTTTTTTACGGTTTATTAATTATCCAACCGGCGGCGAAATGCCATCCAGTTCGGCTATATCTTCGGCATCCAATACTACTCCGGCTGTTTCCAGATTTTCCTCCAGGTGTGCCACGCTCGAGGTGCCCGGTATCAGCAAAATATTCGGCGAATGGTACAGCAGCCAGCTTAGGGCTACCTGGTGTACAGATGCGCTATGCTTTGCAGCTACTTTTTGCAGTTTTTCTTCGGCGGCTACGTTGCCTGCACTTAAAGGAAACCAGGGAATAAAGGCGATATTTTCCTGCGCGCAATATTCCAGCACGCCTTCCCATTTGCGGTTATCCACGCTGTACATGTTCTGTACCGATACCACTTCGAAATACTCACGTGCTTTTTTGATATCGTCTACGCCCACTTCTGATAGGCCGATGTGTTTGATTTTGCCTTCCTGCTGCGCCTGCTTTAAAAATTCAAAGGTCTCTTCGGCGGGCACTTTTGGGTCGATGCGATGGAGTTGGTACAGGTCTATCTGCTCCAGCTTAAGACGTTTCAGGCTGCCTTCCAAGGCTTCTTTCAAGTGCGCCGGACTGGCATCCACCGGCCATTGATCTGGACCGGTGCGCAGCAGGCCACCCTTGGTGCCAATGAGCAAGCCGGCTGGGTAGGGGTAAAGCGCCTCGGCAATCAGTTCTTCGGATACGTTGGGTCCGTAGCTGTCGGCGGTATCTATAAAATTTACGCCTAACTCCACCGCGCGTTTCAATACGCGGATAGACTCATCGTGGTCTTTTGGCGGCCCCCAGATGCCTTTGCCGGTGATGCGCATAGCACCATAGCCTATGCGGTTAACGGTAATATCGCCACCTATGGTAAATGTTTTTTGGTAAGATGCAGTTTGATTACTCATGGTTGATGAAGATTGTTTATCAATGCAAAAGTAACAGTACGGCTTGGGTTTTTGTTCGTCAGGGTATTGTCTGAACTTGAATTTTAAGGGATTTTTTGGATTTACAGAATGTGTAAGTGTTGCCACCATTATATTTTCTGTTAATTCCCTTAATTCCTTAAAATTCGAGTTTCAGACCATTATATGTGCGCCCGCCATGCACCCAATATCAGGCCCATAAGCGTTAAGGATACCACACTGTAGCCGCCGTTGATGAATATATGCCGCCAGGATTTGAGTTCGAACAGGCTATGGGTGGCAATGGCCCCGAAAGTCCAGATACCTGCGGCGAACCCAGCAGCTGTGCCGAATTTGATATCTACTTTAGGATCTGCAAGAAAGAAAGCCAAATTGGCCGACATGATCACAGAGAAAAGTGCGGTAAAACCAAATATTTTGCCTTTGTTGCCGGCTTTTACCTGCTCTTCGCTAAGGCCGCTGTCTTTCATCCATACGTTTCCGAAAAGCGGGCGCGAGTACCATACACCGCCAACTGCAAAGGCAGACAGGCCGGCCACTACTACAGCGGGCCAGTTTACAAGATTAATGTCCATAATTAATTGGGATTAAAGGTTTTCTATAAATTTAGGTAATTATGGATGATATATGCAAATGGGCGGGGGCTGATTTCGGATGTGTCCACATGAGCCAATTGAACTGTCTCTAGCATAAAAAAGCAGGGAAACCTTGTGGATATCCCTGCCCTTTTTTGGCTAAGCCAAAGTGATCATTTATTATAAAACAGGTTTCGTTTCTTTTTCCTTCACCGTCAAATCCAGCGCGTTGCTTACTTTTTCGTTCAGCAGGGCTAATTCAATTACTTCCTTCATGTCGGTTACGTAATGGAATTTCAGATCCTTGATGTAATCTTCTTTTATTTCGAGGATATCCTTTTGGTTCGATTTGCAGAGGATGATCTCCTTAATATTGGCACGTTTGGCAGCCAGTATCTTCTCCTTAATGCCGCCCACAGGCAACACACGGCCGCGCAGGGTTATTTCGCCCGTCATGGCCAAATGTGGTTTTAACTTGCGCTGGGTAAATGCTGAAACCAATGCGGTGAGCATGGTTACGCCTGCAGATGGGCCATCCTTAGGGGTAGCGCCGGCGGGTACGTGTACATGCACGTCCCACTGCTCAAATAGCTTTGGGTTGATGTCGAAAGTGTTTGCATGTGCACGCAGATATGCCAGCGCAATGGTTACCGACTCCTTCATTACATCGCCCAGGCTGCCGGTAAGGGTAAGCTTGCCGTTGCCGGGGCTAAGGCTCGATTCGATGAACAGGATGTCGCCACCAACCGATGTCCAGGCTAAGCCTGTCACTACGCCGGCGATGTCGTTATTCTCATAAAGGTCCTTGTCGTAAAAAGGTGCACCTAATATTTTAACCACATCCTTTTTATTCACCGCAGGGTTGTATTCTTCTTCCATGGCGATGTTTTTGGCAACGCCACGTACAACCGAGCCTATGCGTTTTTCCAACGCACGCACGCCCGATTCGCGGGTGTAATCTTCTATCAAGCGCTCTACTATCTCGTTTTTAATGATAACCTGCTTGTTGTTTAAGCCGTGGGCTTCGCGTTGCTTAGGCACCAGGTGGCGTTTTGCTATTTCTACTTTTTCTTCGATAGTATAACCGTTCACTTCGATGATTTCCATACGATCGAGCAAAGCGGGCTGTATGCTGCTTAAGGAGTTTGCTGTGGCAATGAACATCACGTTAGATAAATCGAAATCCATCTCTACGTAGTTGTCATAAAAAGTAGCATTCTGTTCCGGGTCAAGCACCTCCAGTAGGGCAGATGAAGGGTCGCCACGGAAATCGTTGCTTACCTTATCTATCTCATCCAAAATAAACACCGGGTTGGCAGCGCCTGCTTTTTTCACCGACTGGATGATTCTGCCCGGCATAGCGCCGATATAGGTTTTGCGGTGGCCCCGTATCTCGGCCTCATCGCGTACGCCGCCTAGGGCCATACGCACGTATTTACGGCCCAAAGCTTTGGCAATAGATTTACCCAAGGAAGTTTTACCAACGCCAGGAGGCCCAACCAAACAAAGGATAGGGGCTTTCATGTCGTGTTTCAACTTCAATACGGCCAGGTATTCGATAATGCGTTGCTTCACTTTATCCAGCCCAAAGTGGTCCTTGTCCAGCACTTTTTGGGCGCGTTTAAGGTCAAAATTGTCTTTGGTGAACTCGTTCCAGGGCAAATCGAGCAAAAGCTCCAGGTAATTTATCTGTACCGAATAATCGGCAGCGGCAGGGTTGGTGCGGGTAAGTTTTTCCAGTTCTTTAGAAAACTGGGTCTTTACTTCCTTGCTCCATTTTTTCTTTAGGGCACGCTGACGCAGGTTCTCTATCTCCAGATCGGGAGAGGTGCCGCCCAGTTCTTCCTGTATGGTTTTCAGCTGCTGGTTCAGGAAGTAGTCGCGTTGCTGCTTGTCCAAATCAACACGCACTTTAGTTTGGATCTGGTTCTTCAGCTCCAGCATCTGCAGGTCTAAAGTCAAATGTTCCAGCACCAGGTTTATCCTGTCGCGCAGGCTGGCGGTTTCCAGCAGGTTTTGCTTGGCCGCCATATCCGCATTCATATTGGATGATATGAAATTGATGAGGAAGTTGGTGCTCTCGATGTTACGGATAGCTATGCCTGCCTCGCTGGGGATATTGGGCGATAGCTGTATAATATTCATGGCCATGTCTTTTACAGACGATACCATGGCTTTAAACTCTTTATCCTCCTTGGGCTTTACCTCTTTAAAAGGTTCAACGGTAGCTTTAATGTAAGGCTCGCTTTGCACTTCATCTTTCAATACGAAACGCTTTTTGCCCTGTAAGATCACGGTGGTGTTACCATCGGGCATTTGCAGCATTTTAATGATGAGGGCAATAGTACCCACGCGGTTAAGCTGACTAAAATTGGGGTCTTCTATACTCACATCCTGCTGGGCAACCACACCAATAAGACGTTTGCCTTTGTTGGCATCGCGTATCAGTTTGATAGATTTATCGCGGCCTACGGTAATAGGAATCACCACGCCGGGAAATAACACAGTGTTGCGCAGTGGAAGTATAGCTAAAATATCGGGAACCTGCTCGTTATTCATCTCTTCTTCGTCCTCTGACGACATCAGCGGGAAGAATTCAGAATCTTCGTTTATAGCAGCGGTGTTTTTAAAATCAAAAGGATCGAAACTCATCAATACGTTCGGTTAAGGATAGACAACGCCATATTGTCAGCCGCGGCGAGCCGCAGGCATATTAAATAGGGGTTGGCTATCAGTTTTATATATACAAATATACTGTTTCAAGCACTATGCCAATATAGGTTTATTTGAGCGGGTATTTTGGCTGCGTGCTTAAGTATTTGATTTATTAGACGTTGCGGGGAGGGAAATGTTTCAGGACGATTTAGTGGCGGGCTGGGATAGTGGAAAAAAAGTCATGTTGGGGAGTTCTCACCCGCAAACAAGGCCGAGGACTTGTTTATCAAAGAATTATTTAACAATTTGAGGTCACAATTTGCGACATCAAATTCGCTTGCCGCCTTATTACAATTTAATATTCGATGATTAATCTTCCACATTATAGCTATTTTACAGATGACTTTCGTGAATACGAATTTTACAGCGACGGGCCTAATGGTCGGATTAAAAAAAGAGTGACTTTTACGAGAGTTCAGGAAAAACCCGTTGTTTATAACCTCGCGCTTGTTGATGTGATTTCAGATAGTGGAGCAATCAGTGATTTGACTGTAAGTGATAATGGTGACAGGGATATTATACTTTCCACGGTAGCTTATACTGTTAGAGATTTCAGTACTTATCATGGAAATCATCTTATTCATGCAAAAGGAAGCACTTCGGTTAGAACTCGGCTTTATCAAATCGCAATCAGCGGATTGTTCGATGAGATTAGCATAGATTTTGAAGTGTATGGGATTATAGATAACGCTATATATACCTTTCAAAGAAATGTGAACTATGAAGCATTTTTGGTAAGAAAGAAGTAATTTGATATATTTGAAATAAAGAAAGGAGTTCTATGCCAACCATTAAAAAAACAAAGAGTAATATAACTTACGGTGGTGGTGCCATAGTAGTTAAGAATCTTAAAAGCTATGCCGACGACCCCGTAATTGTAAAAAAGAACGAGGAAGCCAGAATTGCGGTGAGCAAACTTGTTTTCCCCGATGATTTAAAGAAGTAAAATACTCAAAGTCTATAAAAAGAGCCGGCGACAAGTCGGCTTTTTTGTTTTTAATATTTTAAGGAGCCAATTCGCTATTTAAAATACTAATCGAACATCGGTACGATAAATATTTTCTATAGATACAATAAAGTGCAATATTCAACGTTCAGGCTTTAAATCCGAAAAAACTTCGGCAGCTCTTCTGCATCACTGTTCCTCCAAATTTTTCCAACAAAAAATAGCCGTTTAGTATAATATTTTATACTATTGCAAGTTAATATACTACAATTTTGTTACACACGTTAGGTATTTAATGAGGCTCTCGGCAATAATTTCCCTTCTCGTGATTACGTCCCTCGAATCATCGGCACAAAATGCCTATGTAAAATTGGGCCAGCAGGCATTTATGGATGGCAATTTCAAAACTGCGGTGGCGCAGTTAGAGAAAGCCTGCCTGGTAGATTCTACCAACGCCAATGCCTACTGGATGCTGGGCTACTCGTACTACCACAGCGAAAATTACCGCAAATCTATCGCCGCCTATACCAAAGCTATTTTTATTAACCCTGTTGATGCTACGGCTTATTACTACCGCGCACGCGCCAAAAGCTTTTTGGGTAAAGATACCTACCTCTCGCCCGATGAAAGAGAGAAGTACCTACTAGGTGCTATCTTTGATTTGACCAAGGCCATTGCAATGGACCCAACAGAGCAAACCAAAAGCTATCAAACCCGCGGTATTGCTTACCGGGAATATGGCATATTCAAGCTGCAAGCCAACCAAAAAAACTACGATAAGGTGAGGGGTATCAACTCCTTGCGTGCCTCTATTTCCGATTTGGAGAAAGTGTTGAACGATAACCCCGGCCGCACAGATATATCTTCGCTGTTGGATATATCTAAAGAAAAACTGGCTTCTGCCACAGGCAAACACTAATCAAAAAACGCCTTTAATCAGGTAATCATTCTCGCCCATTACTTTCACTTTTTGCTGCTTTTCTATCGAATAGAACTGCCCCGGCGTATAGTTGAGCGTTTCGGTAGTGTTGTATAAGATGTTGTGAATATTGTTGAGGATATAAACCGATACCACCTTGCCATTGCTTTTGCGAATAACGATACGGCGGGTCTTCAGTTCTGGGAATTTGGCCCGGTAAATAAGGCTATCTGCGCTTTCCTTTACGCTGTAGCTGTCCTTCCAGGCGGGTTTGTTGATGTCGGAAGAGGTGAATAAGTCAAATTCCTGTCCCCAGCTAGCAATTTTCAGCTTTTTGGTCTGGCTATCGCCGTTGTGACTTACCGTTTTAGTGATGGTTGGGTTCAGCTTTGCCAATCGGGCAGAATCGGCTTTGAAAAACTCCTTCAGGTCGAAGTATTTCAGTTTGGCACCGGTTTCCTTAATTTCCGGTTTACAGGCGAACCAGCTGCATAAAAGCAACACGCCGCCTGTAAAAAGGATATATTTTCGCAATGGTTTATACCAATACATTGCCGCTCATTTCCACAGGGATAGGCACGCCCATCATGCTTAAAATAGTTGGCGCAATATCGCCCAGCTTGCCATCTTTTACGGCTTTAACATCGCTATCTATCACAATACAGGGCACCAAATTGGTGGTGTGTGCAGTATTTGGTGAGCCATCGTCGTTAATCATGTAATCGGCGTTGCCATGGTCGGCAATGATAATGAACGAGTAGCCGTGTGCCAGGCCGGTTTCTACAACCGCTTTGGTGCAGGCATCTGCCGTTTCGGCGGCTTTAACCACCGCGCTGAAAACGCCTGTATGACCCACCATATCGGTATTGGCAAAGTTAAGGCAAACAAAATCGGGCCATTCGGCAATCAATTCCGGGATAATCGCATCGCGGATACCTGCTGCGCTCATTTCGGGCTGTAAATCGTAGGTGGCCACCTTTGGCGATGGCACTAATAAGCGCTTCTCGTTGATGAATTCTTTTTCGCGGCCGCCGCTGAAAAAGAAGGTTACGTGCGGGTATTTCTCGGTTTCGGCAATACGGATTTGGTTCTTATTAGCTCCTTCTAAAACTTCGCCCAGTGTTTTGCTCAGGTCGTCCTTACGGAAAACAACGCTTACATTTTTAAAGGTTTCGTCGTACGAGGTCATGGTTACATACTTCACATCCAGCGGGTGCATATTGTATTCCGGGAAGGGTTTCTGTGTAAGCGCCAATGAAATTTCTCGGCCCCTGTCTGTACGGAAGTTGAAGCAGATTACCACATCGCCCTCTTTTATAACAGCCACGGGTTTACCATAGCTATCCACATGTACAATCGGCAGTATAAATTCGTCGGTAACGCCTTCGTCGTATGATTTTTGGATAGAAGCGACGATGTCTTGCGAACCTTCACCCTCGCCGTTCACCAGCAGGTCGTAAGCTTTCTTAACGCGCTCCCAACGGTTGTCGCGGTCCATAGCGTAGTACCTGCCAATGGCTGATGCCAGTTTGGCGGAGGTAGGGGCAATATGCTGGTTCAGCTCATCTATAAATCCAAGGCCGGAATTCGGATCGGTATCGCGGCCATCTAAAAAGGCATGGATAAATACTTTATCTAAACCTAATTGCGTGGTAGCATCCACCAAACCTATTACGTGTTTGATGTGGGCATGTACGCCACCATCGCTCACCAGGCCTATCAGGTGTACATCCTTGTCATTGGCTTTGGCATAGTTAAATGCTTCCAGAAGGGTGTCGTTTTGCACAAATTCGTTATCAATAACAGCTTTGTTGATGCGACCCAGTTCCTGGTACACCACGCGGCCGGCACCCAAATTCATATGACCAACTTCCGAGTTGCCCATCTGCCCTTCGGGAAGGCCCACGGCGAGCCCTGAAGCTTCGAGCTTTGAGTTTGGATAATTGGCTATCAGCGAATCGAAAAATGGCGTGTTGGCAGCCAGTATAGCGTTAGATTCGTCTTCACGGCCGTAACCCCAGCCATCGAGTATAATTAATGCGACTTTTTTATTGTTTTCCACAATGCAAATATAAAAGCAACGTTTAAACATTATAATTTAAAAACGGGTTTATTTTTTTGTGCAACCTTTTTTTAGTTTATTGGTCATATCTTATGATGAAACTAAAATACTTGCCCATAGTGGTACTCCTTTACCTGGTACCAACTGTTTGTTTAGCCGGCCCTATTGATAAAATTGCCGAGCTGATAAAGCAGGGGAACGCGCACGAACTTGCCAAATATTTTGCCGCCTCGGTTGATATTACCGTTGTAGATAATACCAATGTTTACAGTAAAGTACAGGCGGAGGTTATCCTGGAGAAATTCTTTAAAGAAAACAAACCGCTCTCTATAGCCGTGCTGCATCGTGTTAACTCCAGTGCCACCTATAATTTTACCGTATATTTGCTAAATACTGATAAAGGAAAGTACCGTGTTGCTTGTACGATGAAAGAGGTTGAAAAGGCAATGGTGGTGATAGAACTGCGCATCGAAACCGAAAAAACCTAATTACTCATCAATTGTTCTTACTTTTGAACTCAAAATTCGAAAAGGTTTGGACAAACAACTTATACACCAGTTTATAGTAAACGCGCTGAGCGAAGACGTTGGCGACGGCGACCATACATCTCTTGCCACCATTGAGGCCGGCACCCGGGGCAAAGCAAAACTCTTAGTAAAAGATACGGGTATTTTAGCGGGCGTAGAATTGGCTAGAGAAATATTTGAGGTGGTTGACCCGAACCTTAAGATGGAAGTTTTCCTGAATGATGGTGCCGAGGTAAAGCCAAAAGATATTGCCTTTACGGTAGAAGGCGATGCCCGTAATATACTCACCGCCGAGCGGCTGGTACTCAATTGCATGCAGCGTATGAGCGGTATTGCTACCAAAACCAACGAAATTGCCGATCTGCTGAAAGGAACCAACACCAAAGTTTTAGACACCCGCAAAACTACCCCCGGCTTTCGCTACCTCGAAAAATGGGCCGTGCGCATAGGCGGCGGCGTAAACCACCGCATAGGCCTTTATGATATGATATTGATAAAGGATAACCATGTGGATTACTCGGGCGGCATAAGGCCTGCTATAGAGAACGCCAACCGTTACCTGCTGGAAACGGGTAGAAAACTGGCTATAGAAATAGAAGTGCGCAACCTGGACGAGCTGGAGCAGGTATTACAAACGGGCGGCGTAAATCGTATTTTGTTGGATAATTTTGATTTCGACACCTTAAGGCAGGCCGTTGGGATGATCGAAGGCCGGTACATTACCGAGGCATCGGGCGGGATAACTATCGATAACATACGCGATTACGCCGACTGCGGCGTAGATTACGTATCGGTGGGCGCGCTCACCCATTCTGTAAAAAGTTTAGACCTCAGCCTTAAGGCCGTTAAATTATAAATGAATATATTGCAGTATATAACATCAATTTAATATTATTGCAGGCAGATGCTATCAATCTATTCCATTTTAGCGCTTATTCTTGCTTATTGTTTCGGTTCAATCCCTACAGCAGTATGGATTGGGCAGGCTTTTTACAATATTGACGTACGCGAATATGGCAGTGGCAACGCCGGCGCAACCAACACCTTCAGGGTTCTGGGTAAAAAGGCCGGTATCCCTGTAATGCTGCTGGATATCCTGAAAGGGTGGACGGCTACCAACCTGGCCTATATCATCGGCGTATCTACCACCGGCGCTTATCATTCCGTTGCTTTTACAAACTATTCCCTGGCTTTGGGTGTAGCGGCTGTTATGGGCCACTTGTTCCCTGTATTTGCGGGCTTTAGGGGTGGCAAAGGTGTTGCCACGCTTTTTGGAATGATATTGGCTATTAACCTGCAGGCATCTTTACTTTGTGTGCTTGTTTTTCTGGTGGTTTTGTTATTGACACAATATGTGTCCTTAGCGTCCATATCCGCAGGTTTTATATATCCCATCGGTGTAACGTTCATTTTTCCGGTGTCTATTAAATCGGTCGTTATTTATGGGATGTGCATATTTTTGCTGATACTGGTAACCCACCAAAAAAACATAGAGCGCTTATTGAAAGGTAAAGAGTCGAAAGTTAATTTATTCAAGAAAAAAACCGCCTGAGTACCATGAGGACACTTAAACCCCTATTACTTGCCGCAATTGTGGCAGTTACTATCTACGCCTGTTCTACCGTTCCTTTGACAGGCCGCTCGCAATTATCGCTGGTGAGCGACGACCAGATAAATCCTGCCGCTGCTGCCAGCTACAAAGAACTCCTTTCAGACCCTAAAACGGTTGTTGTAAACAATGGTGCCGATGCCCAGCGCGTTAAACGTATAGGCCAGCAATTGGCTGTTGCCATAGAACAATACTTAAATGCTAACGGCTATGCCAATCAATATAGCTTTCAATGGGAGTTTAACCTCATCAAAAGCGACGAGATAAACGCCTGGTGTATGCCCGGTGGCAAGGTAGCTGTTTACAGCGGTTTGCTGCCTGTGGCGCAAACTGATGCGGGTTTAGCCGTAGTAATGGGCCATGAGATTGGCCACGCTATTGCGCGCCACTCTGCCGAGCGTATGTCGCAGCAGTTGGCCTTGCAAGCGGGCGGTACCGCAGTTGGCGCAGCAACAGGTAACAAATCTGCCGCTACGCAAGCTGTTATTGGGCAGCTTTACGGTGTAGGTGGTCAGTTGGCGTTGTTGAAATATTCGAGGGCTCAGGAATCAGAAGCCGACCGTTTAGGGTTAACCTTTATGGCCATGGCTGGTTACGACCCACGCCAGGCTGTTGCCTTTTGGCAACGCATGGCAGGACAAAACAAAGGCGGCACCCCTCCGGAATTTTTAAGCACCCACCCATCTGATGCTACTCGTATTGCTAACATGCAAAAGTTAATACCAGAGGCGCTAAAGTATTATAAGGGTAAGTAAACCCTACTGGTCAATTCAACCACAAAGAACACAAAGATTTACACAAAGGGCACAAAGAAAAAACTTTGTGCCCTTTGCGTTTTTTATCTTTGCGTTCTTTGTGGTAAAATAACAAAATATGTCTAAATCCCGCTTTCTCACCGCCCAATGGAAAAACCTCATCATGCTGAATTACGAGGTGGACCCCGGGATACTGAAACCCTACCTGCCCGCCGGCACAGAAATAGACTTGTGGGAAGGGAAGGCTTTGGTAAGCATGGTGGGTTTCCTGTTTAAAGAAACCAAGGTATTGGGCGTTAAATGGCCTTTTCATGTAAACTTTGAGGAGGTAAACCTGCGTTTTTACGTGCGCCATTTTGACGGGCAGGAGTGGAAGCGTGGTGCGGTTTTCGTGAGCGAGATAGTACCAAAACCAGTAATTACCGTAATTGCCAATACGCTTTATAAAGAGCACTACCGCTCCCTGCCTATGCGGCATTCCATAACCAAAGATGGCGCTAGCCATACCCAATTTTTATACGAATGGAAACTAAACGGCCGCTGGAACAGCTTAGGGGCAACGGTGCGTAACTCACTGGTTAAAATAGAGCATGGCAGCCCGGAAGAATTTATTTTTGAGCATTACTGGGGCTATAACCGCCTTACCGATACCAAAACCATGCAGTACCAGGTAGAGCATATTTCCTGGCAGGTTGCCGAAGTAAAAGATTATGTATTTGATGCCGACATCGCCGAACTATACGGTGAGGCTTGGGTGCCTTATCTATCTGTAAAACCGGTCTCAGCCTTTTGGGCGAATGGTTCGGATATTTCAGTTAGGATAGGGGATAAGTTGGTGGTAGAGGATTAGCCCTTATATTTGGTAGGGGTCTATAACTTCCAAACCAGCAATGTTTTTGAAGTCGCGAACGTTACGCGTAATTAATCTGTGACCATGAGTTATCGCAGTTGCAGCGATTATCGCATCAGGTAGTTTTATCTTTATGATTTTTCGCAGCGCTATCGTCTGCTCAATAATCTCTTCGGAAAGGTGATGAATAATAGCCGTATCTATAAAAGAGGCCAAGCCTTCAGTAGCGGACGAGTGCCCAAGTACTTCTATCCGATTAATAATTGATATATAAAAGCGCTTTTGTCTAAGATATCTTCAAAATATTGAGCTGCGTAATCAGGCATCAAGTCTGAAGTGTAGTCTAGAATAACGTTGGTGTCTATTAGAAACGTCTTTCCCACTCTTCACGATCTTTTTCAATGTCTAAAATCATTTGCTTTGCCACTTCCTTATTAAGTACGCCGCGAAATTCAGATGGTTTTCTTTTTGATTTTGGTTGAGCCGGTTCTTGTATCAACACCCTGACATCTTCATGTTTTGCAGCAATACGGTCCCACTCATTAAGGGGAACAAGCACCGCAGTTGGGTTACCTGCTTCATCTGAAACATATTTAGGGCCTGGTGAATATCGTATATATAATTGATTGTTAGTATATTATATAATAAATTCCTTTTAAAAGTGCAAAGGTTTTAGTATTTTAGGGTCATAATCCTTGCACTAATGATCAAGTA
>NZ_SOZE01000005.1:0-49092 GCF_004519315.1 Mucilaginibacter psychrotolerans
TCTTCTGCCGGAGGCTCAATTGGCGGGAAAGTTCGTAGCTGGAAATACCTTTTTTGTTGCAGGACATCGTATAGATAATATGGAACGCCTTACGTATAGGGAATTTAAGCATATGGAATAAAGTACGGGCGGTAGCTGATTCCGAATACTTGCATCTAGAACATATCCGGGTGCCTGCCTGCTTCCCATTATAATAACGGGAATGGCTGCAATTGCCACATTTATAAATTTGTTCCCATTTTTGCATAGCTAAGTACTCCCAACACTTTTCATCAGTTGAGAATTTCTCAGTAAACTCCAGTATATTTAATCCTTGAAACATAATTTTAGCTTGTTTGGTATCTATAGGTTAAATATACTAAAATTATTAGCAATACCCAGGCGCCTTATTCTATAAAAGAATCCGATGTGATGATTATTTGAAAGGGTAACACCATAGCGATGGGTTTAAAACCCATCGCTATGGTGTTGCGAAAAGGGGTTACCACTTCGCACGTTCGTATTGTAGTGGCCATTTCACCTCGACACCTAACTCGTGGGCTGCGCGAAGCGGAAAATGCGGGTCGCGTAGGAGTTCACGTGCCAAAAGCACCAAATCCGCCTGCCCGGTTTGGATAATCTCGTCGGCCTGTTTGGCGGTGGTTATCAAACCTACGGCACCGGTGGGTATGCATGCCTGGTTTTTAATAGCTTCGGCAAATTCAACCTGGTAGCCCGGTTTCAAAGGAATCCGCACCCCGGCAACATTGCCTCCTGTGCTGGTATCAATCAGGTCGATGCCTTTATCCAGTAATATTTTGGCTAAGGCTACAGAATCGTCTATCGTCCAGCCACCTTCGGTCCACTCCGTGGCAGATATGCGGACGAACAACGGGTACTCTTCAGGCCAAACTTCCTTTACGGCATCAATAATCTCTAGTAATAAGCGGGCGCGGTTTTCAAGCGTGCCGCCATAAGCATCGGTACGGTGATTACTCAATGGCGATAAAAACTGGTTGATAAGGTAACCATGTGCGCCGTGCAATTCAATCACCTTAAAACCGGCGGCCAATGCACGTACGGCAGCAGCGCGAAAATCATCAATTACTTTGGCAATGCCTTCGCGGTCGAGTTCCTGCGGGGTCTCTTCGTTTTCGGTAAAAGGCACTGCGCTCGGCGCAAAGGTTACCCAGCCATTTTCTTCGGTAAATCGTATTTGTTTGCCACCCGTCCAGGGCAAATCGTGGCTGGCTTTGCGACCGGCGTGCGCTAACTGGATACCGGCTACCGCCCCTTGTTCTTCAATAAAATTGGTAATCTCTTTTAGTTTGGCAATGTGTTCATCTTTCCAGATGCCCAAATCGCCGTAGGAAATACGCCCCTCGGGCGAAACCGCTGTGGCCTCGGTGATAATTAGTCCGGCACCGCCAACCGCACGACTACCTAAATGGACCAGGTGCCAGTTATTGGCAAAACCGTCTACAGCGGAGTATTCGCACATGGGCGACACTACAATGCGGTTCTTTAATTCGATATTTTTTATTTTGATTGGACTAAATAGATGCGGCATGATGTTTTTTTTGACAAATATGAGGAGTAACATTTACAGCAAGCTCATGGTTTTGTAAAATAGGGCACATAGCCTGGATATGACCCGAGTATGAATAACCAGCCTTGCGGTTTTGGGGCCGCTACAAAAAAACAGAAAACTGGCGTATTAAGATGATGACGATGTGGTGCCATCACCCATTTTAGCAAATTCTTTTTTGCTTATCACCAACAATACCTCATCATTATCCAACAGCAGGTAACCTTGCTCGTAGCAAAAAAAGTAACGTGCGCCTGCCTGGGTTTTGTAGCTGCTGGTAAAGTAATCAAAATCGAAGCCGTTCTTCAGCAGCTTCTCGCGCGTGGTTTTGGTTTTGCCTGATGGGTTAAGCTCTTCTATTATGCGGCGGTTACGGCGCAGGATATTATTGATATTGCGCACCAGGTTATAGCTGTTACTGTTAAGCTGGTTATTATAATTATTGCGGCACAGGTCGTTACAGAATTTTTTATCTGCACGGCCATGTAAGGGCGTTCCGCAATCTAAACAGGTTCTTTGTGCATTCACCTGATAAAGATAACCGATTATTTATCCGTTTGCAAACGCTTGCAAACGGATATTGTCGTTTATAAGCGCTTATTACCCGACTAAAATTTTCACCCCACTGCACTTTTGTATGGTCAATTAACCAGACACATACATTAAAAACTAAACAAGATGACAGCATTGAAAAACAGCGTAAGGCTGATTGGTAACCTGGGCATGGACCCTGAAGTAAAAACGTTCGACAACAACCGCAAACTGGCTCGCCTATCCATCGCCACCAGCGAGAGCTACAAAAATGATAAAGGCGAAAAGGTAACCGAAACGCAATGGCACCAGATTATATTTTGGGGCGCGCAGGCCAACCTTGCCGAAAGCTACCTTAAAAAAGGCGATACCGTAATTATAGAAGGCAAACTGGCCAGCCGGCAGTATAACGATAAAGAGGGCGTAAAACGCTACGTAACCGAAATTGTGGTAAATGAATTTGTAAAGATGGGGAGCAAGGCATAGAGCCCGGTCCGTCGGTTGAAACCGACGGCAATGAAGTGGGAGGATGGAAATGTTTCACGAGACAACTTCATTGCCGTCACATTTATGTGACGGAATAGCTATTCCGTCGGTTGAAACCAACGGCAAAGAAGGTGGGTTGAGGGATGCTTGGGCACTGCCACTGTTTGGTCGGTTGAAACCGACGGCAATGAAGTGGGGGGATGGTAATGTTTCACGAGACAACTTCATTGCCATCACATTTATGTGACGGAATAGCTATTCCGTCGGTTGAAACCGACGGCAAAGAAGGTGGGTTGAGAATGCTTGGGCACTGCCACTGTTTGGTCGGTTGAAACCGACGGCAATGAAGTGGGGGGATGGTAATGTTTCACGAGACAACTTCATTGCCATCACATATGTGACGGAATAGCTATTCCGTCGGTTGAAACCGACGGCAATGAAGGTGGGGTTAAGGATTGGTGGCAGGTAGAAAAGTGGAGATGTTAATATCCGCAACCCACCTTCATTGCCGCCCCATTTATGGGACAGAAAAAGAGAAATCATATGGAGCTATTCCGTCGGTTGAAACCGACGGCAATGAAGTGGGAGGATGGATATGTTTGGTGAGACAACTTCATTGCCGTCACATTTATGTGACGGGATAGGTATTCCGTCGGTTGAAACCGACGGCAATGAAGTGGGAGGATGGATATGTTTGGTGAGACAACTTCATTGCCGTCACATTTATGTGACGGAATTGGCATTCCGTCGGTTGAAACCGACGGCAATGAAGTGGGAGGATGGATATGTTTGGTGAGACAACTTTATTGCCGTCACATTTACATGAGGAACTAGCGAAGCTTCAATGAAAATATTAAACAAATTTAAATATCAAAAATATGTCTTTTGTTAAAATCTGGGTTCATTTAGTCTTTTCGACAAAAAACAGGCAACCATGGCTTAACAAAGAATTAAGGCATGATGTGTGCACCCATATTATCGGAAACTGCAAAAAGAAGGAAATTTATCTGCAAACGATTGATGGATACGTTGACCACCTGCATTGCTTGATTTCATTGGGGAAAAATCAAAGCATTTCTACTGTTGCCCAACTTATCAAAGGTGAATCATCTTTCTGGATAAATAATACTAAAATTATTGAGCAGCCTTTTTGCTGGCAGGACGATTATTTCGCTGTATCGGTTGGTGAATCTCAGGTTAAGAGGGTTATTAATTACATTAAAAACCAGGAGCAACATCATCTGAGGAAATCCTTTGAAGAAGAAGCAACCGAATTCAAAACTATTTACGGCTGGAGTTTGGTCAAGGACTAATTGACGAAAGCTTATGACCTATTCCGTCGGTTTCAACCGACGGCAATTAAGGTGGGGTTAAGGATTTGTGGCAGATAGAAAAGTGGAGATGATAATATCCGAAACCCACCTTCATTGCCGTCACATTTATGTGACGGAATAGATATTCCGTCGGTTGAAACCGACGGCAATGAAGGTGCGTTACGGATTGTTGGCAGGTGGAAAAGTGGAGATGATAATATCCGAAACCCCACCTTCATTGCCGTCACATAAATGTGACGGAATAGCGTCGGTTGAAACCGACGGCAACGAAGGTGGGGTTAAAGATTGGTGGCAGGTAGAAAAGTGGAGATGATAATATCCGAAACCCACCTTCATTGCCGTCACATTTATGTGACGGAATAGATATTCCGTCGGTTGAAACCGACGGCAATGAAGGTGCGTTACGGATTGTTGGCAGGTGGAAAAGTGGAGATGATAATATCCGAAACCCCACCTTCATTGCCGTCACATAAATGTGACGGAATAGCGTCGGTTGAAACCGACGGCAATGAAGGTGCGTTACGGATTGTTGGCAGGTGGAAAAGTGGAGATGATAATATCCGAAACCCACCTTCATTGCCGTCACATTTATGTGACGGACAGAGGCAGAGAAATCATGCGGCCATATATAGTGCTTACGGCGTTGTTACCGCCACTGGTAGCACTTTGCCGTTAAAGAACCTATGCCCCGTAACTGCAAAATCGGCGATATATTTACCCATTTCAAACGCCATCACGGGTGATTCATAACCTGGAAATGCCTGCTCCAGCATTTCGGTTTGCGCCGAACCCAGGGCCAGGCAATTTACTTTGATGCCCTGCCCCACCAATTCCTGCGCCAGGCACTCGGTTAAGGTATGTAGTGCTGCCTTGCTGGCCGAATAGGCAAGCAACCCCGGAAATTTTGCACTCCCCTGAAAAGCGCCCATGGAGCCTATGTTAAGGATATGCGAGCCTTCGCCCATAAAGCTCAACAGGCTTTGAATGATGCGCACATGGCCTATGTAGTTGCTCTGCAGCATTTCTACAAAGTCGGTTTCCAAAAGCTCGGCAAATGGTTTATTGATGAGTACGCCCGCATTATTCACCAATACATCTATTCGGTTATCAAAGTTAGCGGCGATGAACTGCTGCAATCCGACATAATCATCGTGCACAATATCGAACGCAATAGCATACAGTTCACAATCGGGATTGAGGCCTTTAGCAATCTCTAGTAGCTTTTCAAGTTTATCTTGCGAACGCGCCAACGCAATTACTTTATGCTTGCCCGATAAAATAAGTTCTAGTACCGCTTCGAATCCTACGCCGCTGCTGGCGCCTGTTATAATGATGTTCATAGGTTAAATGGATTTATTAATTCCACTTTATGGGGTAGCGATTTAAAATCAGAAATATTATTCGTTAATAATGGAAGATTTTCGACCAATGCCGTGCTGTAAATTATTGCATCAGGGAGTTTGATTTTATGACTCGCTCTTAGTTGAATTGTTTGCTTAGTTATCTCATCTGATAATTCAACAATTTCGCACGACGAACAAACCTGCGCCATATAATTGCGTCCCTTCGCGGATCCGAAGGCAAACCCCATAGCCTCGATGTAAGAAATAACAGATATTTTTGCGTTCGAAGCAGGTGGGATTAACTCGTCGATTCTAAGGATGTTTTTTGAGATATAAATTAAAATATTAGTATCAAAAATCACGATCCCATTCCTTTCTTATCTGGCGCTGCCAAGCTGAAGGGTCCTTTATATCATCAAAAAAGTCCTGGTCGCCAATTTCTTCCTGAATTTTTTTAATTTTTTCGTATGTTGAAGAAGGCTCTTTGAATTGCAAAACAACGTCTTCCGTTTCCACTTCGTGTACATACGGTATCTCGTGCAATATCTTTTTCAGGGATTCAGCACGATCATCGTCAACTTTTACTATCAGCGTTGTCATACCCTAAATTACTACTTTTATGTTAAACCACCAATTTCTCTTCTACCGGGTGCTTTATCAGATACAGCCCATCGCTGATGAGTTTTTGATACTCAGGTTCGGTGGTGGCTTTATTTTCCAGGAAAGCCTGTATTTCAGCAGCAAGGGCGTGTTCTAAGCCTTCATGGTCGAGCAGTTCTAAGATTTCCAACGCGCAGAGCCAATCATCCTGGTGGTATTTTTGCAGCATCAGCCATACATTTCCCAGATAGCCGTAATCGCCGCCCTTGTGCCTGCGGTTACGCACTTGCCGGTAAAGGTTATGCAGTTGAAGGGTTGCGTCATCATACACCGGGTGATGCGTTACAGTTGCCGATTTATACGGGATCTCCAAAAAGGCATCCTTATCTGCCGCGCCACAAAATACGGATACGATACGCTCGCCGACAGCCATATCATATACGCCCCACTCTGGCTGAAACAGCAGTTCGCGGCCCTTATCCGTTACGGTACAATCGATAAAAGTGATGATTTGTATCTTACTGTGGTGCGCATAGATAGTTTTCACCTTGCCATAAACGCTGACACCGCTTTCGAATTGAAGCGAGGTTTCTTTGCCTGGTTGTATACATGCGGCTTTTAACTCATCTGACGTAAAATCCTCTAAAGCTTTGTCGCTACCTTGAAATTTACCCACGGGCGAACTGAAACCGTCTTTGTGGTAGCTTTTGCCATGGCCTTTGAGCTGCTTATTGCCCACCGATAAGGCGGTGCCGCCAGTAGTTTTAAGGAACGCAACATCGCCCTCTCCATCTACCTTCATTTCCGTAAACGTGCCCGAAACCTGTAACCCCGAGCTATAAACCGCAGTGCAGGTATTGTTGCTTTCGACGGCTTTTTGCAGGCCGTAAGCGCCACCTCTGCGGAACGACATGGTATCAGCAAATTGCTCCAACACGTCTATCAAATTTTGGAAGGTGGGCGTAACAAAAAGCTGCGGTTGTGTTTTGGTTATATCGTAGCTATACTTTACGGCATCGATGGTATAAGGCAACTTTTCAACCTCGGCCATCATACAACTCGCGCTTTCGCCGATGGAAGATAGCAAACCGGCACCATATATCTTTGGATTTTCTAATGAGCCTATCAGGCCGTATTCGACTGTCCACCAGTGCAGGCGGCTAAGCAGGGCCATTTCAGATGGTTCACCCATGTTATCCTGCCGGTATGCGACCAACGCTTCTGCTTTTTTGAGTTCTGCTTCATCGGCATCGGGCATCTCCTTCAGTATCGAGAGCACCCGTATAGCTTCATACAACTCAAAATCCTGCGCGCTGAACATTGCCTTCGCTCCTATTGAACCAAAGTAGCTTAAGTATTGGTGGTAATCCTTATCGGCAATAATAGGCGCATGCCCCGCCGATTCATGAATAATATCCGGCGCGGGGGTATATTCAATATGCTTTAACTGGCGGATATCGGCAGCTATTACCAGCACCCGGTAAGCCTGATACTCCATAAATGCCGCAGGGGGGATAAAACCATCCACCGTAACGGCGCCCCAGCCAATTTTCGCCAAAGCATCATTCATATCCTGTAAATCGGGGATTTTCTCTATCGTTAGCCCAGCCTTCTGCAAGCCGGGAATATAGGGGTAATAGGCAACATCTTTAAGGTAGCTGTAGTTTTGGCGCATTACATAACGCCACACGGCATGATCTACCGGGGTGTAATGTTCGTAGTGCTGCGGTACAATGAACTGCTTCAGATGTGCGGGCAGCGCAGCAACCTGCGGGTTATTAAAATCATTAAATCGGCTCATAGGGAAGCTGGTTTTAACTGGGTTCTTATACAGAAACAGCAAATAACCGATTATGATTCGATAGATTTTTAATTCAGAATATAATATTTTTTGAGGGCTGTATGCCCGAATTATATTACGGTTTTGAAAAAATGGTTAGAGGCGAGGCCTTATTTCTCGCTGCCTGTTTCTGTTTTTGGCAGACCCGCTTCCAACCTTTTGGGCCTTAGCACGTAATATATCCCAAAGAAAGCTACGATGAGCGAGATGAGGTAGAACGACCCCGGCAAAAACACCGCCAGGCTCTTTTCCATAGGGAACCAGCGGGTGAGGTAGGTAAACACCGTTTCGCGGATACCGGCACCGCCTACGCTGATGGGGATAATGGTAGCCAGTGCAGATATCAGGAACGATAAGAGGTAGGGCGAGAACTTACCGGTAAAATCCTGACCCAGCAGTACGAATACGATAGCCAGCACCTGCAGGGCTTGCACGCATATCGCCTTTAAGTGTCCCTCAAAAAAATAATGTGTGTACTCCCTGAAGAATTTGTAAGCCACGCCATAGTAAACAATAGATGCGAGCGTAAATATCCCCAAAGGGATACCGATATGGATATCTATCTGCGGAATTAAAAAGATAAGCGCTACAGTGATCAACCCGATGGCCCAAAGCCCGCTAAGCCTATCAAACATAATAGCCCAGAACACCTTTTTTGCAGAGTGCTTGTACGTTTTGCTCAACAGGTATATTTTGTAACCATCGCCGCCAATACCACCTGGCAGCAGGAAATTATAGAAGAGCCCCAATAGATATAAACGGAAATTGAATCGCGCATCGAGGTGCAGCTGAATAGATTTGAAATAGCTGGACAAGCGCCAGGACGAGAACACCATACTGCCAAAAAAGCTGACCAATGCGGCCAGCATCCACCAGTAGTTGGCATGCAGCAAGCGGTATTTAACCTGCATAAGCAAATCTTGTTTACCATGAAACAGCAGGTAAAGCAAACCCACGGTTACGGCAACTTTTAGCAGCAACTTGGTTGCACTCCAAAGCCTGTCTTTCCAGGTTTTGGGTTCAACGGCTTTCTCCGTTTCCTCTACCTCGGTTTCTATCAAGTCCTTCATTCGGGTGCAAAGCTATGTTTTTTTTGGATTACACCGATTTCACAGATTTGATTTCACAGATTTTAACAATTATCGTTTCGTTATTTCTTTATCAAATCGGTGTAATCATTCGGTGTAATCGGTGAAATCATCCTCCAAATAACTACTTTTGCGGCAAATTTCTAACACTATGGGGAAAGTACAAGTAGGCCTGGTGCAAACAACCTGCACCGCCAATAAGCAGGAAAACCTGGATAAAGCTATCGTAAAGGTGCGCGAAGCAGCCGCCAAAGGCGCGCAGATTGTTTGCCTGCAGGAGCTTTTTACGTCGCTATATTTTTGCGATGTGGAGGATTACGACAATTTCGCATTGGCCGAATCTATCCCCGGCCCCTCTACCGATGCCTTGTCGGCCGTGGCTGCAGAGCTTGGCGTGGTCATCATAGCCTCCCTGTTTGAGAAACGTGCGCAGGGCGTTTACCATAACACTACCGCCGTTTTAGATGCAGATGGACAGTACCTGGGCAAGTACCGCAAAATGCACATCCCTGATGACCCGGGCTTTTACGAGAAATTCTACTTCACCCCCGGTGACCTGGGCTACAAGGTTTTCAAAACCAAATTCGCCACAATAGGCGTGTTGATCTGCTGGGACCAATGGTACCCCGAAGCTGCCCGCATTACCGCGCTGATGGGTGCCGAAATACTCTTCTACCCTACTGCAATAGGCTGGGCCACCACGCAGGACGAAGCTACCAACGTAGAACAATACAACGCCTGGCAAACCATACAACGCTCGCACGCAGTGGCCAATGGCGTGTACGTGGTAAGCGTAAACCGCGTGGGCGAAGAAGCCGGCGTGAAATTCTGGGGAGGATCGTTCTTCGCTAACCCATTCGGTGCCATTATGCACCAAACCACTCCAGATCAGGAAGAGGTTGTGGTAATGGAACTAGATCTGGATAAATCTGATTATTACCGCAGTCATTGGCCATTCCTGAGGGATCGCCGTATAGATTCGTATCAACCCATAACAAAACGTCTCATCGACGGCGATTAATTAAGACGAGGATTAATTAACACGCACGCCTTCCCCACCGCGTCATTGCGAGGAACGAAGCAATCTTCCGAATAGCATATCCAATATGCATAGCTTAGAGATTGCTTCGTTCCTCGCAATGACGGTTTGAAATAAAAACTGACCATGAGCACCACCAACATACCTACCGGACTCCACTTCCCCGCCGAATGGGCTAAACAGACTGCTATGTGGCTTAGCTGGCCTCACAAAGAGGCCTCCTGGCCGGGTAAAATAGATCTTATTTATCCCAAATATTGCGAATTTATAAAGGTTGTATCGGAGGGCCAGTTGGTGCGTATTAACGTGGCTGATGAGGCAATGGAATGGTTTGCAAAACAGCAATTGCAATTAGCGGGAGTTGATCTAAGCGAAGTAGAATTCTACCACTTTGCAACCAACGATGCCTGGTGCCGCGACCATGGTCCCGCGTTTTTGGTGGACTACGAAACCAAAGAGAAAGCCATAGTAGATTGGGGTTATAATGCCTGGGGCGGCAAATACCCTCCGTACGATCTGGACGATGTTATCCCTACCAAAATTGCCAATCACTTCAACCTGCCGGTTTACCATCCGGGTATCGTAATGGAAGGCGGCTCGGTAGATTTTAACGGTGCCGGCACCCTGCTTACCACTACAGCTTGTCTGCTGAACCCTAACCGCAATCCGCATTTAAACCAACAGCAAATAGAAGGTTACCTGCAAAAGTATTACGGCGTAGAGCAGATATTATGGCTGGGCGATGGCATTGTTGGCGATGATACTGACGGCCATATAGACGACATTACCCGTTTTGTTAATACCGATACCGTAGTTACCGTAGTGGAACACGATAAAAACGACGAAAACTACTACTTGCTGCAAGAGAACCTGCAAAGCCTCAAAACCATGCGCCTGCTCAACGGCAAGCAGCTAAACATCGTAGAACTGCCTATGCCCGATGCCGTGATATACGACGACCAGCGATTACCCGCCTCTTACGCCAATTTCTATATCGGCAATGCCGCCGTTGTTGTACCCACCTACCGCAGCAAGCACGACGATAAAGCATTGGATATTATCCAGGGCTGCTTCCCCGATAGGAAAGTGGTTGGGATAGATTCTACAGACATTATCTGGGGTTTGGGCAGCTTCCATTGTTTGAGCCAGCAGGAGCCGGCGGTGTAATTTAAAAGTTCCAGCAAAAAAGTAAAGGCGGTTATCTTTAAATGATAATCGCCTTTACTTTTTCACCGACAATTTATCCATACTTACCGACTTCTTCAATTACATCGCCAATAAGCGGTTTGCATAAACCAAATGTTACATTAGTTTTGGGTAACATTAAAATTTAGATATCATGAACACCAACATAAATCCAAAACCTAACAAAGCCAATGGCGCAGTTATGGCTGGGGCAATACTGCTCCTCGTAGGCAGCTATATGCTACTTAGGCAACTTAACATTTTGCTCCTGCCCGATTATATAGATCTTGATCCCCTATGGCTGGTGTTCATCGGCCTATGGATAGGTTCGCGCAGCAATTTCCAAAAATCAAACTGGGTTATTATCACCGGCCTGGGCGTAATATGGCTTATCAACGCCAATATCAACAACGCTAATGGCATTGTTTGGCCGGCCGCCTTCATAGCCCTGGGCTTGTGGATCATCATGAAGAAGAAGAAAACCGGCGACCATTTAAACGACGGCGACTTTTGGGACAAAAAATACCAGGCCGACACCGTTAGCGGCGAAAAACCCCTGGCAGATTTTGGCGAGGCTGCTCCATACAACGCCTCTACCGGCGTACCCCCAACCGATGGCGGTACAAGCAGTGGCACCGTGCCTCCCCCATCGCACGATGATATTTTAGATGCTACCGCCATTTTTGGCGGCGTAAATAAAACTATCTTCTCTAAAAACTTTAGGGGTGGCGATATTACCAACATCTTCGGCGGTACCGAAATTGATTTTACCCATGCCGATATCGGAACCCGTGCAGTTATAGATATAACGCAGGTGTTCGGTGGCACCAAAATCATCGTACCGGCCAACTGGCAGGTAATTGTAGATATGAGCGCCATTTTTGCCGGTACCGACGATAAACGCTTGAAGAGCATGCAGGCCATGAAAAGCGACAAGGTACTAATTATCAAAGGCGTATCCTTATTTGCCGGACTGGAAATACGCAGCTACTGATCAATACCCCATTCATCTATACAATAACCTGTAACACCCAGCAAAATGAATTGGTACGTAGCGAAATTAGTTTTCAGAGTGATAAGCGGCAATGGCGATCACAACCCGCAGTTCGACGAGCAGCTGAGGCTGATAAACGCCAACAACGAGCAGCACGCCTTTGAAAAAGCCAGCAACATAGGCCACGCCAACCAGGATAGCTTTGTTAACGTGCAAAAGCAAACCGTAAAATGGCAATTTATTGATGTTGCCGAACTTAACGCCATAGGCACACCTACAGATGGTGCCGAGCTTTACTACAACATCCACGAAGCACCCGACCCGGACCTGTATATTGCCTGGGCGCACCATAAATCGGCCCTGTTGGGGGTAAGGAACTAAAAAGAATATCGAATAACGAATGTCGAATAATGAACTCCGAAGTTCTTTCATACTTCATCATTCGACATTCAACATTCGGTGTTCGACATTGAAAGACTTCGGCACTATAATAAAACAAATTAAACCATAGGTTTTGGCATCATCAGCTTTATCAGGAGGAAAATTATTTGGGGCATTTGCTATCTGCGGGGTGGTTTGGGCCGCCTTGCAGGCTTATATCCTGCATAGTTTCGGCTTTGTTTGGATGGTAGCCCTTGCCGATAGCGCAATGAGCGCCCTTATGCTCTCCATGGCCTGCTGGCTCATCAACAATAACCTGCGCTACTACCAGCCCGACCGTGGCAGCTACATTTACCTGTTGGTTTGGTGCGGTGCACTTGCGGCAGGTTGTACTGCGGCAGGCAGGTACATACTGCCCTTCTTCAATTTCGGTGTTGTATATGACAACTTTTTGAAGCAATCGTTCATCATCCGCCTCTTTACAGATTTTTTGGCCATCGGCTGGATGGCCATGATCAGTGCCTTGTTCTATTCACAGTTAGACAACAAGAAAACCGAAGAACGCAAAACCGAAGCCGAAAAACTAGCCCGCGATGCCGAACTTTACAACCTTCGCCAGCAATTGCAGCCCCACTTTTTGTTCAACAGCTTAAACTCCATCAATGCGCTCATCGGCTTTAAGCCCGACGAGGCCCGCAAGATGATACACCAGTTATCAGATTTTTTGCGCGGCACGCTGAAAAAGGATGACCAGCTACTGGTTCCCCTGAACGACGAGCTTACGCATTTGAATTTATACCTGGAGATAGAGAAGGTGCGCTTTGGCCACCGCCTGCAAACCGAAATAAGCTGCCACGAAAAATGCGGCAAGGCCCTGCTGCCCTCCATGCTATTGCAGCCATTGGTAGAAAATGCGATAAAATTTGGCCTGTACGATACCATCGGCGAAGTAACCATCAGCATCAGCGGCGAACTGGAGGATAACTACCTCATCATGACCATACAAAACCCCTACGATTCGCAAACATCCCGGCCCCGCAAGGGCACTGGTTTTGGCCTCAGCGGGGTACAACGCCGATTATATTTAATATTTGCCCGCAACGATTTGATGGAAACCCATGCAAATGATAATATATTTACAACCATTATAAAAATACCGCAGTTATGACACGCGTTTTGATTATTGACGACGAGCCCCTGGCACGCATGGTTGTACTGGAATACCTGCAAGCATTTCCACAAATACAGGTGCTGCAGGAATGCGGCGATGGCTTCGAGGGCCTGAAGGCAATACAACAGCACCAGCCTGATTTGATTTTTCTGGATGTGCAGATGCCCAAGATAAACGGTTTTGAGATGCTGGAACTGGTGGAGAATCCGCCTGCCGTAATATTTGCTACCGCTTTTGACGAGTTTGCCATAAAAGCATTTGAAACCCATGCGGTGGATTATTTATTGAAACCCTTCAGCAAGGAACGTTTCGTGAAAGCCATAGATAAATATTTGGCGCACTCCGCCGCCGGGCCTGCCGCTAACGCAAAAACTACCGAGACCATATTGGAAATTGCCGCGCAATCGCCCGCGCAAAATGAGCGCATTGTGGTAAAAACAGGCACCAAAGTGAAGATAATCTCGGTACAGGATGTAGAATACCTGCAAGCCGACGATGACTACGTAAGCGTAATCACGGCCGAAGGTGCGTTCCTGAAAAATAAAACCATGGCCTTCTTCGAGAAGACATTAGACCCGCGTTACTTTGTGCGCGTGCATCGCTCCTATATCATCGCCATACAACAAATAACCCGTTTAGACCCTTACGAGAAAGACAGCCACCTGGCCATCTTAAAATCGGGCGCGAAGATACCGGTAAGCAAAACAGGGTATGTAAAGCTGAAGCAGGTGTTGGGGATATAAAGCCTATTTTAATGGATAATAACACCAGTTGGACACCATCACCCGATGATAACCTGCAAGGGATTACCGACCCTAATGTTATCAATGAAATTGAAGGGGTTGGAATAGGTAACGCTGAGTTATTCATATTTGAGTTAGACAACCAAGTAGAATTATCTGCTGCATTAATACTCGATATCCATCGGATAGGTTTTTCTAAACTATATGATTGGGCAGGCAAATGGCGTACTAATGAGGCAATTGTGGGAAATTTACATCCTCCACACGCCACTCAGGTTTTACAACTTATTTATCAGTTTATCGATAATTTAAATTATAAGCTATCTGCGCTTACCACCGCTAAAGACCATGTGAGCAATCTGGCTTATGCGCATTATGAATTTATCCGCATACATCCTTTCAATAATGGGAACGGCAGAACAGGCAGGTTACTAATGAATTTAATTGCACTCAAACTAGGGTATCATCCTCTACAACTTTATCATCGGGATGGCGAAGGCAGGAAAATATACATTAATGCCATGAAAACGGCAGATAGAGGCGACTTTAGCTTACTTCAAGATTTAATTGCTAAAGAACTGCGGCCCCTTTAATTCGGCATCATGTAGTAGCGTTTTAACAAGTTCTTCAACACGAGTTTCCTCAATTGTTTGATCTTCGAGCGCCATAGTCGAATAAATTGTATCCGTAAGCACTTTTGTTAAAAAAGTCCTATCTTTTAGTTGCGGATATTTTTCGTAGAATTTCATTTTATCAAATATAACAATTTTCGAGGAAATAGTTTTTATCACCAAATTGCCGCTGCCGCGAGATTAGCGCAGCGTATCTCGTGGTAGGCATGGCTTAAGCTTCCAGCTTCAGCCATGTCGGCAAAATAACCAAATACAAGTTTTAATATCAAACAAATCATTTTTTGAAGAATAAAAATCTAATTATATAACTTTATTAAAATTTTATTCTGAACCAACTGTTAACTTAGGTATATTTGATTAATCAAATTACCAACGATGCCTAAGCTATTCTTTATCCTCTTCCTGTCGTTATTCACGTTTAAAAAACCTTTAGAACTACCCGATAGCAAGCGCGCCAGCGACGCCCGTGCGGCCCTTTGGCCAAAATTGCAGGACCAACTTGCGGATGGTAACTTCGATAGTAATTACCGCATTTACCTGCGCATTTTTAAGCAAACCAACCAGCTGGAGGTATGGGCTAAGAAAGGTTCGAAATATGCGTTGTTTAAACGCTATGAGATATGTTACTATTCGGGCGGTTTGGGAACCAAAACCAAACAGGGCGACGGCAAAAGCCCCGAAGGTTTTTATACCATTACAGCTAAACAACTTAACCCCGCAAGCAATTACCACCTCGCTATCAACATTGGCTACCCTAACCGATTGGAACAGCAAAAAGGCTATACAGGCAATGCGATTATGATACACGGGCATTGCGTCTCCATTGGCTGCTATGCCATGACGGATGCGCGCATCGAAGAAATTTACACCCTTATCTACAAAGCCCTCGGCGCCGGGCAGGAAAAAATGAACCTGGATATATATCCCTTTAAGATGGACAATGACCACATGCAGGCCTTCTCAACCTCGCCCAACCTCCGCTTTTGGAAAACCATGAAACCGGGATACGATTTATTTGAGAAAAAGCACATCCCGGCAAATGCCAAAGTAGTAAGGAAAGCGTACAGCTTCGACAACTGAAAGCAGCCAATTCATTAAATCAATAATTCTCTAAATCAATAATTAGTGCCAGAATATACCCTTTAACCCATCCAACACGCTTTGGAAGAAGGTGGGTATACTGAGCCCGCTGCTGTGGTTAAAGTATAGAAATATACAGAAGATAATGAGCGCAATAATGATAAAACGCTTAAAGAGGTAACCCAATAAAACTAATCCTAATGGGATGGCTACCAGCAGTATCCAACTGATTTTTACCGGTGTAAGTTTGCTATCGTGCCGGTAAACATAGTAAAGCATAGAAGTGGTGCCCTCGTCGTTTTTGTGACGAGCAAAGATAAAGCTCGATTTTTCGAGTTTATGGCGATAGAAGGCCGTCCCCTTTTCAAATTTCAGTTCTTCCACAAAGCCATTGATGGTAAAGCTGAAGGTGCCGTTTACGTTTTCTTGTATATTGCTCGCAGTATCTACGGCCACCAAAGCGATCTCATCTTTAGCGAAAGGATTCTCCTTCACCACAAAATGTTTGATGCTTACGGTATCTGCAAAAGCATAACCCGATGCAAGGAATAACAGACAGCACGCTAAAAGTATTTTCTTCATGAGGATGTATGGCCGGTAAGCCTGCACTAAAATTAGTGTTTTTTCTATTACTTGTTTAATATAAAAATTGCTGTGTTAAGCAGCGTAGCATAGCTTACCCAAAGCAGGTAAGGCACCAGTAACCAGGCCGCAGTTTTAGAAAACCTGCCAAACCAGGCAATATTCAACATAATGGATACCAGCAACAGCACAATAACCATCAGCCCGCCCAGCACGGAGTGCATGCCGAAGAACACTATCGACCAGGAGAAATTCAGCAGCAGTTGAACACTATAAATCAATGCTGTGATCTTGTAAACGGTGGTACCTTCTCTGCGTTTCCAAACCAGGTAGGCAGCAATGGCTATGAGGATGTAAAGCGTAGTCCACGCTACGGGAAAAAGCCAGTTAGGTGGCGTAAAGCCCGGTTTTTTTAAGGTGGTGTACCAGGCAGCTATCTCGGGCCGGGTAAACATGGATGCTACACCGCCAATAGCAAGCGTAATAACAAGGCTGATGATAAACGGAATGGGTTGAAATTTAGTGACGGGGGTATCTGCTTTCATAATATTTAAATAACAGGTTCAAGTATAAAATGTTTATAAGTCAGTCACTTATCAAGGCCGACTCAAAAGTTCTCTGAGCGCGTCCTGCGCTATCCATTTGGCAGCCTTGTTATCCTGCAGCATTATGCGCTCTGCACTTGCTATCGCTTCAGCTTTGAGGTTAAAGTTGCACTTGCCAATTTGCCGCAGTGCCCAGTTTACGGCTTTCTTTACGAAGTTACGGCTATCATGCGCTTCGCGCTCAATAATGGATAAGAATTGAAGGAATACTTCGTCGGCGGCTTTTTTGTGATGGACAGCGTATCCGGCCATTAATACGAATCCGGCGCGTTTCACGTACTCTTCAGGGCGTTCGCTGTATTCGATGGCTTTAGCTACCGCAAGTGGCGTGCGGTCGAACAGGTTGCCGCACACTTGGTCGCACAAGTCCCATGAGTAAAAATCCTTTGCCCAGGTATCAAATTGCTCTTCCGTAACCTGTGCGGGGTCATCAACGATCGAAGCCATGATACGCGCTTCGTGGATGCCGGTATCCCAAAGTTGTAAAGCTAGTTCATGGTTTTTCTTATAAGATTTGGCAATTAAGCGCACCTGGGGTATCCTAACACCAAGGGCACGGCTGTTATCTATGCCGAAACGCAGCATGCCGGCAAGGTGTTTAGCATCGGCATGCGCTTTTAGTTCGGCTATTACATCATCAATCATTAACGAAAGATAACACAAAAGCCGGACAAATTTGCCCGGCCCAAACGATTAAATCCGAAATCGAAACTCCAAATTCCGAAATCCCTACAGGTTTCCCCTCAATTCCTGTTCCCTTTCAATCGCCTCAAATAGTGCCTTAAAATTACCTGCGCCGAATGATTTTGCACCCTTGCGCTGGATAATCTCGAAGAACAGCGTAGGTCTGTCTTCCACCGGTTTGGTGAATATTTGCAGTAGGTAGCCTTCATCGTCGCGGTCTACCAGGATGCCTAGTTTTTTAAGAGGCTCCAGATCTTCATCAATATGGCCAACGCGGTCGGTAAGTTCATCGTAGTACGTAGTGGGCACGGTTAAAAACTCTATACCGCGACTTTGCAGGTCGGTCACGGTTTTTACGATATCGGAAGTGGCCAGTGCCATGTGCTGCACGCCCTCGCCTTCGTAAAACTCCAGGTACTCTTCTATCTGGCTTTTCTTTTTGCCTTCGGCAGGCTCGTTTATCGGGAACTTCACGTAGCCGTTGCCATTGCTCATCACTTTGCTCATCAGCGCGCTGTATTCGGTAGAAATCATCTTATCATCAAACGTGAGGATATTGCGGAAACCCATGATATCCTCATAAAAATTAACCCACTGGTTCATTTTATGCCAGCCCACATTGCCCACGCAATGGTCTACATACAGCAGGCCGGTATCAGTTGGCTGATAGGTAGTTTGCATGGCTTTGTAGCCCGGTAAAAACGGACCGCTATAATTTTTCCGCTCAATGAACATATGTACCGTTTCGCCATACAGTTTGATACCACTGGTGCGTACTTCACCATGTTCATCTGCGATAGTCTTGGGCTCCTGGTACGGCTCGGCGCCACGGGCAACGGTTTGCTTAAATGCATCAAAGGCATCATCTACCCAAAGGGCCAATATTTTTACGCCGTCGCCGTGCTTTTTAATATGCTCGGCAATGGGATGGTCTGAATGCAAGGGCGTAGTCAGCACCAGCCGAATTTTGCCCTGCTGCAACACGTAGGATGCACGGTCGCGCACGCCGGTTTCGGGACCAGCGTAAGCCAAATCCTGAAAGCCGAAAGCGGTTTTGTAATAATGTGCCGCCTGCTTAGCATTGCCCACATAAAATTCAACATAATCGGTACCGTTAAGCGGGAGGAAATCGACGGCGGCAGCGGCCCCCTCTAAATCTCCCCCGGTAGGGGAGACTTTTGTGTTTTTGTTATTTAAAGTTAGTGTGCTCATAATTTTGTTTTTAAAGCCCTCCCTTCCGGGGAGGGTCTGGGTGGCAACCCCCTCTAAATCTCCCCCGGCAGGGGAGACTTTAAAGATTTTTAAAGCCCTCCCTTCCGGGGAGGGTTTGGGTGGGGCTTATATCACCCAGCTCTTATAATAATTCTCGTCTTCAATCCTTACTGCATCTTCCGTCAGCATCAGCGGCCGGAAGGGGTCTATCATCACGGCCAGTTCATTGGTAAATTCTTTGCCGATAGATTTCTCTACCGAACCCGGCGCAGGGCCATGCGGTATACCGCCCGGATGCAGAGTAATTTGCCCTTTCACCACGCTTTTTCGGCTCATAAAATCGCCATCTACGTAGTACAAAACCTCGTCGCTATCTACATTGCTGTGGTTGTAAGGCGCTGGGATAGATAGCGGGTGGTAGTCGAACTTCCTGGGCACGAAAGAGCAGATAACGAAGTTGTTCCCCTCGAAGGTTTGATGCACTGGCGGTGGTTGATGTACCCGACCTGTTATCGGCTCAAAATCGTGTATCGAAAATGCCCAGGGGTAGTGGAAGCCGTCCCAGCCGATAAAATCGAATGGATGGGTTCCATAAGTGTATGGGTAAATTAAACCCTGTTTTTTGATAAGTATCTTGAAATCGCCTTTTTCGTCGTGCGTCTCCAAATCGGTTGGTCGTTTGATGTCGCGTTCGCAATAAGGCGAATGCTCCATCAGTTGCCCGTAAGCATTACGGTAGCGTTTTGGCGAACGGATAGGACTAAAGCTTTCTACAATAAACAAACGGTTATCGGGGGTATCGAATTCCAGTTGATAGATAGTCCCCCGCGGTATCACCAAATAATCGCCGTACGCAAATTTGATTTGCCCGAAGCCGGTCTTGAGCGTACCGCTACCTACGTGGATAAATATCACCTCGTCGGCCTGGCTGTTCTTGTAGAAATAGTCCGTCATGCTATGGCGAGGCGCAGCAAGAGAGATATGCAAATCGGCATTCACCAAAACCGGTTTGCGACTTTGCAGGTAATCGTCAACAGGTTCAATATTGAAACCGATGAGGCTGGTGTGCTTCAAGTGTTTCTCGCGGACTATTTTAGGCTCTACAGAGTACGGCTCGCCCAGCGCCTTTACGATGGTAGGTGGGTAGGCATGGTAAACCAGCGAATAAAGGCTGGAGAAACCCTCGGTAGACACCAGTTCTTCGGCATATAAGGTGCCATCGGGTTTACGAAACTGGGTATGCCGCTTATGCGGGATAGTCCCCAAAGTATGGTAAATAGGCATTAAAAATTGGTTTAAATGTTGGAATGTTTTAAGGTTGAAAAGTTATGTAAAACCTAACTTAAAGCATTAATTATTAAACGATTGAAACGGGGGATAGTTTTAAAGAGCCGGCATGAACAACATTCCAACTTTTCAACCTTAAAACCTTTCAACAAAAAACTAATATTGCGCTAAAACGGCAGTAGCGAGCACAGCATCCCTAAAGGAAGAAGCATCACTCATAGAGGTGAGGCCCAGGGAAAAATAAAACTGTTTGATGATGCTCATATTTGGTAAACAAATGTAGGACTAGTTGTTTTCATATGCAAGCATAATATTATCGATACTGTTTATTATAAAAAAGTTTTATGTTTGGTTTCCAATTAAACCGGGCATGATCAGAAAAGACGCCATACTAATCGGGATAGTCGTTTGGGTTATTTTAACTTTTTTGTTTATGGAGAATAATGCCGCCATTGATGGTTTTACTGCTATTGGCTTTCCCTGGCAATTTTACCGTTACACGGGCGGGAAGTTGGCCTATGTTGACCAAAGCCAGTTGGGTTTTAATTTCAGCAACTTCATATTGGATCTTTCCTCCTTAGCCGCCTTTATCTACGGCGCGAACATATTCCTGCAGCGCAACCTTAAAAAACAAGAACCAAATAAACCACCATATTTATGAAATTAGTATCCTATAAAACCGAAGACCGCGAGCATTTGGGTGTGTACATCAAAGGACATATCTACAACCTTAACTCCTGCGATAAACTCATCCCCGATAACATGAACGCGTTTCTATGGGGGGGCGACGAATTGATGGAGCACGCCAAACGTGTAAACGAGGATTTGCGCAACGGCAAGATGCAAGGGAAAGAAGAGCTTTTTTATGAGCTGATAGCCCCCGTGCCCCACCCCACAAGTTGCCGCGACGGGTACGCCTTTCGCCAGCATGTGGCTGCTGCCCGCCGCAACCGCAAGGTAGATATGATACCCGAATTCGATCAGTACCCTATCTTTTATTTCACCAATCACAATGCCATACAGGGCCCCGGCGAAATAGAGTGCATGCCCGATCATTTCCAAAAGCTCGATTTTGAGCTGGAAGTAGCCGTAGTACTCAATAAAAAAGGCCGCAACATAAAAGCCGAAGATGCCGATAGTTATATAGCTGGCTATATGATCATGAACGATATGAGTGCCCGCACCCTGCAAATGGAAGAAATGCTATTGAACCTTGGGCCGGCAAAGGGAAAGGATTTTTCTACCGTAATTGGCCCATGGCTGGTTACGCCCGATGAATTTGAGCAATACAAAACCGAGCCCAAACCCGGCCACACCGGCAATGCCTATAACCTCCAAATGAAATGCATGGTGAACGGCAAAGAAGTAAGCAGCGGCAATATGGCCGATATGGACTGGACCTTCGCTGAGATCATTGAGCGCTGCGCCTACGGCTGCGACGTACTGCCTGGTGATGTTATCGGCTCGGGTACGGTAGGAACAGGATGCTTCCTGGAGCTTAACGGTACCGGCTTGCTTAACGATCCCAACTATCAAACCCAATGGCTGCAACCCAACGATTTGGTTGAAATGGAAATAACCGGGCTGGGAATGCTGGGGAACATTATCAAGAAGAGCGAGAGTGAGTCTTCTTTGCTCGCGTTGAAGAAATTATAAAAAAATCCATTAGCCAATTTGTCATTGCGAGGCTCCTGGTAGGGGATATGCGGAAAGGCGAGCCGTGGCAATCTCGTCGTCAGGCATTACCGTAATGCTTAGTGACGAGATTGCCGCGTCGCGCCCTCTCTCGCCGTCCGCCCGCCGCCCCTTATAATGACGTGGCCTTAAGTTGTTGATTATCAGTGTTAATTTTTTACACGTCATTACATTTTTTTCCAGGGGAGCCCTGGTGGATACTCGCAATGACAAAATTTGTTAAATGCTATCAGAAAGAACTATGTTAACACTTGACACGTCGAACCTCTCCCCTCTCGAATTGCAGAACTACCTGCACTACGCCATTGCGCCGCGGCCTATTTGCCTGGCATCAACAGTGGATGCAGAGGGGAACGTCAATCTTAGCCCCTTCAGTTTCTTTAATATGTTCAGCACCAACCCACCCGTTTGCGTGTTTTCGCCGGCACGGAGGGTGAGGGATAATACCACCAAGCATACGCTGGAGAACATATTGGCAGTGCCCGAGTGCGTCATCAATATCGTGAATTACGATATCGTGCAGCAGGTGTCGCTATCCAGCGTAGAGTATCCTGCGGGTGTGGATGAGTTCATGAAATCGGGGCTGACCCCGTTGCCGTCTGAGTTGGTAAGGCCACCCCGCGTTGCCGAATCGCCGGTGCAGTTTGAATGCGTAATTATAGATGTGATAAGCCTTGGCGATGGCCCGGGTGCAGGTAATTTGGTTATCGCCGAAATCAAGCTCATTCACATTAACGAGGATATTTTAGATGAGACCGGCAGGATAGACCAGGAGAAGATAGACTTAGTGGCCCGCCTGGGCGGCGACTGGTATTGCCGCGTTACCGCCGACAACCTATTTAAGGTAGCTAAGCCCGTGCGTACGATGGGTATCGGCGTGGATGCTATACCATATGCCATTCGCAACTCCAAAGTGCTTACGGGCAATAACCTGGGGCAATTGGGGAATGTGGAGGCATTGCCTACCGATGAAGAAATCGAAGCCTTTGCCCAAAGTGATGTGATAAAAGAACTCTTCGATGCTACCATCGGCGACAGCCAAACCCGCGAATTGCAATTACACCTACACGCCAAACATCTGCTGGACGATGGCCTGGTAGCGGATGCCTGGAAAGTATTGCTGATGTAAACGTAATACAGAAATTCCAGCGTCAGGCAATTATGTTTAAAACGGTAGCCCTATACCAAAGTTCAGCTGCATAAAGTTGTAGCTATCGCCCACGTAGTTGCCATTGCCATCTGTTCCGGTGCTGTTGGCTTTAAGGTAGGCCTTTTTAAAGTCGCCGGCCTTAAACAACTCACCTGCGTGTTTAATAAGCACCCACTGGTCGGATCCGCTGAACTGCGGATCTTTGAATTTAAACGCAGCATCAAGCCTGAAGATAAAGAAGCTAAGATCGAAACGGAGGCCCGTACCTATGCCTATCGCGGTAGAATTGAAAAGATTATTGAGCCTGAACTCGCCGTTGGGGTTATCCGTCGTTTTATTTAGGCGCCAAACGTTTCCCATATCCATAAACAACGCCCCCTTCAACTTCGTGCCGAAGAAGTTATCCATCAGTTTGTACCGGTATTCCAGGTTGGCCACCATCTTTATCTCGCCAAACTGGTCCAGGTATTTAAGGCGGGCGCGTGTGGTATCGGCAGCCCCTCCTACCCCGTAACTGGCGCGGTTAAACTGGCCGGGCCCCAGCGTACGCGGTAGCCAGGCCCGTATATCGTTAGCACCGCCGGTATAAAAGTTCTTTTCAAATATCAGCTGGTTGCTGTTGCCATAAGGCACGCCAATACCGGGGCTAAAGCGAAAAATAAATTGCTTTTCGCCGCCCAGACTTTTATACAGCCGGTAATCGATCTCGGTTTTGATGTATTGCGAAAAAGCGTTACCAAAAATGGTGCGCTGCCCCAGGGTGTCCCTCTTGGTATTAAGTGCGCGGCTAAGCAGGTTAAGCGTACCGCCACCCAAATCCAAACTTCCGCGGAAATAATAAAAATTCTCGTAGGTGTTTAGCTTGATGGTATTATACTGAAAGGTGTACTGCGAGCCTGATGTAAAAGTGGTGCGGCCAATAAGGTACACATACGAGTAACGATTCTGTTTAAGCAACTCGGCCTTGGCAACCGGATCTATGCTGCCACTGCTAAACTCAATATTGATGGGCGTAATAGAGTGCTGCTTAGTACGCGTATCGAAGAAATCGTAAGTAATGGAGTTTATCCAGCTGCGCCGCTGCACCAGGCCTTTCTGGTAAAACAAGGAGAAGTTAGTAGAGAATGTGGTATGCGGCACCCCGAATTTGGCCAGGTTGGGGAAATCGAACGGAGAAACGAGGCGGGGGTAAATCAGGCTAACGCCCGTTTTGAACTCCTGGTTCTGGATGCCTTTGTTATCGCCGGCGTTGCGCCCGCTATCAAACAATATGCTCCAGTTAATCTTTACTTGCAGGGCAGCAGCCTGTTTAAAAATATTGCGGTTGGTAAAAGTATTACCAAGGTTATAACCATAACGACCGCCATTGAAAAGGAACTCCGCCTCTACCCTGTCAGACATCCTTTTGAGCGGCACTATCTCCAGCCGGGTATTCAGGCGATTTGTGCTATCGGGCAGTTTATCGTAGATAGGACTGGGCACATTCCTGAAAACGTTCAATTCCGATAGGCGCGTGGTGGTAAGCGTTTGCATATCGATATCGAACAAACGCCCCTTTTTCTGAAAGATATAATCGGTAACGGTTTTAGGCTTAAAACGGCCCGAGTAATCTACATATCTAAATTGCGAATCTACCTGTATGGTATCGGCCTTGCCTGTTTTGCGGCCATTGCTGGTGGCAATGGTTATGAGGGTATTATTGATGGTATAAGTGGGGTGGGCTGGTTTACCGGCGGGGTTATCAATAATCATCACCAAATCCACCACGCTTTGGCGGTAGCTGCTGTCCGGTTCGAAGTTGATGTACTGGCGATAAAAATCAAAGTAACCGTTCCGCTTCATCACCTGGAAAAACTGGTCGCGGTCGTAAGCCAGACTATCAGTATCAAAGCGGCTGCCGGCGTTTACATGCGAGTATTGCTTTTTGCTGCTGCGGTAGAGGTTCCGCACGTTCGGGTCGGCAATACTGTCTTTATAATTCCTGATGTGGAACATCGGGCCTTCGGTGGCTGTAAAAATCAACTCTGCTTTTTGCTTTTTTACTACGATAGAATCGGTCACCCTGGCTTTAAGGTACCCTTTGTTTTGCAGGTATTTTTGCAGCTGCAGGCGCGAAAACTCAACCAGGTTACTATCCAATAAAGCCGGAGCCTCGCCTATGTTACGTTTGCCTTTTTTGCTGAAAGTGTAATAAAATTGCAGGTTTAGCCAGTTATTGGGTTGTTGTTCTTTGTCTACATAATTCAAGGCGGCTTCGGAGAATTCACCATCTATACCCTTCAGCGTAACCTTGCGTACGATAATCTGGTTTGGCTTTATTCCACGCGTAACGCTGCAAGCGGACATAATAACCACTAAAATACTTAATATTGCAAGACGGTAACGGCCGGGTGTTAAATATGCTTTCAAAATCTCAAATCAGTTTACTAACGTCTCTACAACACAAAAAGTTTCGCCAGCAAAGTGGTTTGTTCCTGGTAGAGGGTTATAAATCCATCATTGAATTTGTTAACTCGCCATACCGCATCCAAACAATTTACCACACGCCGGGCATTGCCTCAAAATTGCTCAATTTATCCCGAAAAATAAACTTTCAGGAGATTTCGACTGCTGAGCTTCAAAAAATAAGCACGCTGAAGAACCCTGCCGATGCTATTGCGGCGGTTTACATACCACAATGGGCCGGTTTTAGCGATGCAGACCTGAAAAATAAGCATAGCCTGGTGCTAGATGGCGTACAGGACCCCGGCAATATGGGTACCATCATCCGCACGGCAGATTGGTTTGGCATTACCAATATTATCTGCAGCGAAGATACCGTAGATGCCTACAACCCTAAGGTAGTGCAGGCCACCATGGGCAGCCTGGCCCGCATGAATATCAGTTATACCGATTTGAAGGAGTTTTTGCGTTCGGCAGACTTGCCGGTATATGGTGCCTTGCTCAACGGCGAAAGCATCTACGATGTAGATTTTGGTAAAGAAGCGTTGATTGTTATGGGCAACGAAGGAAACGGCATTCGGCCCGATATTCAGCAGCTTATACAGCATCCGGTAACCATTCCACGTGTTGGCGGTGCCGAATCATTGAACGTTGCGATAGCTACTGCTATATTTTGTGCAAAACTTGCTGCAAAATCATTTCAATAAAAATTGATTAGCAAATAATAATTACTATTTTTGCAATCCTTAAAAAAGGTCGGATGGCCGAGTGGCTAGGCAGAGGTCTGCAAAACCTCCTACAGCGGTTCGAATCCGCTTCCGACCTCAGGGTTAATATATTTTATAAAATAAAAGATCATGGGCGTTACTCGTTTAAAAAGAAAAGATAGAAGAAACAAAACTTTCTCTCGCTTAGAAGTACAGTTTTTAAAGTTAGCTACCAACATTGAGTTGGGCAGCCGTTCGGCAGAAAAAAAAGATAGCCAGATAGCAAAAAACAATGCTGTTTTAGCTATAGCTGCAGGCAAGTAATTCTATCTCAACAAAAGATTTGAAGGTGTACCGATGTTCGGTACGCCTTTTTTTGTTTATCGGAATCGGGATTTATAGGATTTAACGGATTACCATAATCAACATCGTCGCCGATTTGCAAATTTAAGGAGGCACCTAACGGAGCCAAAACCTTACTTCTATTTTTCTATAAACACGATGCTCCTAACGGAGCGTCAAAAATCCTTGAAAAGAGACATAATCCTGTTTGGTGTCGTCAATGCAAATCGGCTCCAGCGGAGCCACGTGTTTATAGAAAGAGAAAATTGACATTTCAGGGCTCCGTAGGTGCCCCCTATCGCGACTAATCCTTTCCCTGGTTACTCAAAAAAATCGAAAACGTATCGCTCGTCGTACTCTAGTTCGAATTTCTTTAATAATCCTAAATACTCCTGCTTAAAAGTCTTTTTTTGATGATGCGCTTCTTGGTTCAGCACGTAGTTAACAACATTGTCAACGTGAGATTGAGAATACGAAAACACGCCATATCCTTCCTGCCAACTAAATTTCCCCCTCACCCAATCCTTGCTATTGATAAATTCATTCTCTACCTTAATTTCTTTAACAAAATCATATATCAATATCGTCGGTTTAAATCCTACGAATAAATGAATATGGTCAGGCATACAGTTAACAGCCAGCATCTTCGCTTTCCTGTGCTGCACCAATGCGGTGATATATTTGTGCAATTCTTCCTTATGCTGTTTAGCAATCAAACTTTGCCTGTTTTGCACAGCAAATACGAATTGTAAATAAATTTGCGAAAAGGTATTTGCCATAATATTAAACGGATAACAACCGCTTATTAATTTTTGATATCAGCCCAGGCCCCTCATAAATAAAACCGGTGTACAGCTGCACCAGCACCGCGCCTGCTTCCAACTTCTCCACAGCATCCGCTGCCGAATGGATGCCGCCTACCCCAATTATCGGGAACGAGCCGCCTGATACTTTATGCAGATAGCTGATTACTTCGGTAGAACGTTTGGTTAAAGGCTTTCCGCTTAACCCGCCTGTTTCGCCTTTAAATTCGGATGTCAGCCCATCGCGACTGATGGTGGTATTGGTAGCGATGATGCCCGCTATACCGGTTTGCTTTACGATATCGGCAATATCATCTAACTGCGAATCGGTCAAATCCGGCGCAATTTTAAGGAGGATCGGCCTGCTGATGCCGTTTTTGCTATTACGCTGCTGCAAGGTATTCAGAATATGCATCAACGGTTCCTTTTCTTGCAAAGCACGAAGGCCAGGTGTATTGGGAGAGCTTACGTTCACCACAAAATAATCCACCACATCGAAAAGCCTGTCGAAGCATTTGATATAATCGCTCACTGCTTCCTCGTTGGGCGTTACCTTGTTTTTACCGATGTTACCGCCGATAATCAACGCATTTTCGCCTGGTTTAAGGCTTTTGCGATAGGCGGCGATGCGTTCCGCAGCAACATCCACCCCTAAATTATTGAAACCCATGCGGTTGATGAGCGCTTCATCTGCCGGCAGGCGGAACATGCGCGGCTTATCGTTACCCGGTTGCGGCAATGGCGTAACCGTACCTACTTCTACAAATCCGAAACCGAGGTTGCCCATCTCGGCAATCAGCTCGGCATTTTTATCGAAACCCGCCGCAAGACCAACCGGGTTCTTAAATTTCAGGCCAAACACGTCACGCTCCAATTGTTTATCATCAGATGCCCAGATGGCTTTGCTGATGGCCGTTCCGCCCGGCACCTTATTAAAACGCTTCAGGTTGCGGGTAACGAAGTAATGCACGTTCTCCGGGTCGAATTTGAACAGTAGGGGCTTTAGCAATTGATACATGCCGCGAATTTACCGTTTTTAATATTTAAGGTTTAACATCATCAGGAAAATTGTATTTTAGTTGCCATCCAAATTGGAAAAGATAAAGCTAACCATGAAGAATTTCCTGCAAAACTCCCGTCGTAACTTCCTTAAAAACGCTGCCATAGGCACTGTTGCCACCTTGTCAATTCCGCAAATTGTGTCGGCTGCCGTTGGCACATCATCGGCAAAGAAAGTAGAGCTGAATGATGGCGACGTAATACTTTTCCAGGGAGATTCTATTACCGACTGGGGCCGCAACCATGCCGCAACCGAGCCAAACACCACCGACATGCTGGGCACAGGCTACACCACCTATGCCGCCAGCGAACTATTATTGAAACACCCGCAAAAAAACTTTAAAATATATAACCGCGGCGTAAGCGGCAACAAAGTGTACCAATTGGCAGAACGCTGGGAAACCGATTGCCTGGCCTTGAAACCAAACGTAGTAAGCATCCACATTGGCGTTAATGATTTTTGGCATAGCCTAACCAGCGGTTACAAAGGCACCATAGATACCTATATTGCTGATTACAAGGCCCTGCTGGAGCGGACTCAAAAAGCCCTGCCCGGCGTAAAATTCATCATTGGCGAGCCGTTTGCTTTAAAGGGCACCAAATTCGTGGATGATAAATGGTACCCTACGTTCCTGTTGTTCCAAAAAGCGGCGAAAGATTTGGCCGGGCAATTCGACGCGCCATTCATACCCTTACAAAAGATATTCGACAAGGCATTGGAAACCGGCTCTGCCAATTATTGGACCCTGGATGGCGTACACCCCAGCGTAGCGGGATCAAGACTGATGGCGGAGGGGTGGTTAAGTACTGTAAGAGGTTAGAGGCTGGAGATTAAAGATTAAGTAGAATATTTTTTAAAGCCGCTCACCGCACCAGGGATTGTAGGGGGAAGCCACGGTGCCAGGGCAAGAGCGGGGCAACGGGGCCGAAGCGCAGCGCAGCCCCAGAAAGCCCGGCCCGCAGGGGGTGCCATAATAAGAGAAAAGTTTGAAACTTTGATTTTTAAAATCTGATAATTAAACCTCTCGCTTCCATTTAACTAACCTCCAATCTCCAACATCCGACCTCTAACCACCCATATCTAATCTGTCATTGGCGGCTTCGCCGCAAATGCGTATCTTTGCGGCAAATGATCGCTATAAATAACCTTACGTTTGAGATTGGTGCCCGGGCGCTGTACGATGAAGCTAACTGGCATATAAAACCGGGAGAAAAAATTGGCCTGATTGGGGCCAATGGAACCGGTAAAACCACGCTCCTGAAGATAATCGTAGGCGATTACAAACCAACCTCGGGTACGATATCTATGGCTAAGGACCTTACCATGGGTTACCTGAACCAGGATTTACTCTCCTATTCATCCGACAAGAACATCGTACACGTGGCTATGGAAGCCTTTGAGCGCCAGAACCAACTGCACGATGAGATCGAAGCCCTTTTGAAGAAGCTGGAAACAGACTACTCCGAAGACCTTCTAAATAAACTAAGCGATAAACAGCACGAATTTGAACTGCTGGATGGTTACAACATTGAATATAAGGCACACGAAATTTTAGCAGGTCTAGGTTTCAGCGAAGCCGAATGCCAGCGCAAGCTAAGTACCTTTAGCGGTGGCTGGCGTATGCGCGTGATGCTTGCCAAAATACTGTTGCAGGCACCGGATATCCTCTTACTGGATGAGCCTACCAACCACCTTGACTTACCCTCCATCCAATGGCTGGAAGATTATTTGAAAGCCTTCAATGGTGCCATCATCATCGTATCGCACGATAGGTGGTTTTTGGATAAAGTGATTAACCGCACGGTCGAAAGCCGCAAGGGTAAGCTGAACGTTTACGCAGGCAACTACTCTTTTTACCTGGAAGAAAAAGCTTTACGTGCCGAAATTCAGCGTGGCGAGTTCAAAAATCAGCAATCAAAAATAAAGCAGGAAGAGCGTTTGATTGAGCGTTTCCGTGCAAAGGCGTCTAAGGCTAAAATGGCCCAGTCGCGTATCAAAATGCTCGATAAAATGGAGCGTGTTGATGATGTGGATGATGATAACCCCGAAGTTAACTTCAGCTTCCGTTTCAGCAAGCAAAGCGGCAGGCACGTGGTTACCATGGAGCATATCACCAAAAAATATCCAACCATCGATATTTTGGATGATGCCGAAGCCATCATTGAAAAAGGTGATAAAATTGCTTTAATCGGTGCCAACGGTAAAGGTAAATCAACCCTGCTACGTATAGTTGCCGGTGCCGATACCGATTTTGAGGGCACATCCCAAACAGGCCATAACGTTACACAAACCTTCTTTGCGCAACACCAGTTGGAGTCGTTGCATTTAGAAAACCAGATATTACAGGAGTTGCAGGCTTTTGCGCCGAAACATACCGATACCGAGTTACGCTCAATATTGGGTTCATTCCTGTTTACCGGCGATGATGTTTTCAAGAAGATAAAGGTGCTATCGGGTGGTGAGAAATCGCGCGTGGCATTGGCTAAGGCACTTACTGCAGATGCTAACTTTTTGGTACTGGATGAGCCTACCAATCACCTGGATATGGCTTCGGTGAATATATTGATACAGGCCTTGCAGCAGTACGAAGGTACGGTTATCGTGGTATCGCACGATAGGTACTTCCTGGATAACGTGGCCAACAAAATCTGGTTTATCGAAAATCAAAAGATAAAACAATACCCCGGTACCTACGCCGAGTACGATGTATGGAACGCCAAACGCGTTTTGGAACCGGTTGTAGCTACACCTGCCCCTCAGCCTAAAAAGGAAGAGAAGAAGGAAACTGCGCCAGTTAAACAACCAGCCGGTGGCGAAAACAAACACCAGCAGCTGAAAAAGCTTAACCAGGATTTAGTAAAGCTGGAGGATAACGTTGCCCTGGTAGAAAAGGAAATAAAAACCTTAGAGGCCCAATTGGCTGATAACTCCATTTTTAACCAGGCCGAAAAGATGAAGCAGGTAAACAACAGCTATCAGCTTAAAAAAATGGAGCTTGGCGGCCTGCAACAAAAATGGGAAGCACTTGCCGAGCAAATAATGGAGTTGGAGGCGTAGCCCCCCAGCCCCCTGAAGGAGGAGCTTTTGAAAAAGCCAATTCGATACAACATTTTCACTGCCGTCCCATTTATGGGACGGTTTTGTTTGGTATCAAATTGGCTTTAGCCGAACCAGTGCCGGGCGTTTGGCTGAAGCCGGTATCACTTTTCCAGGCGCTCCGTCGGTTAAAACCGACGGCAATGATGTAAAAAAACTGCTGAAGTAAATTCCCGCACCCGCGTTTTTGTGCTATTATTGTGATAATGAAAAAAGCGTTAGCCCTTTCGCCGTTGGTTTTGTCGCCAGTCGCCACCACGTCCTCGCGAGCGATAGCGTGGCAATCATCGGCACGCCAAGGCGCTATGCAAGCCTACGGGTATGCCGAAAAATGGCTTTTGTTCCCCTCTCGAGAGGGGGCGCGTGGTCTTGTGTGGTGGCAGGGGTGTGTTCGCCGCAATGCAAGCCTCGCTAACCATTCCGCAGAGTACACACCCCTCCCCCCCTCTCAAGAGGGGAATCGCACATCCCCCCGCTTTTTCTGGCCGTTGTTGGTGTTTACCCCGCCGTTTTTGTTGTTGTCACCAACAATTTTACTTACCGTCCTTATTTTATTCTTCGGCAGCTCTAGTTTTGCTCAATCCCCCTACGGTAATAACATCTTCCGGCCCGAAATAAAAAGCGTAGAGTTTTATAAGGTAGATAAACAGGCCGCAGCCTTCCCGGTAATTACATTAAACAGCGACGAAAAAGTAACCTTAGGATTCGACGATCTTAGCGGCGGCAGCCGTAATTTTTCTTACACTATAGAGCATTGCGATGCCAACTGGAAATCGTCTAACCTCTCCCCTGCCGAGTACCTGCAAACCTTTATGGACGACAGGCTTTTCAACTACAGTTACTCATCGGCCACCTTCCAAAAATACACGCATTACGAGCTCACGCTCCCCAATCAAAACATTGCCCCAAAAATAGCGGGCAATTATGTTTTGAAGATTTATGAAGATGCCGACCCAACAAAGTTGATTCTCACCCGCAGGATGTACGTATTGAATAGCCGAGTTGGTGTTGGGGGCACTATCACGTCATCCAATAATGTTTTAGCGAGGCGTACAAATCAAAAGTTGAATTTTACGGTAGATTATGGCGGCTTGAACGTGCAGAACCCCAACCGCGATATCCGCGTATTGGTGATGCAAAACGCAAGGCCCGAAACCGGCAGGATGAACACCGTGCCTACTTATATCCGCGGCACGCAGCTGGTTTATAACGATGTAAACATCAACGATTTTGCAGGCGGCAACGAGTTCAGGCATTTTGATACGCGGTCGTTGAAGCTGAACTCCGAGCGCATCGCCAAGATATACCGCGATACCGCCAATACCGTAATGCTATTGGGCGACCCGAACCGCAACCTGCCCAATTACACTTTACTTTACGATAACGACGGCAAATACTATATCATTAACCAGGATGGCCGAGACGCACGCACGGATGCCGATTACGCACATATTTATTTCAATGTGGGCACCAATAAATCCGAAGTGGAGGGCACGCCCTATATCATTGGTCAGTTTAATGATTTTAAGATAAACGAGCAAAGCCGCATGACATTCGATGCCCGCGGCCGTTTCTACACCAACCTGCTGCTAAAACAAGGCGTTTACGATTATATGTACGTTTGGGTAAACAACGCCACCAAACAGCCCGATTACACGGCACTGGAGGGCACTTATTTTGAAACGGAGAACGAATACCAGCTGCTGGTTTACGCCCGCCCAGCAGGTGCCCGTTGGGAAGAATTGGTGGGCTATAGTTTGTTAAGGACGGTGAGGCCTTAGACTATTATTTAACCGCAGAGTTAACAGAGGAGGCGCAGAGGTTCACAGAGCCTTGCATCTGGCAGACTCTAAATAAAACTCCTTTTTTCTCTGTGAATCTCTGCGTAAAACTCCGCGCCCTCTGTGGTTAAATCAGCGTAACGCAAATCAGAAAAAACTATCTTTGCATTTATGACAGGAAAAGCGCCTAAAGAATCATTCACCATTATGAACGAGTTGGTATTGCCCAACGATACCAACACCCTCAACAATTTAATGGGTGGGCGCCTGCTGCATTGGATGGATATTGCCGCCGCTATATCGGCACAAAAGCATTGCAACCGCGTGGTGGTGACGGCATCGGTAGATAACGTTTCCTTCCATCACCCCATTAAACTTGGCGATGTAATTACCATAGAGGCAAAGGTTACGCGTGCATTTACCACCTCTGTAGAGGTGCGCATGGACGTTTATGCGGAGAATATCCCCCAGGGCACCCGCCATAAAAGTAATGAAGCCTACTACACCTTTGTAGCCCTGGATAAGGATGGCGGCAAGGTAAATGTTCCACCTCTGCTGCCCGTAACCGAAGACGAAATTGAACTTTACGATGGTGCGCTTCGCCGCCGCCAGCTGAGGCTGATACTTGGTGGTAAAATGAAACCGGATGATGCTACGGAGTTAAAGGCTTTGTTTTTTGCCGCACAGAAGAAGTAAATTATACAATTTAGCTATCTTTAACTAAAATCCTGCCTTTATCCTAATGACATGTTATTCAATAGTCTTCCGTTTGTTATATTAATTTTTGCAACCTTTATCTTATATTATATTCCGGTTCTTTATAAGTTCCAAGTACCGGTGTTAATAATTGCCAGCCTTGTTTTTTATGCTTATAACCAGCCTATATTAGTTTTACTGCTATTACTTTCTGTAAGTATTAATATAATATCCAGCTATTTGGTGGTTTATGGCAAAATCAGGTATCGAAAACATGCTGCAATTGCGGGGGTTGTTCTAAACCTGGCTATCTTAATTTTCTTTAAATACAGCGCGCTCATTTATACAACAATTACCGATGGCTCCGATTCGTTTGGGCAATTTATTGTTAGCATCCCCTTACCTATCGGCATTTCATTTTTCACCTTTCAAGGTATAAGCCTTATTGTTGACGTCTATTCGCGAAAATATGTTTTAGGTGAGGATATTGTACCTGTATCATTTGTAAAACACGCAGAACGCATCCTGTTTTTTAAAGGTTTTTTTCCGCAGCTTATTTCGGGGCCAATTGTAAAAGCACATGATTTTTTGCCCCAAATTGGTGTAAAAAAGATAGCTGACATTGCTTGGGAACCCATTTTTAAAAAACTGGTAGTGGGTTATTTTTTTAAAATGGTTGTTGCCGACAACCTAAGTAACTTTACTTTCTGGATGACTAATCCTTCCTTTTTTATTGGCAGCTCATCGATTAAATTAATAACATTACTCTTTGGCTTCTCCTGCCAAATCTTCGCCGATTTCGCAGGCTATTCGCTAATAGCCATTGGCCTTGCACGACTTTTTGGGTACACATTTCCGGATAATTTTAATTTCCCTTACATCTCCACATCGTTTAAAGACTTTTGGAAACGTTGGAATATCTCTTTATCATCTTTTCTAATGGAATACCTTTATATCCCCTTGGGAGGCAACAAGCGGGGGAAACTACGAATGTATATTAACCTGATGATAGTAATGATATTAGGCGGGCTTTGGCACGGCGCAGCCTGGAGTTACGCCGTTTGGGGACTAATGCATGGTCTTGCTTTAGTTGTAGAAAGAATGTTAAGCGGAAAAACTCACCGGCCACAGGGCATATGGATAATTACGCTAAAAAGATGCCTGGTTTTCTCCTTTGTAACGTTAGCCTGGTTACTTTTTCAATTACCAAAGTTTGAATATGTACTTGTTTACTTAAACTCCTTATTACATAACACAACACTGGTAATAGATCCTGATATAGTGCACATAGCACTTTACTCCAGCCCGGTATTTTTGTATCATTTATTATATGTGAATCGCACCAACACTATTTTCCAAACAATAAAAAAATACGATTTTGTGGTTTATGCAATTCTTATTTTTTGCATAGTTTTAAACAGTGGGCCAGTTAGTCCTTTTATTTACTTCCAATTTTGACGTGATGATAAGAAAAGCATTTATCCTAGCATTCCTTGGCCTTGTTGCCTATGGGGTATTTGTTAAATGGATGGCTCCCAAATGGTGGTCTGCCACCCAAAATACCGACCAGCAAAACGTTACAAAAGCGGAAAATTTTATATATGACGACACGGCAAGTTATAGAAACGTGATAGTGGGTTCTTCGCTATCGGCACGGATTGTTACTGATAGCCTCCAAGACACATATAACCTTGCCATGGGGGGACAAAGCATTTACGATGGCCTTAATATTTTAAAACACCGGGAGCATCTACCCCGGGCGGTATTAATTGAAACCAATGTTTTTATGAGAAAAGAGAACAAAGTATTTACTAACGCGCTGTTCTCGCCCATAAATTATTATTCAAAAAAAGAAATTCCAGCTTTACGAAAAGATAAACAACCAATTGCAATATTTAGTAAGATAATCCTAAAGGGGGTATATTTTTCTAAAGATAAAATAAAAGAAGTTTTGCACGGCGGAAGGACTTCTAAAATTAGCATTTCTGCGGAAATCAAAGCGGATAATGAGCCTGGTGACCTGTCAACAAAAATGACCCACGATACCTACATTGAATCCTTTAAATTACCGCGCCAGGAAGACGTTGTAGATAGCTTTAACAACTTAAAATCTTATGTATCCTACATGCAAAAAAAGAACGTTGTAATCGTGTTTTTTGAAATGCCAATAGATACCCGAATACAGGAATTGCCGTTACAAAAGTTTCTACGGACCAAATTTTTGCAAACTTTTCCAAAATCCAACTACAAATATATCCCCCTCCCAAATTGGAAACATTGCAATACTTTTGATGGTTTACACTTAACCCGGGAAGATGCTATAAAGTACACCGCTTATTTAAAAGGCGAAATAAAAAAAAATCACTGCCTTAATTATTAGCCGTTCAATAAATTACATATTCGCCAATAAGGCCGCCATATTTGAATATTTTCTACTCAGATACAAATGCTGAAAAACCGTTATTTCATTATGGATACAAAAATAAAACTGCAGCAGGGAGATATAACCAAATTACAGGTTGATGCAATCGTCAATGCAGCCAACAGCAGCCTGATGGGCGGCGGCGGCGTTGATGGAGCCATTCACAGGGCAGGCGGCAAGCAAATACTGGAAGAATGTATAAAGATTGTGGACAGGCAAGGCCGCTGCAAAACAGGCAAGGCGGTTATTACCTCGGGTGGTAACCTGCCCGCTAAATATGTAATCCATACCGTTGGACCGGTTTACAATGGCGGGAAGAATGTGCTGAAGGAAGAAGAACAGTTGGCCAATTGCTATACCAATAGCCTTATGCTGGCTTTCGATAATGGCATCAAAACCATTGCTTTCCCTAATATCAGTACGGGCGTTTACCGTTTCCCCAAGCAGCGGGCTGCAGAAATAGCAACCGAAACTGTTGATATATTCCTGGAAAACCAAGAGGGCATTGATGAAGTGATTTTTATTTGTTTCGACGACGAAAATTTTGGTATCTATAAAAAATTGTTAGCCGTTTAACAACTCAATTGATCCCAATTAAAGAAGCTTACTTTAATCCTGTGTCTGTTTACTGATATTTCTTACATCCTCATCGCGCCGAAAACTATCGGCACTAGGCTTGCCTTACAATAAGTTAAGCCGGTTTATTACTTGCTATCGTAACCTTGAGGGCATCTAATACCCCGGGGGTAACGTTACCAAAGAATGATATGCCTGCCGCGCCGTTCCTGAACGCGTTTTGGATACCGGTTTTCACTTCGTCATCGTTCTTAAAATCGGGCAGGTACACGCCAGCATATATCGGGAATTTGCCCGCTAAAAAGTGTACACCCTCGGCAACGGCATCGCCTATCCAGCCTACGCCTTCTTTGTAAAAGCCATGGTATATCATAGGGCAAATGCCGTCCAGGTTCCAATTCGTCCAATCCTGCCTTACGTTACGGCGGGCAATCTCCGGCGTTGGGAAAACGGCAGCAGTAATCTGTTTTTTGTTGCGATGGGCAATATCCGCTATGCTGTTTACCACGCGCGTGATGTTCCCGTATCTGAACAAACGCCAGGATAGGCTCGCGTCGGGGTATTGCACCTGGTCGATATCGTAGCCGTACTTCTCCTTAAATTTGCCCTTACACACATTGCAATAGCAAAAATCGTATTCGGGCAGTTCGCGGGTTTGGTCGAGCTTGTAAGTATCCCAAAGGTTTACGGGTAAAATTACATCGCAATAGCGCACATAATCCAGGTGGATGCCGTCTACATAATCCAGCGCTAAAATATCTGTAACAGTTTTTTCAAGATACTCCTGCACCTCCGGTCGCGACGGGCACAGCCAGCGGTAATAACCAACATAAGGCGGCTTATCCGCGCAGGAATCACCTTTGCGACTCACGCTGTACCACTCCGGGTGTTGGCTCACCAATTCGGCGCGGTTGAAGGTCCATATCCAGCGGTGTGTTTCAAGCCCCTGTGCTTTGGCTGCACGGAAATGGCGCTCGCTATCTGCCTCGAAGAAAATACCGGTAATGCCTGCGGCTTTGTATGCTGCATAACGGGCAGGCAGTTCCTCGTCGGTATCTTTGCTGTTTGGGTTGGTCCAAACCCAGTTTTTCATACCTTTTTTCTTTTTGCCTGCGGCAAAACTTCCTAAAGGCAACTGCGCTGCGGCGGCAGTGAGTATGCCCACTTTTAAAAATTCCCGTTTATTCATTTTATTTATCAGTTTCTTGTTGTACCAAACCGTCCTGATTTATTGTATAAGTCACTTTATTGCTACCGCCGCTAATGCGGGCAATGAAAGTTTGTCCCTTAGCTTCCAGGCTTAGGGTATTGATAGCCCCCGCTACCTTAACCGCCGTATCTACTCCCAAATCGGCAAGCGTTAGTGCATAGTTCCCCTTGGCTTTCAACCATTCTTTTTGCTTGTAATAAACCAACCAAAGGTATTTTTTCTGTAATTCCGCATAGGGCATCTTAAATTGAGCAACTTTGTTTCCTTTGCTGAAAAGCAGGTAGCCCCAACGCTCGGGGCAATGCATATTGATAACGCCTTGCGGGCTCCATACCCAATTACGTTCGGGTAGGGTGCGACCGGTGCTGTCCTTTAATTTACGGTATTCGCCGCCGACTATTTCGGTATCGTATTGTACGCGCGAAAAATTGATGCGCCACATCGAACCATTACCAGGCTTTATTTCCTGCGCCATGGCATTCAAAGCCTTAAAAGGGATGGCCATCTCCACCGTCCAGCCGGTATCGCGGTCGGCAGGGTTGTTAACTGTTCCCTGCACCTGCACAGCAGAGCGCAAACCCGCTGCGTCCCAGCTGATCACCGCCTTGCCGCCATTGCGGTATGGCTTTGTCAACAATAAATCGAATATGGTGTTGTAAGCGTTTACCTCCAGCTCGTAATACTGATGCATGGTGTTAAGCGGATCGATAAACAGCTCGAAATCGTTATTAAGGTAAATGATATCGTCGTGCTTTTTAAGGGTGGCCCACACGTGCGGATCGCTTATGCGGGCGGCTACGTACAGGCAGCTATCATCCCAAAGCATCTTCATTTTGGTTTGCAGCGATGGATTTGGTTTCAGGTCGCCCTCTATATCAACGAAATCGGTAGTCCACGCAGCTTGTTGCCATTCGGCTTTGCCGATGTTGCCATCTATTACAGGGGCTTTATCCACATGTTTAACCACATAATGGGCGGGCACGGTAAATAAATTGGCAAACCGGGCAAATGGATCCTGCGCCTTAGCAAATAGCGAAATGGTGCACAGACAAACTGCTACAAGCAATATTTTTATGGCGTTGTGAATGCGTAAGGGATGGTTCTTCATTTTTCGGCCAGTTCCAATATGCGGTCGAACTCTTCGCGTTTAAGGCCCATTACCGATAGCCGCCCCTGGCGCACCAGGCCAATATCTTTCAAAGGCTCATCGGCTTTTATTTCTTCAAGGGTTACGGGGCGCTTAAGGCTTTCTACCGGTTCCAGGTCAACCACTACCCAGTTCGGGTCTTCGGTCGTGGGGTCCTGGTAGGCTTCTTTTACCACGCGTGCTATGCCCACGATCTCCTTGCCCTCGTTGCTATGGTACCACATCACCAAATCGCCGGTGGCCATGGCCCTGAGATTGTTACGCGCCTGGTAATTGCGCACACCATCCCAAAAAGTGCGGCCCTCCTGATTGAACTTATCCCAACTGTATTTAAATGGTTCCGATTTTACGAGCCAGTACTGCATATAGTAGAAGTATAATGCAGTAAAAATGCTAAAAAGGCCCGATAATCGGAAATGCCTACTGTAGGATAAGGCGCTATTTAAGGTCTTTTTTGATAAACTTATGATATAAGTAATCAGCGTAGCCCACGCTGATGTAATCAGGGAACTTCCAGCTAGGGTAGTACCGGCGTTGGATGTATTTAAGGATACTGAAGAATATCACCCCAAAAATCAGTAAAAGCGCTATGCCCAGCATAGTAAATGCGAAGATGTGTGTAGCTGTCATTTAAATAAAGTCTATTATCACCCTAATATAAAAACACAATTCGTTATACGAATATTTGAAAAAGTAGTTGCATAATAATCTACGCGTTTCTCTTACTACTTATCTTTCTTATCCGAAAAATCTCCATCTCTATTATCAAACAATCAAAAAAAGAACAACCTTGCCCAAGTACTACTTGCGCAGTATTCCGATCTTAAGGCAAGCTTTCTGACTATTGGGTACAATCGCAACTACAATCCGCTGGATACAAATCAAGAATAGAAGCCATATAAAACACTACCGCCGTCAGTTTTTTTGGCGTTGTTGATGACCTTCTATTCAAGCCTTTACGCGGACATTCCGTCGGAGCATTTAATGTAAGGGAGATATTATTGGCATTGTTGCAACCAATATCTACATCTTTGCTTAATTAGCCGCCTATCAGGGAGATAATAGCGCCGCTCTAAATTTTCGATACGCTTACCTGTTTGATTTTAGACGAAACAGAACCATTCAAAATATTATTAGATTCGTTGCCAATGACGATTTCTGATTTAGACCGAGACCGCAAAAATAACTTTGATCTTTTGCGGCTTATTGCAGCAACCCTTGTAATAATTGAGCACTCATTTTTGGTTACCGGCAATTTTTTTAGCGGGCCAATGTCGTATCCGGTAAATTATATGGATCTGGGTGGATTCGGCGTTAAAGTGTTTTTTGCGATAAGCGGGTTTCTTATCGTTAAGAGTTTACTGCGGCAGCCAACCCTCTCTAGTTTTGTTTGGGCTCGATGCTTACGAATATTTCCCGGACTGATTATAGCGGCTATACTTTGTGCGCTCATTATTGGCCCAATTTGCACTACCCTACCTTTGAAAGATTATTTTCAAAGCCGGGCCGTCTATAGCTTTGCCTACAGGTTGATTATTCAGCATAATTTTGGGAATACGTTGCCGCACACTTTTGAGCACCTACCATATCCAAACGCTGTTGACAGCCCTTTGTGGACGTTGCCCGCCGAGTTACTCATGTATTTAGGCGTACTAAGCGCAGGTGCGTTGCTTTTGTTATTCCGTAAAAATTTCAAAGCGCTATTAAACGCTACACCCGTAATAATTCTTGTTGCGCTTTTTTTTAAAGATTTTCATTTTGATACAGAGTATTTACCCGATATTTTACCTTGGGCTTTTTCATTCTTACTTGGCGTAACTAGCTATCTTGCGCGAAAACATATTTTTCTTAACATATATGTACTTTTAGTTGCAGTGACAAGTTATGCCACAGCAGCTTTTTTCGGTTACACCGATATGTTAAACTACTATATTAAGATGATTATGTATTCTTTAGTAGTAGTTTACGGTATAATGATTGTTGCCTATCATCCGAAACTCCAAGTAAAAGGCTTACACAAATTGGGCGATTTTTCCTATGGGCTTTATATCTACGCGTTTCCTCTGCAGCAGGTATTGGTATCAAAATTTAATCTTCTAAATCCATTTTTACACTTTTTGGTGTCTCTTCCATTGGCATTGCTTATAGCTGTCCCATCATGGTACCTTATCGAAAAGCCTGCGCTGAAGCTTAAAGCTGGCAGACCCTCTTTAACAATATAATAATTATTGTTTTTCAAGTTCAAAATGTATCGAAAATGCAAAATCGGTATTAGTCCTTTTTACTAACAATTATTGAAATACAATAAATAATGACCGATTCCTAATCGACAAAGATCGGGCTAGTTTGATGCTGCTGCGGTACTGCCTTCTCCAAAGCGAGTTAGTGCAATATCTTAAACATCAGCTCTTTCATCAGTCCGCCGGGGCCGGTGTTAGACTCTACGCCCTTACTCTTGAGATCATACTCGCGCAGGTAGCTTATCACCTGGAAGGTTTTGCCCAGGTTGTAGCCACGGGCCGCCTGTTCATAGTCTTTTAAGAAATAGGGGTTTACACCGAGTTCGCGCGCAAGGTTCTGCGGCGATTTATCTTTTACGTAATGATAGGCCAGCACCTTACTGAAAAAGTTATTGAGGTTACCTAAAACCAACACTATGGGGTTGGCTTTGGTGTTGGCCTCAAAGTAATTAACGATCTGGTTTACCTTATAGGCATCCTTTTTGGTAAGCGCGGCCTGCAACTCGAATACGTTATACTCCTTGCTGATGCCGATATTGTCGTGGATATGCTTTAGGGTAATCTCGTCGCCGGCGGCGATGTTGAGCATCAACTTATCCAACTCGTTGGCTATTTTAGACAGGTCGTTGCCCAGGTACTCGGCAAGCATAGCCGAAGCCTGCGTGTTGATGCGGTATTTCTTATCCGCTATGTAGCCCTCTATCCAGCCCGGTATCTTATTATCATACAAAGTAGCCGATTCGAAGATCAGGCCCTTTTTTTCAATGGCTTTATAAGTCTTCTTGCGTTTGTCGAATTTGCCGTACTTATAGCAAAAAACCAATATAGTGCTGGGCAGCGGGTTCTCCAGGTAGGCCAGCAGGGGGTTTATACTTTTCTTGTCATCGTCGTCGCGGCCCCATTTCATATCCTGCGCCTCTTTCACCATCACCACCTGGTAATCGCTCATCATGGGGTAACGCTTGGCGGCGTTGATAGCCGTCATCACGTCAGTATCTTTGCCGTACAATACGGTTTGATTAAAACCCTTTTCCCCGTCAGACAGTACATGATGCTCGATGTAATTGCTCACCAAATCAATAAAATAAGGCTCTTCGCCATGTAGCAGATACAGCGGTTTGAATTTGCGGGCTTTAAGGTCTTTTATGATTTCGGGAGCAGTCATTCTATGTCAAAGTTAATAAAAGTTAGAAGGGTTGGAAGGGTTGTTAATAGTTACAAAGGTTGGCGTATTTTAAAGGCTTGAAATTTGCGTTTTTAGCCACCAAATGCTAATTCCCTATTCTCTTACCCCTCCAACTTTTCTAACCCTTCATAACTTTTCTAACTTTAGATTAACTTTGGCCAATGGATCTGCTACTGCCGCTCAACCTTCCGCCCTACCCCTTTAAGCTTACCGAACATGAGGGGCAGCTGAGCGTTTTCGACGAGCTGCGCAAACGGAGCATCATCCTCACACCCGAAGAGTGGGTGCGGCAACATTTTGTGCAGTACCTTATCAAACACAAACTTTACCCAAAATCGCTTATCAAGCTGGAGGGCGGCCTGAAACTGCACGGCATGGCCAAACGATCTGATATCGTGGTGCACAATTCATCGGGCGAGAAAATTTTATTGGTAGAATGCAAGGCACCTTCTGTAGCCATCAGCCAGGCTACGTTCGATCAGGCGGCTCGGTATAATATGGTGCATAAGGTAAGTTTGTTGGTGGTTACCAATGGCCTCAACCACTATTATTGCCGCATTGACTATGAAAATCGGGCTTATCAGTTTTTAGAAGAATTACCTTCTTACAAGGAATTGTAAACAACTCCCTATACCGATTTCTGTACCCCATACAGCGGGTGGCCTACATGTAAAGAGACTTGCAAAGTGGCTACTTATATGATGGGGGCCTGAAACAAGTTCAGGATGACGATTGGTTAAAAATGGAATGTAGCTATGGGCTTACACAGCTGTTTTGGCAACCAGACCCTGTATCTTTTCCATGAGCTCGTCGGGCTTAAATGGTTTGGCCACGTAATCGTTCATGCCGGCTGCGGTTACCTGATCCTTAATATCAAACAGGGCCGATGCGGTAAGCGCGATAATCGGGATATCGGCCTTCGTCGGGTCGGGCATTTTGCGGATCTCTTTGGCTGCATCAAAGCCGTTCATTATCGGCATCTGCAAATCCATCAGGATAATATCAAAGTTACCATACTGCATAATCTCTACGGCACGTTCGCCATTCTCGGCAATGGTGGGTACTATCTTCCACTTGCTGAACAGCTTCTTCATCAACATTACGTTAACCGGATTATCCTCGGCTATCAGCACGCGCAGGCTTTCATAGCCATACGCATCGCCATCTAATGCTGCCTGCGCTACTCGTTGTTTTTGCACCGGCGCTACAACTGCTTCGGTAGATACCGGGAACTCCATATTGAACGAAAACTCAGACCCCTGATTAACCACACTGTGAACGTGCATTTTAACGCCCTGCAGCTCCAGCAAGCGTTTTACAATGGCCAGGCCTAAGCCAGTGCCGCCATACTGGCGCGTAGTGGTAATGGATTCCTGCGTAAAAGGCTCAAATATGCTCTGCAAGTTCTCTTTTTTGATACCTATGCCGGTATCCTTTACCGAGAAGCTAACGGTAATATTATTATGGCGATCTTCTATACAGGTTACCCTCACCCATACGCTGCCTACCGCAGTAAACTTAATGGCGTTGCTGGTAAGGTTAAAGATAATTTGCGTTAAACGGGTAGGGTCGCCAAAAACCACCTTGCGGCGTAGCGCGCTATCTATATCCAGTTTAAACAGCAGGCCTTTTTCATCGGCTTTCATAATTTGGCCGCCGCAAATGTTGTGCAGCAGATCTACCAGGTTGAATTTTATCTTCTCGAATACGATCTTCCCCGATTCGATTTTATTGAAATCGAGCACATCGTTAACAATGGCCAACAGGTTATTGGCCGAGAATTTCAATATCTCCAGGTTCTCGCCCTGATCTGGCCGCGGGTTATTCATCATCAGCAGGTTGCTCATGCCGATAACGGCATTAAGCGGCGTGCGTATCTCGTGCGACATGGTAGAGAGAAAATCCGACTGCACCTTGCTCGATTTCTCGGCCTTTTCTATCGCTTTCTCAAATTTGATATTCAGCGCAGCCTGCTCTTCTCCGGTTTCTTTCAGTTGTTGGATATTCTTAAGGAACGCGGTATAAAAGTGACTCTGAATAAATATGATGAGTATGAAGTTAGCAAAAACGCCTATGATGATGGTAGCCTCATCCACCTTTTCGGGTTTAAAGCTGATGTAATAATTATGATCGTAAACCATTACCAGGAAAATAAGCACCGGCAACAGGTTTAGCAACGAATAAAACATGCCCCAGTTTTGCCCCAGCATATAAAAGCTAAACACCACCACCAGGATGATAATCTGGATGACAATAATGTTGACTTCCTGCATTACCACAAATACCGTTGATAAGTTTACGATGGTACCCAAAATAAGCAGTATGTGCGAGATGCTACGCCAATCGGGCTTATAGGTAAGGTACTTAAACAAGGCCGCAACGCAAAAAATCAATACGCCCGATGTTGCGCTCAGTAAAGGCAAAGCTTGCAGGTACACGCTCAGGAACAAAGTACAAAGCGCTACGAAGACTAAAATGAAACCATAATAAAGCAAACGGATACGCGCCTGATCGAGTATCGACAGGTCTCTGGTAAGTATTTTATAAATAGAGAAATTAAAAAAATTCACATTTAATACTTTACAGGTGTTTGGTTTGCGTTAGTAGATGGCTGATTTTCGGCGGTTTAATATACGAAATAATTCTTTCATAAATTATGAGCAGCCTTATTGCTCAGGGAAATCGCTTTTAAAAATAATGAGCGCAACGGATTGCGCAATTACCCTCTGGAGAGGGGAATCAAAAAATTTAAAAGCGAATTCCCTGCCTTCAACCTATGCAATTAGCCTGCCAACCCGCGCAGGTTATCTTCCACCGTTTTCAGTTTCGATTCTGCATCTGCTTTCTTTTTCAGTTCATTTTCTACTACCTCAGGTTTGGCGTTCGCCATGAAACGTTCGTTGCTTAATTTTGCATTTACAGCCTTCAGAAAGCCTAACAGGTATTCCTGCTCTTTTTCCAACCGCGCTTTTTCGGCCTCAACGTCTATTTCTATATTCAAAGCAACATAAAACTCATCAGTACCAGCAATAAAATTTACCGCGCCCGCCAGTGGTTCATTCACCACAGATAGCGCTACGATATTCCCTAAATGCTTAATAACCCCTTCGTATTTTTGATAATCGATTGCTGAGTTTATTTTAACTGCGAGCGGCAAAGCCTCTTTTGGCGAAAGCTGTTTGGCGTTACGCACGTTACGTATTTGTGCAATAACCTGCTGGATAATTTCTATCTCGGCAACCAATTGCGTATTTATTTCCCCAATGCTGGGCAATTGCGCCACAATGCAGCAATCCAATGCCTCGCGGTCGCCAAAAAGGTCATCATGCCATAGCTCCTCGGTAAGGAAAGGCATAAAGGGATGCAATACTTTGAGTATATTTTGGAAGAAACCGACGGTAGCTGCATACGTCTCCGCATCGATGCTTTGCTTTTCGGCACCGGGCTGGTAAGCAGGTTTCACCATCTCCAGGTACCAGGCGCAGTAATCGTCCCAAACCAGTTTGTATGTGGCCATCAATGCTTCAGAAAGGCGGTATTGCTTAAAGTCGTCTTCTATTTGTACCAAAGCCTGGTTAAAGCGGCTCTCGAACCATTCTATCGCAATCTGATTTTTATTGGTGAGGCTGGTATCTACCGCCCAGCCTTGTATCAGTTTAAAGGCGTTCCATATTTTGTTGGCGAAGTTACGGCCCTGTTCGCAATAGCTTTCGTCGAACATGAGGTCGTTACCGGCAGGTGAGCATAGCAGCATGCCCACGCGTACCCCGTCGGCACCATATTTGCCCATCAATTCGATAGGATCAGGTGAATTACCCAATTGCTTAGACATTTTCCTGCCCAGCTTATCCCGTACGATACCCGTTAGGTACACGTTGCTGAATGGCTTTTGCCCCCGCAACTCATGGCCCGACATGATCATCCTGGCCACCCAGAAGAAAAGGATCTCCGGTGCGGTAACCAAATCGTTTGTTGGGTAATAATAGTTGATCTCTGCATTATCCGGGTTGCGCACGCCATCGAAAACCGATATAGGCCACAGGCCCGATGAGAACCAGGTATCCAATACGTCGTCTTCCTGGCGCAGATCATCGATGGTGTATTCAGCATTTTTTAGCTGAGCTTCTAGCAGTGCTTCTTCCTTGGTTTTAGCTACCACATACTCGCCGTTGGGCAGGTAATAGGCCGGTATTTGCTGTCCCCACCAAAGCTGCCGGCTGATATTCCAGTCGCGCACGTTCTCCATCCAATGGCGGTAGGTGTTAACGAATTTCTCGGGGATGAGCTTTACATCGCCATCCAACACATAATCCAAAGCAGGCTTAGCCATCTCCTGCATTTTGCAGAACCATTGCATGCTCAGCTTAGGTTCTATAACCGCGCTGGTGCGTTCGCTCACGCCAATCTGCGAGGTATAATCTTCCGTTTTGGCCAGTGCGCCTGCTTCATCAAGCAATACCGCGATTTTTTTGCGGGCCGCAAAGCGGTCCTCACCTACCAGTATCTGCGCTTTTTCGTTCAGCGTGCCATCATCATTTAAAATATCAATGATTGGCAGGTTATGTTTTTGGCCGAGGGCGTAGTCGTTCAAATCGTGCGCCGGCGTAACTTTTAAGCAGCCGGTACCAAAATCCATGGTAACGTACTCGTCCAGTATAACGGGTATCTCACGGTTGATGAGCGGAATGAATACCGTTTTGCCATGCAGTTGCGTGTAGCGTTCGTCGTTAGGGTTTACGCAGATAGCGGCATCCGCCATGATAGTTTCGGGGCGGGTGGTTGCAATGGTGAGATATTCAGACTCCGCTCCGGCAAGATAATAGCGTATATAATAAAGCTTCTGATTTACCTCTTTACGGATAACTTCCTCATCGCTTACGGCGGTCTTGCCTTGCGGGTCCCAGTTGATCATGCGCACGCCGCGGTATATCAAACCCTGTTTGTGCAGGCGGATGAAGTAGTCGATAACGGCTTCGCTCATGTCATCGTCCATAGTGAACTTGGTGCGCTCCCAATCGCAGGATGCGCCCAGCTTTTTCAGCTGCTCCAGTATGATGCCGCCGTATTTATCCTTCCATTCCCAGGCATATTTCAGGAATTCCTCGCGGGTGATGTCTTTTTTATTGATGCCGCGCTCCTTCAACATGGCCACAACCTTAGCTTCGGTAGCGATGCTGGCATGGTCGGTACCCGGCACCCAGCAGGCGTTCTTGCCTTTCATGCGAGCACGGCGGATGAGTACATCCTGTATGGTATTATTTAGCATATGCCCCATGTGCAGCACGCCGGTAACGTTTGGCGGCGGTATCACAATGGTATACGGCTCGCGCTCGTCGGGCACCGAGCGGAAAAAATTGTGTTGCAACCAGTAACTGTACCACTTTTCTTCGGCTTCTTTTGGGGAGTATGTTTTAGCAATAATCATAGCCCGCAAAAATACGTATTTGCACCAAATTGTGAGGGCTTAATGCAGATTGAGTTTGGAAGGGGGCGCTATTATAAACTCCGGGGTGCTTTTTCCATAGCGATGGGTTTCAACCCTTGAGTGTTCGACACCTAAAAGTTTGCTTGCATTGCCAGACAGCATTGCTTATCCGTTCCATAAATGGAACGGCAATGAAGGTGCATCAATTTATCACTATAGGATTTACGCCCATCACTGCCGCCCCTTCATTGCCGTCGACTTTAGTCGACGGAATACAATGGAACTGCAATGAAGGTGCATTGCTTTCTACCATACTTGATTTACGGCAATGACTGCAAACCCACCTTCAGTGCAACTTATCCGTTCCATAAATGAAACGGCAATGAAGGTGCATTAATTTATACTATAGGATTTACGCCCATCACTGCAAACCAACCTTCATTGCAACTTATCCGTTCCATAAATGAAACGGCAATGAAGGTGCATTAATTTATACTATAGGATTTACGCCCATCACTGCAAACCAACCTTCATTGCCGTCGACTTTAGTCGACGGAATACAATGGAATGGCAATGAAGGAGAATTGCGTTTTACTATGCTTGATTTACGCCCATCACTGCAAACCCAGCTTCATTGCAACTTATCCGTTCCATAAATGAAACGGCAATGAAGGTGCATCAATTTATCACTATAGGATTTACGCCCATCACTGCAAACCAACCTTCATTG
>NZ_SOZE01000005.1:49189-277487 GCF_004519315.1 Mucilaginibacter psychrotolerans
TTGCAACTTATCCGTTCCATAAATGAAACGGCAATGAAGGTGCATCAATTTATCACTATAGGATTTACGCCCATCACTGCAAACCAACCTTCATTGCCGTCGACTTTAGTCGACGGAATACAATGGAACGGGAATGAAGGTGAATTGCTTTTTACTATACTTGATTTAAGCCTATCACCGCAAACCCAGCTTCATTGCAACTTATCCGTTCCATAAATGAAACGGCAATGAAGGTGCATCAATTTATCACTATAGGATTTACGCCCATCACTGCAAACCAACCTTCATTGCCGTCGACTTTAGTCGACGGAATACAGCTGCATTCGGGGTTAGCTAGTTTCAAATCAATCGGTAACTGCTTGACCACTATGCGCCGAACATTCGAGGTTTAAAACCCATCGGTATATTGCAAATTATTTCATAAGCGATTTGCCGCAGATGCATTTAGAGGCTTACCACTATTAAGAATGAGTATTTATAAGCTCCTGAGATAATAATTTACCTGCAGGGCGTTTATAAGTGTATCGCAGCACAGATATGAAAACAATCCCTGTAAATCGTTTCCTGGCAGCTTTGCTTAAATTATCGAGATTATCGGTAGTGCTGAGGTGGTTTAATAAATAGGGATTATAGCTCATTAGCGAGCGAAAGCATTTCTTGCAATACTTCTTCGGAATACCAAAAATTAGTTTTTCGTATTTTTTCGATTATCGGTCCTATGGCGGCGATGATGCCAGTTCGTTTTGCTTTTAAAAGTACGCCTAACGTTCCGGTAACGTGTAAATTTAATTTGCGTGCAGCTTTTCGCCCTTTGTTGTCGTCTAAAATAAGAAGAGACGCTTCTGATTCTATCGCAAGTGCGATAGCACTGGCTTCACCAGCATCGATATCGAGCGAGTTTTGAAAATGGGTATCTTTTACATTGTGTATTATTACCCATTTAGGTAGCGGTGTGCCAAACTCCTGTGCAATTACCGCTGTAGTAATTACTTGCCCAAAAAGAGCTTTTAAAAGTGTTAACTCACCAATTTTGTCGAGCAGTATAAAACAAGTGGTATCAGCAATAACTATCTTATATTCCGTCGGCATCGCTAAGCATCTCAGAAACAGGATAATTTTGCAAGGAAACGCCATAATCGCCCAACAATTCAGCAAAAGTACGTTTGGATAAACTTGCCATATCGGCAGCCTGGCCCAAAGAAAGTTTGCCCGACTCGTACAATTTTGCAGCGATAAACCTCACGGTATCATTCTGATACTCGCCAAGGCTATCGGGTACTTGCAGGGTTATCGTTGTCATAATGGTAAATATACGGATAATAAAATATCAGGTAAAATTCCAAACCCAATTCTTCACCCCGCTCAACATTCCCCTCTCCCACCATTGCGCCCGAAACATGAGCTTGTAGCCACAATCGGCTATGATAATACCCAGCTTTACAATAAGAGTTTGGCCTAGCATCATACGCTTTCATCAGCAATACCTGCATAGTAGTGATAGACCCTGCCCGCAATGTGCCTACTGCTCCGCAGCTCTTTTAAGCCGCTGTTTTATACGCTTTGCAAAATGTTCGGGCGACAGCACTTTTACCTGGTCGCCATAGCTTAGCAGTTCCATTTCCAGGTCGTAGTTGAGGCAGATGTTCAGCACGGTGAGTATCTCTCCATTCGGTCCTTTGATGTCGCGTTGGCTTTTGTGCAGCGGGTAGCTGGTAACGTACCGATGCTGCTGTTGCGAAAAGGCCAGTACCAATTCTTCGGGCTGCTGCCCATGGTACGGTGAGGTGATGCCGAAACAGTTTTCAAATAATTGCTGCGGGTTGTAGCTTTCGGGATAGTCGAACTTCTTTTTGGTAATCTCCAGCATGCTCATCCTATCCAGCCCGAATGTTTTGGTTTGCAAATCGGCCATATCCAGCGCCATCAGGTACCAGCGGCCTTTAAACTCCTTCATTGCATAAGGCTCGGCAAGGCGCTGGCTGTACGCTTCCTCATCAAATTTTTGATACCTGAATTTCACCAACACGCACTTTTTAATGGCATTTAACAGGGGCTGAAAATGCGCCATACCCTGCGCCCGGCGATGATCGAACAATACCCTGCCGGCAAAATCTTCCGTTTGCAATACGGCATTCAGCAGCTCAAAGGCCTCCATGGCCTGCCGGCCAACTTCGGCAGGGGTGTTTACGATACGGTACAGCTTATCAGCAGGGTTATACGCAATATCAACCTTGTAATTATCCAATATTGCCTTTTTATCCCGTTGAAAAGTGCGATCCAAATATTTATCGCCATCGATACACATCCTTGCCGCTATATACTCCCCTATTTGTTTCAAACTTGCACCAAGGCGCTTACTTTGAAGGAATTGGATAAGGGAAATGTGGCGGAGGATGGGGTGTAGGGCGGACATGGGGGGGATTAGTTATTTAAGCTTATTTCAAAAATGGCGATTAAACTAATATATACTATTCTCCCAGCATGGCGCTCATATTTTCAATCAATATTTCATCCATTTTATGGTAGCATTCCTTTAAAAACAGGTTGGTATTTTTAAATATTTCGGGGAAGTACAAAACAGTTACCGGCACGCCCGCCTCCCTAATCACATTTACGCACTTTGCGGCTAAGTTGGTCCCGGTTGGGTGCCATGTAAACCCATAAGGCATGGATGCCACCACCCTTACCCGGTTACCAGGAATTTTATCTAAATACTGCGCCAACATACAAGCCGCATGGCTACCTGTTTTACCGCCCATATTGGCCAGTAGGATAATATCACCAGTAATGTAGCTGGGCTGCGATTGAAAATATGGGCGGGCGATGTTGTGGTTCCAGTCGGCTGCTAATTGTTCTTCCAGCCTGCTTTGGTCCGGTAAAAAACGGCTGGTGATTTGCGATTCGTACCAGCAGGTTATATTCCCCTCCGAATTAACATTATTTGTACTGTCGATGCCATGATAATTCACAGAAAAACGCAGATTTCCGCAGATTTTTGCGGCAATACGGCAGGCACTCGTGCCAACGCCGATGAGGCAAACTTTAGCCCCGGGTGGCTTGGGTTTTGTTGTGAATGGCCACACTAAACTGCCTGTTAGGGCGAGCGTGGTAGTGTTGAAAAAGTCTCGTCGTTTCATTCTTTTGTTGTTTCAACACAAAATTAGGGGCCATGTACGACAAACCGTGTCGTAGTAAAAAATAAAAATATAATCATAACTATTTTATTATAAGTAGCTTAAATTATAAAATTAGGTTTATCGCACTTTTGTTTCGCCTTGGTCAGGCAAATTAAGTGAAACACTTTGCTGCAATAATCTTTACCTCCATCCAACATTCTCCTCCCCCATCATTTCGCGCTAAACATTATCTTTGCGGCCACAATCCGCTATGATAGTTAACCAGTTTTACGATAAGGGCCTGGCCCATGCATCATACGCCATCATCCGCAATGGTCGCATGGTGGTGATAGACCCTGCCCGCGACCCACAACCTTATTACGATTTTGCAGAGATCCACAGCGCCGATATCTTGGGCGTGATAGAGACCCACCCCCATGCCGATTTTGTAAGCTCGCACCTGGAAATACACCAAACTACCGGCGCGGTTATCTACGTAAGCAAACTGGCCGGTGCAGAATACCCGCACCAAACGTTCGACGACGGTGACGTAATAAAGCTGGACGATGTAAAGCTGAAAGCCATCAACACCCCCGGCCACTCGCCCGATTCTATCTGTATTTTGCTGGAAAACGAAAAAGGTAAAGACTGCGCCGTATTCACCGGCGATACCCTCTTTGCCGGCGACGTCGGCCGCCCGGACCTGCGCGAGAACGTCGGCAATATCACTGCCAAAAAAGAAGAACTTGCCCGCGATATGTACCACAGCACCCGCGAAAAACTGATGGTGCTACATAAGGACGTTACCGTTTACCCGGCGCACGGCCCCGGCTCGCTCTGTGGCAAAAGCATGAGCCCGGATTTACAGACCACCATCGGCAAGGAGCTGCGCGAGAACTACGCCCTGCAATTGATGGACGAGCTGAAATTCGTGCAAACCCTCATGGCCGACCAGCCTTTTATGCCCAAATACTTTGGCTACGATGTAGAACTGAATAAAACTGGCGCCCCCGGCTTTGAGGAAAGCATCAGCCACGTGGCAAGGGTCGACAGTAATTCCGATTTGGAAAAAGGGATTTTGATCATAGATACCCGCCCTAACACATTGTTCCGTAAGGGCCACGTAAAAGGCAGTATCAACCTGCAGGATGGCGAAAAATTCGAGACCTGGCTGGGTTCGGTAGTTGCACCTAATGAGCCGTTTTACCTGATAGCTAACAGCGAAGTGGAATTGGATATCGTAATCCGCAAGGCGGCCAAGATAGGCTACGAAAGGAACATCAAAGCAGCCCTGCTTACGCCTGAAGATGCCACGGAGAAATCAGTAACTTTCCACGAAGAAGAATTTAAAGCGCATCCAAATAACTATACCATTATCGATGCCCGCAACCGTGGCGAGATAAACGCCGGCAAGCTATTTGCCAATGCGCTACCCATCCCTCTGCCCGAATTGCGCGAACGCTTGAACGAAATTCCGACGGACAAACCAATTGTGGTACATTGTGCAGCTGGCTACCGTTCTGCCGCCGCAGCCAGCATCATCGCCGCCAAAATAAAAACCGTACCGGTTTATGATTTAAGCGAGGCGGTGAAGGAGTTTAGTCTATAGACAATAGTCGATGGTCCATAGTCGATAGCCGAAAAGCATATTTTCCATGGACTATCGACCATAAACTATGGACTTCGCTATAGCCAAACGTCAATATATATTTTTCTATAGACTATTGACCATAGACTATGGACTATTCGCTATAATTGCAGCGAAAGATTATGTCGGACGACGCAGTTGTAAAACGGATTAAGGTTATTGTAAAGGAGCATGGCGGGCAGCTTGCCCTAGCCAACGCTATAGGTGTAGATCAGGGTTTCATTAGCAAGGTGATCAACAAAAAGCAGGACATCAGCTACTACCTCATCAGCAAGCTATGCTTTCAGCTTAAATACTCACCCGAGTGGCTCATCCTGGGCACCGGCGAAAAAAACATCCACAAGCCCGAATCGGCCAAGCTTATTACAGAAATACAGATGCTACGTACCGAGGTAGATATCCTCCACGCCCGCATGCGCGCCTACGAGCTCGAACTACAGGAAATTAAAGGCCTTGCTGAACAGCAAAAGGCCGCAGGGTAAGCGGGCGTAAAAAAAGCTAATCCGGGCTTTCAGGACGAGACAATCGTTGCGGGTGTTCCGCTTTTGTAAGCGAAACAACTCAAAATTCGTTTACTATTGATTATCAATACATTAAGCAAAAAAGCGAAACATTTCGAAACACCCCTGTCCTTTCATTAAAACCCACAATATATTCATTATTAGTATATTATGAATGTCAAACATAAATAAGCGAAACACTTATTTATGCTAAAGCGAAACACTAATACCACGGCAGGTTTACACTGATGCCCCCTAAAACATCTGCAACTTTATGGCGTTAAACAAGTCATTCAGCATATTTTGTTCTTCGGCGATAGCTTAACTGCGGGTTACGGGCTTGCCGATGAGTCCTCGCAATCCTTCCCTGCACTGATAGGCGCAAAACTGAAAGCCGCGGGCACGCTATACCACATTACTAACGCCGGCCAAAGCGGCGATACCACCGCTGGTGGCCGTGCGCGGCTGGATTAATGGCTGAGCCAACCCGTAGCTATTTTTGTGCTGGAGCTGGGTATCAACGATATCCGTAGAGGCGTATCGCCAAACGTTATCGCACAAAACCTGCAAGCCATCATTAATAAAGTGAAGGCCAAATACCCACAGGCAAAACTGGTGATGCTGGGCATGGAGATACCTGTGTTTCTGGGTGGCGACATGGCCGTGCAGTTCAGCACCATTTATCCCCGGCTGGCCAATGCCAAAAACATGGCGTCGGTGCCCTTGCTGCTAAAAGGCGTAGCGGGTAAAAAGCATTTGAATTTATGGGACAGGGTGCGCCCCTCTGCCGAAGGGTACAAAGTAGCGGCAGATTTAGTTTGGCCCGTGCTGAAGGGGATGTTGTAGTTTTTTCTAAAGTTAACTATATGCAACCTTATGAGAATTTCGATGGTGCGGTGATAACACCGACCATAGGCTGAATATGCAACCGTAAAAGCATTTCGATGGTGCGGTGATACCTCCCATCATGGGCTGATGTGTTATAATCATCTAATCAACCAGTTTGATGGTAACTTTTGTTCCATTGGGCAAATCCTTTATCTGCTCTAAAATTTGCCCTGTAAAAGCAAAATGGACGCTTACATCAGTAGTTTTTAGATTAATTGCTCCGTATTCGCCACCTATTACCGGTGGCTTAATAAAACTGTAAACTTGGTTCTTAGCCAATATTTGGCCACTATCTTCAAGCGCCTCAATCAAGCGTGGAAGAAACCAATTATCAATATTGTCGTCATCTTGCAGTGCCAAATCAAATTCGTCGCTGTTACCGGCGACTTTCATTAGTTCGCCACTACTTGTATCCAGCCAATATATGGCGTCATCCTTTCCTTTCAGAAACATATCGCCCAATTTGGATATCATTAGAATTGCTGTCATATCGGCTATTAACCAGTCCCAACTTTTCCTTAAATCGGCTAAATTTATATTCGAGATATTGATTGTCAGGTCATCTAAATGAAGGTCCATGTTTGTTTAATTAAAGGCATAAGTTACAAATAAGATTACATTGCTTTACTTATCCTTTTTGTTTACCAGGGCTTGGTGTAATCATCCTGCTTACAGACATTACAATAACGCCTTATCATCATCCCTCTTCCATGCATTTTAGCCAGGCAAAAACACTTAAACCTATACAATTTGAAAACAGTTTTTATATTTGGGTAATGGTTAAACCTGATACCTTTTTTGCCTATTAACTACATCACAAAAACCCCAAATAATGAAACTACACACTACCATCTGCACAGCGCTTTTACTGGCATCTCATTTTTGCCTTGCACAAACGTATAAACTAAAAGGCAACGTAAAGGGCCTGAGTGTTGATAGTCTGTTGATACTGAAGTTTAAAGGCGATAAAGTGGAGGGTGCCAAAGTGAAAGTAAGCAAACAAAAGTTTTACTATGAAGATGCGATAACAGAGCCCTATTTTATCCAGATACTGAAGCTAAAAAACGGCAGCACAGAAACCACTGGTAAACTGGCCGACATACTGGTTGAGCCCGGCACCATACAAATCACCGGCACTGCCGACCAGTACGACAGCATAAAAGTAAAAGGCTCCACCGCCGATCTGGTATTGAAAAATTATCTACAGGAAGATAAAGCCCTGCTGGCGCGATGGGATAAACTAAAGGAAAGCTACGACGTTTACGTGGCCAACGGAGATACCGCCAGCCGCAAAAAAGTTGGTAAGGAATTAAACGCCATTACTTTAAAAGAAAGAGTACCCCTGCTGAAAGCGTATGTGGCCAAATACCGCAGGCAAATTGTTGGCGCGCTGATACCCAACTTTTGCACGCTTAAAGAGGTTTTGAAAAAGGAAGACTATTTAGAAATGTACAACTCACTTAGTCCTAAAATGCAGCAGACGGGTTACGGGCAAAGTGTTTTTAATAATAGTAAGTAAAGATCGTTTAGCTATGGTTGGCGAAAGTTCCAGCCTCGTCGGCGTTGCGATTGTGCCGGCGATAACATCGGCCATGTACTGAAATCAATAACCCGTCTTAATTTTGTAATCGCCGTTCTTTTGTATAATCACACCTACCGGAATACCCAAATCAGTCGCCGGGATGGAAAGGGAATAACTCACCTCAAAGCTATCTTCATCGTTACGATGCGACACACCCGGCCCCAAAAGGCTGCCATATTTTTTTAAGGCCCCAACAAATGGGTCTTTAAAAAACGGGTAAAAATCTTTGGCGGTAAATTGCTTGTTTAAAACGGTATCAGTGCCGTTTAGTAATATCACATTAGACACAAAAGGATGGGTTATAAAATCTGTTGGATTTTCGGCATCATAATACCTTTTTGGGATTACGATATTACTATCCTTTAAACAGTAATATTTCACACGCAATCCAATGCGTTCTTTGCCGCTATCGAAAACGGTGTCTATAACCTCCACGTTATCGTAAGTGCCTTCCAGCCGTATCCGCTCTTCCGCCTGTGATGGGGTAATGTCGTCACTCGCCAGCCCTATGCTATCATCTTGTGCTATCGGGGGCTTAGTCGATTTAACCGTACCACTATCAGTTGCTTGGCCCCGTTCTTTTACATTGCTACTGCAACTTGCAAACAGCACAATTGATAAAAAGGTAATAATTTTACCGAATACAGGTTTAAGTTTAATACTCATTGATTTGAATTTGTAATTGAGGCTTATGGGTACTAAAATACAAAATTAGGCTTTAAAATGCATTGTGGATTTGGAAGTGGAGAGAAAAGACGGTAGGGCATTATGCATTTATTCGGGTTTCCGAAGGTCGATTTCGGATTTGGCATTTCAGCAATTCTTCCCTCTGCCACACGTGTCCCCACCGTATGCAAGGTTGTCGATTGTAAGGCCGCTCTGCTTGCATAGAGATTGCTTCGTGCCTCGCAATGACGATGTGGTGATGAGGGGTGGCGATTAGATGCTTCATTTTAGCACATGCCCGCGTTAACTAAACCCGATAGCAGCGTAAAAGCGCTTCTATCAGTGGCTAGCAGCGAATAGCGGGGCTGGCGGAACTAAGGTGCTACTCCCCTGCTAAAAAACTCAGCATTGCTGTAAACTTGTCCGTTGGGTAAAATTGGATGGTATTATCTTCAATTTTATAGGGCAAATCCTCAAACCCTTGGTTTGTGTACCACAGCAAGGAGTTGCTGATAGAACCCGGACCTTCCTGGTTCATGCCGTTTATGAGCGGTATCAGTTTATTGATGGCATTTACTACATCAATATCGTTTATAGGGTAAATGATTGCGCCATGCCTGTGCGGTATGCCTATGAGCGAGCCATGCGCCCCTATCAGCTGAGGATAGTTCTCCAGATGGAAAACGATATTGCCGGTAAAAAAGTGGTCGCCTTCTGCAAGCCAGATAATAGTTCCGTCGAAATCTTCCTGAAAGGTGCTTATCGGGCAATTTGCCTTCACGTTGCTGATACCGGTAGCTATTAGTTCCTCAAACCCCTGGTCCCATTCCTGCCCCTGCTCGGGTGTTATTGAGCTGATACCATCGGGCAAATCGAAGACTAGCGCCATGTAGATATTAGCCACAAAATGTTTGCCGATAGTGTTCTCCTTACCTACTGCGGAAAAGTAAACTTCATCATATAACCGTACTGCGAGGTATTGTTTCACCTCCTCATAATTGCCAATTACCTTTCGGAACTCTTTATCGAATTTATTCGCACGGATCATGGTTTCGAAGTGGTCGTTAACCACTTGGCTGTATGTCCTATCCTCATCAAACTTGCACATCTGGGCAACATTCACCAAGCCCAGCCTGTCGAATTCGAAATCGTTAGGGCCTGCAACTATCTCGCCATCACCCATGATGTAGGTAATGTTTTTATCATAGAAGTATTTTTCTATTTCTTTTAAGAAACTGGTGTACTCATCAGGCTTGAAAAACGATGCCCAGTTGGGCACTTCAGGCTGTTTTTTTCGTTTCAGGAAGGAAAACATGGTCGATAGATTTAGGTTAGCAATATATGTATTAGGCAGATGAGTTGGAGTGGTGAGAGGTGGATAATTTGCAATAAAAACACGACCATATCATTGCAGGCACTACGCAATCCCTTCGCAAATGTCCCCGAATTGTGGCCCGAATTTAAGATTGCCGATTTGCAAGTCGCCCTGCCTATCGAGGATTATTGATATTTTTAATTTTTCTTTTTCAGGCATCAATGAGCTCCCTTCGGTCGGTTGTCTTTGCGCCCCGCAATGCCGTTGTGGTAAGGATGGGTGTGAATAGATACTTCGTTCCTTAGCAAGACAAGGATTCCTGAGCACAAGCCCGCGTTAACTAAACCCGATAGCAGCGTAAAGCCCGCTTCTATCAGCGGCTTGGAGAGAATAGCGGGACTGGCGATGCCGAAGCAACACTGCCTTTGCTTTTCAAATTACCCTATCTATCGTCGGTTAAAACCGACGGCAATGAAGGTGGCTGGCTAACTTATTTGGGCAATGTGGGAGGGATTAAGGATATGCATCAGGAAATCAAATAATCATGCGAATCAGGGTTCAGACATTAAGCGTAATAGCCCCCTATCCTATTCCCGATGCCCGCGCTATCAGAAATACGACGTGTTGAACTGCCCACCGCAATCCGCCTACTGCAAACTGAATTCGCACATCTATATATTTCCCCTTATCTTTGCGGCTTTAAATCATTACCTATGTTAAAAGGATTTTTTAATGTTCCGGCGCCGGTAAACGAGCCTGTTTTAAACTACGGTCCGCGCAGTGTGGAACGTGCAGCGCTTAAAGCGGCCCTTGCCGATGCCCGCGCACAGCAATTGGATATACCCATGTACATTGGCGCGGATGAAGTACGCACCGGGAAACTGGTAGAGCTTCGCCCCCCACATGATCATAAACACCTGTTGGGCTCATTCCACTACGGTGATAAAACACACGTTACTGCCGCTATTGATGCTGCCCTGGCCGCTAAAGCCGACTGGGAAAAACTGCCCTGGGAGCAGCGTGCAGCCATATTTTTAAAAGCCGCCGACCTGATTGCCGGCCCCTACCGCTACAAACTGAACGCGGCCACTATGCTTGGCCAAAGCAAAAATGCTTACCAGGCCGAGATAGATTCGGCTTGCGAACTGATCGATTTCCTGCGCTTCAACGTGCAGTACATGACGGAGATTTACGCCCAGCAGCCCCCAGTATCGGGCAAAGGCGTTTGGAACCGTTTAGAGCAACGCCCTCTGGAAGGCTTCGTTTTCGCGCTTACGCCATTCAACTTTACGGCAATTGCGGGTAACCTGCCAGCCAGCGCAGCCATGATGGGCAACGTAGTGGTTTGGAAACCTGCCGATACACAGGTGTACGCCGCCAACGTAATTATGCAAATATTTAAAGAGGCCGGTGTGCCGGATGGTGTGATCAATTTGATCTATGCCGATGGACCTGAAGTTGGCGATGTGGTATTTAACCACCCCGATTTTGCGGGCATCCACTTCACCGGTTCTACCAAGGTTTTCCAGCACATTTGGCAAACTATTGGTACCAACATACACAAATACAAAACCTACCCGCGCATTGTTGGCGAAACCGGCGGTAAAGATTTTGTACTGGCTCACCCCAGCGCCAATGCCGATGCGGTTGCCGTTGCCTTGTTACGCGGCGCGTTTGAATACCAGGGACAGAAATGTTCGGCAGCCAGCCGTGCTTACATCCCGGCAAGCCTTTGGCCTGCGGTTAAAGAGCACATGCAGCGCGAAATGGCCACCTTTAAAATGGGTCCGACGGAAGATTTCGAGAATTTCGTTAACGCGGTAATCAGCGAAGTAAGCTTTGATAAACTGGCTAAATACATTGATGCTGCTAAAACAGACGAAGGCGTAGAAATCATCTCCGGCGGCGGTTACGATAAAAGCCAGGGATGGTTTGTGCAGCCAACCGTACTGCAGGTGCAGGACCCGTACTACGTTACCATGTGCGAGGAACTCTTCGGCCCGGTACTCACCATTTACGTTTACGAGGATGATAAATGGGATGAGACGTTAAGCATCATCGATAAAACATCGATCTATGCCTTAACAGGCGCGGTGTTGTCGCAAGACCGTTACGCCATTGCCGATGCTACCTACAAACTTCGCAATGCTGCCGGCAACTTCTACATCAACGATAAACCAACCGGTGCCGTAGTAGGCCAGCAGCCATTCGGCGGTGCCCGTGGAAGCGGTACTAATGACAAAGCAGGCTCCATGATAAACCTGCTGCGCTGGGTATCACCAAGGACGATTAAGGAAACCTTCGATTCGCCAAAGGATTACAGGTATCCGTTTTTGGAGCCGGAGCGCTAAGCTGAGCCCCCCACCCCCCTGAAGGGGGAGCTTTTGATTAGCATAGACAAAACAAAGCCCGAAATTTAGATATTTCGGGCTTTATATTTGGGCAATCATCAGGGACAGAGAAACTTCTGCTCCCCCTTCAGGGGGCCGGGGGGCTAAACCTAAAAACCTCATCCAGTTTAGAGTTGTTGTCGGCACTCACGTTCATATCGGTAATAATGCCGGTAGCGAGGCTATACACCCAACCGTGTACGTTCAATTCCTGGCCGGTTTCCCAGGCATTTTGCACGATGGATGTTTTACACAGATTGCTTACATTTTCAATCACGTTCAGTTCAACCAGGCGGTCGCCGCGCTTTGTTTCGTCTTCTATGGCATCTAATTCGCGGGCGTGCACACGGTAAACATCTTTAATGTGGCGCAACCAGTTGTCTATAAGTCCAAATTGTTTATTGCTCATGCTGGCGATCACGCCACCGCAGCCGTAATGGCCGGTTACAATTACGTGGCGCACCTGTAGTACGTTCACCGCATAATCCAATACGCTAAGCATATTCATATCCGTGTGTATCACCATATTGGCAATATTGCGGTGCACAAATATCTCGCCCGGGTTGGTATTGGTTATCTGGTTGGCCGGTACGCGACTGTCAGCACAGCCTATCCACAAAATCGGCGGTTTTTGCCCATTGGCCAGCGTAGTGAAATAATCAGGGTCTTCCTGCAGCGTTTCTTCAACAAAGCGGCGGTTACCCTCCAGCAGGCTCTCGTAGGTAATATGGCTGGTATCGTGTATGAGGTGTTTTGGGCACATAGTGTTATTTGTTTCTTGTGGATGTTATCACGTCAACGGTACTTTGCTCTGCAAGGAAGCATCGTATTATAAAGCTGCTAAAAGTACTCTAAAAAGAATAATTTATAGCATAAATAGCCTAAGCCCATTATAATACCGCTATAGCTGCATATCCAACAAAAAACCCCCGGGTTGCATCGCGCAAACCGGGGGTTAAACTTAAACCTCTCACAATGAGAATCGTTAGTGCACGGCTAATGCCTCTGTGCTGTCAAGCTCGTAAAAATAGCCCAGGTTATCCGGGCTGCTGCTGCTTAGGCCCAGGTCTTTAACCTTGCCGCTGCCTAAATCTATCACCCAACCGTGCACTTCCAAGTCCTGGCGTTCCATCCAGGCGTTTTGTATGATAGATGTTTTGCACAAATTGTAAACCTGCTCAGTTACGTTCAACTCCACCAAGCGGTTTACCTTTTGGGTTTGATCGGTTATTCGGTCAAGCTCGTTGCTGTGCAGGCGGTAAACATCTTTAATGTGGCGCAGCCAGTTATCAATAATACCGAACTGCTTGTGGGTAAGCGCGGCTGCAACGCCGCCGCATCCATAGTGGCCGGCAACAATTACATGCTTTACCTTCAATACGTTTACAGCATAATCCAGCACGCTCAGCATGTTCATATCGGTATGGTTGCATACATTGGCAATGTTGCGGTGCACAAACACTTCGCCGGGCTTGGTGCCAGTAACTTCGTTGGCAGGTACGCGGCTGTCTGAGCAGCCTATCCATAACACCTCGGGGCTTTGGCCCTTCGCCAGCTTGGTAAAGTATTCAGGGTCCTCCTCCAGACGAGTACTTACCCAATTTGCGTTGCCCTCTTTCAGTTTTTCGTAGCTATGTTTTTGTGCAAGCTTTATCTGGCTTACATCTAATGTTGGCTTCAGGCTAGGGCTGCTGCCGTTTTTGTTTTCTATGGTCGACATATGGAATGTTTTTAATTAAGCTTTGTAAATTAATTCTTCGAAGGGTGGCACATCGTACCTGTCTTTAATATCAATCAGTTGAACGATGATCCCCTTAGTGTAAGCATTGTGTTTATAATTATGGATTGTTTCGAGCACATCGGGATCTATGTACCTGGAGTTGGAGCCATCTATAATAACATCGCTACCCTTGGGCAAGCTGGTCAATGTTACCTGTATGGCGGCCTTGTTCAGGAAAGACACCTCTTCGGCAAGCCTTATGGTGATTGTTTTTTTATCGCCTTTGGTGCTTATCTGGTAAAAATATGGGTTGCGCAGGTTGGTGCGCAGTATATAAAATACGCCTACCAGCATACCTATACCCACGCCTATAAGCAAATCGGTAAAATACACGGCTATGATGGTTACCACAAAAGGTATGAACTGATTCAACCCCTTATGCCACATATGCTTGAACAAGCCAATGCGGGTTAACTTATACCCAGTTAGCAGTAATATAGCCGCAAGCGACGAGTACGGGATTAAATTGATGAGCCTGGGTATAAAAAGCAACGATAACAATAACAATACGCCATGCACAACGGCGCTCACCTTTGTACGCGCGCCTGCGTTAACGTTTGCTGAGGACCGCACGATAACGGCTGTCATAGGTAAACCACCAAGCAAACCGCTCACTAAATTGCCAGCCCCCTGAGCAACCAGCTCGCGGTTTGTAGGTGATATTCTTTTAATAGGATCTATTTTGTCTACAGCCTCCAGGCTGAGTAAAGTTTCTAAACTTGCCACTACCGCTATTGTACCGGCCGTTATCAGCAACTGCACCAGGTCAACCTTGCTGAGGAGCGAAAAATCGGGCGTTTTGAACAAACCAAAAAAGTCGCTTCCGTTGGCCACTACCGGGATAGTTACTAATTGATCGGTATCCAGTGCAAGGCTCGTTCCTTTAAATAAAAGACTAAGCACCACCCCTGTTATTACTACTAATAAGGGCGCGGGCACTATAGCTACCCTTTTTATTTTAGGCCAGTAAATAAGCAATAGTATGGATACCGAACTGATGATGATGGCACCGTAATTTACCCTTGCAAGTGCCCTGTACACTCCCGAAAACGTGTTGTGTGTATCCATCTGAGCAAAACCCTCATCGCCCTCAAAGTCTTTGTCGTAACCAACGGCGTGCGGCAGCTGTTTCATGATGAGAATGATACCTATCGCAGCCAGCATACCTTCTATTACGGCGGATGGAAAATAATTAGCGATGGTACCCGCCTTAATAATGCCTAACAGCATCTGCATCAAACCGGCTATTACCAGCGCCAACATAAACGCCTCGTACGAACCTAGTTTAGTAATTGAATTAAGTACAATAACGGTTAAGCCCGCTGCAGGCCCGGCTACGCTCAGTTGCGAGCCGCTTAGCATGCCAACAACAACGCCACCAATAATGCCTGCCAATAAGCCCGAGAAAAGTGGCGCGCCCGATGCCAGTGCTATGCCCAAGCATAAGGGCAATGCCACCAAGAATACCACGATACTTGCAGGCAGGTCTTTTTTGAGGTTTTTAGACAGGAAATACTTTTTCAGGTTAAGATCGCCTCCGGCGATGCCTCCTTGATTAATTTGCATATTAGAATTTTTAGAATGTGTTGGGGACTAAACAAACATCAGCCACGCCGAAGCAGAAGCATACAATGAATGCCATTTGAGCGTACGCATAAAAACGTACAGCGTTTTTGCCCGGTCAGCATCGCTAACCGGCAATTAGAATTAAGCGTTTGGTGGAGGGGTGGGTACTATCGGGTGATAGACTTGCGCGTAAAGTGTATTTTCCTGGTTGTGCAGTACATTGGTTTCAACAACAAATGTTCTGTATGCAACAAAATGCATGAAGTTTTCGTCAAAAACCTTTTTTTCTTTAAAGGTATCCTTTTCGGGATCTTCTTTTTCGGTTTTGGATTCGTGCTCCAGTTGCATAATAACCGCATTCACTGCTTTATTATCCAGGCACAAAAAAGCAGGCGCTATGGATATGGCCATCTTTGCAACAAAGATGCTCATAAACAAAATAACTACCGAAAGTTTAAACTCTCTTGCTTTCATGCGTGGCAAATATAGTAAAATATGGATACAGAAAACAACGCAATTACAATCTTACATTTTAATTACTAATTTTAACGCCACAGCTAAAAAACCGTCGTAGTGAATAAAAAGTTAGAAATCTTAGCAGAAAAACGTCAAAAAGCTATGGAAGGCGGAGGCCTTGCCCGTATAGAAAGCCAGCATAAAAAAGGGAAACTAACTGCACGCGAGCGGCTTCACTTCCTGCTTGATGAGGGGAGCTTTCAGGAAATAGGCATGCTGGTGTCGCACCGCTCTACCGATTTTGGGATGGAAAAAGAAAAGTACCCCGGTGATGGCGTGGTTACCGGCTACGGCACGGTAAACGGTAGGCTGGTGTATGTTTTCTCGCAGGATTTTACCGTTTTCGGCGGCTCCTTATCAGAAACCCATGCCGAAAAGATATGCAGAATAATGGATTTGGCGCTTAAGAACGGTGCGCCTGTAATAGGCCTTAACGATTCGGGCGGTGCGCGCATACAGGAAGGCGTGGTATCGCTTGGTGGTTATGCCGATATCTTTTACCGCAACACTATGGCCAGCGGAGTGGTGCCGCAATTATCGGCCATTATGGGGCCATGCGCGGGCGGCGCGGTTTATTCGCCCGCCATTACTGATTTTATATTGATGGTGGAGCATACCAGCTACATGTTTGTAACCGGCCCTAGCGTAGTGAAGACCGTAACGCACGAAGTGGTAAGTTCAGAGGAGTTGGGTGGAGCAAATACCCATGCCACCAAAAGCGGCGTAACGCACTTTGCCTGCAGCAACGAGATAGATGCCCTACAGCACCTAAAAAAGCTACTGAGCTATATGCCGCAGAACTGCGAGGAAAGGGCTCCGACTTTGCCATATGAACCAGGCAACGAAAGCCGGCCAGCGCTTACCGATATCATGCCTCTAATTGCATCGCAACCTTACGATATCCGCGAGGTGATAGAAGAAGTGCTAGACGAGAACTCGTTCCTTGAAGTGCATAAAGAGTTTGCCGCCAACATTGTAGTGGGCTTTGCGCGCCTGGCCGGCCGTAGTATTGGCATGGTGGCCAACCAGCCCGCATTTTTGGCCGGGGTGCTGGATATCCACTCCTCGCAAAAAGCCGCCCGTTTCGTGCGCTTTTGCGATAGCTTCAATATCCCCCTACTGGTGTTCGAAGATGTGCCGGGCTTTTTACCGGGTACTGATCAGGAATGGAACGCCATTATTACCAACGGCGCCAAGCTGCTGTACGCATTTTGCGAGGCCACCGTGCCGCGTATTACCGTTATTACCCGCAAAGCCTATGGCGGCGCTTACGATGTAATGAACTCCAAGCACATCGGCGCGGATATGAACTTTGCCTGGCCAACAGCCGAAATTGCGGTAATGGGTGCTAAAGGCGCTGCCGAAATTATCTTTAAACGCGAAATAAGCACTGCAGAGGACCCTGAAGCCAAATGGCGCGAAAAGGAACAACAGTACGCCGATATTTTCACAAATCCCTACCGCGCTGCCGAGCGTGGTTTCATTGACGAGGTGATAGAACCTGCCGAAACCAGAGCAAAGCTTATCCAGGCCTTTAAGATGCTGGAGAACAAAGTTGTGAACAATCCGAGGAAGAAACATGGGAACATACCGCTGTAGGATTTGAGAAGTTGGAATATGATGACAAACAAAAACCAGTGCCTTTTACGAAGTATATAAACAAATATGCCGCTGAAGCTTTGCATACCGTACTCATCACAGCCTAAGTGATGAGGTTGTTTATCAGATACTGAACATCAAACCAAGGATAGGCGTGGAAATGGCATAAATTTAATTTATCAAGGATAGGTTTATGAAGAGGCATTATTTTGCCCAAATACCGGTTGCTTTATTAGCAATTATGAGTTTACATTGCCAGGTGATGAATACGTTGGTTACCAGCATCACGATAATGTTAGCCAGAACGGTGCCCGGTAAACCTATCTGTTTGATGAGGAATATAGACAAGGGTACGTTAATAATGCCGGTTGCAATTACTAATATCAGCTGCACGCGCAGTTTACCTACGCCATTGAGCAGGTAGGCGTGTATCACCATCCAGGTTTGCAATATGGCATACACCGCCATACTTAACGATAACATGTTGGGTACAACTATTCCGTTGCCTATCCAAAGCCTATAAACGATGCCCGAAAACAGGTACAGCACAAAAGCAAATACGGCAGCGGCTGCCCAAAGCTTGCGCATCTTGCGAATGGAGCCGCGTATCCACCCAAAATCTTCACGGGCGTACGCATCCGTAAACGCACTCCAGTAAGGGGTTATAATAATGTAGAATACAATATTGATAATGGAGAAATATTTGAACGGTATATTAAATGTAGTAACCTCGTGCGGGCCAAGTATACGGCTGATGACTATATTATCAGTCTCGTACAATATAAGCGCGCCTATCTGTATAAAGAAGAATGCTGCACTTACGCTCATGAGGCTCTTGGCATTCAGCAGCAATACGTTCCTAAGCCGGGGTATAAATGCTTTAAGACTGGTAGCAAACAGGTAAATATTTGCCAACAGCAGCACCAGAACCGGCGAGCCGGAAGCGACCAGCACCAACAAGTACAAGTTGCCCTTGGTAAAAATGGAGAGTACCCATATCAGTACGTAAGTTAGCACCTGCCCCAGCAGTAATATCAACGAAGCTTTAAATGGCTGGTGCATAGCAATAAGGATGCTGTTTACCGGCTGCAGTATAAATTGTATGCAGAAAGATGCCAGGGTGATAACCAGCACGGGCCAAATATCGAATTGCATGGTAGCGGGTACCCGCAGTAGCCAGTTCCAGTTGAAAAACAGGCCAACGCTATAAAACACCACAAATACCGCTACAGCTATTCCGCAAAGCAACGCATAAGTGGTACTAATGTCGCGCTGAACGGCATCATGCTCTCCAAGAGCCAGAGAGTGCGCTAGCTTATTGCGCAACCCGTTACTAAGTCCTATATCGAAAGTGTTTATCCACGCCACTAATGATGCTATGGTTACCCAAATGCCGTACTGCGTGGCGTTGAGGTAATTGATGGTTAAAGGTAAAAGCAAAAAACCGATAAGCACGCTTAGACCCCGTATTAAAAAAGTATATACGATATTCCTTTTTACCTTCAGGCTGCGCTCGCTGCCCGCGCTCCAGAATGCCTGCGCCTTATTTTTGATGAAGGAGCGCATTTTATAGGGGATAATTTATACGGATACTTTTTTTTGATTGCATAGCTATTTGACGCTCCCGCAAATTTATATAAACCAATAACATTATCGCTTTAAAGCGTTTGTTATTTAGTACCGCTTTTGTAAGTACATCATCCAGTGGCTGCAATTCATTGCGTTTGCGCCGGAATAATTTCTCCCGGCAATATCGAAGCATCTATTTTGGCATTGAAGATATTGGTATCCCAACCGGCAACTTTGCCGCAGTTACCCTGGTTCCAGCCTGCATTTGGCTTACCATTAGCTTTAGTAAAATTAACATGGTTACTGGCCATAGTATTTAATGAGCAGCCAGAGGTATGCTGTTTCCAGATATAAAGCCCCACATTGGTAAACTTTTGCTGTTTGCCGTATATCGTATTATTGATGATGCTGATATGGTTGCCCCCCGCTATGGCCATGCCATACTGTCCGGGATTTACGAGGATGTTGTTTTTGGCAACTATGTACGCGCCACCGTTGTCGCCCAACATAATCCCACCGCCTATGGTACTAGGGCCGCCGCCCCTTATGCGGTTGCCTATAACCTGTATAGGGCTGGCAGGCGTGCCAGCGCTTTTGAATACGTTTATAGCATCTTCAGGGGCGCTTTGGCCGGGTACGTTTTCGCCGTTGTTGTAGTTTATTTTACTGCCGGGGCCAATTACCTCGTCAAACTGTACCATCTGGCCGCGCGGAAAGGGGCCTTGTATATTTCTGAAATTATTGTAGCTAACATCTATCTGCCGGCACTCTACCGCGTACACGCCCGAGGCCAGCTTCTCAAAGTAACAATTCACCACCTTTATATTACATGAGCTTAGCAATATGATGCCATTTTTTTTGGAAAAACGGAAGCGGCAATTTTTTACGGTGATGTTATAACAATTGTTAAGCTCCAGGCAATCCAACGTGTCGCCTTGTATATCCAACCCGCTTATCACCCTGTCATGTGCGCCGTTCAGCTTAACAGGTTTTGATGACCGATAGCTTACAATCCGGGTAGTAGCACCGTTGCACGCAAGCAATAAGGATATCATCAACAAAGCTGCGGTAAAAATATAAGCCGCTTTCAACCTGCAAACAACATACATAATAAGTGATATATCAAATTCCGAAGGTACAACAACGAGTAGAGATTAACCTAACAACCCGGGCTTTTAGGCTAAAGGCCGAGGGGGACGGCCTGCCTGTTTAAACACATGATCCAACCAGCGCCAGAATCAGTCATTTGTCATATAAATACTTCTGCCCTTTGTTTCTCATGCCTATTTTTTCTTTAAATACCAGGTAAATAAACACCGGACCATAAACCAAATACCTGCGCCACAGGTGGTTTGGCTCGTGCAATAAACGGATAAACCATTCCAGTCCAAGGTTTATCCAGAATTTCCCCGGCCGCTTAACCGTTTCTGAATAGAAATCGAAAACAGCCCCAATAGAGCAAATTATATCAACATTAAGTTTGTCTTTATGCTTATAAACCCATTTTTCCTGCTTAGGCGCAGTCATGCCCACAAAGAGCACATCGGGCTTAAACTCATTGATATGCTTTACCATATCTTCATTATCAGCATTGCTAAACGTTTCCTTGAAAGGGGGTGAGTAAACACCAACCTTAATAGCTGGATACTCTATAGATAACCGCTCGCGTATGCCGGCAAGCGTTTCATGGGAAGAACCAAGATAAAAGCAACTGCCGCCAACTTGCTGCAACGATTTAAGAAGGTGGTTGTGCAAATCTGCCCCGGCTATTTTCTTAATCCTTTCGCCAACTAATATTTTTACCGCACCAACTATACCAACGCCATCAGGAAGCAGTAGCGTTGAATTAGTAAGTACCGTTTTAAACTCAGAATCTTTCTCTGCAATTACGTAAGAATATTGGTTTAGCGTATTTATAACACACTGCGACTCTTGTTTAAGGCCAATGTTGCTTAAGCTCGAGTTAAAAATATCGTAGTCGAATAATTTCAAAGTGCGGTATTTATCCATTGTTTCATTAAAAAGTAAATAAATCTGCGGCGCCCTGGAGTTTAATACCTTTCATATAAAAACACATCCGATAAACATATGAAAAATGCTTTGAATATCTCTAAAAAACTTCACTTAACACCTGGCTTACTGCCTACGGTTATCAACTATTCGATTTTTTATCTATCGCCCGTGTTTTATTAATTAAAATTAACGACCTACACGGCGCTAAAATTATAAATTTTATAACAAAACTGAATTTTCATTTTTAACTTAATATTATTTATTTTTAATAGATTACTAATCAATACGTTACTAACGCATAGCTTTACCGATCGGTTGAGTTAATAACTCAATATAAATTTAATAAACCATCAAATAATAAGTAAAAACGCGTTTTTTTATACAATAGAACGGCCTTCGAACAGACATACGAAATTAAACGTTTTGCAGTTGCCTAATATAATTTATCCAATTTTGCATAGTTGGCTTATCAAAATGATCGGTAAGGTCACCGGCAGCGTCAAAAGTAGGGTGCAGCATCACCTCTACCTTTTCACCGGCGGGGCGGGCTTGTACGTTAGCTAAAAAAAGGGCCACAGTTTCGAATTTATGGGTATAATTTAATCCATTATCTATAAGCTTTTGATTGATATACTTTCGATACCAGTATTTAAGATAGCTCCCTTCGCGGTAGGTTTGTGCCAGCCTTAGCTTCAGCTGGTAGTGGCGGGCGGCCTGCAAAAACAATCCGTTGAGCGAAGGCAAGGTGTGCAGGTGATAATGTGAATCGATGTGGCTTACGGGCACGCCATGCTGCAGTGCATTATTTATTTGCGCGTGTATCTCCTGTAACAGCGCTTTTTGTTCTTGCCTGCTAAATCGCGCAAATATATTGTTAGTTTGCTCCAGGCTCCAGGTTCCATCGGCATTCAACAGGCGCGCGGGTACATTGGTTAGTGGCCGGCAGTCGGCCAGGTTAACGTGCACGCCAACATTAATGATGCAGGAATTATCCTCAATTATCTGCACAGCTTCTTCAAAACCCGGGGTATTCGTTAACAAAGTGGCACTATTAATATATTCTTTTTCGAAGCAAAATAATATAGCTTTGTTTACCGAGGCGTTGAGGCCAAAATCGTCAGCGTTGGCAATGATATTTGAATTTAATGGCATAAAAATTATAAATTTACTAAAGAAAAGCAGAAGTGGAAAAAATAGCTAAAATTAAAAATTCGTAAACATATAGGTACTTAAACTATAATTTAAGCAAAAAAAATCTTTTAAAATTCACCTTTTCATATTTTTTGTTATTTTCGCATGAATTATATCGACGACATAGGAAATTTATAATCAACAAGAATGACTGGCTGTTTTAAAGAGATTTACCCCTCCCCTATCTTTAAATTAGCCCAATTATATTTAGTTTCATTAAAAATCATATCTTTCATCGCCCTTACTTTTAATATATTTAGCGCAAAAACCACCAATTATACCACCTTCCTTATGCAAACAGATCATTACCGTTTAAATCTATTGTTAAATTACTAAATATGAAATTGAAACACTTATTTGCCATTTTTATTGCTGCTTTAGTTCTTTTCAATCTGGCTTGTACTCCTTATAAAAACATCCCATATTTTCAGGATTTAAGAAGAGACAGTATCACCACGGAAGACATTACAAATTATAGCCCGGTTACCATCCAGCCGGGCGACCAACTGGGGTTACATTTCACAAGCTTAAACGTTGAGGCATCGGCGTTATTCAACTACAACCTGGAGCGGCCATCTGGTGGCAGTGGCAATTTAGACAGGAGTGAGCAAAACGCCGTTGTTGGCTATTATGTAGATACGGATGGCAACATAGTGCTTCCTCTTGTTGGCAAGGTGAAAGCAACAGGATTCACCACAACAGAGTTCGCAAAGGTAGTTGAAGAAAAAGTGTTGCCCTATTTAACTAAACCAACAGTTAGTGTACGCTACCAGAATTTCAAGGTATCGGTTTTAGGCGATGTTAGATCACCTAATCTTTTCAATATTTATAACGAGCGGACAACCGTATCCGAGGTTTTGAGTATGGCCGGCGATTTAAATATTACCGGTATCAGGCGGGTTGTACTTATAAGAGAACTTGAGGGAAAAAGGCAGTATATCCCATTGGACCTCACTTCTAAAAACATATTCAGTTCTCCTTATTACTATGTTAAAAAGAATGACGTTATATATGTACAGCCTAACGAACAACGGGCTGCTAACGATGGGTCTACATTCCAAAGAGCAAGTTTAGTCATTTCAGTTTTATCAGTTGTTGCTGTCCTTTTAACCAGATAATTATTTAGTATGAGCAAGCAAAAATCTCAATTAACAACGTTTACTTTACCTGCAGGAGATACCGAATCATCTGCATCAGGAGATGTTATAAAGAAATACCTTTTCCATTGGCCCCTGTTCGTATTGGGGGTAATTCTATTTATTATTCTGGCTTTTTTTTATCTACAAGTAACAAAACCCACCTACCCAATATTAGCTACCCTTGAATTTAAGGGGCCAACAAGCTCTGAAGGTACCGTAATCAATAAAAATGGCGACAATCAACAATTAGACCCTATAAGCACCCCTGTTATTGTGGAAAACGAAATAGAGGTAATGCAATCTAAGAAGTTAATGTACAAAGTCGTAAACGACCTTCAGCTTTGGGCTACTTATAAAGCAAAGGACGGCGGGGTAGACCTTTATAAGGAAACCCCCGTAAAATTTTCATTTGTAAAAGCCGTAGGTACTATTGACGGAAAAGGCGAGAAAATAGAGGTAATCTTAAAAGACGCAAACTCATTTACCCTTCTTGACAACGAAAGCGGCAATAAGGACTATGCTTATGGTAGCGCTATCAAAAGCTCTTTTGGGACATGGAAGCTAACTCCAACAACTAATTTTAATTCGTTTAAGGGCAAAACAATAGATATAACCGTTAGCGATCCAGATCAGGTTGCCGATGATTACCAAACCAGAGTAAAAGTTGAACTTGAAAATAAAGACGCACCGTTCGTGAATATTTCTACTTCCGATCAGGTACCTAGCCGTGGAAAAGACATCCTTAACGAGTTGATGGCGCAATACAAAGAAGACGCAATGTCATCCAAAAACAGGGACGCGCAAAAAGCCATTGATTTTATAACCCTGAGGCTTGATTCGCTTGACCGGGATTTAAATATAGATGAAAGGCAAATAGAACAATTCAAAAGTGCTCAAAGCATGACTGACATCAACTCGCAAAGCCAAGGATTCAGAGATATTAGCCAAGCCAATATTAAAGCGAATAATGAGGCCGATGTGCAGCTAAAAATCCTAAACGACATAGAAAAAACGATGAACAATCCGAAGAATTTCGGAGCCCTACCGCCTACAAGCGCGCATTTAGAAGACCCGAGTTTAATGGCTTTGTATGAAAAACTTACTGCCGTTCAGTTGCAAAAAGCGCAATTGCTTGCCACTACTCCGGAAACTAACCCTTTGTTCGACCCTATCAACCAACAGTTAGCTGCATTGCAAAAGGCATTCAAAGATAAAATTACGGCTATGAAGGCTTCGCAGGTAGCCATTAAAGAGCAGATAGCGAAATTTCAATCAGGAATTCAAACAGGCCTGAAAAAGATACCTGAGCAAGACCGCTTGTACACTTCGATGAAACGTAAACAGGAAAGTAAAGAAAAAATATATACTTTTTTACTTGAAAAACGCGAGCAAATATCACTAAGGTATGCATCTACCGTTTCAGATTCTGAAATAGTAGATGATGCCCATGCGGGCAAAGCAAAATGGCCAAAGCCAGCTATAGTTTATGCTATAGCATTACTGCTAGGTTTAGCATCGCCAATAGGATTGCTTTATGCACGTGAAAGCTTAAATGAGCGTATAAGCAACCGTAAACAAATTGAGGACGCTGTTAACGTACCAATTTTAGGAGAGCTTTCTTACCAGGAAGACACCACCCCTATCGTGGTTACGCAGGGTCGGGGAAAATTCGCCATCGGCGAGCAGTTCAGGGTATTGCGTACCAACTTATCGCATTTACACGGCAATAACGAAAAGGGCCGCGTAACACTGTTTACGTCAAGTATTGGCAGCGAAGGCAAAAGCTTTGTAAGCTCTAACCTTTCCGTTACACTTGCTTATGCATCCAGAAAAACCATCATTTTAGAAATGGATCTTCGCAAGCCGAAAATATCCGGAATATTCAATTTATCGCCGGAGCACCCCGGCATCAGCGATTACCTGGTAGAAACTCATAAAGATATTTCGAAACTCATACAGCCATCGGGCATACCCGGGCTTGATGTATTAGGCTGCGGCCCAATACAACCCAACCCGTCGGAGTTGCTTGAGAAAAATAAACTGGACGAGTTAATCAACACGCTAAAAGAAACCTATGATGATATCCTAATCGATTCGCCGCCAATACACCTGGTAACCGATTCTTATATTATTGCACGAACCGCCGGTGCCGTTGTTTACATGATAAGGCAGGGCCATACGCTTAAAGATGAGCTTGAATTTATCAACGGCGTTGACGAAGCTAAACGGTTCCCGAAATTCACTTTGGTGTTTAACGGTATAAAGCGCGATTCCTTTAACTACGGCTACGGGTACACTAACAGTTATTACAGTTCGTACAACACTAATGCAGTGGAAGAGAAAGACACCTTTGGATCTAAAATACGAACGTTTTTAAGAAGATTTTAAATTAACTTGATACCTGCTACTCCAATTTCAGCGTTTGCAGGCAACTTTAACATTAAGCTGATATGTCGATTATTTCGGCATTTAGTTTAAACTTAAAAAATTAAAATCCGTACAATACACTACCTCAAAAAATAAATATGGCTAAGAAGATAACTAAAATTTGCTGCATTGGTGCAGGATATGTGGGCGGGCCCACAATGGCTGTAATTGCACAAAAATGCCCCGGTATAAAGGTTACCGTGGTTGATTTGAACCAGGCGAGGATAGAAGCCTGGAACGATCCTGACACTAATAATATTCCTGTATACGAGCCTGGCTTAGCAGAAGTGGTAGCCGAGGCCCGTGGGCGCAACCTATTCTTCTCCACTGCCGTTGACGAAGCAATAGCCGAAGCAGAAATGATATTCATCTCGGTAAACACCCCTACTAAAACCTATGGCACTGGCAAAGGCATGGCAGCAGACCTTAAATATATCGAGCTTTGCGCACGCCAAATAGCACGGGTTTCAAAAACTGATAAAATAATTGTAGAAAAATCCACCTTGCCTGTAAGGACTGCCGAAGCTGTAAAAAGCATATTGCAGAATACCGGCAACGACGTACAGTTCCAAATTTTATCAAATCCCGAATTTTTGGCCGAAGGTACCGCAGTAGAAGATTTGCACGCTCCCGATCGTATTTTAATTGGCGGAGACACCACCCCCGAAGGCCAGGACGCTATACAATCTCTCGTTGATGTATATAGCAACTGGGTCCCTCGCGAAAGGATTCTTACAACTAACCTTTGGTCGTCTGAGCTGTCTAAACTTACGGCTAATGCATTTTTGGCCCAGCGCGTTTCGTCTATAAACGCCTTGTCCGAGCTGTGCGAGCACACCGGTGCAGATATTTCTGAAGTATCGCGCTCCATTGGTACCGATAGCCGCATTGGCCCCAAGTTTTTAAATGCCTCGGTAGGTTTCGGCGGCTCGTGCTTTCAAAAAGATATATTGAATTTAGTTTACATAGCGCGGTCTTATGGCTTACAACAAGTTGCCGACTATTGGGAACAAGTGATTATCATGAACGACCATCAAAAAAGGCGTTTCGGTAACAAAATTGTAAAAACACTTTACAATACCGTATCGGGCAAGAAGATTGCGTTTTTAGGTTGGGCTTTTAAAAAAGACACTAACGATACGCGCGAGTCCCCAGCCATATTTGTTGCGGATAATTTGCTAAACGAAGAAGCTAAAGTTGCAGTATACGATCCGAAAGTATCTGAACAACAAATCCTGGGCGATCTGAATTACCTGCAAAGCCGCAACGAAGCCAAAAATGCAGAACTGGTAACCACCTTTGATAATGCTTACGAGTGCTGCAAAGGCGCACACGCAATAGCCATTTTAACCGAGTGGGACGAATTTAAAACTTACGACTGGGAGCAGATTTACCAAAACATGACCAAGCCGGCCTTCTTGTTCGACGGGCGAAATGTAGTGGATAAGAAAAAGCTTACTGAGATTGGTTTTAAGGTATATACGATTGGCAAGTGAACACCCTTGTCAATCAATTAACCTACTTACTAAATGAATATAAAAAAGAACTTTCTATATAATAGCATTTTACTGGTCTCGCAATACATTTTTCCAATGCTTGTTTTTCCGTACACATCACGTGTATTAGGAGTAGATAAGATTGGTTTGGTAAATTTCGCCGATGGGATTGTTAATAACTTCATACTTTTTAGCACAATGGGTCTCACCATAACCGGTATTAGAGAGGTTGCTAGATATAAGAACGACCGGCTTCAAATAAATAGAGTTTTTTCTGAACTTCTTGTCATTCATTTAATAATGACTGCAATCGTATCGGTTATTTACGTTATAGCGATTTATAATTACGCAAAATTCAGTGATCATAAAGCATTGTATTTGATAGGGTTATCTAAGTTAATATGTAATGTATTTTTAATTGAATGGTTCTTTAGAGGAATTGAAAACTTTAAGTTTATTACCTTAAGAACTGTCATAATAAAAACGGTATATGTGGCGCTCGTCTTTTTGACAGTTAAACAAAAGGATGACTATAATATCTTCTTTATTTTAACATGTGGCATGACGGTTATTAACGGACTTGTTAACTGTTGGTACGCAAGAAATTACGTGTCGGTAGCGTTCAAAAATTTGGATTTAAACCGTCACTTTAAATTCTTTTTCACGATGGGCTTGTACCTGATTTTGACAAACATGTACACAACATTTAATGTAGCTTATCTAGGATTCGTTGCCAACGATACTTCGGTAGGACTATATTCAACATCGCTAAAAATCTTCACCATTATATTGGGATTGTTTACCGCATTAAATACTGTTTTAGTTCCGAGATTATCCTCGTTAATTGCCGAAGACAGGCATGAGGAATTTATCAGTTTGATAAATAAATCAACTATTTTGATATCTGCGATTTGCTTCCCTATTATAATGCTTAGCGAAGTTTTAGCGCCTCAAATTATTCATATCATAGCCGGAGAAGGTTATGATGGCGCAATTATTTGTTTCAGAATAATTATCCCTCAAATATTTTTAGTGGGTATTTCTCAGATTTTATCTAATCAAATATTAATGTCGCTTAAGTTAGACAACAAGTTGGCAATAACATCCTTCTACGGAGCAGTAGTCGGAGTTTTACTAACAATTATCTATGTACCCCGATACAGAGAAGTAGGAACTTCCATCGTTGTTTTGATTTCAGAGCTTGTTGTTACTTTCGTCCTCTATTACTTCTGCACCGTAACGGCCCGCGTAAAGTTGCCTTTACTTAACATATTAAAGAATTTGGTACTATCAGTTCCTTATTTATTGATTGCCTATTTGTGCGCAATATCCATTTCCAACGGATTGGTAACCTTGCTACTTGCAGGCACTATTTCTCTGATATACTTCGCTTTAAGTCAAATTTATTTAATGAAAAATGAAATCTTGTTGGCGTTTGTAGCAAAAGGACGATTAAAATTAGCCACGCTTAAATGATAATTTATCGTCATAAGCTTAAAACCTTGCGGTGTAGGTAACTCACCATAGTAATATTCTCAAGGCAAAATTTTACCAAAGCGAGCTAGACAAATTTCTCGCTGGTGATATTAAATTACACAATAAAAAATATTATGAAAATATTAGTTACAGGTAGTGCTGGTTTTATAGGGTATCATTTGGTAAAAAGTCTGGTAGCATTAGGCCATGAAATAGTTGGAATCGACAACATAAATGATTACTATGATCCGGAACTAAAATTCGGAAGACTTGCAGATTGTGGAATAGGCAAACCCACTATACATTGGCATCGGGAAGTCACCAGTACCACGTATCCTAACTACCGCTTTATCCGAATGAACCTCGAAAGTAAAGGCGAACTAATGTCGCTTTGTGATCGTGAACAATTTGACTATATCGTTCACTTAGCAGCACAAGCGGGTGTAAGGTATTCGATTTTAAATCCCGACGCTTACGCCCAATCTAATTTGGTTAGCTTTTTAAATGTATTGGAAGTTAGCAGGCATACCAACATAAAACATCTTGTTTACGCAAGTTCATCAAGTGTTTATGGTTTAAATGCAAATATGCCATTTTCAGTTCAGGACAATGTTGACCACCCTGTATCACTGTACGCTGCCAGTAAAAAAGCGAACGAATTAATGGCGCACACCTACAGCCATTTGTATAGAATACCGACTTCGGGCCTGCGCTTTTTCACTGTATATGGTCCTTGGGGGCGGCCCGATATGGCTTATTACTCATTCACCAAAGCGATAACAGATGGAACACCCATACAGGTTTTTAACAATGGGCAAATGAAAAGAGATTTTACATATGTAGACGATATTGTAGATGGGATAATAAAGATTACAAACCATATAGCAGAACCTGATACAGACTGGGATGCCAAAAACCCTGACCCTTCTAGGTCGACGGCACCATACAGGTTATATAATATTGGTAACAACAGCCCTGTTGAACTCATGGATTTTATCAGCGAGTTAGAAAATAACATTGGTATAAAAGCGAGAATAGAGTATAAGGAAATGCAAGCAGGAGACGTGACCTCCACCTGGGCTAACGTTGATGATTTAATCAATAACTTTAATTACAAACCCAATACCTCAATCCAAAAAGGTATCGCAGAATTCATCAACTGGTATAAAGATTTCTACAAAACTGCATGGCAATAATTATGCAAATAACGCCAAAAATGAATCCTTTTTTGGGGCTGATCCTGATAAAAAGTCGGCAAATTCGTTTATAATCATTTGCTCTGCTTATACCTGGAGTACTCTTGATGCAATAATTACCTGCCGCAAAACAATGTAAAATGGTCATCATGATAAGTTCATTACATACAAGTGTATTTTTATTTTAATTATGTTATTTGCACTTACAATAAATAATATAGCCAAATTAAAGAAAAGGTATTTCTAATTAATCGGTTACAATGGGCAAAATTATTTTCATACTTATCGCTGCAATCTTTGCAATCCAGTTAATAAGGTTACCTGGGGTGAAAAAACTCCCGTGGTTTTTTACGGGCATACTGCTATTCCCGCCATCGTTAGTTATCATCCCTTCGCCCAGTATGCCTTTCCCCAGGCTGATGTTATACATTTTACTATTTGTTACGCTTTTTAAGGAGAAAAACTGGATAAAACAATTTAAACAATTCCCATTTAAAGTACCGCTTATTATTCTGTTTTTTTTGTTGCTTTGCGTAGGTTTATTTGACGAACGCCTCACTTTATTCCTACAATTATATCGCCCGGTAACCTACTTTCTCGAGAACTTCTTCATCGTTTTTTTAACTTTCTATTATGTTAAAAACATCAATGACGGCTTATATGTGTTTGATTTTATAGTTAAATTATTTTTGCTGTTTGCTATATATGGGATGCTAAATTATGTTACTCGCAACAACGAGTACTCCGCTTATATTGCTAGTTTATATGGTACCCACGATTTTGCAAACGATAACATGATTACGGGTATTAAACGGTTTAGGGTATCGTCTTTCGCATGGCATGCTATCTACTATGGCTATTTGGTTATCACCGTTCTTTTATTGGAAACATTTATGTTTACTTCATTAAGACTGCCAAAAGCTAAAAAAGTATTTTACATCATTATAGGTGTAGCGCTGCTGATTAATCTATTTCTTTTAAATTCCCGAACACCAATATTATCCCTGGTTGTAGGCGCTTTTATTTATATAACATTTGCTATCAAATTCACCAAAAAAATTGCCATTGTGTTTTTCACAATTGTAATAGGTGCAGGTGCCATTTTCTTTATTCCGAAGGCGCAGGACGTTATGATGAATACCATAAACATCTTTACAGGGCGGGGTAATGTTAAAGAAGATGGGAGTTCAATGAGCATGCGTCAGGCACAACTGCGGGCATCTGAAAGGGAATTTATGAAAAACCCTATTTCAGGGAACGGTTTTGAATACATCACTGAAGGGTTGGGCTACTCCAGTGAAGAAAAGGACCGAAAAAGCAATAAAGATTTACAGGGCTTTGAAAGCTACTATTTTAAATTGCTGATAGAGCAAGGCATTTTAGGCATGGTGGGCAACCTGATTTTATTTGTCGCCCTAATTGTGTGGCTTGTAAAGCAATACTTAAAAGTAAGTACCTTCGGGCGTAAAGTTATCGTATTTACCTCGGCGGCAACAGCCGCATTCCTGGTGTTCATTTTTGGTACCGGCGATATGGGCACTTTCAATGTCTTTATGGCGCTGCTGGGCATTTGCATAAGGCTCGTTATGCTGAACGACCAACGTAAAGTTATATATTATTCTACAGTAACAAGGGAAGTTTTAGAACCAGCCGATAGCATCGGCCTTAGTAGTCAAAGTATTTAAAATAACTGTCAGCACTTTATGTTTTCAATAGCAATTCCCGCATATAAGAGTGATTACCTTTATGATTGCATCCAGAGTATACTTAATCAAAGTTATGCAGATTTTGAATTAATCATTGTTAATGATTGTTCACCCGAGCCAGTTGATGAAATAGTTGCCAAATTCACTGATAGCAGAATCAGGTATTTTAAAAACGAAACCAATATTGGTGGCAAAAACCTGGTTGATAACTGGAATAATTGCCTCAATATGGCCACAAGGGAATTTTTTGTGATGATGGGAGATGATGATAAACTCGATCCGGATTTTTTTACCGAGTTTGCCGCTTTAATTGCCAAATACCCGAATTTAGATGTTTACCATTGCCGATCGCGGATAATAAACAGCCAAGGAGAATTTATAGGCCTATCTCCATCCTGCCCGGAATTTGAATCAGTTTACGACAATATCTGGCACCGTTTAAACGGACACAGGTTACAGTTTATTTCTGATTTTGTATACCGAACAGCATCACTTAAACAAACCGGCGGTTATTTCAAGCTACCTTATGCCTGGGGATCAGATGAGATCAGCGCCTTTATTGCCTGCGGGCAAAAAGGCATAGCGCATACCAATAAACCGGTCTTTCAGTATCGTAAACATGCCACCAGTATATCAAGTTCTGGCAGCCAATTGATAAAAATGGATGCGGTGATGGCGCAATCTGCCTGGTACGATGCTTTTTTAAAACTACAACCTATTAATATTGATGATCAAATACAATATCAGGTTTTAAAAAAAACCATTAAAAAGTTAATGCAAAAAAAGAAAACTGTAGTGCTTACGAATGCATTGGAAGGCGGCATTACAAAAAATTTCTTCAGATGGTTTACTAAAAGAAATCAATACGGCTATTCGGTGTTTGAATTAGGCTATGCTGCTATAGAAAGTATTAAAAGAAATATTGCGAAATCCAGGTTTAAAAATTAAATACCACTGAAGTTTTTGGAGCCGTTTAGGCTCAATTTGATTTACGAACTCACAATGAAAAAAAAAATTGCCTATATATCACCAGACTATTTTGCTGATGTTGATATCCCCGTTATCAAATCGTTATGTGATATATATCAGATTCATTGGATAATCGCTTTCGACGTTCCTACGAAAGGTTATTCTAAGTTTGCCACCGATGAGCTTAAGCAATTTGCGGCCGATCACAACATCACTTGCGATATAATGGTGAAAAAATTCAGGCGACGCAACCCTTTGAACATATTTTACAATATTTCGCTTATTTACAAGGCTTTAAAATTTAAACCAGATCTTTTTTATATTGAGACGTTAACAGATATATATTTTTCGTTGATGTGTTTTTGCTTTAATAGAAAACGATCTGTATTGGCAATCCACAACGTCACAGAGCATACTACCGCAAAAAGAACAGTGTCGGATATTGTTATCGATGTATCTAACTATATCGAACGGCAATATTTTACAAATGTGCAGTTATTCAGTAAGTCTCAGGCCGAAATTTACAAAATTAAATACCACGGTAAGCAAATTTTTGTAGTTCCCCTATTCCTAAAAAAGTTTTATAATATTGAGCAACTACCTAACATTGAAACACAATATTTCTATTTTCTAAATTGGGGAACATTGCGTTATAATAAAGGCATCGATTTTTTAATACTCGCTGCGGAGAAATTGTATAAAGACGGATTCAAAAACTTCAAAGTTACCATAGCGGGCAGAGCAACAGAGGAATGGGAACAATGGAAGTCCCTCATTGTGCATCCGGAAATTTTTGATTTGCACATTGGTAGTACACTACTACCCATAGAACAAATTCCTGCATTGTTTTCCACCGCTAAATTCATGGTACTGCCTTACCGGGACGTTACGCAAAGCGGACCGCTTTTATATGCGTTAAATTATAGTCTCCCAGTAATTGCATCTGCCTTACCTGGTTTTGAAGAATATATAAAGGATGGCAAAAATGGTTATTTGTTTGAGAGTGAAAATGTAGAATCGTTATTTAAAGCAATGAAGCAAGCCATCACCCTGTCTCCACCATCACTAGTAGTGATGAAAGATAATTTAAGGGGTTTTGTTGCGGACAACGTATCTGACAAAAGTATCGCAAATAAGTATCAGCAAATGTTTCTTGAAATATTGTCTTAACTACAATTATTGCAACTTCAAAAATTCGATTATTTTTTACTAATATTGCAATAAAAATAACCCCATGTTAAAAATAAATAATCAAAAACTTTAAAAACTTATTAATTTTCTATTTTTAATGTAATTTTGGAGGTATAGCTTTACAAATATATTTATATTTGTAAAGCTATACCTTAGGTAGACAATACCGTCAACACATTGTAGTTAGATGTATATCGTGGAATTTAGTATTAAAGAGCGAATCTTATCGTCACTACTTATTGTTTTCAGTCTATTGGATGGCATGCTGAAAATTAGACTTTCCTTTTATAATAATTCCGTATTATCTATTTCAACAGGATTCGATTAAAGTAGAACGATAAGTAAAGTATAAATGACAGTTCTATATATAATATTAAAACCTAATTACCTATGATCAAAAAGCTACAACGGCTAATTTTTGAATTAAGAGTGCTTTTAGCCGGAGAGTATACACGGGCAAAAGTGTATGAAAAATATTTAGGCGTAAAATTTGGTAAAAACGTAAGAATGACCGGTGTACCTTTTTTTTCGAGTGAACCTTACTTAATTTCTATTGGCGATAATGTGACTATTACCCAACATGTTACATTTCATACCCACGATGGCGGAGTTGGTTTATTGCGACAAAAACATCCGGGCATAGAACTTATTGCGCCAATAACTATTGGAAATAACGTTTTTATAGGCAGCCATACCATTATTTTACCTGGTATTACCGTGGGCAACAATGTCATTATTGGCTCGTCAAGTGTAATCACTAAAAATATTCCAGATAATGTAGTCGTGGCCGGGGTACCCGCCCGAATAATAAAAACCATGGATGAATATGAAGAAAAATCTCTTGCAAACTGTGATTATACGAATAAACTTTCTCCCGAAGAAAAAAAGAATTTCTATCTGAAAAAATTCCGGTCTTAATATTCAAAATAGCTATACGGATCAAGATGCAAACCATTGGCCATTACTTTCAACATTAGGGCGACGAAGATTAAATTATCGAGCCACAATAGTGAATAGATTATAATAATTTTATAAACAGGCAGATTTTCTGCTGTAACAACTTTCTATGAAGGTAGTCATTCTATGTGCTAATTATGAACCCGGCGGAGCCCAACGCGCAGTATTAAGGCTTCATAATCAGCTAAACAATAACAACATAAAATGCATCTGCATTTTTATGCATCGCAAAAGCATGGATTTTTCTGACAGCCCTACCCTGCTGCTCGAAAAAAAGATCAGCTCAGCAGGCGATGTTTGGACGGTATGTAAAAACTGGTCCCGGGTTTTGAAGGCAGAAAAACCGGATGCCGTAATTTCTTTTCTGCCTTATGCAAATATCCTCGGGCAGCTTATCAGCTATTTCAGCGGTGTTAAGGTTCGTATCAGTTCGCACCGTAACCTAAGTGAAAAAGAACTAAGCAAGCCGATAAAAACACTTGATTATTTGTGGGCCAAACTGGGTATTTATACAGGCATTACAGCCGTGTCAAAATCCACAAAGAACTCATTTAGCTATTATGGCAAAGCTATTTTCAGCAAATTAAAAGTAATTAATAACGGCATATCATTCGCCCCCTCTGCCCTCTCCAAAGATGAGTGCCGCAAAAATCTTGGCATTGATCAAACCGCTTTTATTATAGGCAATGTTGGGCGGCTGGTTGAACAGAAGAACCAAATACTCCTGATCAATATCCTACCTAAGCTAAAAGATATTTTGTTGGTAATTGTTGGCAAGGGCCCGTTGCGCGCCGAGTTGGATAACAGGGCTGCCGAGTTGGGCGTTAAAAACCAGTTGCTCTTTATAGATGAACTCACTACCCATCAGATCCCGCTTTTCCTGAAAGCGATAGACATATTTGTAATGCCGTCTAATTTTGAAGGAATGAGCAACGCCCTGGCCGAAGCGCTTTACGCAGGCCTGCCGATTGTATCTAGCGATGTTGAATCGCAAAGCGACGTATTATTGCGTGATACCGACGGGTTAGAATCTGGTATAATGGTTTCTAACGATGATCCGGAAGGCTGGATAATACAGATAAATGCCATTAAAAACGACGAGGCACTACGGACCAGCTTGTCAGAGCGTGCTATTTTAAGATCAAAGGACTTTACTGTACAGCACATGGCAAATGGCTTTATAACCATGCTGCACCAAACGAAATCATAATTAGTAACTAAACAGGCCAAACACACAAATACAATGCTGAAAGTTTTACATGTTGGAGCAAAAAACTACCCACCAGCCCATGGCGGCACCGAGCGCGTTGTTTATAATATCGTAAAATCCATTGACAAGGTTGACTTTTATATTTTAGTAGAGTGGGACCAGGAGCAAACCGACCGCATCTTTATTTTGCCAAAAAACCTGGGTTACCTGGGCAAAATGAAGTATATCTCTGCATTTGCAAAACAGCACGGTATAGATATTATACATTTTCATAATGAAAAGTATATCCCTATGGCTCTTTGGTTATCAATTACGTTTAAAAAAATTGTATTAACCATACATGGCGTCCATTTTAGAAGCCCAAAATTCAGCATGCTTAGTCGTGTAGTATTTTGGTGCGTAGATGTTATTGGCACCATCTTTTTGCCGAGACAAGTTTACTGCTCTGAATACGATGAAAAAGCCTTTGCAAAATATATTTTTTTCAGGAAAACCTATTTTATAAACAACGGAACCAACATAAGCGAAACTGCACAAACTAAAGACGATATTTTGTATGATGATACCTACATTTATTTAGGTAGGGTAACTCCGGCAAAAAACGTGGTACGGCTGGTAGAAGCGGCAACCGAGCGCAACATAAAACTGCATATATATGGCGTGTTGGATAAACAAACTCCCGAATATTGCGACTTGGTGTTATCTAAAATAAACGAGAGCAACTGTGTAGAGTATAAAGGTGTTGTGCAATATGACCAGGTTTTTGAAACCATGAAGCAATATAAAGCTTTTTTGTATATTACCATTATGGAGGGGCTTCCGCTTGCCGTTTTAGAGGCGGCTTCTTGTGGTATGTATCTTATCCTTTCGAATATCCCACACCACACGTTTTTAAAAATGCCTAAAGTTACCTACGTTGACGTGAAAGATCCGCAGATACCTTACCCCAATGAAATAACATCGGGCTTAGAAAACCGTCAGCACGTTTTTGACCATTTTTCCAATAAACAGATGGGCGACGAATATCTTAAAATTTATAACTCTTTATAAATGATAATGTGGTCAAAAATGGTTGGTGAAATCCATGTAATCCCATTGATTATCAGTTAAATACAACAAGTCGATTGAGATCTATTTCAATGAGCTTTATTAAGATGAGTTTTTTAGCCATTGAAAGGAACAGCCAAAAAGAAATGTGCCTAAAAAGGCTTAACAAGCGTTTTGATTGGCTTTTAAATAAAACTATAGAAAATTATTCCAAAGCCGTACCAACCATTTTTGACCACATTACCTTATACACTTTTAATAACGTTTGTCGTTTAAGTCTGAAAAAACACTAATGAAAACGATCATTTATTGTATAATTTTATTTTTAGCACCTAGTTTTATTGCAAATGCTCAACTAGTCAAATCTATAGACTATCGTAATTTTTATGGAATAAGCTGGCGCGGATCGCCTCATGATAATTTGGTTTATGCTAAACAAATGGGATACCAATGCGTATTTTATCAAAAGGGAATGGAGTATGACTCACTTTCTAACGGAATGTATTTCTACTTAGAAACGCCAGAATATTTTGCTTATGAAAGGATTATAGATGCAAACAAAATATACACCGATCAACAAAAAGCATTTTACCAAACCTACTGTTGCCTTAAAGACACAGTAGCACAATTTCCTTATAACCTGGCAACTGGCTGGGAATGGAAACCTGGGTCTGGCGTTTTTACTGCAATTTTAGATTTCCAGCAGCAAAAAGTTATTTCTTACGCGGTAAGCGGCATTCTAAACATGGTTGCAAAGATAGAAGCGACGAATAATAAATTTCATTTCGCAGGATATGCATGGGACGAACCAAGGGCAAGTGGTGACTTTTGGGAATCGAGCGATGGAAAACGGAAATCAGTTAAATTAGACCATTGGAGAAAAAGTAAAAAATTAAACTATCTGCAAACTAAAGAAGACTTTTCTGACTATTCGGAAGGGCACTTTGCCTTTTATAAACAATTGTTTAGCACCACAAGAAAAATTTATCCCCACGCTCATTTTATGAGCGAACCCTATAGAATATATGAAGATTGGATTTCTTCTGTGGAAAACAGGTTGGACGCAAAGGACTTAATGCCCGATTTTATAAGCCAAGAAGGCCCCGGCACTCAATTTGTAGACGACGACAGGATTTTCAGACATAATTTGATAGAAAAATCAAATGTTTTTTGTACATCACCCGATGTATTTGGCGAGGAGAATAATAGAATATTGGCCGCTAAAGCGGCAATTAATGGTGCAGGATTCGCCTGGTTTGGACGATTTGGAGGAACCGGTAACATGCCAGATTATAAAAACATCACCGAAGTTCCCGCAAGGTTAAAACTCGTCAGAATGCTTACAACTTGGGAGAACGGCAATAATATCCCATTAACAAAAAGGCTATGGGATGGGAATGTGTATCAAAGTCCAACATCATTTGTTAGTTCCGATTTGATTGCTATTACGCAACCTGGTACCGGGAAAGTCTTTGCGGTGTTTTTAACAACTAATAAATCCTACCTACTTCCAGCCAAGAAAGAAATTAAAGCGATTTTCTCTACGGACGATTTTTCAAAAGAGAACCTACATGCAGAAAACAATTTCCGGATAGGTAATGAAATGATCAAACTCAAATCCTCCGAAAACATCAATAAACAGTATATTATACTTCTAAAAAACAATCTGAGATAACATTATTTCAATCAGGTCAAAATAAAATAGTCCAAGTAAGCTCGCTATATTTTGGATTTAAATCGAACATTTGTAAATAATTTGTCAATAATATCCGTTAATTGTTATTAAAATGCTATTTTTACCTATCAATTTTCAATACTACTTTGGTTATAAATTAAAGTAAATTTTTTTAATTGATACGATTGCTGCACATACAATCTTTGATTACAATATTGAACAATAATCTAATCTTTTAATATAATATAAGAATGCTTAAAGTTGCAATTATAGGTGCCGGTAAAATGGGGATATCTCATTTATCCATTTTGGGAGCTCACCCGGACGTGGATGTTGTAGGTGTTTGTGACACCTCCAAAATGGTGAATGATTTTTTATCGCGCTACGGAAAATTCAATTGTTTCACCGATTACAAGAAAATGATGAGTGAAACCAAGCCCGATGCGGTTGTGGTTGCGGTACCTACCAAGTTTCACTATAGCATGATCAAGGATTTGCTTTTGAGCAAGGTGCACATTTTTGCAGAGAAACCATTCTGCCTTACGTCTGCACAAGGCGAAGAATTAGTAAAACTTGCCAAACAACAGGGTATTGTAAACCAAATTGGTTATCACAACAAGTTCATCGGCACTTTCAGCGAAGTGAAACGACTGGTTAACAGTGGGGTTCTTGGAAAAATATACCACTTTGTGGCAGAATCATACGGGCCGGTTGTGATACGGGCGAAACAGGACACTTGGCGGTCTGATCCATCTGAGGGCGGCGGTTGCTTAATGGATTACGCTTCGCACGTGATCGATCTGGTAAACGATATCCTCGCGCCCGTTGCTTCGGCTAAATCAAGTTTATTGAAGAAAATTTATTCTACTAATGTTGAAGATGCCGTTTACTCAACCCTCGAACTTGAAAATAAACTAACAGGTTTACTTTCTGTTAACTGGAGCGATGAAACTCACCGTAAAATGACCACCTCAATTACCATTGTTGGCACAAACGGAAAAATAGAGTCTGATGCTAATGAACTGAAGGTCTATTTAAAGGAAAATCCTCCAGAAGGCTACACCAAAGGCTGGACGGTTAAGTATATTACCGATTTAACGGAAGAAGTTGACTTTTATCTACGTGGCGAAGAGTATTCTGCACAGCTTGATTACTTTGTGAAGGCTGCCATGGGCAAAGTACCTAATACCATAAACACATTCGAATCGGCCTGGAAAACCGACAGAGCAATAGAAATGATTAAAACAAGCGCTATTTAATATATGGAACGAATTTTATTTGGAGATAATCAGTTTTTCGCGGTTAATCATATATCAGATGAAAAGTCACGCGCGCAATCTATCAAATTCAGAGAAGATGCCGCTATCATCAAAACGTTGGATGATGCACGCTCTTTAGGCATCAATACCTTTATGTGTACAACACACGAAAGGATTGGTAACATTTGCGACGTAATCCGTAGCCAGCCTGAAAAATACAAGGATTTCAAAATATTTCCTTGCATGCCTTACGCTCATAAGTATGCCAATGCCGTAACCGAACTTGGTATTGCGGGTACACTGAAACAGTATGTACCAGGCAATTTTTTTGGCTCCATGTTCAAAGGAGGTATGGCTTACCTGTCAAAAGACTATCTATCGATTATGGAACTTTTGGTCGACTCTGAAATGAAAATGTTTAAGGGCATCAGTACACCGGTAGTTTTCTTACAAAATGTAATTACCGATCTGTTCCTGGGTTTACGGGCGTATGAAGTGCTGGCCGCATTTCAGCATTATGTAAAAAAGAAATACGATGCGGAGGCCGGATTTATTACGATGAACATGCCTAAGCTGTTGGATGCATTAGAGGGCGAAGGCATTAAGAATCCGATTATCTGTTCATCTATCAACAAAGTTGGGTTTAGAATGTCTGGCGGGAAAGAAATTTATGAGGAAACGCTAAGAACGCGCCAGGTTAGGGCAATAGCGATGCAGGTGCTGGGCGGCGGAGCGATCGCCCCTAAAGAAGCCATTGAATACGTATGTGGCCTTCCGAATATCGAATCCATATTGTTTGGTGCGTCATCAAAAGCCAATATCCAAAACACGGTTGAAAACATTCATTTGTTCGATTCGAAAAAATAGAGCCTGTATCGTATTGTCCAATCGGCTATACCAACAGTTGTTTTAAATAGATATTGATAATAAAAAAGGCAATAACCGTTATACATGTAATGGTTATTGCTTTTTTTATTTAACACAGCGCCAACAAACCATTTTACTGCTTATGTGCATCAAAAACTACGCCCTATTTTTTACAGCTTGTCTAGTGTTACTGATTTCTTCACAAGCTTTTATGATCAGCGCCAAACATCAGGTTCCGGTCATAAACAGCCATTTGCTGATTGATAATAATCAGGTTATTCAAAATGATTTTTTGGGTGTCAATGCGGTGTATCACGGCTTTACTTACATGCCTGATAATATTATGGCGCCTTTAAGCGCAACTGAAAAGAACCGTGAGTTTGCGCGTGTGCGCGCTATGGAACTCAAAATAGCGCGGACCTGGTATAGACCAAATTGGGCATGTGCAACAAATTTGTTTAGCGATTTTGATTGGAACAGTATGCGAATGCAAGCGTTTTATCAGTGGCTCGATAAAATGAAAAAGTTAAATGTGAAAGTTGCATTACAAGCAGGCTGGTTTTTTCCACAAGACACCTATTTTGGTCATATAACACCAGATAGCACTAAAAATGTCGAAAGATATGCCGAATGGGTGTCGGAGTCGCTAAATCAAATGATTAATGTTAGAGGGTATAGCAATATTAAATATCTCATGCTTTTTACAAAACCTCTTAACAGTCATTCCCAAAAAGGGCCAGAAGGGGGCTTTTCTGAACCGAATTTTTACGCAAAAGTTTGTACAGAAATAAACGAAAAACTCATTAAAACAAACCTACGCTCGGCGGTAAAACTGGTTGGCCCTAATAGTGGCAGTACAGACACAGCCGCTTATGTTGGATGGAGCGTAAATAAACTAAATAACGTGATAGATATATTTAGTTGGCATACCTATAACGGGCAAAAATACAATACAAACCCGCCTTCGGAATATGATGGCTGGAAGCAGATAGTAGACGCAGGAAAAAGAAAGGTGATCAAAACAAATAAGCCGTATTGGATAGATGAATACGGAGCTAATCAACCCAACGAAAATGTTAGGCGTACAGCCGATTATGGTAATTATATTGCACAAGCCGTAGCAGCCTTCACCAACAGCGGTGCTCAAACTTCCTTATTGTGGATTCTGTTCGACCAAAAATATGAAGGCCACACAACCAACCACGATAGCTTTTATAAAGGAATACAGAGATGGGGACTAACGCAATCTCCTCAGGATAGTCTATCAGGCCCACCAAAAGTTTACCCGGCCTGGTATTCGTTTGCGATCATGAGTAAATATTTGGGGAACTATGCGCCTACAAAAGTTTATAAGACTACTAGTGCGGATAGTTTGTACGTCGTGTCAACAAGTGCTGGATCAGACTTAACCGTTATGGTGGTTAATGCCGCTCATTCTGCCAAACGATTTGACGTTAAATTTGCGCGCCCCGTTTACCGCCCCGTTTACCGCACCTTTAACAGACACGTTTACGACCCGGAGAAAATCCGGCAATATATAGGTATCGACATAATACCCTCGGATAAAAAATTCGCTGCGATTGCTACTGTTTTTTCCGATCAAATACCCGCCAGGGGTGTAAGTATTTATACAACAAAAAAATAACAACCAGATGGAACAAAAACTTCAATTATCGGCTGCCTACGGTACTATTGATCTTTCACCTGTAATAAAAAAATAATATATTTGCAGGGTTATAATTAATACGACCTTTATTTAATCATGACTACAAAATGATTTTCCTTTTTCACGCGGCTCTACAGCTTCCGAATACAACCAGGCTTCATTAAAGTTTCCCTTAGCGTAAAAATAATAGTGTATTATTGTTGTTTTTATATAATTTCGCCTATTATCATATCAAACTCAAAATAATTGCAATTATCGCCGATCAGGAAGACAATGCAAAACGTTTATATTAATTTATATTAAATGGTTCATCGCTACGCTACTTTTATAAAAACTATTAATCTTACGTTCGATTATCTTGTGTTGAACGCCAGTATGGTAATAGCTTACTATATTGTAGATAAAGTACACATACTGTGGGCTACTAATAAAAATTACCTCCCTATTGTTTTAGTATTTAACCTTACATGGCTGTTATCCGCAAATTTAACCCGCCTGTACGATAAGGTACTGAATCGCGATGCCGTTAATACCTACCGCAACGTAATTAAAACATACCTCATCTTCATCGCCCTTATCTGCATGATCGTAACCATAATAGGCATAAAAGCCTATTACATAACACCGGGCTATCTGGTTTACTCGTGCACGTTGTTTGCAATAACCTTATGGATATGGAAGCTTATATTCCTGAGCATCCGCAAGAGCGACAGGGCTTCCCTTTATGATTCGCGCAAGGTTATCATCGTAGGGAGTGGGCGTATAAGCAACGATCTGCATGATTTTTTTAGGGGCAACCCCGATAGGGGCTATAAACTGGTAGGTTTTTTTGACGATAATCCCAATTCGGTTGGCGATATAGACAAATACCTTGGCTCTACAGATGATTGTATAGATTATGTGCTTAACAATAAAATAGACGAAATATTTTGCACGCTGCCGGTTGCCGAAAGCCAAAAGATAGAGAAGCTGTTATCAGACGCAGAGAAGAACCTGATACGTTTCCGCATCATACCCGAATATTACGATTACGGCATAAAGCCCGTGCTTATCCAAAGCTTTGGCCATATACCTGTGATATCCGTAAGGGCAGAACCGCTGGAGAATATGCTCAACCGTTTCGTAAAACGCTTGTTTGACATTTGCTTTTCCATATTCATCATCGTTTTCTTTTTTAGCTGGCTTTTCCCTATACTGGCCATATTGATAAAGTTAGAATCTAAAGGGCCGGTACTGTTCAAACAGTTACGTTCGGGCCGCGATAATAATCCTTTTTGGTGTTATAAATTCCGCAGTATGCGCGTAAACAACGATAGCGACAGCGTGCAAGCCGTACGCAACGATAGGCGCATAACCAGATTGGGTGCCATTATGCGCCGCACCAGTATTGACGAGCTGCCGCAATTCTTCAATGTGCTAAAAGGCAATATGAGCGTGGTTGGCCCCCGCCCCCACATGCTAAGCCACACTATACAATACTCACAGTTGATAGATCGCTTTATGGTGAGACATTTCTTAAAACCCGGCATTACCGGCTGGGCGCAGGTGAAAGGCTTGCGCGGCGAAACCCGTACTACCGAAGCTATGCTACAACGTGTAGAAGCCGATGTATGGTACCTTGAAAATTGGTCCTTTCTTTTTGATATGAAGATTATCTTCCTTACAGTTTGGAATGCCCTAAAAGGCGAAGAAAACGCCTTTTAAGCCTACAGTTTATCCCAACCAGCCGTATTATATCGGCCATGCCAGCGCCCTATAATAACCGCTGCCACCAAGTCCGGTTTTCTGTACGGCTTAACGGCAACGTGCTGCAAAGCATCCTTAAGCTGAAAGCCCATCTTTTGATAGCTCATGTTATCTATCATTTCAAGCGATTTTTCGCTCATCAACCTTTTTTCCTCACCCGGAAGCTCGGTATATCGTAAGATCGCTTTAGCTATATCCTGCGTGTTGAAGGCATCGAACCCAAAGCCGTTTACCCCCTCTACCAACAAATCGTTAGCTGCATTTACCGTGCGGCTAAGCAACACGGGCAAGCCAGAAGCCATAGCTTCATTAACCACCAAGCCCCAGGTTTCAGAAAAGCTGGGCAGTATGAATGCTTCTGCCCCGCCAAAATACGCCGGCAACTCATCATTGCTTACCGCATCTATAAACAAAACGCTCGTGAGACCCATCCTCTGCACATCGTCCTTCAGTAACTCTTCTTCGGGGCCGTTGCCAATAATCATCAGGCGATAGCCAGTGTCCTGCTGTTCTATATCATACCAGGCTTGCAATAACCCATGCAGGTTTTTTATAGGTACCAGACGGGCCACGCAGACAATTATCTTATCTACAATATGGGCCTCCCTATCTGTTTTAAAAAGGTCGTTATCTATACAAGCAAAACCATAGAAAAAATGTACGCCTTGAGCCCTAAACATGGCATAATCGGTATCATAGCTTTTTGTTGGCAACCAAAGGGCATCGGCACTGATGGTGATGAGGTTTTTTACCCATTGTACCACCGCGTTGCGTTTTACTTGAGCAGGGCGGGCATCATCAAACATGATGAATTTTTTCTTATTCTTTTTTGCCCAGGCTATACCCAGCGCGCCCGCAAAAAAAACGATCGATGGGCCTATAATCACATCGGGCACAAGTTTATCCAATTGGGCAAACAAATCCTTTTTAAGCTCCTGTTTTTGGATATCGACCGCGCTTTTATCAGGATAGAGGCAGCCCCACCAATTATGCGCGCTGTTCACCGTATCGAAAGCGTATGGCGAACCCTTTCCAAATAGCTCTAAAGCATTCAGTTCTATGCCCTGCGTTGCAAGGTAGCCACGTAAATACACCAGCCGGCCTTTCCAATAAACCCTGAAATCATTATTTAATATCACTACTCTCATCAGGTCATTTTTTCAACTTATCCCATATAATAGGGAATAACGTTTTCATCCATAATTTAGCGAATGCGCCAAAATAATCGGCTGGGAAATGCTTTTTGATGTAAAAAAGGTATTCTTTATAAGCCAGTCCTTTGGGACTATATAAATAACTTATACGTTTTTTTAGGGAATGTTTGCCCGACAACCAATTAACTCCATGGTCGTCTTCGCAATAGCCGTAAAAACCCGGAGCAACTAAAACCTGCAAGCCGGCCTTGAATGCCGTAAGGGTGTAGTCGTAATCGGCCAGGTAGTGCGTGTAGTCATCGCAAAAGATGCCAATTTTCTCTACTACTGCAGCGTCTACCAAAAAAACGTTGGCGTTGCCCAGTTGGCATGGCAGCGTACTGCTATCGAGCGGTTGAATGGCGTAATAGGCCGCATGGTTAAGCTGATATAGCGAATGCCCACCATAGCTCATTTTCTTGCTGTTTGGGCTCAGCGTTGAACCTACCAGCACCGTGCCCGTAGCTGGCTGCGCCCTATAGCAATCAATCAACCTAGCCAAGGAACCCTCCAGCAAAACAACATCGTCGTTGTAAAGCAAAAAAACATCGTATTTTTTTTGCGTTATGGCATGCTGCCATAGGGTACGCATGCCTCCTGCCCAAAATAGGCTACCTGTTCCGGCAATTAATTTCACCTTGGGAAAAGCCGCCGCCACCGCTTGCGCGGTACCATCGGTAGAGGCGTCGTCCATCAAATAAATATCCGGATCAAGACTATCGAAACCCAGTTGGCTGATTAAACTCTTGAGGAAACAAAGTGTTTTTTGTTTACGGTTATAGCAGGCAATTAATACTGCACAATTAATATTTTGTTGCATAACGGTTCGGGGCTTCATCTTCTTCGTCGCGGCCGTATCTGTTAAACGCCTTTTGCTTGTCCTTTAAAAATAAGAATATCATTACGATAGGCAAAAACAATATCGGTTCTCCAAAGCTCAGTATCAGCAAAATAAGCACACAGTACACAACGTTTTCTGTAGTAAGCACATATTGCCGACAAAACTTGCCGTATTTATACAATAAGAATATTAAGCCCACAAGGCCAAATTTGGCAATAAAATCGCCCACGCCGTTTGAGATGTTTATCGGGTATTGCTTGTTAAGCACATCGTTATACCTGTTGCTTACACCTAATATAAGTTTATCGCCAAAACTATTTATGATGTGCCACAAGCTGGAGAAGCGGTTTAGAGGGATATCCATGTGGATGCGGTGATAATATGTTTTGAGCACCCCAAGGCGGTTAAGGTCGCGCATATCTTCGTTGTAAGTTTCGATAATCTTATCGCCCAAAAAGGGTATAAAAATAAGTGCTAAAATAATTGCGGGAACCAAGATCAAAACATAAATATTAATTTTGGGCACCTTGTACCTGTATGAAAGGAATATCAGCACCAGCAAACCCAGGTAGTTTGTTGTAGAAAATGTGGTGATGTTAGCTATGATGAGCAATATGGTTATATTATCGTACTTGAATTTATTTAAGTAGAAATGGAACATCAAAGTAATTACCAGGAAGCAGCCAAATGCGCCGGGTTCCCAAACAAAGCCAGAGTTGGTGAGCTCGTGAAAGCCTTGCGTGTATGTAAAAAACAAAGCATTGGTATAGCCCGGTATGTTATTGCCTGTTGGGAAATTAAGTGTGGCAAACAATTTATACATAGTGGCCGGTGATAGCAGTTGCAGCGCGTAGAATACAAGTGAGAGTATAGTGAGATGCACCATCACCTTAACAAAGTAAGCCAGCAATTTCTCTTTCAATACAACGCATATCAAGAAACTAACCAGTAAATATTTAAAAAGGAACAGGTAATCGCTATAGAGGTAATCGGTCTCCAAATCGTTAAAAAGAAAAAACCGTACAGTTACTAACAACACGTACACGCCCGAGAATATGCCGAAACTGTTAACGTCATTGCGGCTTATCATTTTGTTAATTATTGCGTAAAACAACAACGACGATATGAAGGCCGCCCATGCTATAGCTGTGGAAGATATAATATTGGCATTTGCAGATAACAGCAAAAAAACCAGCATTATGAAATAATTGATGTCAATTTTCTTTTGTTTACGCGCCATGTAGATGAGCTTTTTTATACAGATTAAAAATGCAGCCTAAAAAGGCAATTAAATTATGTTTTGGGTAGTGTTGACAAACTGATCCATATTTTTGAAAACGGCACTATTCTGCTTGAGTTTCTGCATATCCCAGTCCCACCATTTTATAAGTAGAAGCTGTTCTATTTCGGCAGGTTGGAAACGGTATCTCAGAATTTTTGCGGGTACGCCTGCAACTATAGCGTAAGGCGGCACATCTTTAGTAACCACAGCACCTGCGGCTACTATTGCCCCATCGCCTATTCTAATGCCATCGGTGATAATGACGTTATTGCCAATCCATACATCATTTCCTATTATCGCTATCAGCTTTTTTTCGGTATCGGCATACACAAACTCTTCAAAGCAGTTCTCATCCACAAAAGTAAAACCTGCCTGCTTTTCAACCGAAAAAAAGGCCGGATGAGTGGATACAAATACTCTTGAAGGATGCGTTCCCATACCCGTTTGTATGTTGCTGCCTATTGAACAAAACCTGCCAATCAACGTGTTTTTGATAACAGAGCCATTAGCTACGTAAGTACCTCGCCCAATATGCGATGTACCCACAACCGCCTGGTTGCCTATAACATTAAACCCCTCGAAAAAGTTACGCATGTTAAACACCACGCCGCTGCCAATTTTTACACTATTGTTGAAGTTAAGCAACCTGTAATAATTCCGCTTGAGCCAATTCCTCATTTTGTACGGTAAACATAAATATTTTAGTGCATTAAAGGTTGCTAAAGATAGCAAGTAGTCGCTTTTTTTTGCTATATTAATTATTCATCAAATATTTATTAATTAATATAATAAACGCTTGCTACCTATTTGCTTTTAAACCAACACGCACATAGTTAATTATAAAAACTTACCCTGTTAAGGGCGGACACCAAACACTCTAAAATATTATTGTCCACTCCATATTATACGTTAATTTTATAAAATTAAATAAAAATTAGATATACTTGCATCGCAAGATGCATTTCATTGCGATGTTAGTAAATTTAAACATCGCAATTTATATAATAGTGATCTATGAAAAAAATATTAATTACCGGAGGCGCGGGTTTCATCGGCTCGTGCGTGGTGCGCAGATTCGTAAACAATTACCCCGATTACTTAATAGTTAATCTGGATTCTTTGACCTATGCAGGGAATTTGCAAAACCTGATCGATATTGAAGACTTTCCGAACTATCGGTTTGAGAAAGCCGATATTAGAAATAAGGAAGAAATAAATAGAATTTTTGATAAGTATGACATTACCGATGTTGTTCACCTGGCGGCAGAATCGCATGTCGACAGGTCTATAACCAACCCGCTCGACTTTGTACTTACCAACGTTATTGGTACGGTAACCCTTTTAGAAGCGGCAAAAACAAAATGGAAAGAAAACTACGGCGAGCATTTATTTTACCACGTTTCTACCGATGAAGTTTATGGCGCGTTAGGCTCCGAGGGATTGTTTACCGAAGAAACGCGTTACGATCCGCATTCTCCTTATAGCGCAAGCAAAGCCGCTTCTGATCACTTCGTCCGCGCTTATCACGATACCTATGGTATCAAAGCAGTAGTATCAAACTGCTCTAATAATTACGGTCCCTACCACTTTCCCGAAAAGCTGATTCCCCTGATGATAAATAACATCATCAACCATAAACCTTTACCTGTTTATGGCGACGGCAACTACACCCGCGATTGGCTGTATGTAAAAGATCATGCAGTAGCCATTGACCTGGTTTTCCATGAAGGCAAATCCGGCGATACCTATAACATTGGCGGCTTCAACGAATGGAAAAACATCGACTTAGTTTTGTTACTCTGCAAACAAATGGATGAAAAATTGGGCCGTGAACCGGGTACCAGTAACAAATTAATTACCTACGTAAAAGATCGCCCCGGGCACGACAGACGGTACGCCATAGATGCCAGTAAAATAAACCGAGAGCTTGGTTGGAAGCCATCTGTAACTTTTGAGCAGGGACTTTCTGAAACCATAGATTGGTTCCTGGCTAATGAAAAATGGCTCAATGATGTAACAAGCGGCAACTACGCCACTTATTACGATAAGCAATACGCGAACATTTAAAAAAAATATATGACCATTACGCCTACGCCGCTCCAAGGATGCCTTGTTATAACTCCACGGGTATTTACAGATGACCGAGGGTACTTCTTCGAATCATTCAGCGCCAAAAATTTTAATGATGCTGTAGGTTACGAGGTAAATTTTGTTCAAGACAATCAATCGTTCTCTACAAAGGGCGTTTGCAGAGGCCTACATTTCCAAAAAGGCCAGCATGCACAATCAAAATTGGTACGGGTTACTCAAGGCGAAGTACTGGACGTGGCTGTAGATATAAGGGAATCTTCGCCTACATTCGGCCAACACTTTGGCGTAAGATTATCCGGCGAAAATCATCAGCAATTTTTTATCCCACGAGGCTTTGCTCACGGCTTTGTAGTATTAAGCGAAACAGCCGTTTTTCAGTATAAATGCGATAATTATTACAATAAAGCTTCTGAAGGTGGCTTGCTATATTCAGATCCTGAATTAAATATTAATTGGGAGATGCCTACGGCAAACCTGTTGGTATCAGAAAAAGACCTTGAGCTTCCCTTGTTAAAAAACGTCGGCGTTATGGGCCTTTAGGCTTCCTTAAGTTATTAAAACCTAAACTGAAGCATTTAACTACACCGCATGGAAAACATCATTGTATTCGGCGCATCTGGGCAGTTAGGCCAGTGCTTAGAAAAAGCCGCCTGGCAAAAAAAAATAACATCAGTGGTATTCCCTTCCAAAAAGGAAGCTAATATACTTGATAATGAAGCACTGGCCAGGTTATTCCAACAATACAAACCTGCCTTCGCTATAAATTGCGCAGCCTATACTGCGGTTGACAAAGCCGAAGACGATGCAGAACTTGCCCGTAAAATAAACAAGACAGGTGTACAGAACCTGGCGTTACAGTGCAAAGCCCACGGCGCAACGCTGGTGCACGTATCAACAGATTTTGTTTTTGAAGGCAACAATCCCCTACCGTTGGGCGAAGATGCCGCTACCAACCCAACAAGTATTTATGGCCTTACCAAGCTGGAGGGCGAGCAGGATATCATTGCCATACTGCCCAAGCACTATATACTGCGCACCAGCTGGCTATATTCTGAATATGGCAACAATTTCGTAAAAACAATGCTGAAGCTGGGCTCTGAGCGCGATGAGCTGAAGATAATTGCCGATCAAGTAGGTACCCCTACTTACGCAATAGACTTAGCCAACGCAATATTAGATATCATATCATCAGGCAAAGAAAATTACGGCGTATACCATTACAGCAACGAGGGCGTAACTTCCTGGTACGATTTTGCCAAGGGCATCTTCGATGTGGCCGGTACCAATGTCAAACTATATCCTATTCGGACTGCAGAATACCCTACCAAGGCCACAAGGCCGGCATTTTCTGTGATGGACAAGGCTAAATTTAAGAAAACCTTTGGTTTAGAGGTACCTTATTGGCGCGATAGCTTAATTACCTGCATAAAAGCTTTAGAGATAAACACAATAAACAAACCATAAACAAGTACTATGAAAGGAATTATCCTCGCCGGCGGTTCGGGCACACGTTTGTATCCTATCACCAAAGCCATAAGCAAACAGTTAATGCCTATATATGATAAGCCGATGATATACTATCCGCTATCAGTATTGATGTTGGCGGGAATAAACGAAATTTTGATTATCACGACTCCTGATGATCAGGCAGGCTTTGTGAGGCTGTTAGGCGACGGAAGTGAGTTAGGCTGCCGCTTTGAGTTTGCTGTACAGGAAATCCCTAATGGCTTGGCGCAAGCTTTTGTAATTGGTGCCGATTTTATAGGCAAAGATAAGGTAGCTTTAATCTTAGGCGACAATATTTTTTACGGATCTGGCTTTAGCACGTTAATTCAAAGCTTTAGCAACGTTAGTGGCGCTGCCATATTTGCATATCCCGTTGCCGATCCAGAACGGTACGGCGTAGTAGCTTTCGATAAAGACTTCAAGGCCCTGTCTATAGAAGAAAAGCCTTTAAAACCCAAATCTAATTACGCGGTACCGGGTTTATACTTTTATGATAACCAGGTTGTAGAAATTGCTAAAAACATACCGGCATCGCCCCGTGGCGAGTACGAAATAACAGACGTAAACAGGGTTTACCTGGAAATGCAAGAGCTACACGTAGGCGTAATAGATCGGGGCACAGCTTGGCTTGACACCGGCACTTTCGACTCTTTGAGCGACGCAACCGAATTTGTACGCGTTATAGAAAAACGCCAGGATACGAAAATTGGCTGCATAGAAGAAGTTGCTTACCGGATGGGATTTATTAGTTACGAAGCCCTGCAGCAACTGGCAATAAAATATATAAAAAGCGGTTACGGCAAATATTTGCAAAATATTGAGAAATAAAGGCTTGCTTTACTCTACACCATCGCATAATAATGATCATACGATAGTAATGCGTTAAACGAATTTTTTAATTTTTATTTCTTATAATCATTACAAGCAATTAGTTTTAGGCAACTTTACGGGTTACCCATGAAACCAAAAAAAAGCAAACGAAAATTTCACCTTATTGATAAGATTGCTCTGGGGCTAAACATAGTAACAGCAATATGCCTTCTGTTGAGTTACCTGGCTCCTGGCACAGATCCGCGCGACTCTGTTATTATTGCCACACTGGGTTTTGGGTATTTGTTTTTAGTAGGTGCCAATCTGATTTTTGTAATTTACTGGGTTTTTAGAAAACCGCTATTAATGTTGATATCCTTGGTATGCGTGTTATTTGGATTTCAAATGATGAGCGCGCAATACGGTTTTCGCAAGCAGGTTATTGCTAATGAAAAAATCGATTCGAACAGCGTAAGGGTGATGCAATATAATGTACATGGCCTAAAAGGTATAGATAGGTTTGAAGACATGCCTATTCAAAATGAGGTTTTAGATATTATCGGTAATAAACAACCTGATCTTCTTAATTTAGAGGAATTTGTAAAATACAAAGTAAACCGCGATTCGATTAGCAATCAAATAAAAACCACCTATAACCTCAAGTACGCCTATTTTAATATAGATAAAGTATTTAGAGGGGATTCAACTGGTAATATCATGTTTTCCAGGTATCCAATTATTAATGCCGGGGAGGTAGATCCTCGTAATTTAGTAAATACTAAAGCCATATTTATTGATATAAAATACAAGGGTAAAATTGTGCGGGTTTATTGTATTCATTTAATAGCCGTTCAAATTAAGGCTCGATCAAAGAAAAAGATTTTAAGCGGTAGCGCAGGTATAGATAATACAACATTTATCTTTAATAAGCTAACCGGGGCTTTTGTCACACGCAGCTATCAGGTTGATCAGATAAAAAGAAGTTTCGACTCGTGCCCGTATCCTTTTATCGTTACGGGAGACTTTAATGATACGCCGATTTCCTATGCCGTTAATGAGTTAGGCGACGGGCTAAAAAATGCATTTATTGAAAAAGGCAGCGGGCTACAAACAACTTATTATTCCACTTTACCCTTGCAAATTGACTACATTTTTGCAAGCAAGCAGTTTGATATATTAAACTATCAAGCAGTTAATAAAAAAATATCTGACCACAAAGCGATTATTAGTGATCTAAAACTTAAGTAAGAATATTCTAATAATAAGCAGTATTTGGGAATTTATCCTAAAAAATCCTCAACAAATTTATTCATCACCTTATCAACGTTAAGGTATTGCACAGCATATTTGCGGGCATTTTCTCTTTTCTCTTCCAGTTCCCCGTCAAGCTTTATTTGCAATATTTGGTTGGTAAGCAAATCTTGGTTGTCCCTATCCTGAGGTTCCACAACGTAGCCAAAATCATAATCGTGCACCATATCGTACAAGGACGTACCCGGCGAAGCGGTAATTATACTGGCACCGCCTACGGCCAATATGGTGGTAAGCTTAGATGGCATCACCAAATCGCCCGCATCTGCTATTTGCAGCACAAGGTGTATATCGGCCATGTTCAAAAACTCGTTGAATACATCTTTCTCCTGCACCTGCAGGAAAGAGATATTGGTAAGACCTTTCCGCATGGCTTGCTCATGTAGCTGATCTTTATAAGGGCCGGATGAGCATATGATAAATTTGATATGTTCCATGTGCAGCAATTCCTCGGCTGTTACCAATATACGTTCCAGCCGTTGCTTTACCCCTACCGCGCCCGAGTACAGGTACACTATATCGTCGGGCTTGTAGCCCCATTTGATTTTAAGCTTGTCGCGATTAGGCAACGGAAAAAAGTAATCTGTATCTACCCAATTTGGAAAAAAAACGATATCCCGGCTAAACTTCGCTTTTATCTTTTTTATCATCCCATCAGATATACTGCTCACAAAATCGGCCCTCTTCAGTATCTTATGCTCTACTTTAAACAAGCCTGCCAACACCATCTTTTTAGAAAACAGCTTAAGGTCGCGTGCTGCCTCTATCTGCATATCCTGAATATGATAAAGCAGCTTACCACCGTTGAATCGCTTCAGCATAAGGCCCAGGTACGCTAAATGGAAAGGCGGGGCAATGGTTATGATGAGGTCGAACTTTTGTTTAAATAAAATAAGCTTAAAAACCATGAAAAATTTGGTAACCCAAAACGAGAAATCCTGTAAGGCGCGCTGCTTGCCGGTAGGATCACTGGGAATATAAGATGGGCACCTGTAAATAGTTAAGGTAGCGCCACTTTTTTCGTTATATATTACCTCTTTTTTATACCAATGGTTAGTGTAAGGCTCTTGCACCTTCCAAAATGGGTAATACGGAAAAGTAGTAATTACTGTACAGTCATAGCCACGGTTTACCAACCAACTCAACATCTCACCATTATATTTTCCAATACCAATTGGTTCAGGAGAGAAATTATGACTAATTAACAGTATTTTTTTCTTATCCATTTATAAACTAAGCCTTTGGCCTGTAACACGTGTGGGCCGGTAAACCCGGCAAATAAATATTTAAATATAACGGAATTAACTGAAGGCCACGTCCTAAAACACATATTAAGTTAAATCAACCGTTAAATGGGAAGTGATTTTCAAAAACATACTGCTAACCATAACGTTGCCAATGATATGATTACGTTGTTTTTAGGATGCCACTTCATTTCCTCAACATTTCCTTCGTTTTCAGCACTATAAAATATTCGTAGATGGCTTGCATAGTGGCGTACGTAACACCGGCTGCGCCATCTAAAAAAGCCCGCCTTACCACCACCATGTAAATCCATTTAATAACAGGCCGACCAGGCAATTTGTAAAAAAGGCCTTTTTGGTGATAACGGCGCTGTGTAAAATCGGCACTAAACAATGCTTTACGTACCGAGAATCTCTCATTTGTGTTAATTTGCTGCAACCGCATAGCAGCTTCCATATCCGCATACCCCAAGTGCCGGCTAAACCAATACTTAAAACCCTTGCTAAAGGGATAATGGTCAAGGTAGCCATCCAGCCTGCCTACTGCGCCATCAGGTATCGATAACGGGTTTACCAGCCTTTCGTACCGCATTTTGCCAGGGCGGAAAAGCCGCAAGTAAAATGGCGATACCTGAGCATGTTTTAGCCATTTGCCATTCCAGGCAAAATCGCGCCGGCGTATTTCGTACGCTACGTTTATATTCTCTGTATCAAAACCTTGAAGCGCGCCAACTAATTCTTTAGAGACACGTTCATCGGCATCTATATATAATACCCATTTATACTTAAAAACAATATTGGCAAGGCCCCAATTTTGATGGGCCGACCAGTTATCAAACTTGCGGCTGGTTATTTTTGCTCCGGCCGCCTTTGCTATTTCAACCGTTTTATCATCACTCAGCGAATCATACACGTGTATATCATCGCACCATGCAACAGATTCAAGGCAACCCGGCAAATCCTGCTCCTCGTTTTTGGTAAGTATCAATACAGATATCATCGATCAATATCATTAACCATTACCCTTGCCTTAAGAGGCTTGCAAGGATGCCCGGCGCATACCGTCCATTCTGGCATATCATTTATCACTACCGACCGGGCTCCAATTACACAGCCGCTTGCAATAACTACACCGGGATGAACAAATGCTTCGGCTGCTATCCACGCATTGTCGCCCACATAAATGGGCCTAGTAACCAAGGGGGAGCCTGCCTTTGTATAGTCATGCGTACCGGTACACAAGTAAACCCCCTGTGAAATTACCGCCCTGCGCCCTATAGTAATTTTACCCTGCGAGTATAGTGTGGCACCACTGCCAACTCCGCATTCATCGTGCAGTTCTAAATTCCAGGGTGCCCAAATTTTCACGCCCGGATACACATGCACCCCCTTGCCAACTTTTGCCCCAAAGCAACGGAGCAAAAACGAGCGCCACACATGAAAAGGCCTAGGCGAAGGCCTAAAAAAAAACAGCGACGTAATTTGCCATATAACCCTGGCCGCACGATTGGCTAACGAAAAAGATGGACCGGTGTATGTATCCTGATTAATCATTCAATAAAAAAGAAATACTCAAATTGGATACGCCACTATAACATTTATTTAATTCGAGATGTGGGTTCAATAAAAAAATGTTAGCTTATTTTACACAAAAGCATCCTGATACAGCAGTTACTATTTTAAGCAATAATACTAAACTTATACAATTTTTACCAATACTATTTATTTATAGCAACAGATTGCCGAAATAATTAAATTTTCAATATATCATAGCACTACATTAGTATTTACAGGCGAGCCTGGGTATAAGCAACAACAGGCAAAACGATTACAAAAAAAGAAAAACGTAAATTAACAGAAATTGACCCATTGTAAACCCGCTAGTGCCCCTCAAAAATTGCTTTTATAAAGTGCTTGGCAACACGTTCTATATCAAAGTGTTCTTTAAATACAAAAAGGGATTTTTGTGCCATGCTTGCTTTTTGGGCAGGAGGCAAACTTACCCAGGTGTTTAGCAGTTGCCGGGTGCCATCAAACGAATCGGGAGCCGTTATGCCTCCGCCACCACTTTCTATCTCTTTCCAAATATTTACCTGCTGCGACACCAGCACAGGCTTTCCGCAGGCAAGTGCTTCAACAACGGCTATCCCAAAATTTTCCTGATGGCTGGGAAGTACAAACGCATCACAATTGTAAATAGCGCCCCATTTTACATCTCCGCTAAGCATGCCCGTAAAATGTATGTTATCTTTTATATCTGGGTAATGAGCTAGCAGCCGCTGTAATTCCTTACCGTAAGATGTATTTAGGCCAGGCCCCGCAACAATTAATTTGTAGCAAGCGTCTGTGCCGTTTATTTTTCGATTCACTATTTCGGCATAGGCCTTTATCAATAGGTCTACCCCCTTCTTTTTATGTATGCGGCTAAAAAAAAGCAAAAAGGGCTTACCTATTGCATCGGGGCACTTATTATAAAAGGCTTCGTCCATTTGAGCGGAATGCAGTGGCGGCGCAATTATGCCGTATCCCACATTCATCTCTTTCTTCGGGTGATATGGCGAAAACGCCATTCGCGCAAGTTCCAACTCAGTTTGGCAGGTAAAAAACAGGCCATCTGCATCGTTTACTACTTTGCTTTCTATAAACTTCCAATAAAACCAGTTGCGTATGGCTTTTAGCCTGCGATCTGCGGCGCGCTGAAAGTACGGATCGAGCATGCCATGCGGCATTACGTATAACTTGGGTGGCGCCACCAGTTGCGCATTTTTATGGATTTTTTTTTCCAGTTCCCGCTTTACACTCCAGCCCGCATAACTCGAATATAACCACAAACCGTTGATGATAACTACATCAAACCGCGCCATATTAGCCAACAGCCAAGGGCGTAATTTATCAGAATATTGCCACTTACCCCGGGCTGGGCCTAAAGCATGTATAGTAAAATTGTCCATACCTAAAAATGGACTATCGGGCGCATCCAGACTCACCACTTCTCTGCTGATGCCATTATGCATTAGCTGAGGATTGGTATTGCGTATGCCCTGGCAGGGGCCGCCACTGGCCGGATCCATACTTGCAATAATGTGCAACAGCTTCATTTAAATGATATATTAGTTTTGTTATGCCCCTTTGCTTTAAGTATATCTATGACAGCACCTATCACTTCATCGGGCGTTATCGATAGGATACATTTCTTATGCTGTATAACGCACACATCCAGGCAGCATCCGGCGCAATCTGTTTTATGGTATATGATTTTATTGCCATTGCCACGCGGGTACCATTGCCTCGGGTGGTGCCTTGCCGAAAAAACTGCTGCGCAAGGCGTACCTACTGCTGCGGCCATATGCATAGGCCCGCTATCGTGACCAATAAATACCTCTGCTTGCTTCATTACCGCTCCGGAGACTCTCGGCGTGGTTTGCCCACATAAATTGATGGCGTTGCCGCCCCATGCGGCAATACATCCATCTGCCCTTGCGGCTTCATCTGGCCCGCCAAGCATTACCAGCTGCCAACCGGGTAGCAGCATCCCCAATTGCTTAAGCATACTTTGCCAATTAGCTTCCTCCCAATCGTTCACCTGGTTTTTAGTACCCGTGCTTGCCGCTATTATGGGTTGCCCCGCCTCAAGAATACTAAGCTTTTTGTGGGCAGTTGCCAATTCCTGCTCTGTAAAACGCAAGTCCCAGTATTTATTATCATCCAACGGTACAGGCCCAAGCGCTCCTATCCTCCGGGTCAGTCTTTTAGCTTCCCATTCCAAATCACCAGTCAACTCATCTACCGACAATAGAAAATCAGGTAAAACCCGCGGGAAACCTACAGTATTTTTGATGCGGGCAGCTTTAAAAAAACACCGGTCTCTAAAAACAGTGAGCTTGGTTTTAAAAAGCGTATTCAGTGCCCGCACGCCGGCAAGGTATACTACGGTATCTATTTGGAGAGCCCTTATCTGCTTTAATAACTCAAATAAAACCTTTACATTACGGGTGCCCACCGGGTAAGCCAATACCCTGTCAAAGAAATAGCCACGTCCTAAAATACTCTCTAGTGGGGCTGCCTTTGCAGCTACGGGAGTATTTGTTAATAGCGTTATATCTGCATCGGGATAAGCCTCTCTTATTTTATGAAAAGCGGGCAAGGCAATAACGGTGTCGCCAAGACTGCCTAACCTGTATATTAATATTCTTTTTGCAGGGTTACCCATTAATGTAGCCTATTGAACCTGCCGTGGAGCAGGGACTTTCATTGCTGCAATAGTTAAGCCTGCCATTATGACACCAAACCCTAGCGCTGTTGGCTGCGCCCACTGCCCTTGCGCTACTGCCTGGAAGCTAACGCTAACCATAAGCCATGGCAATATATTAGTGAATCGCAAGCGTTTATAAGCCTGCAACAATATCTTCATACTCAACATCATGCGCGCTACAATCGCTGCAATGCCAAAAATGGCACCCATCTCGCCTATCATTCGGCCCCATTCGCCTTCAGAAATCAAAAAACCGTCAGATCGGCCAGTAAGCAACTTGGCACCGGCGTTGGTACCCATCCCTATGCCGAAGCCAAAAAAGGGCAGGTCTGAGTTGACGAAAGGCTCCAGTACACTGGCACCCATGCGATTAATGATGGTGTTGTTTATAGTACCTTCGCTTTCTTTTGCTGTATCAAAGCGTGCAGACAACACGTTGATTGCGTTATTGAAAAATTGCAGATTACTTAGTAAAGCCAAAATGATGGCCAACCCAATTATTGTAGCTAACATCCTACCAAGAATTTTCGGGGTGCCTGATACAGAGGCCAGGGCGAACAACCCAGTTAAAACAACTTGTATAAGCAAGCCACGACTTAGAGAAATGGGGATTGCGGATATGAGCGCAGCAGTAGCAGATATCAGCAATATCCGATTGATATTTTCCCCAATACTCAGCCAAAAATAAATGATAAAAACTGCAACGAATGAGAAGAACTGCGTATTACCCGTAGTGAAAGAAAAGGTACCGGGCGGCCTGAAATAACCAAGGGCACCGCTAAACCCCCCGCCTTGGGAATCTGCGCCTATACCTTTATTTACAAATGCCGATTGCGGGCTGTAAAACTGGATGAGTATAAGAAAAAACATCGGGATAGCCATCCACAGCACAATTTTTCCAATCTTAACAACGTCGTCTTTATCAAAAATCTTCCCGATTAAAAATATAAGTGGAAAGTGAAAAAGCAAGATCCGCGTGCCGTAAACAGCTACCACCAGGCTGTGATGCCCAACCAGGATAGCTGTAAAAAAGGCGAAGATGCCTATAAAACCAATCATATTAAGATAGTTGCTTGATGGCATGTACCCGTTGCGCCAGGCGGTAAAAAGCAGCCAGATAGCAACCGGATCACGCACTACCAGTAGCGGGGTAGCCAGTTGCGGAAGTACCCATTTACGCAGACTACCTTCAAAAATCAATAAGATGAAATATACCCATATCCCCTTCTTCAGCGATGCTACGATGGCTTCGTGATCGACCCGGCTCTGAAATTTCTGTGCCGAATCCAGGGTTACTACAGCTATATTGTTATCGGGGCTAGTACTCATTAATATCGATAGATTATGAAACCCTAAAAATAATCAATTATTGCGGATAATAGCACCAACTAATTGCTGCCCATACGCCGCCCAGGGCCTTTTTTGCGCCGTTGCCATTGCCGACCTACCAACGGCCTCAATAAGTTGGGGCTTCATCAATATATTTTCTATTGCGGCACGAAGGCTTTCGGTAGAGCCCGCTTCTATCAACCAACCATTCTCGTTATGGGTTATAATATCTGGTCCGGCGGTCCTATCGGTAGTTATTACCGGGGTACCTTGTGCCATGGCTTCTGTTATCACCAGCCCAAAACCCTCAAACAATGATGGGAAAAGCAACACATCGTTCTCTCTCATCAATTTTAAAACGGCTGCATGCGGCAAGCTTGGGATCCATAAGTGCTGCGCCAGGGCTTCGTTCAAAACAGCGCAATCATCAACCATTTTACTGCCTACCACTGTAAGCTGCACCCTGCTGCCAAATATTTTAACCGCTGCAAACAAATCGGCAATGCCTTTGCGCTGCGATAACCCTCCCACAAAAAGTAGTTTCAATGGCCTTGCAGCAGTAACGGTTTCATAGCTGCGTTCACCCAAAACCGGCGGGAAAGCATAAGGTATTACCTGTACTTTTGGCAAATTACCAGGGAAATACCCAAGCGTTTTTGCCGTGAAGCTGCTAGCTACGAAAATACTTTCGGCTAGTCGTAACTCCTCATCCTTACATTCGAGTTTGAGTTGCGAATCTCTCAAACCAGTTAGAGTTTCCGCCCAATCGGGCCAGCGTTCGCGTTCTGCTCCCAGCATTTCGCGTGCTGCGCGCCAATAGCCAATGGGCAAATCGTAAATGCATTTGATGCCTAGCTGTTTTGCCCTGGTAAAAGAATGCAGTGCACCATCTTCATAAGCATAAATGGCATCGGGTTTACTGCCATTTTTCAATGCGGACAATCTATCGGCCACTTTGTGATCAAGGCTACGGTACACAGCATCTACGCTGGCCCATCCGGTTTCGTGCTTTACAGCACTTTTCAGCCCCAGCCGTGGCAGTATCATCCGCCCCAGTTCGCGTAAGGGATGTGATACTATTTCATTTTGGGGAATGGGGTAAGTGCGCCGCAGCCACTCCTTCCTTACGCTGCCCGGCAGCACCTTTATCCAGGGCGAAGCAGGATCTGCAGCAACCGTGGTATCAAACTCGGCCAGCATGCCTTGTTGCGACAATGCATTTATCAATGCCCGTACAAATTCATTACCCGTTGGATGCGACAGTAATAACTTCATAAATACTAATCCAAACTACATTGGCTAAAATCCTTTATATACAACATCTTAATTTATCATAATGTCAATAGAATACAATTATAATCATTGAAGTTTTAATTACGAGCTTAATTAATATTTATTATAGCTTTTCGTGGGCGTTATAAAACGCGACTTCGGCCGCTTCGGGTTCCTTTTTAATAACCAGAAGCCTTTTAAAAAACCTTGTCCAAATATGGCGCTGCATTTCCATCACCCAACCCAGAAGCGATGCCATTATCAGCACTGTAATAAGCACCAGCGATAGTTGCACCAAATCATAACTTTTATAGCCGAACAGTGCACGCCATAACACAAGCAACGGAAAATGGAGCACATAAAGTGGGAAGGTGAGGTCTGCCGCCTTACGGAATACTGTAGCAAATTTAAAATCGGCAATGAGTTGGTTGCCAGTAGGTAAAATCCACAAGGCAGCTCCGATAAACAACCCAACTATCCAATCGGTTACAAACTGGTTTGCATAAAATAAAGGTTTGTAGCCTATCTTATAAGGTATAAAAGGCACGTAAACAACAGCCAGCCATGCACTAAAACAACCTATAAATACCAAACACCATGCGATAGCTACTTTTAGAGTAGGCCGGGGTATTATATAGGCCGCATAGCCCAAAAGCCACACAGGCATCATTGCTAAAATTTTTGGACCAGCAATTAAAACTGCTGCAACTGGCAACAAAAGTGTTTTCAGCCCTCCCTTACGAAAAAACCAAAGCCCAAAAATGGCATAATACCAAAACTCGAAACTTAATGACCAAAGTGAAATGTTTATCGGCGGCGCACCCGAGAAAAACCAAAGCTCGTTCATAAAAAGCCCGGAGACCAGGTAGCGCACCCATTCATGCCCACGCGAGTAGGTTGCAAAGAGTGCCGGGTTAACTTCCTTAACAATTACCGCCATAATTGCAGTAATTACGAGTGCCGGTATAACGATGGAGCATAGCCTACTCAAACGCGCCTGGGCATAAAGGATAGCACCACGATTCCTGCTGATTGTGGTATGCGCTATTACGTAACCCGATAATACAAAAAAGATAACCACGGCGGCATGCGATGGTTCCCCAGGCTCATATTGCGGATGGGCTAGCTTTGGGAACCACATATCAAACGCGTGAATGTATAAAACCGTTAAGGCAGCACCGATGCGCAATGCATCTAAAAAGATGCTTGAATTACCTATGATAACGCGTGGTTTTATATTTATCATTTTGTTTGTTTGGCGGTTTGATGCTGTAAGTTATTAAATCTGCTTTATTTAAGTTCAATCCATTGACCCATGTTGGTTCAACGCCTTGTTCATCACCTCCAAATTCTTCTCGCCGAAGTATCGCTTACGGGCCTCCTGCCAATCGGCATGCGAAGGTTGTAAGGCACTTATGGCTTCAAGCAATTCGAAGCCCTTTTGCTTATCAGCAGCGCTCCAAATAGCACCTAGTTTTGTGGTGCCCAGGAACTCGGCCAAGGTACTGTCAGAAGGCCCGTGACCAAATATGGGGCGAGCCGCTTGCAAATAGCTGCTTAGTTTGGTTGGAAGGCTGGTTTTAGAAAAAGTATGCAGTGCCTTGCTTAGGGGGTACATGCAATATACAAAATGGCATTTAGCCAATTGGGGTATTACCTTTTCCTCGGGCAAAGTATCGTAAAATTTAATATTGGCCTGCAATGCAGCAGGCACATCTGCAGGCTTTAAATGGCAGCCCCACATTTGCAGTATTACCGTTTTGTGTTGTTGCTGATAAAACGCCTTTGCCAAGGCCAGAAAGGCAAACAAATCTTTCTTATCGTAGATGGAGCCGATATGGCCTATCAAAATACTATCCCCGGTTTCTGGTTCAGGGGTAAACAATATGGTGCTCTCAAGCAGATAGCGGTGGCAGACCTCGCCACGGCGGGCGCTTAAGCCCCGGTAATAATTACGCATGCCCCCACTGATCAAATCGAAAGAGGGTACTGTTTTTAAGGCCTTAACTGTCAGTTTTTTTGCGGCGCCGCCCATCAGCCGGTAACGTACCGAACGGGCGCAAAGGGCACCAGCCCAATCATCGTGAACGGTCATATGCACTGGCCGCTTATGCTGGCGCACAGCAAGTTCAATCGCAATGCGCAGCCCCTCGTTGTGCGATACTATCCAGTAACTATCGCAAGGTATATTCAGCAGCTTTTGGTACAGCTCATCAATAAAAGGCAATTTGCCACCGTTGAGCATCTTGCGCGTTTGAGTAATATCTTTTAGCATAGCCCCCCCCATCAAAGCCGGGCCTAGGTACCCGCTTTCGTAACCTACCACCGGGCCGCTGCCAATATAATACCAGCGCACATCAAGGCCGGGCAGGTTGGCCAACAAGCTACGCAATATGGCACCGCCGCCCCCCACGTTTGGGGCATGCGCTGTAAAAAGGCATATTTTGGGTTTTCTCATCAAGTGTCTAGTCCGCTTTATAGTTATCTAATGCCATGGCAAATTTAATTGACAGGGCGGTAACATCTGTGCCATAAGGCGTAAAAATGCTGCTGGAAATACAATCCTCAAAGTTACCAGGGATGTATTCCGTTACACCCGGTGGTACAGCCGGCCGGGCAACACTGCGAGGTGTCCAGGGTTTGGAAACAGATATTACGGGCAAGCCGTGTTCGCGCATGGCCGCATAAGAGCCGCTTTTCTCTATCACCGCCAATGCCGTTGCCGATAGGCCAATGGTGGAGGCCGAGAGTATCTCCGAAATGCGCTCCGGCAACAACTCTTTATAAAGATGCAGGGTTAAGCCGACCTTCTTCCATTCGTTTGCCCATCTTTCCTGCTCGCTGTTGCCGCGACCCATAATGGTAAGGCTGACAGCTGCTTGATGTGTTTGCTGGTATAAGGCCACCTCCCGCGCGAAAGCGGCGATTGGTGCCCTATCATGTATTGCGCCAAACACCACAAAATCCAACCTTTCTTTTGGTGTCCGCTCTTGCCCGGCCTCCGAAGTTACGGGTATATTGCCATAAAGCGGCAGGTACCCGGCTTCGAAACCTATTTTTGCCAACAATGTTTGGTACAGTGCGGTTTGGGTATGGATAAGCGCAGGCTTAAGGTTTGCTGCCAGCGATTTGATAAGCATACGCTGCGCCTTGCCCCACCACTTCAGCTTCTGCGATTCTTCTTCGGCTATGCCCACCCAAAGCTCGTGGAACATGATATGCCACCTACGGCCATGGCCCAGCCCGAGCAACAATTTGCTCAGACCAGTCATCAATCCCTTGGGGTGATAGCCAAAAGGCACAAACTGTAAGCTAAGCCATTCGGGGTTGAACCCATCCACCCAGATTTTAGCCAGCGCGAACCTTTGTTTTATTTGTATGGCCGATGAAAGACGCATTACAGGTACATCTACGCCATCCGCCTGCTGTGTGCCCACATGTTGTTCCGCTATATGCCGATCGGCAAGCGATAACACCATACAGTTATGACCGGCCTTAATCAAAGCCGCCGCCAGCCGGCGCGAATAATCGCCAACGCCATCGTGTCCCGGCTCTAAAGAGCTGCATATAAAAACTATCTTAATTTTTTTTGCCATGAGGCTAAAAGAGCACTGTTAATTTCAGGATTAAATAAAATACATTACGCTAAACGAAAACAATATTCACAAAAAATCGTTATTTTATGAATTGTATCGTAAAATTTACCTTTTCGTTAATTGCATTCAAAAGCGATTTAATACATTTGCGTTGCATATCCCTAATTATACTGCTATTGTTTAAGTAAAAGCAAATACTTTAACATCTAAACTGTACAAAATACAGTATATACTATTATGCAAAAACCGTTTCTCTATTGCGATTGCTGCGGTCAGCCCTTTCATTACAAAAAGCCTTTGCCACTTTTATTAAAGCCGGTTGCCTTTTTTGTGCCTATTCAAAGGCTTTTCTGCGCTAAGTGCCTTACTTCGAGCTATAAAATCATCAGCCACAAAGAGTTTAACAAATACCATGTTTAATATAGCGGCTTATTACTATCCGTTTGCAACTTGCCGCCAAAAACGTTCCTGTATATGTGTCAAACTAAACTGCTCTTTCGCCAGCGTTTTGGCGTTGGAAGATATAACTGACTGCTTCGCCAGCAAACTCAAAATATCCTCCGCCAGTGTTGCAGCATCTAAACTACCGCAACACACCGCCGCGACATTTTTGGTTAGCAAATTGCACGCGGCACTATCCTCTGGACCATGGTACAATATAGCACCAGCCCCGCCCAAATAGCCTACCATTTTTGTAGAAAGACTATATAAGTAAAAATCGGGCCGGGTAAACTTAATAGGCAAATATAGTATAGCGCTCTTATCCAATTCGTGTTTCAACTCGGCATCATCCAACGTCATCGGGCGGTAATCGGTCTTAAACGTGCGATTTTCTAAAAAGGGCATGTGTTGCGTAGCCCTCAATATTAATTTGAACTGATGCCCCTGAGCCACCAACAAGTCAAGTGAATCGGCAAGTACTTTAAACAAGGGGATATAGTCCAGATGCAACAGCCCCGCAAAGTAAACGGCCATAGGTTGCTTATTATCCTGCTTTGGCACGCTCACTTCATTGTTGGCTACGCCATCAGTAATTAGTTCGTAATCGGCCTTGCCAAAAATTCGGCAGTACTCATTTCCCAATTCTTCTGATATTACCAGCCTGCGGTCGGCCCGTTTCCAAAGGGCTTGGCAGTTTTCTGCCAGGCCATAGGTTGTAGAAAAATGGTCGTGAAAGGATACCCAAAGTGCTTTGTTTTTGCAGAAGGTATCGTTACATAAGGCGGCCGAAAAGGGCCCATGGTCTACCACGTGCAGTATCTCATAGTCAATCTGGGCGGCGGCCTGCTGTATTTTTTTGATTGTGGATGCCTTAAACAACCCGTATCTGAGCCAGGTGCGGAAATTGCGCACTTTCCAGCGGGCCCATTTGCGTACCAGAGGCGCAGCAAATACAATTACTTCGGCAATGGCGCCATGGCGCGTGTGCAAACGGCTTTCCTCTACAACTAAAGATACCACATCCTTTTCGCGGCCCATAAATAAGCGGCGCAGGATGCGGTTTCCGCCGCCATTGGAGTATAAAGAGAATGGCTGATAGGTTAATAGCTTCACAAGGTATGTTTATATGTGAGTGCCTTGCGCTGCCACTATCTGCCTTATGGTTTCTTCCAGGGAAATAGTAATATCCCATGTTGGATAATGCGTGCGCATTTTATCGAGATTAGAAATGTAGCACATATGGTCGCCTATGCGATTCTCATCTACATATTTATAAACCTGTTCTTTGCCGGTAAACTTCTCGGCAATTTTAAAAGCTTCCCAAATAGAGCAGGAGTTGGCGCGACCACCGCCTATGTTGTACACCTCGGCAATGCGTGGCGTAGCAATAAAGGCATCAATAAAGCTGGCTACGTCGTAAGAGTGGATATTATCGCGCACCTGCTTGCCTTTGTAGCCAAACACTTTGTATTCGCGCCCCTCTACGTTGCATTTAACCAAATAACTTAAAAAGCCATGAAGCTCCACGCCCGAATGATTTGGCCCGGTTAGGCACCCCCCACGCAGGCAGCAGGTAGGTATGCCGAAATAGCGGCCATACTCCTGCACCATAATATCCGCTGCCACTTTAGAGGCACCGAACAGCGAGTGCTTACTTTGGTCGATAGAAAACTCCTCGTTAATACCATCGGCGTAAAGGGGGTCGGCATAATCCCAGCGGGTTTCTAATTCAACCAAATCAATGGTGTTTGGCCTGTCACCATACACCTTGTTGGTGCTCATGTGCGCAAAAGGTGATTCGGGGCAGGTTTGCCTTACGGCTTCCAGCAGGTTTAAGGTGCCTACTGCATTGGTATCAAAATCATCGAAAGGAATCGCAGCTGCGCGATCGTGCGACGGCTGAGCGGCGGTATGCACAATGGCGTGGGGTTTCACCTCTTTCATTAATGCAAGCACGCCCGCACGATCGCGAATATCTACTTCGTGATGGATGAATTTCGCACCCAGATCGGTTTGGATGCGGTTTTGGTTCCAGCGGGTATCGCCCTGCGCGCCAAAGAACACAGCACGCTGGTTATTGTCTACGCCATGTATTTCCCAGCCAAGCGCTGCAAAATGACAACAAACTTCTGAGCCTATTAAGCCGGACGACCCGGTTACCAGTAATTTTTTAGCTGAATTTGCCATAGTATTTAAGCAAAGGTTATGTATGTTGTATGTTAAAATAAATTTTGGCCCGGGTTATCCGTTCACAACGGCTTGCCAAACCCCACGCATTGGCATCGAGCCAACTTCATCTACCACTAACTTTTGGGCATTTTTTAAAATCCGGGCAACAAGCTGCGGATTGCGCAAGTACTTAAAGCCATCCCTGATGGCGTTTTCTTCTGTGGATACTACCGTAATGGCGGCATCGTGCTCATCAAGATAAGCAATCATGGCCGCGTATGCCGGCCCTACGGCCAATATGGGTACGCCGCAAGCCAAATACTCGCTCATTTTGGTAGCGATGTTAAACTCCGACATATTACGCATTTTTTGCTTAAAACTGATGGGCAAAAGCACCGCGTCATAATTTTGCATATGGGCCAGCACCAACTCCGGTGCTACGCTACCTTTAAAATGCAACCCATCAACCTCCAGTTCGGCGGGCAGTTTCTCAATGCCGGAGTAAATATCCAGTTGCACATCGGTACCTTTAAGTGCGGCAGCAACTGCTGCTAAAGCATCTTTTTGCCAGGCAGCAACAGCACCAAAGTAGCCTATTTTTAAAGAGCCTTGCTTTACCTCGAATTGCCCCGCACCCTGTAACAGGCCGGATGAACCGAACAATACGGTAGATACCACCCCAAAACGCTCTTTGTAGAAGCGTTGCATAGTGGGGCTTATCACCAACACTTTCTCCGCCCCGCGCAGGTGCCTGGCAAAAACACCTTCCGTCCCCTCGGGGTATTGCCAACGGTCATCAACATACCGTACCAGGTGGTCGTCCATCACCCAGGTGATGTACTTTACCTTCTTCCTCTTTTTTAAAGCCTCCAGAGCGAAGATGGCATTGGCCCCCTGCGGACAAACCAAGCCGGTAATTACTTGTTTATCATTAAATATCGCCGCCATTTTGCGAGCAGCCATATTGGCCCGCGTTTGTATTGCCCAAAGCATCATGCTTATTTTTGATGCCCGCGAACGCCCGATAAGTTTTCGCATAAAATCTGATTCCCATACGGATAGTAAATCCTTACTCCGTTTCAGGAATTCGTTCCTGGCGGGTAAATCAGCAGCGAAACGGTTTACATGAATAAAATGGGCAATATCGTCCAAATCATCGCCCAGGATGCGCTGTAGGGTTAATCCACCTCCGTGCTTATCCGATACCGACATCTCCGAAAGATAAAAATCAAACTTCATCAATTTTCTCCTTTCTCGTTAAGCTTTTGATGTTGATGTACTTGCTCCAGAAATCGAGGTGCTTGGCCCAGGCATGGCAGCCCAGTGGCAGTGCTCCTTTATTTAACTGAAGCGATTCATCAAGATTATATTCGAAGCTGAAGCCCAAGGCACTCATCGGGTCGGCTACGGCAAATGATGGCACCAACTTTGGTATCACCTCAGACCATATCAAATCTTCGTTTAAATGAAAGTTAGCGAAGTTGAATGCAAATCGCCCCGTCACGAAAACCTCGTATCTGCCGTTGGTCCACTCGTTAACTTTTTTACGCAAGCGCGATGAATGCAGCAACGACAATCTGTAAAGCAACCATTGCCAGCGAAGCCCGCTCACCACCTGCAATGCTTTGATGCAAGCCTGTATATTACGTACAGAAAAGCCCGAGTTGCAGCCCTTCATGAATTTAGCACCGGGCCGCGCCGCCCAGTACCCTTCAAAAAACGGTGCACCAATATAATCGAACGCAAAAGCCTTTGCGGCGTCGAAACCATCATTAAAAATAAAGGCATCCAGCTCGTAAGTAAGCATATACTCATACCTAGCAAACAATTGATAAAAGCCGGTGCTTACCTTCATTTTATTATATTTTTCTATAGACGAAAGCCAATCGGGGTTAACCGGGTGCAACAGCAAACCTGCGTGTAACGCCGTGTATGCTTTAGTATCCATCCCTTCCGGGTATAGCAGGTAACAATGGTACCCACTTAAATGTGCTTTACAGGCAGCCAGGGATATTGCCTCGTCTGCTGAAATAGCCGACTTATGCACCGGTATTATTACACACATTTTTGTTGTTGCGGGCATTGGCTGTTGCTAGAATATTCGTTCCACTATCTTCGTGAGCCTGTTCCTTATTTTTTCCCTAAGCGGGCGTGCCGCAAACATCTTCAGTTCCTGCACCAGAAACTGTTCCTGGTAAAAGGCAGGTATTTCTTTTACTTTATCAGCGCCAGCGGCTTTCAGGCTCGTGTAATATTCATCCACCACTTCGGCAATGTCGGGCCGGTTGAAGCGATTGTAACGGGTATTATACTTGCAAAGCACCATTGGCGTTGCATAGCGGTAGCTGCTGAAGTGGAAAAACACCAGCGGGTATTTACCGTTTACGGTGTATCCATCGCCGCTTTTGGCTAGCGTACGCTCGTGCCAGTTCCAGTTGGCCACGTTATAGCCATAATGTTTCAGGATATGGTAATTATCGAACATCACCGGGATATAGTTGGCCCATATCTGATCGTAAAACATGCCCTTATCCCAATTGGTATAGCCATAAACCAACAGGCGTTCGCCCCACCAGTTCAAAAACTTATCCAGTTCGGTGCCTTTGGCCAGGCCTAAAAAGCCAAGGTTGAAAATACCAGTGCGCAGCGTGTAAAAGTCGCTGGGTATCTTCCCATCGTCAACCGGGTTCATCAGGTGCGGGGTTAATACAAAAGTGTGTTTCTGCAGTGCCTCCCAAACATCCGTCATCGGCGCATATACTTTTATATCCGGGTCGATGTAAACAACCGTGTCGTATTGCTTAAAAAAATACTTGAAAACAAAAGGTTTTACCGTGGTGCAAAGCTCCGCAAGGCTAAATTTCAGGCTGAGGGCATCTATATCCAAATCAACCAGTTGGTCTACAAAAAGAATACTATCGCCACAAAACTCATCGTAATCAAGCACCGGCGATTTCTTATCTACCAAAACAATAAATAAGCGGGTATCGGGGTGATGCTTTGTAAAACTCTCCTTTAACACCTTTGCCGAAGCCAGGTAATTATTAGCACATATGGTATAAGCTACCTTCATTTATCTCTATGTTGTTTTAAGGCTTATGCCTCAACCATTTTTATAATTTTCGCAGGTACGCCACCTACTACGGCGTTGGCTGGCACATCCTTAGTAACTACCGCATTGGCACCTATTACGGCGTTTCTGCCCACGCGCACGTTGGGCATAATACAGGCTCCCTCGCCTATCCAAACGTTATCTTCTATAATTACCGGCCCGCGCGAAACCAAAGACCTCTTTATGGGCGGCAAGGCAAAATGTTCGGTAGTGGTTTCGCCATGACTATGGTCGCTAATGTAAATGCGGCTGGCCATTAGCACATGGTTGCCTATAACTACTTTATTAATGCAGCCGATGTGTACATCGGTACCCATGCTTACCCATTCGCCAATAGTAAGTTCGGGCTTAAAATCTTGCATTTCGTATTTATCCCACGCCTCCAGACGAAGGTTGTACAACGCCGAAAATTTTTTTCCGATAGAGATATATTGCGGGTTTTTAATGATGGCCTGCAAAGGCAGGGTGCATTTTTCTCCGCGGTATTTAAGCTTGCCATATATGGCTAATTCGCGGGCATCGTTGGTACGGCCGGTGTATGAGCCCGACTGAATTACTTTATAAAATATCTTGCCGATAAAATTATTGAGTGCTGACATTTCAAAGTTAATTACTAACCAATAGGCCGAGTGAATAAATTTCCAATAGTAAGCCTTAGAATATTGGAGGCTGATGTTTTATCAACTTTTTTATCTGCTGTTTTATTAAAAAAAACAGCAGCCCTTTCAGTTGTCTCCTAAAACACGCATATTTAAAGTACTTTTTAATATTATTTTTCAATTCCAAGTTAAACCAGGCAGGCATCTCAACATCAGTATATAACCTGTAGTAAGCATTAAACGAGTCATTAAAAATACGCTGGCGGTATTCCTTTAAAAACCCTTTACTCGCTCCATTACGCTCAAACAAATCGGTAAGCTCTAACACCCTTGTTGCTAACAATAACTCCCACTGGTGAAACCAATCCTGGCTTCCTACAAAAAAAGCCAAATATGGATGATTTACATAGTAAACCTTGCTTCGCATTAACTGAGCACTTAGTACTACGCTGTGAGGGAACGTGTTTGATAATACTTCGAAAGTACCGGTTGTTTGATATCCAATGAAGTTATCCTGCCAGATTTTTTTTTTGAAAATAAAACTGGAAATACACGTAAACAAAGCGTTTTGAGTTGTATAGCCTAAGATCGCTTCGCCGTTTGGAAGCAATTCATCTTGCCCGTGCCGACACATCAAGCTACCTTGTTTAACAGGCAGTTTCTCTTTTATTTCGTCGCGGATTTCGTCTGATTCAAATGTATGATTTAAATAAAATACATTAATATCCTGATTTTCCCGTATCAAATTAAGATAGTGATTTACACCGCCTTCTCTTATCAAATCGTCGTCGCCGAGTATCCAGCAATATTTGCCTTTTGCCAACTCGTTACCGATTTTTAATATATTGTTGTTTGCACCTATATTTTTATCATTACAAGAATAATCTATCAGCATGCCATTGTTACGGTAAGCATCAACAAGCTTTTTGGTATCGTCTGTTGACTGATTATCCGAGATAACAATTTGCACCTCCTCCTTGTTCAAGCCATTGAGCTGGTTAGCAATACAATTCAGGAGTCCGTCGAGTAGTTTACAGCGATTATAAGTAGGGATGCCTATGGTTAATAATACTTCGTCCATATATCGCTGTTTTTAAAATCTATCTTACCAACCTATGGCAATTACATACGTTCGGTACTCCAATACAACCGGGGCCTTACTATTCCCCACCATTCGCCGGTATACTCTTTGCGCATAGCACCAGTTTCTTCCATTGAGAACGAAAGCACTTCTTCAGCAATCCCTAAATCGTCCATGTTTTCCGGAACTAAAAAAGCATTTATCGAATAGTTTTTGGTATTCAAAAAGCTGGGGGGAATTTTACAAATCGATTTATATTTCCCTTTCACAAGCGGCTTCCCGTAAAACTCATCCACATTTATGGTGGCCGATGGCCCGTTAAACGTTGAGAAAACACAGGTGCCCATATTATCAATTAAATGGATACTTGCAGACAAAATGGTATTATCAACTAGTATCTCATATTCAAATTCAATAACTACTTCTTCGTCTGTTGCGAAATTTGTTGTTATACCCCTTTTTGATGATACCAGCCTTAAAGCGCAAAAAATTGCACGGCTACAAAACTTTTTAACCTGTATATCGGCACCTAAAACTTCGGCCTGGCTCTCTTTTCCCGAATTAATGTATTTATCGATAATCACCCGCGTGTCATCGTAATCCTGCAACAGCCCATGCTTCAGTAAAAGGGATTTATTGCAAAGGTTATTTATGGCCGCCATATTATGGCTAACGAAGAGTACCGTACGGCCTTCGCCCTTGCTCACCTCACCCATTTTACCGAGGCATTTCTTCTGAAACTCGGCGTCGCCTACGGCCAGCACCTCATCTACAATGAGTATCTCGCTCTCCAGATGCGCGGCCACTGCGAAAGCCAACCGCACATACATACCACTGCTGTAACGTTTTACGGGCGTATCTATATAACGCTCTACTCCCGCAAAATCTACGATGGCATCGAAGTGTTTTTTTATCTCGTGCTTGCGCATGCCCAAGATAGCCCCGTTCAGGAAAATATTCTCTCTCCCGGTAAGCTCCGGGTGAAAACCTGTACCAACCTCCAGCAAACTTGCCACGCGGCCCATAATTTTAACCGAACCCACTGTGGGTACCGTTACCCTACTAAGTACTTTAAGCAAGGTACTTTTACCTGCGCCGTTGCGGCCTATAACGCCAACGGCATCGCCTTTTTTTATTTCGAAGTTTATGTCTTTCAAACTCCAAACCACATCGCTGCTGCCAGCGGTAGAGCGGTCGTTGGTTTCGCCTACGCGTAAAAAGGGATCTTCTTTCCCTCGCAGCAATGCCCACTTGCGTTCAATATCACGACTAAGAGTGCCGGTGCCAAAATCGCCCAGCTGATACGCTTTAGATAAATTCTCAACTTTTATAGCAATATCGCCCATAGCAAAAATTAAACGGTATCAACAAAATCTTTTTCTACCTTATTAAACACAATCAAGCCAAGCAGGCATATGACCAAGCTCGAAACAACGCTATATGCAAAAGCATCGGCATAAAAATGGCCCGAGCCCGTAAAACCATACCTGAAAGTTTCTATCAAACCGCTCATAGGGTTATACCTGATAATGCCGTGATATTTATCCAACGCGGTCGACAATGGATAGATAATGGGCGTAGCATACATTGCCAATTGCATACCAAAAGTTACCACAAAAGCCAAATCGCGGTATTTGGTAGTTAGCGCAGTTACGATGAGACCAAGGCCAAGACCAAGCAGGGCCATAAGCAGCATAATAACCGGAAACAGCAGTATATACCAGTTTGGTAAAACGGGTTCTTTGGAGCCCAGAAATTTATACTTAACTAAATAAACCCCAAAAACGATAACGAACAAGCCAAATTGCACCGAGAATTTCACGAGGTTAGAGACTACTATACTTAGCGGCATAATCAACCTGGGGAAATACACCTTGCCAAATATGCTGGCGTTATCCCTAAATACCGTAGACGTTTTGGTGAGGCAGTCAGAAAAATAGTTCCAGGCTATGGTGCCAGCCATATAAAACAATGCTTGCGGCGCGGCACCTGTTTCTATATGAGCCAGCTTACCAAATACGAATGTGAAAACCACTGTCGTAAATATAGGCTGGATAAAAAACCATAGCGGCCCCAGAATGGTCTGCTTGTAAAACGATACAAAATCGCGGCGTACCAGCAACCAAAGTAAATCGCGGTAGTTCCAAACATCCTTTAAATGAAGATTAAAAACGGTATCATGTGGTTTAATTTCCAGATCCCACTCCTGATGTGACGTATTTTGCTCCATTAGATTTTATTACTGTAAGTCGTCTTTCGCATATTAAGCCGAGTGGCCTTTAATTTTGCGATTTGTTAGTCTTCTTTTTGGCCGGTTTCTTAAAAATGGCCGAAATCAGCCCGCTTATGCCTCTTTTGCTCTTGTCGTCTTCCTGGGTGTAACCGTAGCCGTAACCGTAGCCATAGCCGTAGCCGTAGCCATAGCCATAGCCATAACCGTAGCCGTAGCCGTAACCTGCGCCATAACCCTGGCCATAGCGGCCTAATATCCCACGTAGCTTTAAGCCGTTGAAGATTATATTAATGTTACTTAGTTCTCTATTGGCGTAAATATGATCAATGAGGTTTAAGTAGTACTTAGGCGTATACTTGTGCCTTACCATGTATAAACAAGCATCAACATATTTGTTCAGTATCTTGGCATCGGTAACCAAACCAATAGGTGGCGAATCAATCAACACGTAATCGAAATCGGTTTTGATTTTTTCCATCAGCACATCCAGCCTACCGTTCAACATCAGCTCGGTAGGGTTTGGTGGTATGGTTCCGGCAGGTAGTATAACCAGGCCAGGGATATCCCTGTCTTGCATAGAAATGCATATCTCTTCGTAAGTTGCCAGCCCTGCCATATAATTACTGATACCCGGCTCTTGGCTAATTTCCAGCATCTTGCTAATTTTAGGCTTGCGCAAGTCAAACTCAAGTATAACTACTTTTTTGCCCGTTAACGCCAAACTTACAGCAAGGTTAATGGCTGTGAAACTCTTTCCCTCGCCTGATATAGAAGAGGTAACTAAAATCGTTTTTTTATCGCCCTGTATGCCTATGAAGTTAAGAGAGGTACGTAATGCCCTAAATTGCTCTGCAATAACGGTTCGGCTGCCGTCTTTGATTACCAGAGTTTCGCCACTATCATCGTGCAAAATCTCTGCCAGTACGGTAGCGTCAGTCCTCCGTTCAATCTCCGAGCGGAACAGCACCTCCTGGTTGTACTGCTCTCTTACCAATACAAACAAGATACCTATGATAACGCCAATAGAAAGGCCAACCAGATAAATGTTTACAGGTATAGGCTTTACCGGAGTTCCCTTGCTTTCGGCATAATTTATAATGCGGCTATCTGCTACAGCTGCAGCCTGCGATAGTGCAACCTCTTCGCGCTTGGTTAGCAGCAAGGTGTAAATATTGTTTTTGATAGCCTGTTGACGGCTTATCTCCAAATACTTGCGTTCTTTTTGAGGTACACCACGCAATTGCGACGAATTGACACTGCCCTCCGTTTTTAAACGGCCTTGTGTAGTGAGCAAGTTTTGGCGTAGCGCATTTAAGTTCTCAAGCAACCCCGGTTTTATTTGATTAATACGCTCCTGAACGGCGGCTACGGGTGGCGAGTTCTCGCCGGCAGTTTGTCGCAGGTTAGTCAGCTCTAGCTCGGCAGCGTACAATTTATCAAGCAATTGCAGCAATATAGGGTCTTGTATGCCCAAGGTAGAAGGTACCGTACCGATAGTGTTACCCTTGCGAACAATATATTTTTCTATCTCGGCAAGTACATCCAGCTGTATTTGAATCTGTGCCAACTGGGTGGTGTTTTCCCTGGCGTTTTCTATATAGTTACGCCCTTCAGCCGTTAAATCTACTATACCCTGGCTTTGGCGATAATCCTGCATTTCGCCCTCTACTCCAGATAGTTCTTTAGTTACCAGTACCAAACGGTCGTTAATAAACTTTAGCGTATTTTGAGCTGTCTGCGTTTTTTCGGTAATGCCCGCTTCATTGTAAACACGTACCAGATTATTAAGAATATCCTCGGCCCTGAGAGGTACCTGATCTACCAATTTAAGCGATATCAGCGACGATGCCTTTACTGCAGCCGCTACAACCAACGCGCTTTGCGCGAATTTGGCAGCCGTTTTTATGTTACGTATCTGAATATAATAATCGCCCTTAGTAGATATCGGTTTATCCTGCTTTACTGGGTTAATGATAAAATCGCCATAGGGGGTACGCACGGGCGAACCCAGCGCATAATCTTTGCCGGCAATCTTTACTGAATTTTTTGTTGGAAGGTACTCGAACGCGATAGGCAAGTCTGGCGAGTTCTTCAAATCCTCGGGATTGAGGGCGATAAATTTAACTGGGCTAGGATAAATCAAGATATCGCGCAAAGCACCTTTGTTATATACATTTACGTACAAGCCCAAATCCTTAACTACCTGCTCCATCAGTACGCGAGATTTCAACACCTCCATTTCGTTGTCTACAGATTTAGCGCCATTGGCCAAACCTAAGGCTTCCAGCACATTAGCACCATCTGCCGACCCACCCCTCGAATCTTTAAGCAAAATAGTTGTGTTTGACTCGTAGATAGGTGTTTGGTAGTGAATATAGAAATAACTAATGGTGAGCGATACTACGATAGTAAATACGAATATCGGCCAAAAGGGCAAGTACCTGAACGCTATAGCACCAACTGCGTTTTTTGAAGTGGTTCCTTCAAACGGATTGGTGACATTGGTAGACTGGGTAGTGTTTTTCATTAACAGGACAAGTGTTATTTTTTGATAAACTGTAGGTAGATAACAATCAAAAGCGAAGCTGTGCTAAAAAAGTAAGGTATCAACTGGGTGGTACGATCAGATGATGCGGCCTTTGCACTATTTGGTTCTACGTAAATAATGTCCTCATTTTGCAGGTTATAAATACCTTTATCAAACAATTGGCTTTCGTTAAGACTAAATCGCGTCCAGGTACGCTTGCCGTCTACTTCTCTTATGAGTAGCACATTATTACGTTTACCAAAACTAGTAAGATCGCCTGCCGAAGCCAGGGCTTCGGGTAGTGTAATGCGTTCATTTGGCACAGAAATCACCCCTGGGCGTCCAACTTCACCTAAAACCGTAACTTTAAAATTTACAATCCTTACATTAACGATAGGGCTTTTGGCTAACTGATTATCTAACAAATTTGTTGTGATAAAATTGGCAAGTTGTATCTTAGTAAGACCTTCTGCCTTTACTGTGCCCAATAAAGGCAACTTGATGTTACCTGTTTCATCAACCAGATAACCACTTACCCCACCCTGTCCCGAATTTATCGCCGTAGCCGAATTTAAAATAGCCGTAGTTATCTGATCAGGCGTTGAAATATTTATCTGCAACAAGTCTCCTACGTTGATCTTTGCCTCTAACCGCTGTTCATTTATTGTAGCCGAGCTATCCCGCTGGATGTTATTAAAATAAGCCAGCTTACGACCGCTGATGCAAGAACTTAGCATTAATGACGCTACAAAGGCCAGCGAAATGGCAAGCAAAGAGTAGGTGTTTTTTTTCATAAATATTACAGCGATGAAGCCACTATACAATTTAAAATAACTATAGCTTGTTGCAAACTTAAAAATAATTAAGCAATATTATTTTACTTTTTTAATGCAATAGACTTATTTTCTAAAAATAATAAAATTCAATGTGTTCTTTATCTTAAAATAATTAGCTTAGAATAAACCAGTATCTGACGCGGCCAAATCTAATTTGATGCGCTAATTTAGTTTATTTTCTCAGTATTTTCTTAACCCTGTCGCGCACGCTGTTTTTATATAACTTAGCCCTGCGCACCCAATTATGCGCCTTAGCCGAAACGTAATTATCGGCACGCTCGATAAAGTTTTGCGGGCTGGCATGTAGCGGTATCAGCGTTTTAGTTAGATATCCCTGAAAGTGCAGCGTATAAAACTTATAGTATAGCGGCTCGCTTTTGCTATCCATAACTTTTGCGTACAGCCCATCCTTACGCCGGTGCATCTTCTTTATTTTGGTGCCGGCTGTAGTTTCAAAATAATGCGTGCAGCCATTAAAGGGCACATTTACATTAAAATCAAAGCTAATGTCTTCGTTTTCCAGCGAAAGTAAATTGAGGGTATTGGGTTTTACTTCGGTACGGAAAACATCCAGAAGGATCATATCAGATACGTTTTTGTTATCCAAAAATTTACCGGCCAGCGTATCTTTCAACACCAACTCAAACGCAAGCTTATCGGCATACCTGGCTAAAACAAAACTGCAAAATTCGTTGATCAGTTTGGCATTCCAAAAAGAAGTGTGACCGGATGTTACACTCCGCTCGTCCAGTTCAAAAAACATCATAGTGCCATCGTACTTATCTTTGATGTATTTTTGGTAAATGGGCTTCAGGTCCTGCAGAATCAACACGTCGCAATCGGCATGCACAAAATGCGCTATGCCGCGTTCACGGGCAATATCGTTTATAATGAACCACCTGTCGAAACAGGCTTTCTCAAAAAAAAACGGATTGACGGAGTGGTGCTCATAAACCTTATCAAACTCCTTTACGCCTTTAGTGTACTTAGAAACATCGATGCAATTGTAATTACGGTAGTCGGCAAAATTGGTATCGGTAAGTACGTAAACGTTATCCCTACCGTTCGATTGCACGGCCTGCTTCAGTATCTTGTCGAAAAACAAGCTGGTGTTTTCGCCTAATTGCAAAAAGAAAACAGGCAATTCCGGCTGTACTATTTGTGCAGGATGCGCCGTATCTTTTAGTTCCATTCGATAGGTATTTTGAACAAAAATAATATTTTCGGTCGTCAAAGCAATAGCGCCTGGAGGGTGTCGAGGTATAATAGCGTTGTAACCACATAAAATAATTCGCCTTGCCGCTATAAACTATCCAAAGAATTTTTAGGTTTGGAACATCCGGAACGATAGCACACTACCATTTTTGCGTGCCGGATTAAACGTAAATGCAGCATGTATTGGTACGAAGATGATATTAAAGGCCTCGAAAGGAAAAGCCTGAAAGCAGGCTACAGCGCCGAAACTGTTTTTTACGGCAGTTCCTCGGTACGCCTGTGGACTACACTTAACGAGGATTTTGCAGACCTCAACCCTACTAACCTTGGTTTCGGAGGCTCTACACTGGCGGCATGCGTTTGGTTTTTTGATAGGGTGATGACTAACTACAACCCAAAGCGATTAGTGATATATGCCGGCGATAACGACCTTGGCGATGGCCGCCACCCCGAGGAGGTGTTTATTTTTTTTCAACAAATGGTAGTAAAGGCAAACCAGCGCTTTGGCAATATCCCTTGCTATTTTATTTCGCTTAAGCCAAGCATAGCCCGCTGGCCTATGTCAGATCAGTTTAAGTACACCAACAATATCATCGAGAACGAACTGATAAAACGGGGCAACAACTGGCAATTCATAGATATTTTTAAGCCCATGCTGGATGCTAACGGCTACCCACAGAAAGGCCTGTTTGCGGCCGACGGCCTGCACCTGAGCAGTGCTGGATACCAGGTTTGGAAGCAGATTATCAGGGGTAAAATTATTGTCGATAGTTAACTTGTTATTTATCTGCAGGTAACATACAGTAAAGATATTTCGGCACGTTAGGATATAGTGGAATGAACAGGGAATATCATAAATGGTACAGCCCCAGGTTGCAGCGCAATATGGAGCTTTTGATCTTCGGCCATGCCGGGCGGGCGGTGCTCTTTTTCCCCACCCGTATGGCCCGGTTTTACGATTACGAAAACTGGGGTATTGTAGATGCCCTGCAGCAAAAAATAAACGGCGGCGAAATACAGCTTTTTTGCGTAGATAGCATAGATGCCGAAAGTTTTTATAACCGTTGGGCTCATCCCTCTACACGCATGGCCAGGCATTTGCAGTACGAGGAGTATTTGCTTAACGAGGTTTTGCCCCTCATGAGCCAAAAAAACAGCAGCGGATATTTCGAAACCGCGGGTTGCAGCATGGGCGCGTACCATGCGCTCAACATCGGCCTAAAATATCCGCATATTTTTAAGAAGATAGTGAGCATGAGCGGCCGGTACGATCTTACCCGGCAGATAGATAACTTCAACGATTTGTTCGATGGTTTCCACAACCCCGAGGTTTACTTTAACATGCCTGGGCAATACGTGGCCAACTTGCACGAGGAACAGCTGCTAACGGCCCTGCGCAGGCTCACCATTATATTAGCCATTGGCCAAACCGATCCTTTCCTCTACAATAACCGGGAAATAAGCCAACAACTGTGGGACAAAGGCATCTCCAATGAGTTCTACGTGTGGGATAACTACGCACACCGTCCCCGGTATTGGAAAAAGATGGTGCAGTTGTATTTGTAAATATCCAACACGGAAGACCGAGTATAGAACTATGAAGTGAAGAAAACGGCCTTTCACCGCCCTCCTACTCACTCATTTACTGCATAATCACCCGTTTAAAATACCACCCTTTAGGGTCAATAACCGGCAGCGTTTTGCTCGTGATTTTTAGCGGCGTGGCCTTGTTGGCTTTGATAGTTGTATGGACCATGCCTGTATCGGTGAGGATATCCAGGTCGAGGTCCATCGGGCTGTTTTTGATGCTGAGGGTGTAGGTATCAGGCCGTAATTTCCTCAGCTCAAAGTCCATGGTATTGGTGGTGCGCAGGTAAAAATCAAACAAAGCGTTTAAATCACGACCCGAGCCTTTGCAAAAGTACTCCTGCACATCCTGCGTGGTAAAAAAGCGGTTATAGGGGTACTTTACATCGGTAATAAACTTCTTCAGTAACGGGAAAAACACGCTGTCGCCCAGCACATGCCGCATGGTATGCATAAAGAAAGAGCCTTTGGCATACACATCGCCGGTGTACACTAAGGCCATATCCAGTTCTTCGCCCTGTACTACGGGCTTCAGGTTACGTATCCCCGCCCGCTGGCTCACCATTACCGAATCGTACGCCGTTTCGCCCATGGTTTCTTTAAAAAATAAGGCTTCCGCATAAGTGTTAATGCCCTCCTGTATCCACATATGCGCCCAATCTTTATTGGTTACCTTATTGGCCCACCACTCGTGCCCAAATTCGTGGAACAGGTTGGCTGAGTAATCGAGCCCGTTGGGATATTTATCGTATTTAAATTTATCGCCATAGGTAACCATGGTTTGGTGCTCCATACCGGGGTTGGGTACTTCGGCTATGCCAATTTTTTCGTTCACCCAAGGGTATTCGCCAAAGTATTTCTCCAGTATGCGGGTATCGCGGGCGCGAATGTCGATCACATGGCTGGCATTAGCAGTATCCTCTTCCAGCACATAAAATTGTATGGGCACGGTATGTCCATCAACCGTGGTATAGGGTCGGCTGTAAACTTTGTATTTGGCAATATTGAACACCATGCAATAGGTACTAATGGTGTAATTAGTTTTCCAATGCCAGGTGGCTTTGTTGCCGGCCACATTCTTTACGCCCTGCAGCAAACCCGGCCCGGCTACCGATAATCCTTTGGGGATGGTGATGAACATATCAATACCCTCGTTGGGTTCGTCGCTGGGGTGATCTTTACAAGGGAGGAATAGCTTTGCGCCTTGCAACTGACAGTTGATAACTACCCATGGGTTGCCTGCTTTATCGGTTGTCCAGGTGAAACCGCCCTGCCATGGCGGCCTTACGGCAACCGGCGGTTCGCCGCCATAGTTGATGCGGATGATATGCTTGCCCGCTTTATAACCCGCTTTGTTGATGATGAGCACCGAATCGCCTTTTTGCTCAAACGCAGCGTTACCCTTATCAACGGCAACTTGATGTACATTTAGCAAATGCACCAAATCGAAAAGTAAGGTATCGGTAGGTTTGCTTAGAATTAGGCTTATTTCGCAATAGCCATCGATACTTTTCTTGGGGATATCCACATCCAGCGCAATGGTATAATGGCGGATATCCATAATGGCCTGCAATGGGCGCAGCTTGCCGCCAGCGCTCATGTAAGCAATGCTGCGGTCTTGCGCCGATAAGCGGCCAACGATACAAACCATCAATAAAAAACAAAGCGTCTGGGAGAGTTTCATGGGGATACGTTTAAGGCAACAAAATAAGCATTTATAGGGAAAATCTGCCATTCCACTACCCGACTTAACAAATATCAAAAAACCAAAATGGCGCATAACTACAATGCGCCATTCTATCTTAAATATTTAATTTTTAGCTATTTACAAATTCCTCACCCAAATATTGCGGTAGCTGATAGGCTTGCTTGGGTCGCCGTGCGATTGTAGTTTTATTGGTGCCGGGCCGTGCTTGCGGTACTGCGGCGCGCCGATGTAAGGGGTATCGCCTTTTAGTTCGTAGTTGTTTTGTACCAGTAAACCGTTGTGTATCACGGTTACGCGGGCCGGGCTTTTAACAGTTCCGTCTTCGTTGAAGCGGGGGGCCGTCCACACCACGTCGTAGTAGTTCCATTCGCCGGGTTTGCGGCAAGCGTTTACCAGCGGCGGCGACTGTTTGTACATGCTGCCTGCCTGGCCATTGGTGTAGGTTTTGTTCTCGTAGTTATCCAGCACCTGCAATTCGTAGCCGCCTGCGCCCCAAGGAAGGGCTGCCAAAAATATGCCGCTATTACCACGAGCCTGCCCGCTACCTTCAATATCAGCAGGGATGCGATATTCTATATGCAACTGAAAATCAGTGAATTTACGCTTGGTACAGATATCGCCATTCTTTTTATTTACTGTAAAAAAGCCTTTATGCAGATCCCATTTCTGGGTAGCGGAAGAATCATTTACCAGTATCCATTCGTCCAGATTTTTGCCGCCGAATAATACGATGGCATCTGCCGGTGCATCGCCGGGGGCTTTGCCCGGACTAACAACAGCCGGCACTGGGGTGTAAAATTCGGTATCTTCGGGCTTGGCAGTTTGTGCATTTGCCGCGAAGCTTGCACCCGCAAGCAGTGCGGTTGCTATCAATCGGTATCTCATATACTTCATTTTATGGTGTACTTTTACTTTAAAAACCTTTAAAAATCGGAGAAAAATCGGGGTATTTCTTTGTTTTCCTTTAGTCCCCGATTATCCTCACTTATACGCTATTTTAACGACCTTATCCATGTGGCAATCTTCACAGCATCGGCGTTAGCAACCTGCGGCATCGGCGGCATCGGGGTAGAATAATCCGGCCAATGCTCGGGCTTGGGGTTCTTTATCAGAGCCACAATCTGCGCGACCGTGTAGCCTCGTTTGGCTATATCCTTAAACGCCGGGCCAACCTGCTTTGCATCCGGGTTGTGGCAGGCCGAGCAGGTGTTTTTGGCCAATAGCGGCTTCACATCATCATAAGTTAGCGCCTTAACCGGCAACGCAGCAGTTGTTTTTAACGGCTTACCATTAACCGGTGCTACCTTAACCGGGGCCGCAGGTGTTTTAGCCGAGTTTTTGGTGCTCACATCGCTCATGCTGAGTTTTGCTCCTTCGGGGATATTGTTGAGGCTATAGTAAGCAGTTGGGTGTACCAGGTTAAAGTAGTTCTCGCTATCGCGGATGCCATCTAAAGTAATGGTATGGATGTAATGCTGGCGCAGGTTACTGATCACCAGGCGCGCCTTTAAGCCATCTTCAGATACCTTAACGCCGGTAATGATGCACTTTTGATTATTCACCGGCGGGCTGCCGTAAACTGCCTGGTATTTGTAGATGTAGCTCTCTACCGAATAAGAGGCAATATCCTCCGCTACTTTCCTGTCAACAGGTTTGGTAAATTCTATCTCAAAACCATCGGGCATGGCGCGGATAGCACGCATCTCGAAAGGGGTTTTATTGTTCCATATCAAACGCTGCAGGCCCATCGTAGCCTCCCCGGCCGAACCCCAGCCCCTGTTGGTTTCGCCGGTGGCTAAAGAACCATCGGGCAACCAGGCCAAACGGACTATACCCGACTGGAAACCGCTGCGGAACGCCCAGGCAGCTCCCTGGTATTCGCCGTTTATTTTCTCGAGGAATACCCTATCTACCATACTTTGGCCTTGATCGCACACCAGCAGCTGGCCCGCAAACGGCCCGAACACGCCATCGGGTATCTTCACTATCTCGGAGTTGGAGATACCCAAAATGCCATGCGGCAGCCAAACGGCTGGCACCTGCAACTCGGGGATCTCCTTTTTAGCCTCAAATTCGGTTTTGAATTTTTCGTCGACAATGTTTAACGGCTTAAATGGCTGGCCGTTTTTGTCGAACTCAATACGTGGGTTGTTTTTGGCGAAAAACTGCTCGGAAGTCAATTTCAAAGGCGAATTTGGCAGGTTAGTCCACACCAAACTGGCCGGGTGCCCCATAAAGGCCCCTTTATTCACCGGCATAATGCTGCCCGAGCCTACCCAGTCGCCCTGGTTATCGCTGTACCAAAGCTGGCCATCGATCATACTGATACCGCATGGCGAACGGAAACCCGCAGCCCATGGGGTAACGGTACCGTTTTCGGTAATATTGAGCGCCCAGCCACGATAAGGCACCAAGCTTTTAGGGTGCCACCAATCCGGCGGGAAGCCCAGATTAAGGGTTACAAAGAAAGTGCCATCGGGTGCCAGTTTCGGCCCGAAGCTGTACTCATGGTAATTGCCCGATAATGGCCAGGCGTAAACGGTTTCGAATACATCGGCTTTGCCATCCATATTGGTATCTACCAGTTTGGTAAGCTCGCCGCGCTGTACCACGTAGAGTGCGCCATCCTTATAAGCCGCGCCCAACACCTCGTGCAGACCCGATGCAAACTTGCGGAAGAAAGGGTGCTGACTGGTAGGGTTCTCTACTATAAATATATCGCCGCGGCGGGTGGTTACAGCCAGGCTGCCATTGGGTAGCGTACATAAGCCGCCCACCTCTAATATGGTACCCTCGGGAGCGGGCACCTTCATTATCTTAAAAAAGTCGTCTTCCTTAGGTGATTCGGCCTGTGCAAAAACTTGCTGACCAAACGATAAAGCAAGCATCAACGCCCCTATAACTTTCGCAGTTCTCATCATATTAAAAACCTTTTTAACATCTCCACCTTTAATAAATCTTCCAACTTCTTTAACTTCTATTAACTTTTCCATAGCCTGTTTCTTAAAAAATGATGGAATAGGTTAATTTCTTTTGGATGGGGATAATCAGCTCCTGCATGCCACCCGATGTGCGGATTACAGGCTTATCGGTAAGGCCATCATCCAGGCGAATGTAATACTGGTCGTCCACGCTGTAGTAACCGCCTTTCAGTAGTTCAATCTTGCTGCCTTGTGCCAGGCGCATGGTTAGGGCTGCAACAGGCACTGCGATGTTCACTTCGCGGTGGAGGCCCTGTGCGCCGGATATAACTAAGCTGGCATCTGTAACCAGCGATCCATACAGCATGTATTTAAAGGTTGGGCGGCCATCGCTATCCAATACGTATCCTTTGGGTTTGTAGGCGGTGCCGTTGGTATCGGTGGGCCATGCAGCATCGGCAGTGGCCAGTTTCGCTATGCCAGGTGCCGATCTGCCAAAAAATTGTACAGAGCCTGCCGGGCGCGAGGAGCCGTCGCCCCTTTCGTGCCACATGGGGGTAGCGTCAAGAAAGCCGCCACGCCATATCTGCACAATCATGCCTTTATCGGCATCGTATGTATAATGCAATTGTTCGGTGCTGCCAACGCCAATGCCATGGGTTACACGAAAGCCGCCCGGCAAATCGCTAAAGCTGCGCAGGATAATATTTTCGGTAGCGTTGATGAGGATTGGGTCTACCGCGTCGTTAGAACTTACGTTGCCATCGCTCAGTAAATACTCGCGCACACCGGGGCCGCTTACGGTGAGGCCCAGGGCCGCTTTGGCCCAATCTACGCTTTTGGTATAATATAATTCGAAAGGCAAATCGCCGGCAGGCAAAGTTGCCGTACCTGCTCCCCTGAAACCACCTGCCGTTACAGCTGGTGCGCCGTTGATGCGCAAAGCACCCTTACCGCCGGGTACGCTCAGTTTAAAGGTGTAATCGCCAGGCTCGTAAACATGTATGGTACCAGTGTATTTCAACAGAAAGTCATTAGCCAGTTTCACCTCGTTAGAAGTAAGCATAGGCGGCACGCCTTCGGCTACGGGCTTTAATGTTTTATAATCCGGCTCGGCATCAAAGTTGCCTTTATAAACCGAATATTTCAGGTTTGATACCGTTGGGTGTAGCTTATCAAAATTGGTGTAGCTGATGTTTTTAAACGCCACTGCGCCGTGGTCGCCCTGCAACCGCAGCGGACCGGTGGCGCTTTCTTTAGCATCGAATGCGCCGCGGGTTGGGCCTGATAATTCTACATTCTCCTGTATCAGCACTCCGTTTAGCCAAACGTACAATATTTTAGCATTGGAAACTTTAACGCCCTTATCATCAAACCTGGGTGCCTGAAACGATATGCGGATGTGCTGCCACAAGCCCGGCGCACGACTGGCGTTTTGCCTTGGTGCGTGGCCCTCATAGCCTTTCATACCATCGGGTTTGGCATCGTCCCAACGTTCGTAAATACCACCGTTATCGCTCGATTTTGGATTTACTGTACCCCAGCTATCCAGCAACTGTATCTCGTAACGGCCCTGCAAGTATATGCCCGAGTTGGCACCTTTGGCCACCATGTAATCCATCTCCATATCTATGTCGCCATGTTGGAGGGTAAAGTACAGATCGTGCCCGGGGTTCTTTTCGTCTACCTTGTTTACCAGTATGCCATTACCGGGCGTTAAGGCAAATTCGTTTACCTTATCCATATCGGCATGCACGGTAGCAGCCAGCTGCCAGTTTTTCGGCGCGGCGGCAAAGGCTGATAGGTCTGTTAACGATACCTGGCTTTTTAAGGTCTGCGCATGGGCTTGTCGCAGGCCTGCCGTACCAAGGAACAGCAGGGCCATCCCAAGGGCAGTGTAAATTTTTTTATTCATCATTGTTAGCGAGGCGTTACCCTTTTGGTGGCGGATTACGCTATAATTTAGTTTTAGTTACTGAACAAATATATTCAAAAAACAATCGATTGTATATTTATTTCACATCCCTTTTTTGCCCCGAATTATCGAAAACGGTAATACTTGCGATACCATCGGTCCAGGTAATAAACCGGGCCGATTGCGACAGGAAGGAAGAGCCAAAATAAAACTCCTGTTTCTCGATGTTCCCGTCCTTATATTTAATCAATGCGTAGGCATCGTTTGCCTTAACAGCAATGGTTCGCCCGGTGGCTTTCCACTTGAATATTTTCATAAAATCGCTGTTTTGGCTGGCGGCCAACAGCACCCTACCCTTGTTATCGCGCAGTTTTACCAAAGCCTTACCGTTGCCGGGGATGTAGATACCGCTCTGCAAGATGCTCAGCGGCTTAAAGTTGCCTTTGCCATCGCCTTTCAGCATCAACCCGTTGAAGGCATCGTAACGGCCAATGGAAGCCTCTGTGCCAAAATCGTTGCCGTTCATCACCACATCCAGATTGCCATCGCCATCAAAGTCGCCGGTTTCCATGCCGTTTATGGTAGATATCTGCGCCTGAACAGGTAACGGCATCAAGGTGAACTTGCCGTTGCCATCGTTACGCAAGTAGGCCGATTTCAACATATTGGCCTTTAACCTTAATTCGCCTTTGCGCTGCTCGGGCGTAAGGATGTCATCCATGGTAGCCGTAGCGTACGATTTGTAGTTGGTGTACTTCTTTTTCATGCTGATCATCTGCTTCGTCATGTCGTCGCGGCCCTGCACCGGGAACTCTTTGCGCTCGCCATCCTTATCCAGCAGAAAAATAGACGGGATGGCGCTAAAGGCACCGCTCTTGTCGAAATCCTTGGCGCTGATGTAAACAGGGTATTTATCGCTGGCTTGCATCAGACTATTTTGCCCCACGTTGCCAACGATATAATCAATACGGCCCGTGTGGCGGAAATCGCCCGCGGCGATGGAGTTCCACCAGCCCAGTTGGCCCGCTACACCTGTGTCTTTGGTAACATTCACAAATTTGCCCTGCTGGTTCTTGAGGAAGGTTACCGGCATCCATTCGCCTGCCAACACCAAATCCGGCCAGCCATCGTTATCAAAATCGGTAAACAAAGCATCGCACACCAGGCCAATATCCTTTAGTTGCGGAGCTACTTCGGCAGTAACATCTGTGAATTTGGGGTGGCCGTCTTTACTATCATTCCGTAAGATGATACTCGATACCGGTTTTGGGTACTCCCATGGCCTCACCCTGCCCGATACAAACAGATCCAGCTTGCCATCCTTATTGTAGTCGAATGCGCGCACGCAAAGTTTGCTGGTAAAATTGGTGGGCACTGCATCTTTGGCGAGGTTAAAATCACCTTTGCCATCGTTCAGGTATAGCCTGTCCTGATACTCGGGGTCGTTAGGGCCTGCCTCGTAGCCGCCGCTGGCAACGTATAGGTCCAGCTTGCCATCGCCGTTGGCATCAAACAGCAACAGGCCTGCATCTTTAAAAATTATCGGCGGGAAAGTGGTTTCGGGCAAGAGATTGCGCTGCCTGAATTTGCCGTTGGGCAACTGAAAAATCACCTGCGCCTGGTTGTAAGAATCGCCCCCTACTACCATATCGTCTAACCCGTCGTTATCAATATCGCCAACGGCCAGCGCCGGACTATAATCTGATAACTTATGCGGCAGCAGTTTCTGCACGTTGAAATCGATAAAAGGCGTAGTGGTGTTAAAGCAATGCAGACCCACAGAATCTGTTACCTCGGTAAACAATGCATTAGTAGCAATTAAAGGTTGAGCGATAGTATAGTTACCCTTTGCATCAGCAATATTCACCACCAGCTTTTGATTAACTTTTACGTTGACCAGTTTCTGCATTTTGCCGCCGGGCCATTTGATCAGTACCGAATCGACCTTAGTAACCTTACCCAGGCCAAAGTGTGCTATATTCTCTACCGATGATAAGTAACCCCTGTAAGGCGTGTTCTCATACATCTGTTGTTTGCCCTTGTCGTAGTAGATGTTTACGATGGTGCCCAGCCCGTTGAGGTTTTGCTTGTCGCCCTTGAAGCTTACCTGCAAGTAATTTACCCTGGCCAGGTCCTTGCCTTCATCGCGCGCGGTGTTGCGGTAAACCAATGCCTCATCGTTTACGTTGTTGATTACCATATCCATTGCGCCATCGTTGTCCAAATCTGCATAAACGGCACCATTGCTAAAGGTTGGAATATCCAGGCCCCAGGCTTTGGAAACATCCTTAAAGGTAAGGTCGCCGTTGTTTTGAAATGCGTAGTTGGGTATTTTGATTTCCGGTATTTGTTTCAGCACCGTTTCCTTGGGCGCGGCTACATAAGCCTGCTGGCGGTAGATCATAAAATCCCTGTCAGATACATCCTTGGGGAAGCCGTTGGTAATGATCATATCACGGTAGCCATCGTTGTCGAAATCGGCCAGCAGCGGGGTCCAGCTCCAGTCGGTTTGTGCGATGCCGCTTAAAAATCCAATCTCACTAAAGGCAGGACTGCCTATTTTACCCTGCTGCCCCAGGCGCGGGCCCTGGTTCAATTGCAGGGTATTGCGCACGTATTGGTACTGATACCCAAAGGCATCGAAGTTTTGGTAGGTTTGGTAGCTGCTTGGGCCCAGCATCATTTTTTTGCGGTAGTTATCGGCCGGGTTCATATCCAGCTCCACTACATCGGCAAGGCCATCGTTGTTTATATCGGTTACATCCTGGCCCATGGAGTTGAGCGAGGTATGCTTGAAGTATTCTTTGGAATGATCGGTAAAGGTACCGTCGTGATTGTTGATGTACAGGAGGTTATTGGAGATAAAATCGTCCGACACGTAGATATCCTTCCAGCCATCGCCGTTAAAATCTACCGTTGAAGCACCGTGGCCAAAGCCGCTGATGGTAACGCCGGCTTTATCGGTAACATCGGTAAAAACGGGGTGTTTAAGTTTGCTGTCCCAATCGTTGCGGAAAAGCCTGCCGGTAATTATGTGCGGGCCACGGTTAATAGCCGGGCCAAAAACATTAGGGTTGTAAGTTGAGCTTGCATTGTTTACAGTGAGGTACATGTCCAGGTCGCCGTCGTTATCGTAATCGAAAAAACTGGCCATGGTTGATTGGGTACCTACCTGCAAATTATATGCTGCGGCCAAATCTTTAAAATGAGGTACGCCATCTTTATCGGCACCCTGGTTTATGTACAGCAGGTTATAACGCTGGGTAGAATCGGCTTTAATGGTATTGCAAACGTAGATATCCATCAGGCCGTCGTTATTGATATCTACTACGGCAACGCCACGGCTCCAGCGGCCTGCGCCGTTAACGCCGGCAGCATCGGTAATATCCTTAAATTTAAAATCGCCCTTGTTGAGGTACAGCTTACTGGAAACCATATTGCCGGTAAAGTACAGATCCTGCAGGCCATCGTTGTTAAAATCGCCCACGCCTACCCCGCCGCCATTGTAAATATTTACCACATCGAGCGGGTTGATAGAATCGTTCTCGGTAATGGTGTTCTTGAATTCGATACCGGAATGTGAAGAACTAATTTGTTCGAACTGGGTATTAGCTTTTTTGCCACAGGCAAACAGGCAGCACAGGGCAAGGAAGAAAAAGATACTTCGAAGGATTCTCATACAGCACAATAAGTTTACCGGTTCAACACGGCATAAAACGGAATTTGCCTTTAAAAATAGGTTAAAAAAACTGCTAAATCAGCAAAAAAGAGGCTTCCCCTTTTCAGGAAAAGCCTCTTTTGCAATACCGGCTTTATTTATTGGTAAGCCGGGTTTTGGGTTAGGTTCGGGTTTAAACCGATAGCCTGTTGCGGTATAGGCAATATATCGCGTCCTTCAGGCAAAGTAGTGATATAAACACCATGTGGCTTACCATCGGCAGTTGGGCCATATGGATAAGGCTGCGGTGTAGAAGTACTGTTGGTACCGTAAGCAGCTTTGATGAAAGCCGAAGCAACACCCGGACCAGCGCGGCGCAAATCGTAGAATACCGAGTATTCTGCAGTAAGCTCATGCCTGTACTCGCTCAATACCATCTGTAATGGATCGGTAATAGGCGCAGCAGCGGTACCATCGTATTTTAAGCCGTCCTGCATTACTGCCGGTGCGGTGCCGCCAAATGCGCGGTCCCTAACCAGTTTCAAATCGGCCATACCGCCGGCTACATCACCGGTACGTATTTTACATTCTGCACGGCTAAGCAATACTTCGGCGTAACGCATCAGTATCTGGTTTTGCGAACCAAATATTACCTGTGCGCCGGTACTGCCTGTTAATTGCGGATCTCTCCATTTTTTAGCGTTGTAGTAGCCGGAACGTAACTGATCTGACACACCGTACCATGGTTTGGTTAGTGTACCAACTGTATTGATGATGGTTCCGTCATCTGCTTTATAGCGATCGTTACCGCTAGAAAAGCCTGCGGTTACGTTAGGGTAACCTTTTATGCCACCCCATTTTGCAATAATGCCCGGGCTTTTTATTTCGTCGCCAGGACCTGCAACGGTTGCTTCTCTGCGTTTATCGCCTGCCTGATATGAGTACCAAAGACCCGGGTTTGCGTAATCGTAACCAAAACCCGATATTTCTTCTGGCCAGCTAAAGTCGTCTATCCAGGCAACTTCGCCGCCATTTTGCCAACCGCCATCCCAGCTTTGTGAGCCGGATACTTCAAATTGGATTTCGAATATCGATTCATCGTTGTTCTGATGATCGAATTCGTGTACATCCATAAAGGTTGGCAACAAATGGTAGTTATTGGTTAGTTCGGTATTGTTGAAAGCGGCTAATGCTGCAGTGTAGTCTTTCAACCACATTTGCGCAGCGCCTTCGTATGCATAAGCTGCTCCTTTTGTAGCACGGCCCAAATCAGCGGCAGGTAACACAGATTTAGATACCAACAGCGTTTCTGCCTTCTTCATATCGGCCACAACCTGTTTAAACACATCGTCCTGTGAGCTACGCGGGGTTAAGCCGTCTGTAACGGAGTTCAGTTCCAACGGTACACCACCAAATGAGCCTGCAAGGTAATAGTAAGTCATGCCGCGCAAAAAGTAAGCTTCGCCGGTTAACCTATCTGCAAGGGCCGAAGTAACGATGCCTTTTTCCTTGGCATTCGCGATGATGCCGAATGCCGCATTGGCACGGGCAATGCTGATGTAGGCGTTGTTCCAAAGGGTAGAAAGCGCACCAAAGCTAGAGTTGATCTGGTAGTTGTTCCAGGCCACATCGGCTCCGTAGTTATAAAAATCGTGCGTTTGGAAGTTAGCATAGTACCATATTGCTTTTTTAAGCAAGTCGCTGTTTTGGTAACCATCGTAGATACCGTTTACCAACGCTACTACGTCTCCTGATTTCTGGAAGGTAGCTTCTGCGGTAGACTTGAACCTGTTGGTTTGCGACAAAAAGTCCTTCTTACAAGCCAGTGGCATCATTAACGCCGCAGACAATGCTAAGAGGGTGAAGTTTTTCTTGTTAATTTTCATATCGTTAATATTTTTATCTTCTTATTTAAAAGTTACGTTTAAGCCCACAGTGTAGAATTTGGAACCCGGGAAGGTGCCGTTATCAATACCGTTTTGGGTTGCGTTACCGCCCTGAATGCCGATTTCCGGATCTAAGCCAGTGTAACTTGTAATTGTGAAGAGGTTCTGGGTAGAAACATACAACCTTACTTTAGCCACATTCACCTTGTCAGTAATAGACTTAGGCAGGCTGTAACCAACAGTAACGTTTTTCAATTTAAGGAAGCTTCCGTTCTCAATCCAGGTGCTTGATGGTACGTTGCTCAGGATCAATGCATCGCTATAAGTAGCCCTTGTATAAACGTTTGATGGGTTTGTAGTCGTCCAGCGGTTTTCATAATATTGACGGCTAACGTTTTCAACGCCCACAAAACTTCTGTTCTGGAAACTTTGCAGCGAGCTTTGCTGATAGTTGAGAATTTTATTACCATAAACGCCGTAGAAGTAAGCGTTAAAATCAAACGCTTTGTACGAAAGATCAAGGTTTAAACCGCCATAGAATTTTGGAAGCGGGCTACCTAAACTCACCTGATCGTCTGTTGTTACGTGTCCATCGCCATTGGTATCTTCAAAATAACGGTCGCCCGGCGATGTAGCAGATTGGTAATAGTATGGATTAGACGGGAATTTAGCAGCTGCGGCTGCGTTAAGCGCATTTATCTGCGCCTGGGTTTGGAAGATGCCTACGGTTTTATAACCATAAAACGAGCCTACAGGTTGACCAATATAAGTTTTGGTGTAGGTAAGATCAGACCAACCCGGGCCGGCTAATGTAGAACCACCGGCTAAGCCACCAAAAACGGTAACATTATCGGTACCGGAAGTAAGGCTGGTAAGCCTGTTTTTGACAGCCGAGAAGCTTAAAGCAACGCCGTACTGCACTTCGTTTACTTTATGACGGTAGTTGATACCTATCTCGATACCTTTATTCTCCATACTACCAACGTTGCGGGTAATATAGTTATACCCCGATTGAGCAGGAGCCGCCAGTGTCAACAAAAAGTCTTTTGAATCCCTTTTGAATAAATCGACAGTAAGGGTTAAATCGCCGTTTAATAAGCCTAAATCCATACCTATATCGGTCTGATAATCGGTTTCCCAACGCAGTTTATCATTTGCCGGCTGGCTTTGTGCTATACCACCCTGGTACAATTTATTAAAAGGGTAACCTAAGTTACCACTGCTGGCTGCCGGTAAACCTGTTGAATAAAGCGCCTGGTACTGGAATGAACCAATAGAGCCCTGGTTACCAACTTTACCATAACTTCCCCTGAATTTCAGGTCAGTTAACCAGTTAACATTTTTCAGGAAAGGCTCTTCTTTGGCTCTCCAGGTAGCGCCGACAACCGGGAATACGCCGTATTTGTGGCCTTCGTCAAATTTAGAAGAACCATCGCGCCTTACCGTACCATTAATAGAGTACCTATCCATAAAGCGGTAGGTTAACCTGCCGAACTGAGACGCTAAAGTAGTAATGGTTTTACCGTTGCCTTCAGCATCGAACTGCATGTTACTCAACTGGGCCAAATCGCGGATAACGCTGTTCTTTGGAATACCGCTGCCACCATTTGCAACATACGTAGTGCTTTGCTCAGAAACACCGCCTACAAAACTGATAGCATGCTGGCCAAAAGTTTTATCGTAAGATAAGGTGTTTTCCCAAAGCCATTCAAAAGTATTGTTCTGGCGTTGGCTATACAATGCATTGGTTGGCACGGCACCTGGGTATTGCTGCTGTATGCGCGTATCTTCAGGCTGGAAGTAAGAACCTGAATAGGTGTTAAGCCGTACACCTGCGTTTGTTTTGATCTTAAGCCCATCAATAATCGTAGCTTCTAAAGAAGAGTTGGTTAGCAAAAGGTTGCCAATGTTCTCATATTCGTTGTTTTCGATACTGTAAAGCGGGTTGTTATACTTAGCAGTATAGGTATTGATAGGGTTGTAAAAACCATAATTGCCGTTTGCATCTTTAATCTGGCTGGTTGCGCTGTTACCACCATCTAATGTTGGGATAAGCTGCGTTAAGTTACCCAATGCACCGGTACCGTAAGGATTGCTGCTGGTTTGGTAAGTGTATTTGGCACTCGTAGAAGATTTAAGCCATTTTGTAGCCTGGTAATCTGAGTTAAGACCCAATGTTACCCTTTTGAAATACGAACCTACTACGATACCTTTTTGATCGTAGTAACCGATAGATGCCGCAGTTTGTACCTTGTCGCTACCGCCACGTACAGCTATGCTGTAGCTTTGGGTTTTACCGGTACGGTAAAGTGCGCTCTGCCAATCGGCAGTAGTAAGCGAGCTTGGGTTGCGCCAGTTGGCCAGTTCAACAAAGTTTGCGTCTGCATCACCAATTTCGTTGGCCAGTGTAGCCCATTGCTGTGCATTCAAAAGATCGTATTTTTTAGGTTGCGCCTGGAAAGAGTTGTAAGCGTCAACAGTTAGTTGAACGCCATCTTTCCGGCCTTTTTTGGTAGTAATGATAACAACACCATTTGCTCCGCGTATACCGTATATGGCGGTGGCCGATGCATCTTTCAATACATCTATAGTAGCAATATCATTAGTGTTGAAGTTGTTAATACCTCCATCAAGCGGGTAACCATCTACCACATAAAGTGGGTTGTTACCGCCGCTGGCTAAACTACCAACACCCCTTATCAGGATAGTAGTATTACCGCCCGGCGCGCCGTCGTTAGCCGTAACCTGCACACCTGGCGCGCGGCCCTGCAAAGCAAGATCTAACGATGGTACAGGCAATTTAGCAATGGTTTCGGCACTTACAGAGCTCACGGCACCGTTAAGGTCCTTACGTTTTGAGGTACCGTAACCAATAACCACCACTTCGTTCAGTGCGCTTACGTTAGATTCGAGCCTGATGGTGTAAGTATTAGCGGCACCAACGGCAACTTCTTTAGTAGTGTAGCCGATAACACTTACCAAAAGGGTTGGGTTACCCGTAACTGATAATTTAAACGCGCCGTTAATATCGGTCATAACGCCGGTGGTTGTTCCTTTGATAGAAACAGACGCACCGGGAACCACTCCATCGGCAGAGGTAACGGTACCTGAAATCTGCCTGGATTGGGCAAAACTGGCTAAACTCATCAAGCAAAATGATAAGCTTAAACCAAGTAGTACCACAAGATTTTTCAATTGTAATTTTCTCATCATACATTAATTTTTCTAATAGTTTAATTGGTTGTGATAAAAAGGCGCTACGGTTTGCACCTTAATCATCGGAAGTAAAAGTATTGGAGTAAATTAGGAGATAATACCACAAATGTTAACGTTTATAGAACAAATGTTAAGGGTTGATTTTTAAACCGTGGATTAATCAATTTCTCTTAAGTAGTACTATAAACATAGTAATTTATTTTTGATTAAAATTATTTCTTTTTGAAAAACACAAAGCAATCGAATGCATAAATAAAGACGATTAGTTAGCCAATAAGCGCATTATTGGTTATCAAATAGCGTATTGCAGGGCCGGTGATAGCTACGGAAAGCAAAATGCGTGGCAAACCAAAAAGGGGGGGATAAGCGTGATTAATTATCAGGGTGCGCTAATTGGATTGATATAGTATTGCGTGGTTACTTTTTAAAGAAGGTAAAAAAGCTCTTGACTGAGGTAGCGAAAAGTGCGCTTTTCAAACGCCATTTAAAAGAAATCATATCGACGCACTTTTTAAAGTATTTTAAGAAGACCGAAGTAACATGTACAGGTTGAGCAATAAAACACCAGGAAATATGTATTGATGCATGTTTTATCAGAAGCCCGCCCTATCCATTCACCAGTTGCATGGCCAGCCCAGGAGCACCTTAGCAATCGATATATAGAAAGGGCTTAGCAATGCCGAATAAGCTCCATCATAAAACATGGAATTATGCGCATATAAGGTTGGTACTGCCTTTAGTACGCACAGGGTATTTGCAGACATGCTTTAGGCAGTCATCCCGGTCAAATCCGTCGGCTTTGTGTAAAAAATAAGTCGTAAATGGGTTTGGTGGCGAAGTAAGTATATCAAATCGGTTCGTATTGGCTATATTGCACAAGCGCAGCATAATGTTAAAGCCAACCCGCTATATCACACCTAAGGTAAAAGCAGTAGTAATTACGGCCTTGTTGCTGTGCGCGCAATTATGCCTTAAGGCGCAGGTATATTCGGCTGCTAAATACGATGCGGTTGATACCACGGGGAGATACCTTAAAGATGCGCAAAACCCTGGCTTTAGCATAAATAATCAGCCTGCAAGTAACCTCGCCCTGAAGGATCCCGGCCTGGAGCAGGATTTGCAAGTAAAACTGAGCAAATCGGCCGAACGGAAACTGCTGATGCAGCGCCTTAAGCAACTGAACATTAGTACCGACGTTGATGCCAACCAATCCAACAAAAAGCTGCTTTATAACCTGGCCAACGCATTTGCCAGGCTAAAAATGTACTCGCTGGCCATGAAATGCTTTTTCAAAACCATGCAGTACAATCAGCACGATACCAGGGCTGATACATTGATGCAGGCCCCTGCAGATTCTCTCGCCGCCGATAGTACCGATCTGGACGAACGCTACCTTAACTTCAATGCGGTAGATGATACCCTGCTGGCCCGGCAGCCGGCAGTGCTTTTGCCTGCAACCACCGAGCCGCGCAGCCCTAAAATAACCTACCAACGAATATCAGATACCTTTAAGGATGGCAAAAAGGCAGTAGTCTACGCCATGCTGATGCATGTAAAACAGCCCGTTGCCGGCAAACCCAAGGTTTATCGTTTCACCAACTCGGGGCATACCTTTATTACGCTCATCAAATACAACAGCGATTCTACCTACGTATCGCTGTCGTTCGGCTTTTATCCCTATAAGAACCACCCGCTTGCCGGCTCGCCCTTATTCCCCTCATCCCCATCTGGCTACCGCGACGATACGCAGCACAAGTGGGACGAAGTGGCGGGAAAATTCATTTCGCGGCGTAAGTTTGAGAAAATACTGGCACTTACACAGAAATACGCAGGACTAAAATACCACCTCAGTAAAAACAACTGTACCGATTTTAGCCTGAATGCTGCCCTTGTGGCCGATTTAAAGGTAAACGGAACCACAGGCAAATGGCCGCTTGGCCATGGCAATAACCCCGGCACTACCGGGCAAAGCATGCTGCAAGGCAAGATAACTGACGGCAACAAACCCGATTTGGATGAGGTGTTTGTTGACGATACGGTAGGGAAGCCGTAAAAATTTTGTCTGAACTCGAATTTTAAGGAATTTTCTGAATAGACAGAATAAAATCCCGGCATTTGAAAAGCTTCTGTAAATTCCATGAATTCCCCCAAATTCGAGTTCAGACATTTCTCCCTCTCCTACAAAAATCTCCCCCCTCTGCTAAACAAAATACTGCTTTTGCTTATTCTATTATTCCTATGTTAATATTGTGTGATAGAATAAACCTCGCCATTCTTAAAATACAATTTTATTATCATATTTGGATGTAAGAATCCTATTAACCGAAAAATACAACCAATAACTACTATGCAGGAATTAGACCCTACCATCCTTCAGAAAGCCAACTCATGGCTTGAGGGGAATTATGATGCCGACGTAAAGGCACAAATTCAGAAACTGATAGACGATAAAGCGTATACAGAACTTACCGACTCGTTTTACCGCGACCTGGAGTTTGGTACCGGCGGCCTGCGCGGCATTATGGGCCCTGGTAGCAACCGTATCAATAAATACACCATCGGCTCGGCTACCCAGGGTTTGGCCAACTACCTTAAAAAGACCTACCCCGGCGAAAAAATAAAAGTGGCCATTGCGCATGATAGCCGCAACAATGCCGACCTGTTCTCTACCATTACTGCCAACGTTTTCTCGGCAAACGATATCCACGTTTATTACTTTAAGGCCCTGCGCCCCACGCCCGAGCTTTCTTTCGCGGTGCGCCACTTTGGTTGCAAAAGCGGCGTGATGCTTACCGCATCGCATAACCCTAAAGAGTATAACGGCTACAAAGCCTACGGCGACGACGGCGGCCAGTTTGTGGCCCCGCATGATGCTGCCGTAATGGATGAAGTTGCCAAGATAAAAAGCATCGATGAGGTGAAGTTTACCCGTGTTGATGCCAACATAGAAGAAATTGGCGAAGAAGTAGACGCCCTTTACCTGGATAACATCACCACCCTTTCGGTTTCGCCGGATGCCATTAAGCGCCAAAAGGACCTGAAGATCGTGTTCTCCCCTATCCATGGCACGGGTATCACTTTGGTGCCGCAGGCTTTGGAGCGTTTCGGTTTCGAGAACGTGATTTTGGTAGATGAGCAAACCACGCCCGATGGCAACTTTCCTACCGTGGTTTACCCTAACCCCGAGGAAAAAGAGGCCCTTACCCTGGCCCTTAAAAAAGCACAGGACACCGATGCCGACCTGGTACTGGCTACCGACCCGGATGCCGACCGCGTGGGCATAGCCGTAAAAAATACTGACGGCGAATTTGTACTGCTGAATGGCAACCAAACCGGTACCATGCTCATCAACTACCTGCTTACCGCCTGGGAAGAAAAAGGCAAGCTTACCGGCAAGGAGTACATCGTAAAAACCATTGTAACTACTTACCTGATAGATGCTATAGCAGCAGCCAAAAATGTAACCTGCTATAATACGCTCACGGGCTTTAAATACATTGGCGAGCTGATGACCAAATTCGAAGGCCAACAAACTTTTATCGGTGGTGGCGAAGAAAGCTACGGTTACCTCATTGGCGATTTTGTGCGCGATAAGGATGCCGTTGTTTCCAGCGCATTTATTGCCGAGATGACCGCTTACTATAAAGACAAAGGCAGCAGCCTGTTCGAAGCCCTGCTGGATACTTATGTACAATACGGTTTCTACAAAGAAAAACTGATATCGCTTACTAAAAAAGGAAAGACCGGTGCTGAGGAGATTGTGGCCATGATGGAAACTTTCCGCAACAACCCGCCTGCCGAGTTGGGCGGCTCTAAAGTGATTACCCTGAAAGATTACGAAAAGAGCGTGGAAACCGACCTGACCACCAACACCAGCAAACCGATAGAACTGCCAACCTCAGATGTATTGCAGTTTATAACCGCTGATGGCAGCATCATCTCGGCCCGCCCAAGCGGAACCGAGCCAAAGATCAAATTCTATTGCAGCGTAAACGGCAAACTGGCCAGCAAAGAAGCCTACGCCGAAACGGATAAGCTGCTGGATGAAAAGATTAATACGATAATGAAGGATTTGGGGGTGTAAGCTCTCCGTTCATTTGACATTTGAAAGCCACCGGTTGAGAGACTGGTGGCTTTTTTTGTTGAGCAAATTATTTAATTTAGTGTATGACAAAGTATCCCAATGTTGAACAAATTGATTTGGAAGATATTTATATAGCCGTTGAATTTTCGAAAAGAAAAGAAAGTATAGAGCAGTTTACTGAAATCTATCTAAGCGGATTTAAGGAGTCAGCTACTTACTACGAATTCCCAAGGTTTCGAGGCGAAACCGAATTTGAAACAGACGATTACAAGTTAATGATGTCATACGTTCTAACTCGGGAAGATATTGGATTCAGGTTTTATTTTGATAACGCGGCCAATAAAGAAACGCCTTTTGCTATGATATTTTTTAATGAAGATGGGTCGTTGTTTTTAGGCCTTAGTGTATATCCACAGTTTATGTCTAAATATGAATATCAACTAAAAAAAGACTTTCAGTCGTCGTTGATTATGGTTTGTTATAATACTACTCCGCCTAATAACTTAGACGAATTCAAATCCCAAATAAAACTCAATTGATGTACCTCCCGTCCCCATAGAGTCTCTCTGAAAAAGACCCCTTCGACAGCACGGCATATCAGCAAAGTGCATCCTGTTGTTAAAATAAAGCACCTTATGTATAGAACCTGCGGAAACGGCAAAATCTTTAATATGACAACTATCGAAATTCTAAATTTATACGGGATCAAATTCACGATATTTATCAGCCCTAGGCCAGTTCTGGGTAAGAATAGAGTTAGAAAAGGTTTTATAGGAGGTGGGAGCATGGAAAATTATTTTGGATCAGACTTTGACACACTAGAGTCAATTACTGAAGACGTACTGCCCATTGTACAGCATTATATAAACGGGAATAACCCTGAAATGAACCATATTAGTTCCGAATTGGGAGGTAGTGTGGACTATGCCATACCTGATATTAGTAATGTAACCTTTCATAATCCAAATGATGGTGAAATTGTCCAAACAATACCGATAATTCATTTTACGGTTATTGCGGAGGCATGGCGAGAATTTTTACTACAGAAACCGATTGTGGGAGATGCTATTTGAAAGGCTGACTATACAACAAAAATTATAACGGCTTGGCAAATACAGTAACTACAATGAGCAATATCTTAGAACAGTACAAAATAAAATTTAGCACTTCCAGAAATTACGGAACTCTAAACCGAATTCAGTCTATTGATGAATTAATGACCCAATTTATTGGTGATCATTATAGGATATCGGAGGTCGATGGTCTTTTGGCAGGAATAAATCGAGTAATTAATGGCGATGTGAATGAATGTGAAGACTATACACAAAGTTTAATAATTGCTGTGATTACTCCGTTTCATGTTAAAATTTATGAAGACTTAGATGAATATGAAAATAACAATTCCATAGAACCACGCTTCACTATTCCTCTGTTAGATTTCAAATTAATCGTAGAGGCTTGGAGGTCTTATTTAAATTACTCGACACTAAACAGCCCCATTTAATCTTTCCCGTCCCCGCAGGGTCTCTTTGAAAAAGGCCCCTGAGGCGGTAGGACATTCCCGCAAAGCATATCGTAAACGAAAATCATTCCGTCCAGAAACGCAGGATACTCTGCCGAGAAACCCCGCGCGGAGACAGTAGCTTACCATATTGGGGTGGAACCAATGCTGGGCTAAGCCAGTACCAGTGCGAATGTCCGAAAGCAGATACTTCAACTACGGTATCTGATACCCTATAGAAAAAATAAAGCTGCGGGTTTTGGTGCCGGTATAATAAAAATTATTGTAGGAGTTTTTGGTTTGGATATTAGCGAGCCCTATTTCGTAACCAAAATTAAACTGAAGACCACTGCTTATCCTAAACCCGGCCAACAAGTTGGCACCATAGTCGAAACTCTTAAAAGTGCGAAAACTTTCATCGCCGAATTTGTAGGGTATAGGCTTAAAATCGCCGTTGTTTTCGGAGGCGTTATCGAGTGACACGGGTGTGAAACTTGCCTTTAATCCTTTTGCTATATACGGGCCTCCGCCCAAAAAGAAGTTGCCGCCAGGTACAGCAATATTATAAAGAATGTTTACCGGCACCTGCAGGTAAGTTAGCCGCAACTTTCCGTAAGTGTTGAACACAATATCGCCTTGGTAGGTTTCTTCGGTGGTTTTTCCGCCCTTGGTAACGTAGTTTATTCCGGGCTGAAGCGAGATATTGCCAACAGTAAAACTGGCATAAGCACCACCGCTAAAACCGAAAATGGATTTATCAGCATCGTGTATAACGATATCTTCTTTTCGTGGCCGTGAAAGGGAGGCAGTACCAATACCCGTTTTAAAGCTAAAAGTAACAGGCTTTTCTTGCGCGAAAGACGATAACCCTGCCAACAAAAGGTAAGCGATAAGTAAAGGTTTAAGTTTCATAGTAGATAGTGTTTTCAAACCTTACGCTGCCCAAGGTACATACGCTACAAGCAAGATAGCTTTTAATGATTTGTTAACATGCTACCAGGAACCACGGGGCCGTCTATCGAGGAAGCCAGTCAAGACCGTAAAGTGCTTTAACTATACAAAGTACAGTACTAGTATATAGGCCATAATAGCCCAGTGGCGGATAACCCTATTACAAGCACGAGTAACTTTTTAACTGTAAGCAGAGTGACTTGCAGAGTGGATTGTCCTGCGTAGAGATTGCTTCGTTCCTCGCAATGACGAGGTGATGAAGGGAGATTTGCTCCCATATCAGCTATGATTACCTTAGCTCAGCAAAAAATTATTCTTAATGCCTTCTGCTTAAAATTTTTACATTTACAGCTAGCCATAGCCTTACATGAATTTCAGCAAAAACAATTACATCTTTACCGTAAACCAAAGCCTGCCCGCAACCAGGGCAATCTTAAACAGCAATACGTTTTACAAATCGTCGCTGGCGCGGGTAGTGACCACCAAATATTTCATAGGGCAAATTAATGATACCGATTTTAAGATTATCGGCTCATCAGCCAAGTCGCCGGCATGCGTGCTTAGCGGCAAGTTGATAGCCTTAGATGACTATACTACGCTGGTAGAAATTGATACCACACTACACAAGGCCTTCCGCATCCTGTTTGTCATTTGGGTGGGGTTTGTGGCACTGGCTATGATTATCCCGGGCTTTGTTCATTTCAATCTGCGGCAGTTGTTATCGGGTATTGCGGGCGCAGTTGTTGGCGCTATCGTATTTCGGTTGATGCTCCACCTGTTTTATATCAGGGCAAGGAACAGAAGCATCCGCAATATCGAAAGCATATTACAGTAGTTACTGCTAATTCACCGTGTATTTCGTCCTCGAGTGATATTCTGCCAATAGCTTATCCAGGTTTTTAAACTTAAATTCTTTGTTTTGAAGTTGTTGCACAAGGCCGGGCACGTCGGCAAATGCCTTGCTTAATACTTTAATAAAATTCCCTTTGGTTAGCTCGTAAGTGGTATTACCATCCTGGTACATCGGTATCATCTGGGTGGCATCGTAAGAAGGAGACATTCGCCAGCCGTAATTATAAGTGATGTGTGAGGTTGAGGTAGGCGCACCAAAAGACGGTGCCGGTGTTTGGGTCATCGTCATCCCGCCACCGCCGGAAACTGCTTTGAATTTGTAATACAGATGAGTGGTTGGGGTAACTGCAATAGTTTTGCCGAAGTATCTTTTGTTGGCGTTACCGCCTTCGGTAAGTACCGTGAGGCTGTCGTTTTCATTCAGGCGCACCATTACCAGGGCTTGTATGTTTTCAATCTTGATTTTCTCTTTGTCGGCATTCTTTGCAGTTTTGTAATAAAAGTTATCGCCCGATGGCTGGAACGCAATCAGTCCTGCAACCTTCTTACCGTCTCTATCAAAATAATAACCGCTATGAAACATTTTCTGTGAACAGGCAGATAAAAGGCTACTACAACAAAGGACAATCCAAATAATTTTGCGCATCAGGTTTTGGTATTTTCTGCGTAAATATACCACCAGGAAATCAAATTATACCAGAAATGCGATTTTTTGCCAGGGAAATCGCGTTTAAAAAGGAGGCACCTACGGAGCCATCAGCATTACTGGTAATTCTATAAACACGATGCTCCTAATGGAGCGTAAAACCAATTCGGACTAAACACTCCGGAGGAGTATCGTGTTTATAGCATCAAAACAAAAGTCAGAAGGCTCCGTAGGTGCCTCCTCATCGTCCACAACTTTAAACGCGATTTCCCTGGATTTTTTGCCCAGTAAGATTTATTTGAAAACGGAACTCCGACTTCAAAATCCGTATCCTCGGTAAAAAATTTGAACTATTCCGAACCTCTGGGTTAATTCTTCATCGCCCTTTTCCCATCCCCAATCATCTTAACAGCATAAGCCGATGTAGCAAGCGAACACCCAATACATACCCAGGCGCTGGCATGAGCCGGTGGGTAGTGCCCAATAATAGTTAAGAGGCCCCAAACAGCAATGAGTGAGGTCCACAAGCCAACAACGTAATCAAACTTGCGCTTAAATACCAGTCCGAGCGGAAAAAAGTGCAGGCCCACAATCAGCGCAAAAGTGGGGACAAATAAATTTTGATGACCAGTGTTTAGCAGTACAGTATTGGCCACAAAAATAGCTATCCCTTCTGCCGCAAAAATAAGGTTGAACCATTTGCTCCTGGCTTTTTCTTTGCCGGTTTCGGCGTCGCTATCTCCTTCGGCCATCGCTTTCAAAGCCGTGTTCAGCTTAAGGTATTGCAACAGGAAGGCAGCAATGAGCAAGGTAAAGAAAACAGCGCCAACCCAGTAATCGCCGCCTGCAAAAATTGATTCGGCAATAGTGGCCCAAATCGCCGTAAATAATATCATCATAAACAAACCGCCTACAGCATTCTTTAGCAATTGTTGGTTTGAAGGTAAGTAGGGAGTATCCATAAGGTTGGTAGTAAGCAGGTACTAATATAAAGGTATTAATGCTAAATAGAAAGTTGCCTGCATCTTTCATTCCATGCTTTGTAAAGTATCCTGTAACACAATCCACAATCCAGCGTCTGTTATATCAAACACACAAATCCTCCTTCATGAAGTACCATCTACCCGGCTTTACCCCCAACCCCCTTATTAAGTCTTTTTTTTGCAATATCATCTTACTCTTAATTACTGTTTACGGCCACGCGCAGGAAAACAGCCCCTTTAATACAGGTTTCGAGGAAACAATCCCTTCGAAAATATTAGGCCAGCAACGTAAAATATGGATACATATCCCTACAAGTAACGGCGGTAATAAAATTAAAGATCAGGGGCATTACCCGGTTATATATTTGCTCGACGGCAGCGAAAACTACAACACCGTTGTGAGCATTACCGAGCACATGGCCGAATCGAGCCTTTGCCCGCCGATGATTGTGGTTGGCATTGTGCAGGAAGACAGGCTGAGCGAACTTACCATTGGTACCGATAAAGAATTGCCTGATGTGATTGGCAATGGCGAAAAATTTATGGCCTTTATAGAGAAAGAACTCATCCCCTATATGGATGCCAACTACCCCACCACTACTTATAAAACCCTCATTGGCCACTCGCTTGGCGGCTTAACGGTTATAAACACCCTACTGCATAAACAGGAGCTGTTTAATGCCTATGTTTCGCTGGAAGCATCCCTATGGTGGGACCATCAAAAACCGGTGAGAGACGCAAAAACCATTTTGCCCGCCCAAAATTATAAAAGCAAAACGCTTTTTATGGCCATAGCCAATCGCATGGAAAAAGGTGTAGATACGCTAAGCGTGCAAAAAGACACCAGTGAGTCTACTGCGCTTATTCGTAGCAATTTAGAACTGATTCATGACATTAACAAAAACAAAAACAACCAGCTACGCTTCAAATACAAGTATTACGAGAACGACGATCACCCGTCGGTACGGTTAATTGGCGAGTACGATGCGCTTCGGTTCATCTTTGATTTTTACAAATTAAGAATTTACGAAAGCGAATTGAAGAATCCCGATTTTAAGATAGAATCGGTATTGGTAGCACATTATAAAAATGTTTCGGAACAAATGGGATATATGGTTAAGCCCGGTGAGAGCCAGGTTAACAGCCTTGGATATCAAATGCTGAATGCCAAACAGTATAAAAAAGCACAAGCTTTATTCGAGCTTAATATTAACAACTATCCCGAAAGTGCCAATTGCTATGATTCTCTGGGCGATTTATATCTTACAAGCGGCGATAAAATCAACGCGATAAAAAGTTTCAAAAAAGCCTTATCGCTGAAAGCTATACCCGAAACAAAAGACAAACTGGATAAGCTATTAAGCGAGCGTAAAAAATAACGCCACAGGAATTAAGGAGTTTCGGTACCTCATCGCTGCTTCATTGGCCTGAGCTTATCACTTCGGCCAATGACAGACAGTCGTACTACTGCACCACCCGCGCTACTAAAAAAGCAATCTAATGTGATAAGGTTTAGGTACAAATTCTTTTATGCAACAGTACCTTTGCAAAACTTTTAAAAGTAAAACGCGCGACCAAGCCCTGCAATACTTACAAGTAGGTATTTACTCAAAATAAGAATAAAGCATTTGTAGCTATATCAAATCGAAAGCCCGGGCGTATTCTGAGAGTTCGAAATAGGTATTCGCCTGTAATTTGCTTTTGATATTACGGCGGTGGGTTTCAACAGTAGTTTCTGCAATAAAAAGTTCGGCGGCAACTTCGGCAGCGCTTTTTCCAAGGGCGGTTAAGCGCAGCACCTCTCTTTCGCGAAGGGTGAGCCGACTGAATGTCTTAAAGTTCTTTCGCAGGAAATTATTCTCCTGCAATAGCCGTTCGGCCTTAGTAGCCATATGGTGCATAGCATCTACAGGAATTGCCAGGCCAATCAGCAAACGGGGTCTACCATCAGCATCCCGGCTAAAAATCTTTAAACTGGATAAATGCCAGTGCCAGTTATCGCTCCCGGCAAAACGCACCTGCTGAAAAAAAGAAATTAGCTCTTCATCGCTGTTGCGACTCATGAAATCAAACAGCTTAGGTGCGTAATCCTGGGCATCCTCGTCGTTAAAATATCTTCGGTGATACTCTTCCGTAGTTATCAATGCTATTTCCTCCATGCTGGTATTCAGCAGGGTAAGTCCTCTTGGCGATAAGTAAGCCACAAAACCATCCACTATATCGTGAATGATGACTACGGCGGGTAGTTGCTCAAACACAGGTATATATGCTTCTACTTTGGCTTTAAGGTGATCGGGCAGTTTAGGATTAATAGCTAGCATTTACAGGGGACGTTGTAAGCACATAAATATAAGGTATAACATGCAAATAACAAAGGAGTCACTTAACCTTTAAGATAATTTCTTTAAAAATAAAGTAAGTGAGTCCTTATTTTTTTCTAAAGTCCCGGTATCAGGTATGCTATTAACATGAGGATGAACAATGGCAACAAAATCCACCATTGTACCCGCCTGCTGTAACCAGACACGAAAGCGCTGCTATAATCCTTCCACCTTGCGCGCCCGTGGCTTTGATGAGCACAACCGAGACACTTAATCAGAAAGCGCCGATGATGATCTTTGTCCGTTTCAACCTGGGTTTATGCTTTCTTCAAGGTTTGCTTCCGCAGCAAATTGATCACCACGTAAGCCCCGACCATAGCCGGGAAAAACAACAGGAACGAGCGTTGAAGCAAGGTAAATATAGGCAACAAGGTAGCCGGAATAATGGTACCGAACAGCTTGGATATCAGCACCTCGGCAAAGCCGCTGCCACCCGGGCTGGGCGCAAAATAAATACCGAACTGGATAATCACCTGGAAAGCGATCACCTGCACCAGGTTGGCATTTACACCCAGGCCCATCAATATAACCCATTGCAGGCAATATTTATTGAGGTATAAAAGCGTAGTTATCAGCAAACTTAAGGGGAACAAAAACGGATGCTGGCGTATGATAACGCTGCAGGTTTGCTGGTATTTGCTGATACTGGCAAACGAGTGCTCTGCCCAATGGCTTAGTTTCTCTTTACGTTTCGGGAACACCTTTGAGAGACCATTCGCGATTTTTTTGATAATCATCCCAACCCAAAGCGGTTTCCAGAAAGCCAGGATAAAGGCCGCCAGGAACAGCAGGAAGAAGGTAAAGCCAAACTTAAGCATCTGCGGAACAAAGCTGCTAACACTGCTGGTATCCATGAGCATAATAGCCACAAAACCAGCCAGCGGCATAAATATCAGCGTGGCACCCAGGTTAATGAGGCTGATGGCAAAGGAATCTATAAAACTAACGCCATTGCTGGTGTACACGAATATTTGGGCCGGGCCCGCACCCCCGTGGGCCGGCGTAACCGCCCCCATAAACATATTGGCCACGTTTGCCCTAAAACTTACCCAGTGCGAAACGGAAGGTGCCAGTTTACGCACATAGATATGATTTCGCCAGCTGCCCAATTGCAGATCTACAAACAGCATCACAAAACAAATGGCGATATACTTATAGGAGATATGCTGAAGTGCCTTTACGGTATCACCGGTATTGTTGTAAAAGAATATGCCGGCAATGGTAATAACGGTTATCAACGCGAACCAAAGGGCTCCTTTAATGATAACGTTTTTGTTGAATACCTTATTTATCTCCTGCTTATCTTCCTTAATCGCTTCCTGATCAGTCATTTGTATAGGCTAATTTTCTCTCTTTGAAATTAAAACAATGGTTCGCCTTCAGATTTTTCGGGCGTGATGCCTTTCCATTTCAGAATGGTATCGAACAGGTCGGCGGTACGTGCGGGTTTGGTGCCCCAACCCTTTTGGTTATAAATCATCGGTACATGGATGTGCTGGCGATGCAGCGAACCATGCGATCCCACGTGCTCGGGGTATTCCCAAAAATCGCGCAAATCGTAACCCACTGTGGCGCTTATCACAATATCTCCGGCCCTGCGGCTTTGGAATAATTGATATATCTGGAATATAGCGTCCGGGTAATCCGTTTCGAAGGTTGCTTCCAAAATGGCGCGATGGCCCGTCGCTTCAACCTTGCCGCCATACTTCAGTACATCTGTAGTTATCGGCTCGTAGGTGAATACATCGTTTCTAACCGATATTTTGGCCTTGCCATTACGATTATGAGTGATGAACGTCTGCTCGTCGTCGCCGCGGTAAATGGCAAAATCTACAGCGTCTTCTTTGATCAGTTTCTCCAGGCGTTCGCTGCCCATTATCTTTACTATTTCGGCTTCGCGCAGCACGTGGTCGCCCTCATGATCCAACAGGTGTATGCTACCGAAGGAGTTTCCCGATATCATTACTGCCGATTTGGGCTTGCGTCGCCAGATAACCGGGTAATAAACAGATTTAAGACCGTTGTTGGTCATCCAGTCGCCCAGATCTAGGTGTTTAGTCGTTGGCGTAAGGCCATGGTCGGATGTCATCACAAAGAGGGTATCGTCCCACCAGCCTTTGCTTTCGAGTTTAGCGCGAACAGTACCCAGGCTTCGGTCTACAATACGATAAGCCTCTATGGTGCGCTCATCGCGGATGTGGTGATAGTGCGAATCCCAGTCAACGCTGGGGAAAACCGCGAAGAGGAAATCAAAATCCTTGCCGCTCTCCAGCATCTCCATAATGCGGGCGTGGCCCTGCAAATCTACCGGGTGGTGTATTTGTTTAAAATGTGCCTTGGTGTACAGCATACCCTTGCCTTTTTTGCCCAGATCGTATTCATCGGGCACATTGCGGGTTATCATATTGTACATGTTGTACGATTCGCCCATTAACTCGAACAGTGTGGGTTTATCAGGATGCATATCCGTATTGAACCAGGCAGCCTCTGGTCCGCAATAGCTGCGCATGGCATTCTTGTTCCAACGGGTGCGTTTGAATTCTTTTTTGTCGAACCAGCGGATGCCGGTAATATCCTGCGTGCCGGGGAAATGGCCGGTTAAAAACGGGAGGTACGCCGGACCGGTAGTACTTGGGAAACAGGTAGTGGCTTTTCGGTAAGTGCCTTCGTCTATTATCCTTTTTATATTGGGGAGTATTCCCTGCGCTAACAGTTCGGGGAGTACTTCACTATGGGCGCCGTCTACCAGATAAAACAGCACTCTTTTTTTACTTTGCATTAAAATCAATTATGTTAACAACCATCAACATTGACTAAATGCAGTTTTTAGTCAATTGCGCAAAGGTAATTTAATTTAACAACAGTAAAATGCAGTATTAACAATGTAACTGATAAATAACCATTGCATGCTGATAATTTTTTGTTAAAATTGCGATTGTTTAGAATCATTATTGATTGAAGCGACTGGTTGCCATATTGCTCATCAGCATCCACCTGTTCAACGCCGGCGGGTATATGCTGGTGCAACAATACCAGGTTTACCGCACAGATAAGCGTATGAACGAACTTATCAGCCAAAACCTGTACAATCCAAACGCGCTGATAGAAGTAAAGATTGCCCAGCACCTCCCCGGCATAACCGAAACCTGGGGCGACTATAAAAACATCGACGGGCAGGTACAACTCAAAAACGCCTGCTACAACTACGTAAAGCTAAAGGTAACCCGCGATACGCTTTACCTGATGGTGATACAGAACTACGAAAAAACCAAACTGATAGGCAAAAACATCATCTACGCCAAACAGATAAACGATATCCCCCAAGGCAATAAAGACCATGATGCCTCTATAAAGAAAGGCGGACTTGATGGGAAATACAGCCTCCCGGTACTTACTTACCAGTTTGCATCATTTAAGGATATCGCGCCTTTAACCATTAAGCCTGTGCAAAACGGCTTAATCCATCCATTTATCCCAGTAGCAGGCCAACCACCCGAGTATTTGGCTTAAATCCCCCATTTAAAGCAGCTATTTAACATGCCTGCGCACCATGTTGCGGCAGGTGGCTGCTATTATACTATTTATTCAAATTTTTCATCAACGAATTACACATGAAACATTTATTTATCATGTTGCTGTTGACCGTTTTTATGGGCGGCGCAGCACAGGCACAACAAAAAACCGCCATAGACACCGTAAAGCTCGATAGCGTTATTATTAAAGAGGGCCGCAGCAAAAACCTGCCCGACCAAAGCGGCACTTACCTTTTCTCGGGCAAAAAAACCAACGTAATATACGCCGACCCGGGCAAGGCGAACCTATCGGGCAATGTGGCGCGTACTTTATTTGCGCAGGTGCCGGGCATCAATGTTTGGGAAATGGATGGCGCGGGTTTGCAGCTTAATATTGGCACCCGCGGTACCGATATGCACCGCTCTATAGAAACCAATATCCGCCAAAACGGATACAATACCAACTCGGATGTATTCGGCTATCCAGAAAATCATTACAACATGCCTTTCCAGGCTATTGGCGAGGTGCAGTATGTGCGTGGTTCGGCAGCCCTGCAATTTGGCGACCAGTTTGGCGGGATGGTTAACTTTAAAATAAAAGAACCCGATACCACCAAAACCTTCGGGCTGGAGAGCGAGCAAACCATTGGCGCTAACCGCTTTTTCAATACCTATAACGCCATTGGCGGCAAAGTGGTCAAAATTAGCTATTACGCTTACTTCGATGCCCGCAACGGCGATGGCTGGCGACCGAATTCCAAGTTCAATTACCATGCGTTTTATGCACACATCAAATACCAGTTCAACAGCAAAGGAAGCCTGGCGTTCGAGTTCTCCCGGTCTGATTATGTGCAGCAGATTGCCGGTGGCTTAACTGATGCCCAGTTTGCCCTTACCAGCCGCCAGTCGAACCGTTCGCGTAACTTCTTCAACCCGGTTATCAATATCCCGGCATTACTGTTCAACTATAATTTCAGCAAACACACCAAACTAGAGGTTACCTCACATATGCTTGCGGGCCAGCGCAACAGCGTACAATTTATTGCCACGCCAAACGTAAGCGATACGGTAAACACCGCCCTTAAAACGTATAACCCCCGCCAGGTAGACCGCGACTATTACAAAAGCTTCACTACCGAGGCGCGCCTGGCTACCAGCTACCTTTTAGGTGGCCACGTGAGTACGTTAAGCACAGGCGTGCGCTATTCTAATACCCTTACCAAACGCCTTCAAAAAGGTGTAGGCACAACCGCATCTGATTTTGATTTGAGCCTGGTGAAAGATTACGGTGTAGATACCCACCTGAAAACCGATAATTACGCCGCCTTTGTAGAGAACCTTTTCCGCATTAGCAAAAGGCTCTCTTTTACGCCGGGTGCCAGGTTAGAAGTGATCAAATCTAACCTAACCGGCCTGGTGAATAACCGTAACACGCCTATCGATTTCCGGCAGAGCCGCAACTTCCCGCTGTTTGGCGCGGGGCTGCAATACCAGGTGAGCAACAGCAGCCAGTTATATGGCAACGTTTCGCAGGCTTACCGCCCTTACTTATATGCAGCAGTAGTGCCCGCCGACCAACATACCATTGTGGACCAAAATATTAAGGATAGCCGCGGGTACGACATCGATCTTGGCTATCGCGGCCGGATTGTGCAAGTATTTACGTTTGATGTAAACGCCTTTTACGTAAAATATAACAACCGGGCCGGCACCCTCACCATAACCGATAACGCCAACGTAAAACACCTGTATTTAACCAACATAGGCAATGCAATATCTAAAGGCCTCGAGGCTTATACCGAGCTATCTTTGCTACGCGGATTCAACCTGCAATCGGGCACCGATATCATGTTGTTTAATACCCTGGCTTACACGCATGCCAGGTACGTTACGGGTGCTATCAATGTTTCGGGCGTAAACAACAGCCTGGTGGGCAATCAAATAGAGGGTACGCCAACCTGGACTAACCGCACCGGCCTAACCTTCCTCAGCGGAGCGGTAACCAGCACGGTATTGTTTAGCTACGTGGGCAAAAACTTCAGCGATGCCAATAACACCGCCTTTAACCCAACAGGTGCCAGCGGCGTGGTACCGGCCTATCATTTAATAGATTGGAGTTTCAATTACAATTTTCTTAAAAATTACCACGTAAACTTCCATATAAACAACCTGCTCAACGAGAAGTACTTCACCCGCAGGATAAACATGTACCCCGGCCCCGGCATCCTGCCAGGCGATGGCAGGTCGTTCAATGTGGGATTGGGGGTAAAGATATAGGCGCTAGCCCCCGGCCTCCGCTGATTAGCGGAGGAGCCATTGAAATGCAAAAAGCCCGTCTGAATTTTTCAGATGGGTTTTTCTATGAATTAAATTCCGCATGATATTTGTTATATTTGTTATGAACTTTAAAAGAGAATATCATGACAACGCTAACTATTAGCATCCCTGACGACAGTTCAGATATCATATCTGATATAACCTCGTTGGTAAAAAATGCAGGTGGAGAAATATCGATTTCTTCTGATGAGGGATTAAGTGAGCAAGAAATGGACTTACTAAAATCCTCTTATAAAGAGGCCTTGCTAATTAAGGATGGCAAACTAAAAGGCATCCCGGCATCCGAATTGTGGAATGACTAATACCGTAATTGTTTCGCATTCTTTTAAGCGGGAAGTGAAGCCTTTAGCCAAAAAGTATCATACCCTTAAAGATTCTGTAGATAAACTAATAAACGATTTGATTGAAAATCCTTATCTAGGAGAGTCTTACGGAAAAAACATTTACAAAGTACGGCTGGCAGACCCGAGTAAAGGGAAAGGCAAGAGTGGCGGTTTCAGGGTGATGTATTACCATCTGAATATTTCAGAAGATGGAATAGACGTTTTGTTAATGACGATTTTTAACAAATCGGAAATGTCAACAATTAAAAAAGCAGAAGCAGACAAGATTTTAAAGGACGTGTTATCAGAACATAAAAGAGAAAACAATTAAGGCACTTAATTAGGTAATATTGTGTCTTTTTGAGTTTTGTGTCAGGAGTTCTTCCTGCTGATTCTATGCCCTAGCTGTTAAGCATATTTCTTCACTACCGCAGCCAAATCATTCAAATCAAACGGTTTTTTGAGGTAACCATCTGCAAGGCCGGCTTCGGCAACTTCTGCAATATTGCTTACGGCTGATACGATAATTACCGGTATATGGCTGGTTGCAGGGTCGTTTTTTAAGCCCCTGCTTATTTGCTGCCCGTTGGCATCGCTGCTCCAATCGGTAAGCCAGTTATCCAGCAGGATAACATCGGGGGCGTGTTCGTTTAGCTGCTTCAGTATACGGGCATTATCAGACGATACCACCACGTAACCTTCGTCTTCCAAGGCAAGCGTAACGGCATCCCTTATATCCTTATCATCCTCAATAACTAAAACTTTCTTAGCCATAATCTTAACCCTGTAATAATGTTAATTTCGCAGGCTCGCATTCAACGCCCTGGTATATTTAACAATAGCGCACATAATTTGTTTATTACGACAGGAAAAAAAACCGTTGATTTTAATGATTACGTTGATTCCGCTGATGATGTCCTCCGGGAATTTAGAATTGACTTACAGGGTCGCGAACAAACAGCCACCGCATCCTACAAAAACACGGCTAACCGTAAACTGCCCACTGCAAACTGCCAACTACTTATCCGGCAATCCCATCCAAATTGAAGCAGTTGCGGCAACGGGGTTCGTAACTTTCTTTTTCGCCTAGCAGTACCTGGCTTTCATCGGGTACCAGGCGGTATGAGTTTAGCGCAGGGCTGCCGCATTTTACGCATACGGCATGTAGTTTGGTTACTGATTCGGCCATAGCCATGAGTTCGGGCATCGAGCCAAAGGGGCGGCCCTTAAAATCCATATCCAAACCGGCTACTATCACGCGTACGCCGCTATTGGCCAGCTTGCTTACTACGTGCGGCAGATCGTCATCAAAAAATTGCGCTTCATCAATACCAACCACCTGTACATGCGCTGCAAGTGGTAATATGGCTGATGCATTGTCGACAGCCTTAGATGGGATAGAGTTGAGGTTATGCGATACCAGGGCGCTTTTGTCATAACGGGTATCGGCCACGGGACTAAAGATTTCTACATGCACTTTGGCAATACGGGCACGGTTTACCCGCCTGATAAGTTCTTCGGTTTTGCCCGAAAACATCGACCCGCAAATTACCTCTATACTCCCGCCTACCTCGTTACGCCGCCTGAAAACTTCCTCTATATACAAATCGCAAAACTTTTGTGAGGGGCTAATATCAGAATTTTATCCTATTTTTGATTAGCATTTTTCCTAACATAATAGCAATGAAGCAGCAGGAAGTATTTAAAAAGATAGGCATCATTATACAGGAACTGAACGAACAGTATGAGTATCTGCAAACTACAGTAAACGACCTGAACGACCTGGAGCTGGAGCTTTTTGTTGCCAACACGCATTTTTTGAAGGACCACGCCGAGATTCTACGCAAGCTCAACGCCGTAAAAAGCCAGCCGGCACCCAAAACCAGTATTAAAGACGAGCCCAAATGGTTTGAACCTATGGTGCAGCCCGTAAAACCCGCCATTGCACCTTTTAAATTTGACACGCCCAAGCCTGTAAACAACGACGGTATACAGTTTGAGATAGTGCAGCCCAAAGATGAACTGCAATTTGAACAACCTGAACCTATTGAAGAGCCTGAGCCGTTTACAGACCTTGTTGCCGATGCGCCGGAATTGGAGGAAGAACCCGAAACTATTCGCCACGAACTATTACTGGATGAAGCAGATAATTTTGAGGATGAAGAAGAAGGCCAAAGCCAGGACGAAACTTTGCTAACGCCTGTAGCGGAAATAGAAGAAGAAGCTGAAGAAGAAGAACCTGAGGCAGAAGAAGAAGCAATTGAGGAGGAAGAAGAATGGGAGCCAACTGTGGCTGAAGTTGAACCAAAACCTTTGATTGAAGAAATACCCGAACCCGTTGCTGAGGCCATTGAGCCCGAACCGGTAATTGAAGAGAAAGAAGATACACCTTTGGTGCCTGAGTTTACACTGTTTAACGAGCCGAAGAAAAACGGCAACAAGGCTTTGGCCGAAAGTATGGAGGATATACAGGTAGAGAGCCTGATGCCAACAACCAAAAGCAAAAAAGCCGGGGAAGAAAAAGAAGCTGAGCCGGTGCTTACCCTTAACCAACGCCTATCAGCACAGAAGAAAGAAATTAAACCCGAGTCTGTTGAAGTTTTAGAGCCACTGGCCGATATCAAATCTGCCATTACACTCAACGACAAGTTGCTTTTTGTGAAGGACCTGTTTAAAGGCTACAATTTGGCTTATACCGAAGCAATAGAAATTGTAAACCGCTTCACTACCTTTGAAGAAGCCGACCGCTTTTTGCAGAACAATTATGTAACCAAAAACAATTGGGAAGGCAAAAAGGAAACCTCGGATAAGTTTTATGCTTTGCTCAGGAGGCGTTACGCGTAAATAGCCACTCCCTATCCGTGGATAACCCCCATACGGTTGCTATCCAGCTTAAGCAGTATAAAAAGGAGGATGGTGAAGCTAAGCAATGATGACCCACCATAACTGATGAAGGGTAGCGGAATACCAATCACCGGCATTACCCCAATGGCCATAGCTATATTGATAAGCACGTGGAAGAAAATAATTGAGGCCACGCCATACCCGTAAATACGCGAGAACGGCGCACGCTGCCGCTCGGCTATATGCACAATACGCAACAACAAGAACAAATACAGGCCCAATACCACCACCGAGCCCGCGAAACCCCACTCCTCGCCTATGGTACAGAAAATAAAATCGGTGCTTTGTGCCGGTACAAAAGCATATTTGGTTTGTGTACCCTGCAGGTATCCTTTACCCCATGCCCCGCCCGAGCCGATGGCTATTTTGGCCTGGTTCTGGTTGTAGCCAACGCCTTTAATATCTCTGGTAAGGCCCAATACCACATCTATTCGCTTACGCTGATGCGGCTTTAAACCATGCTCGTACAAGGGCTTCACGCCAAACACGAAGGCTATGCTGATGGCCGCCCCAATGATTACTTTAAATATCAACGGCCGATTCCTTTTGATGGTTAGCGATATGAGTACGGTTGCAATAACGATTACTGCAACCACATAAGCACTGGGGAAAAGCAGCGAGGTAATGAAAAGCGTAACCAGCAAGCCTACTACAATAAGAAAATAAGGCGACAAACCCTCGCGGTATAAAACGAATACCAACGAGCAAAACACGAGCGTGGAGCCGTCGTCGGGCTGCATCTTAATAAGCACCATGGGCAGCAGGATAATACCCCCTGCTATGATGAAACTCTTTGGATCGGTTACTTTGACGTTGGTTGCGCTGAGGTATCGCGCCAGTAACAAACACGTCGCAAATTTGGCAAATTCAGAAGGTTGCAGCCTAAAGCCGCCGCCCATATCTATCCAGGCCTGGTTACCGCCCACATTGTGGCCCACTACCAACACCAGCAGTAGCAGCAACACGGTAGTTACGTAAAAAAAGGGGGCAAGGGCTGATAAGAAGCGGCTCTCGAGCAACAGTATCAACATAGCCAGCACAATAGCCACTACAATATAAATAAACTGTTTGCCGTAGCGGGTATCGGTATCTATAATACTGGGCTTGTTCTCATCATACACTGCTGCATGTATATTGAACCAGCCGATAACGCACAACGTGATGAACAGGAAAACCGTTAGCCAGTCTACATTAGAAAAAAAGCTGCTGCGCTGATTGCTGTTATTCATTGTCCTTTCGTTTTGGCAGCATAGCTGTTGGTTGGCTTAAGGGTTGTTTGCCCTTAGGTGCGCCGGGTACCTGCTGGTTCGCAGCAGCCTTAAGTTTAAGTTTGCTTAGCGAATCTACCTGCGCCTTCTTGAGGCTATCAACGTGCCGCTGACGTTTTTCCGTAGCTGTAAGCACAACGGGCGGAAGCAGGTTAGCATTCATATAATACTCGGGGAAGATGCCCGACGCACGTGTTGAAATCTTGCCGGTTAAGTACTTTTCTACGATGAAGCTGGCGATAGGTGCAGCCCATGTTGCGCCCTGGCCAGATTTCTCCACTATCACCGCTATGGCAATCTTAGGATTATCTCGCGGGGCAAACGCCACGAACACCGAGTTATCTTTTTGGTTTGTTATTTGCGCTGTACCAGTCTTACCACACATAACAATACCGGGTATTTTTGAGCCATTGGCGGTACCCACATCCACCACCTGCTGCATGCCATCTATTGCATACCGAAAATAACCCGAATCTACCCCTACATAATTACGTACCGTATATTCCTTCTTAATAATGCGCTTATCGCCTATGGCCTTGATGAGATGGGGCTTGTAGTAAAAGCCTCGATTAGCAATAATGGCTTCTATATTGGCTAATTGAAGGGGCGTAGCAGATAACTCGCCCTGCCCTATACCAAGAGAAATAACCGTACTGGAGCGCCAACCGCCTTTACGGTACATTTTGTCATAATAATCGGCCTTGGGCAAAAGCCCCCTGCTCTCGCCGGGCAAATCAAGATCAAGCCGGGTGCCGAGGCCAAATTTAGCCACGTTGTTGCGCCATGCTCCGTAACCCGTATCAACGTTACGCGTTCCAAAGCGGTTCACTAATTTCTCGAACACCATGTCAAAATAACCGTTGCAGGAGTGCGCAATAGCGGAGCTAAGATTCACCGCACCATGCACCTCGTGATGGAAGCAGGGTATGCGGCGATTACCCGCCTGGTAATAGCCCGGGCACACATAAACAGTCTGTGGCGTTATCATCCCCTCCTGCATAGCTATCAAAGCACTCAGCGGCTTAAACGACGAGCCGGGCGGATAAAGCGCCTGCACAGGTCTCACGAAGAATGGTTTGTAGGGATCTTTATATAATGCCGCCGCGTTGTTGCCACGTTGTTTGCCTACCAACAAGTTAGGGTCATAGGTGGGGCTGCTAACAAAGCAGAGAATCTCGCCGGTGGAGGGCTCTATGGCAACAATGCTACCTATCTTATTGCGCATCAGTTCCTCGCCAAGCTTTTGTATGGTCATATCTAATGACGATACTAACTTTTCTCCCGCTACTGCCACGGTATCGAACGCGCCATTGGCGTAAGAGCCTTTGGGCTGATTACGCGAATCGACCATCTTATTGAGCACACCACGTTGCCCACGCAATACGGTTTCGTAAGATCTTTCTACGCCGCTGATGCCGATGTAGTCGCCCGGACTATAGTACCCGCCCGAACGTTTGATAATGGGATCGGTAACCTCGCCTATATAGCCTAAAAACTGCGCAGCGGCAGAATCGGGATAAGAACGCACAGGCCGCTGTTGCGGGAAAAAGCCAACGAACTCTGAGAGGCGTTCCTGAAAAGTGGCATACAGCTGCGGCGATAGCTGTTTCTCGAAAACCGAGGCCCGGTATGGCGAATACTTACGCGCTTTGGCCATGCGTTTATCGTAGCCTGCCTTATCTATACCCAGCAGCTTGCAGAATTCAATGGTATCAAACGGTGTTACCTGTTTTGGTATCACCATAATATCATAGATGATATCGCTCTGCACCATAATCTTGCCGTTCCTATCCAGGATGGGGCCACGGGCAGGATATTGTATCATCTTGCGGATCACGTTCTGACTGGCGTAGAGGGCATAGCGGTCATCCACCACCTGTATGTAAAACAGGCGGCCCAGTAATAGCAAAATAAAAGCGATGAAAATACCGGCGATTATATACCGCCGCTCAAAAAAACTGTTCATTAACGCTGTTTTCTTCTGAAAAATAACAAGCCCGAAACGACCATCAAAAATACGGTAAATATTGAACTCGATATCCAGCGTATTAGTGTGTACTCGAATTCATTTATCCTAAAAACCTCCAGGTTGAACAGTACGAAGTGATGCACCAGCGTAAGCACCGAGGCGTAGAAGAAAAACCAGCGGAACCCCATAATACTTAGGGTTGGCTCGGGTTCATTATCAAAACCATCCTTCTGCACGGTTATACTGATGAAAAGCACGCGCACCAGGGCGAGCACCGTACAGGCCGCAGCATGCAGCCCCGGCGTATCGTAAAACATGTCGATAGTGAGCCCCACCACAAACGACAGGATAAACAACATTACGTTGGGTATCTCGAAAGGCAGCAGCAGTATAAAAAGGATATACAGGTATGGGATGCTCAAATCGTATAGCGCAACATTCTTCAGCAAGAAAACCTGCAGGAAGATGAGCAAAACGAAACGCACCAGGTTGATCAGGATTACCCTACTCATCTTTCTTCTCCTGGGCCTCCAATCCCGTTTGCTCGGTAGCAAACTTGTTGTTTATTACGTAAACGTATTCCAGCTTACTGAAATCTACGGCCAGTTGCACTTCCATCTTCAGGAAGAAGCCTGTGCCTTTAGCGTTGAGGCCGCTTACTTTACCTACAGGGATCCCCGCCGGGAAAAGCGATAACTGCGAAGTTACCACCTGCTCGCCTACTTTTGGCGATGCGTTGTTAGATACATCCTCCAGCAGGGCCTTGTGCGGATCAAAATCTTCGCCCCATTGCAGGTAGCCAATTTCTTTATGGGTAGCCAGCATAACGCTGAAACGCGAATCTTTATGCAGCATCGACTGCACGATAGAAACATGCTCGCCTACCAGCACTACTTTGCCCACTATCCCCGCGCCGGTTATTACGCCCATGCCCTTATCAAGGCCGTCTTTTCTGCCACGGTTGATGGTAAGATAATTATTCCGCTTGTTAACCGAGTTGTTGATAACCTTGGCTTCTATATACTCGTATTGTTGTTTGTAAATGGTATCGTTCACCATGTGTTTGGCAACCGAATCTGCGTATTTAGAGGAGCGTAGCTGGTTACGAAGCTCGGCGTTTTCGCGGGCCAATTGGTCGTTTACCTCGCGTAAAGAAAGGTAGCCTTTTAGCTCGTCGGCTCTGGCGTAGAACTCGCTGGTAACCTTGTTGGTGCTGTTGATGAAGCTGGCCTTTTGGAAGGAGTTGTATTTGATATAAATAACCAGCGATGCAACAAAAAAAATGAGAAACAAAAAGAATGCGTTGTACTTAGTGATAAATATCAGGAGGTTACGCATCTACTTAAAAATTGGAGTTTAGAATTAAGAGTCAAGAACCAAGAGACAAGACAGGATTTCCTTTTCTTCTTGATTCTTGGTTCTTATATCTTGCCTCACTAACAGCTATTGCATTAAAAACTTAAAGTTACCAATATTCTTAAGGGCAGTACCGGTTCCTCGTACTACAGCGCGCAACGGGTCTTCGGCAACGTGCACGGGCAGCTTGGTTTTTGCCGCTACACGTTTGTCTAAGCCGCGTAATAACGCGCCGCCACCTGTAAGGTAAATACCGGTTTGGTAAATATCTGCAGAAAGTTCCGGAGGGGTTATCTCCAATGCCTTCAGTATTGCTTCTTCTATTTTGGAGATTGATTTATCCAGGCAATGCGCAATTTCGGTGTAGGATACGGTGATTTGCTTAGGCACGCCGGTCATCAAATCGCGGCCCTGTACGGCGAAATCTGCAGGTGGCTCAGAAAGCTCTGGAAGAGCGGCACCTACTTCGATTTTTATCTTCTCTGCGGTACGGTCGCCAATCATGATGTTGTGCTGGCGGCGGATGTACTGTACAATGTCTGAGTCGAAGTTATCACCGGCTACGCGGATACTCTGATCGCAAACGATACCTGATAAAGCGATAACAGCAATCTCAGTAGTACCGCCACCAATATCGATAATCATGTTACCCATCGGCTCTTCTACGTCGATACCGATACCCACGGCAGCAGCCATTGGTTCGTATATCAGGTACACTTCTTTAGCACCTGCAATTTCGGCGCTATCGCGTACCGCGCGTTTCTCTACCTCGGTAATGCCCGATGGGATACAAATAACCATACGCAGCGATGGGAAGAACCACCCCTTGCCCTGGTTAATCATTTTGATCATCCCGCGTATCATCAGCTCGGCGGCATTAAAGTCGGCAATTACGCCATCTTTAAGCGGGCGCACGGTGCGGATGTTATCATGGGTTTTACCCTCCATTTGCATGGCCTGGCGGCCAATGGCAATCACTTTGTTTGTGGTACGGTCGAAAGCCACTATCGAAGGCTCATCAACAACCACTTTATCATTATGTATAATGAGGGTATTTGCAGTACCCAAATCTATGGCGATTTCTTGTGTGAAAAAATTAAATAAACCCATGTGGCGTTATTTCAAATATTTTGCAAAGTTAATAATAATGAACACTAATTATCACCAATAGGTTAAGCAATCTATGGCTTTAACTATTTATTGAGTAAACACGAATTTCACGAATGAAGGCGAATTTTCACAAATCTTAACCTAAATTCAACGCAGCCCTCAACACTATTCTATTGGTGTAAATTAGTAATTAATAACTCCCTTTTGGGGGAATTAGTGTTTTTATTTTAGTTTTAATTAATATGGGTTATTGTAAACCATTCACTATTCTCAACTCGCCATTCACTAAAACTTAGTGCTTAAAGTGCCTCACCCCGGTTGTAACCATGGCAATGCCTTTTTGGTTGCACATGTTGATAGAATCCTGGTCTTTTATTGATCCGCCCGGCTGTAAAACAGCAGTGATGCCCGCATCGGCTGCTATCTCCACGCAATCCGGGAAGGGGAAGAAAGCATCAGATGCCATTACAGCACCCTTCAGGTCGAACCCGAAGCTTTCGGCTTTGATGATAGCCTGCTTCAAAGAATCTACCCTTGAAGTTTGGCCAACGCCACTTGCCATCAGCTGGCTGTTTTTAGCGAAAACAATGGTGTTAGATTTGGTGTGCTTTACTACTTTGTTGGCAAAGAACAAGTCTTTCAGTTCCTCCGTAGTGGGCACCTTTTCGGTTACCGGATTCATTTGCAACGGGCCTTCTATCACCAGGTCCATATCCTGCTCTATAACGCCATTCAACAGGGTTTTGAATTGCTTTGTCGGCAATTCAACCTTGTTGCGGATGAGCACGATTCGGTTCTTTTTAGCCGTCAACACTTTTAGCGCATCGTCGGTATAAGCAGGGGCAATCAGTACCTCGTAAAATATCTTGTCTATTTCCAAAGCAGTTGCCTCGCAAACTTCAGCGTTGGTGATCAGTACGCCGCCAAATGCCGAAACCGGGTCGCAAGCCAGGGCATCTAACCAGGCCTCTTTGGTATGTAAGCGACTGGCAATACCGCAGGCGTTTGTATGCTTCAGTATAGCAAATGTTGGTTCGGTAAATTCGTTTATCAGTGCTACTGCAGCATCCACATCCACCAGGTTGTTGTAGGAGAGTTCTTTACCGTTCAGCTTGGTGAACATAGCTTCCAGGTTACCGTAGAACGTGCCCTTTTGGTGCGGATTTTCGCCGTAACGCAAAGTCTGACTGGTTTGGATACTCTGTTTAAAAACAGGCATCGGCTCAGTTTGGTCGAAATATTGGAAAATGTGCGTATCGTAGTTAGACGATATATTGAACGCTTTTTGCGCGAAAGTGCGGCGTTGGTCGATAGTAGTGGCACCATCCTGGCTTTTCAGGATATCCTCTAAAATACCGTAATCGTTTTTAGAGGCTACGATAACCACATCTTTAAAATTCTTTGCTGCCGCGCGGATAAGTGAGATACCGCCGATATCTATCTTCTCGATGATATCTTCCTGGCCTGCGCCCGAGTTAACGGTTTCTTCGAAGGGGTACAGGTCTACGATAACCAGGTCGATCTCCGGGATGGCGTATTGCGCTAATTGCTGCGCATCGCTATCCAACCCGCGGCGCGATAAAATGCCACCAAACACCTTGGGGTGCAGGGTTTTTACACGGCCACCCAGTATAGATGGGTACGAGGTAAGATCCTCAACGGCAATCACATCAACCCCAAGGTCGCGGATAAAAGTTTCGGTACCACCGGTTGAATATATGTTGACACCAAGGCGGTTCAGCTCGTGAATGATCGGCTCGAGGTTGTCTTTGTAATAAACAGAAATAAGGGCGTTTTTTATTTGAACGGACTGGCTCATTTGCAGGGCTTTTTTTGAGCCGCAAAGGTATGAATTACAGATTAGAGATTAGAGACTTAGGGTTAGTTTTTTTTATTGCGTTTGTAATTGATGCTTAGGGATATAAAAAGGATGTTTTGGCATAAAAATTCGCCTGGGTTTGTTGCACTTTGGGCACGCTATCCGTAAAGATAAAAAAACAATCTTATGAAGACTTTAGCTAAACTATCTGCGTGCATTATCATCCTGTTTGCTGCGGCCTGCACCAAAATGCAGGAAGTGGTACTCATTAACCAGCCGCTCACCGGCACCTGGAAATTAAATGCCACTTATATGGACCCGGGCGATGGCAGCGGTACTTACCACCCGGTTACCGCTGCCGGCAACAACAGCATCACCCTCAAAACCAACGGAGAATTAGAGATTAGCGGGCTAGACGATACGGAGAACTTTTTACTACATTTTTCGCAATACAAAAGCTTTACCATACAGGATAGCGTAACCCTTGTATTTAAAGAACACGCTAACAATAACACCCAGAAATTCATTTATAAAATAGAGGGTGATAAGCTATCGCTAATACCCGCCGGCCCCGTTATGTGCATAGAAGGCTGTGGTGTACGGTTCGTGAAAGTGAATTAGGGGTTAGAGGTTAGAGGTTAGAGGTTAGAGGTTAGAGGTTAGAGGTTAGAGGTTAGAGGGGCAATGCTCCGCAAAGCGTCTTGTTTTAAATTCTGTCAATTATTTAAATTCCGTAAAATTCGAGTTCAGACACTTCTTATAATAATTCTATAAAAATTCGAGTTCAGGAATTATCTTTACCCTACCAAACCCAATCCATCATGCCTGCAACCGCTACCACCAGTGCCCCATTAGAGATACCGCTTAATAAAAGTAAAATAGCGCTCATGAGTATCGGATCGCTTGCTTTTGTTGCTGCCGGGGTGTGGTTCATCATTCATCCGACTATAAGGCTTTTTGGCAACAAACCGAACCCAATACTGGGTTATGGATTAGGCATTGCCGCAATAGCATTCTTCGGGTTTTGCGCCTTTTACCTTATAAAAAAATTATTCGATACCCGCCCCGGCCTTATCGTAAGCGAAGAAGGCATTACTGATAATTGCAGCAGCTATACTTTCGGCCTGATACCCTGGACAGATATAGCCGGTATAGACGTAATTGAAATAGGCCGGCAAAAGCTGATTATGATACCGGTGCATAACCCTGCCGAATACATGAACCGCCAAAGCAACGCCATCATGAAGAAAATGGCCGCCATTAACTATCGACAGTACCAAACACCGGTAAGCATTACGGCTAATACGTTGCAGTATGAATTGGAGGACTTGTATACTTTATTGAAAGGTAAGCTTGCTGAAAGTAAAAAGCTGTAGTTTCCCGGTAATGAGACTGGCGATATTTTGCGTATTCGCGCAAAACCCGTAAATTGATTTATGACAACTGTAATCATCAAATCCGATTCTGATAAAAAGACGCTTTTGCTCATACAATTGGCTGAAAGGTTGGGCTTACCGGCAGAGGCACAACCATTCAGAGAATTAACTGTAGAGGACATGATACACGGCATGGGGAGGAAAGCAACCGATGAAGAACTAATTGCCTACCTTGAGAAAGGAAAAGATGCGTAGCCTATAGACTTAGAAGTTGCGTTGGCTAAATGTGATAAGTTATGACATTTATCAAAACAGTAACAGGTGTTACATTTCTTCTACTTTCGGCAATAGCTTTGGGCAATTCGGATTACCGCAATACAAAAATAATAGGTAAATGGCGATATTTTGGCTTTTCAGGGAATGATGGCGCAAAAAACTATATTAACAAGTCTCCCGATTCCATAAACCGATATTTGATTTTTTATAAAAATGGCATATTGGGAGGGAATTATTTTAAAAACGGGCCGCGCCATTATCAATTGAAAAAACACACGTTAATCGTTAAATCAAATAACCAATACGTAATAAAATATCTTTACGGCATAGACAAAAAAACACTCTATTTAGGTTTTACTGAAAATATGTGCGACGAAGGCTGTGCAGAGGTATTTACCAAAGTAACCAATCCCTAACTCCTCATCTTCTTCAGCAAATTCTCAATCACTTTGGGGAAGTGTAGGTGTTCCAGTTGCTGGCCTTTGAATTTTATTACCTCCAGCGTATCGCCGGGCTCTATTTTGAATTTAGATTGGTGGATGGGTTCGCCCTCGTCGAACTCGGCATTTACAAAGTGGATGGTAATACCCGATTCCTCTTCGCCCGCCGCCAATACCGCTTTGTGTACGTTATCGCCATACATGCCCTTGCCGCCAAATTTGGGCAACAGCGCCGGATGCAGATTAATGATTTTATTAGGGAATGCAGCTAACAAATTTTTGGGCACCAACCATAAGAAACCCGCCAACACAATAAGATCTACCTGCAGGTTTTTAAGCAGGGCAATCACTTCGTCGGTATCGTAAAACTCGGTGCGTGTAAAAACATGCGATGGTACTTCGAAATTATCGGCACGCTGCAATACGTAGGCTTGCGGGTTATTGGTGAGTATCAAAACTACCTCAGCTTCGGCGTTGCGCTTAAAGTGCTCCATTATCTTCTGGGCGTTCGACCCCGAACCTGATGCAAAAATGGCTATTCTCTTTTTCAAAATGGCTTTCAGCTTTATTACTGCAAAATATAAAAAATTAACCGGTTATCGTGTCAGAACTTCTTTTTGACGTATAAATCCCCAGCGGTAAATGGTACGAGGCTGTGTGGACGTATAATACGTTTGCGTATCGCCGGTTTGCAGCACCATAGAAAACTCGCCCAGGTTGTTTATCTGCGCATTGGCAAATGGCTTGGAGCTACCAGCGGTACTGCCGTCCTTGCATACCATATCTGCAAATAAGATGAGTTTAGTATCGCTGAGACTGTAAGTCCCCTTGGCAATATCCTGCACGGTACAATCGAAATTGGTGTAAGTGCAACTGCCATCCTTGAAAAACTTAAATATTTGTGTGGTATCGCAGGTGATGGTATCGGTAGATTGCTGGGTATCGCCTATATAATGATACACCAGTACCGATGCCAGCTCCCACTGCCGGGTGGTAAGCAAATTGGGAATATTGCTTTTATCCTCTTTTTTGCAGGAATTAGCCACCAACCCAATCAGCAGCAATAACGCCACACACCAAAAACCAATATTTTTCTTCATCCTTTAATCAGCCGCAAAAATAGGAATTACATTTATATACACTTGCCCGGCCAATCAATATAACTCTAATAAGGCCGCATTATTTTGTTTGTAGTTGATTAGGTTAAGTGGTGAGGGGGTGATTGGCTTGTAAAAATCTTAAATTGCGGCTATTAATCTTATTAGAAGAATTTTGATGCTCAATCAGCCCATTAGCCACTCGCCAAACCAACAGAGCCTGCGTGTGCCTTACCAGCAACTAAAAGCCGAATTTAAGCGTGTATTGCTTTCGCTTGGTTTTACCAACGACAAAGCCGATGACTGCGCCGGCATATTTGCCGATAACAGCCGCGACGGCGTGGCCTCGCACGGCCTAAACCGCTTCGGTGTTTTTATTGAATACTTGAAAGAAGGGCTGATTACCCCCAATGCCGAACCATCCTTGGTGACTTCAATGGGCGCGATAGAGCAATGGGACGGCAACTTTGCCACCGGTATGCTCAATGCGCGATTCAGTATGGATAGGGCTATTGCGCTCGCCAAAGAGAACGGCATAGGCTGCGTGGCCATCAAAAACACCAACCATTGGATGCGTGGCGGCACCTATGGCTGGCAGGCCGCAGAAGCCGGCTGCGTGGGCATTTGCTTTACCAATACCATAGCTAACCTGCCGCCATGGGGTGGCACCCAACCCCGATTGGGCAATAACCCGCTCATCATCGCCGTACCAAAGAAAGGCGGCCATGTGGTATTGGATATGGCCATATCGCAATTCTCTTTCGGCAAGCTATGGCAATATGAAGCGCAAAACAAGCCCTTACCCCTACCAGGCGGCTACGATAGCCAGGGCAAGTTAAGCACGGATGCCGCAGCCATACTCGCAACAAAGCGGGCATTGCCTATAGGCTTCTGGAAAGGCTCGGGTTTGTCGTTAGTGCTCGATCTGCTGGCTACCATTCTCAGTGGAGGCAGCTCTACCGCATCCATTACCCAAAGCGGCAGGAAAGAAACCGGCGTATCGCAGGTGTTCATAGCCATAAAAGCTGATGCGGAGCAAAACGAGGCGCTGATAGCGCAAATTCTCGATTACACCAAAAGCAGTGCTACCGAAGGCGGAAGCGAAATTTTATACCCCGGCGAAAACATGCTGCGCACCAGGGAAAAAAGCCTGGCCGAAGGCGTGCTGGTGGATGAACGGATTTGGGAAGAGGTGAAAAAGTTATAGACAATCCCATATTGGGAACTTTTCACTATATTTGCTTAAAGCTTAATGTGAGGGTTATATCTAAAAAAATATTACGGGACTTCTGGGAAAAGCACGCCGATTGTGAGCAACAATTGAAAGCGTGGTATCAGGAAGCGGAAGAAAGTAATTGGAGAAGTCCTAATGATATCAAAAAGGAATTCCCAAGTGCGAGTATATTATCAGATAACAGGATAGTTTTCAATATAAAAGGCAATAGTTACAGGCTTATCGTTAAGATAACCTTTGAAGGCCAGATGGCATGGATAAGGTTTATTGGTACCCATGCCGAATACGATAAAATCAATGCAAAAACGATTTAAAAGTTATGACCATCAAACCAATTAAAGACGAGCGGGATTATCAACAAGCTTTAGAAAGACTTGAATTAATCTTTGACGCGAAGAAAGGCACGGAAGATTTCGACGAACTTGAAATATTAGGAATACTTATTGATAATTACGAGAAAGAGCATTTTCCAATTGGATTGCCTGACCCAATAGAAGCTATAAAATTCCGTATGGAGCAAATGGGGTATAACCAAAACGACCTTGCAAATATGATGGGTTTAAAAAGCCGGGCCAGCGAAATTTTAAATAAGAAAAGGAAATTGTCGTTAAATATGATTCGTCTATTACATGAAAATCTAAAAATCCCGACTGAGGTTTTGATTCAGGCTTATTAATCTCTTTTATTTTATTACACTTCTAAAACAAAAAACTAAACCCACTCCCCTTACCCGGCTTTTGCATCTCTTTAAACTTTTCGATTTCCTGTTTCAGCATAGTGACGTACTCACCAGCCATAAATTGCCTGAATATATTAATGTCCTTCTGCTGGCGAGTATCCACAAGCGCCTGTATGTAAGCAGCCTTGTTTTCGCTTCTAACTATAGCCAATGGCAAGCTATACAAGGCTTGAATATAATTCATCAGCAACCTTGATGTACGGCCGTTGCCGTCGTAATATGGGTGGATACTCACCAGGTTGAAATGCGCATCAAAAGAAAGATTCAATTGTTGTTCAACAGTGAGTGGTTTACCCATCGACTCATTAAGTTTTTTCACCAGCTCATTTGTAAGCCGTTCCACCTTATCAAAATTGGGGAAATAAGAAACGCCCGCTGTAACATTCCCTTTCCTGAACGCCCCCGTTGCCGAATCTACAGCGCCAAGCATGGTGTTATAAACCTTGCCCGTGCGCTTCATAACCAGGCTATTGATGTTTTGTAAAAGCGAAACGCTTAGGCTATTTTTGACTTTCGCGTTCTCTAACGTAAACAACAGCGCGGCATGGTGGTCGGTCACCATAAGGCTTTCTTCCATAGGCTTGCCGTTGGGGGTGCGGCCCTCGTTTATCAAAACCTGCGTTTCAACCTCGGTAAGCGTAGAGCCTTCTATACGGGTGGAATGATGGTCGATAGCAATCAAATTAAACCGTTCGTGGTCTATCACATCGGCTATGCCAAGGCTGTTATATTCCGCTATGAGTTTAACCGCTTCCATTGTTTGATGAAGCGAAAATACTTATAAAATGTTTGTTTACGGGGTTGCTACATTGGGAATTAACCGGCCATCTGCACTTTTTTGAATGCTTTATAAGTTTTATATTTGTTATGAGGAGGAGAAATAATGAAATCAGATATAACAAAAAATGCAGAAACATTCAGGAGCCATGAGTCATACTCTCCGGAAGAGGTTTTAACTGCAGGCGGCACGACCGCATTTGGTTTAAAAGCCGGCAAAAATAACAGCACGCTGATTACGGCGCTTGAAGAGGCCCCACCCATAGAACCATTCACAGAGGAAGAATGGACCGATTTATTAGATCAACTGGAAAGGGATAAATAATCTAACCAAATAAATCATCTGCACATCTGAAATCTAAAATCTGCACATCTCCCCTACCTTAACAAGCCATCAAACTTATCCCAAAAGCCATCTTTTGGCAAGGGTGCCACAATCATAACCGGTTCGTGTTTTACGGGGTGCTCAAATTGCAGGCGGCGGGCATGCAGGCATATGCTTTTGCGCAGGCTGCCGCGGGGGTAGCCGTATTTGTTATCGCCTACTATGGGGCAGCCCAGGGTACTTAGCTGCACGCGTATCTGGTGCGGCCTCCCGGTGATAGGGTCAACTTCAATTACGTAGTAGCCATCCAGTTCACCAACCAGTTTATAGTTCAGTTCAGAGCGGAGACTGCCTTGCACTTCTTTATCATGTGCCTTGGTCACGTTCTTTTGCGGATTTTTCACCAGCCAGTGTACCAGGTTGCCTGCCTCGGGCTGGGGGCGCTTACGCGTGATGGCATAATAGGTTTTATGCATCTCGCGGCCTTTGAACAGCTTGTTTATCCTATCCAAAGCTTTGCTGGTTTTTGCGAAGAGGATAACGCCGCTCACGGGCCTGTCTAACCGGTGCACCACGCCAAGGAAAGCACCATTGGGCTTATTGTATTTGGCCGCAATGTATTTCTTTACCTTCTCGTCCAGCGGCTCGTCGTTGGTATCATCTACTTGTACAATATCGCCTGCGCGTTTGTTCACGGCAATCAGGTGGTTATCCTCGTATAGGATATCCTTATCAGTAACATCGAAGCTGGTATAATTATGTTCGGGGCGGGCCAATTTGATTTCGGATTTAAGATTTTCGATTTCGGATTTATTTATCCGCAAAGGGCATCAATTTATCTAATAGGTTTATTGAAGCTTCATCTGCACATCTGCACATTTGAAATCTGCACATCTACCTAATATTCTTCTTTTTCGTTCGGGAAATCACCTGCTCTTACATCACTTACGTAATGTTTTATGGCGCCGTCCATTACGCTGTATAAATCAGCATATTGGCGTAAAAATCGGGGTTTAAAACCTTTGTTCAGGCCAAGCATATCATGTATCACCAGCACCTGGCCACTGCAATGCTGCCCGGCACCTATGCCAATGGTGGGTATATTCAGGCTATCGCTTACTTCTTTTGCCAGTTTAGACGGGATTTTTTCCAGTACGATACCAAAACAGCCCAGTTCCTGTAATTTTAAAGCATCTTCTTTCAACTTGGCAGCTTCGGCCTCTTCTTTGGCCCTTACGGTGTAAGTACCGAATTTATAGATCGATTGCGGCGTTAATCCAAGGTGCCCCATTACGGGTATGCCTGCGGTAAGTATGCGGCTAACAGATTCTGCAATCTCTACCCCACCCTCTAGTTTTATAGCGTGCGCACCGGCTTCTTTCATAATGCGTATAGCCGATGCAAGGGCTTCTTTAGAATTCCCCTGGTAGGAGCCAAAAGGAAGATCGACCACCACCAGCGCCCGTTTAGCAGCCCGCACTACCGATGCAGCGTGGTAGATCATTTGGTCGAGCGTGATGGGCAGGGTGGTTTCATGTCCGGCCATAACGTTGGAGGCAGAATCGCCAACCAGAATAATATCTGTGCCGGCATTATCCACAATCAGTGCCATCGAATAATCGTATGCCGTAAGCATGGCAATTTTTTCGCCCCGGTTCTTCATTTCCTGCAAGGTATGCACCGTAATGCGCTTTACTTCCTTATTTACCGACATACTGATGATGGTTTTGTGAGCCGCAAAGTTAGGAACTCATCCGGTATTTTTCATGCTGAAAAATTGACGGGCTATTTTCCTCATATTTATATATTATTTTATATTTTAGTGCAACCCCAATTATAAATATTATACTATTTGATTTTAATGGACGAAAGAATTTACCCCTGCGTGTACTGCGGGAAACCCATGAACCATACCGACCGCAAACCGCGTAATTTTTACCTGAAAAAATTTCTGCCCTTTTTACCCATCAGGCCATTCTGGTGCACGCATTGCTTAAAAACAACTTTCTTTTGGGGCAATAAAGGCAAGTAGCTAAACCAACGCCTGTTTGTTGTGCATAAAAAACAAGTGGTAATAACTTTTGATTTAAAAAATTAAATCCTACTTTTGCGGCGTGAATAAAGAGGTGCTCTACTTCATTTTTCAGTGCTGTTCATACGGAGCTTCGTGCCAGGAAATCCGAACAAATTACCCTTTAATTTTTTTTGCAACATGAACCATTACACCAAGCTGCCCGCAGTATTGTTATTGGCCGATGGCACCGTTTTTAACGGTAAAGCCGCAGGTAAAATAGGTACCACCACCGGTGAGATATGCTTTAACACCGGGATGACCGGCTACCAGGAAATTTTTACCGACCCATCGTACTTTGGGCAAATAATGGTGGCTACCAATGCGCACATTGGCAACTACGGCATTTCTGCCCAGGAGGTAGAATCGGGCCATATACAGATAGCCGGCCTGGTTTGCAAAAACTACAACATTGCCTACAGCCGCAAACAGGCCGACGAATCGATACAGGATTATTTCCAGGAACAAAATATCGTGGGCATATCTGATATAGATACCCGCCAGCTGGTGCGCCACATACGCGATAAAGGTGCCATGAACGCCATTATCTCCTCTGAAATATTAGACCTTGATGAGCTGAAAGCCAAACTGGCCGAAGCGCCGGATATGGATGGCCTGGAGCTTTCTTCGCAGGTATCTACCAAAGAAACCTACACCTTTGGCAACGAAGCAGCTGCCTATCGCGTGGCCGTTTTAGACCTGGGCGTAAAGAAAAACATCCTCCGCAATTTTGACGACCGCGACGTTTTCGCCAAAGTGTACCCCGCCAAAACCACTTTTGCCGAAATGGAGAAGGATTTTGCGCCGGCAGGTTACTTTATCTCTAATGGCCCCGGCGACCCATCGGCTATGCCATACGCTATCGAAACCGTAAAAGAAATCTTAGCTGCTGATAAACCTTTGTTCGGTATATGCCTGGGTCACCAGTTGTTGGCTTTGGCCAACGATATCCCAACCAAAAAGATGCACAACGGCCACCGCGGCCTTAACCACCCGGTGAAAAACGTAATCATCAACCATTGCGAAGTAACCTCGCAAAACCACGGTTTTGGCGTAGTGCCTGAGGCAGTAAGGGCATCTGAAAAGGTAGAAATAACTCACGTAAACCTCAACGACCAATCGATAGAAGGTATCCGCGTTAAAGGTAAAAAGGCATTTTCGGTACAGTACCACCCGGAATCATCTCCAGGCCCGCACGATAGCAGGTATCTGTTCGATGACTTTATTAATTTGATGAAGTAATTGTTTCGAACCATGATGCTCTTGATTAAAGGATTTTAAGATTCGCTCTGTCAGGAAATCCTTTAATCAGGCAGATCAAGGTTCAGAGATGCCAAAGGCCCGTAAGCTCTGCTTACGGGCCTTTGGCATTATATATCCACCAAGTCATTGCGAGTCGCGGCGCTTGGGAGGGCGTGGAGGGGCTACGTGGCAATCCTCGGCAAGCAGGTCAAACTTGAAAGCTATTTGTTAATTAACGACTATTGTCTTATAACTGCAAAGACAACGAGCGCTATAGCCCTTCATTTGCACATCTGTAATCTGTAATCTGCACATTTAAAACTTACTACTTCAAATAATACGCAGGCACCGGCAAATCCTTCCTTTCTACATCCCAAATAATACTGCTCACCTTCCAGCCTTTAGGCGTTTTTATCAGCTGAAAACTGTTTACGCCGCGCTCAGCTAGGCTGTCGCGGGTGTTGAGGTAGGTGTTATAGGTGCTGATGCGGTGCGCCACCTTGCCGAATTGCTCGTTGCGGCCAAAAGCTTCCTCTTCATAAAACATCTCGATATGTCCATCGGTAACAAAATGCTTATATAAATCGATAAACTGTGGCAAGGCGGTAATATCGGCGGTATCCGTACGGAAGTTGATGAGCTGTGCCTGCGGGATAAAGTAATTGCCGATTTCGTCAAACCGGGGCTTCTCCCCTTTCTTAAAGCTGATAGCGGCATAGGCATCATGCACGGCTTTGGTAATGGCGCTATCGTCGGGAACGGTGTAAGTTATAGGGGTACTTATAGCAGACTTTTTGTCGGCAGTTTGGCAAGCCGACATGGCCAGCACAAAGGCAAGTATCACTAAAAGATTTTTCATTATGATAATTATTTGGTTTACAACGAAAATAGCCAATCGTGCGGAGTTTTCCTAAAGCCAGTGTAATAACCCTATCGCAATGGTGCTTAAAACGTCAAATTAAAATTCCTTATTTTTATTTGGATTTATTCTAAATAAGGTTTTACTTTGTTGGCGTGAGCAGTTAATATGCTCAGAAAAACTTAAGCCCTGCTTTTTCGGTAAGTAAAGTTCATGGGGGACTCCACCGTTTAAGCAGGCACAAATTTTAATATCACCTACCTATGTGCGACGCAAAAGTGCTCAGTCAGAAAGGGGCATCGGTTATCAGCCGGTGCTCCGAATGCCGCTGTGTTTTCATCTGGAACCACAACCTCATCCTCAGCTTTACGCCCGAACAGTTCGCGCAGTTCAGGGATTTTGCAGCCGACCTCGATTTCTACGGGCACTCCTTCCCCTTCCCCGATGGGCAGGAACGCATGGTAATGCGCACCCCCGTAAGCGATATACAATTCACCTTCACCCCCCACGAGTGGGAGGACTTCCATGCCGCTATGGAGGAAGCCGCCTATATGCAGGAAGTTTACGGGCTGATGGAGGGCTAGTAAAAAGAGATTAGAGGCAAGAGGTTAGCCTTACAGTCCTCGCGCTGTCATCCCGAAATCTTTCCGGGCCCCCACACGACAGGTCGATGGCAAGCAGAGCGGTTTAACATGGTGGCCACTTTTATGATGGGGTGTTGAAAAAATTTCAACATGACGTAGGTCTTGTTCCTTCGTCATTCGATGTTCAGCATTCGGTGTTCGATATTAATTTGCACATCTGAAATCTGAAATCCGCACATCATCCCGCATTCGGTGTTCGACATTGAATCTGTGCGTGCAGTCATTAATCCCCCCTTTCGCACACCAAATTCCGCCGCTTACCGATAGCCGGCGAATTCACCGATAAAGCTTCTCCCACTCAATCCCCCTACAAATCCGTTTACCGACGATTTGCCGTGCTTCGCCTAATAACGTTAAACAAAATTTGTGTACTGATGCACCTTTGTAGTGTTAAAACAACGCAACAATATCATGACAACTCAACTTACCATCCCATCACTTTACTCCATCATGGCACTTGTAGTAGCCGTGCTGATCATTGGTGTAGGCTGCCTCACCTGCTAATCATACCTCTATCATATATCCGTATGTTTTGGCCTGTAAGCCAAAACATACGGTAGAATTTCCCACACAGCCTTATCTCATCACCACCAACCGTAGCAAAACTGGCAGGCATATTGCTTTCTCCAGCTAAACACATCGAGCATGAAAAAGGGAGATACCGTACATAGGCAATGGGGCGCCTCAGAGGCCGAGGGAGAAATAGAAAAAAAGCATACCGAAACCGTTACAAAAACCATCAAAGGCACCAAGGTAAAACGCAAGGCAACCGCCGATAAGCCGGCCTACGAGATTAAGCAAGCTGATGGCAGCAAAGTGCTGAAATCTGAAAGCGAACTGAAGAAAGGCAGCAGGTAAAAATCTAATGCTATTTTAATGTGCTAACTGCTTATATCGTATGGATATTCCACAAATCCATCGCATATTTACGCTATGGAGAAACAACCTATTATCACGGTTAACAACCTTACCAAAAACTACGGCGATTTTGCCGCTGTAAAAGGCATTAGCTTTGAGGTTTATGAAGGCGAGATATTCGGCCTGCTAGGCCCCAACGGGGCGGGCAAAACCACTACGCTCGAAATTATTGAAACCCTGCGCGATAAAACCTCCGGCGAAGTTACCGTGGCCGGTTTCGACATTAGTAAGGATGCCGACAGCATCAAGAAAATAATAGGCGTGCAATTGCAGGCTGCGGGCTACTATCCAAACCTCAACTTGTCCGAACTGATCGTCCTGTTCTCCGGCCTGTACGGCATCGACAAAACGCCTACGGAGATGCTGGAGAAAGTGGCCCTTACCGATAAGGCCAAAGCCAGGTACAAGGACCTATCGGGCGGGCAAAAGCAACGCTTCTCTATAGCAACTACGCTGATAAACGACCCCAAGATCATTTTCCTGGACGAGCCAACTACCGGCCTTGATCCTCAGGCCCGCCGCAACCTGTGGGACCTGATACGCGAGATACGCGATAATGGGACCACTGTGGTGATCACCACGCATTATATGGATGAAGCAGAAGTACTGTGCGACCGCGTAGCCTTTGTAGACGGCGGCCACATCGTAGGCATCGACACCCCGGACCATTTCATAGACCAACTGGTGGCTACCGGTTTCGAACGCAAGAAACAAGTTAAAGAAGCCAACCTGGAAGATGTTTTCATCAACCTAACCGGCAAAGAATGGCGGGAAGGGTAATCAGTTTGCAGTGGGCGGTGTGCAGTTAGCTTTGCCAGTTTAACCCTCTCCCCAATTTACCAATGACCCAATGACCCAATGACTTTTTTGAACTAATGAAAAAATACAGTAATACGCGCGCCACGCTGGCCATTGCCAAAGCAAGTTTCCGGTCGATACTCCGCAGCCCCTCGGCGGTAGTATTTAGTTTGGCCTTCCCCCTGATATTTATCGTGGTGTTTGCCAATATCGGCGGCAGCGGGGTTAAGGTAGATGTGGGTGTGGCCAAAGGTACGGACACGCTGAGCCCAATATACCAGGCGCTCAAAAGATCGTCAGTTATTAATCTGGAGACCAATGTCTCGTCCGATGATATGAAGAAGGACTTGTCTAAAGGGAGTCTTGATGCCATTATCGAGATCAAGAAAAATGCTTCGTCTAGCCAGGGTACAACATCGCCGAGCGAGGGCATAACGATTTACCCGCCGCTCTCAGCTCAGGGAAATACAAAATGGCCGGAGAAATTCGTGTCGCCTTATACGGTTACTGTACAATATACCTCTTCATCGCAAAAAGGCGGCATCCTTAAATCGGTACTAAGCAGCAGCCTGATGCAGATAAATGCAGAATTCGCTAAGAAAATAGGCCTTCTTACCTTACCACAGGTAGCGGAACTAAATGAAACTACCGTAACAGGCCGCGAATACAAATACATCGATTTTATATTGCCGGGGCAATTGGGCTTCTCTTTATTAAGCAGCGGGGTCTTCGGTACGGCGTTCGTATTTCTTAGTCTTCGACTTACGCTGGTTATCAAACGCTTTTTTGCCACGCCGGTTAAACGTTATAGTATCGTATTGGGCGAGGCTTTGGCCAGGCTGACCTTCTCCCTGCTGGGCGCGCTGTTCATACTAATGGTGGGCCATTTCGCGTTCGGGTTTACGTTGATCCATGGCGTCGTCACGGTGCTGAATATGCTGGTGCTTTCTGCAATCGGACTGATTATATTTATGGGCTTTGGCTTCACCATATCGGGCATAGCTAAAAACGAAAGTACGGTGCCACCACTATCCAATATCATTACCTTACCGCAGTTCCTGCTATCAGGTACGTTCTTTTCGGTAACGGCGTTCCCAAAATGGCTGCAATATGTAAGTAATGCGCTTCCCCTCACCCACCTCAATAACGCCATGCGTAAGGTAGCCTTCGAAGGCGCGGGCCTGGGCGATGTTTCGCACCAGTTATTCATCCTGCTGTTATGGGGTATAGGCGTTTACGCGGTAGCAGTAAAGACGTTTAAATGGGAGTAGATCGTGAGTAGTGAATAGTGAGTGGTTGACTAGTTTTCAATTCGTTTCTTGCCGCTCGCATATTTGACTCACCCCGACGGCCCGCAATACGCGGGCGTCGACCCTCTCTGCTTCGCAAAGAGGGTTTTAAAAAATAAAAGGATCCCAGGCCCTCTTTACGAAATAGAGAGGGTGGTCAAACGAAGCAAAGACCGGGCCGGCCTGCCGACAGGCAGGTGAGTCGACTCGCGACGCAGACACGATATAAACAGAAATGCCCGGTTTTGCCGGGCATTTCTGTTTATGTTTTTCAATAAGTTCCCTCTTTAGGGGGTTAAGGGGGGCTTTTATCGCCTACCCATCCTGCCGCCGGCACCGCTCATACCGCTGGCGCCGCCTGCTTTGCGGCTGCCATCGGCCCTGGTACCGCCGTTGCTACGGCCACCGCCGCCGCCGCCACCCGGGCGACCGCCACGTGAACCACCGCCGCCACCACCGCTTTTGCTTTTCGCGGGAGCGTTTTTGGCTTTGCTCATCATCTTCTCCGTCATGGCTTGGATGCTCAAGGGGTAAGGATGTCCCTCTTCTACCGGGATCTCTTTCGCAATCAGTTTATGGATGTCTTTCAGGTAATCTATTTCTTCCTCTCCATCGCAAAACGTAAGAGCTATGCCACTTGCACCTGCGCGGCCGGTACGGCCAATACGGTGTACGTAAGTTTCGGGGATATTAGGGATTTCGTAGTTGATCACGTGCGTCAACTCGTCGATATCAATACCGCGGGCAGCAATATCTGTTGCGATAAGCACGCGCGTAGTACGGTTCTTAAAGTTGGTCAATGCACGCTGGCGGGCATTCTGCGATTTGTTACCGTGGATAGCTTCGGCAGTGATGCCGGCTTTTACCAGGTCTTTCACCACCTTATCGGCACCATGCTTGGTACGGGTAAATACCAGTGCCGTTTTAATGTTTTTATCTTTCAGGATGTGGTTAAGCAATAAACGCTTATCGTTCTTCTCCACAAAATATAGCGACTGCTGAATAGTATCAGCCGTAGACGATACCGGTGCAACCTCTACTTTAGCAGGTTTCTGCAGGATAGAATCGGCCAGGCTTTGGATTTCGTTCGGCATGGTAGCGCTGAAGAACAGCGTCTGCCTGTTTTGCGGAACTTTGGCTATGATCTTTTTCACATCGTGTACAAAACCCATATCCAGCATACGGTCGGCCTCATCCAAAATCAGCATTTTTATCTGATCCAGGTGAACAAAACGCTGGTTCATCAGGTCCAAAAGGCGACCTGGGGTTGCGATCAGGATATCCACACCGCGGCGCAAAGCATCCGTTTGCGGGCCCTGTGACACGCCACCGAAGATAACCAGGTTTTTCAAGCCGGTATGCTTACCGTAAGCGGTAAAGCTCTCGCTAATCTGGATAGCCAGTTCGCGGGTTGGGGTTAAAATAAGTGCCTTAATGGCCTTTTGCTCCTTGTGTTTTTGCTTATCTAAAAACAATAACTGCAAAATCGGGATGGCAAAAGCTGCCGTTTTACCTGTACCCGTTTGGGCGCAACCAAGCAAATCGCGGTGTTGTAATATAAAAGGGATTGCTTGTTCTTGTATAGGGGTTGGCGTAGTATAACCCTCTGTTTTTAAAGCCTTTAAGATAGGCTCAATTAAATTTAAATTTTCGAATGACATGTAATGTAATAAATGTATTGTATTGTGTGCTAACGCGAAGCATTAAGCGGATCTGAAGAGTGTCTATTGATCAAAACCGTAAATCAACGGGTAATTATTTCTGCAAAGATACGGTTTTTAAATCAGATGTGCAGGTGTCCAATTTCAGATGTGCAGTAGTACAAATTTTGACGTACAGAGGGGGCAGAAAGAAGCAAGCCCAACGAGTTTGTATTAGTAAATTGCAAGGAAGCTGCTTACTGCCTTCTAAAAACTGCTTACTAATTGTGGGCGTTGCCTGCGGCCCACGCTTTCCGCTCATACTGCACAAGCCTTAGCCACAAGGCCGGTATCCGCTGCAATCGTTAACGCGGGGTGTGGAAGAGGGATTATTCTGCGTCTGTAGCCTCTATCGGCGGCTCGGTTTGTTGCTGTAGTTTCTTTTCCTCCATTTTCTTCACCAAAGCATCAAGCAAAATCAGGCCAATGCCTACCATAATCGATACATCAGCCACGTTGAAGATACCGGTTTGGAAGATGCCGAAACGGATGTGCATGAAATCGGTAACCGAACCATGGGCAATACGGTCGTATATGTTGCCGATGCCCCCGCCTAATACGCATATCATGCCGGCCAGTATAAGCCTGCTGAAATTCTTTTGCACGATGAGGAAGATTACCCCCGCCAGCAGCGACAGCACTGGCAGCAGCGTAAGCAATATAAAGCGGTATGGGTTGCTTAGGGTTTCACCTACGCTTAAGAAGGCACCGGTATTTTCTATTTTGATCAGCGTAAAATGGTCATGGATAAAGCTGATGGGTTGCTCGTAGCTCAGTTTTTGGCGCACGATAGATTTGGAAACCTGGTCGCAGCCGATATTGAGGGCCAATACCACTAAAATAACAATAGCCCTATACACTGTCTTCATCTTCATTACCACGAAAGTAAAAAGAGAAAATGAGAAATGCTAATTATGTTGCGGGTGGGTATTCCTGGCAGGGTTACATCAATGAAACTTTTAGGAGTAGTTCCGTTATAATTTAAACTATAGTGTTACCTTTAAGCACCTAATATCACGTGATGAAAGCTAAACCAATGTCATTTTTTTTCGTGCTGGCCGCGCTGATGATTGCGGGCTGTTGTTTTGGTAGCGTCGCCCCTGCAAGGCCCAATGGCTTATATAAGTTTGAAGGGAAACTGAACGGCAAAATCCCCGTGTTTTTATGGTTTACGGTAAAAGACAGCGTTTTAAAAGGCGAAGTAACGTACACAAATACCGCTAAACGCATACCTATTATAGTTGCAGGTACACTGGAGAAAACCAGCGAGGCCATCAGCTATGACTTATCGGCAAAAACAAATTTCTTAAGAATTAGGGAATTTGCCGGGGACGGAACTATCACAGGCGTATTTTTAGGCGAAATTACCGCAGGCACTTTTAAGGGCTTGTGGCAGGCCCCAAATACAGAGAAGCAATTACCCTTTATTTTAACGGCAAGCATTACAGCCCTACCAAAAGCCATAGATTTTACGCTAAAACCCATTAGTTTGAACGGGGCCTACACCTATCACTACGGCAAAAACGGGTACGTTGGCGGTGTAGATATCAACCAAACCAAATCGGGGATGGTAACGGTTGCCTTAAACAGCGTTACAGCAGGGCCGGCTTACAATATTGCCGAGGTAGCTGCACAGCCTGCCACAGTTAGGGGCAACATTATCAATGTCAAACTGCCGCATGTAAACTGCAAATTCCGCATACGGGTGTTTAAGGACTTTTTGGTCGTAAATTTACTAAACGACCTGGACAAATGCGAATGGGGCAATAATGCCACTGTAGAGGGTATATACCTCAAAACGAGCGCCGTTGGCAAATTCTAACAAAAAAAGCCCCGGCAACACCGAGGTTCAAATAAATGTTTAAACAAATCGATTATTCATTATCCAAAGCAATATGCATTTCATCTTTCCTGTCCAGCGAAAAGGCAAGTGCTTTCTTCACGAACTCGTTCAGGGTGATGTTGTGTGCCGCGGCAAATATCGCGGCATTTTTATGCAGGGATGAAGGCACCCTTACGTTGAAGGTACCTTTGTAAGCCTTCTCAGGGGTTTTGCCAATTTCGGCACAGGTTTCCAGGTAATCTTCAACAGCTTCCTCAAATGCGGCTTTGAGTTCTTTCACAGATTCGCCTTCAAAGTTTACCATGTCGCTTATGCTTAAAATTTTACCATGAAAAACTTCATCGGCTGCACTGAACTGCACCGATCCAAAATAGTTTTTATATTGTAAGATGTCACTCATCTTTTATGTGGCCGCTGGCCTTTAAATGTTCAATTGCATCGCGGAGCGAATATTCTTTAAGAATGCTGCCCGGGTGAGGTTTATGAAGCCTGAGCATATGATTATCCCCATCTACAAAGCGCCTTCGCGAACCGCCCGTTTTTCCGCCTGTTAATTCTTTATAGCCGTAAAAAGCTAATACTTTACATAATTCTTCCCAAGTAAAGTCCTTGGGGATAGATAACAGTCGTTTGATTAGTTTTTCGTGTTTTGACATAATTAACTGTCGTTAATGTTTTTTCTATTCTATCCATAATACAGTAAAATTAAATAGCCTCGATTGGGCTATAATTAGTAATATTAATGAGTAACCACCTTGAATACTCATGGTATACAACAAAATTAGAAAAAGGAAATCGCATTTGCAACTAGAATTCAGTTACAAAAAGATTTTCCCACAAAAAAGCCCCGGCAAAACCGGGGCTCTAATAATTCGTGAAATTAGACTGAATTCGAAAAAATTCGTGTCTATTTATTTCTTCAAAAACTTAAAGTTCTTGCCAATGAAACGGGCACTGTCGCCCAGTTCTTCTTCTATACGCAATAACTGGTTGTATTTTGCAATCCTGTCACTACGTGAAGCCGAACCGGTTTTGATCTGGCCACAGTTAAGGGCAACAGCTAAATCGGCAATGGTAACGTCTTCAGTTTCTCCCGAACGATGGCTCATTACTGAAGTGTAACCGTTAGTTTGGGCCAAAGTAACCGCGTTAATGGTTTCGGTTAAGCTGCCTATCTGGTTCACTTTTACCAATATAGAGTTACCTGTATCGCTGTCTATACCCTGTTGTAAACGTTTTACGTTGGTTACGAACAGGTCATCACCTACTAATTGTACTTTGCTGCCCAATTTTTCGGTTAATAATTTCCAGCCGGCCCAGTCATCTTCGGCCATACCATCTTCAATAGAAATGATAGGATATTTACCTGCTAACTCGGCAAGGTATTCTACCTGCTCTTCGCTGGTGCGGATAGAACCTTTTTCGCCTTCAAATTTGGTGTAATCGTATTTGCCGTCTTTGTAGAACTCAGATGCAGCGCAATCGAAAGCGATGTAGATATCTTCGCCTGGTTTGTAACCGGCTTTTTCTATCGCTTGTAATATGGTTTCAACGCCATCTTCGGTACCTTCAAAAGTTGGTGCAAAACCGCCTTCATCGCCTACTGCGGTAGAAAGGCCGCGATCGTGCAGGATTTTTTTCAGGTTATGGAATACTTCGGTACCCCAACGCAAAGCTTCAGAGAACGAAGATGCGCCAACCGGCATGATCATGAACTCCTGGAAAGCAATAGGCGCATCAGAGTGCGAACCACCGTTTACAATGTTCATCATCGGGATAGGCAAGGTATTAGCGTTTACGCCGCCAATGTAGCGGTATAAAGGCTGGCGGCTTTCCTGTGCAGCAGCTTTAGCCACGGCTAAAGAAACGCCAAGGATAGCGTTTGCACCCAGGTTACCTTTGTTCTCGCTGCCATCAAGATCAATCATGATCTTGTCGATTAGGTTCTGCTCAAAAACATCGATGCCCTTCAGTTCGGCAGCAATTTTATCATTTACGTTAGCAACGGCTTTTAAAACACCTTTGCCCATGTACACTTTTTTGTCGTTGTCGCGAAGCTCAACAGCCTCATGCACGCCGGTAGAAGCACCCGATGGTACTGCAGCACGGCCTAAAGCGCCATTTTCGGTTAAAACATCTACCTCTATTGTAGGGTTACCGCGCGAATCAAGTATCTGGCGCGCATGAACATCAATTATCAAGCTCATAATTTATTTTTATTGTGTTTTTTGGGATTACTATACCGTTTTGGTCGGCTAAGTTAAGCGCAAAAACAGCAAATCGCAACGTAAATTTTGCATTTGTGATGATTATTAATCGGTTGTAGTAGGTAATTGCTCCCTTTGCTGGCTGTTTTTACGATTTATACGATACATTAACATCAGCATAACATTATTTTTACCACTGCTGGTGCGCTCCGTAAAGTTTGTTTGGTTTAACCACCCTGCCTGCGCTATCCATTTTTGATCAAACTGGTAACCCAACGCTGCCGAAACCCGGTTACGCTCGAAATTAGGCGCCTTATTGTTGATGAATATTTCGTCGAAAACGGAGATGAACCAGGTTTTGGCGATAATCTTTTTGTTATTCAGCGGGATGAACATATTCAACCGGTAACGGAAACGGTTGCGGTAAACGTCGTTCACTATGCGTTGCTCGGCACGGTAACGGTGCTCAAACTTAAGGCGACTCAGGTATTGGTTAATCGTCATCTGCTCCCAAAAACGGGTTTCGTTGGTAATGGCACCTTTACTTAAATCATTGTAATCAAAAGTGTGGTATGTGCCTGTGCCCAGTAAAGCAATAAAGTTCTTATCTATATTGTAGCTAAGGCCCACCTTGGCTTCATAATATTGAAATTGACTCAGCGGACCGTTCATACGGACCTGAAACTCGGTATAACCTCCCCAATGGCGCACACTATCGCCCGGCATTACCACCGTGGCTATGGCCCAGGTGCCCAGTTTAGAATCCTGCGCTTTAGCGGTAAAAACAATTAGGGTTAGTACAATAAGTACAAAAGAGACTTGCTTCAAGGTTTTAAGCATCGATATTCATTTTTATAGCGCAAATATATAACGCCGAACTTCAATGTTAAATTAATATTAAGTATTTTAATACTATTAACATACTTCATCGAAGAGAATGACTTGGGCGTTCCCCTGCGGGCCTGCCTCCAGGCGGGCAGGTCAGGCTATCCGCTGCAAATCCTCGCCCTTTTACCGCCCTCGTCTCCTCCGCTCGGGCTGCGGGTTTTCCGCTGCTATCCTTAACGCGGCATCCTCTTCCGTAGAGACGCAATATTTTGCGTCTCGAACAAATATCAGACGCAAAATATTGCGTCTCTACCCCTTATTTAGACGCAAAACATAGCGTCTCTACAGATATATGACCTGTTTCGCCCCGCAACCTGTCGCTTATGCACCTCACTCAATTCCAATAACTTGTGGTAGCTTTGATTAAATTAAATCAAAACAACCAATCATCATACAACATTCCATTATCCAATACACCGTAAAAGAGGGCCGCGCAGCAGAAAATGAAGACCTGATTAAAGATGTATTTGCCCAATTGCAGACCGATAAGCCCGATGGCATCGAATACGTAGTATATAAAACCGGCGACAGCTCTTTTATGCACATGATATCTTTCGATAATGAAGGCGATAACGCCGCATTTACCGAAATGCCCGCCTTTAAAGCCTTAAGGGCGGCATTAAAAGAGCGCATAGAAACCCCACCCGCGCGTACAGATGTAAGGCGGGTAGGGAATTATCAACCAAAAACCTGAAACTGAAACCAACATTTTCCGCACCATTTATATAGGGGGAACGGCTAAGGTTTCCCCTGTTAATCTGCATTTTAGCCACAGCCACAGGCATAGCAGTGTTAATAAGTTGATAAAGCGGCTTGCAACGTTCGAATAAATTAAATAGCTTTATAATTAAATTCAGTCGGCAGCACTATATGAAACGTTTCATCAACCTTATCAAGAACAAATATTTCCTGATAACCGTAATATTTGTGGTATGGATGATCTTCTTCGATAACAACGATATCTTTTCACAATACCAATACCGCCAGCAACTGGCAAAACTGGAGCAGGAGCGCGATTTCTACAAAGCCGAAACGGCCCGCATAAACAAGGATTTTGCCGAACTCTCCACCGACAAAACCAAACTGGAAAAATTCGGTCGCGAAAAATACTTCATGAAGAAAGACAATGAGGATGTTTTCGTGATAGAGCATCCGAAGAAGGATTAGGTTGCCCACCTGGCCCTTTAGCGATAGCGCGTACTAAAAAACATGTCGTCATGTTGGAACTTGTTTCAACACCCCATCATAAAAGTAGCCACTGTGCTTAATCGCTTTGCATATCGTAGACCTGCCGCGTGGGGTACCGAAATAAATTCGGTATGACGGTAACCCCGATCTAAGCGTCCAGGCTTACAGCCTTGTTAAATAATGTTAATCTTTTCATTTATGGCATGTTAGCTGCGTAATTTAGGTGCATAAACCCACACCTATGCTGCACAACTACTTCATCATTGCCTGGCGCAACATTATCAAGCATAAGCTTTTCTCGCTCATCAACATATTCGGGCTATCCGTCGGCATTGCATTTACCATGCTTATCGCCGCTTACGTATGGCATGAGGCGGAAGTTAATGCCGACCTGAAGAACGCCGAAAACCAGTACATCATCCAAAGCAAATGGAAAGACCCTAATATGGGTTACCCGCTCACCGCGCTGGCACCAATGCCCAAAGCCCTTAAAGACGAATACCCCGGGCTTGTAGCTAATTACTACCATTGGGATGGCGTAAGCTCCAACGTATCTAAAGGCGATATGCACTTTAGGGAAAGCCTGCAGGTAGGCGATAGCACCTTTTTAACCACCTATGGCTTTAAGCTTTTGCACGGCAATGCGGCCACCGCGCTCAACGACCCATTTTCGGTAGTGATTACCGAAGATCGGGCCGTCAAATATTTTGGCAAAACCGATGTGGTAGGCGAAACCCTCAGCATCGAAAACTTCAAGGGCGAGCGCCACGATTTCGTGATACGGGGCGTGTTGGATAAATTGAGCAAAAACTCGGTAACCAACGTAATCGAACAAAGCAACAGCACCTTCTTTTTGCCCGGTGCTGCTGCGAAATTCATGGGCAGAAATTTAGAGGGCTGGAACAATACCGTAATAGTTGGCTTGGTAGAACTACGCCGCGGCGTAAACCCCGAAGCATTGACCGCGCCGATGCTTAGCCTTATTAAAAAGAATGCGCCACCCCAAATCAGCGCCAATCTTACCCCCTACCTCGTGCCCCTATCAAAATATTACCTGGAGGGCAATAACGGGCTGGTAAAAAAGATGCTTTACACGCTATCGTCCATCGCCTTGTTCATCTTGCTGATGGCGGTAATCAATTTCGTCAACATTTGTATAAGCCGCTCCTCACAGCGCATGAAAGAGATGGGCATCCGCAAGGTTTTGGGCGGCTTGCGAAAACAACTCATCTGGCAGTTTTTGACCGAATCAGTATTGATGGTGCTTATCGCCACGCTTGTTGCCCTTGGTATCTATGGCCTGGCCCGCCCCTACTTCGCCTCGCTGCTGGCTACAGATATCGGCGGGCTATTCTCCTTTCCACTTTATTTTTACCTGATGCCTTTTGCATTGGCGCTGGTCATTGGCCTCATCGCCGGACTGTACCCTGCTTTGGTGCTATCGGCTTTAAAATCGGTCGATTCGCTAAAAGGCAAGCTGAATCAGGTGAAAGATAACGTGCTGTTCCGCAAGGGGCTCATCGCCTTCCAGTTTGCCACGGCGGCGGTGGTGCTGATAGGCGCGATAGTGGTGTCGAAACAAATCAACCTGTTCTTCGGTAAAAGCCTGGGCTACGATAAAGATTATGTAGTTTATGCCCAACTACCGCGCGACTGGAGCAAACCCGGCGTGCAAAAAATGGAAGGCATTCGTTACCGACTGGCTCAACTGCCGCAGGTAAGCGCAGTTAGCCTTTCGTGGGAAATCCCCGATGGCAACAACGGCGGCAGCTTCCAGGCAACAAAAATGAATGCCGACTCTGCATCGGGTTTCACGTCGCAAGTACTGGCGGCCGATAACCAATACGCAGCAACCTACGGGTTGAAGCTAAAGGCCGGCCAGTTCTTTATGCCGCAATACGTGCAGGCCGATTCGGCCAAGGTGGTCATCAACGAAATGCAGGCCAGGATGCTCGGCTTTGCCAACGCAAAGGATGCCATCGGCCAGCAATTCAGGGCGCTGGGCAGCCGCGACCCGTTATTCATCTGCGGCGTAGTAGCCGATTTTCAGTTTGGATCTATGCAAGCGAAGATGCAGCCGGTAACGTTTTACAACGTAAATCAAACAACGCTTTACCGCTATTTCTCCATAAAGCTAAGGCAGGGCAACATCCAAGGCAGCCTGGAGGCCCTGCAACGCAAATGGGCCGAAGTAATGCCCGGCGCACCGTTTGAGTATAACTTTATGGACGATGCCATCGCCAAAATGTACAAAACCGAACTGCAATTGAAACAGGCTGCCTACCTGGCAACGGGTTTGGCCATCATCATCGTACTACTGGGCGTATTGGGGCTTATATCGCTAAGCGTACAAAAACGCACCAAAGAGATAGGCATTCGCAAGGTGTTGGGCTCTTCGGTAAGCCATGTGATGATGCTGTTTATGAAAGAATTTTTAGGTATAGTATTGATTGCCGGTTTGGTTGCTTGTCCGCTGGCCTGGTATATGACGCAGCACTGGCTGGATAATTATGCTACCCGCATCAGCCTTGGCCCGGCACCATTTGTGCTGGCCGTACTGGCATTGACTGCTGTTACTGCGGTGCTCATCAGCCTGCAAACCCTGAAAGCCGCATTGGCCAACCCGGTGAAGAGTTTGAGGAGCGAGTAGCGGCTGTAGAAAGAATCAAGTGGCAAGAATCAAGAGACAAGAATTAAGAGCCAATAAGAAAAAACAAGCAAAACGCCAAAACATTACCACATCGTCATTGCGAGTATCCATCAGGGTGTGCCCTGAAAAAAAAGGTTATGACGTGTAAAAAAAAACATACTGATAATCAACAACTTAATGCCACGTCATTATAAGGCACGAAGCAATCTCTACGCAGGACAATCGGCTATGCAAATTCGCCGTGCTTATCGGCGCAAACTTCCGGCTTTCGTCAGCTGAAAGCTGACATATGTACGCTATGGAGCATAGACGCACGCCAATATTAATTAATGAAGTTTAAACCGAGAGCGACGGTTAAAACACAGATAAAAACCATGGCGAAAAAGATGAGTATGAAGGTTAGCACACTCCAAAACTTTGCTAGCTTGTTACCAGCGTTTTTGGGGTTATATAGCAAACCTCTGGATGCAAAATAGGCAACGACAGCAGAGACGACTAAAATTAAAATGAAAATTACGATACCATACAAGTCGATTCCCATGGTTGGTTTGAAGATAAAATTATGTTAGAACTAAGTTAGTAATCTTCATTTATTTCACACCCGTACACTTAATCCGCTACCGCGAGTTTAGCGCAGCGTATCTCGTGGTAGCAGGAGATTATTTTTCAAATACAACTGCAACTTGGTTTTCTGGTTCCCACTCCTGCAACTCATTAATTTCAAATTCATTTCTACACTCGATTAACAGGCCTGTGTTTATCTTACTGGCAGATGGATCCAATAGACCTTCCACTCCACAGATTTTTCTATGCCATATATAAAATGGCGTAACAAACTCAATGGTATTCCCTGAGGACAACGAGCCATCTTCTATATACCCGGCAAAAACAATACCCCGGCCAGTAACCTTAAACGTTTTAGTTATCACAAACTTCCCGGCTATTTTCCCGGATATCGTATTGATATATTGTTTTGCAACGCTCTCCGCTCTTGCTCTCGAGACCTCACCGTCAATGAAACGCTCATCTGTACTATTAGCGTCGTCTATAATAACATCGGCTCTTTTCGTATCACAAACACGCCACCACCAATAATCTTCTTCCATCCATTCGGCACGTAGCATTAACCCGCACCAAAGGGCTGTACAGTCGTCCTCGAGGTTACCTGTCCAAACAATTGGATCATTAACATTAAAGCTGCGAATTGGTGCATCCATACCCCTACAACCCGCTATTACTCCTAAACAGTTTAATCGCTATAGCCAGCAATATCACCCCGAAAGCTTTACGGAGGATATGCAGCCCGGTTTTACCTAAAAGCTTCTCCAGCCATTGCACGTTCTTGAGCACCATGTAAACAAATATGGTATTGATAATGATGCCTACTACGATATTCTGGGTTTGATATTGCGATTTGAGGGAGAGCAGCGTGGTCATGGTGCCTGCCCCGGCTATGAGCGGGAAGGCCAGCGGAACGATGGACACCGAATCTGGCGCCTCCTCTTTAAAAAAATCCACACCTAAAATCATCTCCAGCGCAATAATGAATATTACGATGGAGCCCGCAATGGCGAAGGATGAGATATCCAGCCCGATGACCGCAAGCAGTTCATCGCCCAGAAATAAGAATGCGATCATGAGCACCAACACCGCTATGGTTGCCTTTTCTGATTGGATATGCCCAGCGCGCGGCCGAAGCTGTATAATTACGGGTATGGCGCCCAGAATATCAATGATGGCGAAGAGGATCATCGTAACCGATAATATCTCTTTAAAAATAAAGTGTGGCATAGGCATCAGGGTTTTAATCTCTCGACTTTAAGCGAATACTGAACAAAAGTGCGATTAAAATATATAAAGACGATAAAAAGAAAACACTATGTACCGAAATAACCGTAACCAGCCCTGCGCTTATCGGCCCCAGCGTTTGCCCGATGGAGGCGTACGACTGGTTAACGCCCATCACCTCCCCTTGCCCGGCATCGGTATTATGGTCGGCTATGATGGCGTTAAGCATAGGATTGCGCAAACCGTTGAACAGGCCGTAAACAGCTATGGCAGCCGCAAACAACACTATGCCCGATGCGAAGCCGGTGAGTATCATCATGCCCAAGCACACCAGGGTAGAGAGCAAAAGTATAAGTGCCTGCGAGGGGATGGCCTTTTTGATGAGCGGCACGGCCAACTGCATCAATATGCCCGTTATGCCGAAACCTGCATACAGCAGCCCGATTTGGGTGGGGCTGATCTTCAGCACATCTACCGTAAAGGTTTGGAAACCGATAATCATGGTGAACTGTGCCATTGTCAGCAAAAAACCTACCAATATTGCTGTGCCGATAACTGGCTTCTTCACCGTAGTGACCAGCAACATAAAGCTGAATTTGTGCGCTTTATCCGCGCCACTCTTTTTGATATCGTTGGTTTCTTTCAACAGAAAAACAGAGAGCAAAGCCCCGATCATGGCAACGACAGCAGCAAAAAAGAAGGGCACCCCCTCGCCCAGCCTGCTCAGCAAGCCGCCTATCGCCGGACCAATAACAAAGCCAAACCCAAACGCCGAACCCAGTATCCCGAAGTTTTTGGCGCGTTCTTTAGGCGAGGAAATATCCGACACCATGGCTTGCGCAACCGAGATATTACCGCCAGTGATGCCATCCAGTATCCGCGCGGCAAAAAGCATCCAGATGCTACCCGCCAAGCCAAACAAAATGAACGATGCACAGGTGCCCACCAGGCTGATGGCCAACAAGGGCTTACGGCCAAACCGGTCTGACAGGGATCCCAGCACCGGCGTGGCAAAAAACTGTGCTACAGAAAATGCTGCGGTAAGCAAGCCGATGGTTTGTTCGGTAACGCCGAACTTTTTGCCATAGGAATACAAGAGCGGCACAATAATGCCAAAGCCCATGGAGTTGATTACCGCAATAAAAACAAGCATCCATAGGGTTTTGTTGGTTTTCATTAGCTACAAAAGAGATTAAAGCAAAAAAGGTTCTGTTTGCACAGAACCTTTTTTGTTTATAAGGATTGACCCCTACTATTCAACATACTTAGGGTTGATAGGGTCGTTAGCCGGTTCTACAACACCCCTGCGCACGTGAGAACGTTTGATACTGTAAGTAAAGTAAATTACAAAGCCAATCAGCAACCAAACAATTAAACGCGCCCAGTTCTCCCAGCCTTCGCTTGCAATCATACATAAGCAGATCGCAGCACCCAGCGGACAAACTACCATATACCATGGCGTTTTAAACGGACGAACCAAATTAGGATCGGTACGGCGCAGGATGAAGATACCCAAACATACCAGTACGAACGCAAATAAGGTACCGATACTAACCATGTCGCCTACATATTTATCAGGGATGAAACCTGCAAAAAGCGATACGAACACGAAGAACAACCATTGAGATTTGTATGGTGTACGATGTTTAGGGTGTAATTTAGAAAATACTTTAGGGATAAGGCCATCAACGCTCATGGTGTAGAACACACGGGTTTGGCCCATTAGCATCACCAGGATAACCGAAGAGAAACCAGCTAAAATAGACACGGTAACAAAAGATGCTAACCAGCCGTAACCAGGCATTGCCGCTTTGATAGCATAGCTAACAGATGCTTCTTTACCCTGGATAAGGAACTCTTTGTAAGAAACCAAACCGGTTAGTACGTGAGAGAACAGAATATATAAACCAGTACAGATAGCCAACGATATCAAAATACCTTTTGGCATATCGCGTTGCGGATTTTTAGCCTCCTGCGCAGCGGTAGATACCGCATCAAAACCGATGAATGCAAAGAACACCACGCTTGCACCGCGCAATACGCCCAGCCAGCCGTGGTTAAAGGTATCGGCGTAATCAACAGTGCCTGCGCTTACTTTGATAGTACCTGCATCAGCAGGGATCATGTAAGGTGTGTGCAATGCGGGGTTGATAAAGTGCCAGCCAAAACCGATGATCATTAACACGATAGCCACTTTTACAACAACGATAACGTTGTTTACAATTGCCGATTCTGCAGTACCACGGATAAGCAACAAGGTAAGCATCAGCAGGATAAAGATAGCCGGGAGGTTAACAAAGCCATGCTGCCCGAATTCCGCAGCGTACATGCCTGTTGTGGTATTAGAAATCTCGAGCGGAGAGTGCGACCATACAAACGGTATATGCACATTAAAGAAGGTATGCAAAAACTCGTTAAAATACTGCGACCAGCCAATAGAAACGGTTGCGGCACCCAGCGCGTACTCCAGCACCAAATCCCAACCGATGATCCAGGCGATAAACTCGCCCATGGTAGCATAAGAGTAAGTGTAAGCAGAGCCGGCAATGGGTATCATACTCGCAAATTCTGCATAGCATAAACCAGCCAGCGCACAACCTGCCGCTGCAATTAAAAAGGAAATAGTTACGGCGGGCCCGGCATGTTCACCTGCTGCTGCAGCTGTACGCACAAATATACCCGCGCCTATGATGGCACCAATTCCCAGCGCGATAAGCGACCCTACGCCTAACGTTCGTTTTAATGTTTTTTCCGATTCCGCCGACGCAGCCATTAATTGCGCTATCGGCTTCTTTATGAATAACTTCATTTTAATTTTTAGTATGATCAGTAATAGTTTAAATCGTATAGCCCAAACGTACTTAAATTTATTGAAAAGTTAAAGCGCAGAATGTAACAACAATATGTTTGTAATAAACCGAATATAAAATTGAAGGACTGGTGGGTTCGGCGGGCAGTTTGCAGTGGGTATTTTGCAACTATCCGGAATTGGAAATTCATCAGTCTCCCACGCGATTATAGGTTGCCAATACCCCCACCCTGCGGTTTTTCTCCTATTTTTTGCTCGTTAAAAAACCAGCTCGAAAAAAGACGCGAATTGCGCGAAAAATGCACCTAAATATTGTGCATTTGAGCAAAAACGCGGAAAAATCCGAAGGTTTTTTTCCGCGTTTTTGAGATGCATGATGCTATTTACCCACCTCAATTACATGGAATGTTCCGGGCACCATCTTTGGCCTTGGGTTGGCATTAGTGGCCGTTGGGGCTACTGCTTCCAATTTGGCAGTTGGTAAAAACAGGTGATGAGTAAGCACATCTATGCCGATGGTGCGCGCCCCTTTTTCGGTGTTGATGTTTTCTACGAACGCGAATTTATTCGCATTGATTTCTTTGATTACGGATATAGTCCCCTCGTTATTAGAGGTGTATGCCAGCTTCAATTCCGGGTCGAAAGCCACACCATCGCAATCGCCAATGTGAAATTTGGCCAGGTTCTTGCCATTGCCCGCATCTATCACCACCAGGGTTTGGTTACCGCCGCAACCCACGAAGAGGCGATTGGTTGCCCTATCTATAGCCAAGCCGCTCGGCTCGTCGCCATCGGTTATCTTATAACGGGCAATTACTTTGTAAGTAGCTGCATCTATGGCAATTACCTCGTTTGTGGTTTCAGAATTTACAAATATTTTGCCTTTGCCATCAGAAACGCCAGTCTCCGGTTTGCCGCCTAAGGGTACGGTAGCCAACACTTTATCGGTAGCCGGGTCTATCACCGAGGCATCACTGCTGCGACCGTTAAAGGCATACACTTTTTTCGAAAAATCGTCGTAAAAGATAGCGTCGGGGTTAGTCCCCACCGGGATAGTCGCTATTAAAGCATTGGTTTTTAAGTCGAAAGCTGAGCATGTATTGTCCCGCCCGTTGCTGGTATACCCCTTATTCAGGGCAGGCACAAGGGCAATGCCGTGTACCCCGTTGGTATTGGGTATCACGCCGATAGAATCGCCCGTGGCGGTGCTCAAGATGTTTACCTGCGTGCCGTGCGATACATATATTTTCTGGTTCGGGGCATCTACAGTTACATAATCCCAGCCGCCGGGGCTATTGATAATGTGACTTTTAAGGATGTGCAGGCCTGTTTTATTTTGTGCAGAAGCAGTATAAGAGGCCAGCGCGAATAGCGCAATGGCAATTGCCTTTTTGTTTTTAATCTTCATGGAGGGCTGTTAAACTTTCAGCCATAGTACAGAGATATTCTGTAGGAATGTTGGATGATGAGCAAGAGGCAAAAACAGAAAAGTGGCAGCAATTATCTCAATTGCTTATCCAGCTTCTCGGCAAGCAGCCGTTTGGGCACGGCACCTATCTGCTTATCTACAATCTCGCCCCCCTTAAAAAATAGCAGTGCGGGTATATTGCGTATGCCGTAGCGCCTGACCGCTTCGGGATTGGTGTCTACATCTATCTTACCCACTATGGCCTTACCTGCATATTCGCGGAATATCGCCTCCACAACCGGGCCTACCATATTGCTGGATCCGCACCAATCAGCCTCGAAATCAACCAGTACCGGTTTATCAGCACTCAGTACCAGTTCGTTAAAGTTATCATCAGTAATAATAAGCGACATAACTTTACGGATTAAGTGTTTGTATGGTAGGCTGCAACTGTTGCCTCGCCGCTGCCAGCTTACGGCGACGGATAAAGTACCCTATTATCAATGCTATCAACATATTACTTATTTTACTAAACCTGCAAATTTCTGGTAAAAAGCGGTAGGGCTGTTCTCGTTCTTAGGCTGATATTTACCTGCAATAATAGGGATATAAATAACCCTGCGGCGGCTTGGCTCGCCAACCACGGTAGATTGCGCTACGCGGTGCCAAAGGCGACCATCGTGTATGGTAAGGTCGCCTGCGGCGGGCGCTATGGCAATTTCGGCGGCATCGGCATCATTATCCAGGAAGTATCGCTTTTTGAACAGCATACTGTAGATACCCTGCTTATGCGTACCGGGCAATATGCGCAGCCCGCCGTTATCGGCGTGCAGGTTATCCAGATGGATGCCCACATTGAGCATCGGGTTAAGTTTGCCGCCCAGGAAAATATCGCGCAGTCCATCGGTATGCCAGCCCATTTTGGTAAAGCCGCTCTCAGGACCATTTACGTAGTGGTTAAATACCATACCGTCCTTTTCGTCCGTACCCAGCCTGGCACCGGGGCCTATGATATCCAGCAACACATCAAAACGCGGGTCCTGCGCAAACTCGCCCAGCAGGCTGTGGTGCTGGTTGACAAAGGCAAAGCGCTGCACTATCTTACTGCCGTTAAGATCTTTACCGTATTTTATGGGCACGCCGTTCACTTTCTCTGTATTGTTGCTGATCCACTTTTGCTGCACCTCTTCCGAGGCACGCAGTATATCGGCCACTGTTTCGGGCTTAATGAAATTACGAAAATGGATAAACCCGTGCTCGTTAAAAAAGGCTTTTTGTTCCTGGGTAATCTGGCTGCCCAGCGTAAATTTTTGGTATATGGCCGACATGAAAAGAAATGTTAAAATTGATGGAATAGTATAGTTCTTTAAAAGAATCTATAACCTGCAGAACTAAATGGGCTGGCGGAAATCAACAACAACAGCAACACATTGCCGCGGTTGGCAATTGCATTCGCATGGGGCATGCGATGATATTTTGGCTGTTGAAGGTCATCTGTTTTATAGACTATAATGTCTATGTATTTTATATACATTACAAATATAAGGAGTTAAACCAATCCTGCAACAGTTTCTTAAAATAATTTTTACTTTTTGTATAAGCTCGCTGTAATACGCTCAACCAAGCTCTTATTCAAGTGCCTGGCAGCAATGGCCGATACCCTGTTCAGAAACCCCGGCACTATTTCTGCTTTTTTGCGGAACATGGCTTTTAATCCCACACGAGCAACCTCGGCGGGCGACATATTGAATTTTTCGGCAAGTTCCTGTAGCGCATCCATGCCTGCGCGTTGGGCAAAGCCGGTTGCCGTTGGGCCGGGGCAAAGGCAGGTTACGCTTACTTTACCCTGTTTCTGCTCGTATCGTAAAGCGCGACTAAACGACAAAACGAAGGCTTTGCTTGCAGAATACAATGCCAGCGACGGCACAGCCTGGTAGGCCGCAACGCTGGATACATTGAGCACAAACGCCTTACTCTGCTTTTTTAACAAAGGCAACGTATAATAAGTAAGTTCTACCAGGGCACTGATATTCAGTTTAAGCATATTCATTTGAGCAGCTAAATCAAGCTCATCAAAATTGCCCCAGAGCCCATAGCCGGCATTGTTCACCAGGATACTCACCGGCACACCCAAAGTTTTGCACCAATCCGCAACGGCCAGTGCAGCGCCGTCTGCAGAAAGGTCGGCGCTGAGACATAGTGCCTTCACCTGATAATTTGTTGCCACCGTTTGGGCAAGCGCGTCCAAATCGCCTTTAGAACGGGCTACCAACAATAAATTATAGCCACGTTCGGCCAGTTGTAAAGCCAACTCTTTACCTATCCCCCGGCCCGCCCCGGTAATTAATGCGTACTCATTCATTGTTAAGCCTCGTTTGTTGGCGTCAAAATAACGAAAACGGATCGGCAAGGTTTCAGTGTGGGCAGTATATTGTTTTGCAAGGATACCATTTGCCTCGTGTCATAACATCCGATCATTTTTTTAAAATAAAATTTGCATGCAATTGGGTAATCTTCCTACTTTTGATAATATCTATTAAATCTATAGACATTATATATAATGAATAAGCAAATACATTCATCACACACTATGTACCGCTTCCCCAAAGGTGTACAGTATTGTTGTTGCTGTTAAACTCTTCTCCTTTAACGGCCTAAAAGCGGCCGGAACATCATAAATAATTTCACAACTCTATCTGTTATACAGCTGATATACAGTAACAATTTAAAGAACTCAGCCCAAATGAGCAAATACACCGATCTGAAAAACCTCATTGCTGCCATTGAGCCCGATGCAGAAAGGTTTTACAAAAAAGGCAACCATGCAGCGGGTACCCGTTTGCGCACCGGCTTGCAGCACGTAAAAGCATTGGCGCAGGTGATAAGGCTGGAAGTACAAACATTAAAAACCCAAACCGAAAAACAATAATACGCCATGGCATCAACCTACTACACCCAGCATAGCTTCGATTTTTTAGAAATTATTAGCGAACTCGAACTTCCATACAAAAAATATCAACCGCTAAAACCGTTGAAAACCGGCCAAAGCATACCCGGCTTTGCCCTTAAAAAAGAATTCAACAACTGGCGACAGTTTTTCAATGGCTCGCAGGTACATGGGCCTGTTGTATTGCGCCAGCTACTCAACAAACCGCTGGTCATCAGCTTTTACTCGGCCCATTGGGGCGAAAGCGGCACCGTCCGTCTAAAGCAACTGAATGCCATACAGCACGAAATAAGGGCCGCAGGCGCAAACCTGCTGATTATTACGCCAGACGAGGACAGCAAAGCTTTCGAAAATATGATATGGGATAACAGCCTCTCGCTCAGTTTCTATTATGATGAGGAAAACGTCATCGCACAAAAGCTGAAGCTGTTTTCAGAGGCATCACCGGTGTGGAACACCTATTCGGGCATTGATGTAAATGTGCCATTGCTGGCCACCTATGTACTGGATACCAACAACCAGATTTTGTACGATGAGGTGGACAATGAGTTGAACGGCACCATCCCTTCTCCCCAAATACTGGATGCACTGCACAGCTCGTCGTTATATCAAACTACCCGCAAATCGGCATAAAGAAGAAACAAACTGAACTGATATGATAAAGCGCAAAAGGCCGGTTGTGGATACCGGCCTTTTGCTTTATTGGTGATCTTATGCTCCTAATAAACCGACTTCGGCCTTGCCGATGGGGCAACGCCGAACACTGCCGATGGCTTGCTGCCCATGGTAACAGTGAGGTTTCCGCCTTTAGCTATCTCGCTATGCAGCAGATACGCCTTCGGATACCGCTTCCCGTTGAGCGTGACGCTTTGGATATATTTATTCGCACCGGTGTTATTTTTGATGCTGATGTGGAACGATTTTCCACCAGCCAGCTTCAGTACCGCATCATTAATTACCGGGCTACCGAAAACGTATGCGCCATTTGCCGGGTTCAAGGGGTAAAAACCCATTGCCGATAACACATACCAGGCTGACATTTGACCAACATCCTCATTGCCTATGATGCCATCTTTTTTGTTAGTGTAAAAGCTATCCAATATAAAGCGCACCTTCTCGGCAGTTTTGTATTGTTGCCCTGCATAGGCATACATATAGGTGATATGATGGCTCGGCTCGTTGCCGTGCGCGTACTGGCCTATCAGGCCGGTTATATCGTTAGAAGCCTCGTTGCCCATATCGCCTTTTGCGATAAACAGCGAATCGAGCTTCTTGATAAAGGCATCACGCCCACCTAATAGTTGCATCAGCCCTTCTACATCCTGCGGTACCAGCCAGGTATATTGCCAGGCATTGCCCTCGGTGAAATCATCCTTCATATGCCTTGAAACAAAGGGACTAAACGGACTGCGCCATTCATTTGCACCCAGCCTACCGCGCATAAAGTGGGTTTCGCTGTTATAATAGTTAGCATAATTACGGCCACGCTTACTAAAGTATTCGTAGTCATCCATCTTGCCAAGCTTTTTCGCCATTTGGGCTATACACCAATCATCTATGGCATATTCCATACCGGTAGCCACGCTCTCCGTTTGGGTGTCTGCAGGGATATAGCCCAGTTCCTTCACAAATTTAAGCCCGCGGCGATCGCCCATGGCCGTAGTTTTTACGGCCTCGTAAGCCAAATCGCGGTCGAAGCCGGTGTAGCCTTTCAAAAAGGCGTCGGCAATTACAGGGATAGCGCTGTTACCTACCATGCAGTCGGTTTCGCTGCCCATCAATGGCCAAACGGGCAGCCTGCCCTGCTGCTGGTATATGGCCAGCATCGAACTGATCTGGTCGTTAACACGCTGTGGCTGGGTAATGGTCATCAATGGATTTTCGGCCCGGTAGGTATCCCACAAACTCATGGTAGTAACGTTGGTAAAGCCCGGCTTGTGGTACACCTTTTTATCGGTGCCTAAATAATCGCCGTTGTAATCGTTATACACCGATGGCGCTATCATGGTATGATAAAATGCGGTATAAAAAGTACGCATACGCGCCGGGGTAGCCTTAATGGCAATTTTGCTCAGTTCGTTATTCCACAAAGTGTTCGCATCGTTCTTTACTTTGTCGAAATCCCAGTTGCATGCTTCGGCATTGATATTGGCCAGGGCATTCTCCATGCTTACGGGCGAAATGCCTACTTTGATTTTCACCTTTTCACCGGCAGCAGTAGCAAAATTCAGCACGCCCTTTACGTTACGGCCCTTCAATTCGGTACCGCCTGCTTTGGCAAGGCTATCGTACACCGCGAAATTGCTGATCCGTTTAGAGAAAATGGCTGCAAAGTAAATACGGTCGTCTACCGACCAGCCCGAGGAATGGCGGTAACCAATTACCGTAGTATCATTAACCTGCTTGATGTAGGTTTCCACAGGATGATCCCAGCCGATGCCTTTTTGCAGGTCGATAACAATATGCGCGTTATCCGATTTTGGAAAGGTATATTCGTGAAACCCTACCCTTGTGGTGGTAGTTAACCGAACGCCGATGTTGTAGCGTTTGAGTTTTACCGAATAAAAGCCCGGCCTGGCCATTTCTTCTTTATGACTGAAGAGCGAGTAATAGCCGCTGTTATAGCCACTGAGATCGCCGCTTAATACTTTTACATCGCCGGTGGTAGGCATAAACTGGATATCACCCAAATCGCCAATACCGGTACCGCTAAGGTGGGTATGCGCAAAGCCGGCAATGGTACTGTCGGAATAGTTATAACCTGAGCACCAATCCCAGTCGACCGCTTTGATGTTGACAGGGCCCAACTGCACCGCACCAAAAGGCACATTGGCCCCCACAAACACGTGGCCGTGCAATGCAGAACCGATAAAGGGATCGACAAAGCTGGTGTAACCGGTAGTTTTAACTGCTTTCTTTTTTGTTTGTGCCGATATGCTAAGGCTTAAACTGCATACAGCTATAGAGACGAGGAAATATATCGAGTACTTTTTCATGATTTATTTTACTTTGATACCCAATTCGGCCACTGCAACGCCGTTCCCTTTGGTTACGTGCAATACCGAAAATTTAAAATACCGGGCCTTTATGGGCTGTGTCAGCGTAACTACTTGTTCTATCGGGTTCGATTGAATATTGGCGAACTCGCCCTTGGCAATCGGGTCCCATATTTGCCCGTTACTGCTGGTGTATAATGCGTAGCGGTCCACAATACCGGGCGTTTGCTTATCCTGCCGCGGCAGGTAAGTGAAGGCAGCAATATTTTGCTCTTTGCCCAGGTCTATTGTAATTTCCAGCGGAAACTGCGGTTTGGCCAGGGTATCTTTCGGCAGGGTGTTCCAGTTAGTGTTGATGTCCTCATCGATGACATACTCCGGCTTGCCATCAGCAGGGGGCCATACTTTCACAACTTTCCAACCCGTTTTAGAGAGTCCAAATTCTTTTGCACTTGCCTCGCCTGCTTTGCCTGCATCAAAGCTAATAGCTTTTACTATACCGCCATCTGCCAACAGAAAGGGCTTTTGATAGCCCGGCGAAGCAAGCGTTGGTACCGTGCCATCTACGGTGTAATGAATACTACTTACAGGAGCATCGGTAGCGATATTGACCATACCCGCCTTATCGCGGGCAATAATGGGTGCGCTAAGATGTGCAGGTTCTTTAAACAGAGCGAAATCGCTTAAGGCAACGCAGGCAGCCGAACTGGTTACGCGTAGCCGCACCTTGCTCGCCGTAACATTCTGCGGCAGGCGAATGAGCCTGTTGGCGCCGATGCTGGTAGCCGTCGCTATTTCCTTCCATCCTCCATTGACAAAGGCATCTACGGCCACTGCGTTGATGCGCTGCCCAAGTTTAATGTTCTCGCGCAGGCGTATTACGTTAAAAGTTTTGGCCGAATGCATATCTGCAACCAGCTGCGGGGTGGTGATATTATCGTTAGTTGCCCAATAGCTGTAGCGGTCAGCGTCAGTCAAAAACGCCGGACCAAACTTTTGCTTATTGCCACCACGCACATTACTTGCCGTAAAGGCCGCGCCCTTAAGCATATTTACCGCGAAAGTTTGTTGCAGCAACTCGCCAAAGGTTTTCAGCGATGCCACATCCCTGTCATCAAGCAGGCCTTGCGGGTTGGGTGAGAGGCCGAGGTCCAAATCGGCACCGCGACCTACGCTTTTGTAGTAAAGTTCTAATAATTGATAGGGCGTTTTCACCTGCTCGTTTTGCGCGGCATGGTAAAACCATCCTGGTCGCAGCGGCACATCACATTCGGCCGGCATCCAGTTGCCCTGGCGGGTACCTTCTGTTGCTTCCCAATATTTGCTATATCCGTTTGAGGGCTTTTTACCTGCATCGGGTGCCTGTGGCGAATAAGTGGCCCAACTGGTTATGCCCGCTTCGCCTTCCTCGTTACCTACCCAGCGCACATCGGCACCAATATCGCCAAATATGGCGGCGTTGGGCTGCCATTTGCGTATCATCGCCCAAGTGTTATCCCAATCGTAGTAGCTGGTACGGTCTATCTTGCGCTCTTCGCGTTTGCCACCGTAGTAGCCATCGCCGCCGTTCGCGCCATCGTGCCAGGAAATAAACAGCGGACCGTAATTGGTGTACAATTCTTTCAACTGTGCGCGATATATCTCCAGATACTCAGGCGTACCATATTGCGGGTTGTTCCTGTCCCATGGCGAGCAGTACAGCCCCAATTGCATACCCAATTTCTGGCAGGCTAACTGATACTCGCGTACCATATCGCCTTGTCCGTTCTTCCAGGTGGCCTTGGTGATGTTATGCTCTGTGGTTTTGGTTGGCCAAATGCAAAGCCCATCGTGGTGCTTGGCTACAACCACCACGCCCTTAAAGCCACCGGCCTTGGCCGCGCCTACAATCTGCATGGCATCAAATTTCGTCGGATTTACTATCGCGGGGTCCTCATCGCCAAAGCCCCACTCTTTGTTGGTATAAGTATCTACCCCAAAATGGATAATGCAGTACATCCCCATTTCGTGCCAGTTTAGCTGTGCCTTACTGGGTAGTGCACCATAAGGTTTCGGCGGGGCCTGCGCAAATGCGGCAGGCGTTCCACCCATCAAAAAACCAAAAAGCAATAATTTCTTTAGCATAACGCTTAATTTTTTAACCATTCCGCCGGTATATCTTTCGGTTCGGAACCGTTTAGGCTATATTTCAATTTCAGGGTGTATCCGCCGCCACCTTCTATAAAATCAAGGGCGATGGGTTGCAAGCCTTTTTTCAGGGCCACCTGCCCGTTCTTTTCTATCGCAGCGTGGAGGCCATCGTTGTTCACTACATCCCGCCCGGCTATCTTCAGGGTTCCGCCATCGTCGCAAGTTAAATAAAAACTGTAGATGCCATCCGTCGGGATCTCTAAATAGCCGCGGTATTTTATAGCGAAGCTTGGTGCTTCAGCCTCTTTAGGCACGGTGATGCTTTGTACGGTAAAGGTAGTATCCGGCTTGGTATTGGGGATAAGCGTGGTGTTTTTATACAACTGCCTGTATTCGCTGCAAAGCAATCCTTTGGCGGGGCTGGCTATGGCCACCGGTTCGGCGAGCGTTTGTTTTTGGTATTGCAGGTCATACACATCGCCCATCGCACCATCGGCTTTAAAGGCTGCCAGGCGTATGTGCTGAGAGGTTTTGATGACCAATGGCTCGCTCAGTTTGGGTGATAACATATCGGGCAGTGTACCGTCGGTGGTGTAGTGCACGGTCAGTCCCGGCAAGGGTATTTGGACATCCAGTTTGGTCACATCCGTAAAAACATTCGAGGATAAAAACCCACCCAAATCAGGTAAGCGGTAGTGTACTTTCATTAAATCCAAACGCGGATATTGCGCTAACAGACGCTGTTGATAAGAGGCAAAATCCTGCTTGTGTGTCCACAGCACCTCCGCAAGGGCCGTCATACGGGGCATGATCATGTAGTCGGCGCGGTTTTCGGTGGGTACGTATTCCGACCAGAGGTTAGCCTGCGCGCCGATGATGTTCTTTGCTTCATCCGCCGTTAAACCGTTCGGGATGATCTGGAAGTTATAAACGTTAGGTATTGAATTCTTATCGGGCGGCGAATCGAAATACAGCGGGTTACCCGGGGTCATGATTACTTTGTTACCCAGCTTGGCCGCTTCTACAGGTGCTTTGGGCACCCAGCTACGCCAATACATAATTACGGCGGTATTGGTTACGCCGCCCTCCAGCACTTCGTCCCACCCTATGAGCTTGCGGCCTCTGGAGTTGAAGAATTTCTCCATATTGTTGATGAAGTAGCTTTGTAGTTCCGCCGTGTTCTTCAGGCCTTCCCTTTTCATCAATGCTTTGCAATCTTCAGATGTGGCCCAGGTAGAGCGGTCTACCTCATCGCCGCCGATGTGCATGTATTTAGATGGGAATATATCCATTATCTCACTATAAACATCCTGCGCAAAGGTAAAGGTTGATGGCAGGCATGGGCAGATTGGTTTAGTGAACAACTCTCCGAATTCGCTCTTTTTGCCATCGCTGCTGAGGTAAGGGTATTCGTTTATGGCAGCCATCATGTGGCCGGGCATATCAATCTCGGGGATGATATCTATTTTGCGTGCTGCCGCATAAGCCACCAGTTCTTTCAGTTGCGCCTGGGTATAAAAGCCGCCATACAGGGTTTTGCCATCTTTATGGATGATGTGCGCTTTATCTATCTCGAAATCCGGGTTATCAACGGCTTTTTTCATGCAGGCCGTATCCTGATTATTGAAGGTGCGCCATGCGCCGTTTTCAGTAAGCTTGGGGTATTTTTTTATCTCTACGCGCCAGCCCTGGTCGTCGGTTAAATGCAGGTGCAACTTATTGAACTTGTAAAGCGCCAGCATATCCACATACTTATGCAGGTAGCCTATAGAGAAAAAGTGCCTTGATACATCCAGATGCATGCCGCGGTAAGCGTAAGCCGGCTGATCATGTATAGTTACGGCAGGCAGGGCAATGCTTTTCAATTTGCCTCCCTTAAGCTCTGCTGATGCAGGCATTAGCTGTCGTAAGGTTTGCACACCCATAAATATCCCCTTAGCCGTTTTGGCCGAGATGGTTGCACCATTTGCATTGATGATAAGGCTATACCCCTCTTCGGCTTGTAAGCTTCCGTCGTAGGTAAGCCTGATGACTTTACCTGCACCCGACTGGCTCTGCTTTAGCTTGGTGCCGAAGCTATTACCAAAAAATGTATTCAGCATGGCCGCTTCGTTGGCAAATGCCGCAGGGGCAACTATAGTTGTGTTTGGCGTAACAACAAAAGTTCCTGTTGCACGCACTAACTGTGTAGGATACGGAATAATTGGGTAACGCGCATCCTTTTGTTGCGCGGTAGCGGTAAGGGTGGCAGTTGCTGTAATGATAACAGCCAAAGCCACGGCTTTATATAATCTCATTTAAGCTTTTGGTTAGTACGTTATTTTAAAGGTTGCTGCATATTGGTAGCCTGTATTATGCTGTATAGGGGCAGGCAGGCTCACGATCAGTTCATCGCCCTTCAGTTTATATTTAAGTTTTTGCTTTTGGCCTAACAGGCTTACGCCTTTAACAGCCTTTATATTATTAAGCTTAATGGTAACCGTTGGCTCAAACTTAACCGTACTATCCTTGCCCGCCATTAAAAAGGCATATAAGGTATTGCTGTTTTTGGCCTTGGTATAAAAAATATCGCCGGTAGAATACGGCGCTACCGATTGCGAGCCGTAAATACCCTCGCCGTTGGTTTCCATCCAGCCACTTACCTGTGCCAGGCGCGAGTACGCTACCGGGTCCCAGTCGCCATCGGGGCCGGGGCCAATGTTGAGCAGTAGGTTGCCGCCGCGCGATACGATCTTTACCAGCAACTGCACTATTTGCTGTGCCGATTTATAATGGTCGTTCGGCACGTAGCTCCACGAATCACCCATGGTGATACAGGTTTCCCAGGGATGATCAAGCGGCACGCCGGGTACCTGCTGCTCGGGCGTAGTGTAGTTTTCAAATTCGCCTGCTACGGTGCGGTCTACTACGATTAGGCCCGGCTGCTTAGCGCGGCCCATGGCGGCAATCCTGGGCATATCTATGTCCTGGTTGAATTTAATGCCGCGCTGCCAATCCACCGCGGTATCAATGGTGCTTTTGGGGCGAACCCATCCGCCATCGAGCCATAAAATATCCACCTTGCCATAATCGGTCATCAATTCGCTGATTTGGTTATAGGTGAAATCCTTGAATTTTTGCCATTTATCAGGATGCATGGCCGGGTCGTAGTTTACGTTACGATCTTTAGGCGGAAAGTATGGCCACCAATAATCGGGCGAATGCCAATCGGGCTTGGAAAAGTAAGCACCTATCATAAAATTCTCCTTGCGGAAAGCATTAAATATCTCTTTAGTAACATTGCTGCGCGGATTAGCAGAGAAAGGCGTTTTTGCCGATGTTATCTTATAATCGGTTTGCTTGGTATCGAACATGCTGAAACCATCGTGATGCTTGGTGGTAAATACCACGTATTTCATGCCCGCACGTTTGGCGGCAGCCACCCATTTCTCGGGGTTAAAGCGCGTAGGGTTAAAGGTAGTCTGCAAATTTTCGTAAGCTTTTACGTAGCCGTTATAGGTTTCGCCGTAAGGGCCTTTGCGTTGCGTCCAACCTTCGTCTTCGGGGCAAATACTCCAGCTTTCTACCACCCCCCATTGGCTGTAGGTACCCCAGTGCATAAAAAGCCCGAATTTAAGGTCCTGCCATTGGCTGAGTTTCTGCTGCACCAGGGGATCGGCAGGTGCCTGGTAATTTTTAGACATCTGGTGCTCCTGCGCCAGCAAAACGCCGGCATTTAGGGCCAACAGGCAAAGTACCGCTAACTTCTTCATCATCTTACAATTAGGTTTTGCAAACAATATTAAACTATTTATATATAGTGTAAGACAAAATTAAATACTGTATTGCCTACACTAAGTTCCCATTCTTTTTAAAATTTTTTAAAAATTCACTCCAGCTTATTTGATTATTATACTAAATGTACTATTATTGTTACGTAAATGTTAAAGTTTACTGCGTACTATAATTAAGGATACTTTGAGAAACAAAAATACCAATATCGCTGAATTATGGAGCCGTACCTGCCACCAGGACGATATGAAAGCCTTTGAGCAGCTTTTCTATGCATTAAACAAACCCCTCATTAAATTCTGCGTGCTTTACGTAAAGCAAAACGAGGTGGCCGAGGATATCGTGTCGGAATTATTCGTAAAATGTTGGGAGAGCCGCAAAAAACTTACCGGCATACTTAACCCTGCCACCTACCTTTATATAGCTGTAAAAAACCAAAGCCTCAACTACGTAAAAAAGTATTCTAACATACACATGGTGCAAATTGAAGACACCGACGAGTTTGCCCTGGTAAACACCTATAACCCGCAAAAGGAGCTCGAAAAAAAAGAGCTGGTGTTTAAGCTTGATAAAGCCATAGCCTCGCTGCCACAGCAGTGCCGCATTATTTTCAGGCTGATAAAAGAAGACGGCATGCGCTATAAAGAAGTGGCTGAGGTTTTGGATATTTCGCCCCGCACGGTGCAAACGCAACTCTTCAGAGCCCTTAAAAAACTTACCGCCGTGCTTGATCCTGATCAACGCCGCATACCACAGTCCGCTACCGACAAAACCATTTTCGGTATCATATCCATACTGTTATCCCTCCCATTGTTCTTCTAATCAATTTCTGTTCCTCATCCCCCGCTAAAAAGCAATCTTTCATTTGCCCCGGTACACTAAGCCGTTGCTTTTCTCATTAACAATGCGTCGCTGAATACCTTATTCGTGCATTTCGCCGGTATCGTTATTATTTCCTTTTAAGCAACAAACAGCGAACAATAATCTAAAAACAGCACCCAGGCTTCTTAATAATTTTTAATAAGTGGGATTTCTTTTTAAAAAAATAAAAAATATTTTGATAACGTGTAGGCAACATCCAGTTTTTATTTGTCTATACCATCAGAACACATCATGCGCGGTTATATAACCGCATATGCTTAATAACCAAACTCAAAAAAGTATGATCACTAAATTAAAACTCAGCAACTTGCCTATGTAAGAAAAACCTACCTCCACTCCCCAAAAAGCATGGTTACCTGGTAGGGACTACTGCTGATAAAAACTAAAACTGTTTAAGCAATCCCCGCAATCGGGGCGTTGAATTTAACCCCTTTTTAAACTAATTAAATATGGAATTTTTTAAACATCCAATGGGTGTAAGAAATAGGTACCGGATGTCGCCTGCGATACCGGTATGTAAAGTTGCCCTGGCATTTTTAATAATTGCCGGCACACAGCTACCTGCGGTTGCAGCCACTGCAAAAACGGTAAGCGTAAAAACCAAAAGCGGTGCGTTTGTACCTGCTACGGGTTTAGTTACCGACGAAAACGGCGAACCCCTTATAGGTGTTAGCGTTACTGTTAAAGGCACTTCAAACGGTGGCCAAACCGATGTAAACGGTAAGTTTGCATTTGATGCCCCTGTAAATTCAACATTAGTATTCAGCTACGTTGGCTTCACTACCCAGGAAGTAGCATTTACCGGCAAAGCCCTGAAGGTTACCCTGGTATCAAACACCAAACTGAACGAAGTTGTAGTAACAGCCCTCGGTATCAAAAAAGACGAGCGCAAATTAGGTTACTCTGTAACAACCGTAAAAGGCGACCTTTTAAACACAGCTAAAGAAACCAACGTGGCGTTGTCATTGCAAGGCCGCGTAGCGGGCTTAAGCATTAGCGGTACCAATGGCGGCCCTGGTTCATCGGCACGTATATTACTGCGTGGTGTAACCAGTTTAACTGCAGGCGGCCCGTTATTTGTTATTAACGGCGTACCAATGGACAACACCCAAAGAGGCCAATCGGGCGAATGGGGTGGTGCAGACTACGGTGACGGTATCAGCAACATCAACCCTGATGATATCGAAACAATGACTGTATTGAAAGGTCAGTCGGCTTCGGCATTGTACGGTACACGTGCTGTAAACGGTGTTATTTTGATCACTACCAAATCAGGCAAGAAAAATTCTGGTTTTGGCGTTGAGTACAATAGCAACTACCAGGCAGATAAGGTTTATGACAACACTGATTTCCAAACAACCTACGGACAGGGTGTTAACGGTGCAAAACCTACTACTGCTGCAGGCGCATTAGCATCAGGTAACCTGGCATGGGGCGCTAAATTAGATGGCTCATCTGTAATACAGTTCGATGGCAACAGTTATGCTTACTCAAAAACCAACGACGATTACACCAAATTCTACAAAACAGGCAATACCTTTACCAATACGGTTTCATTAACCGGCGGTAACGAAACCGGCGCGTTCAGGTTATCAGCATCTAACTTAACCAACCACGCAATTACACCAAATAGCGGTTTAACCAGAAAGACTTTTAACTTCAACGGGTCGCAAACTGTTATCAAAAACCTGGATATCAATCTTGTAGCCAACTACATTTTAGATAATTCGAAAAACCGTTCAGGCTTGAGCGATGGCCCGGGTAACCCTAACAACGTTCAGTTCCTGGCACCAAACGAAGGACAAAGTATCCTTGCGCCCGGCACTAAAGCCGATGGTTCCGAGCAATCTTTTACTGATGATATCTATGTAACCAACCCTTATTTTGCTGCTTACAACTTTGTAACCAACACTACCAGGGAGCGTTTGATCTCTTCTATATCGGCTAAGTATGCCATAACCCCATGGGCTTACATCCAGGGCCGTGTAGGTTATGATAAAATAAACGATAAGCGTTTAGGTATAACCCCAACAGGTACTGCTTACACCGGCAACAATGGCAGTATGTCTACTCAAACTACTCAGATCACAGAATTAAACTCCGACGTTTTGATCGGGGCAAAACATGACCTGATCAAGGATTTGTTAAACCTGGATGTATCTGTGGGTGGTAACATCCGCAAAAGCGATGCATCGGGTACATACATTAATGCAAACCAATTCATCATCCCTTACTTCTACGATCTGTCTAACGGTAAAACCCGCGATTCAGGTAACCAGGGAATCAGCAAGCAACAAGTAAACTCTGCTTACTACACTGCTGATTTTGGTATTAAAAACTACCTGGTGTTAAGTACAACAGGTCGTTATGATGCTTACTCAAGTATTGGCAGCGACGTTGGTTACGGTATATTTACACCTTCAGTTTCCGGTAGTTTCATCTTTTCTGAGCTTACTCATATTAACGGACTGGATTTTGGTAAATTGCGTATTTCTTATGCTAAAACCAGTGCCGGTGCAGATCCTTATGCTAACAGAGTTTATTACAATGTAAACAATTCAATAAATGGCATAAGTGCGGGTAGCTTTGATACATCGTTGCCAAACCTTTTCTTAAAACCTTATACATTAGGGGAGTTGGAAATTGGTACTGCGTTGAAATTTTTTAATGACCGCGTAGGCTTAGATGTAACTTACTTCTCTAAAAAAACCAAGAACGAAATCCTAAGAGGATCGCTTGATATCTCCAGCGGCTACACCAGCTATTATGTTCCAACTGGTTCTACCCAAAATAAAGGTTTAGAGGTTGAATTACACGGTTCCCCATTAAGAAGCAAGGACTTTAACTGGACCTCGTCATTCAATTTTACTTATGTTCAAAACAAGGTATTATCAACAGATGCCAATAATAGTAATATTGGTTTAGGTACATATCGCCCATTGAATGCTACAACAGCCTTTATTGTTGGTATGTCGGGTCCGCAAATTTTGGCTAACGATTACCTGCGCGATGCAAACGGCAACATCATCTTTGATGCACAGGGTATCCCTAAAGCTACAGGCCGTAAAGCCATGGGTAGCGTTATGCCTAAATTCTACGGTGGTTTTAACAACGATTTCAGCTACAAAAACTTTAACTTCTCGTTCCTTATCGATTACCGTTTTGGCAACAAGGTGTTATCGGCTACAAACTACTACAGCATCTACCGCGGTTTAAACAAAATGACCTTAGTTGGTCGTGAAGGCGGTGTTGTTGGCCAGGGTGTAAACGAAGCAGGCCAGCCAAATACAGTGAACGTATCTGCCCAAACTTACTACCAGAACTTAGCGCGTAACATTTCTGCACTAAACGTTTTGGATGGCAGCTTTATTAAACTGCGCCAGGTTACTTTAGGCTATTCTGTACCAAAAACTTCTATAGCCAACACGCCATTTAGTTCCATAACATTATCATTAGTTGCACGTAACTTGTGGACTATCATGAAACATACCGATAACATTGATCCGGAATCAAACTTTGCTTCGGGCATCAACTATGCTGGTATTGAAGGTACAAGTGTACCCGCTGTTAGAACTTACGGGTTGAATGTAAACTTTAAATTTAAAAAATAACAAAGATGAAAAAACGACTTATATATAGTTGCCTTGCTGTAGGTGCCACCTTTATAATGGGTTGTACTAAAAACTTTGAGGAAATCAACACCAACCCAACCAAAGTAGACGCGGCTACATTTCCACCAAACTTTTTGTTGGCTCAAGCTCAGATAAAGTTTTCAAACAGCGGTTACGACCAATTACTTTTTCAGAGTATGTGGTCGCAATCATTAGCAGGAACGTATTCATACTACAGCAATGGCGACAAGTATGTTTACGGAGGTAGCGGACGGGGTTACCTGGAGCGTACCTGGAACACCAGCTATGGCGCGTCGACCCTGGTTGATGAAATGAAAAACCTGATAGCAGGCAAACCAGAGTATGCTAACCTTGATGCCGTTGGCACCATTATGCGCGTATTGATTTTGCAACGTGTTACTGACGCTTACGGCGATATCCCTTTCTCTCAGGAAGGCCAGGCAAAATCGGGCGTTATTACCCCGGTTTTTGATACGCAGCAAAGTATTTACACCTCAATGCTTTCTCAGTTAGAAACCGCTACAGCTGCTTTAGATGTAACTAAAGACAAACCATCTTCCGATTTAATGTATGGTGGCAACATTGCGCAGTGGAAAAAACTGGGTTACTCTTTAATGTTGAAAGTTGCTATGCGCTTAACCAAAGTTGATGCGGCTACTGCACAGAAATATGCAGAGAAAGCATACGCAGGCGGCACTATGGCATCTATTGATGATAACGCCAAAGTAAAAGCCGACGAAGCTAACGGTAATAGCAACAGCGATGTTAACGCTCTATTGGTAAAAGACGATTTCAGGGAAGTTAGATGGTCAAAAACTTTGATCAGCTACATGCAGTCAACCACAGACCCACGCGTCAGTGCCGTTGCAGAGATTTCAGCAGGTACCGGTAAAGCGGCCAACGAAACTTACGCAGCAGGTGATAATACCGCTTCTTTACAAATTGGTATGCCAAACGGTTATGACCTAAACGGTGGCACTACCGACATTGCAAATGCACCAGGCTACCCGGGCACCTCGCCTGCTGACCCTGCCGTAACAGGCGACGTTGCAGCACCAGATGGCAAATACTCACGCCCAAGGTTTGAAGTTTATGACGACCGTAGCCGTATTAACATGCTGTACACCTATGGCGAAAGCGAATTGCTATTGGCCGAAGCTGCAAGCAGAGGCTGGAACACCGGCGTTGCCGCTACCCACTATGCCAATGCACTTGCTGCCGATATGGCAAGTATTGCACAGTTCAATGCCGCAGGTACTGTACCAACAGCAAGTATTACAGCTTATGTAGCAGCACACCCATTGGTGCCTGCAACTGCATTGCAGCAAATTAACATGGAGTACTTCGTAGTAACCTCTACTACGTTCAACTTCAACGAAACATGGGCTAACTGGAGAAGATCTGGTTTCCCTGTGTTAACTCCGGTTACTTACATCGGCCAGTTTACCGATGGTTCTATCCCTCGTCGGATACCTTATCCACTGGGCGTGCCATCTACCAATACAGCAAACTACAACGATGCTGTAGCAAGGTTAACCGGCGGCGACGTATTCACCGCCAGGGTATGGTGGGATAAATAATCTCCCCGACTCCCCTTTATAAAAAACAAGGCTGTGCAAGCAGCCTTGTTTTTTTGTTTAAAGTAGAAAGCAATTGCTATTTTTAAAGTTTACGTTATTGATATATAATCCCCCTAATTACATGCGTTACCGCTGCTGCAATTTATTAGAGTCCACCAAAAAAAGCCTCCGGATATCTATACTGGCATTATCTGCAACAGGTATTGCCCAAAAAAGCCTTGCACAGCAACCGCTGTTTAACCTTCTCCCTGCCGAACAAACCGGCATTACTTTCCGTAACGACCTCAAAGAAGACGAAAAACTCAACGTACTCTCATACGAGTATCTATACAATGGTGGAAGCGTTGCCGTTGGCGATATTAACAACGATGGCCTGCAGGACCTCTTCTTCACCGGCAACATGGGGCAAAACAAGTTGTACCTTAACCTGGGAGGCTTAAAATTTAAAGATATTACCAACGATGCTGCTCCGGGCCTGGCTGGCCGCAACGGCACCTGGAAAACAGGTGCAACCATGGCCGATGTAAACGGCGATGGTCTGCTGGATATCTACGTATGCTACTCGGGCACGGGCGACCCCGCCCTACGCCGAAACCAACTCTACATCAACAAGGGCAAAAATAAATTCGTAGAAAAAGCAAAAGAATACGGGCTGGACGACCCGGGTTACAGCACCCAGGCTGTCTTTTTTGATTACAACAACGATGGCAAGCCGGATATGTTTCTGCTTAACCATAACGTCAAAAAAATAAACAACATCGAACTGGCCCAGGTTAAAGGCCAAACCGACGAACTGGCCAGTAACAAGCTCTTCGAAAACCAGGGCGGCCATTTCACAGATGTATCTAAAAAAGCAGGCATCATACAAAACCCGCTCACCTTTGGGCTTGGCGTTGCCATAGCCGACATTAACAAAGATGGCCTGCCTGATATTTACGTAACCAACGACTATAACGAACCCGATTATATATACATCAACAAAGGCGACGGCACCTTTAGCGAAGATTCGAAAAAAATGCTGCGACATATGTCGCAATTTTCGATGGGAGTTGATATTGCCGATATCAACAATGATGGCCTGCCCGATATCCTGACGCTGGATATGCTGCCGCCAGATAACCGCAGGCAAAAGCTGCTGCAATTGCAGGAGAACTATGAAACCTTCGAACTGATGCTGGGACAGGGCCTGTACAAACAGTATATGCGCAACATGCTACAGTTGAATAACGGCGACGGCACCTTTAGCGAGATTGGCCAACTGGCGGGCCTCTCTAATACCGATTGGAGTTGGTGCCCCCTTATTGCCGATTTTGATAACGACGGCTACAAGGATATTTTTATATCCAACGGCTACCTGCGCGATTATACCAACAAAGATTTCCTGCGCTACTGGGGCGATTATAAAATGAAAAAAGCGATGGACCGCGAACCGGCCCTGCTGATGGATTTGGTGCAGGCCATGCCTTCCACAGCCCTATCCAACTACATCTTCAAAAACAATGGCAACCTTACTTTTACCGACAAGAAACAGGATTGGGGCATCAATAACCCCGGCATATCCAGCGGCGCGGTATATGCCGATCTGGATAACGATGGCGACCTGGACATCATTACCAACAATATCAACAATGTTGCTTCGGTTTTTAAAAATACCAGCCGCGAGGCGGCTAACACCAATTACCTGGCAGTTAGCCTAAACACACAATCGGGCAAAATGACTACCACCGGGGCTAAAGTATATTTGTACACCGGCAAAAGCACCCAATACCAAGAGCTTAACCCCAACCGTGGCTACCTTTCCTGTGTATCCACGGTGTTGAATTTCGGGCTTGGCGATGCGCAGACGGTAGATTCAGTAAAGGTTATTTGGCCCGATAAAAGCGTGCAGTTGCTCCATAATATTAAGGCCAACCAAAGGCTTAATCTATCCTATGCCGATGCCAAAAAGCAGGGCAATGATGCTGCAGCAACGGTACCCAAACAGGTATTTAGCAAGGTAAAATCGCCGGTAGATTATACCCATACCGAAAACACCATCAACGATTTTAAGCGTCAGCCACTGATGCTATTCATGGCCTCTAAAACAGGGCCGGTAATAGCGCGTGCCGATGTGAATAAAGACGGGCTGGAAGATATGTTCATCGCCGGTGACCAGGCCAACACCGGCAAATTATACCTGCAAACCAAAGCCGGTAGCTGGACGGTAAAAGAAATTGCCGATTTAAACGCCGAAAACACCTCTGCCGCCGCCTTTTTTGATGCTAACGGCGATGGCTTCCCCGATTTGTACCTGGCAAAAGGCGGCTACGCCCTGCTGGAGCCCAACACCAATCAACTACAGGATAAACTGTACCTTAACGATGGAAAAGGTAACTTTACCTTTAATAGTGCAGCCTTGCCCCTGCTTATTGCCAGCAGTAAAAGTTGTGTGCGCCCCTGCGATTATAACAACGATGGCAAAACCGACCTGTTTGTGGGCGGTCGCATAATACCAGGCCAATACCCGGTTGCACCGCAGAGCTACCTGCTTACCAATAACGGCGATGGCACCTTCGCCAACACGCCTGCTCCCTTTGGTACTGTAGGTATGGTTACCGATGCGCAATGGGCAGATTTGAACGGCGATGGCCGCAAGGATTTGGTTACTTGTGGCGAATTTATGCCGATAACCGTTTACATCAATGCCAAAACCGGCTTCGTTGATAAAACGGCAGATTACTTTGATAAACCCCAGGCAGGTTTTTGGAACAGCATTACTATCGCTGATGTGGATAGCGATGGCAAACCCGATATAATTGCAGGTAACCTGGGCAACAACACCCAGATACACGCCAACAGCAACCAGCCCGCTGAAATGTACTACGCCGATTTCGACAACAACGGCTCGATAGACCCCTTCCTGAATTTTTACGTACAGGGCATAAGCTACCCATTTGTAAGCCGCGATGAACTGAACGACCAGATATTCCCCATGCGCCGCCGGTTCAGCTCCTACAAAGCCTATTGCGATGCTACAATGAAGGAGGTGTTCACACCCGACGAACTGGCAAAAGCCACAAAGCTGAGTGCAACTAACGTAAATACAACTTGCTACTTAAACCGTAATGGCAAATTCGGGGCTGTGGAACTACCCATACAGGCGCAATTCTCTTCGGTATCGCAAATACTCAGCGGCGACTTTAACCACGACGGCAAAGCCGACTTGCTATTATTTGGCAACCATACCGATAACCGCCTTAAACTAGGCAGCTTTGATGCTAACTACGGCGTGGTACTCACCGGCGATGGCAAAGGCGGCTTTACCTACCAAATGCAAACGGTTTCGGGCCTGAGCGTTGATGGCGATGTAAAATCGGCCACCGAGATATCCATCAGCGGCCTGAAATACCTGATGCTTGGGGTATCGGGCCAACCTTTACAATTTTACAAGGAAAACTAATGATTAAAAGAATACTTATACTGGCTTCGGCCATCATCATCGGTCAGTTTAGCCACGCACAACAGGCCAAAACGCCCCAACCCGATTACCTTGCACTGGATAAAGCCATCAATTCGGTATCGGCAGTAATGATCCATGATGTGGTGAATCCGCCTGCTGCGGCCCGTTATTACAACTATTTTATGATGGGTGCCTATAACCTGGTTACCCTGCATAATAAAGATATCGTGCCTATTGGCAACTTCATCAAAAGCTACAAGATAGATAATACCATCAGCCTGCCTGCCAACAGCTACGATTACCGCATTGCCGCTGTGTACAGTATTTTAGAACTGGGCAAGCAAATGCTGCCATCGGGCTTTATGCTGCAGGACGATGAGGACAAATACATCGAACTGTTGAAGAAAAACAATATAGCCGAGGCTGTGATCAAATCATCGGTTGCCGTAGCCGTAGAGATGAGCAACAAAGTAATTGCCTTTAGCCGCAGCGATAACTACAACCGCTTAAGCGGAAAGTTGCGCTACACGCCTGTAAAAGGCGGCAAAAACTGGTACCCTACGCCGCCCATGTATATGGAAGCGGTAGAGCCCAACTGGAAAACCGTTAGGCCCATGATGATTGATTCGGCTCAACAGTTTATACCGGTACGCCCAACGCCTTTCAGTACCGATAGCACCAGCGAGTTTTACCGACAGGCTTACGAGGTGTACAAAATATCACAACACCCCAGCACCGAGCAACTCAACATCGCGTCGTTTTGGGATTGTAACCCCTTTGCGGTGACCACATCAGGCCACATGATGATTGGCTTTAAAAAGATTAGCCCCGGGGGCCACTGGATGAATATAGCAGGCATAGCCGTGAAAAAAGCCAACCTTAGCTTTGATGCTTCGGTGCAGGTGCTGGCATTGGAAGGCATAACCCTGATGGATGCGTTCATCAGCTGCTGGGACGAGAAATACCGCAGCAACGGCATCCGCCCCGAAACCTACATCAACCGCTATATCGATGTAAAATGGATGCCTTTTTTGCAAACACCGCCATTCCCCGAATATCCTAGTGGGCATGCCGTATTGTCTAACGCATCGGCAACGGTATTATCTTATTTGCTGGGCGATCATTTTGCGTATGCAGACGATTCGGAAATACCCTACGGGGTTGGCCCGCGCAGCTTTAAATCGTTCATGCAAGCCGCCGAGGAAGCATCTGTTTCCCGATTTTACGGCGGCATCCATTTTAAAGATGCCATAGAGAACGGTAACAGCCAGGGCAGGCAGGTAGGTGCAGATATTGTAAAGAAGTTAAAAGCTGCACAGCTAAAACCATTGATGAGCAACTAGTGCGATAGCCTGTTTTGTAAGAAAGTTCGGCCTCCTGGCATCCATTGCGCTTCTCAAACGCCGCGACAAGCGTCTACGCTTGTCTCAATCGCGGTGGTGAGCGTCCACGCTCGCGAGACGGCAAAGGTTGTTGGTGTTGTCACCAACAACTTTTGCCGTCTCGGATTCGGTTTATTGGTCACAAGACCAACAAAGGCGCAAATAATTGGTAATTTATTTATTACAAGGCATCCATAAACCTTATAAACGCGTTTTTGTTGTTTATAGACGCGCTTATGGGATGGAGAGGATTTGTGTTAGCCGTATGTTTTTCAGTCACCTTGTTCATCAGCCTTAACTCGTTCACCAACAAGCGGTATATAGCCGCCACCAAAGCTACCGGGCCCGAACTGTTTGCACGCTACTGCAACCTTTGCCACATGCAACCCGATGTACAGAGTCTCACCAAAGAAATTTGGAAGAACCATGTGCTGCCCATTATGGCCAGCCGCATGGGTATCATCTACCCCAATTACGACCCCTTGCGCGGCCTTAGCGACGAAGAAAAGGACATCATAGCCAAACACGACATTATCCCCGCAACGCCCATCATCAGCAAAGCCGATTGGGACAAACTGGAAAACTATATCGTAAGCAATGCCCCGGACTCTATCCTCTACGATGAAAAACGCCTTACAAGAAACATCCCGCTTACTCAGTTTACCCGCAAAAATATCCAGATAGACGAGGAAGGGGCATCACTGATCACCGGGCTAAAATATAACATCGATACCAAAACGCTTTGGATAGGCAATGCGCATAATAAAGTTATCAACTGGCAATACCAGGCAGGCATTACCAAAAACTACGATGTTGCCAGCACCGGGGTCGATTTTAACTTTTACCAAAACCACACCTATCTTACCGAAATTGGCAAGCTTTACCCTACGGAACTAAGTACAGGCAGTTATGCGCAATTAGTTAGCGATGCCGAAACGCCCCTCCTTACCAACCTGCACCGCCCCGTACATTCCGCAATGGAAGACCTGAACGGCGACGGCATACCCGAGATTGTGGTGTGTAACTTCGGCAATAAGACGGGTTCGCTATCGCTATTTAAAAAGAATAAAGCCGACGGCACATATAAGGAAGATATTTTGTTACCGATGCCCGGCGCCATTATGTGTTATGTTAAGGACATGGACAGCGACGGTAAAAAGGACATCGTGGCCATGTTTTCGCAGGGCGATGAGAGCGTTTACATCTTTTACCAGCAGGATAATCTTAAATTCAAGCCACAGCGGGTACTGCGTTTCCCGCCCAATTACGGCACTACCGATATGGTACTGACCGATTATAACCACGATGGGCTGACAGACATTGTTACGGTGCATGGCGACAATGCCGATTACTCCAATATCCTGAAACCTTACCACGGCATCAGGTTGAACATCAACAAAGGAAACGATGTGTTTGAAGAGGCGTTCTTTTATCCCATTTACGGCGTTACCAAAGTACTTGCCGAAGATTTCGACAACGATGGCGACATAGATTTGGCGGCCTCGGCCTTCTTCCCAGATTTTGGCAGGCTGCTCAACGAATCGTTTGTTTACCTGGAAAACACCGACAGCAAAGCCTACCGCTTTAAATCCTATACGCTGAGCGGTGGCTTGCCCATCAAATCGCTCACCATAGAAAAAGCAGATGTAGATGGCGACGGCGATATAGACATCATCCTGGGTAACTTTGCGCAAACGCCTGGTGCCGTACCCCCAACATTAGATAAACGCTGGAAGAGCGCACAGTACGGGCTTATCCTGTTAGAAAATCAATTGCTGCAACCCAAAATATAAAATGCACCATAAAACGAAACAGGCGTTACGCCCTCAAATTAAGGGTAACGCCTGCTAAGCATATAAGGATCTTTGTTTTATTGTCCGATAGCGATAAACCGCTCAGGCCCGTTCCATCCGCTTACGCTTATCAGCGGTTTAGGCGCATCTTTTACCGGCGTGTATTCAACCATCACCTTTTTGGTTTCGCCCGGCAACACCGTAACGTAGTTATCGCTGTAGAACGCAGGCAACAGCCTTGCCTTGGTTGTTGCATCCACTACAGATAGCCTGTTGAAGAAAGCAAGCGGGCCTTTAGCGGCATTGGTAAGTGTTACCTCTATTTTACCATTTGATAGATTGGTGGCTGTTACCTGCAGGTTGGCCTTGTCCATCTTTTGTAGGCCGGTGTAATCGCCTTTTTCGTTAGCTACCCAGTAAATATTTTGGCTCAGCAAGGTTTTATCCTGCGCCAAAAGCTCCAGCACCACAAATGCGCCATCTTCCTTGGCAGCCGCATCAATATTTGGTTTGATGGATAGGTACCGCTTGGTAGTAGCCGCCGTAACATCGGCAAACACTTGCGTTATCAGGGTTTCTTTGCCGGCCATATCGTATATTTTAGCCACCAGCATCAGGTTGGTCAAGGGTTTGAAAGTATTGTTGGCTACCATTACCATGCCATCCGTTGGGTTGTACATAATGTGGAGCGGTGCGCTGCCGTTGTGCAGGCCGTAGAGGCAGGCATTGGGGTCAAGGTAGTAATCGTACATCTGCCCGCGCATGGCCGTCCATGGGTTTTGCGTTTTCCAGATGATGGTGCCCGTGTACCAATCCCACATATGCGAACTGAAGCCTTCCATCAGCGCACGGTACTGGTCGTAATTTACCAATTGCGCCTTATTGGCAAAATCCTCCGCATCCTTTGGTTTGCCGTATTTATTGATGAAGCCATCATAACCGATGTATTTATGGTAATCCCAAACCGGGTCGGTTTTGGTTTTATGGGTATTTTCGTCATAAACGGGCGGCACTAGGTTCTCCGCCGGTATAAACCTTTTCAGTGATTCGTAATCGCTCACCCCTACCGAACCTACTTCCGAGTTGAACGGGAAAGTACGGTCGTTCCAGAACACTGATAAGGGTTGGATCCCGTAAGGCCCATCGCCATTGCCGCCCGCCACATTACGCGACATGTTTTCTGAGTTGGAGTATTCTATAAACCAGCGTGTGTTATCCAAAGCGGGCATAATCGTGTCTTTCAATGCTTTCAGGATATCCTCGGGCGGGGTAATTTCGTTGCCACCGCACCATATGGCCAAAGATGCATAGTTGCGTATCATCTTCACCTGATCTTTGATAGATGCGAGGTACAGGTCGTGGTCATCAGGATATTTGCGGCGAGTCCATTGATCTTCCAGCTTCATCGGGTCTATCCAGCGGCCGTTACAATCGCCGGAGCCCCACATATCCTGGAAAACCAGCATACCATATTTATCGCATGCCTCGTAAAACTCGGGGCGTTCTATCAATGCGCCGCCCCAAACCCTTATCAGGTTCAGGTTCATATCGCGGTGAAAGCGCACTTCGGCATCGTAGCGGGCATCGCTAAAGCGTAGCATCTCATCAGAAACTATCCAGTTGCCGCCTTTGATAAAAACACGCTGACCGTTTACATTTATCTGGCGGCTCTCGGTGCGGGCGTTCCATTCGGTAGTAAGTTGCCTCACGCCAACCGAAATATCCTGCTGGTCAGACACCTTGTTATCCGCTACAAATTGCAGCCTAAGGTTATACAAATTCTGAGGGCCATAGCCGTTTGGCCACCATAGCTTAGGATTCGCAAGGCTATAGTCGTCCAACTTTATCTCCTGCGTTGCATTTGCTTTGAGCGTGACTTTCTTCGATATCGTTTTACCATCTAATATATACTGCAGCGTGCCGCTCACTGGCGCATTGCCGGCGTTTTCCAGTTCGGTGCTTACTTTAATGATGGCCGGTTGCTGAGCGCCATCAGGCTGGCGGATGCCGGGGACCAGTGTTACCACGTGCGGGTTGTTTATTTTTACAGCACCGGTAGTCTGTATGGTTACCTTATCCCAAATTCCGGTGTTGCGGTCGCGGATGGGCTGTATCCAGTCCCAGCCTGCGGTGTATTGTATGCCTACGTTTTTGGCAATGGTACCATCGCCGCCCTGGCCGCCATTGGCATTACCCACCACATCAGGCGGGTAAACAATCACCGCCAGCCTGTTGTTGCCTGCCGCTGTAAGCCATTTGGTAATATTAAAACTGCGGCGCATAAACATGCCGTTATTCAACTGGCTATTTAATTTATGCCCGTTCAGGAACACATCGAAGCTGTAATTTACTCCCCTAAAGTTAAGGTACACCTGGTTGCCTTTTGTCGCGGCAGCCTGCTTAAAATCTTTCACGAACCAATAGGTATAATAATCGCGCCCGGTTTTGTAGATATCGGGTATCTGCTCGTTGTTCATCCCGTAAAAAGGGTCGGGCATTTGCTTGTTGGCTACCAGGGTGGTAAGCACGGTACCGGGTACGGTGGCGGGCATCCAGTCATTGATATTATAGTTGATGGAGGATATAGCTGTTCCCGGGTCTTTTGTATTGGCAATGGGTGCGCAACGCCAGCCGGTGTTCAATTCGTAACTGTTTTGCGCTTTTACAGATTTTGTAGGGGCAACTAAAGTAATTACCAGCGCAGAGATGAATAGCGCCTTGGCAATGGTAAGGGATTTAATCATGTTTTTTTATGTGATGTGGGGATTTCAAAAGCGTCGCGCTTTTTGCAGGCTGTTATGCCAAGGATGCAGCAATAAACGCCGTTTGCTTAAATGACAACGAATAGCACCCTATTGCCTACAGGCAAATTGAAATACTTTTTTAACATTTTACAGTACAGAATGCTATTTAATGTAACCGGATGCTAAAAATCAGCGTCTTATATGTAAATTAGCGTTTAAAATGCCGCTTTTTCAATGTCTTAATCGGAAGAATACAAAAAAGCCTGCAATTTAAACCTGAAGAAAATATTTTCTTAATTTAATGGCAATAACGGTGATGGTTAAAAGCATGATTATAGTTTTACTATATTTTTTTTTCATGCTTGTAAGTAATTCCGTTAAAAAGTTGTCCATATTAAAAAGTGCGGGTTACTAATAACGATGGGCAACGATAAATTTATTGAACTGGTTTCAAAACAACTTACAGACGATATAAGTCCGGCGGAAAGCGCCGAGCTGAAGCACCTCATCAGTACCTATCCTGCCTATAAAAAGCAATACGACGAACTTTCTACCTATTGGGAGCACACCGATACCGAATATACCGACGATGCTACCGCTTTCCAGAAAATACAGGATAAAATAAGTAAGCGAGAAACTGCCGGCGAAAACAAAGCCGAAGACGAAGACGAGATAGCGCAAATCGTGCCCCTGCCCCTTGTAAAAAAAAACAATAGCATAACGCGTTTTTGGCCAGCAGCAGCTGCCGCAGTAATTTTATTGGCGGGGGGGGCGTACTTCTTCAAAGAACGCGCTCCGCAGTACAAGACGGACGCATCCACCTTGGGCTGGCAGCAAAAAACCACAAACAAGGGCGCAAAATCAATCATCACCCTGTGCGATGGAACCCGCGTTACGCTCAATTCAGAAAGCACGCTCAAATATCCGGCAGCCTTTAACGGCCAAACCCGCGAAGTTACGCTAACCGGCGAAGCTTTCTTTGATGTTACCAAGGACCATCAACACCCATTTATCATTCATACCAATAAGATGAACGTAAAGGTTTTGGGTACCGCATTCGATGTAAAATCGTACCCCAACGATGATGTTAGCGAAACTACCCTAATACGCGGAGCCATAGAAGTTACACTGAAAGACCGCCCGTCAGACCGTATCATCCTGAAACCAAAGGAAAAACTGATTGTGACGAATGCTGCGGCAACCATTAAGAAATCTCCGGGCAAAGGAGCGGCTAATGATACCACTCCTGCTGCTCAGTATGTGCTCACCTCGCTTAGCTATATCCGCCAGAATGATAGCACCGTATCCGAAACCTCCTGGATAAACAATCGATTCGCGTTCGATAATGACAACTTTGCTACACTCGGCAAAAAAATGGAACGTTGGTATGGCGTCGACATTGTTTTTAACAACGAAGCAGCCAAGGAATACCACTTCAGCGGCGTTTTTGAGAACGATACCGTTGCCGATGCCCTTAAGGCCCTGCAAAGGATTGAGAAATTCCGCTACAAAATAGAAGGTAGCACCATTTATATCAACTAAAGGGTTGAGTAGTGCGTGGTGAATAGCGAGTGGTTGCTTATCCTTTTAATTACTGCTGCTTGTTTACTGCCGTTTATCAAACTATTCACTACTCACACCTCACTACTCACCAATTAATAATTCTTAAACGTTTTTTGATAAGTTAACGGGCTTTTTCCGGTTATCTGCTTAAAGTATTTATGAAAACTGGCGAAGTTGTAAAAGCCGCTTTGGTAGCATATCTCTTTCACGTGCAGTTTGTCTTCTATCAGCAATTTGCAGGCGTGGCCAATTCTTATCTCATTGATAAAGCGCGAATAAGTTTTTCGGCTCCTGAGCTTAAAGTACTTACAGAACGATTTGGGACTGATATTGGCAATGGCGGCTATTTCCTCTAAACTTATCTTTTTGCGGAAGTTGGCTATAGAGTAGTTGTAGATATCGTGTATCCTGTCTTTCTCCGGCTCCTGAAAGTTATGACTGAAACCAAGCGAAGCCAGTTGCACTACATCTTTGCAATCGCCAATGGCCAGTAACGCTTCCATCAACAGGATAATTTTGCGTGCGCCATCTGCAGAAAGTATTTTTTCCACCAATTCGCCAATGGCTTGCTGGTTTGCCCCGGTTATTTTTATGCCGCGCTGGGCCAGTTCTATTATGGTACGTATACCGATGTTTTCGGGAAGACTCATGAAAGCTTCGCCCCAAAAATTTTGGTCGAAATGCACCACGCTAATATCCGCAGCAGCGGGTTGTTCCTTGTTGAAATACTTATCGTCGAACTTCCAATAATGAGGCAGGTTTGCACCCAGCAACACCACGTCGCCACTGCTAAAGCTGCTTATATTGTCGCCAACGAACTGCGTACCGTCGCCATTTTTAAAATACACCAACTCCACTTCAGTATGGTAATGCCATCGGCTGTTCACGTTGGGCATGGTATCCCGGCGGGCGCTGAACGAATGGATGGCGTTCTGAGATAATTTCAGGAGCTGTGGTTTCATTTATCTGATGAAGGCTTACAAAAAGTATGTAAAATAAGTGGCTCTCTAAAGTAAGCTAATTATACTTTAAACCGTGCTGTTTTTTGCATTTTTTTCCAATATCGCTTAATAATATGATAAAAACGTTAATTTTTTAGCACATGGTTATGCCTTTATTTGTAACGCTTATACATACGCCAAAGTAAAAAAAGCCGTGCAAACAGAACACCCGTCCTGTAAAATCGGTACCTTCAGACGGCATAGCAACAACAAGTTTTTTACGGTAAAGATGGATTTGTCCCCTCCGGAAATACTGCTTAATTATTAAATAATTTTTAAAGGAAATTTACTTAACGCTTCATGAAAATCCTCTTATCTGCATTACTTTCGGTAACCATGGCCCTTAGTTTTGCTGCCGATTGCAATGCGCAGCAGGCCCCTTATTTAAACAGTAATCTTAAGGACGAAGACCGGGTGAAGGACCTACTGAGCAGGCTCACCTTAACGGAAAAAGCCATGCTGCTGGGTTACCGCAACCAACCTGTGGAACGGCTAAACATCCCCGCCTACAACTGGTGGAACGAGGGCCTGCATGGCGTGGCCCGTGCCGGCGAGGCAACGGTTTTTCCGCAGGCGATTGCTATGGGGGCAACCTTTAACCCTGCGCTGATCAAACAGGTGGGCAACGCTATATCCACCGAAGCGCGGTCTAAATACAACCTGGCTATTGCTAAAAATAACCACGGCCAGTATGTGGGGCTTACCTACTGGTCGCCCAATATCAATATCTTCCGCGATCCACGTTGGGGCCGCGGGCAGGAAACCTACGGCGAAGATCCATTCCTTACCAGCCAAATAGGCATGGCGTATGTAGATGGTATGCAGGGCAACATACCCGGCCAGTTTAAAATTGCAGCCACCGCCAAGCACTTTGTAGCCCACAGTGGCCCCGAAGCCACCCGCGACTACTTCGATGCGCTGGTAAGCGAACAAGATTTGCACAACACCTACCTGTATGCTTTCAATAAATTGGTAAAAGGTGGCGTATCCAGCGTAATGACGGCCTACAACAGCGTAAACGGTACGCCCAACTCCGTAAATAATACACTACTACAAAGCATCCTGCGCAAAGAATGGGGCTTTAAAGGCTATATCGTTACCGATTGTGGTGCATTAGATGATGTATATACCACCCACAAATATTTAAAAACCCGCGTAGAAGCCGCTGCAGCGGCCATCAAAGCCGGCATCAACCTCGATTGCTCCAGCGTACTGCAGACGGATGTGGCCGAAGCCGTAAAACAGAAACTAATAACCGATAAAGATGTGGATGCCGCGTTGGCTCCCATGCTGCTCACCCAGTTCAAGCTCGGCTTTTATAACGACCCAAAGCAATCGCCGTATTATAGTTTTGGTGCCGATAGCATACACAATGTCGGCCATATTAGCCTGGCCAGGTTAGCTGCGCAACAAAGTATGGTATTGCTAGAGAATAAAAATAACCTGCTGCCTTTAAAAAGCAACTTGTACAGCAGCATTATGGTGGTTGGCCCCAATGCGGCATCGCTTGATGCGCTGGTGGGTAGCTACCACGGTTTAAATGCCAATATGGTAAACTTTGTTGAAGGCATATCAGGCGCGGTAGATAAAGGCGTAAGAGTAGAGTATGACCTCGGCGTTGGCGAAAGCGATACTACCCACTTCGGCGGGATATGGGCTGCGGGCAATGCCGATATTACCATTGCCGTGCTTGGCCTTTTGCCGGTAAACGAGGGCGAAGCAGGCGATGCCTTCCTTTCACCATCGGGCGGCGATAAAAAAACATTAAGCCTGCCTGCGAGCCAGATTGCCTTTATGAAAGCCCTGCGTAAGGATGTTAAAAAGCCGATTATTGCGGTGATTACCGCAGGCAGCGATGTAGATATTGCAGCAATAGCCCAGTATGCCGATGCTGTTGTGTTAGCCTGGTACCCTGGTGAGCAAGGCGGTAATGCTTTGGCAGATATTCTTTTTGGGAAGGTGCCCCCGTCGGGCAGGCTACCGCTTACTTTTTATAACACGATCAACGATTTACCCGCTTTCGATAACTACGGCATGGCTGGCCGCACCTACAGGTACCATACCGGCAAGGTGCAATATCCTTTCGGCTACGGGTTGGGTTATACCACTTTTAGTTACCAGGCCGCCAGTACTATTAAAAAAGAATATAAGCTAAAGGACACCATAACTATAAGCTGCAACGTAGCCAATACCGGCAAGGCAGCAGGCATAGAAACCGCGCAGGCCTACGTTGTTTATCCGCAAATCGCTAATCTGCCCTTACAGGAACTTAAGGATTTTACGAAGGTAGAAATAAACGCCGGCGACACGAAGTTGGTGCAATTGAAGATACCCGTAGCCGAATTGCAAAAATGGGATGCGGTACAGCATAAGTTTAGATTGTTTCCGGGGAGCTATGCCATAAATGTGGGCAGCAACTCGGCAGACGAGGCCATCGTACAGCGTTTTATTATCAAATAAACGCTGCACATTCAATGTTTTTCGCAAAAAAATATGTTAATTTAAACATTAATTTTTTAATAAAGAACACACATGCTGGTGAAGCAATTAAGCTTTGGCTTAGGTGCATTACCGCAGATATTATTGTTATAATAAGGACAAAAAATAAGCCGGGGACTCCTCCCCGGCTTTCAACTAAATCTCTGATGGAGTAAAGCGCCTAATTAAACCAATTTTTATGATCAAAACACATCAGTATATAGCAAGAACAATTTATTTAACAACATTGCCTACAGGCATTTAAAAAAAATCGCAATAAAATTCATACCATCTATCTCCTATACAAAAAAACTACTGCAGCTTAATAAGTAGCTATTGATAATGAAGTTGAAGTTTATATTAACCGTATTCTTGAATATCACTGCAATTGCCACAGTATGCGCACAAAGTAAAATAACGCTTAACTTGAAATCGATGGATTTCAAGAAAACATTATCAGCCATAGAAAAGCAAAGTAGTTACCACTTTGTTTACAGCGAGCGTAAGATACCTGCCGATAAAAAAGTAACTATAAACGTACAAAACCAGGAAGTAGTAAAGGTTTTAGACCAGATATTAGCAGGATCGGGCTTTACTTATAACGAACTCCCAAACAACCTCATTGTAATTTTGCCGCTGGGCGAGCAAATGAACACCGGCAATGTTACCGGCCGTGTAATTAACGAAAACAACCAGCCGCTGCCCGGTGCCACTATCCAAATCAAAAAAACTTCCTTCGCCACCCTTACGGATGCCGACGGCTATTTCGCGGTAGATGCGCCGGATAATGCCGTATTGTTAATCACCTACATTGGCTATGCTCCGCAGGAAGTTACCGTGGATGGCGCAACCAACCTGGATGTAAAGATGGCACCATTGGATAAAGCGTTGGTAGAAGTTGTAGTAACTGCACTGGGCTTTAAGCGGGAGGAGCGAAAACTAGGCTATGCCATTACCCAGGTAAACGGTATAGAAACTGCAGAAACGCGAGAAGCAACTTTTATCAACAGCCTTGCAGGCAAGGTAGCGGGCCTTACTGTGCAATCCCCACCTAACGGCCCGGGTGGCTCATCAAGGGTTATCCTGCGTGGCTACTCGTCATTCTCGGGCTCTAACCAGCCTTTGTACGTAGTAGATGGCGTGCCCATCAACAGCAACACCAAAGAAAATACCGACGAGCCCTTGAAAGTATTCGGCGGCGGCGATCCGGGCGATGGCCTATCCTCCATCAATCCCGACGATATAGAATCTATAAGCGTGCTGAAAGGTGCTTCGGCAGCAGCCCTGTATGGCGGCAGCGCGCAGGCGGGCGTAATCTTAATCAGCACTAAAAAAGGCCTAAAAAGCCCCGGCGTAGGCATTTCCTTCAATAGCAATACAACTATAGAACGAATGGTGCCTTACGGTGATCTGCAATACGAATACGGCCGCGGCAATAACGGCAGGCTGTACACGGCGGCAGATAACATCCCCAACAGCAGTTACTTAACGGGCCAATCATGGGGGGAGCGCTTTGCAGGCCAAATGGCACTGGGTGCCGACGGCAAAATAGAGCCATACGTACCACAATTCGCTTCAACACGTTTCGATAAATTCTTCCGCACCGGGTTTGCCACCACCAACACAGTTGCCTTTACCAAAACTACCGACGATAACAGCTTCCGGGCATCTTTATCGCAAACCAGTAACAATACACCCATGCCAGGCTCCCGGTATGAAAGGTATAATGGCGTGTTTCGTTTTGTGCAAGACTTTGGCACTAAACTACATACCGATTTCAAGGCCGACCTCTCGCGCACGCTTCGTTTCAACATCCCCCTGCTCAGGGGCGATGACAGGGGTTCGTTCGTAAAGTACTTCATCCGCTCGGATAATGTTACCGATATAGCCTTTTTGAACCAAAAGGACGATGCCGGTAATTACCTATACACCTACACCAACCCCTACTTACAACTGCAGAAGGTAGTGAATAACCAAACGCAAAACAGGGTGCTGTCATCGGCCAATATAAGTTATGATATTACCGATAAACTGCATGCCAACCTGATAAGCGGCATTGATTATGTAGTTACAGAAGGCCTGCTGGTAAACCTCACCAACAATAAAAACGGCAATGGTGAGCTAAACAATAGCACCATTTACCAGCAACGCAGCGATGTGCGCGGACTACTGAGTTACGACGATGCGTTTGGCAATTTCAGCCTGAATGCCATTACAGGCTTCGAGTTCCAAAAATCCACCTACCGCTCTTTAACCCTCACGGGCACAGGCCTCGCCGACCCGAATTCTACCGCCTTGAGCAATGTAACCCTTGGTCAACCGGTGCAGGTGTCAACACCACGTTCAAAAACAAATTCTGTTTTTGCGGCAACGCAATTTGGGTATAAGAATTATTTGTTTCTGGAAGTTACCGGGCGGAATGACTGGTATTCGGCACTATCATCCAAACGAGCCGGCTTCATCAATTACATTTTTTACCCATCGGCCAACCTTAGCTATATTTTTACCGATGCGCTTAAGATAAAGCCAGGCATATTATCTTACGGCAAACTGCGGTTGGCCATAGGGCAAACCGGCAGCAACCCTAACCCCAACCAAACCGACCTTTCTTTCAAATTTACGCCAACGGTAAACAATATCCCCGGACAGGAAGTGAGCAACGTATCGTTACCGCCGAGTTCGCTGAAACCCGAAACCACTAACGAAACGGAATTAGGTACCGAGTTGCGTTTTTTTCGCGACAGGCTTTTTATAGACTTTGCCTGGTATAACAAAGTATCCAGGAATTTCCTGCTGCCAATTTCGTTGCCCGCAGCTACGGGATTCAATTCATCATACCAAAACGCCGGCTCTATGACAAACAAGGGAATTGAGCTACTTGTTAACGGAATACCCCTAAAAACCTCCGATTTTTCATGGGAATTGGGTATCAATTACGCAAAAAATAAGAACCGCGTTACTGCACTCAACGATGCCTCAGCAGTTAATGGCGTGGCTTTTTATTACAACATCAAAGCCAAGGTGGGGTACCCTTTGGGCTCTATATTCGGTACGCCCCTGCGCCGCGATGCTAACGGGCAACTGCTTTATAAAGCCATAAGTACCGATGGCACGGGCGTAAACAACGCGGTAGTAATTGATAAAGGAGCCTTAACTTACGACCCGTCGGGCAATCCTCTAAGGCAAAGCAATGGCTCGCTGGCGGTAAACAACGAAACTTATTTGGGCACTGCCAACCCGGATTGGTCGGGCGCGATAACCAACACTTTCCGTTATAAAAACTTCAGGCTGAGTATTTTAATAGATGGACAATTTGGCGGACAAGTGTATGAAGATGGCGCGCGCTGGGCATCATTCTTCGGCAACTCCAAATGGACGCTACAGGGCCGCGATGGTAAATATATACCACAAGGCATGGTAAACACCGGTACCGATGCTGCACCAAATTATATCAAAAATACGCTGCCGTATAACCCTTATCAGCAATATAACGCAGCGGGCACGCTGGCTTATTATGCAGACGAGATGTCGGTTTTTAGCCGCACGTTCATCAAATTCAGGCAAGTAGCTTTAAGCTATACGCTGCCCAAAGGATTTTTGGCGCATACGCCGGTAAAAACAGCTACTTTCTCGCTTATCGCGCGTAACCTCTTCTACATTCGCAAGGACCTGCCCATTTTTGATCCGGAGGCATCGGATAGTATAGGCAACGGTTTTGGGTATGATACAGGAGGATTACCCATCAGTCGTACATTTGGGTTCAATTTAAACGTCAACTTTTAGCAGCAGTCCATGAAAGCCACGATAAAAAAGATCTTCGCCCTTTTATGTACCGTTGCACTTCTGCCAGCTTGTACTAAAGATTTTGCCGATTATAACCTGAACCCCGATGGCGTGAGTACGCCCCAGCCCGCCTATTTACTATCAGACGCGCTGGTGAGAACCTCACAGGCCGATATGGAGCCACGTACCAATTATTGCCATGCTTTTATGCAGTATGGATATTCAGATTTTTGGTCGGGTACTAAGTATGCCCTTTCAGATGATATCGCACGCCGTTACTGGAACAATTTCTACATACCCGTGCTGCAAAACCTGGAATACGTGCTGCCGCTGCTAAAAGCCGATGCAGGACTGGTAACCACTTATGCTGCGGCGCGTATCTGGCGGGTTTTCATCTACCAAAAACTAACCGATTTTTATGGTGACATCCCCTACAGCCAGGCGGGCAAGGCGCTGGCCAACGGCATTTTCACCCCGGCTTATGATACTCAGCAAATGATATATGCCGATTTGGTCAGCGAGCTTAGAGCCTCCATCGCCTTGATACGCGCCAACCCAAGCGTAGCCGTGCAGGGCGATCAGTTTTACGGCGGCAGTGCCGACCAATGGCGCAAACTGGCTGCATCGTTGTTACTAAGAGTTGGCATGCGCCTGATAAAGGTTGACCCGCAACAGGCAAACGCGTTAGCGAAAGAAGCCTATACCGAGGGCGTGATGACCTCCAATATGGATATGCCCGTATTGAAACACAACAGCTCGGCTCCCAATGGCTTTGCGTTCAACCTGAACGATCAGCATTTCTTCCTGCATCAAACGCTAATAGACCATATGCGCGCAAGTGGCGACCCGCGCCTCAATATCTACGGCGCGGTTTATAGCAAAGAGGCTTTTTTGGGCGGCGTGGTTACCTCTACCGACACCTCGAAGTTTATCGGCTATAGCTTCAAAGCTGCCGCCCCGGCTCCAAATACGCGTGTAAATTACGCGATGTTTCAACCAAAAGAGACGGTTTTCTTTGATTTCCAATACGCAGAGGTGGAGTTTCTATTGGCCGAGGCCATTTTGCGCGGATTTATTACCGGTGATGCCTCCGCGCATTACCAGGCAGGCGTAACGGCACACATGCAATCCTTAACACTGTTGCCTACTGCGCCAAATATCAGCAACGCTCAAATAACTGCTTACCTTGCCAAGAATCCCTTAATAAACCCGGCAAACCCTACTACTGAAGGTTCTATAGAGCGGGTCAATACCGAATTTTGGCTGGCGGGTTTTATTTTTGATGCCGATGAGGCTTACGCTAACTGGAGGCGTACGGGCTACCCGAAACTTACCCCCAACCCGAACACCATCACCGGGCCAAGCGATTCGCATGGGGTTATACCACGCAAGCTGCCATACCCCCAACAGGAATTTACACTTAACAGCGACAACGCAAACCGTGCCCTCGCCCAATACGGCGGCCTTAATGATTTTAACCCGCAGGCGAGGGTTTGGTGGGATAAGTAACGGTAATCAATTTCCCTCTTTCAAAACCACATGCTTGATGTTTTTGCGGTTGAAGGTATAGGTGATATGTATAAGGCCATCTTTGGTTTGGATAATGGCGGGGTAGCTGTATTCTTCTGTAGTGCCATCCTCTAAAACTGCTACATCGCGCCAGCTGCTGCCATCTGTAGAACAGGCCACCCGCAGTTTACTGCGCCCATTGTACCATTCTTTGCCCGGCACATCGGGGTTGTAAACGATAAGTTGTCTACCGCTTTTGAGGGTCACCGCATCTGTGCCCGAATTTGGGTTCAGCAGCATACTAGTCGAGAGTGTGCCCCAGGTTTTCCCCTTATCGTAAGACCAGGCCTGAACAACTGTACCCTGTTTGCTGCGGCACAATAGCTGCAAGGAGCCATTTTTATATTTTAGGATACTCGGCTGTATCACATCGAACTTACCAGCGGTATCTACCTGTATATTCGCCCAGGAGGCACCGTTATCAACAGAGCGTTCGATATGTACCTTCCATCTACCGTTATTTTCTTCGATGCTGGATGGGGACAATATGCTGCCATCGGCCAATTGGATGGGTTTGTTTTTAATTGGGCCTAATATACCCTTCGGCAATGCCTTTGCTACCGACCAGCTAAGGCCGTTGTCATCAGAGGTTTTTACCATCCCCCACCACTCCCTGGGGTTGGGGCCAACTTTGTAAAACAAGAATAACCTGCTGGTTTTTAGTTTGAACAACACGGGGTTCCAGGTGGGATAACGGGTTACGCTGTCGATAACGCCATCGGCAATCATTACCGGTTTCGGTCCTTCTGAAGCATCGCCAAGTTTCTTGAGCCATATAGAAACATCGGGCCTGCTCTCTGCAGAGCCGCCGAAACAAGCAATCAACAGTTCGCCCTTTTTTGTTTCTACAATGGTGGAGGCATGGCATTGCGCAAAGGGCGGCGCATCGAAAACCAATTCGGTCTTTACCTTTTCCCAGTCGGCTTGTGCCGAGGCATTGGCGAAAATTAATACTGACAACGCGCAAAGCAGCAGTAACTTAGCGGTGACGCGCGAAAGGGCTCTATTTATAGTGAGGAATTTCATACGGATTGCTTTCTTCAGTAAAAATAAATACTGCAGAAACATTAAAGGCCGGATAAATACTCCGGCCTTTAATGTTTTGATAAATCAAGTTCGCAAGGAGCGACGTTTTCGCAAATGGATTCGAACCACTACTAGCAGAGTCAGAGTCTGATGTGCTACCGTTACACTATGCGAAAGTTTCGGCTTTAAGTACCGCCGGAGCACAAAAGTAATAAAATTTACAGATTTTCGAAAAAAACCAATTTGAAAAGGCGGCCTGCTATCCATTAAAAATTTTAAGCGACAAGATTTAAACCGCCCGTTTTGCGTTTAAAGCCATTATCCTATCTTCGCAATTGTATGATGTACACCAACTTCGCCAAACATAAATCCAGCATCTTTGCCATACTTGCCTTAGTTTTTTTGCTTAATGCCTGCGGCGGTTCCCCAAAAAAAAACAAAATTTATACCAGCATCCAAAGCGATGAATCTGTAAAACCGACTTTTATGCCCGTAAAGGGCATCCGCTTTACCGAAGTGCGCCGTACCTTTAAAAACGGCGTAGCGTTTAACGAAGATGGCTACCAGTTGGAGCCCGAGTGGCGTTTTTCTTTCCTCTCAGACGACTCGGTGAACATCTATAACCCCAAGCGCAAGATGTTCGTGAACGCCCCGGTGCTGTTCGACCATGATTCGCTTTTTAACATCGCATGGTCGTGGATGCGCCTGCGTAAACTTACCCGCGATAGCATCTCCTTCCAAATAATGAAAGTGGAGGGCCGCTCGCTGATGCGCGATCAATCGGTAGTGTACATGACGCTATATGCCGATGACTATATCAAGAATAAACTTCACACCACCGCCGCAGCGTTAATGAAACCCACACGAGCCGACACCTTGTTTATCCAACGAAAAACGGCACTGGCCAATAAAGACACCTCCAAGGCATTCTCTGCCCGGGAACCCGCAGTACTTACCAGTAAAACTAAACTGCTTACTATAGAACGAATAAACAGCCTAACCGTAGATGAAATACGCGAAGGCGTAAACCAGGATTATATGCTACCCGAGTACAACATTAGCATTAAAAACGCCTACGACGACTTTAAATACTCATTCTCGGTACGGGTAAATGCCGACGGTTCCCTACATTTCCTGCGTTCTGTAGTCTTCTTGTTTCCTGAATTTGTGGCCTCGTATAACCGGGCCATGCGCGGGATAACCGATGGGTACTTAAAGGCATACCTCAACGTAAAACCCGGCACTACCCTGGGTATACCGCATGCCTGCTTTATTATCGTAAATGTAAACGGGACTAAGAAAGGGTGATGAGATGCGGGAAACAATAAAGCAAAAACTATCAGAGTTGGAGCAACAACAAAACATCAGGATACTTTATGCCTGCGAATCGGGTAGTAGGGCCTGGGGATTCGCGTCGCCCGATAGTGATTTTGATGTGCGCTTTATTTATGCGCGCCAACTGACCGATTATCTGAACATCGCCGACGTAAAAGACGTTGTTGAATTACCAGTTAACGAGGTGCTGGATATTGGCGGCTGGGATATCCGCAAAGCACTTAAACTTTTCCTAAAATCCAACTCCCCGCTTTATGAATGGCTGCAGTCGCCTATTATTTATCAGCTGGATGATTTATTTACCGCTGAACTTAAGGCTTTGATGCCCGATTACTATTCGTTGCGGTCGGGCGCTAATCATTATTTATCCATGGCGTTCAATACGCTAACCAACGATTTGCAGTGCGAACAGGTAAAAATGAAGCGTTATTTTTATGCACTGCGCCCTGCGCTGGCTTGCCGTTGGATAATTGAACGAGAGACGGTTCCGCCGATGGAGTTTGCGCATTTAAGGGTGCTTATAACCGATAGCGCTATCCAGTCAGCTATTGATGAATTGATGGAGCGGAAATTGATATCAGACGAAAAAACGATGATAAGCCCGGTAAGCCTGTTGAATGAATGGCTTATCGATACACTCAGTACCTGCAAAATTAAAGTGCCCCAACTGCCTTCTACGAACAAGGACACCGACGAACTAAACGTTATCTTTAGAAAACACATAGTTAGATGACTTTCGAGGGACTAAAACAACAGCCCGGATTTTTACTGCTCGATTGCGTTAGCGGCAGCCATGCCTACAATCTGGCTATTGAAACCTCCGATATCGATAAAAAAGGGATTTTTATTTTGCCCCGGCGAGAGCTATATGGATTTGGCAATACAGAACAGGTTGCAAATGCCACCAACGATGAAGTGTATTTTGAGATTGCCCGCTTTCTTGACCTGCTAACTAAAAACAACCCGAACATATTAGAATTACTCAGTACGCCTCCAACTCATGTACTATACCGCAACCCGTTGATGAACTTTGTGCGGGCCGAGGATTTTCTATCGAAACTATGCCTTGATACTTTCGCAGGATACGCACAAACACAAATTAAGAAAGCAAAAGGCTTAAATAAAAAGATAAACAAAAGTATTGAAGCGGAACGGAAGTCGGTATTAGCGTTTTGCTATGTAGTAAGGGGAAATGGAAGCCTCCCGATAACCGAGTGGCTTGCAGAAAACAAATTTAGCCAGCAAGATTGCGGACTGACCACCTTACCACATTTCAGAGATGTTTATTTGCTTTATCATCGAACACAGCTAAATGGCGAAGGCAAATTCTACGGAATAATTTCCGGTCCGCATGCCGAAGATGTACAGTTGGCCCATGTTCCAAAGGGTATTGAGCCATTGGCGGTGATGAATTTTAACAAAGATGGCTACTCGGTTTATTGCCGCGAATACCGGGAATACAAAGAATGGGAGGAAAAACGCAACGATGCCAGGTATAAAAGCACCGTATCTCATGGGCAGAACTACGACGCTAAAAACATGATGCACACCTTTCGTTTACTCCATATGGCTGATGAAATTGCATTGCATCGCGAGGTTAATGTGCACCGGCCCGACCGTAATTTCTTATTAAAGATAAGGAACGGCGAATATTCGTTTGAGCAACTGATGCAAATGGTGGAAGAAAAAACGGAAGAAATTAAAGTGAATTATAGTAAATCTTCATTGCCAGAGAAACCGGATGCTGCTAAAGCAGAAAACATTTTGGTAGAGATTAGAGAGCAGTTTTATTCTGGGCAATAGCTATTTTTAATATTATCTACTTACCCGCGCTAAGTTTACACGATAACAACATTTGTGTTGAATTTCCTATCTTTGGTATAATAAGCTGCAAAGTGTGATGTTCAGAACAATTTTAACCCCGGATAAAAAAAACCACAGCATCGAAATGCCAAAAGAGTTTTTTGGCAAAAAAGTGGAGGTAATTGTTACAGAGATAATAGAAGACAAGACCGCGGCGCACCCTATACCTCCTGGCAACAAAAAAACTTCTGCTGCTGAATTGTTAAAAGATTTTGGCACAAACCCTGATTTCCCAACTATTGAAGAGATACGAGCTAAAGCCTGGCCATCAAAATGGTGATTTTTGATACTAACATCCTAATTGAGTTATACCACGGAAATCCCCAAATTAAAACAAAGATTGAAGTCCTCGAGGCCGAGACGTTTTATGTAAGCAGTATTACCGCTGCTGAATTTTTAGTTGGTGCGAGAGATAAAGTCGAGTTTAGTCGAGTGGAAAAACATTTGGCAAAATACAACGTCATCCCAATTACACCGGACATTTCTGAAATCTTCCTCAGCCTCTTCAAAACCTATAGCCTAAGCCATAGGCCTGGGATAGCTGATGCTCTAATCGCGGCAACTGCATTGTACTACCAAATTCCTTTATTCAACTTAAATAAAAAGCATTTTCAATTTATTCCGGGCATCGAACTAATTTGATTAAACCGCAGCTAACAACATCGCTCACTGCGCCTCAAGGTTTATTTTCGTAAATACGGCAATATCTATCCGCCGCTCTTCAATTCTTTTCACATTCCCTGCAACCAAATCGTTTAAGGTCTTCCAATAATCTTTGTTTTCGATCCAAAAACCAACGTTCACCCGCAATACACTCTGCAGTAAATCGCCTTCGTATATATCTCCCTCCGCAAGGATATCGTTGGTAAGTACCCCAATTGCTAAAGGAATTAAATAATCGAGGCCTTCATTTTGACAAATCATTAAACGCATATCTTCTACCGAAAAATCATTAAGGGGAATTTTTCTTAGTGCAGCAATTCGATTAACTAAACGATAGTCAGAATCATCGTCGGGCCATTTATTTTTCTCTAAATTTTCCAGCGTTTTGTAACGCCAGTTGTTTTCGAATTTTTTCAATGTACTGCTTATTTCTTATTCGCCACTTTAGCCTTTAACTCCCTTTTCACCGGCGAAATTGATTTGGTGATGGTAAATCCTTTGATGATGTCTTTCGGGTTTTTCACTTTGGCAAGAGAGTTGATATAGGCATCGGCCATTAGCTTGTAGATATATTCCTTAGGAAAATCTTCCTTGCTGGCAACTTTGATATAGCGGAACTGCTTGCCGTTGCCAATCAGCATCTTTTTCGGGTCTTCCAGTTCGCTACCCCAGTTAAAACCGAATATCACGTTTTGGTTGGTGCGCCAAATAGCGACGTTGCAAAATACCTGCCCAAGCTTCTCCGTTGGCGACCACCCAAACGCAACGGCATTATAGGCATCGTAAACCAGTTCATTGGTATCGGGGAACATATCCCAGGCAAAATCGCGCAGCCATAAAGCCAGTTCAATCGTTTCGGGCTTAAAGGGCTCCATGAATTTAAGCAGGTCGGTAGTTTGGTCTTTGCTCACTGGCTTAGAGATTAGAGGTTAGCGACTTGAGGTTAGTATAAATATACAATTTAAGATATACCTTGGCAATTCCAACCTTTTACCTTCTCCAACCGTTCTAAATTTTTAACCCTCCTTTAACCACACAACTATATATTCCACCAATACGTCCACTTCACCGTCAGTTGCCTGTTTTTAACCATAAAGGGCGACGGTATAGAATTATCGCCATACACGACGAATAGATCCGAAGCGGGTTTATAGCGCCATTGCAGGCGGGTGTTGATGTTCATGTTACGCGCCTGCTCGTTATACTGCACAAAGGTGGTAAAGTAAAGATTGTTGGTGAAGGTGACATCGGTACGCGGGCCAATAAGCCAGAAACTATTGCGGCCATAGGGCTGCGGCAAGCGCAAATCGTTATAAGAGGCAGTAACAGCGATATTTACATAGGGTTGAAAACGGTAACCCAGTTGGCTGCTAAGGGTGAGTTTGGTGCCATCGTCATAGTAGCCGCCGTAGGCCGCTTCAAACACATAAGTAAACACGCTTTGCGGCTTGGAGATGTACTGCACATCGGCAGTGTTCCAGTGGCTCTCGAAACCGACCGGCAGGTTGCCCTTGCCTATATTGGTAGGGTCGTAAGGGCGCAGCAGCTTTACGTAGGTATCTACCCCCGAAAACCACAGCTGGCTGCGGTTGCGGAAGGTAATAATATAGCTAAAGACACTCTCGTTATCGGTACGTTTGAAATGCTCATCGAAGAAATAATTAGACGATAGCTGCAGGCTGTGTATCAGCACCGAGCCATTCTTAGGGAAGAAATTATGCAGCAACAGCGGACTAAGCTTGTTATATCCCCGGCGCGGCACGTAACCTACCTCGGCATTGTAATTGCTGCCTACGTATTGCTGTTGCAGGTACAGCGTCCAATACTTACTGAGGTATTGCAGGTGCGCCGCCTGTACATAATCGTGCCCTTTTACACCGGGGCTGAAAGATTTCAGGCCCAGCAACTTACCCGTCCATAAATTATTGGATGATGCCAGGTTGTACTCCAGCCCCAGGTTACGGTTATATGCCGGTGCAGTATTGCCGGCAACCGGCGCGCTGCCTGTTGCATCCTTGTTAATGAACATAATACCGATGTTGGAGCGGGAGAAAACCCTTCTTTGCAAAGTGACCACACCAAAGTTTTGGCCCGGCAGGTTGTTGATATCGGTTTGGCCGGTTTGCACGTCCATTACGCCTACGCGCCAATCTTTATTCAGCTTACCGGTAAGTCTGGTACCGAAGCGGATAGGCGCATTGAGCCCCACCCTGCGCGAAAAGAACGGGCGTATATCGGCATAGCCGAAGTTGGAGAACAGGTCGCCATTCTCCAAAAAGAACTGCCGCTTTTCGGGGAAGAAGAGTTCGTAGCGGTTGAGGTTGATCACCTGCTGATCCACATCTACCTGCGAAAAATCAGGGTTTACAGTCATATCCAGATTGAGCGACGAGGTGAGCCCGATCTTTACGTCGCCGCCGATATCCTTGCGCCAGCTGGTTGGCGTTTTGTTCTGATAATCTTTACTTACACCACCCAAAACGTAGGGTATGATAGATACGTTGCTGCTGGCAACGGGTGGCTCTTCGTCCCAAACCAGCGTACCGGTATAGGCGAGCGATGCCGTAGGGAACTGCCTCGGCACGGGTGCCCAGCTCGATTTTTCGGTAGATTTCAAATCGTTACGGCTGAAGTTGATGCCCCACTCGCGGATGCCTTTTTTATAACGGATGCTTTTGAAAGGGATAGCCGCTTCCCATATGTACCTGTCGGGATAATTCTTTACAACAGAAGACCATTTGTTATCCCAGCTCAAATCTACCTTGCCGCCTTCGTACATGGTACCATCCCATTGCGCACCGGCTGCGTTTGCGCCGAAGCTGAAACCATCGGTACGGGCATCAAAGGGGTCCATAAACAGCAAAAAGTTATCGTTTTTACCGAAGCTAAAATCGCGCTTAAGTGATTCCACCATGTTTTGACCGGGCAGGCCGCCGTAGCAAATGGCTACAATGTACAGGTTATCATTATCATAGGTCATCTTCACTGTTGTTTTTACCTTGGCGTAGCTGGTGTCCATAGGCAAAACCAGGTAGAAATTACCGGCAGAGTCGGCGCGCTGCCAATCGGACTCATCTACAATGCCATCAATTTTAATTGGGGCCAGTGCCCGTTTGATATGGTATTGGTAAGCGGCGTTCTTTTTTTGGGCAAGGACGGCAAGGCCCGGCAGGCACAAGCAAAGCAGCAGTAAGGTGAGTTTTCCTGTCGACAATGGGCGGAAGCTAATAGTTTGAATACTTGGTAATGAGTAGCAATAATATACATATTATAGCATAAAACGATGGCTTTGTGTTATTTAAACACATTTGTTACCAATAGGCCAGAAGCGGAAAAGCGGGCGCTACTAATTTTTTAAAACCATTTAAAACCCTACTCAAAACACCTGCTAAAATCTCCGTGTTTTTCCCACAATACGCATTTTTTGGGAGCTTTTCTCCGATTTATTCCTCCTGGTATGGTCAACAAATCAACGTGTAGTATTTCCCAACAAATTGAGCGGGGTTTCCGGGTAATTCCATCTCTACCGATGGTTGTTGAGACTGCTAAAACTTCCTTACCGACTTTGTAACCGAAAAGAAAAACAGACCTTCACAACACGCCCCCAATTCCTCCCCCCAAACCCGATATATTATTACCTTTGCCACATGCTTACCCTCCGCCAGCTATTTTTAAATCACAACGCCCAAACCACCCACTTCCCGCTGTTGCTGGAGTTTGAGCGTGCGCAGGGCGTTTATCTGTACGATAAGGATGGCAAACCCTTTACCGACCTGATCTCGGGCATTGGCGTGAGCAACCTGGGGCATGGCAACCAACGCGTTATCCATGCCATAAAGGATCAGGCCGATAAATACATGCACCTGATGGTTTATGGCGAATACGTACAAACCCCGCAGGTGCGCTTTGCCGAAAAACTGGTTGCTATTTTACCTGAAAGCCTTAATTCGGTGTACTTTACCAACTCGGGGAGCGAAGCAGTTGAAGGGGCGCTCAAACTGGCCAAACGCTTTACCGGTCGGACGCAAATTGTGGCCATGCACAACTCCTATCATGGCAGTACCCATGGTGCGCTCAGCGTAATGGGCAACGAAGAATTTAAACAGGCTTACCGCCCGCTGTTGCCGGGCGTAAACTTTATCCGTTTCAATGAGGCGGATGAACTGCAATACATCACCACCGAGACCGCCTGCGTAATCGCAGAAACCATACAGGGTGAGGCAGGCATAAGTGTGCCCGATGCTGTTTACATGCAAGCACTTCGTGCCCGTTGTACAGAAGTAGGCGCACTGTTGATATTGGATGAGATACAGGCCGCATTTGGCCGTACGGGGAAGCTTTTCGGTTTTGAGCATTTTGGCATCGTGCCGGATATTTTACTGCTGGCCAAAGCCCTTGGCGGCGGCATGCCCATTGGTGCGTTTGTTGCTTCGGGGGAGTTGATGGCGGCATTTAAAGAAAACCCCATACTTGGCCATATTACTACTTTTGGTGGGCACCCAGTAAGCTGTGCCGCCGGCCTGGCTGCGTTGGAGGTGCTTTTAGATGATTGCCTGATAGATGGTGTAGCCGAAAAAGAAGCCCTGTTTCGAGCGAAGCTTACGCACCCAGCTATCAAAGCCATCCGCGGCAAAGGCCTCATGCTGGCCGCCGAATTCGAAAGCTTCGAACTGAATAAAAAAATAATTGATCGCTGTATAGAAAATGGCATCATCACCGACTGGTTTCTGAATTGCAGCAATTCCATGCGTATTGCGCCGCCATTAATTATTACCGAAGCGCAGATACTTCATGCGTGTGAGGTGATTATGGAGGCTGTTGAATTTTATTCGCCGGCGTAATAAACAAAACATAGTTGTTATTTAACCGCAGAGGGCGCGGAGTAGCCACAGAGGTGCACAGAGACTTTTTTTGAATTTTAAAGCTCTGTGCACCTCTGCGTTTTTTCTCTGTGTAACTCTGCGGTTAAATAAACCACTAACCCACAATTGTTTAATCTTCGGCCTCCTCCTGCAATTTTAATTAATACTATAATTCAACTGTAAAAACACGGTTACTTAATTTTATTACGAGTTAATTGGTATAGTTTATGCACTATGCTGTATGCCTGTATAAATATTGCTTTTTACCCCCGTAAGTGCGCCTTTTTAGCGAACAACTGCATATTTTTTGGGTCACAAGGTTCAATTGTATCACAAAAAACCAATCGTATCGGCATCTAACATCTACTTATGAAAATCGCTTATATCTCTACCTACCCGCCCCGCGAATGCGGCATTGCTACGTTCAATAAAAACCTGATGCTGGCCATCAACGCCAATTTTCCTAAAAGGAAAACTTTGCTCGACGGCGGCTTCGTAGTCGCCCTAAACGACTCCGAAAACCTGCAGGAATATGAATATCCCGAAGACGTAAAGTACGTCATCCGCCAAAACCACCAAAAGGATTATATCCGCGCGGCAAATTATATCAATACCAGTTCTGTGGATGCGGTAATTCTGGAGCACGAGTTTGGCATCTACGGCGGCGAAAGCGGTATCTATATATTGCCGCTCATCAACCGGCTGGAAAAACCACTCATCTCTATCCTGCACACCATCTTAAAAGATCCAAGTTACGTGCAGCGTATTATCATTCGCGAAATTGCCGAGCAATCGTCAAAGATCATTGTGATGAGCAAACGGGCCGTAGAATTTTTGGTGAACATTTACGATATCCCGGTAGAAAAAATACAAATTATAGAACATGGCGTCCCCGATTTGGAAGCGCCTGAAGTGAACCCGGTTAAAAGCCTTACGCCGTTCAAAAACAAACGCGTAATGCTCACTTTTGGCCTGATAAGCCGCAACAAGGGTTTAGAAACCGTTATCAAGGCCCTGCCTAAAATAGTGGCTAAGCATCCGGACGTGATGTATGTGATACTGGGCAACACCCACCCTGGCGTGGTAAAACACTCGGGAGAAGAGTATCGGGATCACCTGAAGAGCCTGGCTGCACAACTAAAAGTGTCGCAACATCTCTCCTTCATCAACAAATTTGTGACCGAGGACGAGTTGATGGATTACCTAACCGCCTGCGAGGTGTACGTAACGCCTTACCTTAACGAGGCGCAAATAACCAGCGGCACATTATCCTACGCCGTGGGTGCCGGTGCTGCTGTGGTTTCAACCCCATACTGGCATGCTACCGAACTACTGGCTAACGACCGTGGCCGTTTGTTCGATTTTAAAAACGCCGATGCGCTTGCCGAAACCGTTATCGAATTATTGGATGACGATGCCCTGTTGAACGAATTAAAAGAAAATGCCTACGAATACGGCCTGCACCTGCGCTGGCCGGTTACAGGTTCTGAATTTATAAAGGTTGCGCAGGAAGCTGCCGCCACACACGATTTTAGCGATAAGATACTCAAAAACAGCATTGTAGACCCGGAAGTATTGCCAAAATTCAGTCTGCAGCACGTACAGCGTTTAACTGATGATACCGGTATTGTGCAGCATGCCAAATATGGCATTCCGAATTTAAAGGAAGGCTATTGCGTAGATGATAACTCAAGGGCGTTGATTATGGCGCTGATGGCCTACCAGCGTAACGGCAGCCAGGAAGCTTTTAAGTTGTTGCCTATCTACCTGAGTTACATCCACTACATGCAAACAGAAGATGGCAACTTCCGTAACTTCTTAAGTTTCGACCGGCGCTACCTGGATGAAGTGGGTACCGAAGACTCATTTGGTCGTACCATTTGGGCATTGGGTCATTTGATCAGCTGCGCGGCCAGCAATTCGTACCGCGAGTTTGCGCTTGAACTCTTCCACCGTTCTTATCCGCATTTTAAAGCACTGCGGTATCTACGTGGGATGGCGAATACGATTATCGGCATAAGCCTTTACCTGCAGGCCTTCCCTACCGACGAAGGCATGGTGAATGAATTAAAACGCATGACTCAGCCTTTGTTAGACGCTTACGATAAAACCCGCAGCGACGATTGGGAGTGGTTTGAAGAAAGCATGACCTACGACAATGCCATTTTACCTTTAGCGCTGTTACACTCCTGCGAAATAACAGGCGATGAAAGAGCCAAAAAAATCGCCCTCACTACCATGGCGTTCCTGGATAAGTTAACCTTATCCAACGGCTATTTAAGCCCTGTTGGTAACGATGGCTGGTACTACCGTGGCGGCAAGTTCCCTACTTTCGATCAGCAGGCTATTGAAACCATGGCGATGGTGCTGATGCATTTTCAGGCGTACCAGATTTTCCGCAAGCCGCAATATATCGAGAAGATGTTCCTGAGCTACAAATGGTTCCTGGGCGAAAACACCTTGCGTGCCCCGCTGTACGATCATGAAACCAAGGGCTGCTGCGATGGCCTGCTGCCCACCGGCATCAACCGAAACCAGGGTGCCGAAAGTACGCTGGCTTACCTCATCTCCCATTTAACTGTGCTGAAAGCCTTTGAATTGGAATATGAGTACAACAAAATGGACGAACGCGTAAAGCTTTGTTAAGTTGAGGGCCGCCATATTAGCACCCGTTGCCTGGCGCACGCCGCCCAGGCACTACGGGCCCTGGGAACAGGTTGCATCAAACATTGCCGAAGGACTAATCAAACTGGGCGTAGAGGTAACACTCTTCGCAACCGGCGATTCTATCACTGGTGGCGAACTCGAATCCATTTGCAAGGCAGGTTATGAGGAAGACCGTACACAGGATGCCAAAGTACTGGAGTGCCTGCACATCAGCAACCTGATGGAGAAAGCCGATAAGTTCGACATCATCCACAACAACTTCGATTTTTTACCGCTTACATATTCGGGCTTGATCAAAACGCCGGCGATTACTACCATACATGGTTTTTCATCGCCGCGTATTATCCCGGTTTACAAAAAATATAATTCTATAGGGCACTATGTATCCATCAGCAATGCCGACCGCAGTGCCGAACTGGAATACATCGCTACGGTGTATAACGGGCTGAATACCGAAGAATTTACCTTTACGCAAGTACCTGAGGATTACCTATTGTTCTTTGGCCGCATACACCATGATAAGGGTGCTGCCGAAGCAATACAGATAGCCAAAAAAGCAAAAAAGAGGCTACTGATTGCCGGCATTATACAGGATGAAAATTACTGGAAAGAAAAGGTTGAACCCTACCTGGATGAACAAATAAAATACATTGGCCATGCCGGTCCCGAAAAACGGAATGAGCTTTTAGGCAAGGCCGCTGCCCTGTTGCACCCCATTAACTTTGCCGAACCATTCGGCATGAGCGTAGCCGAGGCCATGCTTTGCGGCACCCCGGTAATCGCGTTCAACAAAGGCTCGATGCCCGAGCTGATACAGCATGAACGCACAGGCTTTTTGGTTGATAACGTTGAAGAGGCTGTAGATGCAGTGGAGAAATTGAGCAGCATTAGCCGCGAACGTTGCCGGGATTGGGCAGCTTCGCAATTTTCTGCAGAGAAAATGGCGGGGGATTACTTTAAGTTGTATCAGCAGATACTCCAGTAAAACGATATGAGTTATGAAATGATACCAGTTTAACGCATAATCAATTGCAAATCAGAAGCTTTTTTAATTTCGATTTGCGGTTCACCATATAATTTAATTAAACCGTAAACTTTCATCGTTTGTCCTTTTAAATTTGTGGTCAAGTTCTTTTCGCCCAACTTGTATTTGCTCCATATTTCATACGGAACCGTTATACCAAGACCTACCCTAATTGAATCAGTAGTAATATAAAAAGATATCGAGTTTAAATATCCAGGACCTGCTTGTGCCTTAATTTGACCTACTACAAATACCTTTTGTCCAATATGCTTGTAGGCATCCTTTGCCTTTATTGTTTTTTGAGCTGATGCATTGAGGTGAAAAAAACAACTTAAAATGATTGAGGCATAAACGTTCTTCATTTCTACAGGTACCATCTAAATAGGGATTTGGAAAAAAATTAAAGCAATTTCTTCGCTGCCGCGAGATTAGCGCAGCGTATCTCGTGGCGGGCATTGTGTAAGCTCCCAGCTTGCATTAGCTGAAGCTGACCTTGTGCACACCAGGGGCTGAAAGCCCGCGGCAGCAGTATGTACTCCTACACCATTTCGTTTTCCTTTTCCTTGTTCTTTAGTTCGGCAATATATTCCGATGGCAGTATGCCATACTCCTCGCGGAACACCTTGGCAAAGTAGGCAGCATTATTGAAACCCACCTCATAGGCCACGTTGGCTATACTTAATTTGCTCTTTTCCAGCAGTTGCACCGCGCGTTTCAGGCGAATGGTACGGATACAGTCCACCGGGGTTTTGCCGGTGAGCGTAAGCAGCTTTTTGTACAGCGATACCCTGCTGAGGTTGAGGTGCCGCGCCAGTTCCTCTACTGAAAAATTGAGGTTAGTGATATTCAACTCGATGTACGCGAAAGCAGCCTTCAGGAATTTATCGTCCTCAGATACCACGCTGATATCATTGGCCTTCACCTCAATCTGTTTCTGATAGGTTTTCTTGAAGGTTTGCTGCATGCGCAGCGAGTTGTGTATTTTGCTCAGCAGTATCTCGAAGTTGAACGGTTTTACAATGTAGTCGTTAGCTCCGCTATCCAGGCCCGCCAGTTGGTCCTGCTCTGTGCCCAGGGCGGTTAACAACAATACGGGTATTTCCGCAGTGCGGCTATCGGCTTTTATCTTTTTACACAGTTCGATGCCATTCATTTCAGGCATGCTGATATCGCTCACGATCAGCTTAGGATGCATAGCCAGGGCCTTCTGCCATCCATCCTTACCGTTTACGGCTTCTACTATGTGGAAGCTGTTCTTCAGGTTGTCTTTCAGGTAAAAGCGCAGGTCATCGTTATCCTCTACCAGCAAAATCGTAGGCTTACGTGCCGCCCCCGGACCGGCAGGTTCAGGTTCTTTCAGCATGGCAGGTACGGCCTCCTCTGGTTGCACTTCTACCACAGGCTGTACTTCCTCGCATTTTACGCCTATAGGCAGGTTAATGGTAAAGCAGCTACCGTATTCGGGCTCGCTTTCCAGCTGTATAGTACCGCCCTGCATTTTCACGAATTCGCGGGTAATGGATAGACCGATGCCACTACCTTGGTTCAACAAATTCTCGGGCAGGTCATCCTGAAAGAAACGCTCGAAAATACGTTCCTGATTTTCTTTGGCTATGCCTATGCCGGTATCTATCACCTTTATTTCCAGCATGGTTTGTATGGGTTGTGTTTCATCGGGGCTGGCCAGACTAAGCAACACGCTGATATGCCCGCCCGATGGCGTAAACTTAAAGGCATTGGAGAGCAGGTTGAACAGGATACGCTCTATCTTATCATGGTCGAAATCGGTAACATAGGCGCAAATTTCGCTCTCTACCAAAAACTGTATCTGCTTTTGGCTGGCCACATCTTTAAAACTCCCGCATACTTCGTTGATGAACTGGATGACATCGCCCTTCTTCAGGCTCAGCTTCAGCTCGTTGTACTCCATCTTACGGAAATCGAGCAGCTGGTTTACCAGGTTCAGCAAGCGCTTGCCGTTGCGTTTAATAGTTACCAGCTGGTTTTGCTGGTCGGCTTTTTCGGCGCTTTTGATGAGACTATCTATAGGCGATAAAATAAGCGACAGCGGCGTGCGGAACTCGTGGCTTACGTTGGTGAAGAATTTTATCTTCATCAGATCTAACTGGTGCATGCGGCGGGCTTCTTCTCGCTCCTGGGCAATCTTGCGCTCGGCTTCCATTTTAGCCTGGCGGGCATCAAATTGTTGCTTTATTTTTTGAATACCGCGGTGGCGAATTAACAGCAAGCCACCTATCAGCACAACAAAATAACCTAAATAAGCCAGTGGCGATTTAAAAAAAGGTGGCATCACCGTAATATTAAGCGATATGGTATCATCGCCGCTCAATGCGTTTTGCGTGCGCACTTTAAACACATAGTCGGCACCATCCAGGTTGGTGTATGTTGCCTTGCGGTTGCCGTCTGTAGCGGTTATCCAGTTTTTGTCGAAACCTTCCAGCTTGTACTCGAATTTTACTTTATCGGGGTTAAAGTAATCGCAGGCGGCAAACTCTATATCAAATACGTTTTGACTATGGGCCAGGGTAATCTCCCTGGTTTCTGAAAGGGCCTTGGTAAGCACTACGCCACCGTTTACCGTATCGCCAACGGTTACGTTTTTGTTGAATACGTGCAGATCTGTAAAGATAAGGCGGGGCTTAGGCTTAAAGGTGTTGACGATGTTCGGATCGAAGATATTGAATCCGTTTATCCCGCCAAAAACCAGTTCGCCGCTTTTTAGTCTCATGGCCGAGTACAGGTTAAACGCGCGGCCCTGCAAACCATCCAGCTCATTATAGTTGTTAAGGCGAAACTTGTATTTACCATCAACCAGGCTCAGTTCTATCTTGGCCAGCCCGTTGGTGGTGCTCACCCACATTTTGCCCTGCTTATCTTCGATGATGTTGCTTACGTTGTTGGCAGGCAGGTTTACGCCCTCTTCGATATTAAGGAAATTATTGGTTTTGGTATCCAGTATACTCAGGCCGTCCTTAGTACCTATCCATATCAGCCCGCGTTTATCCTGCGTAATAGCGTTAACATCGTTACCTACCAGGCTATTGGCGTTTTTTGGCTGCGCGGCGTAGTGGCGCACCGTGTTGGTTTGGTACTCAATCACATCAACTCCTTTATCGCGGCCTATCCATTTGTTGCGGTCGCGGTCCTCGTAAATAAAGGCCGTGTACTCCGAATGCATGGGATATTTGGGGTGCTTAAACGAGTTAGTCTTTGGGTCGAAGACATTGAAGCCGCCCTGAAATGTACCAACCCACATTCCGCCTTTATAATCCTCCATAATGGTATAAATACGATCATCGGTGATGCTGGCGGGGTCTTTTTCGTTATGGCGGTAATGGGTAAACTTACTGCCGTCGTAGCAATCTAACCCACCAAAGTAAGTACCTATCCAAAGTTTATTGTTACGGTCTATATATAGCCTTACAATGATATCATTGGCCAGGCTGTTGGCATCGGCAGGGTTATGCCTGAAACGGGTATAGGTGTTGGCTGTGCGGTTAAAATATACCAGTCCGTTGCTGTTGGTACCAATCCACAGGTTTCCTTTAGCGTCTTCGGCAAAGCTATTGATATCCTCGTAGGGCATACTTTTGGGGTCGCTGGTGGAGTGCTTATACAGCGGGAACTGCATAATGCCGCTATGGTAATAGTTTAAACCCTGTTTAAACGTGCCTGCCCAAATAGTGCCGCTGTTATCTTTATAAAGATAAAGGCTGTTGCCGCTAAGCGATTTGGCATCGTCGGGCTTGCTCACTACGTAGTTTACCGTATTGGTTTTCGGGTCGATGATATTGAGGCCGCCATGATCGCTGCCTAGCCATATCTTGCCATCATCGGCCTGTACCACGCTGTTGATGACGTTAGAATTTAGCCGGGCCTGCGGGGTATCCTTGCTGTAATGTGTTAACGTGTTGGTAACCGTGTTGTAGCAAAACGCACCTATGGGCGCAGCCTCCGAGCTTATCCACAGGTTGCGGCGGTTATCCATCAGCATGGTATATATGCGTGGCCGGGCATCTATAGCTTTGGCAAAACCATCATAACTGCGGGCAACTTTGTTGGCGCGGGTGTCCAGCTCTTCCAGCACGGCATCGTTATACAGCACCCAAACCGAGTGCTGGCTGGTGGGCAGTACATCCATCACATAATTAGCATGCAGCATAGCTGCCGAGTTGGATAGCGTACTGTAAAATAACGTAGTTTTAGTCGCCGGGTTGTAGCAATACAGGCCCGCACGGTTGGTTACGAACCAAAACCGGCCCTCCGCATCGGTGCGCACATGCGTAATCTGGCTGGTGGGCACATGGTAACGGGCTGCCTCTGCGGCAATGTTGTTGGTTATTTTTTCGGTATGAGGGTCGTAAACGCTGATATTGTTATGGGTAAACACCCACATTTTATCGTCGGGTCCCTGCTCTATCCGCACCACATGATTTTCGGAAAGGGAATTGGGGTTTTTGTTATCGCGCTTGAAAACTTTGAATTTTGAGCCGTCGTAACGGTTAAGGCCGGAGGTAGTGCCAAACCAAACGAAACCTTTGCTATCCTTAAAAATGCAATTTACCTGGTTATCAGATAATCCGTTAGTGATATCCAGGCGCGAAAATTCGTAATTATCTTTTTGAGCAAATGCACGCTGCTGCAATATTATACACAGTACAAAAAACACGTATAGCTTTAATCTCATCGTAAATTATAATTGGCAACGGCAAGGCTTTGGAGAGTATTTACCGTAGTTAAAATTAAAGATTAAATGTCATAAGAACACGCATCGTGAGGATATATTTTTTCAAAACCGACCCATTGCCCATATTATCAGCACATTAACGGCACAGAAACTCACATCCGCTACCGTACAGCATTTCTACAAATTTTACGCTTAACTTTATGCTGTGAAGATTTTAATAGTAGAGGACGAGGCAGGCTTGCGCGATAGCATAGAGGCCTATTTTACCGGTGCCGACAGCGTTTGCGAAACCGCGCCCGACTTTGCCGTGGCCCTGACCAAGGTAGGCATGTACCGCTACGATTGCATTATTTTAGACCTCAGCCTGCCCCATGGTAACGGCCTCGATATTGTGAAATACCTTAAGAAAAATCAGCATAACGACGGCATCCTCATCATATCGGCCAAAAACTCGCTGGACGACCGTCTTACCGGGCTGGACCTGGGTGCCGACGATTACCTCACCAAACCCTTCCACCTTTCGGAGCTGAAATCGCGGGTGGCAGCCATTGTACGGCGCAAAACCTTCAATGGCAACAACATGCTACAATATAACGAGATAGGCATAGACCTTACCGCCAAAACAGTAACCGTACACGGCTACCCGATAAAATTTACCCGTAAAGAGTATTCTCTGCTGCTATACTTTATTGCCAACAAGGGCAAAGTTGTATCAAAAAACGCTATTGCCGAGCACTTGTGGGGCGACAATATCGACGTGGCCGATAACTTCGACTTTATTTACTCACACATTAAAAATATACGCAAAAAACTGGTGGAAGCCGGCGGAAACGATTATATACAGGCCGCCTATGGCATGGGCTATAAGTTTGCCGGCGCATGAAACTGCTGAACAAATATAACCGCGTAAACATTGCCGTTACTATTGCCACTATGCTGGTAACCGGCATTATCTACTATTACGCCATCAGCCATATTTTAACCAACCGGATAGATAAAGACCTGGAGCTGGAAGAGCAGGAGATTTTCAACTACGTAAGTCTGAACCATGCTCTGCCCGAGGTGTACGAATCAAATCATCAGCAAATTACCTTTATGCCGCTGGGCAACCAACAAGTAGAGCGGCGGTTTGTAGATACCGTTTATAAAGAAATTGATGAGAACGACCTGGAGGCGGGTCGCGCGCTCATCAGCATAGTGAAAGTAAAAGGTCAAAATTATCGCATACTGGTAACCCAATCTAAGGTAGAAACGGAGTACCTCATTAAAATCATTTTCCAGATTACCATTGTAGTGATATTTGTTTTACTGGTGCTGCTAACCGTGTTAAACAGGTTTATCCTCAAAAGCATCTGGCAGCCATTTTATAGCGTACTGGCCCAGCTAAGGGGTTTTAGTGTAGCCGATAAGGTTACGATAAACAGCACGCCATCGGGCATTGACGAATTTAACGAACTGGACCAGGCCGTTACCGCCATGGCTGGCCGCGTAAAGCACGATTACCAAAACCTGAAAGCCTTTACCGAGAATGCGTCGCACGAGTTGATGACGCCGGTATCGGTGATCAATTCCAAACTGGATACCCTGCTGCAAACCGATACCTATACCGATAAGCAAAGCAAGCTGCTCAACGATATTTACGGCACGATGGCAAGGCTTACGCGCCTAAACAAATCGATGCTGCTGCTGACAAAAATAGAGAACGGCGTAATTGGTGCTGATGAGCAGGTAGACATCAGAGCCATCATCGAAGAAAGCCTTTACCAGCAGGAGGAGCTTATCCACGGTAAGAACATTAACCTGGTGACCACACTGGAGGACAAACAATTAAAAACTAGCAAGCTGCTGATGGAGGTACTGCTGAATAACCTGATCAGCAACGCCATCAGGCACAATTACCCGGGCGGCGAAATTGCCATTACCCTAAACGCAACGCAAATAACCATTGCCAATACCGGCAAAAATATTTTTGATATTACCGAGGTGCTTAAAAGATTCCATAAATCAACCGATTCTGAAGGCATTGGCCTTGGCCTAACCATTTGCAAGCAAATTTGCGATAACTACGGTTTTACGCTGCAATACAACCTGATTGATGAAAGGCATGTTTTTTCGGTAGGATTTTGATGGGGCCGCAATGGGTATAAACCGATCTCAATAAATTCCAGTTGGCAGTCTCGAAAAACACAGATACAATCAAATCTCAATTATTACGTTAGCTGGTTATATTTGCGCCAATTGCTACCTATGATAAAGAAGACTACCCTGCTGCTATTAACGGTGTTTGCCATGGCAAGCGCCAAAGCGCAAACCGCCGAAGAAGTTTATAATCATTACCTTGATTTTAACCTGGCCCGGGTAGATGGAACACAAGGCAACGCCATACAACTTGGCGAAAACCTGATACCCGATACCGCCAAACTGCCCGCCAAGGCACGCATCAATTTTTATAATTCGATGGGGAAGTTATATGAAGATGACTCGCAAACGGTTAGGGCGAAGCAGTTTTATGAAAAGGTTGCAGAAGCCGTTCCCAACTATTACGTGGCGCAACGGGCGTTAGGGTATATTTACGCTAAAGAGGCCGAAAGCTTTGCCGATAAGCTGAATGAGACCGCAAATAACCCTACCGAAAATAAGAAGGTAATGGCATTATATACCGCCGCGGCTAAAAAGGCCCTCCCCTACCTGGAAAAGGCACAAGCCTGCGACCCGGACGATGATACGCTCGCGCGCATCAACATCCTGTTGAAAAACACAAAAGATACTGCCGGCTTAGCCAACCTCAAAGCAAAACTCGTTGAGCTATCTAAAAACTGCATCGACCTGCTCGACGATAAGTAGTTTAAAACACCAGCGGCTTGCCTTGCCTTGGGTAAATGAGGTTCATTTGCCTTTTGTTGGCATAGTTAAGCTGTACTTTTATTTTAGTGATGCTCCTGTAAGGAGGTTTCATGTGCGTTACTACAACATTCAACCCTTTTAATGATGTACCTGATAGCTGCGCGAGCACGTCCATTTCATTCATCAATAGCCTTGGCGTAAGGTGGCCGAAAAGGTTTTTATCGGGCTGATCGCTGGGGTAGCTTACTTCTATCATCAGCGCTTTTAGCTTGCCTGCGGCCACAAGCGGCGCCACGGCTTCCCACAATTTATGTAGGTTCTGGCTTTTTTCTATTTCGTCGGCACCGGTATCACCGAGGTATAAAACGTAGCTATCCTTGCTACGCAGTAAAAAAGCAGTACTGGTAAGGTTTGAATGACTCAGCGGAAAGGCCTGCACCTGCATATCTGTGTTATCCACCGCACTTTCTACGCCAGGCAGCAGGGGGCTGTAATGATATTTTTTGAGTTGTGGCTTGCCGCCGTCATCGGCAAAGTTGGCCCAGCTTTCCCAGGTAAAATAGTGCGTCTTCAGGGTCTCGAGGGTGCTGGCAAGTCCGTAGATATTTTTGGTGCTATCCTCGGGCGAGTTGATGATGAGCCCTGCCAGGTGATCTAAATGCGCATGCGAAATAAAATATCCTTTGATGTATTGCTTCAGCACCTTATCGCCCCGCACATCAAAGGCTTTATTGTCGATTGCTTTTTCGATGCCTGCGTGCAGGGTGCCGGCATCCAGGCATACGTAATTATTCGAACCAACGGGCGCCACCATGTAGGCAGAGAGGTTGCTCTCGTCTATGCCGCCCAGCACGCCCAGCGGAACTATGCGGAATGACCCTGCATCGGAGCTTGTTGGTGCTGCTACAAGTTTAGACCTATGCTTCGCCTTGTGTTTGCGCTGTGCAAAAACAAACGCCGGCAAAAGTAATAAAAAGGTAATGGCTAATAATTTACGGTGCAACATAGGGGAATTGTTTTGCTCAAAAATAAACATCCGGCGCAATAACCGAATTAATTTATAAACGCGATTTGCAGGAAAAACTTTTACTTTGCCCTTGTTATGAAAACGAGCCAAATAGCCGCCAAAGCCGTAGTACGTGTGTTTTTTATTTTGTTACTGCTTGCGCTTATCCCCTTTCTACAGGGCGACACGGCTAAATGGCAACACCTGTACCTTGCACCCAAACACACCTATATGCTGGCCTTCCCCATTTTGCTGATACTGGGCTTTATTACACTGTTGGTACTTTGCTCCATTAAAAAATACAGCAAGGCCGATTTGAACTGGTTATTGGTTATCAATACCGTAGTGTTGATTGCCTATGCGGCTACCTTATATTCCAGCATTTACAGGTTGGTGCAATAAAAGCCTACTCCGTTTTCATTTCTTCTTTAGCGCTTTTCTTCACTTCGTAATCGCCGCCAAGGAGATAGCCCCATGGCTTCAGTGCCTCTACCCTGTCGAAGATTATCTTGAAGATGGCAATGATGGGAATAGAAAGGAACATGCCCGATAGCCCCCACAGCATTTCGCCCAATATGATGCCGATGAAGGTAATCAGCGCATTCAGCCGCACTTTAGACCCCACCACGGCAGGCAGCAGGAAGTTTGCATCCAGCGCGTGAATGGCCACCACGCAAACCCCGACGGTAAAAGTATCGCTGATGGTACCCGTGGCAAAGGTAATGACCACGCTAAGCAGCAAAGCCGTAAAAATACCCAGGTATGGGATAATGTTGAACAGGCCGACGATGAGCCCAAGCAGTGCTGCGTATTTGATGCCGATGATCCAAAAGGCTGTAATGGCTACCGCCGCTACGATTACCATCTCCAACAATAGCCCGAAGATGTATTGTCGCAATATCTTCTGCACATTCTCTGCAATATCCACCACCACGTGCGAGTTATCGTCCTGGAAGACAGATATCACAAACCTGAACAGCAAGCGCCGGTAAAACAGGATAAAAAACGTAAACACCATAATGAACACGTAGAACAACATCAGCGATGATATGGCACCGAAAGTAGTCTCTAGCACCACCCCACCCGATGCCATTATTTTTCGGGCGGTAGTATCTACATAACTCATTTGTTGCGTAGCATCTATCTTAAAAGTGTAGTGTACCCATTCCTGCAGGCCGCTTGCAGATTGCTCCACCTGCTTTTTAAGCATGGGCCAGTCGTTATTAAGGTTAGATATCTGCGCACCTACCAAATACAGTATGCCGCCCACAAAAGCGACCAACAATATGATTGATAAAAAAGAAGACGCGCTACGCGGCAGCCGGAGCTTTTTCTCCAAAAATTCAGATATGGGCAGTAGCAGCACCGCAAACAAAAAGCCGAAGATGAGTGGGTCTACCAAATCTTTGGCCAGTATAAGCAGGTAACCTAATATGCAAAAGCCTATGAGTATGAGGGCCAGCCGCTCATAAAATGGGGCTATTATCTTTTTAGTGGGCATACAAAGTGGGTATGTGTTTTTATCATGTTGAACATAGTTAAAAAAGCCGACAAATTTTTAAGCAAGCCAAATTTTTGTATGATTTTTCAATGCGCCGCAACCGGGACGTTTTCCTGCACCAACGCTTTTAAAACATGAAACAGTGCTGTAGCTTTGTTGTTTTTAAGCAAATACCTAATTTCAACTAAATTTCACAACTATGCTTAACGGACCAAACCCCGGTATGCGCTACCCTATGGAGCCGTATCAAAACCTCGTATTCTTAAAAAACTTCATTACGCGCCCCAATATTATCGTTGGCGATTATACATATTACGACGATTTTAAAGATCCGCTAAACTTTGAGCAAAACGTGATCTATCACTTTGATTTTATTGGCGATAAGCTCATCATAGGTAATTTTTGCGCCATTGCATCGGGCGTAAAATTCATCATGAACGGTGCTAATCACGAGAGTGCGCCCATCTCTACGTTCCCCTTCGCCATCTTCCGCAACGGTTGGGAAAAGATAAACGATAGCGCCCACCCGACCGGTAAATTCCCCTATAAAGGCGATACGGTAATTGGCAACGATGTTTGGATAGGTTACGAAGCTACCATTATGCCAGGCGTTACCATTGGCGATGGCGCTGTTATCGCCTCCAAAGCTGTGGTAACCAAAGATGTTGCACCTTATACCATCGTAGGTGGCAATCCTGCAAAATTGATACGTAGACGATTTGACGAAGCCGATGCCGCCCGCCTGCAAAAAATAGCCTGGTGGCACTGGAGCGCCGAAAAAATAACCGAACACCTGCTGGTCATCAATTCGGGCGACATAGATGCGCTGGAGAAAGCCGCCCTATAAAACTGGCAGCAGCTTTGCTATGGTATTCGTATTCATTTAAACCGTAAAAAACATGGCAAAATATGCTGAAAAAGCAAGCGAAAAGGTTGAAGAAGTAATGCACGAAATGAAAGAGGGCAAGCTGAAAAGCGGCAGTGGTGAAAAAGTTACCAGCAAAAAACAGGCAATAGCCATCGGCCTCTCTGAGGCGCGTAAAGAGGGCGCAAAAGCACCAAAGAAGAAAGATTAGGAGTTTCGACTTATCGTTCCTCTGCCGAAAACATGGATATCACCCAATCGTTCAGCTCGCCTTTTTTGTCGAGTTCTATCAGGTGTTCTATATCCTCATCGGTTTTATGGGCTGGCTCGGCATTGTACTTATCTACCACGGCCCTTACCGCAATGATATTGGCGTTGTTTACATCGAAACCGGTTTTGTGTTGCAAAACAAACTTAGAGAAAGCAGCCATGTAAACAAAACCTAACTGGGGGTTTTTATCGGAGAGATTCATCACCGCTTCGGTAAGCCTAATGGTTACTGCCGGCGTTCCTTTTATCCACTTGAGAAAGAATTGCGTGGCTTCCTCCATTTTTGGCGGCTGGGCCTTCCATGGCGTTTGCTGCAGCCAATCGGCAGTGCGAATGATATCGGTTTCATAGCGGGCATAGTCATCCCTGGTTTTCAGCACGTAGTTTTTAGGCACCTCGTAGGTCTGCGCAAGGGCAGATGAACCCGTCGCCAGCATCAGCAGCAATAAACCCGTTATGGCGAAACTCTTCATTATTTGCTTAAGCCGTGTTACCTAATAAATTAAGCTGAAAATTCAGCAAATCTTTCTTCATTTCAAAATGGCATTTCGAAATTGCTTTAATATAGGCTTGCGTGCCCTTATTAAATACTGCAATTGCCTCGTTATTGTAGTTGGGGTGGATAAAATAAGCAGATGTGCCATCTAAATAGGCGTTTATGGCTTCGGTATCGCTTTCTGTAAGATAAGGTTTCACCTCCGCTGTTGCGATGGCTTCGCGTATCGCTGGCTTAAATATCTTTTCTTTGGCATAAATGGCATCTACCGTTTCGTGTATTTCGGAATAGGGCATACTGTGATAGATGTTGTTGAAGGTAGCCAGCACATCATTATATTGATCGTAGCGTTTCACCGCCTGCGGCTGATACGCAAAAAGTTTGCGGTACTTATCTGCAAGCGCCTGTTTATCGCCCTCAGCGGCCAGCGATAAAAAATAAATAAATACGTCCTCGTCCAACACGGCTATGGCATTTTGGGTTTGCTTTAGGTCTTCATCAATCAACGTTTTTACATAACCGGCATCGCTACGGCTGTATTTAGTGCCTTTGTAATCAAAGGTTTTAACATCATCCCTAACCGTTATAATCATATCCATCAAGGTGATATCGTTCTCCATACGCTCCACCGCCTCAGGCAGGCTGCAGTTCTCCGTGGCAAATAATCCCTCGAAAGTTAACTTTTGATAGGTTGCAGCTTTGGCTTCAGCAACATCCACGTCAAATGCTGTGATGTTGCGGTCGTAATAGTTACGGTAACGTTTATCCAGGGTATCGGTGTTAACTGTTGCATCAAAATCTGCTTTAAAGTCTTCCAGTTCCACAAAGTTGGTGCCCTTTGCCTTTTCTACGCCAGCATACAAATACTCGGTTAAGCTTACCTGCAGGTCGCGGGCATTATCGAACAGCGCCCATGCCGGTGTTTCATCCGTGTCAGTTACCAGGTTTATCTTTTCGAGGGCAAGTTCGCGGTCTTCTGTTGATGGGTGTGAGCTCCATTGGTCGTCTATCACTATCTCGCTGTTGTTTACCAAAGCATCCCCTTTTTTGATCAGTGGCAACCCGGCTGTGTCCGTCGGCATTAAACGCCTTTCGGCAAACTTCCTCATTACCTCTAGCTGCTGCGGGTAAAAATTTGCCGACCGCATATTGTCGCCCAGTTTGGTATTCCAGTAATCCAGCAGGCGCGTATAGCAAAAATTGCTAATCTCCAACCTTTTCAACGAAGTTACCAGGTGGTTGCCCCCGCTTACATAGGCTGCAACGGCATCGGCATGGAACTCCATTTCGCGCGAGAGCGCCATATGGCTCTTATTGAGCACCACATACACCTGGCGCAGCACCCACTGCATGCCCTCTACTATTTTAATATTCATTACAGCCGTCAGCCGCAGTATCGAATGCCAATTGGCCCAGGCATTCAGCATTTTGCCATATCCCTCGTTATCGTAAAGCATGTTGTATATCACCTTGTTCAGGTTATAAACATAGCTGCCGAATTTCATACTGCGCTGCGAGAAATGCCCAAACTCGTGCGCCATTACCGCCTTAAATTCCGAAACGTTTATGCTGTTGACCAAACCCAACCCTATCTTCAGGTTCTTTTTCACAGGGAAAAACATGCTCCAGAAACTCGAATCGTAAAAAACGGCTGCGTTTACATCTGCTGTTACATATATGCGCTTAGGTTTTGGTGCGTTTGTTTCTTCAGCAATTTTATCTATGAACGCGAAGAGCTGCGGCTGCTCCCCTCGGCTCAGCTCCATCATGCCCGAGTAATCCTGCTTTGTTTTCTTGAAAAGGAATTTGATGACAAAAAACACCAGCATCAAGCCGGATAACATTAAGCCTATGCCTAAAACCAGCGACATGAACCCCGCTTTGCCGATAATAGCCATGCCCAGTGCCCCAAAAGCAATGGCGATGCCTATGGCCATGAGCAACAAAAAGATATACGACAATACAAACAAGCCAATGGAGGCAATTGCTCCGTAAACCTTTTTTGTAAAAGATGCAGAGGGCTTGATGATGTTTTTATCCGCGCCCTGAGGCATTGGCGGAAAGGATAAGGTTAGGTTGTTCATTGTTATTTGAGGGTGAAAGAGTCGATTATTTTCATCAGTACCACGGCCTCGTCTATAGTGCAGGGGTTTGGCCCCTCGTCTTTAAAGTAAGCCACTATTTTCTCTATCATGGGCTGTTGTATATGCATAGGGTGCGTAAAATCAATGGTTTCCTCACCCTTTTCGGTTTTAAGGGTTACAAACTTGCCGAAGAACGGGAAGGTGATTTTGCCTTTGGCACCCACTATTTCGCAGGCATCTATGGTTTCGCTCTGGGCTACGTTGAAGCTCCAGGAGCCGTTTACCACTACTTTGTTCTTAAATACAATGAGGCCACAAACGTGGTCGTCTGCCGGGCTGGTATTGGCCTGGTTCAGGCTGTAGCCGGTAAAATGTTCCGGCTCGCCAAAAAAGTAAAGCATCAGATCGAGCTGGTGCGGGGCCAGATCATGGAAGTAACCGCCACCTGATACCTCGGGATCCAGCCGCCAGTTAGTGCCGGGGTAAGTAGGTACCGTTGGTTCGCGATGTTGCCACATGCGTATCTGGGCAGTGCGAACCTCGCCTATAGCACCCGAATCTAATAAGTTTTTCACATGCAAAAACATGGGCAGTGCGCGGCGGTAATGGGCTACTACCAGTTTTGCGTTACCTTCTTTTACTGCTTCGGCCATGGCTTCGGCTTCGGCAGCATTGCGGGTAACCGGTTTCTCTACGTAAACATTCAGGCCTTTTGCAATGGCGCGTTTGGCATATTCCAGGTGCGATGATGGAGGCGTGGCGATAGACACGGCGTTAACCTCCGGGTCGTCCATCAATAGTTCGGCATCGCTGTACCATTTACCCACGTTGTGACGGCGGGCGTAGTCGGCTGCTTTTTCGGCATCGCGGCGCATTACGGCCACCAGGCTGCTATCAGCTATTTTATTGTAGGCCTGCCCGCTTTTTAGTTCGGTAACGTCGCCGCATCCGATAATGCCCCAGTTTATTGCACTCATATTTATTATTATTCTGATTACACAGATTTTATTGATTTCACCGATTATTTCAGTTTACACCGATTGCACCGATTTTTTTGATTGCACCGATTTTTGTTTGGATGACACTGATTATTTTGATTGCGTCAATAGGATAATCGGTGTAATCAAACTAAGAATCGGTGTAATCGTTTAAATCGGTGTAATCATTTTTAATAAATCCCCATCGCTGATTATCGGGATATTCAGTTTGTTTGCCTTCTCTAATTTGGCCGGGCCCATGTTTTCGCCGGCTACCAGGTAGTTCAATTTGGCGGATATGCTGCTCAATATCTTCCCGCCGTTTTGCTCGATAATGTCTTTCAGCTCGTCGCGCGAGTATTTTTCGAACACGCCGGAGATGATGAAACTTTGGCCTGTTAACTTATCGCTGGCGAGGGTTACTTCTTTTTCTACCGCTACCAACTGCAGGCCTGCGGCCCTTAGTTTTTCTATTTCTTCGCGATGGCTGGCATCCTGAAAATACTCCACGATGCTTTGGGCAATACGTTCACCAATTTCGTCGGCGGCGGTAAGCTCCTCTGCCGTAGCCGCCATTAGCTTATCGATGGTTTTGAAATGCGCCACCAATTTTTTGGCCACGGTTTCGCCCACGTACCGGATACCCAGGCCAAAGAGCACCTTTTCGAAAGGCTGTTCCTTTGATTTCTCCAGGCCATCCAGCAGGTTGTTGATGGATTGCTCGCCAAAACGGTCGAGGCTCTTCAACTCTGCAACATGGTCTTTCAGCGTGTAAAGATCGCTGATATGGCGTATCAGTCCCCGGTTGTAAAACGTGTTGATGGTTTCATCGCCCAGGCCATCTATGTTCATTGCCTTACGGCCAATGTAGTGCTGCATTTTGCCTACTATCTGCGGTGGGCAGCCCTCATCGTTGGGGCAGTAAAACGCCGCCTCGCCTTCCTGCCTTTTCAGTTCGGTATTGCAGGCGGGGCAATGGGTGATGTACTGTATAGGCTCGGCACCGGGTTTGCGCTTTTCCAGGTTTACACTAATGATTTTGGGGATGATCTCCCCGCCTTTCTCCACGTAAACGGTATCGTGTTCGTGCAGTTGCAGGCGCAGCATTATTTCGTCGGCATTGTGCAGCGTGGCGCGTTTTACAGTGGTTCCGGCAAGTAAAACCGGCTTTAAGTTGGCCACCGGGACCACGGCACCGGTGCGGCCCACCTGGTAGGTTACGGCAAGCAGCTCGGTCTCTACCCGTTCTGCCTTGAATTTATAGGAGATGGCCCAGCGCGGCGACTTGGCCGTAAAGCCCAGCTCCTGCTGCTGCGAATAGTTGTTTACCTTGATCACGATGCCATCAATATCATAGCTCAGGTGATGTCTTTCGGTATCCCAATAATTGATGAACTCCAGCACGCCGTTGATATCGCTGACCAACCGGCTATGGTTATCTACATGGAAGCCCCAGCTCTTTACCGCCTCGAGGCTTTCCCAATGGGTTTTGAACAGGCTTTTCTCGGTGTATAAGCCATACAAAAAGCAATCCAGCGGGCGGCGGGCCACCTCGGCAGAATCCTGCAGTTTCATGGTGCCCGATGCAAAGTTACGCGGATTGGCGTAAGGTACTTCGCCGGCATCTGTGCGTTCTTTATTCAATCTCTCGAATGCCTTAAGGTGCATAAACACCTCACCGCGTATCTCAAACAAATCGGGGTAATTACCTTCGCCTAATTTCTTGGGGATGGTGTGGATGGTGCGCACATTGGTGGTCACTTCATCGCCCTGTGTGCCATCGCCGCGGGTAACGGCGCGGGCCAGCTTGCCATGCTCGTAGGTAAGACTCATGGATAGCCCGTCGAACTTCAGCTCGCAAACGTATTCGAAATTATCGCCGATGGCCTTGCGCACGCGTTGGTCAAAATCTACCAGTTCCTGCTCGTTATAGGTGTTCCCTAACGATAGCATGGGCCAGCGGTGCTTTACCGTTACGAATTCCTTGGTGATATCGCCCCCAACCTTTTGTGTAGGCGAATCGGCATCCAGAAACTGCGGAAACTCTTTTTCCAGCTTGCCAAGCTGCTCCAGTTTTTGGTCGAAATCGTAGTCGGTAATAGTAGGCATAGCCAGCACATAGTAGTTGTAAGTGTGCTGTTTAAGTTCGGCAGTAAGGGCCTGTATCTGTTGTTGGGCTTCGTTAGGCGACATGATAGCGAAGATAATAATAGTTGCTTGATTGAATATCGAATAATGAATGACGAACGCCGAATATCGAAGTTTTTTAATTCATCATTCGACATTCAGGATTCGATGTTCGACATTATTAATATCTCAGCGTCACCACCACCGGGTAATGGTCAGATGGCAAGCGGCCATGGTAGGTATTGGTAAGGATACCGTATCGGGTTACCTTGAATTTATTGGTAACGAAGATATGGTCGATACGCTTATCGCCTGCAGTGTTTACATCGTAGGCATTGTAGGTGTTCGACGGTGCCAGTTTAACGGGCGAAAGCTCATAACTATCGCGAAGTAATCCCGAGGTATTGATGAGCATGTAGCTCTCGTTGGTTTGGTCTACATTAAAGTCGCCGGTGAGGATAGTGGGCGTATTACCGGCCATGGCCTTTATTTTATCCATAACCAATTTGGCGCTCTCGCGGCGGGCAACGATGCCGATATGGTCCATATGCAAATTGAAGAAGTTGAACACCAGGCCGGTTTTGAGTTCTTTAAGCTGCGCCCAGGTACAGATGCGCGGCAAGGCGGCATCCCAGCCTTTGTTGGGTTTATCGGTAATGGTCGACATCCAGAAGTTGCCCGATTTAAGCACCCTGAACTTGTCGGCTTTATAAAATATAGCCGAATGCTCGCCGCCGTGCTGCCCATCATCGCGGCCGGCGCCCAGCCATTTGTAGCCCGGCAGGCTATCGTTCAGTTGCGTTAACTGGTGATATAAGCCCTCCTGCGTACCAAAAATATCCAGATCGTTAAAACGGATGATCTTAGCAATGTTGGGGTATCTTGCCCTCCAGCCATTGCCGGCTATGGAATCGTCCTTACTATCGTAGCGGAGATTATAGGTAGCGATATTGAGTTGCTGCGCTTTTGTGAAAGTGGCAGTTGCCGTAAGCAATAGCAGGAAAAGGAGGATTTTGATTTTCATGATGGTAATTGTTAATTGGTCAAAATTACAAATCATTGGCGTTAACCTGCAAAGTGTAGTGTTATGATTATGTTAGGGAAGGTTTCGTCAGCTGAAAGCTGACGCTATGCAAGCCACGAGTTGAAAACTCGCGGCAGTGGGAAAGCATGAAGTCCTTGCATAGCGGATTTGCATCGCCAACAAGTTCTCTCCTCGCCCATGCGCGCACTGCCCCGCTGCTCGTTCGAGATGACAAAAACCAATATCCATCCGTTGGTTGGAAACCAACGGCAATGAAGGTGGGTTGGAGGGCAATGCTATTTTCAACCACTGCAAACTGCCCACCGCTAACTGCCAACTGCCTATACCTCCCCTTCCCTTTTTCTCAAAAACCACTCTGCACTTAGCAATACAACCAATAAGCCGAATATCCACTTCAGACTAATCATATCGTTGTAGCGCTTATCTTCATAAACTACGGTTTTGATGTTATCATTTTTGCGGATAAGATTGGCCAGTTGATCTATTTGCGCGGGTAACAGCATTTGCCCGCCAGAGCGTGTTGCAATGGCCTTCAGTAACTGATGATTGGCTGTGCTTTGGCGCGCCTCCAGGTTTAGTTGCTTTACCGTGATTTGCCCGTGGGCGGTAAACTGCTGCTTGCCGTTTTTAGCGGTGGCGGTATAGCTATATTCGCCTACCGGTAGTGCGCCCGCATTTAGCTGGTAACTTTGCCCGCTACGGGTAAACAGGAAGCTGTAATTTTTGCCGTCGCCGCTTTTTAGGGCAATGCTTACATCGGGCGTGTTCACCAGTTCCAGCGCATCGTTGTATAGCTCAGCATTAAGCAGCACATTCTCGCCCTCATCAAATATATTCTTAGATGGGTACACCCTGAAACGTTCGCGGTTGGCATTGGCGGTAAGGTATTGCACGGACTGACTAAACAGTTCCTCCAGCGCATGGTGGTTGCTGTATTCGCGGTATTCGGCCAGTTGCCAGCGCCAAAGCCCCTCGGCGGTAAGCACTGCGGTTCGGCGCCCACCCTCTTCGCTAAAAGCAAGCAGCGGGTAGGCCGTGGGTACGTTACCTATCTTTTGTTTTAGCAAAACCACGGTGTTAGCCTGCGCCTCGTAGGTGCCATAAGCTGACATCAACGGCGGCAGCCTGGCTATTTTGTTTTGAGTAGAGTCTGTAAGGGTGAAAGCTGTAAATGTGGGCATCGGCTGCGCAAAAACCTCCTGGGCATCGTCGCTGCCGGCATTGATGTTAACCGTTTTTTGTGCGCGGTTAAAACTGTTTATATCCGCCTGTGTACCGGCAACCAGCCACAACGGCATTTTGCCGCTTAGTATATTTTGCACTTTGCCATAACTGGCGGCAGATAGCTGGTACAATAGGACGAGGCTATAATCATTGGCGCTGATGGTGCCAAAATCGGCCATGGTGACTGATTTTACCTCGAAATTACGGTTGCTTTCTATCGATTGTTTAATAACGCTGATATCGGGGTGCGGACCATCGTACAGCAGTAATATCTTCTGCCGGGCATCCAGCACCTCCACGTAAAAGGTTTCGGTATTGTTTTGTACCGATAGCTCATTTTTTAAAGGCGAAAGGCTTAGCGTAAACTTGCGCAGGCCTTTTTTATCAGCATTCAATTTTAGCGGTATCACCTTTTTGAATGCCGCAGAGGTGATGCTGATGTTTTGGCTGCTGAGTTGCCGGCCATCTTCGGTTACCGTGAGCCGCATATTTTCGCCTGTGCTCTGGTAAGCTTCGGCTAAAATCTCTACCTCAAAATCGTTACCCAGGTAGGCGGTTTTGTTGTAATTGACGTTGCCGATAAGCAAATCGCGGCGGGGGGTTGTATCGCCCAGGGCTATGGTATAAATGCTGGTTTTGATGTTACGAGCCTCGTATTGCGGGTCGGCACCGAGGTTGTAGAGGCCATCGGTAGCCAGTATAACCGCGCCGATGTTGCGGTTTACAAAGCGATCGTTCAGTTGATGCAAGGCCGATGCGATATCGGTTTGCTTGCCGTTGTAAGTATTGGAGAGACCATCGTGCAAATCTCTATCAAAATTGAATTCGTGTACCTCGAAGCCATCGCCGAGTTGGGATTTGAGGGCGGCGAGAGAAGCAACACCCCGGCCCTCTCCAGAGGAGGGGGAGTAAGAAGCTCTTGAAGTCCTCTCCTTTGGAGAGGATTTAGGTGAGGCTACCCCAAACAGCTTCACCGATTCGGAATTATCCTGCGCAATCAATATCAGCGGCTTTTGCGGCTGGAGGCTCACCGTTTTTATCAGGGGCGATACCAATAGTAAAGCCAGTAAGGTTACCACTATAGCACGTAAGGCAAACAGCCCATACCGCGCGGCTTTGGCCAGTTGCACGGGTTTCCTATAAAGTAGCCAGGCATACAGCAAGCCAAGCACCATACAGGCAGGCAGCCACCACCCCGAAACAGCACCCCAGCTTATAGACATGCCTGATTAGTAGTGAATGGAAAGTGGTGAGTAGTTCGCATAAAAACCATACCCGCAAAATGCGAAATTATTGTGGAATGGGTTTAATTAATTTTCGGGCTGCCGACGTGGGTCAACGTAATTGATGCCTTGCGCCAAAAAGAAACCTTTCAGCATGTCGGATTTTTGTTCGCAATCTGCAGTGTATCTAATTTTACGCGAACTGAGGTAATAGCGATGGCACATAAAACATAATTCGATGTATTGTGTAAGGTTACCAGCCGCATCAAAAAAAAGGATGGCGTTGCGGGGTTCATAGCATGAATATCCATGCCCGGCAATCTCAAACGTGAGGTTTTTAACGGGTGTGAAGCCAACGTTATACAGGATATCGGTAAGCGAATCTAAACCCTTTGCACTGAGTTGCTTTATCTCCTTTATCTTGCGATAGTTCAGCTTAAACCTGTTTGGGGCCATCGGCGTTATCACCTCCTGGGTATCGTGCGGCATTGGCGGATTGATTAAGTTTCCGGCAGTATCCAGGATTTCAGCATCATGGTACAACACAAACTCAAATGATATCAGTTTAACGCTGCCCGCGGTGCTAAACGGAAAAAAAGACCGACGTTGCGCCGCAGTGTAAGTATTCCGATGCAGGCATTGGTCGTGCAGGATTGCTGCCCTGTCCTCGGCTTTTGTTGGCGGGCCTAATGGCCGCTTAGGCTTTTGGGCCATAACAACGCCCGGCAAAATCAACAGGCAAAAGATTAAAAGGTTTTTTTTCAAGTGGCAAGGTTTATGCACCTAATATACAACATTCTGAGTTGTTTATATTCGCAGTGCCTGCCGGTCCAATTAAATCATCTCCGCATTCCATTGCTCATAACCCCAGGCCGCAATGGCTTTCAATACCGGCTGCAGGCTCTCGCCTTTGGTGGTGAATTGGTAAACCACGTACGGCGGCACAACAGCCTCGGCTTTGCGACTAACCAGGTCGTCGGCCTGTAGTTGTTTCAGGTGCTGTATCAACATTTTCTCGGTAATACCGGGGATGGCGCGCCTAAGTTCGCTATAGCGTTTGGGGCCGCTCATCAACTGGTAAAGGATAATGGGTTTCCAATGCCCGCCTATTTTATTCATCACGAAGCTTACAGGGCAGGCCTGCATGCTCAGCTCTTTATTGAAGTTCCAGGTGGAGTTTTCTTTTATCTGTGTCATGGTCGATAACTGCTTACTTAAGGGTAAGTACTTGTATAAAAGTAAGTACAAATATAACTTTGTCTCAACAAATAAAAAATAAAAAAAACATGAAAATCATCGTAACAGGCTCATTGGGTAATATCAGCAAACCCTTAGCCATCAACTTAATTAACGCAGGCCATTATGTAACCATAATCAGCAGCAGTGCAGATAAAGCCGCCGAAATAGAAGCCCTTGGCGGCACGCCGGCCATCGGCTCGGTTAGCGACGTGGACTTCCTCACCAAAACCTTCACTGGTGCAGATGCCCTCTATGCCATGATTCCGAACGACCTCTCTTCCGACAACTTCCGTAAGCACATCGGCGGCGTAGGCCTCAAATATGCCGAAGCCATTAAAGCCAGCGGCATTAAAAAAGTAGTGCTTTTGAGCAGCCTGGGTGCGCATATCGATGGCGGAACCGGGCCAATATCGGGCGTATACGATGTGGAGCAGGCCTTCAATCAACTCGATGGCGTAGACATCCGCATCCTGCGCCCTGCTTTCTTTTACTACAACTTCTTCCACAATATCGAGTTGATCAAACATGCCGGTATCATTGGCGCCAACTATCCGGGCAACAAACCGCATGTAATGGTGCATCCTAACGATATCGCCGAAGTTGCCGCATACGAATTGCAGCAATCCTTTACCGGCACAACCGTGCGCTACATCGCCAGCGACGAACGCACCCTGGATGAAGTGGCGTCAGTTTTAGGCAAAGCGATAGGCAAACCCGATTTGAAATGGGTGGAATTTACCGACGAGCAATCCCTACAAGGCATGCTGCAGGCCGGGCTTCCGCAGGAGTTTTCCCGTAGC
>NZ_SOZE01000060.1 GCF_004519315.1 Mucilaginibacter psychrotolerans
TTTCATACTAACTGCGTTTGTCGTTATTCACAATTAGTATTTATTTGACCGATTAGCGATGGCCTTTTTATCAACTTTTCAACACAGAACAATTTTATTCAGCCATTTTTAAACAGGCTCTGAATCGTCCTAAAATAGTTTTAAAAGGGGCCGCTTGGTAATAAGCGGCTTTTTTTATGCGCAGTCCATCACAAAATAAAAAGTCGTTCCGGCACCCGGCGTACTTTCGACCGGTATTCGGCTGCTGTGATAACCCAAAATCTCCGAAACAAGGTAAAGCCCGATCCCCAAACCGGATACGGCCTTGATTCTTCATCCCTGGAACGACAAAGCCGTTCGAACGGCGCTTTTGATCTTCGGCGCTGATCCCTACGCCCTCATCCTTTATAAATATCTTCACCTGCTTGTCCAGCTTTTCACAACGTTTGGTTTATAAAATGTGCTGAGGTCCCGCTAAAAACGACCGTTTTTTCGGGGATGATCGCGATGTAATTTCTACCTTTTGCAAAGACAAAGCATACCCCGTGTCGTTGTGTCCTTAACCTTTATAATGTCTTAACTCTCAAACAATTTCTGTTTGATTTGTTATACCTATACACTCCTATCGATCGCTTCTCTATATTCATCATAAATGACTACAATTAAAAATATACAACCTGTAAGTGCAGAATCGGTTTTCCAATTATTAAAAAGTGATTTCGCTTATGGGGTCAATCTAAAACTGGATTCGAGCCGGGGCATAGAATAGGCTCATGTTTATGATGTGATCAATATTTCCTTACCCGAAATTATAGCAGGTACCGTTTTTGCCGTAACAGTTAATGAGGATGAAATAGAAATATCGAGTAACGGTGACGATAGTGAATACAATACAGATTTACTTGAACAACATCTGTATGGTTTTCTTCTTGAAAAATGCAGTTAAGAAATTGATAATAGGGCTTTTACATACATTTATTAACTGTTATCAAGGCAACAAGTAAACTAAACAACATGGAAGCGAAAAAAGAAGATAATTCCGTCATGGATAATATCAAACAATTAACCGAGAAAAAAAAACAATTATATAGCATCCGAACTCAGTGATGAGGATGTAAAAGATTTGCACACGGTCAAATCTAAACTTGACCAGAATTGGGATCTGCTTCGACAGCGCCGGGCGTTTCGTGACGCGGGTGACGACTCGAATAGGGCGGATACGCGGTCTGTTGATACAATTGAACAGTATAAAAAATAAATATAAGTGAAACGCTTGCCAAAGCCGGCTATTATTAAAGGGGTATGGTTAATCAAAATCAAAAAATAAACAAACTCATTGAGCTAAATGATGAGTTGGAGAATTATTTCAGAAACACAATTATTCCACAATTATTTGTGGACAGTGACCTGATCTTAAGAAAGTTTACCCCTCCGGCTATGAAACAGTTTTCTTTAAAAACTGATGATGTAGGTAAGAACATTGACGAGATTAAGGATAATTTCCGATTCCCTACAATAGTTGAGAATATTGAACAGGTCATCAAAAGCAATGAGATACTCGAGAAGGAAATCCAGACTACGGATTCGAGATGGTATCAAATGAACATCATACCCTATGTCATAATAAAAACTAAAAAGACGAACGGGGTAATTATCACATTTGTGGAAATAACAAACCGGATAAAGGATTTGGTTAATCAGGAAATGCTGATTGCGGATCACGAGACCTTGCTGGATACAATATCTCATGATATTAAAGGGCCGCTGACCAGTTTGCTGCTGACAATCAATCAGATAAAAAAAGTATCAACGGATAAGTCCAAAGCATTTTTAATGTTTTTTGGGATTTTAGAGAGTTCTGTTAAAAAAATGCAGTCTATTATAACCGAATTAACCGACGCGGGAAAACTGAAGCATAAATATAAAGCAGAGGAAGAACTTTTAGATTTCGAAGACATTCTCGAAGATGTTCGTCTTACCCTGGCGGGAACAATCATGGAATCAGGTGCTGCAATCAATTATCATATTAAAGTATCAGAGATTTTATTTTCCCGTAGAAAACTCAGGAGCATAGTTTATAACCTGGTCAATAATGCCATTAAGTTTCATACGCCCGGTTCCCCACCTGAAATAACAATAAGCACCAAAAAAGATAAAAAACAAATTGTAGTCTCCGTAAAGGATAACGGTATTGGCATATCGAAAAATAAACATAAGGATGTTTTCTCTAAGTATGCCCGTGTAGAAAACACCGTTGAAGGTTCTGGCATCGGGCTATATTTGGTTAATGAAATTGTCACTAATTCCGGCGGAAAAATTGTATTGAAAAGCGAATTAGGGAAAGGTTCGGAATTCAAGGTTTATCTAAATACACAGGAATTGAAATAATCTAATCTCGTAAACCTATTGAGATACTATAATGTCTTTTTTTAGCCAAAGAAAATTACACATATATATGCTGAACCCTAACAAGATGGTGTACAATATTACATATCTACGCAGGCATATTTGTTTTATAATATCTCATTTGATTTTAGTCTTCAATGGGCAAGGTAAACCAAAATGAAGACCCAACACCAATTTGGCTATCAACCCCTATTTCTCCACCGTGTCTCTTGATTATCTCTGAAGAGATATAAAGTCCAAGGCCTAAGCCAGAACTTTGAATTTCGCCTTTTTTAACCTGATAATAACGATCAAATAAATGCGGAACATCCTCGGGGGGAATGCCGTTACCTTTATCAGTTACCGAAATTTTAATACGGTCCGTTAGCTTTTCAACTTTAATAGCAATTTCTTCAGATAGTGGTGCATACTTCACCGCGTTATTAACGAAATTCACTAGTATCTGGTCGATTTTATGTCTGTCAGCGTAAATTTCTGTATCAAGATCGCCGCTATGTGTTACGTAATGTTTCCTGTCTAACCTCACATGGTTACAACAGCCTTCTATAACATCTGAGAGCGGAAATTTTATTCTATGTATAGAAAGCTGCCCCTGTTCGAGTTTTGACGAATTTAAAAGGTCTTCAACCAGATGGATTAATTTCCCAACGTATAGCTGTCCTTCGTGAGCAAGCGTAACGATTTTTTCAGGAATGTTACTTTCCTTCTTAATCATCCGGTTCAGTAATTGCAAAACTGCTTTCAGCCTGGTTATTGGCGTCTTCAGTTCATGGCTGGCAATACCTATAAACTCTTCTTTTTGCAATTTAAGCGCATGCTGTTCTGTGATATCTTCAATTGTAGTATAACCCAGGTTCGTACCCTGATCGGGAAATAAGATTGATGTAACTCTTACCCGGATCAGCGTTTTATCCTTTCTTATCAAAACGGTTTCTAATGTAAAAAACGGAGTTGATTCTTCCCATAGGTGCTTTTGAAGTAAAGCCCAGTGCTGATGTTCAGATTCCGGCGAATAATCGAGTATCCGTGTTCCGATGATGTCTTCTTTTTTACTATATCCCAAAAGAGCAACCATCGCCGGATTGATCTGGATGATCTTGAGATCTGAAGAAATGATCTTATTTCCTAGTCTTGAAAATTCAAAAACCGTTCTGAAACGCATTTGACTTTCCTGGTAAGCCGTTTGACCAGCATCCGAGGTCTCAATGCATTTAAGTTGCTGTATTTCAGTTCGTAGCGCTAAATTCTCGTTCTTTACAGAATCAATTATTTCTAAATATTTGCTTGAATCGTTATTATCACCTTCCATTTTTTTCAAGTATTTACGCTGCCAATATACCACTTTTTTAAGAAGCAGGACTTTCTTACAGCAGGCGATAGTCCATATACTACAACAGCTTCAAACATTTCAGGAATTAAGCGCTTGTGATAACAAATGTGTTCCGGTCGCATTTGAAAAAGTTGTCTTAATCCTTTCTTAATAGCCGGCGCGAACTTATATAATGGAAAAGAGGAATATTATAGTCATCGGAGCCTCCACCGGTGGCGTTGAGGCATTGAAACAGTTAGTGCAGGAACTTCCGTCGGATTTGAATGCCTCCATCTTTATTGTGTGGCACATGAGTCCTACTTTGCGCGGGTTTTTGCCGGAAGTTTTAAACAGCCTGAATACCATCCACGCGGCAAATGCTTACGATAAAGAGGTTATAATTCCCAATCGTATTTACGTGGCTCCACCCGATCACCATTTACTGGTTGAAGAAGGGCGGGTAAGGGTCACACGCGGGCCTAAAGAAAACCGTTTTCGTCCCGCAGTCGACCCTCTATTCCGTTCTGCGGCTTATGCTTATGGCAACCGGGTAATCGGAGTGGTTTTATCTGGCCAACTGGATGACGGAACCGCTGGTTTGTGGCGTGTGAAGTACAGCGGCGGCCTTGCCGTAGTTCAGGACCCAGCTGACGCTATTGCGCCTTCTATGCCTGAAAGTGCGCTTCGTGAATTAGAGGTAGATTATTGCGTGCCGGTCGCCGATATGGGAGCTTTGCTGGTAAAATTATCTTTAGAAACAATCAATGAAAATGTAGCGGTAATGAAAGATGAAAAAACAAAAATCGAGATTGGCATTGCAGCTGAGGAGAATGGTCTAAATCGGGGATCTTTGAATATTGGCGAGTTGTCACGGTATGCCTGCCCTGATTGTCATGGCATATTATCAAAAATTATGGATGGCAATATTGTCCGCTTCCGTTGCCATACAGGTCATGCTTACTCGGCGGACACCCTGATGGCAGCACTTACCGAAAATATTGAGGACAGTTTGTACAGTGCCATCCGGGGCATGGATGAAAGCATTTTGATGCTAAATCAAACCGGCGACCATTATGCAGAAGCTAATCAGCTTAAACTGGCAGCAATTTATTTTAAAAAAGCTAAAGAGGCTGAAGAACGTTCTGAATTAATACGTAAAGCCGTACACAGACATCAGCAGCTTAGCAGGGATATCATATTAGAAGACGCTGAACAGAGTTTATAATCTACCGATGTATTCAAAGTTTTTCCTTTGAGGAGAAACTTTGATTTTCTTAATATTAAAGGGTCGAAACAAAGGCGGTTCAAATTTGTTTTCTCAAAGCAAATTGTTACTTCTTAATTGCTTGATTATTGAAGTATTAGGAAACACACATACATTTCATGGACACTATTGAAAGTTTAAAAAAAGAAAACTTACATTTAAAAAAGGAAAACCAGCGGTTAAAAGCTTCGGGAAATTTGGCAGCTATTGAAAATGATGAGCTAATAACCTATCAGGCTTCCCAAATCCGATTTCGGACGATATTTGAAACATCCAAACTGGGTAATAAAATAATTACGCCAGATTTAAAGATCATCGATGTAAACCCGGCATTATTAGCGTTATTAGGTTATGACCGCAACGAGCTTATTGGTTCAACGATACTTGACTTTTCTCCCGTAGAGCATCATCAGCATTGGCAAATGCTACAGAAAAATCTTTGGAATAGATCTTCGCCATCTTTTACATTAGAAACTTGTCTGAGAAGAAAGGACGGTAATTTGATCTGGTGTAATGTGAATTCTATTCTCTTCGAAGACAACAATGAAACATTCGGCTTTACTATTATTGAAAACATTACCGCTAAACGTGAGATCAGGCTTCATAAGGATGAATTTATCAATATCGCCAGCCATGAATTAAAAACGCCTTTAACGAGTTTAAAAGCTGTTATTCAATTATTTAACAGGATACTGAAAAAAGACACCTTAATAACTGATAAAGTAATTGACCTTGCTCGGGATGCGGAAAGGTATGTTCAAAAGCTTAACCATTTGGTTGAAGATCTTTTAAATTCTACCCGAATGGGCGAAGGTCAGTTGACCTTAAACAAAAGGCGATTGTCATTAAAAGATATTTTGGAAGATTGTTGTAACCATGTCCGGTTAAATGTAAACGGGTCGCACGAGCTTATTCATAAAGGCGACCTTGATGTCGAAGTATTCGCTGATAAACACAGGATAGATCAGGTACTCGTTAATTTCGTTAATAACGCGGTTAAATTTGCTCCTGAATCAAAAGAGATCATTATTCATGTAGATGATCTGAATGATAGCGTTAAAGTTTCAGTCATTGACAAAGGGAAAGGCATTTCTGCCGAATACGTGCCTTTTTTGTTTGACAGGTATTACTGTGTCAATGAAAACCGCAATCAGGGTCTGGGCCTTGGACTGGGCCTATATATTTCTGCAGAGATCATCCGAAAACACGACGGCCAGATCGGCGTCGATACAGAGGCCGGAAAGGGTGCTTCCTTTTGGTTTATCATACCGAAGAACCTTTAATTATGATATACAACACTACTCATCACTTATAGAAGTTTTAAATACACACCGATTCAAACGCAAGCCATGTTGAAAGCACCCCATCATATCATTGCCATTGGTGCCTCTGCGGGCGGCATGGAAGAGATCAATTCTTTTTTTGATCACACCCCCTTGGATGGTGTTTCGTATGTGATTGTACAGCATTTATCATCCGATTTTAAAAGCCGGATGGTTGAACTGTTAACCAGGCACAGTAAGCTGGTTGTTGAACAAGCTCAGGACGGCATGACCGTTTTAGGCAACCAGGTTTATCTTATCCCGAGTGATAAGTTCATGACCATAAAGGAGAACAAATTGTATTTGACGGGTAAAGAGCATGGTAAAACCCCGTACTTAACGATCAATACTTTCTTTAGTTCACTTGCAGCAGATTATGGCAAAAATGCAATCGGCGTTATCCTTTCAGGCTTAGGTTCTGACGGGACGGACGGTATTAAGGCCATTAAGAAGGCTGGCGGCATGGTGATTGCCCGTGATCCTAAATCTACGGAGTTTGGCAGCATGCCTTCACATGCTATCGCTACAGGGCTGGTGGATTTTGTGCTGGAACCGTCAGCAATGCCGGATGCAATTGAAGATTATGTAAAAAACGAAGGTGATTTAACAATTGATCAGGAAGATGATGAAAAACAGCTCGCAGCGATCATTGAACTGCTTAAAGAGAGATCATCTCTTGATTTTACGGATTATAAATTACCGACGATATTACGCAGGACCAAAAGAAGGGCGGCCTATGGTAATTTTACTACGCTGGCAAATTATCTTAATTTTTTAAAAGTTACCCCGCCGGAGATAGACGCACTTACGAAAGAATTCCTGATCAGTGTGACCTCCTTTTTCAGGGACAAAGAAGCATATGAGTTCTTAAAAGCCAAGGTGTTACCATACATCATCGATATGTTGCCCTATGGTGAGGAGCTGAAAATATGGGTAGCCGGTTGTGCAACCGGTGAAGAGGCTTATTCCCTGGCCATCCTGATAGCCGAATGCATGCCACGCGTCATGGCGGATACCGTTGTAAAGATCTTTGCAACCGATATTGACAATGCCGCCCTGATACATGCTGGTAAGGGCGTTTATAACAGTAGCATATCAAAGAACGTATCTACTGAGCGGCTTGAAAAGTATTTTATAAAAGAAGGGGACACCTACCGAGTAAAGCCCGTCATCCGTAAAATGCTGATCTTTGCACAGCATGACTTGGTGAAAAATCCGCCCTATTGCAATATGCATCTGATCAGTTGCCGTAACCTGTTGATTTACATGGCCCCGGTTTTACAAAAGAAAATATTTGGCATGTTGCATTTCGGGCTTAAGAGACACGGTTACTTATTCTTGGGTACAAGCGAGAATCCGATGCCGATCATGAAAAATCTGGAAGTGGTTCATAAAAAATGGAAAATATATAAGAACCTGGAAACAAACCGGACAGTAACTTTTGATGCTTTTTCTATGCCTGATTATTTTGAAACCAAACCTAAAGCAACTCAAATTCTGCACGAAGACGACGCTAAGCATACCAGCCATACCCTGACCGAAGCGATGCTGGAAGGCCTGGCTAAAAGGTCGGACTTCCTTGCCGTTTGTATTGATGACAACAACCAGGTCATAAAATCTTACGGCGATACGACCAGGTATTTACTCCATAAACATTTCAGCTCGAACCTGCCTGAACTTTTGCCTAAACCACTTGCAGTAGCTTTTAATACGGTGAAAAAAAAGGTATTGAACACCAACGAGGCGGTAGTTTTGAACGGAATAAAAATCAAACAGGGGACACTCTTTGTTAAAGTAAGCCTTTCGGTTAGTCCTTTAGTATTAAAAGGTCAAGGCCAATTATTATTGGTAACGTTCAGTGAAGATAAATCTGTTAACACTTCATCAACAGATACCGTGTTTGATGAAAAAATATATCTTGATCAATACGTTGTCAATCTGGAAGAGGAGTTAAAGGAATTAAAGGATCAGCTGCATGCTTCTAACGAAAAACTTGATGCTTCTAACGAAAACTTACAATCTTTCAATGAGGAACTGATCTCTTCCAATGAAGAAATGCAGAGTACCAATGAGGAAATGCAATCTGTTAATGAAGAATTACATACTATTAATTCGGATTACCAGCTCAAAAACAAAGAACTGCTCGAAATTAACGACGATCTCAATAACTATTTCCGGAGCAATATTAACGGTCAATTATTTATTGATAATGAATTGCGGCTGATGAAATTTTCTCCGGGAACAGTAAAGCAGATCAACTTGCTGGATACGGATATAGGAAGACCGCTGAGTAATATATCTACCAATATCAGATTTGAAACGATCATCGAGGATATCGACGAAGTATTAGCCAATGGCAGCATTATTACGAAAGAAGTTGAAACTAATAATGGTAAATGGTACCAGGTAATGACCATGCCTTACGTTCAGCAGGCTGACAATAAAAACACCGGTGCAATTGTTACGTTTAATGACATTACTGAATTAAAGAAAACACAGCAGGAATTAAATGCCAGCAATAAAATGCTTGGTATTGCCTTAGATTCGGCTGCAATGGGTATGTGGTCAATAGATGTAGAAACCCGCGAATTTGCTCCATCCGAACGGCTTAAGGAGATATTTGGCTTTCATCGCGATGAACAAATGACCTATGAAGCAGCAATCACCCAAATTGATAGTAAATATCAAACGACAGTTACTGATGCGGTTGAGGCCAATATCAAGCAGGGAATTAAATTTGATATAGAATACCCGCTGCGTGGATTTCATGACGGAAAGCTTCGCTGGGTCAGGGCCAATGGAGACGTATCCCACAATCAGGATAATAAACCGGCCTTTTTTACAGGTGTAATACATGATATTACGGAGCAAAAGCAGGACGAAATCCGAAAAAATGACTTTATAGCTATGGTGAGCCATGAGCTTAGAAATCCACTTGCTTCCCTTCAGGGGTATATTCAACTATTAACAGCCAGGGCGAAAAAGGACGAGGATAGCTTTAGGGTAGATAAGCTGGATAAAGCACAAAACCAGGTTAAGAAGATGACCGTCCTGATCAACGGCTTTTTAAATGTTTCAAGCTTTGAAGCCGGGAAGATTTATTTGAATGAGCAAACATTTGAAATAGACTCCCTTATCAATGAAATTGTAGAGGAGGTTGTGCTGACGACTGTAAGCCACAATATTAAATTCAGCCCATGTACATCTTTAATGGTAAAGGCTGACAGGGATAAAATAGGTCAGGTGATCAATAATTTTTTAAGCAATGCCATAAAATATTCACCGAACGGTAAAAACATTGAGATATCCTGCGATGTTACAGAAGATGGCGTAAAGGTAGGGGTTAAAGATGAGGGCATGGGCATAATCCAGCAGGACCAAAAGAAATTGTTTGACCGTTATTACCGGATCGAAAATAGGGATACCCAGGCTATAGCCGGTTTTGGCCTTGGTCTTTATTTGTCAGCTGAAATTGTCCAGCGGCATAATGGGAAGGTTTGGGTAGAAAGTGAACAAGGCAAAGGGTCGACGTTTTTCTTTAGTTTACCTTTACAAGAAGTGAATTAATTCTTAACCGAATAACACCATTGGCACATTATTAGTTGATTTAAAATAGTTAAGTTCAAAGTTCCGATATTTTATGAGCAAAAGAATACTCATTCTTGATGATGACCCTGATATCTTGGACGTTCTTTCCTTAATATTGGTAGAAAGCGGCTATGAAATTCGAGCATTATCAAACGGGGATACAGTATTTGATGATATAAGAGACTTTCAACCTAACTTAGTATTAATGGATGTAATGCTGGCTGGTTTGGACGGCCGCACCATCTGTAAAAAGGTAAAGGAAAATCATTTGACCCATTTTGTGCCCATTATTTTGATTTCCGGGACACACGATCTTGCTGCATCATTACAATTGCCTGGTGCTCCAAATGATTTTGTTGCAAAACCTTTTGATATTGATCATTTGCTCCAAGTGGTTGACAAGCATCTGGCCGTATAATCGGAAGAATATTTCGGAAAATTCTGATAAAAAGTTTACTTGCATTGTAATATATTCTACAGTCGAAAATAAATATTATGCTTTATGCTCTAAATTTTAAGCGCAGAAGCCAAACTTTTTAGTTTATCAGGAATCTTGTCGAGCGGTATAACGAAGTCTACATTACCCGAATGCTGGGCACTAAGTGGCATGAATTCTACCTCTGCAGAGATATCTTGAGCAAAGGTATTTCCTCTGTTTGCCTTAATTTGCTTGCATCCCGCAGTCCCATCATGATAATATCCTGAAAGGACAATGCCTATTGCACGATTACCCATTGCTGCTGCTAAAGAAATAAAAAACAAATCAATTTGGTTGTTCCTGCGTGAGCGAGGACAGATGACTTTGAAAGTAAAATTTTCCATTAGAAGATTTGAGTCCGGTGGAATTACATAAACATGATCTGCTTCAATCTGCATTGCATCAGTAGCAACCATTACAGCCATTCTGGTATGACCCGACAATATTATAGCTAACAGGCTATCGGCAGTGGGACTCATGTGAGAAATTATAACAAAGGCCATACCCGTATTTGATGGCATGGCACCCAAAAGCGCTTTATATGCGTTAAGCGCACCTGCTGAGCCGCCAATACCAACAATAAGATAAGGGTGCATCGCTCTTATATCTACTAAAGATATAACCTTTTTCCATTATTCAAACTTTTCCTCTTAATTATTTTGACCTACACTACGGGTCTTATCTTTTTATTAGCAACTACTTTAGATTTCCCGACGCATTGGTATTAATTATCACCACCCAAAAATTGATTATGCAACTCACCTTTTGTAGACTCGAACACCAAAAGCCCTTAAACCGTTTTTTCTTATGTATTTTCTAACGCTCTCGTTATATGCCGTAGGCACCCTTGTCGTTACCATAATTAAGTTGTTTGAATAACAAGGCATGTTACATACGTACCCATTTTCAACGCTTAGGCACCAAAAGCGCAAGGCGGGTGAAATGTCAAGGCCGAAGCACCGCTAAAAAACAAATTAAAATGCTTCGCTTGTATAGCCTTTAGGTTTCACCCGCCGGTCGGTAACTTTGCCGGACGCGGTGAAATGGGATTATAATATTTGAGTGATGGGAAAGCAGGTGTGTAATGAGGAACGAATTTCACTCCTGCCGGCGGCAGCGAGGCTGACGGCGCAATGCAACCCGGCGCGATAGCGCGAGGTGCAATGAAGCCGCCTGCCGTAGCTGCATGGTTTCAACGGGTGTACGTGTCGTTTTGCTTTTCGCCAGCAAAGCCAGACGATTAAAATCAACCGCCGACATGCGACTTTTGGGTGCTAAGCGATACCATCTTTACGGTCAAAGTTTTCAGAATTAAGGCAAGGCGAACTAATGCCCGCTTGCCAATACTGCTGAGGCTGTCAACGCTTATTATCTTGTATATATTGCTTGTAAACTCTTTCTGCGACTTTATTAAACTTTGTTACCTGTTTTGATAGTATTCATACCGAATCTCCGTCAGGATCAAATGAACTATTATATCGTGATTGTGAGTAGGCGTTTTGCAACAATTGATATAGTTGCGCCCCCTCTGTGGTATTCAATTCAAATACCTCTTTTAGTTCATCGGTAAATAATAAGGTTAGCCTTAACAACCTTGATACATTATGCATCTGCACCCGGTAGCCTATAACGGCTTGTATAATCGCCTTCAAAACGCTTTCAGCGGATTGGTGCAAAAGAAATGCTGTAAGCCTAAAATTATTATCGGCGCGGTATAATTCTGCGCCTCTTAAAAATTCGCTGCCCTGTTTACCCCACCTTTCCCAATTGAACTTTGCTCTTTCCAATAATACCTCCTTGGTTATTCCTATATGCTCTGGTAATATTAATTCGGGCGATTGGTATAAGACAAATCCCTTTTCCATAACGGTTGACCAAAATCGCCTGCCGATATTAAGCGCTTCTTTTGCGCTGTTTGCCTTGTGGACTATGGCATGTACATGAGCAAGGTACTGGCAATTGTCTTCTATCTTATTACTGCCCCCATTGCGCTAAAAACTATAAGACCCGAACCAAGAGCAGTCGAAAAATTGGCCTTAGAAGAAATTAAAAATCTTCTTGTAAAACGTTGTGCGCAGGTTCAAATGATTATTCATTTAGGAACACACTCCAAGCCAAAGGGAAAGGTATTTCTGCCGAATATGTGCCTTTTTTGTTTGACAGGTATTATTGTGTCAATGAAAACCGCAGTCAAGGTTTGGGCCTGGGGCTGGGTTTATATATATCCGCAGAAATTATTCGCAAACACGGTGGTGAGATCGGTGTAGATTCGCATGTAGGAAAAGGTTCGACATTTTGGTTTATCCTATCTAAAGGGCTTTAGTAAAAATATATTGTCCTAACTATGCCGTATTTTTATATCCAAACCAACCAGCACTTTTTCTTTATCAGACAGATCTCCAACTAATGTTCGGATAGGATTTGGCAACTTTCTAATCAGCGTTGGTGTGGCAATTATCTGTTCACCTTCGGCCAGTTGCGGATGCTCTCTTAGGTCTATCACTTCCAAAGTATAACTACCTTTTAAATGCTCCTCACAGTATTTGCCGATGTTTTCAATCGCTTTAATTGATTTTTGAGTTTTACCAGCAATATAAAGGATAAGCTTATGATGTTCTTTCATATCAATTTATAGGATTATGTATTTAGTTCGCATTTAATCATTTTGTAATTTACGGGTTTAGCCTCGGTCATTCTGGTTATAAGTTTATCAAAAATTGAGTTCATATGCCCCCTTCTGTTAAAACGGA
>NZ_SOZE01000061.1 GCF_004519315.1 Mucilaginibacter psychrotolerans
TAGCTGATTAGCAGATTTGTACTTGATCATTAGTGCAAGGATTATGACCCTAAAATACTAAAACCTTTGCACTTTTAAAAGGAATTTATTATATAATATACTAACAATCAATTATATATACAATATTCACCAGGCCCTAACTAATTTCGCTGATTGGAACGCTCACTGCTAACTGCTAACCGCCAACTGCCTACTGCACCTGCGCTACTTTAAACGGCTTCACGTCTACGCTTTCCCATATCTTTTGGGTAATATAGGGTTCGCTCATCTTCCAGGCTTCCAGTTGCTCTTCGTTCTCAAATTGCAGCACCATTACCGAGCCTATCATTTTGCCGTCGTCATTTAATATCGCTCCGCCCAGAATGTAATTGCCGCTGGCTTTCAGCGCAATGGCGCCATCCAAATGATGTGGGCGAACGCCCATGCGGCGGTCGAGCGCGCCTTCGTCGGTATAATCGTAGCCGGTAACGAGGTATTGGTTCATATTGGTTTTGTTTAAAAGTATAAATATATAGCCTTTGGGTTACAAATTAATTGAAAAACCTGTAATAAAGCCTATAAAATAACTGTAAGTTTTACATTATATTTGTTTCTTAAACCATTAACGCCATTATGAGAGAACAATTACAACAGGAATTTTTAGCACACTACGGTAAAGAACATCAATATACATACTTTTCGCCGGGCCGGGTAAACCTTATTGGCGAGCATATCGATTACAACGGCGGCCTGGTTATGCCTTGCGCGGTTACCTTAGGTACTTACCTGCTTGTAGCCCCCAATAATGAGGGTGTTTTCCGCTTCAAAAGCATAAACTTTAAAGAAACCGCCGAGATTGTAGTTGGCTCAACCAACGCCAAAAAAGAAGAACTTTGGTTCAACTACCCTACCGGCGTTATCGAACATTTCAATAAAGACGGCAAGCAATTGCAGGGCCTGGATATGTTATACTATGGCAATATCCCCATCGCATCGGGCTTATCGTCTTCGGCTTCTATTGAAGTGGTAACCGCTTTTGCTTTGAATGATTTATTCGATGCCGGCTATACCAAATTAGAGCTCGTGAAACTAGCCAAATGGGTAGAGAACGTGTTCATCGGCCTGCAAAGCGGCATTATGGATCAGTTCTCCGTGGCCTTTGGCGAGAAGAACAAAGCCCTGATGTTGAATTGCGATACCCTGGATTACCAGGCGGTTGACAGCAACCTTGGCGATTACCTGCTGGCTATCATCAACACCAACAAACCCCGCAAACTCGCCGAATCTAAATACAACGAACGCGTGCAGGAATGCAATACCGCCCTCGCTGCCTTGCAACAGGAGTTGGATATCAAGTACCTATGCGATATCGATACCGAAACTTTCAATAAATACAAGCACCTTATTACCGACCACACCGTGCTTAACCGTGCTACCCACGTGGTAGAGGAGAACGACCGCGTAAAACTGGCTGCAAAAGCCCTAAGCAATAACGACTTGGCAGAGTTTGGCCGACTGATGTACGCTTCGCACCGCTCACTAAGCACCCTTTACGAAGTAAGCGGTAAGGAACTGGATACAGTGGTTGAATTCTGCAAACCCAATAAAGACGTAATAGGTGCCCGCATGACCGGTGCAGGTTTCGGTGGTTGCGCGATAGCCCTGGTTAAAAAAGATGCCTTCGAAAAATTCAGTGCAGAAGTAAGGGAGTACTACACCAAAGAGGTGGGCTACGCGCCATCGGTTTACAGCTCATTGATTGGCAATGGTGTTGGATTGTTGGATGAAGTAGTGGCGGTGTATTAATCTTTTAGTGAGTGGTGAATAGAGGGTGGTGAGTGGTTGCAAAACCCGCTAACATTGTCTATTCACCATTTCAATTTTCAACCACCCCGCCTGTTCAAGTGTCCACACTTGAACACAAGCATTTGTAAGCGTCCACGCTTACATACATAAACTCGTGAGCAAGGACGCCCACCATTGTTATTGCGACAAGTGTGGACACTTGGCGCGGCGTTGGTTTTTTTTACCCATAGCTATGGGTTTGAAACCCATCGCTAAATATTCACCGCCTGTTCAAGTGTCCACACTTGAACATAAGCCTTTGTAAGCTTACATGCATAAACTCGTGAGCGAGGACGCTCACCAATGTTATTGCGACAAGTGTGGACACTTGTCTCGGCGTTTAGTGAAGAATAGAGAGTGGTTGCATTTCGGCTCACCAGTCTACTTATTTATAATCGACATAAAACCAACTACTCACCAATCAACCACTCTCCACTCACCATCCCATGCGCAAACTCAAATTAGACGAACTTAACCGGGCCACTGTAGCAGAATTCCAGCAGCAGCAAAAGCTGCCCGTTGTAGTGGTGCTGGATAACGTGCGCAGCATGCACAACATCGGCTCGATATTTCGCACCTCCGATGCTTTGGCCGCTACTGCAGTTTACCTTTGCGGCATTACGGCGCAACCCCCGCATCGCGAAATTGAGAAAACGGCACTTGGTGCCACGCAATCCGTTGCCTGGGAGTACTTTGAAGATACGCTCCAGGCCATTGCAAAACTCCGCGCCGAAGGGTACAAAATAGTGGCGATAGAGCAGGCCGAAAACAGCACCATGCTAACCGAATTCCTGCCACTCGCCGGCGAAAAATATGCACTGATATTCGGCAACGAAGTAAACGGTGTTAGTGATGAGGCGATGCAATTGATAGATACCTGCATCGAGATACCGCAGTTCGGCACCAAGCATTCCTTCAATATCGTGGTATCGGCAGGCATCGTACTTTGGGATTTTTACTCGAAGATCGTTAGCAGATAAAAAAAGTTGTTCGTTGATCGTTCGTTGATTTCTATATTTGGTATGCTGGTTCGCTATTCCACTTTGTACAAATAAACGCGTCGGCAAGCCAACCAATGAACCAATTAGCCAAAAAACTATTTATAAAGCCAGGCTAAACCTGGCTGATATTGGACCCACCGGAAGACTATTTGGCAGCCTTAGAACCGCTGCCCGATGGCATAACGTTGACTTTTACCATAAATAAACCGGTTGACGGTATACAGCTATTCGTAACCTTGAGCACCGAACTGGCCGCGAGACTGGCAGACATCAAACCGATATTGCGACCGGAAACCGTTTTATGGGTTATCTACCCCAAGAAAAACAAAGGTATCGATACCGACCTGGAGATGATGAGCGGATGGGAAGTATCTAAAGAATATGGTTTGCGGCCAGTTGCTTCTGCAGCAATTAACGATACCTGGACTACCCTGCGTTTCCGGCCCGAAGTACTGGTAAAACATTCTGAGTTCCGTAATGAAACCGTTAAGCAAAACGACTTCTCGGCCTATATCAACCCCGAAACCAAACAGGTAACGCTGCCTGCCGATGTAGCCGAAGCCCTATCGGCAGTGCCCGAAAGCATCGGAATTTACAATAAACTGGCCTACTCGCACCGCAAAGAGTATGTGGTTTGGATACTCTCTGCCAAGCAGGACCAAACACGCTTAAACCGTATTAACAAAATGGTAGAGATGTTACTGGCCGGGAAAAAGAATCCATCGGAGAAATAAATTAGAATTTCACGAATTACGGCGAATTTCACAAAGCATAGCGGCTTAGTCATCCTCTTCGTTCTCGATATCTTCCAACATCCTCTTTTGGGTGTAATGGAAAGCGTCGATATATCGTTGTTTACTAGGGTTATCTTTCCTTATCAATAAAGCACTATACCAACCTTGCTCGGCATAGTCGATATGTGATTGATGGCGTTCGTATTCACTTTTTAATTCGTTGAACCAACGGCCAAAGATGATTCGTCTATTTCGGGCAAACCCATCGGTATTCAGGCATATATAAATAAACGCATCTTCGCTTCGCTTATCAAAAAAATTTGTTAAAATATTTAAAATGGTAGACTTAGTGCCCACATCGTAACGTTGCCTTTTATTGGGATTTTTCCTAACACACTCAAATCCAAAAGAACGAGCATCGACGAATTCTCCTTCAGTAAGAGGATCCATTAAATAGAAATCGGTAAAATAAACGAAATATTCATCTCCTGATGAATTAGTAAACTGGTACCCGCTGGAATTTGGCGTCAGATTATAAAGGCTTGACAAATTTAATATCCTTAAGAGTGGAAAGCGGTTTCCCCTCTTTAACAGCATTGCTAATTTTTATCTTATCTTCAATCAACTGAATGAAAGGATTGACAAAAGATTTCTTTTGCTTTTTAGACGTAGTATGCGATTTTGAGTTGGACACAATCAAATATATTAAAAGTATTTCAACTATAAAAATCGGTGGCAAATTGGGGTTCACCTCCAACAAAAAAAGCGCCCTTTTGAGGCGCTTTTTTTGTTGATGGGGTTTGGATTAGGGCTTAATAAAACACCTGCTCAAACTGGTTCACGGCATCCTTGCTTTCCAGGTTGCTGTGGCCCATTAAAAACTCATCTACCTTGCGTGCGGCTTCGCGGCCTTCAGATATGGCCCAAACCACCAGCGATTGCCCGCGGCGCATATCGCCAGCTGCAAACACCTTGCTTACGTTGGTGCGGTAAACGCCTTCTTTAGCTTTAACGTTCTTGCGTTCGTCAAGGGCTACGTTCAATTGCTGTAAAGCGCCGTCAAACTGCGGGTTTACGAAACCCATGGCCAAAAATACACGCTGGCAAGGTATTTCGCGTTCGCTGCCTTCAACTTCGTTGAATTTTATCGGGCGGCCCATCAGGTCAATCTCCCAGCTTACGTCCACAACTTTCAATGCACGCAGTTCGCCATTTTCATCGCCCAAAAACTCTTTGGTATTAATACCCCAAAAACGTTCAACACCTTCCTCGTGGCTGCTGGTGGTTTTAAGCACCATTGGATAGGTTGGCCAAGGCATGTGCGCGGTGCGCTGCTCCGGTGGCTGCACCATTACCTCAAACTGCCTTACCGATTTTGCACCCTGGCGGTTAGATGTACCTACGCAGTCGCTGCCGGTATCTCCACCGCCAATTACCACCACATCTTTACCTGAGGTGAGGATATCTTCGCCCTGCACGTCGGTATTACTAACGCGTTTGTTCTGTTGTTTTAAAAACTCCATGGCAAAGTAAACGCCCTTTAAGTCCCTGCCGGGGATAGGCAAATTACGCGGGATGGTTGAGCCGCCTGCCAATACAACGGCATCGTGGCTGCGCACGATCTCGTCGGCGGGGATATCTTTACCAATCTCGGTATTGCATTTAAAGGTGATACCATCTTCTTCCATGATCTGGATACGGCGATCGATCACCCATTTTTCTAATTTGAAATCGGGGATGCCGTAACGCAGCAAACCACCCGGGCGGTCATCGCGTTCAAAAACGGTTACGGTATGGCCTGCTTTGGCTAACTGCGCAGCGGCAGCTAAACCTGCGGGGCCAGAACCCACCACGGCAACCTTTTTGCCCGATTTGATAAGCGGCGCAGTAGGTTTAACCATGTTTTTGGAGTAAGCAACCTCGATGATGTGCTTCTCTATCTCCTCAATAGCTACCGGTGGTTTATTGATACCCAGTACACATGCCGATTCGCAGGGTGCGGGGCAAATTCTGCCGGTAAACTCGGGAAAATTGTTGGTTGATGATAGTATCTGGTACGCCTCGCCCCAGTTTTTGCGGTAAACGGCATCGTTAAACTCGGGTATAACGTTACCCAGCGGACAGCCGCTATGGCAAAACGGGATACCGCAGTTCATGCAGCGTGCACTCTGCTGGTTCAATTTCTCTTCGGGATACAAACCAACAAATTCGTTATAGTTTTTCAAACGCTCGGTAACCGGCGTTTTTTGGGGAAGTTCCCTGTTAAATTCCTGAAATCCTGTAGGTTTTCCCATGATTATCCTATAGCTTGTAATTGTTGTTTCTCTATTACTTTCTTATACTCTTTTGGATATACCTTAACAAACTGTGCAGATGTTTCTTTCCAGTTTTTAAGGATGCCCTGGGCAACTTTACTGCCCGTTAAGTGGATATGCTTTTTCAGCAAGGCAATAATTTGCTCTTCGTCCTGCGTAGATAGCGGATCCAGATCTACCATCTCCTTGTTGCAGTTATCGGCAAAGGTGCCGTTAGGGTTATATATCCAGGCTATACCACCGCTCATGCCGGCAGCAAAGTTACGGCCTGTTTCGCCAAGGATCAGTGCACGGCCACCGGTCATGTACTCGCAACCGTGGTCGCCAATACCTTCTACAACCGTGGTAGCACCTGAGTTACGTACCGCGAACCGCTCGCCGGCCATACCGCGTACAAACAACTCGCCCGATGTTGCGCCGTAAAGCGCCACGTTACCGATGATGATGTTTTCTTCGGGGCTGAAGGTTGCATTTGGGGCAGGATATACCGCTAATTGCGCGCCTGAAAGGCCTTTGCCCACGTAGTCGTTACCTTCGCCTTCCAGCTCAAAGGAAACACCTTTGGTGGTGAATGCACCAAAGCTTTGCCCTGCCGAGCCTTTGAATTTGTAGTTGATGGTATTATCGGGCAGGCCTGCTGAACCATATCGCTTAGATATCTCGTTGGATAACAGGGTACCGATGGTACGGTCAACGTTCTTCACATCGAACGTGGCAAATACCGGGGTTTTATCTTCCAGGGCTGTTTTAGCTTGCTCCAGCAGTTTCCAGTCGATAATATTATCCATGCCATGATCTTGTTTCTCGCTGTTGTAAAGCGTCATACCCTTGGTATTGTTCATCGGGTGCAATATGCCACTGAGGTCAACCTTTTTGGCTTTCCAGCTTTGAATATTATCGCGCACTTTGAGAAACTGCACGCGGCCAACCATTTCGTTCACCGTGCGGAAGCCCAGCTCGGCCATGATCTCGCGCAACTCTTCTGCCATAAAACGGAACAGGTTTACTACGTGATCTGGTTTACCGCTAAACAGCTTCCTTAATTCAGGATCCTGCGTGGCCACGCCTACCGGGCATGTATTCAGATGGCATTTACGCATCATGATACAGCCGCCTACAACCAATGCTGCGGTAGCAACGCCCCACTCCTCGGCGCCCAATAAAGCGGCTATTGCCAAATCGCGACCGGTCTTCAACTGACCGTCTGTCTGCAATACTACGCGGCTGCGCAGTTTGTTGCGCACCAGCGTTTGGTGTGCTTCGGATAAACCAAGCTCCCAAGGCAAACCGGCGTGTTTTACCGAACTAATCGGCGATGCGCCTGTACCGCCATCGTAACCGGCAATTAAAATAACATCTGCGTGTGCTTTTGCTACACCCGCAGCTATAGTGCCTACGCCTGCTTTAGATACCAGCTTTACGTTGATACGGGCAGCGCGGTTGGCGTTCTTTAAATCAAAAATCAATTGCGCCAAATCCTCTATCGAATAAATATCGTGGTGAGGAGGAGGCGATATCAGGCCTACACCGGGCGTAGAGTGGCGTGTTTTGGCAATCCAGTCGTCAACCTTATGGCCCGGCAGTTGCCCGCCTTCGCCCGGTTTTGCGCCTTGTGCCATTTTTATCTGCAGCTCATCGGCATTGGTGAGGTAATTTGAAGTTACCCCAAAACGGCCTGATGCCACCTGTTTGATAGCAGAACGCATCGAATCGCCGTTTGGTAGTTTATCGTAACGTATCTCGTCTTCGCCGCCCTCGCCGGTATTGCTTTTGCCGCCAATGCGGTTCATGGCGATAGCCATCAGACTGTGCGCTTCGTGCGAGATAGAACCGAACGACATGGCACCTGTAGCGAAACGCTTCATGATGCTTTCTATCGGCTCGACCTCATCAATGGTTATCGCTTCGCGATGATGCGCAAAATCAAGCAGGCCACGTATGGTGTAATGCTTCTCGGTTTGCTCGTTTATTTTAGCAGCATAGGTTTTGTATACTGCGTAGTTGTTGCTGCGTGTTGCATGTTGCAACAGGTGAACAGTCTCCGGGTTGAACAGGTGAGCCTCTCCCCTGCGTTTCCATTGGTAAATACCGCCTTCGGGCAGTAACCTAACGTCTGTTTTGGAGCTGCCGAAGCCGATTTTGTGTTTGCAAAGCGCTTCGCGGGCAATCTCGTCCAAACCTAAACCGCCAATACGGGTTATGCCGCCCGAGAAGTATTTATCTACTACGGCTTTGTTGATACCCAGTATCTCGAAGACCTGCGAACCATGGTACGATTGCAGCGTAGAGATACCCATCTTAGAGAATATCTTCAGCAAACCATCATTAACCGATTTTACGTAGTTTTTGTAAAGGGTCTTCGGATCGAGGTTGGTTTCCAGGCTACCGTTATCCTTCAGCGTTTCTATGGTAGAAAGCGCCAGGTACGGGTTGATAGCTGTAGCACCGAAAGCCAGCAAGGTGGCGAAGTGGTGTACTTCCCAAACATCGCCGGTTTCTACAACCAAACCTACCGCGCCGCGGCGGCCTCTTTTAATTAGGTGGTGATGCACTGCAGATACCGCAAGCAGCATCGGGATTGGTGCGTGCTCAGAATCTACAGCACGGTCGCTCAATATGAGTACCTCAAAACCATCATCAACAGCATCTTCGGCATAGCGGCAAAGCCTGGCTATACCTTTTTCCAGCGAACCGGGCATACCATCGGCATTGAAGTAGGTTTGCAGAGTTTTGGCGTGGAACAGGCCGGTATCTATACTGCGCAGTTTTTCTAACTGGTGGTTCTTCAGTATAGGGTGATCCAGCACAACGCAATGGCAATGCATTTTATCTTCATCCAGCAGGTTGCCGTTGTTACCAATGAAGGTAGCCAGGCTCATTACCAAACGCTCGCGGATAGGGTCTATCGGCGGGTTGGTAACCTGGGCAAAAAATTGCTTGAAGTAGCTTGATAAATGCTGAGGCTTATCAGAAAGGATAGCCAAAGGCACATCCGTACCCATAGAGCCTACCGGCTCTTTGCCATCAAGCGCCATCGGTTTAATGATAGTATCGATATCCTCGCGGCTGTAGCCGAATACCTGCTGGTAACGGAAAACCGAATCTGGCGACAGGCTGGCGAAAGCCAAACGCGGCTCAGACAGGTTGCTGAGGCGTATCTTATAATTATCCAGCCAGCGGCCATAAGGCTGCTGCGAGGTTACTTGTTTCTTAATCTCATCATCGGTGATGATCTTCCCTTTTTCGGTATCTATCAGCAACATTTTGCCGGGCTGCAAACGCCCCTTGCGCACTACGGTGCTTTCGTCTATAGCTAAGGTACCTGCCTCTGATGCAGCGATGACGCGGCCATCGTTGGTGATCACATAACGCAATGGGCGCAGGCCGTTCCTGTCGAGCAGGGCGCCTACCAGTTTACCATCGGTAAAAGTAATGGCGGCTGGTCCGTCCCATGGCTCCATCAAAGTAGCGTGGAATTCGTAGAATGCCTTTTTAACCGGGTCCATCTGTTCGTTGCCATCCCACGCCTCGGGTATCAGCATCATCATTACGTGCGGCAATGAGCGACCTGTGTGCAGCAATATCTCGATGATGTTATCTAAACAGGCAGAATCCGACTGGTTGTTATCAATCACCGGCAAAAGCATTTCCATTTCCTCTGCCGTGAAGTAGCTGGAAACGTATGATTTTAAACCGGCATAGAACCAGTTTAAGTTACCGGTAAGGGTGTTGATCTCGCCATTGTGTGCTATCAAACGGAACGGCTGGGCCAGTTTCCACGATGGGAAAGTATTGGTAGAGAAACGCGAGTGTATCATGGCAAAGCCCGATGCGATACGCGGATCGTTCAAATCTAAAAAGTACTGGCGCAACTGATAGGTAGTTACCTGCCCTTTATAAATAATGGTTTTGCAGCTTAGCGATGTAAAGTAAAAATACTCGCCTGCGGCAGGTACTGTTTCGTTTACGGTTTTGTTGATGTAACGCCTTAATATATACAGCTTGCGTTCGAAATCGTCGGCATTGGTAATATGGTGCGGGCGGGAGATGAACAGTTGTTCCACATCCGGCTCGGCCTGGCGGGCGGTTTCGCCAATTGCAGCAGAATCAACTGTCACCTTACGGTAGCCGAGCTTATGCAGCCCCATCTTTTCTATTGCATTGGTAATAATTACGCGGCATGCCTTTTTCAAGGCAGGCTCTTTGGGCAAGAATATCATACCTACGCCATACTCACCCGGTTCGGGCAAGTTAATTTCGAGGTTAGCACATTCTTCCATAAAAAATTCGTGGGGGAGCTGGATTAAGATACCTGCGCCATCGCCCGATAAAGGGTCGCATCCGCAAGCGCCGCGGTGCTCCATGTTCTCTAACATGGTCAGGGCATCATCAATAATGTGGTATGATTTATGTCCGTTGATATTGGTTATAAACCCAGTTCCGCAAGAATCGTGTTCAAATTCCGGCCTGTAAAGGCCCTGCTGGTTGCCATCGGTTTGATCCATCGTATTATCCGATTTTTTTGTAATTCGGGTAATAACGAAGTTAACGAATTATAATATTTTTAGAAAACCCCTACTAATTTTTTAAATATTATTAAAAATAATGCATTGTGACGTTAATTTATTATTAAGTCTACAAAAATCATGTACAATATATATGAAATTTTAAATTTTTTTTGATTGTTTCATATGCACACATAGTAAATAAAGTTATTAAAGTAATTTTGCCCAAAGCACATAACACCATATAATATATGCCCGGCAAGAATAAAGCAGTTTTTTTAGATAGAGACGGAGTACTAAACAAAGAGATGGGCGACTATGTTTGCCGCGTGGAAGATTTCCATATCCTGGATAATTTTGATGCTTTAAAAACGCTGCAGGATAAGGGGTACCTTTTATTGGTAGCCACCAATCAGGGCGGTATTGCCAAAGGCTGGTACGACCTTACAGAACTGGGCAAAATGCACGCCCTGCTTAAACAAACCTACCTGGAGCATGGGGTAGAAATAACCGACTTTTTCTTTTGCCCCCACCACCCCAACTTTACCGGCGACTGTGATTGCCGCAAACCGAAACCGGGCCTGTTGTTGCAAGGCATCGCCAAGTACGACCTAGACCCATCGCTGTCCTACTTCATCGGCGACCGCGAACGCGACGTGGAGGCAGGCACCTCGGCCGGTGTTACCGGAATTTTAATAGACAGCGATCAACCGATAGCAATGGTGCTTGATTTAATAGCGTAGCTTAGTGTATGTCCGTTCTTTCGGTTTGACAGGTCTGCTCCGTTAAGTAGCGAAAGCGGAACGAAATGCACCGATTTTTTTACGATTTTCTCGGGAAAGCACCGGTTTTTATCAGGTAAAATAGGCAGTTAACAGATAGTGTACGCGCAAATTTAAAACCCAATACTTGTAAGGTTGAAAACAATTTTTGAAAATTATCCTTTTACCCGGTAATGGCATTATCCAAATCCATAAAAGACTACGACAGTTTACTGGCTTGCGCGGTGGCTTTTTTTATCATTTGCGTATTTACCAGCTACAGCGGTATTGGCATCTCGCCCGATTCTATTATGTACACCAGCGCGGCACGCAGCCTGGCTACAAACGGCACGCTGAATACCTTCAACCATATCCCCATTGTTGATTTCCCGGTGTTTTACCCCCTGTTTTTGGGCACGATACGCATAACCACCGGCATCGACCCGGTGGCTTTTGGTGCCATACTCAATAGTATATTATACGCTTCCTTATTATATACCAGCGGCTGGATCATGAACCGATTCGTCCCTGCATCTCAATTTTATAAGTGGTTGATGCTGGCCGCTATAGTACTGAGCCCCGGTTTACTGCAGATATACACCTACTTATGGTCGGAAACGTTATTTATACTCGAGGTTCTTTTCTTCCTTATCGCTTTTAAGGAATATTTGAACACCCATACGCTAAATTGGCTCATTATCGCTGCAGCCATTGCTGCTGTAGGCTGCGTAACCCGCTATGCAGCAGTAACCATAGTAGGTACAGGCGGCCTGCTGCTATTGCTGGATAGGACGCTGACCATCAAAAAGAAGATAATCCACATATTAATATACGGTTTTATATGTATATCGCTGCTGGTTAGCAACCTGGTTTACAATGCATTCCTATCAGGAACGGTCACCGGACCGCGCGAGCCATCTATCACCCCTTTTATCAAGAATGTCTATTACTTCGGCAACGTCATGTGCGATTGGATGGGCTTCCCGCCCACCATGTATTTCCTTTCCATACCTCTAGCTTCCATAATCCTCCTTGGCTTTATTGCTTCGCTTGCCTATAATTTTTATCGCAGGCATTTAAACAGCTACGAAAACCTGGCCATCACTTTTTCGCTGGTGTATGGGTTGTTCATTATATTGTCGTCCACATTTTCGCGGTACGAGCGTATCAACAGCCGCTTGCTCTCGCCTTTATATATCACCGCGCTTTGGGGTTATACCAGTTGGGTGCTGCTTTGGCTAAAGCGCATTAGCCTAAAACGCACGCGTATTATTATAGGTACGGTATTTACGGTGCTGGCCTTAGGCTTTATTGGGAAGGAGTTTATGATAGACTACGCCCGCTACTCGGATCAGGTTAAGGACGAATTCGGCAACCCCGGTTATACAGATAACAGCTGGCAGGAATCGGAAATGGCTAATTATCTCCGCACGATGGATAAGAAAATTTTCGACCCGAAGGTAATTATCTATACCGATGCACACGAGGCGGTCTACTTCTTCTCGGGCTTGTCCGCATACCTCGTACCACATAAATTCTTTAAGGAAGATATTAAGGACTTCTATGAAACCCCACATTTCTACCTCATCTGGTTTAAACCGCTGGAAAACCCGGAGGTAATGACTTTAAAGGAAATTCAAGAACGGAAAAAGCTGAAGCTTTTGAAGCAGTTTCCGGATGGGGCTATTTATGAAAGTGATGAAAAGCAGGGTCTGAACTGACTTGTCCTGATATAGGTTTACACAAGGTCTTGTCCGTGTTTTGGTTTACACTTTTGGAATAATCGTATTCCAAATGAAAGAAAAGATGTTGGAGCAGTTTAGCTTCACGGAAGAGTTTAAAGAGAAACTTGTCCACTTAGTGATGTATCGGAACCAGTCGGTA
>NZ_SOZE01000062.1 GCF_004519315.1 Mucilaginibacter psychrotolerans
ATATAAAGATGCTCAATAAGGAAAAAGTCATCATCAGCATGACCCAGAACGGCGAGGCTTATGAAAACCCGATTGCTGAACGGGTTAACGGCATCCTCAAAACAGAATTCGATTTAAGTAAGGTATTCCAATCAAGATCAGAAGCCTTGATAAGCGTAAAAATGGCAATCGATGCGTATAACAATCTTAGGCCGCACATGAGTTGTAGTTATTTGACGCCGGCTGCAGCTCATTCAACCACCGAGCCGCTGAAAAAACACTGGAAGAATACAAGAAAGAAAAAAGCTATTGTAACCATTCCGCTGTAGCTGTTGTTAACATCGGAACAAATTGAGCAAAAAGAAAAAAGAAGCAAAAAAGAAAAACGTGTTGGAATATGGAAAACTGAAGGAGTTTCCCACATTCCAACACGACAACAAGCAACAATAACTATTATTGTAGTGTTATTAAAAGTCCCATGTTTAACCATCCAAAAGTGTAAACCAAAACACGGACAAGACCTACTGTCAACCTTCATTAGGACGAGTCAAACTCGAATTAAACGAATTTTAGGAATTTCTCGAATTTGAATTCTATCCATTCCATTAATTCAACAAATTAGAGTTCAGACAAAAAAATTTTGTTTTCCCAATCAACTCCCTATATTTGCATCGCTAATCTATAGTATAACTATACAAAAATGGACTTGTACAAACAACATCATCTGCATTTGCACCATCACCGCCCGGTGATGAATAGATAATGTATGTTTCTACGCGAAATAACAGCCCCATTTTATTATAGTACCTTAAACTCATTTTGTGAAAACACTAAAAATAGCGATCCAGAAATCGGGTCGGCTCAACGAAAAATCCGTTGAATTATTAAAGAATTGCGGCCTTAATTTTGAAAATTACAAGAGCTCGCTTATCTCCCCCGTATCCAATTTCCCTTTAGAAATCCTCTTTCTGCGCGATGACGACATCCCCGAATACGTTCAGGATGGCATTGCGGATTTGGGCATCGTAGGCGAAAACGTGATAGAAGAAACCGAAGTTGATGTTGCTTACCTGCAACGCCTTGGTTTTGGCAAATGCTCACTAAAGATAGCCGTGCCGAATAATAACGACATAGCCACCCTGGCCGACTTAAACGGCAAGGCCATTGCTACCACTTACCCCGTAATTTTGGGCAAATTCCTGAAAAAGGAAGGTATCACTTCTGATATCCGCACCATATCAGGTTCGGTAGAGATATCGCCGGGCCTGGGGCTAAGCGATGCCATCTGCGATCTGGTATCTACCGGTGGTACGCTAAAAAGCAACGGACTGAAACCTTTTGCCGATGTAATGAGCAGCGAAGCCATACTAATCAGCAGCAAAGGCAGTGAAAACAACGACCTGATACAGGAGTTGATACAGCGCATCCAATCGGTATTGCGTGCCAAGGAAACTAAGTACGTAGTGCTTAACGTTTTAAAAGAGAATCTGGCGGCAGTAATCGCTTTGTTGCCGGGCGTAAAAAGCCCTTCGGTAGTGCCATTGGCCGAGCCGGAATGGGTAGCCGTACACACGGTTATCCCCGAGCGCGACTTTTGGGACCGCATAAGCCAGCTAAAACAAGCCGGCGCGCAAGGCATTGTAGTAATGCCAATAGAGAAGATAATATTGTAGGGCGCGAGCCCCCCAGCCCCCTGAAGGGGGAGCAGAATTAACACGATGGACAATAAAAACAATTCACAAACAAGCACTTCAAAAGCTCCCCCTTTAGGGGGCGGGGGGGGCTTGCCATTTTATAAGTATTCAGATTTAAGCGTTGCCGACATCGCCCGCCTCGTTCAACGCAACGTGGATCCGGCGAATGAAATACGCGATTTGGTAGAAGGCGTGATAGCAAACGTAAAGCAAAATGGCGATAGCGCCCTGCTGGATTACGCCTTAAAGTTTGATAAAGTTGAACTGGATAAATTATATCTGGGTAAAGCCGAACTGGAAGAAATTGCCTCGGCAGTATCGCCCGACCAGCAGGAGGCTTTGCAAACTGCGTATGCCAATATCTACAAATTCCACAAAGCGCAGCTAAAAACCGAGGACAAAGTAGAAACCATGCCTGGCGTAACCTGCTGGCGCGAGCTAAGGGCCATTGAAAAAGTTGGCCTGTACATCCCCGGCGGTACAGCCGTGTTGCCATCAACCTTTTTAATGCTGGGTATCCCGGCACGTATAGCGGGTTGCAGCGAGATCGTAGTGTGCTCGCCTCCGCAGAAAAATGGCAAGGTGAATGCCTTTATCGCTTACGTGGCGCTGATGTTGGGCATTGATAAAGTGTATTTAGTTGGTGGCTCGCAGGCTGTAGCGGCAATGGCTTACGGCACCGAGAGCATTACCAAAGTGGATAAGATCTTCGGTCCGGGTAACCAATTCGTAACCAAGGCTAAAACCATTATACAATCGACCACCACAACGGCAATCGATATGCCTGCAGGACCATCTGAGGTGTTAGTTATTGCTGACGAAACTGCAAAGCCAGCTTACGTCGCCGCCGATTTACTGGCACAGGCGGAGCACGGGATAGATAGCCAATCGATATTAGTTTGTACTTCGCAGGTTATTGCCGATGCTACTATAAAAGAAGTTGAAAAGCAATTAGCCGTTTTACCACGCGCCGAAATTGCGCGCCAAGCGATAGCTAATTCGTATATCGTGATTACCGACACGCTGGATGAAGCAATGGATTTCAGCAACCAATACGCGCCCGAACACTTGATACTGGCTACCGAAAAGTGGTCGGCAATAACGCCAAAGATCATCAACGCAGGTTCGGTATTTCTGGGCAATTTAACACCGGAGAGCGTGGGCGATTATGCATCGGGCACCAACCATACCCTGCCAACCAGCAGTTATTCAAGGGCATATTCGGGTGTATCGGTAGATTCGTTTGTCAAGAAAATCACCTTCCAGTTTTTAACGGAGGAGGGGATTAAAAACATTGGTCCGGCAGTAGAGATACTTGCAGATATGGAAGGATTGCACGCGCATAGGAACGCGGTAAGCGTAAGGATGGCCAAGTCGCAAAACTAACCCCCACGTCATTGCGAGTATCCACCGGGGGGTGCCCTGGAAAAAAATGTGATGACGTGTAAAAAAACATATTGATTATCAATAACTTACGTCCAAGTCATTATAAGGCACGAAGCAATCTCCCGATAAGTAGGGCGGATATGCAAAGCTTAGAGATTGCTTCGTACCTTATAATGACGGGATGGATAATAATTGACTAAAAGAATACCAATACCATGTTTGATATAAATACCCTACTCCGCCAAAACATCAAAAACCTAACCCCCTACTCTTCCGCTCGTGATGAGTTCAAGGGAGAGGCTAGCGTGTTTTTGGATGCGAACGAAAATGCTTTCGGTTCGCCTTTAGATACTGCCTACAACCGCTACCCGGATCCTATGCAGCATGCTATAAAGCTGCGCCTGAAAGAGATCAAAGGCCTGCCGGTACGCAACATTTTCGTGGGTAACGGTAGCGATGAGGCCATTGATATCCTATTCCGCAGCTTTTGTAACCCAGGCGTGGATAATGTGATCATCGTGCCCCCTACTTACGGCATGTACCAGGTGTCGGCAAACATCAATGATGTGCAAACCAAAAAAGTACTGCTTACCGACGAGTACCAGCTAAACCTGGAAGGCATTGCCGAAGCCATTGACACCCATACTAAACTTATCTTTATCTGCTCGCCAAACAACCCTACCGGTAATTCGATCAACCGTGAGGATATTGAAACCTTGCTAGCCAATTTCAATGGTATTGTGGTGGTTGATGAGGCATATATCAACTTCAGTCGCCAAAAAAGCTTTATACAGGAATTGACCGAATACGCCAATTTAGTAGTGATGCAAACACTCTCCAAAGCATGGGGATTAGCCGGTTTACGCGTGGGTATGGCCTTTGCCAGCGAGGAAATTATTGTGGTGATGAACCGCGTAAAGCCGCCTTACAACGTAAACGAGGCCTCACAGCAACTGGCATTACAAGCTTTGCAAAACGTAACTCAGGTAAACGATTGGATAAAAGAAACGCTGATCCAGCGCGATAAACTGGTGCTTGCCTTAAAGGAGATGGATTTTGTGCTGGATATTTACCCATCAGATGCCAACTTCGTTTTAGTAAAAACCACCAATGCCACAGGCATATACAATTACCTGGTAGATAAGGGCATCATTGTACGTAACCGTACCAATGTAGAACTTTGCGAGGGTTGCCTGCGCATCACCATTGGTACACCCGAAGAAAATAACACCCTGATAGAAACTTTACAGCAATACAAATGAGCAAGCTGCAAAAAATACTCTTTATAGACCGCGACGGAACCCTCATCAATGAAACACCTGATGAGCAGATCGATTCCTTCGCCAAGCTTACCTTTTACCCGGGCGCATTGCAATATCTGCCCAAAATTGCCGCCGAGCTGGATTATGAGTTGGTAATGGTAACCAACCAGGATGGCTTGGGCACTTCGGTTTATCCCGAGGACACCTTTTACCCTGTGCATAACCTCATCATTAAAACCTTTGCAAACGAGGGCGTGCATTTTACTTACGAAGCTATCGACCGTACTTTTGCCAAAGACAACGCCCCTACCCGCAAACCGGCAACCGGCTTACTTACCCAGTACCTGGACGAAAGCAAATACGACCTCAAAAACTCCTTCACCATTGGTGACAGGAAGAACGATGTGCTGCTGGCCAAAAATTTAGGCGCAAATGCAATTTGGATAAACAATAAATCGGGCTTGGGCGATGGAGAGTTTCACCCGGAAATTGATAACGACATTGCCGGTGTAGTCGCCCTGCAAACCACCGAGTGGAAAGAAATTTACGAGTTTTTGAAACTTGGCGAACGCGTCATCGAGCACCGCCGTACCACTAAGGAAACTGATATTTACATCAAATTAAACCTTGATGGTACCGGCGAGGCCAAAGTATCCACCGGCCTGCACTTCTTCGACCATATGCTGGATCAGATTGCCCGCCACGGCAGTATGGATTTAGAGATAACTGCAAAAGGCGACCTGCATATAGACGAGCACCATACTATAGAAGACACTGGCATTGCCCTTGGCGAAGTAATGGCTGCTGCCTTAGGCAATAAGATGGGTATTGAACGCTATGGTTTTTGCTTACCGATGGACGATTGCCTGGCACAAGCCGCCATTGATTTCGGCGGGCGCAACTGGATCGTTTGGGATGCCGAATTCAAGCGCGAAAAGGTAGGCGATGTGCCTACAGAGATGTTTTACCACTTCTTCAAATCCTTCAGCGATGCCTCCAAAAGCAACCTGAATATAAAAGCCGAAGGGCAAAACGAACATCACAAAATAGAAGCTATATTTAAAGCCTTTGCCAAAGCCATTAAAATGGCGGTGAAGAGAGACGTGAATAAAATGGTTTTACCAAGTACAAAGGGACTGTTATAATGGCTAGCCCCCTAACCCCCTGAAGGGGGAACAGAAGTTAATAATATGACAGAAAGTAATAACAACGCTAATCAAAAGCTCCCCCTTCAGGGGGCGGGGGGGGCTTCGGGCATCGGCATCATCCGATACGGCGCCGGCAACATTTTCTCCCTTACCGCTACTTTAGAGCGGCTGGGGATTGCCTATGGCATGGTGAACACCGAGGCCGACCTAGACCAATACGACCGCTACATTATACCCGGCGTGGGCCACGCGGGCGCGGCTATGCACAAACTGGAAAGTACCGGGCTGGTACCCGCCATTAAGGCGTTGGAAAAGCCTACCCTGGGCATTTGCGTAGGTATGCAACTGCTCACCAGCTACAGCCAAGAAGGCGACTGCAACCTGCTAGATCTCTTCCCTATGAAAACCTTAAAGTTCCCGCAAACAGATGGCTTTAAGGTACCACACACCGGCTGGAATCAGGTGTTCCCCGAAAAAGAAAACCCGCTTTTTGCAAATATTCCAACGGGATCACACTTTTACTTTGTACATTCATACTTTATTGAGTATGAACCATTATTTACTTTATCGTCTACAAATTATATCCATCCATTTTCGGCATCAATTTGGCGGGATAATTTTTACGGCGTCCAGTTTCACCCCGAGAAATCCGGCGCTTACGGCGAACAACTATTGACAAACTTTTCACAAATCTAAAAGCAATGTATATAATCCCCGCCATTGATATTTTAAACAAAAAAGTTGTTAGGCTGCGCGAAGGCGACTACAGCCAGGTAACCGAGTATGATGTTACCCTGGAAGAGATGATAGAACGGTACCAAAGCAATGGCACCAACTTTATCCACATCATAGACCTTAACGGTGCCAAGAACGATTTCAGCAACCAGCAATACCTTTTTGATGTAATACGCAAAACAGATATGCAGGTGCAATATGGCGGCGGTATCCGCAGCATAGATAAAGTGAAGGAGCTAATTGATGCCGGCGTACACCGCGTTATTGTTGGCACCCAGGCCATCACTAACCCTACATTTTTACACGATTTAAGCAAAGCCATCTGCGGCCGCGATAAATGCAGCGACCAGGTGGTGATTGCCATCGATGTATTGGACGAAGTAATCAAATACTCCGGCTGGATGGAAAGTTCGCCGCTGAAATTGATGGATTACGTGGATAAATGCCTTTCGCTGGGCTTCTTCCGTTTTTTATGTACCGATATTGATAAGGACGGAAAACTGGCCGGTGCGGGAGTAGAGTTATACGAAAAACTGCTGGATCATTCTCCATTCATCAAGCTTATCGCATCGGGCGGTGTAAGTTCCATGGCTGATATTGAAACATTAAGCCGCATCAAAGTAGAATCGTGTGTAGTTGGCAAAGCCATTTACGAAGGCCATATCAGTATCGAAGAAATTAAAAACTGGAATTTGGAGTCACTGATGTCAATTTAAGTCGGGCTGCGCGAAGCGCGCCCACTCCACCACGTCATTGCGAGGCACGAAGCAATCTCTAAGCGTTGCATTACCGCTTTGCTCATCGGGAGATTGCTTCGTACCTCGCAATGACGTTTTGTTAAAACCCTATGCTCGCTAAAAGAATTATCCCCTGTTTAGACGTTAAAGACGGCCGCACCGTAAAGGGCGTAAACTTTGTTGACCTGCGCGATGCAGGCGACCCGGTAGAGCTTGCCTGGAACTATTCGCAGCAAGGTGCCGATGAACTAGTGTTCCTGGATATAAGCGCAACTGTAGAAAAACGCAAAACCCTGGTAGAACTGGTGAAGGCCGTGGCACGGCAAATCAATATCCCCTTCACCATTGGCGGTGGTATTACCGAAATTGCTGATGCAGATGCACTGCTGAACGCCGGCGCCGATAAAATCTCTATCAACTCGGCTGCTGTGCGTAACCCGGCTTTGATTGATGAACTGGCCAAAGCATTCGGTGTGCAGTTTGTGATTGTAGCGGTAGACACCCGCGTAATGGGCGATAAAAACATCGTGCATTTAAACGGCGGCCGCTTACCAACCGAAAGGCAAACGTTAGAATGGATATTGGAAGCTGAAAGCCGTGGGGCAGGCGAGATACTGCTCACCTCTATGGACCACGATGGCACCAAGGCAGGTTTCGATAACGGATTTTTAACGCAGGTAAACAATGCGGTTAATATCCCTGTTATAGCTTCGGGCGGGGCTGGCTCGGTACAGCATTTTGTAGATGTGTTTCAGCAAACTAATGTGGATGCTGCACTTGCAGCATCGGTTTTTCATTATGGCGAGATATTGATACCCGATTTGAAGACGATTTTAAGAGAGAATAATATAGAGGTGAGGGTGTAGAAAAGATAAAAAGCGGGGGCCTCGCGCGATTCCCCTCTTGAGAGGGGTGGAGGGGCGTGTTAAGCATGATGCCTTTAAAAGTCAGATACCGCGTGGCTAACACACCCCTGCAGCCGCACTGCCATACGCGCCCCCTCTCAAGAGGGGAATTTTAATAGAGAAAAGAACAAATGAACATCGATTTCAACAAAACAGACGGCTTAGTACCCGTTATTATACAGGACGAGCACACCCTTGAGGTGCTGATGCTGGGTTACATGAACCAGGAGGCTTACGATAAAACCGTAGCCGAAAACGTGGTTACCTTTTTCTCCAGATCAAAAAACCGCTTGTGGACCAAGGGAGAAACCAGCAAAAATTACCTGCATGTAAAAACCATGCATATCGATTGCGATAACGATACGCTACTGATAAAAGTTAGTGCCGATGGCCCAACCTGTCACACCGGTTCGCGCAGCTGTTTCCAAACGGAATACAATCAAAACTTCATCATGCAGCTGGAAGGCATCATTGCCGATAGGTATGCCAACCCGGTTGAGGGCTCGTACGTGAATAAATTGCGCAAAAAAGGCCTCAATAAAATAGCCCAAAAAGTAGGCGAAGAGGGTGTAGAAACGGTAATAGCCGCCTTGGCAGAAACCGAAACGGATCTCATCAACGAAGCATCAGACCTGGTATTCCACCTGTTAGTTTTACTGCGCGAAAAGAACTTAACGCTGGAACGGATAGCTAAGAATTTAGAGGAAAGACATCGTTAAGAAGTTGGCAGTTTTCAATTCTCAGTTTGCAGGTTAGAAAGTTAAGCAAACTGCATACTGCAAACCGCACACTGCAAACAGCACACTGCAAACTGAATAAAATGCACGCAATAAAAACCGCAGATTTCACCGGCCACAGCAACCCCATATTTACGCTGGAGCTCTCGCAAAAGCCGGGGATATTCTTTACCGGCGGTAACGATAAAGGGCTGGTAGAATGGAGCCTGGAGACTAACGCCTTTATCAAGGTGATGTTCCCGGTTCCAGGCTCTATTTATGCCATACATTGCCCCGTGGGTTATCCGCTCATGTTTGCGGGACTGCGCAGCGGCGAGGTGCTGGTATTCAACTTCATCGAACAGAAAGTAACGCATCGTTTACGTAAGCATGTCAAACCTGTATTCGATATCAAATCGATAGTCAAGAAAGACGAATTGCTTGTAGCATCAGAAGATGGCACCGTATCTGTATGGAGCCTTAAAAGCATGGAGCTGCTACACACTATACAGGTATCGCACGATACTGTTCGCTGTATAAGTATTGATCCGGCGGAGGACAGGCTTGCCTTCGGCTGCCGGGATAATAAAGTGATAGTTTACGACACCGAAGATTATAGCCCCATAAAGGCGATTATAGGCCACACCATGGCTGTATTCTCCTTACAGTATGCACCAACCGGCGACTACCTGGTTTCGGGCAGTAGAGACGCCCAGGTGAAGATATGGGATAACAAGACCTATTCGCTTATCCAAAATATCCCGGCACACCTGTTTGCGGTAAATCACATAGCCTTCCACCCTACCCGGCCCTATTTCGCTACGGCCAGTATGGATAAAAGCATCAAAATATGGGATGCTGCCGATTTTAAACTCCGCAAAATCATCAGTCGCGAAAAAGGCTACCCTTCACATGTGCTCTCTATCAATAAACTGGCATGGAACGGTGATGACCTGCTATCCGTGAGCGATGATAAAACCATCATGCGCTGGCAAATCGACTTTTAGAAGTAACGCTTTATAGCGTGCAGCTTGTGGGTGTAACGCTTCAGTTCTTCAGACCATATCCCCTCGTTATCTATCGTATCTATCTTCACCTTGCCTGATGCGTGAATAATTTGTCCACTGTTCAATATGATGCCTACGTGTGTTATCTTTCCTTCGGGATTGTTAAAAAAAGCCAGGTCGCCCAGTTTAGTTTGAGCCAGATCTTCAACAGGTGTGCCCTCTTTCGCCTGCATAGAAGCGTCACGTTTTATGTAAATCCCGCATAAGCGGTAAACCACCTGCGTAAAGCCCGAGCAGTCTATGCCAAAATGTGTGCGCCCGCCCCATAAATAAGGTGCATTTAAATAAGACAGGGCGATGTTGGCAAGATGATCTGTTTCGCCTATCTCCCCTATTATCTCAAATTTTTGATTTCCGAGGTTGCTGGTGGTTCCCTGCAAAAATGCCAGCGAACTGCCTGCCGAAAGGTAAATAACGGAGTTATCTGGTATTTTCCACGCTTGCGTAACGGCGCGGTAAGTTAATGGCGCAGGGTTGCTATGCAAATCCTCATAGGCGATGTGCCCGAGCGGCGCAAATTGCAATCGGTCTATCCAGCCTACATAACCGTCTACCGCTGTAAGTATTTTGGCCCATTTGTTATTGTACTCCGTAACCTCAAAAGCCTCGCCAAACAAAAGCTGCGAAACCATTTCGCTGCGATCACTCGGTTCGGCGCGCATGGGCACGATAGCAAGATTACAAATGCCGTATTCCATAGTTTTAAATAAAGGTTATTACGTTTTCAGGTTAATAAAGTTTCAAGTTATGAAAAAAGGTGATTCCATAGAATTTTAAACTTTCTTGCAGATAGATGAAATGGTAAATTTCGAATAAAAACGGCCCCCTCACTCCTTTTATGTGTTAGTTTTTTGATAACAGGCGAATTCCAGATACTACCAGCGAAATCAATGCTGATTTAAACTTTGTAATTGTCCTCGATTTGGCCTACTACAACAAATGCTTAATAGCAAACGCCCTACCTGAGCCTGACTTTAGGTAACGTTCAAATTGATATGCTTTATACCGATCACGAAAGGAACAGCACCATTTTAATTTTAAAGGAAGATACGGCTTAGTTGCCGGCACATATCCCTTTTTATGACGCGCGTACCTTTCTTTTAAATTTACGGTGCAACCTACGTAATGCTTGGGATCAGTCCTAAAAGTTGGGGGATAGGATAAAATTTATTTGTTTTGCTGGAGGATAAACGAATACTAAAGCATTGCCAACACCACACGAAACCCTTGTCCGGTTGATCTTACCTGACGGC
>NZ_SOZE01000063.1 GCF_004519315.1 Mucilaginibacter psychrotolerans
CAAAAATCAAGGCTTTCAGGGCTACTTCAAGAGGCGTTAGAGATACTACCTTTTTCCTCTTCAGACTTGCTAAAATCTATGCTTAATCTTTTCTTCCCCCCAACTTTTCTCCTTGATCCAAAATGAGACCTATTCGGTTACCCATTTTAAATTCTTACGTTTGGGTCACCAAAAGCATTATAACGTATTGATAGTCAATTAATTAATTAGTTTTTTTTTGACACATTTTGATACGGTTTGATATCTGTTTTTTATTCAGACCGGTGACCCTTTTTCAAGGGACATATCAAATCAGTCAAAACCATGCTTTTGTAAATTATTAATTGAAATAGCTATGAGTACCACAAACAACACCTTCGGCGTTGCTTTTTACCTTAAAAAGCAAAAGACCACCCAAGCGGGAAAATCACCGATTTATGCCCGCATTACAGTAAACGGCAAGCGTATCGAAATTTCTGTTAAACGCTCTATTGAGGAAAATAACTGGAACGCTACTAAAGGAATGGCAAAGGGCAGCCGCGAAGAAACCGTTAAACTGAATAAGTACCTTGACCAATTTAAGGCCGGAATTATTGACAGCTACCAACAGCTTTTATTGCAGAAAAAATTTATCACCGTTGAACTCTTAAAAGAAAAGGTTACTGGGGGCGATCAGGCCGAGTTTACACTATGTAAATTAATGGAATATCATAATTCAGATCAAGGGCAGCTATTGGAGGCAGGCACGATGAAAAACTATTATACTACGCAGAAGTATATTAAAGAGTTCATCAAAGAGCGCTTTAAAACCAACGATAAATACCTATCAGAATTAAGCTATAAGTTTATTACGGACTTCGAGTACTACCTGCGCAACAGAACGCCGGAGAAAGGCCAAAAAGCCCTAAATAACAATGGCCTGATGAAACATATTGAAAGGTTTTGCAAGATGATCAATCTTGCTGTAAGGTTGGAATGGATAGACCGCAACCCTTTTCACGCTTACCAGTTGAAATTTGATAAGGTAGAACGTGAATACCTAACCAAAGACGAATTGGCAAGGATTGAAGCCAAGAAATTCAACATTGTACGGTTACAGGTAGTTCAAGATCTTTTTGTTTTCAGTTGCTATACAGGACTGGCTTATATTGATGTGTTTAATTTAACGCCTGCTAACCTGATAACGAAATCCGAGAATAACATTTGGATTGCTACCAACAGGCAGAAGACAAACGAACCGGTAAGAGTACCTTTGTTACCTAAAGCCTTAGCGATCATTGAAAAATATAAAGGGCATCCTCAAGCATTAGCCGAGGGCAAGGTATTACCTACGCTAAGTAATCAAAAGCTAAACAGCTATTTAAAGGAAATTGCTGATACGTGCGACATTACCAAACCCCTTACCTTTCATATTGCCCGGCATACATTCGCGACAACGGTAACATTGACCAATGGCGTACCTATAGAAACTGTAAGTAAATTGTTAGGGCACAGCAAACTGACCACAACACAAATTTATGCTAAGGTGGTAGAAAGCAAATTAACAGATGATATGGCGCAGCTTAGTAAGCGGCTGCAAGCCTAACCACAAAAGCTAACACAAAGCCCTACACCTAAAAGTGCAGGGTTTTGTTTTTAGTAACTGTTTCGGTAGCTTTATCTATAAAATCGTTCACTTTGAAAAAGCACCTTGTAAACTTGTTATTCGAGCAATATAAATTAGCCTCGTTCGTAGGCAAACTAAGCGATCTCGGCGTTGAAATAGACAATCTGCGCATCAATAATCACGAAATTGTTTTAGATATTATAGGCTTTCCAAAAGATGACCAGGAAGAACAATTAAATAGACTGGAAGCGATTAAAGCCCTCACGAGCTACGATGTTAAGAATCCACCCGATGGCTTTTTCAGCAGGGAAGACCTATACGACCGCTATTTAACTACACTTGTTAATTTAGGTACGGATGAAAGTATTGTATTAACCCATAACGGCTTAATTCTAAAAAAACAGGACGATGAAAACGCTGTTAAACAGGAATTAGCTAGTATATAGACTGGCTTTACCAGCAGTACCAGTACGGAGAAAATAGAAGCCTTGTTTAAGGCCAGTTGACTATTAGCTTGATTTATTATTAATCTACCAAAGCGCTATGAGGCCACAGTATTTTAAGCATAGAGCTTTATTCGACTTCGATCAGCAAACCAATGATGTTGGTTTCCCTTTGCCGTGGACGAAAGGCAACGAAGACAATCACTTTCTTTTTCGTTTGTATAAGAAAAATAAAGAGCAATACGAACCTTTTTATCAATACCAGCTTAACTTCTTTTTGGGCCGTTACTCAGATGCAAATGAACAGGAGTTTTTTGTTCACGTCAAGCAAATCATAACTGATGCCATAAGCGAGCTTGTCAATAAAAACCGCTACACCTCAAAACATGCAAGGGAGCGACAGAACCGTATGCAATTACAGGAATTTTTAGAATATCTGAACACGCTTGATCAATGGTTTATCCAGTCAACTGACCTGGAGACTATCAAACGTCAACTGGAAGAAATTGCAAAGCTGAACGCTGAAAACAAAAAGCTTAAAGAGGAAAATAAAAAACTCCGGGAACTGGAAACTAAAGACTATATCGACATTCGCGTGGGTAGGCATAAAACACTCTATCACCTGATGTTACAGATTAGGGAACTAAAACTGAACGATAATAAAGAACTGGCCAATGCTACCACGCTGAATATTTGGAGTAAAATGATTGCTAAGTACTTTAGAGCCGGAGGTAAAGAAATCAGCATGGAGAGCGTTAAACGTTATTTCCCGCCGGAGAATAACGCCGATCTTACCAAGTATAAGGACATACCTCAAAAAGACAAGCTCTTTACCATCGTTCCGGCAAAAAAAAGAAGTTTGTAAAAAGACTACTTTGCAAGCTATATAATAATCCCCATCATTTAACAACTAATTGTATTATAACCCATTAGTTGTTAATTAATCTTTCCAATAACCACTCCATTTTGACCTCCAAATTTTTGGAGGTCAGCCTTGCGCTGCTTTTCTGCTTTCATTTGCGGCATGGAAATAATCAATTACGATGCCCTAAGTCATTGCATCAGGGATGCAGTCAGGGCAGAATTACAGGAACATTTTAAGAAAGGCGATAGCCCGCCCGCACAGGTCAATGAGCGGCTATTATCCAAGAAAGAACTGTCTGAAGAATTAGGAGTGTCATTAGTGACAGTAACGGACTGGATGAAAAAGGGATTACCCTTTTTGCGTCTGCACAAACGGGTCTATTTCAAAATGAGCGAGGTACTCGCAATTATGCAACAAAAAATTAAAAGTTAACAAGGAGGGAAAGATGAACATCGAATTTATCACCAAAGATGATTTACGGAGGATAGAAAATTTGTTAGGCGAAATCAAGGGTCTAATAAAACCCGGTCAGGGTCAAAGTAAACAATGGCTGAAAAGCTATGAAATCAGGAAGCTATTAAACATTTCGCCGGGCACCTTACAGAATTTAAGAGTTAACGGAACACTCCGTTATACCAAGATCGGAGGGCTGCTTTATTACAAGTTAGAAGACATTGAAAAGCTATTGGAGGGCAACGCCAGGTGAGGGAAAAAAGCAGCTCCGATGCGAAGCATCGGAAAAAGCAACAGGCGAAGACCAAAGCGAAGCTTTGGTAAAAAGAGCGGCAAAACATACCGCTTGCGGTATAGCTGTATAGTTGTCTATACCGGCCGGAGGCCGTTAACAAAAGGCATTTGCCGATAAGAAGCAAGTTTGTGTTTTTGTTGCCACAAAAACATCCCGGATGCCTACGGCACCGGGCAAACTTGCCTTTTGCGCCCGCTGGTTGCAAAAGGAAAAATTGAAGAAAGAGTAAGGAGTTAACAGATGGAAGCGACAGTAAAGACAACTAACAAACAAGAGGTAAAACAACCAAAAAATAAAGGAGGTGCGCCGAAGAAAAGGGTTAAACGGGAGTTGATTATACGTATTAGGATGACCGCGACCGAGCGCTTTTTTATCGACAATAAAGCCAAAACTGCCGGGATGCGTTCAAGCAGTTGGATAAGGGCAGCCGCTAAAAGCGCAAAGGTGGTTCCGAGATTAACGGACGATGAGCGGCGCATCCTTTGGATGCTTGCGGAGCTGGCCAATAACTTAAACCAGTTAACAAAGCTTGCGCATCAACTTGGACTATTAACGGTAGTAAGGGATTGCGCTAAAATTTTGAACGAGATAGATATTACTTTAAAACATCTCAATAACCATGATAGGGAAAGTGATAACGGGTAGAAGTTTTGGCGGGTGCATTCGCTACGTGGTTCAAAAAAATGATGCGGTGATACTTGACGCCGCGGGCGTGAGAATGCAGCAGGTTAACCAGATCATCAATGATTTTAACCTGCAACGAAAGTACAATCCTAATTTAGGAAAAGCTGTTGGCCATATTGCTTTAAGCTGGAGCATTAACGATGCCGCTAAGTTGAACGATGAGGTAATGGTGATGTTGGCGAAAGAGTATCTGCAAAAAATGAAAATACAGGACACGCAGTATTTAATTGTAAAGCACCGGGACAAAGATCATCCGCATATTCACATCGTTTACAACCGGTTGAGCAACAATGGTAAAACTATATCGGACAATTTTCAAAAGCAGAGGAATGTACTGGTAGCTAAAGAATTGACCTTAAAGCATGGCCTTTATATCTCACCGGGTAAGGAAAAGGTTAACCGACAACAGCTTAAAGGTGAGGACAAGATCAAATATGAATTATTTGATGCCATAAGGGCGGCCAGCAAAAAAGTAAAAAATATCAATGAGCTAAAGCAGGTATTGGCTAAACAAGGTATTGTTACCCACTTGAAATATAAAAGCGGCACTACAGAGGTGCAGGGCATTAGTTTCAGCAAAGGCGAATATAAATTTAAAGGATCAGAGATTGACCGCAGTTTGAGTTATTCGAAACTTAGCCAAGCCATAGAGCAACAGCAGGTTAAACAGGAAAAGAGCTTGGCGGATCAACTGAGAGAAGTGATGGAAAATGCAAAGCAAGAAAAAGGAAGTCAGGATAAGACCGAACAAACCACATATTTAAAGCCGGAGCCAGAAACCCATTACTTGAGGCAATCGCTATCAGCAGGAGCAGATTTATTAGGTGACTTACTTGGCAATATAGCCGACGATGATGATAGCCCGGAAAGAAAGCGTCGAAAGAAAAATGAACAACAACAAAGCAGAGGAATATCAAGATGAAAGAAATAGATGAACTAAACCAAAGAATGGATGGCAACGACGAGATTGTAGATAATCTTGTGAAAAAGTATACCGAGATGGAAAAGCAAGTAACAAGAATCACCGAAAATCCAGTTCCTGATTATTCAGTTCCGATAAATACCATACTTACCGAAGTAAGAGAAATCAAGCAGAACGTCAAACAGAATGAGGAATTGACCTTGCTTAAACAGATCTATGAAAAATTGAGCAAGGCGCCTATATCTGCCACTAAACAATTACGCATTTTATTGTTCCCCGAAACCAACCAGGGGCAATACTATAAAATAGTATTTGGCAGGCTTATTCCCTGGGGGATATGCTTAGTAGTTATAACCTACTTATATTCTTTAGGCGGCAAAGCAATTGATGCATACGGCCAGCATATGCAAAGCGAGCAATCAGCCCATTATCAAAGGGCATGGATTTACCTAAAGCAAATTGCTAAAAAAAGAACTTTATCCGCTATGGATACCGCCTATTTCAAAACAGGAAATAAGTAGCTTAATAGTTATTGAAATCAGTCATAAAAACAAAGTCCCCTTACACTCGCTGTTTGGGGACTTTAACCTAAGTATTATGATTTAGAAAAACACCCGGGCTCATAAAAATGTATTTCATAGATAATCAACGGAGGATATTTATGAAACAACATGTAATTGAAGATGTAAACATTATGCCTCAATTGGACAGAGCCTGCGGTTTGGATATGCACAAAGACAAGATCGTCGGCTTTATCTCTTGTAAGGATGGCAGCAATCAGGAGTTCCGTGAATTTGGTACTTACACTTGTGAACTTAAAGAGATCAGAGATTGGTTACAGGAGAACGACATCCATCATTGTCTGATGGAAAGCACGGGCATTTATTGGATGAGTTTATATGCCATACTTACAGAAGCTTGTATCGAAGTCATTGTGGCAAATCCAGTTCATATTAAGCAGATGCCTAAGCGAAAGACTGATCGCAAGGATGCAAAATGGCTTTGTACATTATTACTACACGGTTTAGTTAGGCCAAGTTTTATGCCTGATAGTACCCAGCGCATAATCAGAGATTATTGCCGTAATCGCCTTTTTTATACATGGCAGCTCAACCGAATAAGGAACCGCCTACTTAAGATACTGGAAAGCAATAACATCAAACTTCGCTCTGTCATCAGTTCGATTCATACTTTATCAGCTATGGATATGATACGACTATTGGCCAAAGGAGTTACTGATCAGGAACAACTTCTCAATTGTGCCAGAGGTAGAGTAAAAGCGAAGAAAGAACAGTTGATAAAAGCTTTGGATGGTACACTTCAAACCTATCACCATACTCAACTTCAAATGTTATTGGAAGATTATGACCATGTGCAAAAACAAGTAGATTTTTTAGATAAATCAATCACGGAGATCATCAGTGAACATTATGCACAAGCCTTTGAATGTCTTGATAGCATCAGTGGCATAGGTGTCAAATCAGCAGAGATCATCATAAGTGAGGCTGGAAAAGATATGAGCCGTTTTCCAACAGCAGATCATTTTACGGCCTGGTGCGGTATTGCACCTGGCAACAACGAGAGTGCGGGTAAACGAAAAAACACTGCAATTAAAAAGGGCAATAGTTATTTAAGAGTTGCAATTGTTGGTGCGGCATGGGCTGCGGTTCGTATGAAAGATTCCTATTGGCATGCCTTATTTGACAAGCTACGTAAGCGAATGAAAGCACAGAAGGCCATTGTTGCTGTTGCAAGAAGATTACTTAAAGTGGTGTACAAGACACTGGAAACATTAACTGTTTATCAGGAAAAAGGTATTGCCCATTTTGTGGACTTACAGGCAAAAGCAGCGTTGTATTATGCCGCAAAACTATCATGGCCGCAAACTGATAATATTTAAACGAACTAAAAGGACGGAAAAGGTAATAGAATAAAAAGTCTGAAACCTAAGCTGCCAAAACTGTAGATAGCATCCAGGCTTGTTCCATGAGAACGCAGAGGAAACTTATTTTTAGCAACAAATACTTGCAAAGCTTCAGCAAAAAAAATGTGTTAACTATAGACAGTCGTGTTTTAATTTTTATTGGCAAAATCAAGTACTTCATCTATTGGTGATAGGGGGTTATGACTAATCAGATAATCAGGGATAACCGGATGCTGGTCTTTTGCATTCCCATTTGCTCTTACAAACTGTTTCGTGGATGTCGTAAAGTTAAATCCCGTATTTGGAAGTTTAATAACGATAAGTTCACCATAATCGTTAGCCGGTTCTCCTGATGGTTCGCCAATTAGCTTGGCAAGTTTGTAATCCTGTATGGTATTAGCTAACATATTTGCGCTGGAAAAAGTGCGGGGGCCAATTAATACCCATACTTTACCGTGATAGCGAACCGGGTTCGCAATAGGCTTTTGTACGTTGCCACCCTTGTTCTCGATTAAAGTTCCATTCTTTGCATTTAAATAATAGCTCATTCTTTGTGATGTATCGCCTCTAATTCGATCCTTATAATCCTGGCTGACCTTCCACTTAACACCGCCAGTCATACGGAATGGTCTTTCAGTAATGTAGCCTAACAATATTTCTGCCAGTACAGAATTTCCGCCGCCGTTATTTCTTAGATCAATGATAAGTTTCTTTGTCGGGCTATTTTTGATTATTGTAAAACAAGAATCAATAAAATTTTTAAAGATGGCCGGCTTAGCAGTTAGAGAATTTAAAGTAAGATTAGCGACGTTTTTTTCCGAAATATAAAATGAATGGTCGACTTTGGGCAAAGATTTCGGTAGGGTTTTGGCTATTTCTGAAACACGGGTAGTAAATGCTGACCAGGTAGAGGAACTCAAAGTGGAATGATAAATCTTTCCATCGCGGAGATAATTAATTTCATACGGGCCGTTGATATGATATAAGTATAAATACACTACTAAATTTCTGCAAACATCTAATGAACGATATTGCTTAAGGCCTCCTGCATAGCCGCTCAACGTATCAATGAGCTTTACAGAAGTTATCCCGTTAATGCTAACGATCTGGTCGCCAGTTTGTAACTTATTTTCTTTTGACGCGTCGGCCCGCACAATGAGGTTGACACCGTTAAACTCCTTTATAATTACCGGGAACAAAATACTTTTGCCACTTTTTAATTGATCTCCGATGTCGTCGGGATAGTTAAAAACACTGTGTCCCTCATTTAATACACCAATCAGGCGAGATATAGCAGGCCAGGCTTGTTCTCCGGTCATATCGTCAAAAAAAGTGTTTCTAACACTATCCGTCACCATTTGATACTTGCTTTTACTAACAGCGTGGAACATGTCTGGGTGTACATCTGCTACAGTTTTAATCAAATAAGATACATCATCATTTAATTGCGTTTTGGAAAAATGCTTTTCTGTAACAGTAGTATCAACGACGATAGCGTAAGATCTTATAGTAACGGATAGTAAAATGACGGTAAAAAGAAAATATAATCTCATAACAGGGAGATGCTTTAAAGAATCAAAAGGTTGCATTAAAGCGAATTTAAGAAAAGATTCCAATGTATTTTTAGAGGAAACCTTATCACAATTGGACAAAAGAATTGTCCTTTTAGATGTTGGCAATGTAATGTTTTTAAACCAACACTTGTTATTTGCTTTTTGGCAGTTCGTTTTTTTCTTTTTCAGCCTGTAATAACCGCTCGTAAAGTTTCTTATTTTCTTCTACCAATTCCATTAGTTTATCTAAAGGATTAAAAGTACAGTGATGGTGAAAATCACCTGAACTGCTATCGTGGAAATTGTTAAAGTAATTAAACACCGCTTCTTCACTGAAATTTTTTATTGCATCAGGAGTTACGCCTAATACAACGGCAACTTTTTCTAAAACATCGTCTTCCAGCACTTCAGTTTGCTCAATCCGAGACACACTTTGTTGACTAACACCCAACTCAACTGCTAAAGTTTCTTGTTTGATGCCTCTTAGTTCTCTGATACGGCTGATCTTTCGACCAATATGATTGTTCGATGGTTTGGCAGATGTTTCCATAAATCAAATATACAAAGAAAATGTAATGGTAAAGATAACGCCCTAACAAGTAAATCACTCACGGTTTGAGTTCGATACGCACCACATACAATTGAATTTTGATTTGAACGATAATCAAAATTCGATGAATATGAACAACATTAATTTTTTCAATGGCTCGGTGATGAATATTGTAATCTTTAATGGGTCAAGTATCACCATAGCAGGCATCACTATGGAAATCGATACGGTGATAGAAACGGCTTACAAACGGTTGTTAGCACAGGCCCATGAACGCATAATGGTTTTAGAAGCGGCACTCAACCGGGAATTTCCAATTGAGGACTTGGTAGATGACCATTATGGTACAGAGGAACAAGGGAAAGAAATGGATGAATTAATCCACAAAGTTGCTGAAAAGTACAATCTGTCCCATATCTTTTGCTTTGCCCGAAAAAACAATATTACAAACGACTTTAATGCTTTTGGTAATTTAAGTTCCGGCGTTGATATAGACCTGCACCACTTTCTATTATTCATAACAAAAGGTTCAGAACGGGTGGAACATGAAATACAGGACTACATTAATAATCACTTTAAAACCTTTAAGGTAACTGCTATATCTCACAGCTTTGAAAGTGCCCGCAACGCCATAGGGCAAGGTAACCGCTTTTTTGTCACCGCATTTAAAGGCATTGCATTGTATCATGATAAGGAAACATTTCTTGATGTTGAAGTGCCGAAACTCAACCCAGCTACTACACTCGAAAAAGCTGAAAAACGATTTCACGATCATATCAGAATGGCATCGGGCTTTTTACATAGTGCGTCTATCTGCATCCGAAATGAAAAGTTCATTGAAAATGGCGTTTTTTCGCTGCATCAGGCAGTCGAGCAGGCTTGCATCGCAATCATAAAAGTGCATACTGGTTACAGGATAGACTTACATAATATTGCGCGGCTTTTAAACCTGTGCCGGTTCATTTCGGAACAACCCATGAACTTATTTCTACCTGGCGATAAAGAGTCTGAAAGATTATTTCAAATCCTTCGGGACAGTTATGGCAATGCACGTTATAAGGAGAATTTTAAAATAGACGAAACGGATGCTATCAATATTTTAGAAAAGGTTGCCGCATTCGTGGAATTAGCAGAAAGTCTTTGTCTTGACTGGATAAATTCTCTACGCACCGAAATAAGTAACAGTAATGAAGTAGAACAAACAAAAGAATGATTATGCCTGCCAAAAAAGAAAAGAGGCGGTAATCATTCCGTCTGAAATGTTTTTTTATCCTATACCTTTTATGTCATCGCGCCAGCGTCTGACACGTGAAGACCTTGCGGAGCATTACGAGCCGCCGAAAGGAAGAAAAGCTTATATGGGTAATCATTACCTGATTATCAGCTTTGAAAATAGTATCCTGACAACCTGAGTTCGATTAATAATTGAGAATAGATTTGCCAATCAAAGGAAATGTAAGTATATTTAAGTGTCTGAAATTCAAATATTTAAATACATTTCCACATGATTGACTTCAATAAAATTA
>NZ_SOZE01000064.1 GCF_004519315.1 Mucilaginibacter psychrotolerans
AGTTGAGAATTTCTCAGTAAACTCCAGTATATTTAATCCTTGAAACATAATTTTAGCGTATTTGGTATCTACAGCTTAAATATACTAAAATTATTAGCAATACCCAAGCGCCTTATTCTACCATGTTAAAATCGTATTGTTCCTGCACAGGCACTATTTTACGGATAGTGTTCGTGATGTCTTGCCCTTCTTTTGTTCATAGGTAAGGATAGAAATTATACACATCAGCCCCGTTCAGTTTGGCAACGTCCGTTTGCCAATTTGCCAATCTCTTACCTTCATAAAATTTATTGAGGTCGCCGTTAAGGCAGAAATCAACAAAATCAGAATAGCTTTTACCAAGGGATTCCCACTTTAATGTTTCCGGCGCCAGATAATATACCATACCCATACCCATGTCCGTACCTAAGGCACCACCATTTATAGCAAAAAAGCCGCCGATAGCATCATCGCCAATCATTAGGTAGCCCGGTCGTTCACCAAATTCTTTAAAGGTCTTGCCCTTGTTCCATGCAGGTAAGCTTCTTGGCAGCTTCGTACTTCCCGATCCTAATAAACGTATCCAACCGTTATCTATTAAAATACCACCAGTAAAATAGACTACTGCACCCATTATAGAGTGCGTCGTTACCTGCGTTTGATACAGGGCTTCGGCAGCTTTTGCACTATTGGCCGGTAGCAGCTCTGCTTTGTTCTTTGCTGTTACTACGCTTTGTTTAACAATGTTCCATGCCGATGTATCCGCCGTGAGGGTTTCTATGGATCGCATTGTTTGAGCAATCCCGCATTGCGCGAAGAATTGAAATAAAATGATTGCGGCTGAGGTTTTGAAAAGATGTTTCATCATAAAGTTACGGCATAAATATACAGCTATGGCCTAAAAGCAAAAGGCTCCGGTTGTGGAGCCTTTTGTTTCACAGCATTTACTGCTGCGGATACTTAAATGATTTATCCGGATGCGCTGGCACTACTACCTTATCTACCGGGTGCTCCTTAATTTGCTGTTTAAGATAGCGCAAGGCAGCATCCAACTGGGCATCTTTGCCCTTGTAGCTTTCATAAGGCAAGTTATCTACCTCTATATCAGGTTCTACGCCGCGGCCTTCTATCAGCCATTTACCTTCCGGGCCAAATACGCCCATTTCGGCTGCGCTGGCAATGCCGTTATCAACCATGCGGTTGTCGCTCGATAGCCAGATCTCACCACCCCAGGTGCGCATACCAATCACTTTGCCCAGGCCAAGCCTACGGAAGCCCTCGGTAACGGCTTCCCCGTCTGACGCGGTCTGCTGGTCGCACAGGATAACCATATGGCCCCTAAAAGCGTATTGCATGTTCCAGGTTGGCCCGCCCGTGCGGCCCTGCCAGTACATCCAGGCTTTGCGCAGCAGTTTCTCCAGCACCCAGCTATCTATATTGCCGCCGAAGTTTTCGCGCACATCTATAATGAGACCTTTACGGTTGAAGATGGGGTAAAACTGTTTTACAAAATCGTCCATATCGTCGTCGCCCATGGCTTTGAGGTGTACGTAGCCGATGTCGTTATTACTGGCGCTGTCTACCTGCAACCTGCGGGTATATTCCCACTCGCCGTAACGCAGGTTGTACTCGTCCCTCGCGGAGAAGGGCTTCACCACCTGCTCGTAGCGTTTTTTGGCCCTATCGGTAAGCGTAAGTTTCACGGGGATATTCACCTTGTTAGCCATTAGTTCGCCCACGTCGGCAATATCCTTAAGCGGTACATTGTTTATTTCCGTAATAACATCGCCTTCTTTAACGCGCAATTCGGGTTTATCCAATGGCGAGGAAAAGCTATAATCAGGGTCCGACTGATAAATGTGCTCTATCTTGAATCCGGCTGCGGTTTTGCTAAGCTTTGCGCCCAGCACGCCGGTTTGTGTCCTGTCCTGAGAGGTGCGTTTATCGCCGCCATAAACAAAGGTATGCAGGGCCGATAACTCACCTACCATCTGGCTCAGCAGGTCGTCAAGCTCGTACCGATCAGTTACGCGAGGCAGCAGGGGTTCGTATTGTTTTTTTACGGCTTCCCAATCCACCTTATGCAAGTCGCGGTCGTAAAAATAATCACGCATCATACGCCAGGCATCGTTGAACATCTGCTGCCAATCCTGCTGCGGATTTATGGCGAAACTCCAGTTGTTCAGCTCTACCTTGGCTTTATCGGCATCCACTTTTCCGCCATCTGCATCGGCAACAGCCAACGTGCGATTAGCGAAGTTTATTAGTATTTTTTTACCGTTTGCAGATACATTAAAGCCGTTCACGCCCGATGCAACTTCGGTAGGTGTAGGTTTTTTGCTTTCGGTAATCTTTAGCGCGAATATCTTGCCGCCGCCTTCCTCTCCGTCGTCGCCCATATCCAGCCAGTATAAATAGCCGTTGGCAACCGCAAGCCCGGGGATGTTGGCGCTTTTTACGGGTACCTGGTAAAGTGCTTTTTGCGCCTTCGCCCAGTCATAAACTTTTGCAGGCTCTACAGCAGGCTTCTTCTTGTCGAGTTTTTTGGTTTGGGTTACGCCCTGCTTGTCTACAGAAGTAAATACCGAATCGGTAAGCCAGGAATCTGTTTGCAGGAAGGGAAATTTTGCTGCAGTATCCAAAGCCATGGCGTAAATATTGGTAGTTTTGGTGTAGTAGGGCTCCGGCTGCCTTGGTCCCCAGGGCGAGGTAACTACCGAATGAAGGTTCCGGTCGCTTAAAAAATAGAGCCATTTGCCGTCTGCGGCCCATGCCGGGCTGTAGCTGCTGGCCCGGCTGGTGCTAACGGGTATCATTACCATGCTGCGGGTGTCGATCACGTTTATCTGCGCGTTCAGGTTCTCCAGGTTCTGCGAGATGTTTAGAAAAGTGCTGTTGGGCGACCATGATAGCTCGTTGATGCCCGCATATGCATCCTTATATTCAAATTTTACCGCGCCGGTGGCTGCTTCGGCTATTCTTAGTACATCGTTCTTATCGGTATAAGCGATGTATTTGCCATTTGGCGATACCGCGAATGCTGAGATGATCACCTTGCTGCCTTTGGTCAGCTGCGTAGCCTCGCCACTGCCATCTGCGTTTACCTTCCATATCTCGTATTCGCCACCTTCGTCAGACAGTGCAGCGATGCTTTTGTCATCAATAAAATGTACATCCTTTACACGTATACCACTTTTGCGGGTAATTTCTACCCAGCGGTCGCTTTTGGCTGGAGATACGAACAACCGGCCACGGCTCACTATAGCTACATACGTGCCTTTCGGCGAGATATCCGAATAGCTGATGCTGTTTACCGGGCTTTTGATCCATTTAAGCTTGCGTTGCCCAAAATCTGAAACGAGGTTGATGTTAAGCAACTTTTCGGTATTGCTACTGATGTCGTACAGCCAGATGTCGGCTCCTTTTTGGTACACAATGCGGGAGCCGTCTATCGATGGTGTCTGCAGATCCCAGCCTTTAGAAAAGGTTTGTTGTTTTGGCGTTTTGCCATCTTTGTCTATCGACCAAAGGTTCATGGTGCCATCCCTGTCCGACAGAAAATACACCCTGCCGTTATAGTACATGGGGTTGGTGCTGGTGCCTTCGAAATCGCCGGTGAGCGATTTAGCTTCGCTCTTGCCGTCGAATTTCCATATCTGTTCTATCAGTCCGCCTTTGTATCGTTTAGTTTTGCTTCCTTGGTTGGGGAAGCGGGTGAAATATAGGATTCCGTCTTCATCGTAGGCACCGATGGAGGCTTGCCATAGCGGAAGGTTTTCTTTTTTAAGGGTGATGGGGTCCAGCTTGAACAATTGGGGCAACGGCAACTGCGACTGGGCCGAACTGCGGTAAAGTATCTTGCCGTCTTTTGTCCAGCCAGAGATGAGGAGCGAACTGCCGAGTTCATAGGTAAGCCTGCGCGGTACGCCGCCGTCGATATCCATCAGGTAAATTTCAGATACGCCCTCGTATTGGCCCGAAAAGGCCAGTTGTTTGCCGTCGGGCGATATGGCCGGGTTTTGCTCCACGCCGTCGTGGGTGGTAAGGCGTGCGGAGAGGCCGCTGCCGATGTCATATTTCCAAAGATCGCCTTCGGCGGTAAACACTACCGTGTTGTTGTGCAGGGCGGGGGTACGGTAATAGCCTTTTTGCTGGCCGTAAGATAATGAGGCGCATAGCACTGCGCAAAATGATAATAAGGGCTTGATAGGCATGGTGTTGAGATTGATGGCGTAAGATAACGAATAATCTTAAACCGCAAATGTGCCGATTAAAAATAGCGAATACCGTTGCGCTTATCGGTATAGAAATAGCCAGTGAATAAGCATTCATAATTTACGCAAGGCTAACACTAAACTTACACCGCACTGACAGGTTATTTAGTTGTTATCTTTTTTAATCTATTTTTTTGACACAAATAACGATTAACATGAAAATCATCGTCATCGGTGCCACGGGCACTATCGGCAAGAAAGTAACTGTCGCGTTAAAAACAAAGCACGAAGTCATCACAGCCGGATCTAAAAGCGGCGATTTGCAGGTGGATATCACCTCTACAACATCGATAGAAGCATTTTATAAAAAAGTTGGCACATTTGATGCCCTGGTGAGTATTACCGGTGCCGGGCATTTTGGTCCACTACCTACGATGACGCCTGACGACTTTAATACAGGTATCAACAGTAAGTTAATGGGCCAGGTAAACCTGGTGCTGATCGGCCAGCATTATATCAACCCCAAAGGCTCTTTTACGCTTACCTCGGGTATTTTGGATCGCGACCCGGTTGTGAACGGGGCTAACCTTAGCGCTGTTAACGGTGCGTTGAACGCGTTTGTAACTGCAGCGGCTATAGAACTGGAAAACGGCGTGCGGATAAACGCGGTAAGTCCCGGCGTGGTTGAAGATTCCCCGGACTATTTTGACACCTTCCCCGGGCATATCCCTGTAACTATGGATAGGGTAGTAGCCGGATACGAGAAGAGCATTTTAGGCGCCGGCACGGGTAAAGTGATAACGGTTTCTTAAAATAGCAAAGGCCCCGAAAAATGGGGCCTTATGCTATTTGCTTCTTTTGGATGCCCTTGTTTCAAATTCCTTAATCAACTCATTCAAAATGATTACATCTTCCTCAGTTATCAACTCTTCTTGCTGATATGGGACTATTACGTCGATTACAAAATCATATTGAATTTGATTTTTAATCTTGCCCGATTTTAAAATTTTGGCCATTTTATTTTCGCGCCTATAGGGAAGGTTTGCCTTTTTTATCTCGCTCCAAAAGTAGTTGACTTCTTCCCCGAACCCTTCCTGGAAATAAGTAAACACAGCGTTTTTAGTATAATTTAAGCTCGCTATGTTTTTAAATTTCGCACTCGGTTTTAAAGCATCTTCCTTCCACTCCAAATAAACCTTTTTAAACTGTTGCCGGTGACTTTCGCTCCAATCTTTTGGAAGAAATTTAGAAAGTGAATTCACAGCGATATCTATTGCGCGTGCTAATAAAATTGCTTGTTCGTCATATTGAATTGCCACGTTAATCGGACTGTTTTTGATAAATAAATATACAAAAAAGGCCTCGCAAGCGAAGCCTTTTTTGTATATTATATTGGGTCGGTTTTTATACCGAGAAACTCTCGCCGCAACCGCAGGTACGGGTAGCATTTGGATTGTGGAAGTTGAATCCTTTACCGTTTAGGCCGTCGCTGAAGTCTAGTTCGGTACCGGCAAGGTACAGGAACGATTTCATATCCAGCGCGAAACGTACGCCGCGGTCTTCGAAGAACTGGTCGCCTTTTTTTTCTTCGTTATCAAAATCGAGGTTATAAGATAACCCCGAGCAGCCGCCACCCTGAACCGAAACGCGCAGGAAGTAGGAGGCATCGAGCCCGCTATCCTGCATCAGGTGGTCTATTTTAGCTTTTGCTTTATCTGTTACAGTAACCATAGTAGTAGATAGAATCAAGATTGTAAGACTAAAGAATCAAGAAAAAAGCCGGATAGGTCTTGTTTCTTGGTTCTCGATGTCCTGCATCTAATTAGTGATGTGATTTTTCGAGCACTATCGGCTCCATACCGTTTTTTACGCGGAAATCGTTGATGGCGGCTTTGATAGCATCTTCTGCCAAAACAGAGCAGTGAATTTTCACCGGTGGAAGGGCAAGCTCTTCAACGATATCCATGTTGTCTATCTTCATGGCATCGTCTACGCTTTTACCTTTAAGCCACTCTGTAGCCAAAGATGAGGATGCGATAGCCGAACCACAGCCAAATGTTTTGAATTTTGCATCGGTGATGATGTTGTTTTCATCAACCTGTATTTGTAAACGCATTACGTCGCCGCACTCAGGAGCACCAACTAAGCCGGTGCCTACTTTGTGGCTGCTTTTGTCTAACGTGCCCACATTGCGGGGGTTAGTGTAATGGTCGATAACTTTATCTGAATAAGCCATATCCTTAAATATTAAGTCGTAAGTTATAAGTTCTGAGTCTGGTAAATCCTAAACTCTAATTTCTAAATCCTAAAGGTTTAAACCCTGAAGTCTAAACGTCACATCCTAAATATTCGTGCATTCTTCATCTGCATATCTGCACATCTGAAATCTGCACATCTAATTAGTGTTCTGCCCACTCAATTGAGTCCAAGTCGATGCCTTCTTTAAACATCTCCCAAAGTGGCGACATGTTGCGCAGGTTGGTAACCGCTGTTTTGGTTACTTCAACTGCGTAATCAACTTCTTCTTCGGTTGTGAAACGGCCAAGGCCGAAACGGATAGAAGAGTGCGCCAAATCATCTGACAAGCCTAAGCTTTTCAGTACGTATGATGGCTCTAAAGATGCCGAAGTACAGGCAGAACCCGAAGATACGGCAAGATCTTTCATGGCCATCATTAAGCCTTCGCCTTCTACGTATTTGAAAGAGATGTTGGCTACATGTGGTAAGCGGTGCTCAACGTTACCGTTTACATAGCTTTCTTCCAGTACGGTTAATGCACTTTCTAACTTATCGCGCAGGGCAGATAAACGGATGGCTTCGCTTTCCATTTCCTGGCCGGCAATTTCGCAAGCCTTACCTAGGCCAACAATACCCGGAACGTTCAGCGTACCAGAACGCATACCGCGTTCGTGACCACCACCATCCATTTGGGCAGTAACTTTTACACGTGGTCCTTTACGGCGTACATATAATGCGCCAACGCCTTTGGGGCCGTACATTTTGTGTGCCGATAAAGCGAGTAAATCAATGCCATCGCGGTTAACGTCAACCGGTATTTTACCAACTGCCTGCACGGCATCAGTCATAAACAATGCGCCATATTTGTGTGCAATGTCGCTTATCGCTTTAATGGGTTGGATAACGCCAATCTCGTTGTTTCCGTACATGATCGAAACGAGTATGGTCTCTTTGGTCATAGCTGCTTCAAGCACTTCAAGGTCTACCAAACCGTCTTCTTTAACAGGCAGATAAGTAACCTTGCCGCCAAGTTTTTCAACGTGTTTACAGGCATCCAGTATTGCTTTATGCTCGGTAACCGCGGTGATGATGTGCTTGCCTTTCTCTTTATACATTTCAAACACGCCTTTAATGGCCAGGTTGTCTGATTCGGTTGCGCCCGAGGTGAAGATGATTTCTTTTTCTGAAGCGCCTATCAGTTTGGCCACCTGTTCGCGTGCGTAATCAACGCCTTCTTCTGCAACCCAGCCAAAAGGATGGTTACGGCTTGCCGCATTACCAAATTTTTGGGTGAAGTAGGGCAGCATCGCTTCCAGTACCCTTGGGTCCATTGGCGTAGTAGCGTTGTTATCTAAATAAATTGGGATGTTCATGGTCAATAATTAACAATACAAATATAGGCAAACTTTTACTTTAATAGTTTGCAAGCCCAGTAAATTGCATTTTGGTGCCAATAATTTACAATATTTGGACATGAACAAGATAGAGCACATCGGCATTGCGGTAAAGGATATGCAGGCAGCTAAAAATATATACGAGCTGTTACTGAATACCGTAGTCTACAAAACCGAAGAAGTGCCATCAGAAGGGGTAAAAACGGCCTTTTTACAAAGCGGGCCAAATAAAATAGAACTGCTGGAAGCCACGTCTGCAGATAGCCCCATAGCCAAATTCCTGGAGAAGAAAGGGGAGGGGATACACCACATAGCCTTTGATGTTGATGATATTGTAGCCGAGATGGCGCGGTTAAAGGAGGCTGGGTTTGTATTGCTTAATGATAAGCCTAAGCGCGGGGCGGACAATAAGCTGGTTTGCTTTGTGCACCCGAAGAGTGCGGGTGGGGTGTTGGTGGAGTTGTGCCAGGAGGCCCGAGCCCCCCAGCCCCTGAAAGGGGAGCAGAAGGGTTAAAATTATCTGAACCATGATTGTTAGGATTAAAAGATTGTCTCGTCCTGAAATAGGTTTACTAAATTAGTAAATCATTAAATCATGGTAAGGAAAGAAAAAGTGCATAAAAAGCACGAGATCATATCAGAATATTTAACAGGGACAGAGACATTTGTT
>NZ_SOZE01000065.1 GCF_004519315.1 Mucilaginibacter psychrotolerans
TCGTTGATACTAATTCCGCTAAACATAGTAAGTTATTTAGCTTAAATATACTAAATAACTTACTGATTATCAATAATTTATTAACAAAAAAACGCTTTGCGAACTAAATACATAATCCTATGAATTTTTATTAATTGAATATTTTCGACAACTTAAAATGAATACACAACGGACAAAACTTAAACTATTAAACCGGGTTTACAAGTAAACTCTCTACAAGAACAACTATGGCATCAGGTTTTTTTGCAATTCTAGATGATATCGCTGCCCTAATGGACGATGTTGCCATCGCCACCAAAGTAGCGACCCGTAAAACAGCCGGCATCCTTGGCGATGATCTCGCCGTAAACGCCGAAAAAGCCACGGGATTTTTATCTTCAAGAGAATTACCAGTATTATGGGCTATTACCAAAGGCTCGTTGATTAACAAGGTAATTATAGTTCCTATTGCGTTATTATTAAATGTCTTCTTTCCGGTTGCCATCAAATATATTTTGATCCTGGGCGGATTTTACCTTGCTTACGAAGGCGTTGAAAAAATTATCGAATACTTTTTCCATCACCCGAAACCAGCTCAGCAAATAATTGCCGAGAAACAGGATTTCGATAACGATGCCGAAAAAAAGAAGGTAAAATCGGCTATCAATACAGACTTTATCTTATCTGTAGAAATCGTTTTTATTGCCCTCGGCGCAGTTACCGGCAAAAGCCTTCCTATACAAATCATCACCGTATCAGCCGTTGCATTAATAGCAACAATTGGCGTTTACGGCATCGTTGCTATTATCGTGCGCATGGATGATGCCGGGCTCCTGTTAATAAAACGCTCGGGAAATAAAGGCATTTTTGCATCCATCGGCTCGTTACTGGTTAAATCGTTACCCATCGTGATAAAACTGCTCAGCATAGCCGGCACTATTGCGTTGATATTGGTGGCAGGCGGTATTTTTGCGCACAACATTGTATATCTGCACAACCTATTCCCCAACTTACTCGCTGTTATTAAAGAATTTACCTTTGGTTTAATAGGCGGTCTAGTTATGATAACGCTTTTAACCGGTGGCAAAAAACTGTTTTTGGTTTTTAAATAGCGTCGAAAGCTATACAAACGTCAGGAAATCTTTGCTTACCCATTTGCCATCCATAGCAATCTGGCACCAATTATTTTCTTCTTTTTCTATGAATACTTCCTGCCCCTGGCTCAGCGTGCCAATTTTGGGGTACGTGGTGCCGGGACCGCTGCGTGCATTAAGGGTGCTTGCTTTAACCTTTGCCCTTTTTACCGGTATGGTATATTGAGCGGCAACCCATTGGCTTTGGCTGTTTGATATTTTATACCAACCGTTGCCTTCCTGATAAACACGCAAGATAGCGCCCAACAGTACAGGCGCGCCTGCCTTCGCTGCGGTAGCATTGGGCGCAGTACGTATATTGAGCGTTGACGCCGTAACGCAGGCATATTTCAGCAGATTGCTCGCCGGAGGTGCAGGGGTAGGTGCTTGTAACGGCGCAGGCGCATGCCCAACCGCGGCTACCAGCGGCAAAAAGTTTGCAAGGGCATTAGCTACTTTGTTGCCGCCAAAGAAATTGGTACCGGGGCAACTTTTATTATTCTCAGTACCATTATTGCGCTTGCCGGTGGCCAGGTTAAACCAATGGTGGTACACTACGTTGGTATCGTTCACGGGTAACCCGAAACGGACGCAAAGCCTGGCTGTCATCCTGATGATGATATCGCGCTGAGCCGGTGTCATGGCATCGCCGCCCATATCAAAATTGCCCAGGTTTTCTATGCATACCGCGTGCGCGTTTTGTCCCAATATGCAGGCGGGAGTGCTTTCCATCGAGCGGCCCGTCATAATCGTACCATCCGGAAAAGTGGTGAACTGCTGGGCTATGTCGCTCCAGCCGTTGTGGGCTACGTGATAATTTTTCATGCCCTGCTGCAGCTCGAAATGGTTATTGCCCTTGAATTGGCTGTATGATGGGCTGTAGGTATGGTGCTCCTGTACGGTTAAAATAGTGCGCGACACCTGCAGGTCCGCCAGCCAAGGCTCGAATTCATCAATGGTCATCAGTGTAAAGCCAAACTTTGTTTTCATAACTTAAGGTTTAAGCATACTGTTCCCGGGCGGCCTTGGTATGCAGGTTTAAATAGGGTTAGATAAACTATGAATTTCGACAACGTGCAGGAGTATCACAAGCGGTAAAACACGTACATCACGAGGGTGAAAACACGGTAAAAAGCCACATCTGAATTAACAGATGCGGCTATGATGTTTAGGGGATTACCCGTGTTATTGCTCTCGGGCGATGTTCCCTATAATGAGAACGCTATATAACTATCGCCAGACTTGCTGCCGATTTTGCCACCACCGCAGGCAATCACGATGTACTGCCTGCCATCTATTTCATAACACGCGGGCGTGGCATATCCTGCTGCGGGCAATTTCGCTTTCCAAAGCACCTTGCCCGTTTTTTTATCAAAAGCACGTATCATTTCATCCTTAGTGGCGGCGATGAATACCAATCCGCCTTTGGTAACCAAAGGGCCGCCGTAGTTTTCGGTACCGGTGATAGGGATGCCCTTTTTTGTAAGTTCGGCGTATTCGCCCAGTGGCACCTTCCACAAAAGCTTCCCGGTAGTCAAATCAACGGCATTCAAAGTCCCCCACGGGGGTTTTATGCCTGGGTAGCCGTCTTTATCGATGAAGCGTGTGTAGCCAGCCATGGTATATGGCGCAGGCGGCAAAGCGCTCTTAACCGCAGTAGGCGATGCGGGCCCTCCCCTGCCAACCGGGTCGGTAGCTTCTTTTTCGGGCAGTTTAAGCAAAAACGTCAAGAGCGCCTGTTTCTCTCCCTCGGGGATGGCCTTGAATGATGGCATCATATTGCGCCCGTTATCAATGATGTTTTTTGCCTGTACAAAAGTGTATTTCTTTTCGAGGTTGAGCAATGCCGGGATAGTACTGCCATTACCCTTTAAATCGGCACCATGACAGGCAATGCAGCGTTGGTTATATAGCGCATGTCCCGCCCCGGCCAGCGTATGGTCGTTATTATCGGTTTTGGGTACGTCTATCATTACCTGCGCCCAGGGTAGTTCGCTGCTGTTGATGTACATTATTTTAGTTTGCTGATCCACCGCCGCACCACCCCATTCGCCGCCGCCATCGAATCCGGGGAAAATCCAGCCGCCGTCCTTACTTGGCGGACTAAACATCGTGCGATACTTTACCTTCAGGTATTTCTCCATCATATCTTTATGCGTTGCGGGCGAAATATTCGTTACGTCTTCCGGCCCGAATTTCTGGCGCGCGAAAGGCTCGGGCAAAGTGGGTATCGGCTGTGTGGGCCAGGGCTGTTCACCCGGCAGGCCCGCAGTTGGCACCGGCGTTTCGTTTATGGGGAAGATGGGCTTGCCGTTAGTACGATCGAACATAAAAATGTAACCGTGCTTGGTTATCTGAGCAACTACGTCGATATTCTTCCCATCATGATTGATAGTGACCAAATTGGGGTTAGCAGGCAAATCGCGGTCCCAAAGGTCATGATGTACGAACTGATAATGCCAGATGTATTTTCCGGTAGACGCATCAAGCGCGATAAGCGAGTTAGCATACAGGTTTTGCCCTTTACGGTTGGCACCATAAAAATCGCCACCTATGGAGCCTGTGGGGATGTAAACGATGCCCCGCTTTTCGTCCAGCGACATGCCCGACCAGTTATTGGCCCCGCCCAGGCTTTTCCAGGCGTTTTTATCTTCCCAGGTCTCGTAGCCCTTTTCGCCAGGGTGCGGTATGGTGTTGAAACTCCAGCGGAGCTTGCCCGTCAATGCATCGTAAGCCCTTATAGGCGCGGGGGCGGCATCATCGCTTTCGGCCACGCGCACGCCCATTATTAAAACATCTTTATAAATAATGCCCGGCGTGGTAGATGCCACGAATGAATGTATTTCGCGGCCAACATTCTCCGTCATATCCAGATAGCCTCCGTGGCCAAAACCGGCTACTGGTTGCCCGGTGGTAATATCTAATGCGTACACCTTGTTACCAACATTATAAAACACCCGTTTGTTGCCCCCATCGGCATCCTGCCAGTACACCACGCCTCGGTTAACTTTGTAGTAAAACATGGGGTTGAATTTGGCGGTACTATCCAGCGATGCCGGGTCGAACAGCCAGTTTTGCTTGCCGGTTGCCGCATCCAGCGAAAATAACTTAAGCTTTGGTGTCGATCCATACAGCATGCCATCAACCATAATGGGGTTGCATTGGTTTTGGGTGCGGTTACCCGTATCGCGGTCATTAGAGCTATGTGCCCAGGCTTGTTTAAGCCCCACAACGTTTTGCGTATTGATGATTTCGCTTTCAGAATACCGCGCACCATCTTTGCTACCTGCATAGGTTGGCCAGCCATTATAATCGGCAGTTACAGAACCGGCGGACTGTTTACAGGAATTTAAGGTAGCCGACAAAGCTATGGCGGCAAACAAAAGATAAACTGGCTTCATAAAACCTATTTAGGATGGTTTGCTTTTGCGCGCTGGCATCACGCAAAAGCCCGTCAAGATACAGAAATATCATAACGCTTTTAATTTGCGTTTAAAAAAGGCTGTATGTTTTTACGCCATACATAATAGCCTGCTGCCGTCAAATGAATACCATCGGTAGTAAGGTCTTTATCAAGCATCCCATCGTCATCGAGATAATGCGGATACAAATCGATAAACGGGACATTATTTTCCACGCAAAGCTGTTTTAACTTTGCGTTCCATGTAGGTATCCATTCGTTCATACCCGGGCGCCGGGTAGGTAATATCGACTGGACATAAATGCGTGCCGAAGACCGCCGGGCTAACTGAATCATAGTAGACATGTTTGTTATGAAGGTATCGATACTTACCTTAAAATTGATATCATTGGTACCCGCTTCTATGAAAATTTTCCTTGGGTGATGCTTCAACACTAATTTGAAGTGCTCAAGTATAAATCCCGATTTGGCACCACTGAAGCCCGCGTTTCTAACGGTATCGTTGCTAAATTCGCTGTGCACAGGGAACCCCGAGGTAAGGCTGGTGCCTATAAAAACATTGGCAAGGGTGTCGTTAGACTTGTTTAAAAAGTTGTTCCATCTATCCGTTTCGGTAAATGGAGGGTTGAAAAAAAAGTAGTAATGATAATAAACCCGCTTGCCTATAAAAAACATCACAAAAACCAGGTTTAGAAAAAGAGAAAATTTTAGCAGGTTGGATTTGGCACGCATAATTGACTTAAAAGCGGGGCTTATTTTTGACCTAATAGGGTCGCAGTTAAATAGGCAATATACAAAATAAAGAATCAAAAGTCCGCTTTTATCGGTTTTGAACTTTTAAAAATTTTGAACAAAATCACTTTTTCTCCACTTTCTCAACGATTTATAATCCCGTCATACTAAAAATACCGAAGCAAAGTTATGGTGTATTATTCCTATGAAAATATCCTTCGACTTAGATGACACTATAATCCCCGGAAGCAAGAAATTCGAAGTAGAACAGCAAACCCTACTTCAAAGGCTACTGGGTATGGAACCCATACGAAAAGGAACTGTAATGCTATTTAAAACGCTAAAGCAACGCGGGTACACAGTTGGGGTATACACAACATCGCACAGGTCGTATAGTCACATTAAACTACTTTTCTTGTTGAACGGCTTTCCGGTTGATTTTGTCATCAACCAAAAGCAGCATTCGCTGAAACTAAGCGGCAGTGGTATACATTGCTCGAAGTATCCATTAGCCTTCAATATCGATTTGCATATTGATGATTCGAGAGGGGTTGAAGTGGAAGGACAGCGATATGGATTTAAGACGCTCATCATAGAAGACCAACAGCTTGATTGGGTGAGTTTGGTACTCAATGAGGTCGACCACCACGCGGAACAAACTAAAACTAAATAAAAAAGCCTCCCATTTTCATGAGAGGCTTCCGGGTAAATGATGGGGCTCGAACCCACGCCCCCCGGTACCACAAACTTACGGTACGTCTATATAAAGCCTTAAATTACAGTAACTTGACCATCGACTAAAACATCTTGTAAAACAGTTGTAAAACAAGCAGACGTAAATGTCCTATTTCATTTACATGTTAGATATTAGTCAATTAAGCAAATATAGCAAATTGCTTTCTCATCAAACTGACTAAACAAAAGAAAGAGTAAAATTCTTTTAGAAACAAATAGACCTTAACACTCGGGCTAGAATCGACTCTCTTGACGGAAGATTAGAGATTATTTGCTTAAATTTAACTAAGCCGATCCTGTCTCAGGCCGCTGGTTACTATGACCTCTTACTGGACATTTCTTGGAAGGTTTGCGGAAAATGGCATTTTAAATTGGGGTTCGATTCCCAACGACCACTGATTGACCTTGTTATGCTACTTAGTATCTTAGCATAAATATAGGATTTTTAGATATCTTAAGCAACTGTTCCGCCTAAATTATTAGATAAAGCGAAAGAATTATATCAAGTAATAGTCAGATATTTTAAATGGTTATCGCGCCTTAGTGCTATTCAAAACTTGTTATTTATTGATAATTGTATTATGGATATGTTAGCTATTGGTGTTGGTAACATGTAGACAAGCTGTTTTGTGATTTAAGTTTATTAATTTGATTTTTAGGATTATGTATTTAGTTCGCAAAGCGTTTTTTTTGTTAATAAATTATTGATAATCAGTAAGTTATTTAGTATATTTAAGCTAAACAACTTACTATGTTTAGCGGAATTAGTATCAACGAATTTAGAGATAAGTTTAAAACGGAGCAGGATTGCCTCCAATATATTTTGGATAAGAAGTTAGCTGGCGGATATTCTTGCCTGAGATG
>NZ_SOZE01000066.1 GCF_004519315.1 Mucilaginibacter psychrotolerans
TAATCGTATTGGCTGCCATAAAGTTTTTATGTTTTTGGCTGTTTTCCGTTTTGCACTTTTGAGGTGCTATAAAGAACGTTAGGTAGGGTAAAGATAAGCGTTAGTTTTTCATTTGCAAGGCGTTGGGCCGGGTTGTTTTTTCGGCTGGCCGGTGGGTTGGTTGATCCTCTGTTACAGCAAAGATAGCCTCCGAAGCCAGGGCAGTAAAGGGACTTTCGCGGCATAAACCCGCAGGCATTTACCCGCAGGGCCATTTATTCCACGTTCCCTTGACAGCCCCGCCTTCTCCCGCTTTTGGTTGCTTAACAGAAGATAACCTAAAGCCCTGATGATCAGGAGAGGTTTAACGGATGATGCTTGTTGAGCGCATCTTTAAGATCTTCCAGGTTATTGGTTTTGTAACGTTCGGTGCTGCTGATATAGCGGTGGCCCGCCATGTATTGCACCGTTCTCAGGTTCTTTTCTTTCAGCCACTCCGTGATCACGCTTTGCCTGATCTGCATCCCATGTTTGTATTTGGGATTTATCTTTCGTAAAGCATAGTTGAGGTGCAGCAAGCTGTTTTTCATCGTTTCCTGCCCGTTCATGCTAACAAAAAGCCGATGTACATCTTCCACCGCTTTGTACCGGTCCGGCTTTCTGCCGGAACGTTCGGCCATGCGTTCAGCCAGTATCTTAGGCCGCACGACCAATAGATATTCCTGCAAGTCTAAGATTTGATGAGGCTGTAACACTAGTACACGGCTGTTCAGCTTGCCGGTGGCCGGGATATGGATTTTGCCTTCTCTCAGTTTCAGGTGATCCGGGCGCAGGGTTTCGAGCTCTTCCTTCGTTAATGCCTGGTAAACCAGCAGGCCGACGATGATCTTATTCCGGTGGGTCCGTTCATCTTTCGCGGGGTAACTATCGTAGAGTGCTTCCAGTTCGGCCTGGGTCAGCAGGTCGTGTGGAACGTGCCTGATCGTGCCTTTCAGGATGATGCCGGCGGCGGGGTTGTAGCCCACCCGGCCATCCAGGCCGAGCCAGTTGAAGTAATATCTTATGGCCAGCATCACCCGGTTGATGAACCGTATGCTATGGCCTTTTTGTTTAAGCTGATCTGCAAACTCCAATACATCCGCATGGGCGGCCTGGGCCGGGGCAAGGCTTTCTTCTTCCAGCCATTCCAGGAAGATACCCGCATAGTTGCTGTTCTGCCTGATATAGTTTTTGGCGTAATGTTCCTGCTGTAAATAGGTTTTGTAGCTTTCCAGGGCGGCCTGTATAGCCGGGGCAAACTTATATTTGTTCATGCTTCAGGTGGGTGTAGATCTGCGTACTTTCCATGCTGCTATGCCCTAAAAAGCGCTGGATCTGTTCCAATGCCATTCCGGAATGCAGCAGGTGGCTGGCAATACTGTGGCGCAGGGTATGCAAGCCTGCCGGCTTTTTTACTTTGGCAACGGCCTTTAACTTTTGCAGCCGTTCATAGGCCATGTGGCCGCTTAACCTGGTGCCGTTAACGTTCAACAGCAAAGCATCGTCCTTTTTATCAACTGCCAAATGCGGGCGGCCATACAGGATATAGTTTTCCAGATCAGCTTTGCCCTTTCCAGCCAGGGGCACGTAACGCTCTTTGTAGCCTTTGCCTTTGCGCACGTAAACCAGGTCCTTATCCAGCAGGATATCTTTAACATTGATATTGGCACCCTCGTTTTTACGCAGGCCGCAGCCATAATACAAAGCGAGTATCGCTTTATCCCGCAAGCCCAACGTGTCATCATTCACAGCTTCGTATAAGCTGCTGATCTCCGCCGGGGTAAGAATACATTTGACATTGGAGCTTTTGCCTTTGATGCGCAGCTTTACAGTGAAGCTTTCCTGCCCGCTCTCCGTCAGGTAACGGCTGAACTTGCGGATCACTTGTAAGTGTTTGCGAATATAGTTGAGGCTGATCGCACCGGCGGCGGTTTTGCTTGGCCGCTCGTGCAGGCGTTCCAGGTATTTTTTAAGATGCTCCTGCTGTATGTCGTGCGGGCGATGGCAGTTGTTATCTTGCAGATAGATCAGGAACTCGGTCAGGATCTTAGGCATATCGCGCGGGCTGCTCGGTTCAAAGTTGAGGATGCGCAGCCATTGGCTAAAGCCCGCCTGCAGGCGGATATAGAGTGGATTATATAGGGTGCCTTGCATTTTCTCTTAGTCGTGGGTTACCGGGCTTTCCGCACTGATCTTCTGCATTTTATGTAACCCATTAAGGCTTTGGGTTACCGGTGGGATACGGGTTACTAACTTGATGTTTTCCAGGATGGATCTGACCATGCTTTGCGCATCGTTTGCTAAGTTTTCGAGGTCGTTCCAGCTTTGTATTTTATATTCAAAGCCTTTGTAGCGGCTGCCTTTGGCGATTTTAATATAGCCCATGCGTTCCAGTTCATACAAGTAGCGGCCTATGCTGCTCGGGCTTAACCGGAATGCGGCCCGTACTTCCTTGCTGTAAAAGGTGTCGGTGTCCTTTTCTTTCAGGTAGGTTTTAAGCTTTTCAAAGAAGTCCCTACAAGCATCGTTTAACTCGTCGCTCTTTTTAAGCAAGGTGGTTTCCAGTAAGCTAAAAGCGGCCTGTATATCCTCGATGGTGGTTTCAATATACTGCTCCCCGGTGTCCTCGTCCGTTTTCAGTTCCCTTTGATACTGGTGGTAGTAGGTAATGGTTTCGGTAAACAACAGCAATAAAAGCATGGTACGGCGTGGTTTAAACACGGCTTCCGGCAATTGCAGGTAAGGGGCGTAAGGGTTCTTAACGCTGACAGGTTTTAACAGGCGTTGTACGTTCTTCAAAGCTTCCCGTACTTTCTTTTCTGCGTACTGGTCAATCAGGCCTGCGCTCATTTTACGCTGATAGTCCATGATCTTTACGTCCTGCTCCGGGCTGTTATCCATATAAAGCAGGATGCAGCGGTTCGCATTGTCTTCATACATCTGCTCCCTCGTGGTGCAACCGCTGATACAAACCGGCCCCTCTACTTGCAAGGTGATGGTTTTGGGGTTGCCTTTGCTGTCTTTCAGGGTTACCGTTTTGGATATTTTGCGCTTGCTTTGCAGTTCCCTGATCGGGTACAGCACATCTTCTGCACCGTCCATATCTTCGAGCAATAACAGCTTATATTTCAGCTCGTCTTTACCGAAGTAATAAAAAGCGTTTACGCTTAGCGTGGTGATTTCCAGTTTATCTTCTTCGGGTATCAGTTCGCCTACTTTTTCCTGTAACCAGGTCTTGCCTGTGCCGCTTGCGCCCAGGCATAACAGGTGTAAAGGCGTTTCACGGGTTCGTGAGGTGTAAATAAGATAAGCGATTAGGGCGTTGGTTTCTTCGCCTACAATACCGCTTTGGCCGATGCCCTGCTTTGTTCTGCCTAACAGATCAGGGCTTTTTAAGTAAGCTATGGCCGCTTTGCGCTCGGCATCCGTAAGCTGTTTCTTTTCGGGCTGTTTGGGCTTCATGGCCTCCAAACGTTCTGAACGGTAGCTTTCTAATGCGGTGGTCAGCCCGGTTATGGCCGTGCCGATCTCACGGGTACCGGTGTTCAGCGCATCGGCTGATTTCTCGATCAGTTGCTCGGTTTGAATGCTGTTGTAAAGGTCTAAGCTATGGCGAAAGACGTTTAGCCTATCATCGATATTCACCAGTTTAAGCGTTACTTTTAAACGGTCAAATCCGGTCAGCTTAATGCCGCCTAATACGGTGATGTGCAGCTTGCCGTCTAAGTACAATAATAACTCCGGGTTGTCCGTGATAAGCTTAGTAGATTTTTGCATTTTATATTAAAAAAAAGCATTTACATCAAATAAGATGCTAATATATTTCATATAATCTATTATACAAATTACATAGTTAACTAATGTGTTATTTATGGTACTAATATACTTATAATACATGGTTTATAGCCCATTTGCAGCATTTCCTTGTACTGTTTAAGCTGTGTATATTTGGTAATTAAACACTGCTGTAAGAAACATATGAGCACTTTTGGTAAAAGATTAAGGGAATGCAGGGAAGCCAAAAAGCTTTCGCAGCAGGAACTGAGCAAGCTCATGAATACTTCTTATACGGTTATCGGCAAGTATGAGCGGAATGAAACGAAGCCCTCTATTGATGTAGCCCGTAATATTGCCAAGTTGCTTGATACTACTGTTGGCCACTTGTTGGGCGAGATTGATGACAAAGATGTCTTGAAAGACCCGGCGATGCTTAAACGCCTCAATGAACTAAACGAGTTGTCAGCGACTGACAGAGAGGGTATTCTATATGCCCTTGATGGCTTACTACGTGATGCTAAAGCCCGTAAGACTTACGCACTTTAACAACAAAGCCCCTGTTAAGGGGCTTTGTTCATTATCTCTGATTTTTCTTTATATCATTTACTGTTTCATATATTTCTGTAAGTAAACGTTCATGATTTTCTTTGATATATATATCTTCATATAAATAAGTAAAAAACTCAATTGGCCGATTGGTCGATCTTAAATAAGGATTCCATGTTTTAGTATCAGAGCTTAAAACCATCTCCCATTCGGTTTTATATTTTCTCAATAAAACTTCACCGATAACTGCTATAAAGTTTATTAGATGTCGCTTTTTAAACTCCGAGGCATTTGGTAGTTTACTAAGCTTGGAATCCAAGTCTCTTATTAACTGTTCATTAGGTTGAACATATTTGACACCTAATGTATCTGACAATTCCTTTATTAAAGCTTCTGTATGATTCGGAAAGTCCTTGCCAAATGGATTTTTGTTGCTCAATATTTCTGTTCCTTGTGAAGAGTTATTTGCATCCATAAGCACCTTCTCCACGTCATCTGTATTGTTAAAGAGCATATAATATCCGTTATCATTAGCAATGACTTCTTCATTCTTTAACTTATAAACATCTACACCAAACTGATTCTTAAATTTACCTATCGGACCCTCTAATGCATTTAGTCTTAAGCTGTCAAACTCATCCAAACTAAGTGATTTACATTTAATAAAGGAGCCGTTACTAAGTTCAATATTATCCATTTTTTCAGTTTGATATTTTCGTTTACAGGACGATATTACAAAAAAACAGAATAATATCATCATCGTTATTTTTGTTTTTACCATGCTCGTTACCAGTTAGTTTCTGCTGACTGTCCTGGACCTTTTGGAACACTAATGCTTGGTTTGCCAGAAACAGAATTTAGTGAAGTGGCTCCAGGTGCTACACGAATTCTTGATGGATCGTCCTCATCTTGCTGAGTAGTTCTTTGATATAATTTAACATTTTTAGATGTAGCGTAATCAATTAAGTCTGCGCCAATAGTACCATTTGAAGGAGTGATTAGCGTAAGTATCGCAGCGCCATAATCTGATGCTTTTATGTTAGGATCCCACTTACCTTCAACGTACCCACCTTTCATATTACTTAAAACATCAATCATACCTTTCATCTGATTAGGATTATTAGGGTCATTTAACGATACGTTAGACTTAAATTTAACATCAGTAAAAGAAGCTTGTGGAAAATTAACGGCATCTGTTTTGATATCTTTAGGATTTGTAATATCAATATTCCGCACCGTACTACCGCCAACTAAATCAGGTATTACTTTTGGTCCCAACGCGGAAGGACTGAATGATTTTGTGTTTTTGCTTTCACCCAATGAATTAAGTACAGCATTTTCATAAACTCTACCAACTTTAGTAATTCCTATACCTCCTGAATTAAATACACCATTACTTGCGCCCGTCTTTATAAAACTACTGGTCGTATTTGAGGTGAATGTTCTGAATAAAGCATCATATAATAACCTAAATGGATTTGGCCACATTCCATCAGGGTCAGTGTTGGAAATCGGATTGTCGAATCCATAATTATACGGCGACCATCTTCTGCCTTTCTCCGCCAACGGATCTACACTCGTCCATCTGGCAATTACAGGATCGTAAAAGCGCGCGCCATAATCG
>NZ_SOZE01000067.1 GCF_004519315.1 Mucilaginibacter psychrotolerans
AGTTGAGAATTTCTCAGTAAACTCCAGTATATTTAATCCTTGAAACATAATTTTAGCTTGTTTGGTATCTATAGGTTAAATATACTAAAATTATTAGCAATACCCAGGCGCCTTATTCTAATCCACAAAAGGTATTAAACAGTTTAACAGAGCATAGCAAACTTTCAAATTATAAGTTTGAAAGGCTCTATCGTATTCTCTTCAATGAGGAAATGTATTACGTGGCGTATCAAAAAATCAATGCAAAGCCAGGTAACATGACAAAAGGCACAGATGGTCAGACTATCGACGAAATGAGCCTTTCCCGAATTGAAAAATTAATTGGTGCGATCAAAGATGAAAGCTACCAACCCCATCCATCAAGAAGGACTTACATACCGAAGAAAAATGGTAAGAAACGTCCTTTAGGGATACCTTCATTTGATGACAAATTAGTGCAGGAAGTAATCAGAATGATACTTGAGGCAATTTATGAGGGAAGCTTTGAGCATACCTCACATGGTTTCAGGCCTCGGAAAAGTTGCCATACTGCACTTTTGCAAGTCAGAAAGTCTTTCAACGGAGCCAAATGGTTTATTGAGGGCGACATTAAAGGTTTCTTTGATAACATCAATCATGATGTTTTGATAGGTATTCTGCAAGAACGCATCTCTGACGAACGATTTATCAGGCTCATGCGAAAGTTCTTGAATGCAGGATATATTGAAGATTGGGTATTCAACAGAACGTACAGCGGAACCCCACAAGTTGGTATCATTAGCCCCATATTGGCTAATATCTACCTTGATAAGCTGGATAAGTATGTAAAGGAATATATTCAAAACTTTGATAAAGGAAAGGATCGCAAAACAAACCGCGAACGCATCTTATGTGAATACGAGAAAGTTATTGCCCTGAGTATGCTCAGAGCCGAAGATGATGTAGATGATAGAAAATTAATTGCAAAACGAATCAAAGCGATTGATAGAAAAAGAGCAATGATACCCAGTTGCGACGAAATGGACCCCGATTACAGGAAACTTAAATATGTAAGATACGCGGATGACTTTCTAATAGGAGTAATTGGCAGTTTGGAAGATTGCAAGCAAATTAAACAGGACATTACCAACTTCCTGAATGATAAATTACAGCTTGTACTATCGGAAGAAAAAACGCTGATAACTCACACGGAAACACCCGCAAAATTCTTATCATTTGATATTACTGTAAGAAAGTCCAACCAGACCAAAAGGGCTACTGACGGAAAAATGAAGCGAGTATTTCATAAGAAAATCGTTATTAAAATTCCACCGGGCACCATTAAGAAAAAGCTGTTAGATTACGAAGTTCTGGATATCCGGCTTCACAATGGCAAAGAACAATGGAAAGCCAAAAGCCGTCCGGGATTGGCGTTCAACGATGACTTGGAGATATTGAGCAAGTACAACTCCGAACTCATTGGCTTTTATAATTACTATTCTATCGCGCTAAATGTTGGAACAGTTAACACATTCAGCTACATCATGGAGTACAGTATGTATAAAACTTTTGCAAATAAGTTTCATTCAACTGTCCCAAACATCTGTAGAGAGTATAAGAAAAACGGAGTGTTCACCGTATCCTATACCAATTGGAAACGTGAGCGACGTTATCGCACTTTCTATCAAGGTGGCTTCCGGCGAAGCATCGAAGCCAAAGAATCCTCTACTGACAAAACTCCCCACTACTTTCAAGTAGCTATGCGAACAAGCCTGATAGACAGACTGAAAGCAAGAAGCTGTGAAATGTGAGGCGAGATCGATGAACTTGAAATGCATCATATCAGGAAACTGAAAGACATCGAAAAGGGCAAACGCCCGTGGGAAGTCCACATGATTGCAAGAAAGAGAAAGACAATGGCGGTATGCCATGATTGTCATAGGAAGATACACAATGGCGAATAAACTGAAAATATTAGTGGAGAGCCGTATACGCTGGAAGGTGTACGTACGGTTCGGGGGCGAGTACATGGAAACCTACTATAGCGATATAGCAAGGCGCTGGGTACTTAGCCTACATTACATCATTACCCGTCCGCTGGGGCTCCAGTTACTCGGCCTTATGCATGTAGTCCTGAAAAGCACGGATTCGGAAACACCCGTGCTGCAGTTCACCGGCATTCCCCATTCTGACCTCGTTGAGACGATTCGGGAACGGGTGCAGTCTGCCCGTCAGCACAATAAGATCTATGAAATAAATTGAAAAAAGGTCTTGATACTTGCTAATCTAATTAGTATATTTATAGTGTTGATCATCATGAAAAAGAACGTTATTTTATTCCTGACATGCAGCGTCATATCTACTTTCGCCATGTTCGGTGCGCTTGCTGCGAAAAATCCGTTTCCGTGTTTCGGAGTGGCATTCGGTATCTGGGTACTTTTTTTCTGGATAGTCTCCAGGCGAAACAAGAGAGAAGCAGAACGTCGTTTGAATGAACGTATGTTCAATGAGTACATGCGTTCGAAAACGCGCAGTTCTCTTCGCCGTTAATTAATTAGTATTTATATTGCAGAACTATTTTAGTGGGTGATCTGCTCACTATTGTGATAAGGTTTAGGTTAAAATCCCCTGGCAGCGAGTGTTCAGGGGATTTTTATTTGATATCTTTCTTCTTGCCGCATCTGTTGCATTTGTCAGCCGATCAGCTTCTCAATGCTGAAAAATTTATTCGCTACTGACAAGTTCACCCTGACTTTAGTTCTTTCTCATTCACCTCTCTCTTAAGTTTGCAGTGCCCCTGCAAATATCCCTCGAAAACGAATACTTCTTAAATTAAGAATGCTTTGCAGATCTTACGTTTTTCTTTATAAACACAATTCAATCATTTTTCGATTGCAAACACTAATTAATTTAGTAAAATTTGTATAATGAACGACCCACAGGTTTTTGAAATTGTGTTGAATGGGCAAACTGTCCGGGTGTCTGACCATACCATCAAGTCAGCCCGCATTTTCCATGTGGAAAACAAAAATCAAAAAGTGAGAGCCAAATCCGCTGATCTTGCCGACATAACACTCAAGAAATTCTTTAAAAAGATAAAAGATTGTTCCATCACCCAACTGGAAATCCTTAATCATGTGGAGTTCCTTACAGAGATGAAGCCGTCCAAACTGAAGCTGTTATCAACTGATTTTGACGTTTATTTTTATCCGCGCAAGGAAGAGGAGGAAGCGAAATATTCTTCGGAAGATATTGACTCAGCAATTAAAGATCTGCAACAACGACAAAAGAAAATACCATACAAAGAAATTCCTGATTTTGATAAGGCGACCAAAGACGAACGAGGCAAAATTATTCATCCGGTTTCAACAGTCAGGATACTGGATATCGAACATCTGTTCTTTCCCTTCAAATTCTTCGGTTGTTATCAATTCATCAATCTCCTGGCGAAGCTGATCGAAAAATCCGAAAAAACAGACAATATCCCGGAAACTGAGGCACCAAACCCATTACGGCGAAATTTAAGCAAACTTGGATTTGATCAATTCAAGTTCGGTAAGTTGAGCCCAGATGAAGCTTATTCCACCTTGATCGCAAAGGATGTCCCTTTCCAGATCGCATTTTTAAATGAAGCGGGCTTTATCAAAAGCGTAGAAAAGGCCCAGGCAAATACCAAAGCCGGCTTACATAAAATCTTCGCCGCTGCGCTCGACTGCCCCGAGAGAACCGTCAAAGGAAATTTAAATGTCCTTAACTCTTTTTCCAAAGAAGATCGCAAACGTTATACCGCACATCTTCACGTTCCCGACGTACAAAAACTTTTAGACAAATAATGGGAGTACTCCCCTATTGCTGCCCCCAGATGCCCCATTTATCATTGCTGAAAATTAATAGCAATGGAACAGAAAATTGAAAAACGTCAGCGTGGAGCTATCATTACCGGCAGTCTTCATCTCATCGTATGGTTGATCAAACTTATCATCGCGTGGATTAAACACCAGTGATCAATGCGGTAACTGAAAGACTTAGCCGCCGAGCAGGTTATCATCATAAACCCTTCTTGCTTTCGCGGCATTCTCCAGTATTTTAAAGAACTCATCGTTTTCGTAGTATACTCCCGACGTCAATATTGCGGGAGCTACTACCGGCGTAAAGAGATCGTCTTTAGCGTGTCCTTTAACGTGCAGCCAGAAAGCCTCAATTTTAAGTTCCGGTTGCTTAAGTATTCTTAAACTATATCTTATAGGATCGCTCTGCTGCCTGTTGATTACGCTATTAAGTACCGAACGATAGTTAAGATTATACTGGGGATCATGGATGACTTGCTGTATTTGAGCATCTGAGTTGCTACCACTAAAGTCGTAAATGGTTAACTCATTGTTCTCCGAGTCCAAGGCCCTGAAGCCACCTTTTTGAATATCCGGTTGATCTCCATTCTTCAGGGAATTGAAAGTTACGATATAAACGTCATGTGGCGCTGCCAGCCCTTTCGGGTGTACATCTGGTGATGTCTGGTCTGGTTCAGTTGGGAACGGAGCAGACAACATCGATAAACGCATATCTGATGCCTTCTGAAGCAGTTGACTATTAATTGTAGTAAACTTTAACATGCTGCTAACCGGAGCTTTGGTGTAAAAAGTGTGGGTCCACGATCCCGAACCCTGATAACTACTTGTAAAGTTAACAAGATTTATAAAAGATTTCCCGTAAAGCGGATCAGCCACATAAACAAAAAACGTGCCCAATGTGTCATTATATCCGTGAACCGTTACGAAATGCCCACCATAACTTGCCCATCCTATCCTAACACCAATTACTCGTCCTGAGTCAATTTCAGCCTTAATATCGTTCTCAATCAATGCCGCTGAAATTATCGGTGGAACAAAATTTCCCGTAGTGGTGAGCGCCCGGTCAAGATAATAATCTTTATCGCATGGGTTAGGATTGGGTGCCGTACAGCAGTCCGTCCTAATCAGCGTACCATCTGCTACTTTACATTGTGTCCAGCCCGAAGCTGGATCATAAAAAAGGGATATACTGGTCGCATTGGCGGCCCAGCACCAATGTGTTTGCAATTGCGATTGCATAGTAAACTTAAGTTCCTTGTTGTTAGGCATATTGGAAGCGTTATTGTGATAATTACTAAAATTGTTTAGGGCATAATGACCAATCCGGTAAAAAACCTACACTTGGTTTGGCTTATGCAAGCTAATTGACTATTTTCACATTATCAATATTTTTTTTATTAATTATCAGATACTTAAACCTAATTTATCATGACAAAAAGAATCAAAAAAAGTACAACTATTCTCGGAATCGTTTGCCTATGTTGTACGTTAGTTTCTTTTGCGGTTCTCAGGAAAACGGAAATATGGCAATCAGTTCCGGATAACACGACAACCAAAATCAGACTCATTACACATATGGAGAAAAACGCTCTTCAGGAGGAATTTATCAAACACGTACTCTATAGGCACATGAGTATCGATACCACAAGTAGCTACCCGGGTCACTTAAATACAACCGTTGGCAGATGGGAGAATTATTATGTGCGTTTTTCGCTGGAAACAAAGGATAGTATTGAAACAGTATCAGGATTTTACGGACACATTGGACTCAATGGTCTCAATTCAACACCTACAGTCAGCAATATCGTATGGAAGCCAATTTCATATAATAGTAAGGGCTGGGAAGAAATGACCACTATCGCATCTTTACGCGACGCACAAATTCAATACAATGCTTTCTCCGGGCGATAAATTGTGTCGCTTAAAATAATACCCATTAATTTCAAAGCTGGTAATTTTTATTCAAAAAAAATAAATTAAATAATAGGATTATGTATTTAGTTCGCATTTAATCATTTTGTAATTTACGGGTTTAGCCTCGGTCATTCTGGTTATAAGTTTATCAAAAATTGAGTTCATATGCCCCCTTCTGTTAAAACGGA
>NZ_SOZE01000068.1 GCF_004519315.1 Mucilaginibacter psychrotolerans
TACCGGTTCAACAGGCTTAAGTATCCTGACAATATGTTTCATAACCTTGTCAAGACGATGATTGCGGCCGGACCAATATTTCTGCAAAAATCATGGGTTGCTTAAACGCCTTATTCTAAAACCTTAATCTCCGCATTATTCCACAAAAAAAGCCGGACGATGCCGGCTTTTCAAAAGAAAAATATTTTAGGGGTGCTTAATTACGGCTAAACCCGCCGCGGCCACCGCCGCCGCCACCGTTAAAGCCCGGACCTTTGTCCTCGGCTATGTTAACAGTTATGCGTTTGCCGTAATAGCTTTGCCCGTTCATGCATCTTATAGCTTCTTTAGCTTCATCATCGTTCACCATTTCAACAAACCCAAAACCCCTGCTCTCTTTTGTTTCACGATCTTTTACGATCCTGAGGGACTTAACCGGCCCAAAATCTTCAAAAACCGCATTTAATTCAGCCTCGTTCACTTCTAGTGGAAGGCCGCCAATAAATACTTTCATTAATCTCCTTTGTTTTCTGCAAATGTACGCAAAAAAGGGCATTTTTCATGCCTCGCGGATCGTAAAATACAGGCGTAGCTTGTTTTTTACAATAACGTGTCAATATGACGTATTGTCATTTCCAATAATTTAAATTAGAAATCCTGCGGGGTGTGCTGCTATTTAAGCTTGAGGTTAAAAGTGCCTTCCACCCGGTAAAATGGCGAATCGGCTTTATCGTCGTGCGCTAAAAAGGTGAAGAAAGTACCTTTGGCCAAAACGCTATCCTGGCGGTAGCGCAGCAAATCTATTACCCCGGCATCGCCCGGCTCGGTAAACTGGGTAAGGCTATATTGCTTAATGTGCAATGCATCGGGGCGAAGCAAAAGCTGGCTCCCCTCTACCCCTTTGGTAATAGCAGCAGCGGCAGTGCCTTTACTGCTGATGGCAAAACTCATGGTATGGGCCTTGTTTATGGCGGTGATGCCAAAGTAACGGTTATCACCAACGCTGATGTTTACAAATGCAATAGAGTCTTTTGCAGCATCAAAAACGTAGGTAGAATCATTCAAATCAAAAGTCAGGGTACCGCTTGCTGCCAAAAAATTGCTTGCAGGCGTTGCAGCGAGCGCGCTATCTGCTGCAGCTACGGCTTTTTTCTGATCCACGGCTTTATCACCCTGGTCTTTCTGGCATGCAGATGCCATTAGCGCAAGGAGCAAAACGAACGAAACATACCAGTTATTAAACCGTTTTGAGTGCATAGGTAAATTGATGCCCTAAAAGTAAAAAATATTTCTGTAAAGTCCCCCTGCGAATAGCGCCAACACAAAAAAGCTTAACATTTTTTAACTACTTATGTAAACGTAAGGCGGCAATAAAAGGTTTGCTTGTTCAGGTGTCTTTTTTACACTTATTTTAATTAGTTAATAATCGCTTAAGTAACCGCCACCATCGCCTTATTTTATTCCGAAATCAATGTATCGGCTGCGAACACCAAGTGTAACGTAACCGAACAGCACAAACGCTATAAAAATCACAATCGACTATAAAACAACACCTTACAGCCTGGCATAAACTTAGCTACTCTTGTATAACGTTGAAAACAAACACAAAACCATGATCGCCAATCACTTAAAGTTCGCCTTCCGCAACCTGGTTCGCACCAAAACATTTTCGGCAATAAATATCGGCGGATTGGTAGTAAGCTTAACGGCATTTATATTAATGGCCTTATACATTCAAAATGAGCTGAGCTACGATAAATTTAATACCAGGGCTGCCAATATCTACCGCGTGGTTGATGATAAACAAACCAACGCCTTGATGCAGCATGGCGCCGGTTCTGCAGGCCCAATGGCCCCCGCCCTACTTGCCGATTTCCCGCAGGTGAAACAAGCCGTAAGGTTTATTAACGCCGAGAGCCTGGTTAAATACGAGGACAAGCTTTTTGAAGAACGCAATGTATTTTTTGCCGATGCGAGCGTATTTAATGTATTTGACCTGGGTATGGTGAATGGCGATAGCCAAACGGCCTTAAGCACACCGATGAGCGTAGTAATTACCCAAAAAACCGCCACCAAATATTTCGGCAATACCGATGCCCTTGGCAAAACCTTACTGCTCGATGGTAAAGGCATGCGTGTAACCGGTGTGATAAAAGATGTGCCTGCAAACTCCCACATCAGTTTTGATATCCTCATATCCATGGCAACTGCCCAACAAAAAGATTCGGGCTACGATTGGCTGTTCAGCAACTGGTATTCCAATAACTTCTGGACCTACATCCTCCTGCCCGACAACTACGACGCGAATCAGTTGGAGGCCCGGTTCGATGCCTTTGCTAACCGGCATAAGGCCAATACGGCAACAACCAAACATCATTACAGCCTGGAGAAACTAACGGACATTTACCTGCACAGCGATCGCGAGGGCCAGATAGGCAAAACGGGAAGCATCAGCAGCCTGTATGTATTTAGCGCTATTGCGGTTTTTATCCTGCTGATAGCCTGTATCAACTTTATCAATCTCTCAACAGCCCGCGCAGCCGAACGGGCCAAAGAAGTGGCCGTAAAAAAAGTAAATGGCGTAACCCGCAACCAGCTGGTAGCCCAATTTTTTATCGAATCGTTTTTAATGACCGGCCTTGCCCTCGTCATCGCTGTTTTTATATCGCTTATGTTACTCCCGGCTTTCAACCAGTTTGCGGGTAAGAATATCGTATTCAATTTTTTCACGCCGGTGCATCTACTTGCTTTAGCTGGTATTTGGGTGGTGGTGGGGCTGCTATCCGGCAGCTATCCGGCTTTTATCCTATCCGGCTTTAACCCTATTACGGCCTTAAAGGGGAATATAAAGACATCAGCCAGGAGCATATTTATCCGCAAGGGTTTGGTGGTATTTCAGTTCTCTATATCCGTTATCCTCATTATCAGCAGCATAGTGGTGTACACCCAATTGCAGTATATGCAAAAACACGATCTGGGTTTTAAACCCGCGCAAACCATGGTGATCAATTTTGAAGGTGACAACACGGTGAAGCAACAATACCGGTTAATCAAAAGCGAACTGATGCGCCTAAAGGGGGTAAAATCAGTGTCGGCATCGTCTAACGTACCCGGAGCAACCGAACCAGGGGGCTGGTCGATGGATTTTGCCAAAAGAACAGGTGATACCATCCATGCCGAACTGCCGATATTCTTAACCGACTTCACGTTTATGAAGCAGTATAATATCCCCATGGTTGCGGGCCGAGGTTTATCAGAACAGTTTGCTGCCGATACGTTGGAATCTATGATCATTAACGAAACCGCACTGCGCAAGCTTGGCTTCACCAATGCCAACGAAGCCATCGGCGTAAAAGTAGGCATGTACCCTACCGATGGCCGTATTATAGGCGTTTATAAAGATTTCCACTTCCAATCATTACAAAAACCCATCGAGCCGCTGGCCATACGTGTGTTGCCGGGCAACTTCAGGCTATTTTCTGTTGAAATGAACACCGCCAATGTGCGGCAAACCGTAGCCGATATTGAAAAGTTATGGAAAGACATGGTTCCGCAGCGGCCACTGGAGTATTCCTTCTTAAACGAACGCTTTAACCAGCAGTACAATGCCGAGATCAAATTCGGTCAGCTGTTTGCCTTATTCACTACGCTTGCTATTACTATCGCCTGTTTCGGTTTGTTTGGTCTGGCACTTTTCAGCGTAAAACAGCGCACCAAAGAAATCGGTGTGCGTAAAGTGGTGGGAGCCTCTGTCACCCAAATAGCGGCGCTGATATCTAAAGATTTCGTAGCACTGGTATTGGTTGCTATCCTTATCGCCTCACCTATCGCCTTATTTGCCATGAGCAAGTGGATACAATCTTTTGCTTACCGTATAGAACTGAGCTGGTGGATATTCGTAAGCGGAGGTGCCATAGCGGTTGTCATCGCCATCAGCACCATCAGCTATCAGGCCATCAAAGCAGCTATGGCCAACCCCGTAAAAAGTTTAAGGAGCGAGTAGGCGGAGGATTTCAAATTCCAGATGTGCAGATCAATGTCGTTTACTTAAGGAAGCCCCGGCCCCATCGGGGCCAAATGTCGGTAGCAAACAAGCAAAAACCACCTTTGTGCCGTAGGTACAATACTGGCGATGTAGCATACCTATGGCATGCGAGTAGCTGATTATCGATTAGCTACCGACCTTTTGCACTGATGGCGCATTCGAAATCGCTTAAGTAAACGACATTGATCTGCACATCTGAAATCTGCACATCTGCAATTTGCACATCTAACCGCTCAACCGTTCATCAAACGAGAATTTTTTGATGGTGGCGACCTTTATTTTTGCGAAATCGGGGTGGGCCGGGTTGAACAGGTAATTGTACTCCAGATCTATAATCGCCGAGGGTACTTTCAAAATAGCGGTCTCCATCCTTTGCAGCCAACTATCGCCGAGCATCTGTGTTATTGGGTAATTAAGCACTTTTTGCCATTGCGGCTCAAGAGCCGTCAGTTTCGATAGCGTAATTTCTTCTACAGCCAGCTTGGCGGGTATGTTATAAATAGTTACCGAGAAATCACCCGTGTATAAAGAAGTACCTGTAGTGTGCGCCAATTTCTCCAGACACGATAAGGCGAGCGAGCCGCCGGTGTATATTACATAACGCCCACGTGAGTTCCATCGCGCGTCTATACCCGAGCCTTTTTGGTCGGCAGCGTATTTGGTTTGGCCTATACGGTAGGTGTTCATTTGGGAGCGTTACGAGGGTTGGAAAGTTTGGTGCGTTGGAAAGTTTGAAGGTTGAAAAGTTGGAGGTGTTAGAGAAGTTGGAGAAGTTAGAAAGGTTAGAAAAGTTGGAAGGTATGAGTTCCAGAGCCAGGATAGATGTCAACCCTTCTAAAGATGGCAACTCCAAACGTCTTTAACTTCTCAAACCCTTCTAACCTTTAAGCGGTAACGCCATAATCTATTCGGATAAGCTCGCTCATCACAATGCCGATGCCGGTTATGGTATCGAGCATATCAAAAGGGATGGCATCAATGCCGGGGTTATAGTGGCGCAACCAGCTCTTGAATTCATTAAGCTGGCCAAAGGTATCAACGCCTTTATCAAATAGTTCAAGCAACTGTATTACATGCTCGCTTAGGCCAGGGTTAAGGCTATTATCTCCCTGGATGTGCTTGCGCAGCGTTGGTTCGGTAATATCAAGCCAACGGGCTATATCTGCCTGCGTAACTTCGGTAACTTTCAAAAGTGCCGACAGGGAAGCGGGCTGCAAGCCTTGCTTTATAGCCTCTAACTTAGCCAGCGGCGATTTAAACATGGTATGGTATGGTGCAATTAAATCATGAACCATAGATACCTGCATATCATACTCGGTGTACTGCCGTATTGGTGCCTGGGTTTCTGGGCGGTTAGTATCATCGTGCTTTTTCATATCACAAATGTAATTATTTTCTATTGAAAAAAAAATAATTTTCTATTTCCATTTGATGCTGAAAATAAATATTTCTCTAAGAGCCTGTTTAAAAATGGCTGAATAAAATTGTTCTGTGTTGAAAAGTTGATAAAAAGGCCATCGCTAATCGGTCAAATAAATACTAATTGTGAATAACGACAAACGCAGTTAGTATGAAA
>NZ_SOZE01000069.1:0-3543 GCF_004519315.1 Mucilaginibacter psychrotolerans
TTAAGATTTGGCACCGACCTACTCTCCCACATTTTACTGCAGTACCATCGGCTCTGGCGGGCTTAACTTCTCTGTTCGGAATGGGAAGAGGTGGACACCGCCGATATAGGCACCTGAATATTTTAATAGTTTGTGGTGAGTGGTTCAGTGGTGAGTGGTTGGATAGTTTTATAACTATTCACTCAATCAACTGTTCACTACTCTCCATAAACAATGACATATTATTGAAAGAAGTAAAAAGATCAGAGAAAACAACAGCTTTGTTTTTGCTGGGTTGACCGGTTCATTATTAGATTGTATGTGCGGTTTTGCAACCACTCACCAATAAACCATTCTCCAATCAACCCTTTAATTACCTGCTATGAGAAAGCTTCGGATGATTAGTATTACTCGGCTTTGATGTCACCACCTTTATACCTGTAACCTATCAACGTAGTAGTCTGCTACGATCCTCAATGGAAGTCTCATCTTGTGGCTAGTTTCGCACTTAGATGCTTTCAGCGCTTATCTATTCCCAACGTAGCTACTCTGCAATACACCTGGCGGCATAACAGATTCACCAGAGGTTAGTCCAACCCGGTCCTCTCGTACTAAGGTCAGCCCCACTCAAACTTCCAACGCCCACAACAGATAGGGACCGAACTGTCTCGCGACGTTCTGAACCCAGCTCGCGTGCCACTTTAATGAGCGAACAGCTCAACCCTTGGGACCTTCTCCAGCCCCAGGATGTGACGAGCCGACATCGAGGTGCCAAACCTCCCCGTCGATATGAGCTCTTGGGGGAGATCAGCCTGTTATCCCCAGCGTACCTTTTATCCTTTGAGCGATGGCCCTTCCATGCAGAACCACCGGATCACTATATCCGTCTTTCGACCCTGCTCGGCTTGTCTGCCTCACAGTCAAGCAAGCTTATGCTATTGCACTCCGCGTACGGTTACCAAGCGTACTGAGCTTACCTTTGAAAGCCTCCGTTACCTTTTTGGAGGCGACCACCCCAGTCAAACTACCCGCCAAACAATGTTCTCCACATTGCAGAGTTAGACACCAAATACAGAAAGGGTGGTATTTCAACGTTGACTAACATACTCCTAGCGAAGCATGATCACAGTCTCCCACCTATCCTACACATCCTGTATCCGATATCAATGTTAAGTTGTAGTGAAGGTGCATGGGGTCTTTCCGTCCCGTTGCGGGTAACCGGCGTCTTCACCGATACCACAATTTCACCGAGCTCATGGCTGAGACAGCGCCCAGATCGTTACACCATTCGTGCAGGTCGGAACTTACCCGACAAGGAATTTCGCTACCTTAGGACCGTTATAGTTACGGCCGCCGTTTACCGGGGCTTCGATTCAATGCTTCGCCTTGCGACTAACATCCCCTCTTAACCTTCCGGCACCGGGCAGGTGTCAGGCCATATACGTCATCTTTCGATTTTGCATAGCCATGTGTTTTTGTTAAACAGTCGCCTGGGCCTTTTCACTGCGGCTGATATTGCTACCAGCGCCCCTTCTCCCGAAGTTACAGGGCCATTTTGCCGAGTTCCTTAGCCATGATTCACTCGAGCACCTTAGGATCCTCTCCTCGACTACCTGTGTCGGTTTACGGTACGGGTTTTCATAACCTGAAGCTTAGCGGGTTTTCTTGGAAGTTTGATTACCTGAACTATTGCCTTACCCGAGGGCTCGGCATACTATCAGCTTTCAGCAAATCTGGCGTACTTAACTACCAAACCTATACCTACGGCCTTTAACGTGCTATTCCGTCAGCACGCGTCAGTGTCACTACTCCGTCACCGCATCGCAGTTATAAAAAGTACTGGAATATTAACCAGTTGTCCATCGGCTACGCCTGTCGGCTTCACCTTAGGCCCCGACTAACCCTGATCCGATTAGCGTTGATCAGGAAACCTTAGTCTTTCGGTGGGCGGGTTTCTCTCCCGCCTTATCGTTACTTATGCCTACATTTGCTTTTCTAATTCCTCCACAGTCAATTGTCTTTCCTGCTTCACCGGCAATTAGAATGCTCCCCTACCAGTACATATTAATATGTAATCCATAGCTTCGGTATAACGCTTAATGCCCGTTTATTATCCATGCCCGATCGCTCGACTAGTGAGCTGTTACGCACTCTTTAAATGAATGGCTGCTTCCAAGCCAACATCCTAGCTGTCTGTGCAATCGGACCTCGTTAGTTCAACTTAGCGTTAATTTGGGGACCTTAGCTGATGGTCTGGGTTCTTTCCCTCTCGGCCATGGACCTTAGCACCCATAGCCTCACTGCAGTGTATATTAAATAGCATTCGGAGTTTATCTGGATTTGGTAGGATTTGACTCCCCCGCACCCAATTAGTAGCTCTACCTCTATATAACTTAACCACCACGCTGTTCCTAAAAACATTTCGGGGAGTACGAGCTATTTCCCAGTTTGATTAGCCTTTCACCCCTACCCACAAGTCATCCGGAAACTTTTCAACGTTTATCGGTTCGGTCCTCCAGTACCTGTTACGGCACCTTCAACCTGCTCATGGGTAGATCACAAGGTTTCGCGTCTACCTCCTCTGACTCTGCGCCCTATTCAGACTCGCTTTCGCTTCGGATCCGTGCCTAAAACACTTAACCTTGCCAGAGAAGAGTAACTCGTAGGCTCATTATGCAAAAGGCACGCCGTCACGGAATCTCTCCGCTCCGACCGCTTGTAAGTACACGGTTTCAGGTTCTATTTCACTCCCCTGTTCGGGGTTCTTTTCACCTTTCCCTCACGGTACTGGTTCACTATCGGTCTCTCAGGAGTATTTAGCCTTACCGGATGGTGCCGGCAGATTCCCACAAGGCGTCTCCGACCTCGCGGTACTCAGGATACCACTATCCTATCATTCATTACCCGTACGCAGCTCTCATGCTCTATGGCCGGGTTTCCCACCCCGTTCCGGTTTTGTTTGATATTCATGTTGTGGTCCTACAACCCCTACTATGCCGTAACATAATAGGTTTGGGCTTCTTCCCTTTCGCTCGCCACTACTCAGGAAATCATTATTATTTTCTCTTCCTCTGCTTACTTAGATGTTTCAGTTCAGCAGGTTTGCGCATATTTGCAACTATCCTTCAGATAGTTAGGTTTCCCCATTCAGAAATCTGCGGATCAATTCATATTTGCTGATCCCCGCAGCTTATCGCAGCTTATCACGTCTTTCATCGCCTCTGAGAGCCAAGGCATCCCCCGTGTACCCTTATTTACTTTCTTCTATACTTGTGATGCTTTTGCTCACCACTGTATGCTTTTTGATAGATTGCCGTTCTTATTCAATATATCAGAATAACTCATTAATGCTTATACCGAAGTAGTTTACACTAATTACTTATTCCTGGTTCTTGAACTCGAAGCCAACAACCGTCTCTACTGTTGTTTTCTCTTCAATTTTACTTCTTCCAATATGTCAAAGAACTTGTCCCAATATGATATCAATATCATAACTTGCATTATATCCTAACCCTTTCGGGCATCGGTGGGAATGTGGAGAATAACGGATTCGAACCGTTGATA
>NZ_SOZE01000069.1:3638-5255 GCF_004519315.1 Mucilaginibacter psychrotolerans
AGGGATAATGCTCCAGAAAGGAGGTATTCCAGCCACACCTTCCGGTACGGCTACCTTGTTACGACTTAGCCCCAGTTACCGACTTTACCCTAGGACGCTCCTTACGGTTACGCACTTCAGGCACTTCCAGCTTCCATGGCTTGACGGGCGGTGTGTACAAGGCCCGGGAACGTATTCACCGCGTCATTGCTGATACGCGATTACTAGCGAATCCAACTTCACGGGGTCGAGTTGCAGACCCCGATCCGAACTGTGAACAGCTTTGTGAGATTGGCATCCTGTTGCCAGGTAGCTGCCCTCTGTACTGCCCATTGTAGCACGTGTGTAGCCCCGGACGTAAGGGCCATGATGACTTGACGTCGTCCCCTCCTTCCTCTCTATTTGCATAGGCAGTCTGTTTAGAGTCCCCACCTTAACGTGCTGGCAACTAAACATAGGGGTTGCGCTCGTTGCGGGACTTAACCCAACACCTCACGGCACGAGCTGACGACAGCCATGCAGCACCTAGTTTCGTGTCCCGAAGGACTAGAGCGTCTCTGCTCTATTCACTAACTTTCAAGCCCGGGTAAGGTTCCTCGCGTATCATCGAATTAAACCACATGCTCCTCCGCTTGTGCGGGCCCCCGTCAATTCCTTTGAGTTTCACCCTTGCGGGCGTACTCCCCAGGTGGAATACTTAACGCTTTCGCTTAGACGCTGGCCGTATATCGCCAACATCGAGTATTCATCGTTTAGGGCGTGGACTACCAGGGTATCTAATCCTGTTTGATCCCCACGCTTTCGTGCCTCAGCGTCAATCATACCTTAGTAAGCTGCCTTCGCAATTGGTGTTCTGTGACATATCTATGCATTTCACCGCTACTTGTCACATTCCGCCTACCTCAAGTACATTCAAGCCCGTCAGTATCAAAGGCACTGCGATAGTTGAGCTACCGTCTTTCACCCCTGACTTAACAGGCCGCCTACGCACCCTTTAAACCCAATAAATCCGGATAACGCTCGGATCCTCCGTATTACCGCGGCTGCTGGCACGGAGTTAGCCGATCCTTATTCTTACCGTACATTCAGCCTCCTACACGTAGAAGGGTTTATTCCGGTACAAAAGCAGTTTACAACCCATAGGGCCGTCTTCCTGCACGCGGCATGGCTGGTTCAGGCTTTCGCCCATTGACCAATATTCCTTACTGCTGCCTCCCGTAGGAGTCTGGTCCGTGTCTCAGTACCAGTGTGGGGGGCCATCCTCTCAGATCCCCTAAACATCGTAGCCTTGGTAAGCCATTACCTTACCAACTAGCTAATGTTCCGCATGCCCATCTTAATCCTATAAATATTTGATTACATCGCAATGCTGCGTCGTAATGTTATGCGGTGTTAATCTCTCTTTCGAGAGGCTATCCCCCAGATTAAGGTAGGTTACATACGTGTTACGCACCCGTGCGCCACTCTCATCAGAAGCAAGCTCCCAAATCCCGTCCGACTTGCATGTATTAGGCCTGCCGCTAGCGTTCATCCTGAGCCAGGATCAAACTCTCCATTGTATAATGTGTTGTTATAATCCAAGCCCTATTAAACTCAATCAATAGAAACTTGTAAAAAAAAATATTCTCTTACATTATC
>NZ_SOZE01000006.1 GCF_004519315.1 Mucilaginibacter psychrotolerans
CTTGGGCAAATAAGCCATGCACTTTACGAGGTTGGGGGGCAGTACAGGAGAAATATGTAGGGGCAGTTTGCAGTTTCCGGTGGGCAGTTTGCAGAAAAAATCGGCTTTCTATAGGCAGTCTGCTCGGAAAAACCGCCCACTGTAAACTGAATTAAGGTTGCTGTTCCTCGGCGGTGCCTTCGTCTATCAACAATTTGAAACGTTTAAACATATTGCCTTCTACGTTGATAGATTTAAGTATGCCGCCCAGTCGCCATATTTTACCAGCATTGGCGTTGAGGTCCGCATCTGTCCATTTCTGTTTAAGTACGATGTATTCAAACGCAAATATAGATGTAGCCTTCTTGTTGGCGGCTGTAACAAATAAGGTATCGGCCCCGTTAGAAGTGCTGGTAATACTGTTAAAACCCTGCTTTACAGAAACGGGATGCCCTGGCAGCATGATTGGCTTGCCCACAAAACCAATCACCTTCTTGAGTGCTTCGGGTTTATCAACCTTCCCTAAATCCATCAAGCCCGATTCGGAAAGTATATACATATACCTAAGCATGGCCGCCTGATTGCCATTTTGCTCCGCTGCAGGGATGCTGTTCAAAAGCGATAGTGACAATTGATTTGCAGGCATCCAGTCTTCCGCCTCAAGGCTGCTAATCAGACTGTCCCATTTTTGGTCGTCAGTTAAGCTTTGCGCCTGGGCAAAGAAACATGCCAACATGAATAATAATATAACCGAAAGCACTTTTTTCATGGTCAAACTCTTTACTTCGTTTTCGCAAAATCCAAATCCTGGAAATCGTAGCTAAAATCTGTTGCCGGACTGATGGGTTTCATTTTAAGGCCAGTAGGTTTGCCGTTCTCGTCGGTAGTGAACATGGCGAAGGCATCGGCATCCATACTGCGTTTATTCCATTTTACAACGAAAGTGCTGCCTTTATAGTAGAACATTTGCCCGGTTAAATGCGGAGAACGTTTCGATACAAACCAAAGCTGCCCGTCTTTTTGGCTGATGGTAACATCGCCAAGCCAGTTATCGTGGTAAGTACCTGCGTAAACACTTGCATCTATAGCTGTTTTTTTTTGTTCTTCTACCTGTTTCCAAACACCAGCAACCACGTTGCCTGCGCCCGCCGAGCCCGCCTTTTCGGCCTCGCTGTATAGTTTTACCCAGTCTTTACCGCTATCACCAATGTAGCTATCAATAATCTCGTTGGTAACAGAACTAAACGCTCCACCCGATTGCTGGTTGGTGAGCACAATGATGCCGAGTTTCAACTCCGGGAATAGTGTTACCTGCGTAACCATACCATCTAACCCGCCGGTATGGCTGGCTTTTAAATAGCCTTTTGCATCGTTTAAAAACCAACCCAGTCCGTACCCGGCAAAGTGCGTATTGTACACGCCGGGACCGGTAGGTAACACCGTTTGTACAGTCCACATGTCGCGGTGAATTCTGCTACTAAATAAACGCTTGCTCAAATCGTCGCCGTATTTGCCATCGTTCATTTGCATAATGGCCCATTTGGCCAAATCGTTCACACTGCTGTAAATACCGCCTGCAGCATTGGTTGGTTCGCTGGTATTACGGGGGATCACCACCACCTTGCCATCAACTGGTGCATGGGCATCGATGTAATTTTTGGTGTTTTTGATGCGGCTGTAGGATGCAAAGCTACCTGTCATTTGCAGGGGCTTCATAATGCGGGTTTCTATAAAATCTTCCCAGCTCATGCCGCTAACGCGGGCAATCACCTCACCTGCAACAATGTATAATTGGTTATCATAATCGAACTTACTACGGAAACTGCTCACCGGCTTCAGGTAGCGCAGATTGTGTATGATATCCTTCACCGTAAAATCAGTAGAATCGGGAAATATCATCAAATCGCCGGCACCCAGACCGAGGCCGCTGCGGTGCGTAAGCAAATCGCGGATGGTGAACTCTGCCGTAACGTACGGGTCGAACATTTTAAACTCGGGGATGTAGTCGGTTACCTTATCGTCCAATTTCAGTTTGCCTTCATCAACCAAAATACCTATTGCGGCGGTAGTGAAAGCCTTGCTGTTTGATGCGATACCGAACAGCGTATTGGCATCTACTTTTTTCTGTGTGCGCAGCGAGGCAACCCCATAACCATTGGCATAAACTAATTTCCCATCCTTCACCACAGCTACGGCAATGCCGGGCACGTCGAACGTTTTAAGCGCGAGGTTTGCCAGGCTATCAATCTTTGCCGGAGCCATCTGGGCGTTTGCAGTGCCTAGCGCCAGGGCCGCAAAAGCAAGGGTAAGTATTGGGCAGAACTTCATCTTGACAATGGTTTTGTTGAGTAGCTAAATATAAGGAAAAGGACCGCTGATTGAAATGATTAAATGATTCCGTTGAATTTTTTGAATGTCAGCAGAAGAGATTCGGGTGAAAGCGGGCAGAGCGCGGCGAGATTTTGTCTGAACCTTGATTTTTAGGATTTATAGATATACTTGATTTTTTTTTCTACAGTCAGCAGATAAGCTTCGGACCAAAACGGGCAGAACGTGGTGGGATGTGCGGAGGGAAGGGCATAGCAATACTTGCAGAAGGGAGGGGCGTGCGGGACGCGACAGCGGGGCAAGATTTTGCAGCCCGTGGTTCTGCCCGCTTTGCAGGGTAAGGCCCGTGCGGCAAAGAAGCCTATCTGCTGACTTGATTTTTTGCTTATTTTTTATCAAGAAAAAAGAAGTAGCCCCTGAGGCAATGAGCAGCCGATACTTTCATTTAAAAGAAATTCACCTTAATGGGAGAAATCACCCTGCCTATATAAAATTGAACTTCCATTTAGCCAAACCCATTGCCACCCTTATCTTTGCTCCATGCAATCCCACCTCGAAGACCAAACGTTCACTAAACTCCCCGCTGCACAATTAAAAGCCGCCCAAACCTACGAACACTGCAAATTCATCGGCTGCGATTTCAATCACGCCACATTAGACGGGCTTGTTTTTATTGACTGCACCTTCCATGATTGCAACCTGTTGCTGGCCAGCGTGGGCAATACCGGCTTTCAAAATGTACTATTCAAAGGCTGTAAGCTAAGCGGCGTAAACTTTGGCAAGGCCCGCGATTTTTTGTTCGAGGTGAATTTTGAGAGTTGCATACTGGATAACGCCATCTTCTCTCAAAAAAAGAACAAGAAAGCAAAGTTTACCGATTGCGCCATGATAGAAACTGACCTCACCGAGGCCGATCTTACCGAAGCTAAATTCATTAACTGCAACTTGCACCGGGCGTTCTTCAGCCGCACCATTTTAAAAGGTGCCGACTTGCGTTCTTCCTACAACTTCAGCATCGACCCTGACGATAATGTGGTGAAGAAAGCACATTTCTCGTTGCATGGCTTACCGGGCCTTTTGGGAAAATACGATATTAAGATTGAGGGGTAGGCAAACGGGCCGGGTGCTGCTTTACAAGCAACTGTTGGCATTAGTTGTTCGTATTGGCTAAACCATCGCTACTGTATTTTACGTATATGTCATCGTTATGGGATACTTTAGTCTTGGAGAAACAATTTTGCCTTTTATTCTATTACTACATCAATATCATACGCCCCTTTAATATGCCTTCTATAGCTTCAGTATCAGGCGTAAGCCTCCCCTATAAAGTTAAACAACAAGATGTAAAGGCCCAGGCCCGCGCGCTGTTTGTTGAGCATTTCCCGCAGGTTGACCGGCTAATGCCCGCTTTCGACAACACGGAGATTGTAACCCGTAATTTTTGCAAGCCCATCACCTATTACGCCGAACCGAACACATTTGAGCAGCGTAATGATGATTATATAACCAATGCATTGCTATATTCTGTACAAGCTATTGAAGCAGTTATAGCAAAAGCCGGCATTAATAAAGATGATATTACCGACCTCATCTTCGTATCCACCACCGGCCTGGCCACGCCCAGTATGGATGCCTTGATCATCAACAAAATGCGCCTCAATCCGCATATCAACCGCATACCCGTTTGGGGCCTGGGTTGCGGCGGCGGCGTATCGGGCATGGCCAAAGCAAATACCTTGGCCAAGGCAAACCCCGATGCCATCGTGCTGTTGGTGGCAGTGGAGCTATGCTCACTCACGCTCATTAAAAACGATTACAGCAAAAGCAATTTTATCGGCAGTAGTCTGTTCAGCGATGGTGTAGCGGCCGTTATTGTGAAAGGCGATCATCACCAAACCGAAAAGAAAATCAACATCCTCGCAAACAGCAGCAAGCTTTATTACGACTCATTGGAAGTAATGGGCTGGGATTTTAAAGACACCGGATTTAAGGTACTCTTCTCCAAAGATATCCCTACCTTCATCCACGAGAACATACGCGGCGATATCGATTCCTTTTTGGCCAAGCAGAATTTGCAGCTAAGCGATATCAAGAACTTTGTGTTCCACCCGGGTGGCAAGAAGGTGCTGGATGCCTATGCGGATGCCTTGGCAGTAGAGGGCGATTTTTTGCACAACACCCGCCAGGTAATGAACGAGAACGGCAACATGAGTAGCGTAACCGTACTTTACGTACTGGAAAAATTCCTGACCGAAGGTTACGAGGACGGCTACGGCCTGATGTTGGCCATGGGCCCGGGCTTTAGCAGCGAGATGGTTTTATTAGATATGAAAAACTAAATATGTTTATCCTCTTTATTGGCTTCGTGATTTTTCAGCGCCTTTTAGAATTAGTAGTAGCCAAACGCAACGAGGCCTGGGCGCGTAGCCAGGGCGCAGAAGAGTTTGGCAAGGCGCATTACCCCTTCATCGTGGCACTGCACACGCTGTTCATCATCAGCATGATAGCCGAGTATTATTTACTTCAAAACGGCGAATTCAACATGATGATGCTGGTGATTTTTCTGGTACTCATCTCGTTAAAAATATGGACCATCGGCTCGCTGGGCAAGTACTGGAACACCAAGATATTACGCATCCCCAATTCCATCTTTGTTAAAAAAGGGCCGTATAAACTCTTCAAGCACCCCAACTATTTCATCGTCATCTGCGAGATAATAGTAATACCACTCGTGTTCAACCTCTATGCTACGGCTATCGTGTTCACGCTTTTGAATGCCGTTATGCTAACGGTTAGGATACGCGAGGAAGAGCGGATATGGGGAACAGGAGTTCAGGATTGAACGGATTTTGTCTGAACTCGAATTTTATGACGTAATAGTATCTGCCGTTGGGCAATTGCTTGCCATTCCTGTTGCTTCAAAAACGTCCATAAACTTATTACCCGCGTATGACCACTCTGCGTTCACCCACAGCAAAATAATCTTTAACTTCGAACAACAAACAATTCGTTTGTTCTAGGATTTAACCATAAAACGAAAATGAATACTGAAAAAGCCATATTGGCCGGCGGCTGCTTTTGGGGCGTAGAAGAACTCATCAGGCAACAGCCGGGTGTTATCAAAACCGTTGTAGGTTACACCGGCGGCGATGTGCCCAACGCTACTTACCGTAACCACGGCACGCATGCCGAAGGCATCGAAGTGATATTCGACCCGGCCGTGATATCATACCGCAAATTGCTCGAATATTTCTTCCAGATACATAACCCTACCACCCGCAACAGGCAGGGGAACGATATCGGTGCCTCTTACCGCTCCGCAATTTTTTACCTAGACGATACCCAGCGCGACACCGCCATTCAACTGATAGCAGAAATGGACGCCTCGGGCATATGGCCCGGCAAAATTGTGACTGAAGTAGAGCCAGCCGGCGATTTCTGGAACGCCGAAGCCGAACACCAGGACTACCTGCAAAAAAACCCATACGGTTACACCTGCCACTTCGAGCGACCGGAATGGACGCTGAGCGAATAAGCCAGCCGGAAATATATTAGGATAAACAATGCCCTAAATCGGAAGATTTGGGGCATTGTTGGTTTGAGGTAGCAAAGGTTAATTAAAGGCTACTTTGCTTATTTTATGGGCACCCGAGTTAACGATAAATAAGTTGCCCGATGCGTCGAACGCAATGCCTAGGGGGCGGCTTGTGGTACCGGTGCCTAAGGGCCCATTAACCGCGGTAGTAGCCGATGTGCCGGTTATCAAAGTGCTTACCCGCCCTAATTTATTGATCATCCTGATTTTGTAAAGCGGGGCTATAAAATCTGCGTCGCTAAAAAACACATTTCCTTTCCCATCGGTAGCTAAAGATTGCGGACCAAAAATCCTGGCGTTTGTACTTTCGCCATCCGTTAGGCCATTTATAGTGCTGCCGATTACTGAAGTAACCACACCGTCTTTCGTTATTTTGCGGATACAGTAATGGTCCGAATCTACCACATAGATATCGCCTGTGGGTTGGTCAACAGTGTAGCGTGTCATCACGCCAAATTTGGCCGCGCCGCCTGTTCCATCTACATAACCACGATCAAAAGTTAAATTGCCTGCAAGGGTGGTAACTACGCCCAGCGGCGTTATCTTCCGCATGGATGACGCATCCGCATAATAAATATTTCCATCCGCATCGGCTGCAATGCCATAAGAGTTGCCCGAGAAACGCGCCTCGGCACCCGTGCCATTGGCTAGGCCGCCCGGGCTAATGCTTTGCCCGGCTAAAAGAGAAACGGTATTGTCGGGGGCTATTTTAGTTACATTGCTTCCAGGTGCCACGTAAAGGTTACCGGCGCGGTCGGCCGCAATCCCCCTGAACTGGTTAGAAGGGACGTGGAGGCGCAAACTAACGCCCGCCGTGCCGATGGTGTAAATATTGTTCCCGTCTTCGCCATATAGCTGGCCCGAATAATCAAATGCAATCTGGTCTATGCCAACGGCTCCAAGCGATACATAATCGCTTATGGTAGCTGTGGTTACCTTGAAATCCGCAGCCGAGGTTGCGTCTTTACCATTACTACTGAGCGTAATTTTACCGGTAGTTGCCGATTCGGGCACGGTTACCACTAGCTCTGTCGCCGATACCGAATTTACCAAAGCAGTTACCCCATTAAACTTTACAATATTATTTGCGGTTACGGTATTAAAATTACTGCCGGTAATGGTAACCACAGTATTAGGCAAGCCGCTGGCGGGCGACACGGCTGTGATTGCGACTGATGTTTCGACAGGTTTATCTCCTTCGCCCGATTTGGAGCAAGAGACGAACAATACGAATGATACAAAAACGGCCATTACCACGCAATGGCTCTTTTAAGGTTTAGGAAATTCATGAAGGCTAAAGTAAATGATTTTTTGTCGCGGGCAAAATTTTTAAGGAAGATGATAACCCGGCAGGATCATACCGGCATTTTGCCTTAGTTCTTAGCGCCCTACCGCAGTCAGCACAAATATACACCCAAACAAGGGATGCCTGCGCAGCAGACTTACGCTCAATTCACCTTTAACGACACGGTAGCTGTAGCCCCGAAACTGATTTTTTGAGATTTAAGCAATGGCTCGGTATCCCATAAACATTCACGCACCGTTAAAATCTGCTTATCGGGATCCAAAGAGATCAATTGGAACGATAATTTAGTTTCATCCTTTGCAGAATACTTGCCCTTCATGGGAGAATCTACCCGGAATACCTTTAAATCAACATCGTCATCCGGCCCCTTATAGGTATAAAACTCGTTATAGTTGCTGTTGCCATGAAAATATGCTTTGATATTAGGATGTCTTTTCAGGAACGCAACCCATCCCCTTTGCTCTATTGCCGTATTGCCGCCGTTGGCTGTAGCTACTAAGCCTTCTTTGTAACGTTCTTCCGTGAGGTTTTCGAATTTGTTCTCCTGGGTCATGGTGAACGGTGCAACCGGGTTGGTGAAGTGTTTAGCTTCACAGGTGGGCTGGTCGTGCGTAAAAATGATCACCGGAGTAGTGGCCGATACGGTATCGAGGTCCGCCTGCATCCAAATACGCTGGGCGGAATCTGGCCACAGGGTTAAAAACATGAAATGCACACCTCCAATGTTTCGCGAGTAGTCTACTTTTTGGGTATGATAGTTATACGTTTCGTTTGTAAGGGGCTGTTTTGGTTTCAACATCAGGTTGTATATCTTCACCATAGCGGTGGGGTCTGTAGCCGGTGTCATCGGCTTTCCGTATCCGATCGCGTTAGATATATCGTGATTGCCCGGCGTCACCAATACCTGCGCCCTTTTGCTATCATGCCCTCTCAGTTTAAGGCCATGCAGGTAATCCTGCTCAAATTGCGCCCATGAAGCTGCCGCAATTTGCACGCCAGCTTCCATACGGTTGGCTATATCACCCGTTTGCACCACATAATCTACCGCCCCTACCCTTGTGCCGCTGTTAACGCCCGAATCGGCCGGCAAAATAATCCCCGGCATGGTGTTCATCTGCGCTATCATGGTAGCGTTTACGCTATGCCCTGTTACCCCCGTGTCGCCCCGGAAGGCTCTGGTTAAACCGTAGTGCGCATCAGAACTAAATAGCATGTTTACTACCCTTGGCGTTTCTTTTTTTTGCGCGCTAGCAGCCTGCGCTACAAGTAGCAACAACAACAAACGCAGCAATTGCCCTGATGTTAGTTTTATGTTTTCCATATCAGTAGATATTAAAAAAGGGGTTGAACGTGTTGCGTTCAACCCCTTATGGCTTTGGGTTAATTAGTGTTGATTACCGGTACCATTTACCTGGTAAGCCCCTATATCTCTGCCGGGAGGGGTTAACTCTGTTACCCCAAATTTAGGATCAACGGGCACCTCGCCCTTTGGTGTAAAGCCGGTAAAGCCTTTACCTATACATGGCGATGTCAGTTTCAACGCAAAATTGTAGGTGCCTACCGTGGCAATATCCCGCAGCCTTGCACCGGTTGGCAAGGGCACCGGGCCGTTGATAAATTGCGGATCGTTCGCTTTAAGTATCGCTGGATTTGCTGAATACACATCGCCGGGTTTCCAACCGGAAGGCAAAAATGAAGATGGCAATGGAAAATCTGTTGCCGGTGCTTTTGATATAGCTGTGCTCACCGATAACGATGGATAAATTTGGTTAGCTACAGATAAAGAATCGGCATAGGTGAAGTTGTAACCATATTTAAGGTTGGCCGTATCGGCTATTGGGTTTTGCACAACGCGCAACCCAAATTTGCAATTCACCATCAGGTTGTTGTAAGCCATACCGGCGGCATCTTGCTCAAAGTTAATAGAACCGCCACGCCCTGCTGCTGCTCTTCTGAAACCGCAGTTTACAATGGTATTATTATACATGCGCACGTTAGAGCCCGGCACGCCGGTTAGTGCGCCGGAGTTTGAAAGTTTAGGGCCGTTGGTGGCCATACCGATACAAAGGTTATAAGCAAAATCGCCAACGGTGCCGGCTTTAGCATTTAATGCCTCGCCACCGGTATAACCGCATTTTTCAAAAGTGTTGCGCAGGATGGCTATTTTGCCACCAATGGTACGGATGGGGTCATCTACGCTGCCATACATCCACGAATCTTCTAAAACAAATATGCCGAAAGGGTTTTGAAAATAAATGGGATATGGGCTTTTAGATAATACAGCAATGTCTCCGCTTGGAGTTCCGCCGCCAAACTCGATATGCGCCCATTTAATGATCAGCATTTTGCAGTTGGGGCCGCCAATAATACCGGTCCATTTGCCAACAAACGCAGGGTCTGAAGCGGGATTAGCACCAATCTGATCGGTTTTTACCACATCAGGAGAAGTAAAATAAACCGGCTTGGCCTGTGTGCCTAAAACTACCATATTGCCTTTAACGCCAATACCATAATTGCCCTTAAAGTTAACTGTAACACCTTCCTGTACGGTTAGGGTGTCGCCTTCGTTTACAATAAGGTTACCGCATACGTTATAGGTTTTGCCTGCAAGCATCGTTCCCTTTACGGCTAACGATGTTGCAGACCCTGTGGGTATTAAACAGCCTGCATCACTTATGGGCGAAGCTACAAGTACAACTGCTTTAGACAGGTCTTTGTAATCGGCTATTTTTTTACAGGAGTTTAGCAGTAGCCCTGCCGAAACCAGTGCGAGGAGGAGATATATTTTATTTTTCATGATGATTATAATTTATAGCGTATGCCGAATAAGAAATTGGTTTTAAACAAGTCTTTCTGCACAATGATCTTGTTGTTTACATCTGTTTGTAACGATAATGGCCTTGCGCCCGGTGCTGTTAAATAATCGGTATAGGATTGGTGCAACTCCAGGATATAAGGGGTATTGGTAAGGTTGTTTACTTTACCATAGAACGAGAACTTTTTAGCAAAACGCTTCTCTACAGATATATCCAGCTGTTTGGTTGGTGCCTGCCAATAATCCAGCCCATAATATGGGCTAACAAGGGCTATACGTGCACCGGTATAAACAAACGCTGTTTGTACATCAAGCCCGATTTTAGGATTTTTGTAAACCAGTGCAATGTTGCCAATATGGTTGCTCTGGCCCTGCAGCGGACGCGTTTCTGCCTGGATGCGGGAAGTTACCTGCCCAGCATCGGTACGGTACGAGAAAAGTTTATCTGATGTGATCTTTGATTTGGTATAAGTATAGTTACCCACGATACCAAAGGGACCGAAATACTTGGTTGCTACTGCTTCAAAACCGTAATTGCGTGCATCGCCGAAGTTTTGCGGAATAAGCGTTTGCGAGGTAACGCCTGTTTTCACTGCAGAAAACTCTATCGGATCCTGGATCTTTTTGTAAAACGCGCCAATTAACACTTCGTCGGCATCATGCGGGAACAACTCGTACCTGAAATCGATATTATCAGCAGTAGTGTGGTTTAAACCTGCCGGATTGCCCGACTCTTTGAATACTTCGCCTTGCTGTCCGTCCGGGATCAGTTCTGCAAAGCCCGGCCTTGCTAAAGCCCGGTAGTACGATAGCCTTAAATTTTGATTTTCCTTCAATTTGTACTTCAATATACCACTTGGCAGGAAGTCGGTGTAGTGGATCTTGCCCGATTTGTATGCAACTGCATCGGGTAACTGGGTGTCGTAATTTTGCTGGGTGTGTTCTACACGCAAACCACCTAACGCTTCTAACCTATCGGTTAACTGCAGTTTACCCTGTACATAACCGGCCACCACGTTTTCTTTAAAGGTGTAGGTGTTACCATCCGGTACGTAAAGCGATGCGCCCGAGCTTTTAAATACGTATTGCGCGCTATTAATATCGGTATAGGCTTGCGATGTACCTGTACCTAAAAAGGGCGTAAGGCTGTACGAATTGTAGTAGGCATCCCTGGTTTTGTTTCTTTCAACGCCGCCAAATTTCAATTCAAACTTTTTGCCAAACAGGTTAAAGTTATCGGTTAAGTTTAGGTAAGCCGCATAATCCTTATCGCTGTTGCGCGTCCAGATGCGGGTCATACCTTGTAAAATATCGGTACTGTTTGCTGTTTTGGTAACCGGGTACTCGTGTGTAAAATCGGCCTGGTCGGGTATATGGTTGTTAGCAGTTGAGTATGCTAACGACCAATCAAATTTCAAAGCATCATTTAACTGGTGTACACCCTGCAAGGTAGAGTTGTAGATAGACTGGTACTGCCACCTGGTGCGGGCCTGTGCATTAACCAATGAGTTTAAGGCAATGGTATCGCTAATCAGACGGCTCTGATAATCATCCAACCTAACAAATATATTCACCAGGGAGATTTTGTTGCGGTTATTGAATTTATAATCGAATTTGTTGTTAACCCCTATCCGCCTGCTTTGCTGCGAATAGCTACGCGATTGCAGTTCGATAAATTGCGGGATATTATTTAAGCCTGGCTGTGCGTTTGGCAAAAAGAAGGTGGAGTTATTCCCGGTATAATTGTTTTGGAAACTACCGGAGATGAGGAAACCTAATTTATCATCCTTACCAAAACGGTCGCCGTAGGTTAAACCGAAATTTGTGTTAACCGGAGCGCTTTTTGGTGTAAAGTTTAAATTCTTAACCGGGAAATCGGCCGGTGTGGCAGCATAGGTGTTGCCATTAATTTCTGCCGGCGAGCGCTTGTTGATAGTCGATCTGTCGAATTGCTGAAAATCGCGGCCGCCACTGAACACGGCATTGTACCCGGCTGCAAAATTAGCCTGGAACAAGGTACGGGCGGGTGCATCTTTCATCACCAGGTTTATAGTACCGCCAATGGCATCACCTTCCATTGATGGCGTAAGGGTTTTGCTTACCTCCAGGCGTTCCAGTAATTCGGCCGGGAACAAGTCTAATGGAATGAAACGGTTTTTGTTATCAGGGCTAGGTATCTTAATGCCATTTACCAAAGTGTTGATGTAACGTTTCTCCATACCGCGAATGATGGGATAACGGCCTTCGCCCGAACTACTCCGCTCTATGGTTACACCCGAAACTCTTTGCATTACGTTAGCCACGGTAACATCCGGCGAGATCTCGATATTACGGGCCGAAACAATGTTTACCACCTGGTTTGCGTTTCGCTCCAATGTGCGGGCGCGCTTATCGGTAGATGCGTCATTGGCTACAACGATTACGTCATTCATCTGGCGCGTATCGGGCTCCATTGCTACATTTAAAGTAGTTTGCCTACCGGCCTCAACAGTTACTTTAAGCTCTTTGGTTTTATACGATACAAACCGGAACTGCAAGTTATAAACGCCGGGGCTAAGGTTTTTAAAGGCAAAGTAGCCATCGAGCTGTACGGCCTGGCTTTTGCCGGTTTCTTTGAGTAGAATACTGGCACCTACCAGCGTTTCCTTGGATGATGCATCAGTTACCTTGCCTTTTATGGATTGTGAAAAGGAGGCTGCTGAAATGAGCAAGCCAATGGAAAGGAAGAGCAAAAACTTGTTATACAAGTAAAAGTATTTCATATCTGGGGGTTAATTATTCCGCAAAGAAACCCCGACAAATCTGTATCAAAACTGAATTTTAGGCCATTTTGAATATGTTGTCTAAACCTTAACACCCAGTTAACACGGGGGCAAAATTTTGGCCATTACACCCATTAACACGGTGTGTTTTATTTATACCTAATTAACATTAATTTGATACCACAAGCGGTGATGTGTTGTAAGCCTGTAGTTGATACTATTAATCCAACGCTAACGAGCACCCACATCAAATTCAAGGTGCGCCGGTTAAGTAGGTATATAAAACAACATCCATATGCCTTTAGCCTCATTTCATCATTTAATAATCTTCCCTAAATTTTTCTTTGCTAAATTGCCCGCAATTCTACGCTTATGAAAATATTGTTCGGCATACAGGGTACCGGGAATGGGCATATCAGTCGCGCCCGCGAAATTGTGCCCCTGCTGCAGCAATACGGCCAGGTGGACCTCATCGTGAGCGGTACCGAGGCCGAGGTGAGCCTGAGCCAGCCTTTGTTGCATAAATTCCATGGCTTCAGCTTCGTATTCGGCAAAAATGGCGGGGTGGATAATTGGGCCACCTTCAAGCTCATGAACCTGCGCCAGCTTTGGAAGGATATGCACAGCCTCCCTCTGGGCGATTACGACCTGGTCATTAACGATTTTGAACCCGTTACCGCCTGGGCATGCCACCTGCAAAAGGTGCCTTCGGTATCTTTGAGCCATCAATGCTCCTTCGTGTCGCCAAAAACACCACGCCCCAAAAGCTGGGACTGGGCAGAGTGGCTGTTTAAATACTATTCGCCCACCACATATCATATTGGCTTCCACTTTGAGCGGTACGATGATTTCATCCACACGCCCGTTATCCGTAGCGATATCCGCCGCCTGGAGACCTCCAACCTGGGCCACTACAGTGTTTACTTACCCGCCTATAGCGATAAAACCCTGCTAAAGTACCTGCGCGGCACAGATGCCGAATGGCATATATTCTCTAAACGTACCAAAAGCCCTTACCGCGAGGGCAACGTACAGGTGTTCCCGGTGAATAACGACGGGTTCAACAACAGCCTGGCCAGCAGCGCAGGCTTGCTTACCGGCGGCGGTTTTGAGGGCCCCGCCGAAGCCCTGTTTTTGGGCAAAAAGGTGATGATGATACCCATGAAAGGCCAGTACGAGCAGCAGTGCAATGCGCTCTCTGCATCAAAGCTGGGCGTAAAGGTGGTAAGCACCATTACCGATGAGTTCCCCTTGCAAATCAACGCCTGGCTGGCCGACCCAACCCGCATCAACGTAAACTTCCCGGATGAAACCGCGCAGATAGTGGATAATATGGTGAAGAAATATGCGAGGTGATTTTGATTTCGGAATTCGAATTTGGGATTTCGGATTTGCCAAATACTGCAAGCCCACTAATCTAAATCCGAAATCGAAAGTCCGAAATCCAAAATCAATGCGCTATTTTTGCCGCCATACGCAAGGCATATGATCAAGATCTTCAAGGCATACAATCCTGTCAACGTTTTATGGCTTGCCGTGCTGCTTTTCGTGCTGCGCATCGGTTACACGGTGCACGTGCCGGATAAGCTGGAGTTTACCTTTGTAGAGTCCTTTGCCCGCCTGCTGATACCTATAGCTTACGAGTATGTTTTTACGCCGGCCTTAAACATGATGCTGGCAGGCATTTTGGTGCTGGCGCAGGCCGTGCTGCTCAATTACCTGGTGAACCATTTCAACCTGCTTAGCAAGCCAAGCTTTTTGCCGGCGCTCATGTACGTTACGCTCACCGCGCTGTTTACTCCGTTCATGGTGCTGAGCGCGCCGCTTATCTGCAATTTTTTGGTCATCTGGATGCTTTTCAAGCTGTTCAGTTTCTATAAAAGCGAGGATGCCAAATCTACCGCTTACGATCTGGGGATGATTGTAGCCGTAGGCTCGCTTATCTATTTCCCTTTTATCTTCCTGTTCCTGGCTATCTGGATAGCGCTCCTGATATTCAAGCCCTTCAACTGGCGCGAATGGATTTCGTGCATACTGGGCTATATCACCGTGTTCTTCTTTTTGGCAGTATTATATTATCTCAATGGCAGGCTGGGTCGTTTTTACGATATCTGGGCACCGCTAGGTTCCAAATTCCCCAATAGCATCCACATCCGGTACCTCGATTATCTGGTGCTTATCCCGGTCATCATCATCATCGGCCTGTATTTCGTAAAACTGCAGCAAAACTTCTTAAAAAGCTACGTGCATGTGCGCAAGTCGTTCCAACTGCTGTTCGTGATGTTTCTGATCACAGGACTCAGTTTTTACATCAAAAGCGTGTTCAACATCAACCACTTTTTGCTGTGCGCCGTGCCTGCTGCCGTGTTCTGTAGTTACTATTTCATCAACGCAACTACCAAATGGTTTTACGAAAGCCTCTATTTACTGCTGCTTATCAGCATAATATACCTACAGTTTAACACTTTTTAACTTTTACATTCGTTCAAATTTCGACTGATGTGTTAGTTTTGTAGCATGAAATTTGGCGTAGTAATATTCCCCGGCTCTAATTGCGATGAAGATATCATCCACGTTTTGCAAAACGTAATGGGCCAGCAAGTAGTTAGGCTGTGGCATAAAGACCATGATTTGCAAGGTGCAGAGTTCATTGTTTTGCCCGGCGGCTTCTCTTTTGGCGATTACCTGCGCTCGGGCGCTATCGCACGCTTCTCTCCCATTATGCTGGAAGTGATACAGTTTGCCGCAAAAGGCGGCAAAGTACTGGGCATTTGCAACGGCTTTCAGATATTGGCCGAAGCAGGCCTGCTGCCCGGCGCATTGCTGCACAATAAAAACCGCAAATTTATCTGCCGCAATATTTACCTTAAGCCGCAAACCGCAAACTCGCTGGTTACCCGCCAGCTCGATCAGGAGCGTGCCTTAAAAATACCTATAGCCCATGGCGAAGGCAATTACTTTGCAGATGCTGATGTGCTGAAGGCGCTGAACGATAACGACCAGGTGCTGTTCCGTTATTGCGACGAGGCCGGCAACATTACCGACGAAAGCAACCCTAACGGCTCGCTGGAAAACATTGCCGGCGTTTGCAACGCAGAGCGTAACGTGTTCGGCTTTATGCCACACCCGGAACGTGCTGCTGAAAGCCTGGTAGGCAATGAGGACGGGCTGGCGATATTCGAATCGATACTGGCATTGGATAAGGCCTAAAAATGACGTCGCTGGTTATTGATATTGGCAACACCCTCACCAAAATAGCCGTTTTTAAAGATTACGACCTATTGGAGGTGCAGCAATACCAGCAACCCGGCGAAGATGAGATTAACGCGTTGTTGGGCAAATACGCCATCGAAAAGGCGATAGCCTCATCGGTAAAGCCAATGGCCGAACCCTGGCAGGCCGCGCTGCAGCAAAAGCTTGAGGTAATAAAGTTTGACAGCTGCGTAGTTACAGGCATAAACAACCATTATAAAACACCCAAAACGCTCGGCCCCGATAGGCTGGCAGCCGTAACAGGCGCGCACCATTTATACCCGCAGACAGGCAACATCGTTATAGGCGGGGGCACCACCATCACTTACGATTATGTTGATGCAGGGGGAAATTATTTTGGAGGCAGCATATCGCCGGGTTTAAAAATGCGTTATAAAGCCTTAAATCATTACACAGGCGGCTTGCCGCTGATAGAGGCCGACAGCAACTTTGAGGATAGCACAGGCCACAACACCGCCTCGGCAATCATATCGGGCGTGCAAAACGGCATCAAATACGAGCTTACAGGCTTTATAAACGAGTACATAAAAACACAAAAAGCGTACAATATCATACTACACGGGGGCGATGGTATTTTTTTTGATACGCTGTTAAAAAATAGCATCTTTGCCCCCTATATTAAAAATGAGCCTTACCTGGTTCTTAAAGGATTAAACGCAGCTATACAAAAGCATAATGATTAAATATATAAGGCTCTTTATAATAGTATCTCTTACTGCAACCGCACTGGGTGCAAACGCACAATCTACTGCAACTACCAGCTCGCCATATTCCAGGTATGGCCTTGGCGATCTCAGCTCCTCGGTTATGCCGCAGAACATCGGCATGGGCGGCATAGGTACTGCTATTAATAAGATAAACAGCTACAACTACATCAACTTTTTAAACCCTGCCGCCTACTCATCCATGAATTATGTGGTGATAGATGCAGGCATCTCCAGCAATTTCAACACCCTTAGCAAAAGCGGGCAAAGCAACCAAACCAACTCCAGCTTCAGGCTTAGCCATATTGCCTTTGGCATACCGGTTTCAAAGCAATCGGCCATTAGTTTTGGCATGCGCCCTTACACCGAGTTGGGTTACAATTATCGCCAGCAACAAAGCAATTTTGGTACCGGCCTGCCGGCAGATACCAATACCGTTAACTACCTTTACCAGGGCGATGGCGGTTTAACAAAAGCTTACATTGGTTACGGCGTGCGCTTGTTCAAGCATCTATCTATCGGCGCCAACGCATCGTACATTTTCGGTAACCTTAAAGAAACCCGGTCTACCGAAGTGCCCGATCTGTACGGCACGCTTAACTCACGCATAGAAGAGAGCAATAGCATCAATGGCTTTAACTACGATTACGGCGCGCAGTACAGCTTCGATTTTTCTGAAAAGAAGCACCTCGTATTCGGTTACTCGGCATCGGCAAATTCAAAGCTTAATACCCAAAACAGCTATATCGTAAGTAGCTACTTTACCGAATCGGGCAGCGAAGGTGTTGCCACAGATAGCCTTATCAACCGTAAGGATGCAAAAGCAAAGATAAACCTGCCGCAGATAAACCACTTCGGCATCAGTTACCAGCACGATGGCAAATACATCATCGGTGCCGATTATAGCATAGGCAACTGGAGCTCGCTTACCGTGGCAGGCATAAACAAAGGCCTGCAAAACAGCAAAACACTTAATGTTGGCGGCCAGGTAACACCAAATATGTACTCGCTATCCAACTATTTTTCCAGGGTTGACTACCGCTTTGGGCTGATATACGATCAGACTTACCTCAACGTAAACAACACCAATATAAAAAAGTATGCCGCCACATTTGGCATGGGCCTGCCCTTGCCACGTAACAATACCGCATTCTACAAAATAAACCTTGCGGCAGAGTACGGCAAACGCGGCACTTTAACTAACGGGCTGGTAAAAGAAAACTACATCAACTTACACCTGTCGTTTACGCTTAACGATCAGTGGTTTGTGAAGTATCGCTTCGATTAATATTCAGCCGCATGCGCAGCAGGTTATTGGTATGTAAGATAGGGTTACCGGCATTGTTTATAGCGATGCTGTTGGTGGCCTGCGAAAACGATATCAATAAAATAAAAGCTTTAGCGGCTGCCGATTCTACCAAACCCATACAGCAAACTACCGACATAGATTTAATTTACAGCGATTCGGCCCTGGTGAAATTCAGGCTGAACGCGCCGCTGATGATTGAATATATGATTGCCAAGCCGTATAAGGTGCTGCCAAAAGGAATCAGAATCACCTTTCTTGATAAAGATGCCAAACCGGCGGGGACAATAACCGCCGACTCAGCCCTTACCCGCAACGACGATAAATTCATTGAGTTTCATCATAATGTAGTAGCCACCAATGCCGAGGGCACGGTTTACAAATCAGAAGAACTTATCTGGGACATGGCCTTCAAACAAATTTATTCTAACAAGCAGGTGGAGATGACCAAGGTGGGTGGCGATATTATGCGGGGCACCAGCTTTAAAAGCGATGACGCGCTTAAGCACCCCATCTTCCAAAATGCCACCGGTACCATACACGTTAATGGCGATGGATTATCGCAATAATTACCAGGATTAAGGGCGCAAAAAATTGTGCTATAGAATTTTAGTAAAAGTTGTATCTTGCGCCTCTTTTTGAGAAATATAAAATAGATATAAGAGTTATATGGGTATCATGGGTTACTTGCGGGATAGGATGGGAACAATCCTCGCAGTTTTTATTGGTTTTGCGCTTTTAGCGTTCGTTGCCGGCGAAGTTATTAAGTCGGGCAGTTCAATTTTCAGGGACAGCAGTTCCGAAATAGGCGAAGTGAATGGCTCTACCATCAGCTACAAAGAATTCAGCGAGAGGTTAGATTTATCTACCCGTCAGTTTCAGCAACAATCGGGCCAGGCCATCTCGCCGCAGATTACTACTTATTTGCAGGAAAGCACCTGGGGCCAGTTCCTCACCGACAAATTATTGAGCAAAGAGGTTGAGAAACTGGGTATCACCGTAGGCGATGCCGAAAGGCAGAACATGATCAGCGGTACCACGCCAGATCAGCAGATTATGCGCCAGTTTACCGATCAGCAAACCGGCCAATTCAGCCGCGAACGCTTGAACCAGTTCCTTACCTATATCCAAAGCCCGCAGGCAGATACCGCGCAGCTAAAACAGTGGGGTACTTTCCTTACCGAACTGATAAAGGATAAGAAAAGGCAAAAATACATGGCGCTGGTGAGCAACGGCCTGTATGTAAACTCGCTTGATGCGCAAGATGATTACAACGGCAAAAACAAACTTGCCAATTTCAAATACACCGTGCTTGATTACGCATCCATACCGGATAACAAAGTTACCCTTACTGATGACGATTATAGTGCATACTATAACGATCACAAGCCCGAATTCAAAAACAAGCAGGAACTGCGCAGCTTCGATTACGTAAGCTTCAACGCAGCTCCTTCTAAAGAAGATACCCTGGCTATCAAAACACAGGCTGATAAGCTGGCTGCCGATTTCAAGGCGTCTACCAACGACTCATTATTTGTGCAGATAAACTCCGTTAACAAAGCACCGCTCATTTTCCAGAAGAAAGGTCAGTTAGATCCGAAACTCGATTCGGTGATGTTCTCGGCAGAAAAAGGTTTCGTTTACGGCCCATACCTCTCAAACGGCTTCTACAAAATATCCAAATTGCTTGCTGTTAAAGTTGGCCCCGATTCGGTACAGGCGCGCCACATCCTTATCGATCCTAGCAAAGAGGGTGGTTTAGATAAAGCTTTAGCCAAGGCCGATTCTTTAAAGAAACTATTGGCAGGAGGCAAAACGTTCGCCGAGCTTGCTAAAGATTTTTCTACTGACAGGTCATCGGGCGAAAAGGGCGGCGACTTAGGTACTTTTGGCCGTAATACCATGATACCTGCTTTCGACGATGCAGTTTTTGATGGCAAAGCCGGCGAGATAAAGGTACTCACCACCCAATTTGGCGTTCACCTTATAGAGATACAGAAGCAGATAGGCGCATCTAAAGTAGTTAAGATAGCTACTGTAGACAAGCAGTTGGAGCCTAGCCAAAAAACACAGAACGAAGTTTACAACAAATCGCAAGCTTTTCTGGGCGGCTTAACCAAAGACAACTTTGCGGAACAAGCCAAAAAAGCAGGCTTAACCGTTAAAAAAGCAGAAGACATTACCGGCACATCGGCATCTCTGCCAGGCCTGGATAACGCACGTGCTTTTGTTAAATGGGCTTTCAAAGCCGAAAAAGGCGATTTCTCTGAAGAAGTTTTCCCAATTGGCGATCAGTACGTAGTTGGCTCGCTTACCGAGATAAAACCTGTTGGCTACTTAAGCCTGGATGCTGTTAAGAAGCAAATAGAGCCTGCCGTAAGAAACATCGTAAAAGGTAAGATGCTTGCCGAAAAGCTTGCAGCTGCCACGAGCGGCGCAAACAACATAGATCAGGTTGCTACAAAAGCAGGTAGCAAAGTAGTACCGGTGCAAAACATCGTGTTGGCTAACCCAGTTATACCAGGTTCTGGCCCCGAGTATAAGCTTATCGGTACCATCTTCGGTTCTAAACCGAATGTACTGTCTAAGCCTGTAGCAGGTACAGCGGGCGTTTATGTTTTCACGCTGGAGAGCTTTATCAACCCGGCTACTTTAACCAATGCCGTTAGGGAGAAACAAACCCTTGGCCAGACGTTAACGCAACGTGCCGATGGGCAGGTGCTTGATGCGCTGAAAGATAAGGCGAATGTAAAAGATAACCGCGCTAAGTTCTTATAAGCTAAATTTAAAGTAATTTTGCATCCGGCAACAGCGTTATACTGTTGCCGGATTTTTTTTGCTTATAAACAGAACAAATACGCCATGGAAATACAGGAGAATTTCATCAATAAAGTTGCGCAAAGCGGCCTGGTTACGCTGGATCCCGCCCAGTTTTATACGCAAGGCGAGCGTGTGGTGTACGATATAAAGGATAATTTATTCCATGGGCTGATGCTGCGCGAAAAGGATTTTCGCGAATTTGTAAAGGAGCACAATTGGGCCCAGTACCAGGATAAGCTGGTGGCGGTAAACTGTAGTGCCGATGCCATTGTGCCGGCATGGGCTTATATGCTGCTGGCCAACCGTATGGCTCCCTATGCTAAAGAAGTTGTTTTTGGTGATGCCGAAGTACTGGAAACCGTTTTGTTCATCAAACAGATAGCGGCTATGGATGCAACTCAATACGCCGGGCAACGCCTGGTAATAAAAGGTTGCGGGGATATACCAGTGCCGGTATCTGCCTACGTAGAGCTCACCAAAATACTCACACCGGTTGCAAAAAGCATTATGTTTGGCGAGCCTTGTTCAACTGTACCTATTTATAAGCGGCGCGATTAAACCCTTGGTGCACAATACGGTCTATTGGGTTCTAAATAGAATAAATGAAAAAATACTATATTGTGCTATTGCTGCTGGCAGTTTTCGCTATGGCACGTGCCCAGGAAGCCCAAAAGACCGACGAGGTTGCTTTCCAGGCAGGGGAGCAAATTACCTATAAACTAAAATATGGCATATTCAGTGCTGCTGAAGCGGTAATAAAGGTAGAGAACAGCGCACAGAAATTCGACGGTAAACCCGCGTTACGCATCTACTCAACCGCAACTACGCTGGGCACCTTCAATTTACTGTTTAAGGTGCGTAATCAATACCAAACTTTTATAGATCCGCATACCCTGTTACCCTATTATTATTCTGAAGAGCGCAAGGAAGGTGGCTACAAACATTCAGACAAAGTGATATTTGATCATGATAAGGGCGAGATAACCGCTAACAGTGGCAAATACCCGTTCAGCGGCAGTGTTTTCGATTTCCTGTCGGCGTATTATTTTGCGCGCAACGTAGATGTTTCGGGCCTTAAAATAAATGATAAGCTGGACATGCGTTACTTTTTGGAGGATGGCATCCACACGCTCACCATCACCTACCTGGGCAAAGAGCAGGTAAAATGCGGGCTGGGCACCTTCAATTGTTTAAAATTCAACCCAACTATTATCCCGGGGCGCATCTTCCGCAAAAATAGTAAGCTATATTTGTGGATCACTGATGATAAGAACCGTATCCCCGTTAAAGCCCACGTAGAACTGATTGTTGGTAGCCTGGTAATGGATTTGACACAAGCAAGCGGGCTCAAATATGCTTTAAACCCGGTAAAGAAAAATGATGATTGAAGTAGGAAGCGTTTTACTGCACGAAGATGTAGTAAAAGAGAATTTTGTTTGCAACCTTAATAAGTGCAAAGGTGCGTGTTGCCTGGAAGGCGATTCTGGTGCGCCCCTCAACCACGATGAGTTGGGTATTTTAGCAGAGATATACCCCAAGGTAAAACCCTTCATGACGGCAAAAGGCATCGCCACCATTGAAAGGGAGGGCACCCACGTTACCGATTTTGACGGAGATTACACCACTCCTTGCGTAGATACCAATAAAGAATGCGCTTACGTTACCTGGGAAAACGGCATTACTAAATGCGCCATAGAGAAAGCGTACGAACAGGGCGAAATAAGCTGGCAAAAACCCATATCCTGCCACCTCTATCCCATCCGTATAACGGCCTACCCCGAGTTTGATGTGCTGAATTACGACCGATGGAGCATATGCAGCCCTGCCTGCAGCTTTGGCGACCAGTTGAAAGTAAAAGTACACGAGTTTTTAAAAGGCCCGCTTATACGAAAATACGGCGAAGAATGGTACCGCGAGCTGGAAGACTTCGTTGCCGGAATCTAAAATATTAACAGGTTTGTATATAACCTTATACCTCCATTTTCGATTATTTTGGTAATATTGCAATAAATAATTGCTTACTCCAATATTCGTTAATGAAAAAAGCTTTAATCACAGGCATAACAGGTCAGGACGGCGCATACTTAGCTGAATTTTTATTGAAAAAAGGATATGAAGTGCACGGTGTAAAACGCAGGTCGTCTTCATTTAATACCGATAGGATAGACCACCTGTACCACGATCCACACGAAAAAGGCGTTAAGCTGCACCTTCATTACGGCGACTTAACCGATTCTACCGGCTTAATAAGGCTGATACAAGAGATACAACCAGACGAGATTTATAACCTTGGAGCCCAAAGCCACGTTAAGGTAAGTTTCGACACCCCGGAATATACCGCCAACGCAGATGGTATTGGTGTGCTGCGCATACTGGAAGCCATCAGGCTTTTAGGCCTTACCCAAAAAACCCGCATTTATCAGGCATCAACATCAGAGCTTTATGGTTTAGTACAAGCCGTACCGCAAAGCGAAGAAACACCGTTTTATCCGCGTTCGCCCTATGCGGTGGCCAAACTTTACGGCTACTGGATAATTGTAAACTACCGCGAAGCATACGGCATGTACGCCTGCAACGGTATATTGTTCAACCACGAAAGCCCAATACGTGGCGAAACTTTCGTAACCCGTAAAATTACCCGTGCGGTTGCCAAAATAGCCTTAGGCCTGCAAAGCTGCCTATTCGTGGGCAACTTATCCGCCCAGCGCGATTGGGGCCACGCAAAAGATTACATAGCGGCCATGTGGCTTATTTTGCAGCAGGATAAACCGGAGGATTTTGTAATTGCTACCGGTGTTACCACTACCGTAAGGGAATTCATCAAGATGGCCTTTTTGGAGCTCGGCGTAGAGGTAGAATTCAGCGGGAAAGAAGAGAACGAAAAAGGCGTGATTATAGACGTAAACCAGGAGAAAGTACAAAAACTGGGTCTTAACTACGCAGCCCTGCACCCCGGCCAAACTGTGGTAAAAGTAGATCCTAAATACTTTAGGCCTACCGAGGTTGACCTGCTTATAGGCGACCCCACAAAAGCTAAGGAGAAACTAGGCTGGGTACCTAAGTACGACCTGGCAGCATTGGTAGAAGACATGGTACATTCTGACCTTGACCTGGCCAAGAAAGATGAACACTTGCGCAAAGGCGGTTATAAAACGTTGAATTATTTCGAATAGAACAGAAGATCCATCGGCATTTATATGAAGAAAATTTTATTCAGCAGTTTTGTATTGCTGGCTTCTTTCGGGCTTACCAAAGCACAATCTGTGTATCAGCCCTATAATTACCAGTTTTACCAGAAGCTGGATGCCGATGTTTACTCAACCAAAACGCGCGTACATTCGTCAATGAAACCCTTCTTTGCCGATGACTCGCTTTTGGCCACCCGCATGAACGCCCTGCTCAACTACGGTATAGTGAAAAACGGGGCATATGCCAAAATATTCAACGAGCATTTAATCGATTATAAAAGCCCTTCATCAACTTTTTATGCCGATTTGCTGCCCGATTTCAATATTGGCCGCGATTTTACCGATAAAAAAACAACCCATTACAACTCGCTGGGTTTGCAAATTGGTGGTAGCGCGGGTAAGAAATTTACTTACAACGTTGCGGGCTATTTAAGCAACGCCAAATTCCCCGATTACCTTTCCACCTACATCAACCAGGTGGGCATTGTTCCGGGGCAGGCCTACGCACGCCGCTTAACCGATGACGCCGACGCGTACAATTGGTCGTACATTACGGCAAATGTCTCGTACACGCCGGTAAAATTCATTAACATCAGTGCCGGGCGCGATAAAACTTTTATCGGCGATGGCTACCGTTCGGTGTTGCTGTCAGATAACACTTCGCCTTACCCCTTCTTTAGGGTAACGGCCAATGTGGGTAACGTAAAATACATGTCGATGTGGGCCTTGTTCGAGGATCCTGCAGCAACCAGCGATCATCAAATCAACCGCAAAAAGTTCGGCGTGTTTCATTATCTGGATTGGAACGTAAGCAACCGTTTATCATTCGGGTTCTTCGATTCGGTAATATGGGCCAGCGAGGATGATTCCGGCCATGCACGTGGCTTCGATTTCAACTACATCAATCCCCTAATATTCTTACGCCCTGTAGAAGCGGCTAACGGTTCGCCCGATAACGCGCTGATAGGCCTTACCAGTAAATTGAAGGTGGTAGACGGACTTACACTATATGGCCAGTTTTCGTTGGATGAGTTCGAGTCGAAGAATTTTTTCCATAACCCGGGCAGCTACCGTAATAAATTCGGCTGGCAACTGGGCATCAGGGGTGCCGATCTATTCGGCATTAAAAACCTGAATTACCTTGCCGAAACAAATTCTGCGAGGCCATATACCTACTCAGAGCGCGCATCGGTGCTTAACTACACCGCCAACAGCGAGCCACTTGCGCATCCCTTTGGTGCCAACTTCCGCGAGTATGTGGGCATGCTGAATTACTCTTACAAACGTTTCGATTTCTCCGGCGAGGGCGATTTTGGCCACTATGGTTTAGACATCAACAACCTCAACTACGGTAAAAACCCTTTCCTTAACTACCAAAACCCGGCAAAAACCGACGGCAACTACATAGGCCAGGGCTTAACCACCAACATGGTTTACCTGCAGGGAAAGATAGCCTTTTTGCTGAACCCTAAATACAACCTGAGGCTGGAGCTTGGCGGCATCTACCGCACGGAAAAGAACACCGCCTTCAACGATAAAACCAGCATGCTTACTTTCGGCATCCGCAGCTCATTCCGCGATTTGCATACCGATCTGGCTAGCTTTAAGTCGCATTAAAAAAAATCGTATTAGTCGGTTATTTTAATCGGCATATTGATTTTTTTTGGTAACATCGCGTTCATTTTAATGTCGATCGGTAATCGGCGTTATCTAAACCTTATCAAAGAAAATATGAAAAAATTTCTCCTATTTATCGGGATATCTGTATTCAGTATCCATGCCTTCGCGCAATTTGAAAGCTCTAAACAAATTTATGAAAGCCCTAAGTTGAAAGATGCCATTAAAACGCATAAACTTGTTGCAATACTGCCTTTTAAGGTGACCATATCCTATAAAAGGCCCCCTAAAAATTTTGATGCCGCAGCAAATCATGATCAGGAACTGAAATTGGGTAAAAGCATACAATCGAGCATGTACACTTATTTACTCAGAAAGGCAGATAACTACTCGGTTAGCTTTCAGGACATAGAAAAAACCATGGTTTTATTAAACCGTGCAAAGTATACCGACAGCCTTGAAATACACACCAAGGACGAAATAGCAAAAGTATTGGGTGTGGATGCTGTAATATTTGGCACCTATGAACAGGAGACCACTAAATCTGAAGCAGGCGCTATAGTTACCACGGCGTTATTTGGCTTCAGCAAAACCGGGGAAGGCAGCATTACCATGCAGATAGCCAACGGTAGCGACGGTGAACTTTTATGGCGTTATAATAAAAAGATGAACGAAGGCCTGCTGACGTCGACGGATGATGTGATAGAACGCCAGATGAGGAAAATATCCAGAAACTTCCCGTATTCTAAATAAAGGCAAGCAATTATAAAACAAGAGAGGAGCACAATCATGCTCCTCTCTCGTTTTATAGATTTAATAAATTCTCTATTTCGCTTTCATTTCTTCTCGTATCGCACGCAAAAACTCGTTGGCGTGCTGCGAACCGATGATGTAAAGCAGGCCGTCGCGATCTGTAAGGTGGATGGCATCGTTACCGGCAGTATAGAAACGGATGGTACCTTTGGAGTGCAGGTTGTAAACGGGGTTATTAAACAGGTAACGGCTGTAAGTGCCTTTCTCCGCTTTTACGATGCTGTTAAGGTCTATTTTTACGCGACGGGTGGTCCAGAGGCCATCAAGCGTAACGCTTTTGTTGGCCACTACGGTTTTAAAGTGCAAAACAAACCCCAGGATAATAGATATGGTGATGATGGCGAAACCCACCACTGCCAGTAAATCGCCATTGCGTTCGCGTTCGTCGGTAAAAAAGTAGGCGGCAAAGCAAAACATCGCTAACATCAGGCGGATAGTAATTGGTATCCACTCGCGGCCCAGGTATTGTTTTTCGGTAAAATCGGCTTTGTCGGTCATAATTTAATCAATTCGAATATAGTAACTTTTTTAGTGTTTTTACCCACTTTGTACCTTTCGTCGGGCCGGTAGCCGCCAAGCCAGATAATATCGCCGTTGGCATTTACCAAAACAGGCACATCGCCTTTTTGATGCAACGGTACTTTCTGATGGATAAAGAAATCGCTCAGCTTTTGCTTGTCTTTCATCCCCAGCGGGTAAAAATAATCACCCATCTGCCAACTGCGCAAAGTAAGCGGGTAAACCAGCAGTTCCGCGTCTACCGATGTAGCCAGCGGGTTATCTTTAATGATTAGCGGGCTATCATCTTGCAAAACACTTAGCTTAAACGTATGGTAATTTACGGAAGTTTCCCCCTCGTTTATCACAACAGGCATGTCAGCTGCTGTTTTAATTCCAACGACAACCAGCATCCCCCTATCTACCACCAAAGTATGGGTATTGCTGTTGAACACCCTGCCTGCGTGCTTATCCAGCACGCTGATCAAATCATCAACCACCTGCTCTACAAATCCGTAAGGCTGCAATAGTTTAAACAGCAACAACCGTTGCGGCGATAGTCTTTTGATTCCGTCTATGCTGATGTGTACTTCATCGCTATGAGTAGTCATGATCTCGCCGCGCAGGGCCTCCACCTTTTCGTTCAGCAATTGCTCCATCTCGCGGAAGTTGCGCAGGTTGCGCTCAAAGGTTTGTTCCAGCGCAGGGTTCAATTCCTTAAGCACAGGCACCACCAAATGCCGCAATTTGTTACGTGCATATTTTACCGATGCGTTTGAGCTGTCTTCCATAAAAGCAAGCTTTTCGTTGGCTACGATCTCCTGTATCTCCTCCCTCCCCAAAAACAACAGAGGGCGCACCAGGTTGCCGTTTCGGGGCATAATGCCGTGCAGGCCGGCTATGCCTGTGCCGCGCGTAAGGTTCAACAATATTGTTTCTATCGTATCGTTTTGATGATGTGCAAGCGCAACGGCTTCGTAACCCGCTGTTTGGCAAAGCCCGGCAAACCATTGGTACCTTAATTCGCGTGCAGCCATCTGCGTAGATAATTTATGCTTTGCTGCGTATAGCTTGGTATCGAAATTGGTGGTGTGGAAGCTTACGCCAAACTGTGCGGCCAGCCCGCAGGTAAATTCCTGCTCGGCATCGGCTTCGGGGCCGCGCAGCATAAAATTGCAATGCGCAATGCCAAACTGATAACCCGCAGATTTAAGCAAATGAGCCATTAAAACCGAATCGATACCGCCGCTTACTGCCGCCAGCACTTTGGTGCCGGGCTCAAATAACTTATTTTGCACAGCAAAATCAATAAAGCGTTCAACAGGAAGCATATCCCAAAATTATTAATTTAATAACCCCTGCAAAAAACTAATTTTGCCCTCGTGATAAAATACACCTTCAGCCTTCTTTTTATACTGCTATCTGCTCGCGTAATGGCGCAGAAAAAATCCGTAGTGCTGCTTATCCGTTCGCAGAGCAGCGAGGGTATCAAAATAAACGGCAAGGATGTGATCAAAGTTTACAAGGGTACCTTCCAGCAGGATTACTCCATCATGCGGTCGGACAGCGCTTACTTTTACGTACAGGATAATGCCTTTGATGCCTTTGGCAACGTAAACATTTCTCAAGGCGATACGCTGAATATTTTTTCTGATAAGCTGAATTACAACGGCAATACCAAAATTGCCATACTTACCGATAACGTGAAGATGGTGGATAAAGATGCCACGCTCACCACCAACTACCTTACCTACAATACGGCAACCCGCATTGGCACCTATACCGGCGGTGGCAAAGTGGTGAACAAAGACAACACCCTCACCAGCAAAAACGGCTATTATTTTGCCAACTCGCGCGATTCGTACTTTCGCTACGATGTAGTTTTGGTAACGCCTGATGCCCTCATCAAAACTGATACGCTACGCTACAATACAGGCACGCGCATCTCCTATTTTTACGGGCCCACCAATATTTACGATACCAAAGATAAAAAAGACACCCTTTATACCGAGAACGGCCTTTACAATACCGTGGTAGAACAGGCCTTCTTTGGTAAGAAGAATCTCTACAAATCGGGCACCAAGAGGCTCAAAGGCGATAGCTTGTTCTACGATAAAAAAGCCGGCTTCGGCCGTGCGGTTAAGCACGTAGTATTTACCGATAGCGAGCAGAAGATTACACTGCTGGGCGATTTGGCCAATTACTACAAAAACGAAGAACGCACGGTGGTTACCAAAGACCCGTATGTGGTAATTGTAACCGAAGAAAAAGACACCACAGCCACTGCTGTCGATGCCACTGCCATTAATGCGGCAAACAACAAGCCTGCTACCGTAAAAAAAGGCTCACCTATCAAAGCGCCGTCGCTGGGTACAGTTAAGGCCCCCACCCGGAACTCGCCGGTAAAAGCCCCGCCATTAAGGGTGCCTGTTAAAACCCCTATGGGTACGCCGATAACTAACCCCGGCATCAAAAAATTAAAGGCCGCTACCGATTCTTTAGCCCGCTTGGCTGCGGCAGCAAAGCCTGATATAAGCAAAATGCCGGACAGCCTGCTGAAAGTAAAAAAGCCCGAAAAGATAAAGCGCGACTCGATATACATTTCTGCAGATTCGCTGGAAACGCAAATGCTAACTTACAAAGACTTAAATATTATGCAGGAAAAACAGCGTTTGGCCGGCATAAGGGATACCTCTATAAAAGTTAAGGCACCAACTGCCGCAGATAAGAAAGCTGCCGATAAAAAAGCGTCGAAATTTTTGGTGGCTACCTCGCTTTGGTTGCCGAAAGATAGCCTGATATTACACCCCATGCAGTTTGGCCCACCCCCGCCTGTAGTAGTGGCACCGCCAAAGCTCGATAAAAACGGCAAACCTATCCCTGCGCCCGCAGGAAAGCCCGACGCCCAGGGCCGATCTGCGCAAAAAAAGGTTCAGCGGACAAATCAGGACAACGACCCGGAAGGCGCCCCCGAACAAAGGCCCGAGGACGAACCCGACGATAACGACCCTGCATTTGTGGTCCGCACGGTGGTGTTGAAGGATACCGCCAGGATAAGGATCATCAAAGCCTTTCATCATGCTAAACTGTTTAAATCAGACCTGCAGGCAAAGGCCGATTCGATGTTTTACAGTTATAGCGACAGCACCCTACGCATGTTCGTAAACCCGATTATATGGACGCAAGGTTCGCAGCTATCAGGCGATACCATCACTATGCAAATGCGCAACAAAAAGATGGATAACCTGATGCTGTTCCCTTCGGCGTTCATCGTCAATATCGAAAAGGACGACTCTACCACCTTTAACCAGATCGCCGGCAAGCGCATGCGGGGCTTTTTTAAGGATGATAAACTGGATAAGATGTTTATATCCGGCAACGCCGAGAGCCTTTACTTTGCACGCGACAGTACCAAAAAAGTGACAGAGATGCAGCGCTCGCTCACCAGCCGAATGCGAGTGCTATTTAAAGACAATAGTGCTACGGACGTTTACTTTTTAGTAAAGCCCGAGCACCGTTATGGCCCGATAAGTAAATTCAAAGAAGAGGAGAAGATACTGAAAGGCTTTATCTGGAAGCCTAAGGAACGACCTTTCTCTAAGGAATCCATCATCCCATCGTATAGCAAAAAAGCTGCTACGGTAAAACCGGCCAGCACCCCACCTAAAAAAACCGGGAAAGATAAACAGCCATTGGCTAAACCGCCCGGCGGCAAACCCGTGCCTGGCGATAGCACGGCAACTAAATTACCGGCATTGATGCCACTTAAAACCGGTAAAGATACTACGGGCGTAAAACCGATAGTTAAGGGGAAGGCAGATAGCACTGCACTGAAACCAAACAACGCGCCGGTGTTGGCACCTAAGAGCGATAGCAGTACAGTGAAGCCTAAGCAAAAGCCGGACACTACGGTCAAAAAACGACCATAGGGGGGGGGTACCCCCGTCATACCGATTATTGTTTCGGTAACCCGCAGGGCAGGTATTGAACAATGCAAACCGGCAAGCAAAGTTCGTTAGCATGTCGGCTACTTTTATGATGGGATGTTGAAAAAATTTCAACATGACGTGAGAATTTTTGCTGTAAAGTTTAATCCGCCAGCATTCTCATTCAAAAACACAATCAACTTCTCAACTGCTATGGCACGGTGACTGATGGCATTTTTCTCTTCCATACTCATTTCGGCAAAGGTAATATCGTAACCATCCGGCTGAAAAATGGGGTCGTAACCAAAGCCATCGGTACCACAAACTTCAGTACGAATGGTGCCCGCAACCACGCCCTCAAAAAAGTGTTCCTCGCCTTGCCACATTAAGGAGATAACTGTACGGAACTGCGCCTTGCGGTTTGTAACACCCAACAAGTTTGCCAGCACCTTATCGTTATTAGCCTTATGATTGCCGTGCGTGCCCGCATACCGCGCCGAGTAGATACCCGGCTCGCCGTTAAGGGCATCAATTCCCAACCCGCTATCGTCGCCAAAGCAACTGAGCTTGTAACGATCCCAAATATGGCGGCTTTTGATAGATGCATTGGCTTTAAAGGTAAGGCCGGTTTCTGCAATCTCATCGGTACAGCCAATGTCTTCAAGCGTAAGCAGGGTAAGCTGGCCTTTTATCTTAGCCGCAACTTCCTGTAGTTTGTGGCGGTTATTGGTAGCAAATACTAATTGCTGCATATTATAGTGTTTTCATTTGGTCCCAAAAGGCCTTCTTGTTTTCGTTGCTGCTCATCATCTCATCAAAACCAAAACTGTACAGCACCGTAGTTTTCTTGCCCTGCACCGGGCTGTTAAAAGGCAAATTGCCAATACCCTGCGGCAAGGCATCTTTACCCATAATCACCATTTTAAGCGGCTTCAACCATTCGGCAACTTTGGCAATAGCAAGCGGTTGGTGCTGATGCATGTTGAATATCGCCACATCATCCAATCCTAAATCTTTCCGTTTAAGCATGCTTTCCAGGGCCGCTAAATGTGCGGCAGGGATATGCTCGTCAGCTGCGTAATTCACCAGTATAACAAAGTGCTTATTATTGCCACCCAGATAATTAAATTCGGGCCGGGGCGTTTGTATTGGCTGGGGAATCATAGGAGTAGCGGTATTTGCAGGCTCTGTTACCTTTACGGCTTGTGGAATCACCGGCGTGGCTGCAATTGGTGCTTGGTTAACCGGCGGTGCAGGTGGCAGTTCAGCAGACGCGGGAACCTGGCTGGTTACTTCGGGTGCAGCAATGGGGCTGGCAACTTTATCCTCGGGCAGCAGGTAAAGCTCGTCATGCAGTATAAAACGGAATGCCAGGGGGTTATCAACCTTCATCATTATTTAACATATTTTAACCAAAAGTACCTAAAGCAGTTGAAGCATTATAGGCATATTCGCACTACGGCTTAATTATATATTATTATTAATAAATTTTACCGAAATTTGCGATTTAACGGCCTGCGCGCCCGTCATATTTTTTAACAAAGTTCATGAGAAAATTAGGGATATTCATTGTAAATATTTTTTTAGTAGCCACCATAGCTCAGGCACAAACAGATACTACAAAACAAATTAAAGCCGATACCACTGTAAAAGCCCCTACCGGCCCGGTACGCACCATTGATAAAATTGCTGCAGTAGTTGGCTCCAGCATCATCTTACAATCAGATATCGAGTTGCAATACGCCCAATACCTGGTAAGCGGCCAGCAGCCCCCTGCAGATTTCAAAGCTGTTTTATTGCAGAACCAGCTAACACAAAAACTGCTTGCCCAGCAGGCGGTGATAGATAGCGTGCAGGTAAAAGATGAAGACGTTGATGCCGATGTAGAGCGCCGTATGCGTACCTTTATACAGCGTGCTGGTGGGCAAGAGAAGCTGGAAGCTTTTTTGGGCCGCTCAATTATCCAATACAAAGATGAGATACGCCCCGACATCAAAGAATCGATGATTGCACAGCGAATGAGGCAAAAAATCACTGAAAAGGTAAACGTTACCCCGCAGGATATCAAACGTTTCTACGAATTGATGCCGAAGGATAGCGTGCCTACTTTTAACAAAGAAGTGGAAGTTGGCGAAATCGTCTTCGACCCGAAGCTTACTAAAGACGAGAAACAGTATTATAAAGACAAAGCCGAGGAGTTACGCAACAGGGTTAAAAAAGGTGAAGATTTTGGCGCAATGGCCAGGCTTTACTCGCAAGATCCGGGTTCGGCACCCGACGGTGGAGATTTGGGTTTTAACGACCGTAATGGTTTCGTAAAAGAGTTCTCTGCCGTAGCCTTTAAGCTTAAAGCCGGCGAAATATCGCCCGTTTTCGAGAGCGATTTCGGTTTTCACTTTTTACAGGTGATAGAGCGCAGGGGCGAGCAGGTACACACCCGCCACCTACTGATTGTACCGGTTACAACCCCAGCCAGTTTAGACAGGGCCAAGGTAAGTGCCGATAGTTTGTACACCATAATGAAAACCAATAAACTCATCGATTTCTCGAGCGCGGCAGCCCTGTTCTCTGATAATAAAGAAACCAAATACAACGGCGGGATGATGCTGAACGCTGATAACGTGCAAACCCGCTCAACTTATATACCTACAAACCGCTTAGATCCGCAGGTTGCCCTGGTAATTGATACCATGAAGGTAGGCAGCATATCAAAGCCAATTTTGTTTACAGATGCCCAAACCGGCAAAAAAAGCTATAAGATCTTATACCTTAAATCGGTTACGGATGCCCACAAGGCCAACCTGGAGCAGGATTTTGCTAAGCTGAAAGAGATGGCTTTGGACGATAAGCTTGACCGTACCGTAAGCCAGTGGTTCGAAAAACGTCGTAAAGAAACTTTTATCAAGATAGACCCTGAATACCAGGCTTACCCCATACTAAAAAAATGGATAATGCCGGTTACCTCGGCGCAGGCAAAACCATAATATAACATATGCAACACCGCTCTGATGTAGAGGCCGCCGATGCACTGAAACATGCTTACGAGCAAATACGTGCAGAAATTGGAAAAGTAATCATAGGACAGGACGAAGTTATTAAATTCGTCCTGATCTCTATTTTCAGCAACGGGCATTGTCTGTTGGTTGGCGTACCCGGCCTGGCCAAAACGCTGCTGGTACAAACCGTAGCCCAGGTGCTCGACCTCGACTTCAAACGCATACAGTTTACGCCCGATTTGATGCCCTCAGACATCATCGGATCTGAAATACTGGGCGAAGACCGCAACTTTAAATTCATCCCCGGCCCGGTGTTCTCTAACATCATCCTGGCCGATGAGATAAACCGTACCCCGCCAAAAACGCAGGCTGCCTTATTAGAGGCCATGCAGGAAAAAGCCGTTACAGCGGCGGGCGTTACGCACAAATTAGCCAAACCATTTTTCGTACTGGCTACCCAGAACCCCATAGAGCAGGAAGGCACTTACCCGTTGCCCGAAGCACAACTGGACAGGTTCATGTTCAACGTGGCCTTAAACTACCCTTCTTTTAAAGAAGAGTTACAGGTAGTAAAAAATACTACCAGCACTCACCAGGTTACGGTAAACAAGCAATTGAACGCCGATCAGATTATCTATTTCCAGCAGTTGGTGCGCAATATACCGGTTACCGATAACGTGTTGGAGTATGCCGTTAAGCTGGTATCTAAAACCCGCCCCGATAGCGAGTTCGCAACCCCGCAGGTAAAACGGTTGCTTAACTGGGGCGCTGGGCCTCGCGCATCGCAGTTCCTTATCCTGGGGGCCAAATGCCACGCTGTACTCAACGGAAAGTATTCCCCCGACATTGAAGATGTGAAGGCGGTTGCCAAGCCTATATTAAGCCACCGCATCGTGCGCAGCTACCACGCCGAAGCCGAAGGTTTATCGGCAAGCGACATTATCGAACAATTATTTTAAGAAACGTTATATAACAAAAAACGCTAAGCCGATAAGCTTAGCGTTTTTTGTTATAAGTTAAGTTTCCTATAGCTTATTCTACCGTTGAAAATATCTCCAGCAATACGTTCCATTTGTGAGTGGCATCCATCTCCCAAATACGCACGTAGTTATAGTTGTTTACGATATTGCCTTTACGTATGCGGGCGGTGCCGTAGCTGTAGGCCATATCGTTGCTGGTAGAACGGCCTGCATTTACCGTTTGCGATGAAATGCTGATGCCCTCGCTGGCTATGAAATCTGAAACTTTCTCTTTACCCTTTATAGGCTCAAAACCCGGGAAATAATACATGCCACCAGGGCTTAAAAACTCTTTGTAAGCCGCCCTGGCCGACATACCCTGCAGTTGGTTAAGGATCTTATCAGAGTCCATTATCAGCCTTTTGCCGTTGAATGGGTCCTTGCTTGCCGCAACCTGCTTAGTAAGGTCGGGTTCCTCGAAATCAGTTGCCGCTTCGCTCTCCGGCTCCGGGTGTTGTATGCCCAAGTCTATCAACAGCTTATAGCGGTTCTCGGTTGGGTCAAGCTTCCATACCGAAACGTACTGGCCAAAAACCTTATCATCGTCGGTTTTGCCGTTTTGGTAAACGTATGGGCCGGCGGTAAAGCCCAGATCGCCGTTGGCAGATACACGGGCAACTTTTGGTTTCCAGGTAAGCTTGCCGGGTTGTTTATCTATTGTGGCGTAAAACTCAGATATCTTTACCGCGTTTGGTTTAAAAACTATCCCCTCCGGATCGGCAACGGCCAAAAAGCCTGCTTTGATACCTTTACGCTCAACCAGGTTGTTGAAGTCTATCTCGGCATTTACTATCCTGCTTACTTCAACAGGTTTTGTTTGTGCCGATGCGTGCTGGACAAGTCCAGATAAAACGAAGGCAGCTATCAATAATTTTTTCATAGTGTGTAGTGGGCAATATTTATTGTTCGCATTATAAATGTAAGCATACCCGGCTTACATTCAATGTGTTATGATCGTTAAAAAAGGTTAAATCCGTATCCAATCGGTATTGCCTTGTTTGTTATCATTCAGTTGGAAACCTATTTGCTTTAGCCCCTCCCTTATCTTGTCAGAAGTGGCGTAATCCTTATTGGCCTTTGCCTGGTTGCGCAGGTTTACAATTAAACCAAGCAAACCGGCTGTGTCGCCTCCTTCGTTATCTTCTTGTTTCAACCCTAAAACATCATAAAAGAAATCGTTGTAGGTTTTCTTCATCCGTTCGAAAGTTGCGGCCGACACAGCACCCGAGTTGCGGGTAGCATCAGCAAATGAATTTGCCCACTTGGAAAGGTTGTTTAATGCCTCTAACGTCTTTGGCGAATTAAAATTGTCGTTCATGCCGTTATAGCAATCTTCGCATGCCGATGCAATCTCGTTCTCTGCCTCGTCATCAACAGCAACCAGGGGGTTTTGTTGCAATGCACTTAACTTTTTAGCGGCTTCGGCCAGTCTTTTATAGAATTTCTCGGCTGCATCCAGTGCCTCGTTAGAAAAATCGACCGTACTGCGGTAGCTTGCCTGCAAAAAGAAAAAACGCACCACCATGGGGCTATAACCTCTTTTTAGTAAGGCGTGCGTGCCCTCAAACAACTCGTGCGGCAAGAAACTGTTTCCCAAAGATTTGGACATTTTTTGGCCGTTCACCGTAAGCATATTGGTATGCAACCAATAGCGGGCGGGCGTATTGCCACAACTGGCTACGTTTTGCGCAATCTCGTTGGTGTGGTGTGTGGCCATCAGGTCCATTCCGCCACCGTGGATATCGAACTGGTGCCCCAGGTATTTATTGCTCATGGCCGAGCACTCCAGGTGCCAGCCGGGGAAGCCTACGCCCCATGGCGATGGCCATTTCATCAGGTGCTCGGGCTTGGCCTTTATCCAAAGGGCAAAATCCAGCTTGCCGTGCTTTTCGTGCTGGCCGCCCAAAGCACGGGTGTTATTCAGCATATCTTCCAGCTTGCGACCGTTTAATATACCGTAATCCTGGGTTTGGTTGTATTTCTCTACGTCGAAGTATATCGAACCATCCACCTCATAGGCGTAGCCTTTCTCCAATATCACTTTCACCAGCTCAATCTGTTCGATGATATGGCCTGTGGCGGTAGGCTCTATGCTCGGCGGCAGGGCGTTGAAAATCTTCATCACATCGTGGAAATCCACGGTGTAGCGCTGCACTATCTCCATAGGCTCTAAAGCCGATAGCCTTGCTTTTTTTGATACTTTATCCTCGCCCTCGTCTGCATCGCCCTCCAGGTGGCCGGCATCGGTAATATTGCGCACGTAGCGTACTTTGTAACCCAGGTGCAGCAGGTACCTGAAAATTAAATCGAAGCTGATAAAGGTGCGGCAGTTGCCCAAATGCACATCGCTATATACGGTAGGCCCGCAAACATACATCCCTACATGGGGCGCATCAAGTGGGATAAATTCTTCTTTTTTACGTGTTAAACTGTTGTAAACAAACAATTTTTGTTCCATGAGCGCAAACTTACAATTTTTAGGGTTCAAGTATGATAAATCCCGGCCTATCTCATTCAATATTACCCAAACTTAACTATTCAGCAAAAAACCAAAAGTGTACCTGGGCTGATAGCCGAAGTACCGTGTAGCTTTCCCACAATCATAAACCCTATCAATGCTTTGCGGAAATTGCCAGCCTTTAGCCGTGTAGATAGCCTCTGCCTGCGGGTAATATTTCAGGATTACCGCTCGCGGATTATGCTTAAGCTCCACAACGTCTTCCCTTCTAAACGGCGAACCGCTGCTGATGTTGAATAGCTCGAAATTGGCGAAATCTGCCTCCAACGCCAGGCGCAGGGCTTCGGCACCGTCGCGTTCATCCAGTCCACGATAGAGACGATGGTTCAGCTTAAGATTATCATCTTCGGGCAAAAACCGCCCAACGCGATAAACGGAGGCCTGCAGGCCTTCCTTATTGAAAAAATCGCGGCAAAGCTGTTCTGCGGCTTGCTTGGAAATATCGTAGATATCGCGTGGGCGCTCTATAAGTGTTTCGTCAACCCAAACGGCTTTATCCTTATCTACCATGGCCTCGCCATAAATGGATGTAGTGCTGGTGTACAAGAACTTACTAACACCCTGCGCTACACAGGCTTCCAGCAAATTCAGTGTACCCAGGATATTGGCTTGTATAAACGGTTCGCGGGGATAGCCCAGCTCATAATGCTTGCCGTGAAGGGCCGCTGTATGGATAATGGCATCGAAGCCCTTTACTGCGGAGGCTACCGCTGCCTTATCTTGTATATCTATAAGTGCATTTGTGGTATCGGCCGGTATTAAATCGATACCGGCAACCTGGTGGCCGTATGCTTTAAGTTGCCTTACGGTTGCACTGCCTAACTGGCCCGAGGAGCCGGTAACCAAAACATTCATAAAGGGGGTATGTATAGCGGGGTAATCTAATTTATTTTAACAGTACATCGGCCCATACCGGGTAATGGTCCGAAAGTTTCTTTTGGATGATCTGATAGTTCAATATATCAAACTGCGGGCTCACCATAATATAATCTATCTGGTAGTTGGGGAAATCGCCGTTATAGGTTCGCCCCAGGCCCGAGCCTTTCTCCAGGAAAGCGTTTTTCATGCCCAGCGCCATCGTGTTAACGGCAAACGAAGCTGGCGTATCGTTAAAATCACCGGAATAGATGTATGGATAGGGACACTCTTTGGCGTGAGCCTTTACGGTGTAAACCTGATCGGCGCGTTTCAGGAAAGCTATCTTAAGTTTAGTGCCCAGGCGCTTGGTGGCCGTCATATTGGTTTTGCCTTTTTTGGATACCTCGCCCAGGTATTTGTAATCTTCCGGCTCGAACTTGATGGATTGCAGGTGCATACTATACAGCCTTATCTTCTTGTCGCCCTTCTGAATATCGACGAAGAGGCATTGGTTTCCCGTCATTTTACCCGAAAGCGAAACCAGCCCGAAGTTAAAAATAGGGTAGCGCGAGAAGATAGCCATGCCCGATGCCTGGTCGTAATTTACATCGAAGGGTTCGAAATAATAGAACTCGCTGTTCAATATCTTTTTAATGGAGTCTATCATATCGTACTGCCCGCGCCGACGGGTATAAAACTCCTGTATGCCTATTACATCAGGATTATTCTGGGCAATGAGTTCCAGTATTTCATGCTTGGTAGAAATATCGTTATTGGCCCCGTAGCGCTTAAAATCGTGCGCGTTGTAGGTCATGATACGCAGCGAATTGGGTTGTGTTGGCCTGGCGATATCTTTTTGCGTGCGGAAGCCGATATTATTGACCAAAACCTTATACCCCATGAGGATAGTGATTGCCGACAGCGCGAAATACAGCCTGCGCCTGAACAACCAATAAACCACCATAATCAGATTGAACAACAGCAAAGGCGGATAAGCCAACCCGAAGAACGCGATGAGCCAGGCCTTTCGCGGATCGAGGTAGGGGGCCAGGTAACTCAGCAACAAAGCCAGGCACAACGCATAATTGCACCACAACAATATCTTGCCGAAAAACCCTAAGCTTTTTTTATCCTTCATTATGGTTGCTTGCGCGGGACAGTGTTTCTTTCTCCTGCTTGCTCAGACTATCGTAGCCGGATGCGGAAATTTTATCTAAAATACGGTCGATTTCGTCTTGCCGGGGCATATTAGCCGCTTTTTTTTGCGGATGGTTAAAGCTTACCACTTTCATTTTGGGTTTAGGGGCAAACAGTTTGTTGATACCCATTATCCAATCGTTGCCCTTTTGCATTTGCTTGATATACACAAAACCGAATAAAGCACCACCAAGGTGGGCAATTTCGCCGCCAGCGTTGCCGCCGGCAATGCTCAAATAATCTAACAAAACAATAAAAAGGGCAACCCATTTTAGCTTAACAGGGCCAATAAATATGATGGATATGGTATAATCGGGCAGTAGCGTAGCAGTGGCCACAATAACGGCCATTACACTGGCCGATGCGCCAACAATAACACCTCCTGCCGCAGCATTCATGCTGGTAAAAGCAGGGAATATATTATAAGCGGCTACAAATAAAAACCCGCCTGTAAGGCCGCCCAAGAGGTACAATCCAATTGTACGCTTATTGCCCACAAATTCTTCAAATATTTGCCCAAACCAATACAGCCATAGCATATTAAACAAAATGTGCAACACGCCTGCATGCATAAACATGTAGGTAAATGGTGTCCAGAAACGGAAAAGCAGGGTGTGCAGGTCGGCTGGTAACAGTAGATATTTTTCTGATAGTGCAATAATAGCGCTATTACCAAACCCGCGGAATAACTGCTCGATGATAGCGGGTACATTGATACCCAAATAAACAATCACATTTATGCCTATAAGCAATGTGAGTTTATTGCCCGACTTTAGTAATTTATATTGGATATCTCGCCAAAGAGTGTTCATAAACGGTAGCGGTATTTGCTATGTTAACAAATGAAAATTAATAGTAATTGTTTGTCTTTTTCATACCCCATATTTTAATTAAAATAAAGCCGATAAGCGCACCGCCCAAATGAGCGAAATGTGCAACATTATCGCCGGGTGCCTGCCTTACTCCAGAAAAAAGTTCCAAAATAACGTAGCCAATGACATAATATTTAGCTTTAATAGGAACTGGTAAAAAAATGATCATCATTTCAAGTTCGGGAAATAACAAACCAAAGCCAACTAAAATACCGAATACAGCTCCCGAGGCACCAACCATAGGGAAATTATAAATGCTGTATAATTTTATAGCCTGTTCCTGCCCTCCGCCATAATTAAAATAAGAACTTTCAACTTCGGGATGTGGTATAGTAAATGTTCCGGTTATCCCATGCAGTTGTATCGCTTGCACGACCATATATAGCGCAAATGCACCAAGACCTGTAATGAAATAGTAATTAAAAAAACGCTTGGAACCCATTGTCTGTTCGAGTATGGGGCCGAACATAAAGACGGCAAACATATTAAAGAAGATATGTGTAAATCCGCCATGCATAAACATGTAAGTTATAGGCTGCCATGGTTTAAACAACGGCGATGCCGGGTAAAAAGCGCCCAAAAGCTTCTCAAGTTCAACAAATTGCTGCAAGGCGTAGGTTGCTACAAAGAAAAGAATATTGATGATGATAAGGTTTTTAACAACCGGTGTTAAATTGGCAAATGGTGATTGCATGTGTATGTTAAAATATATTTAAGGCCTTCAGGTTATTTCTCAAACCGCTCGGCTAATTCGTTCAATGTAAAGGTAGTAATTACAGGCTTGCCATTCAGGGCCAAATTTGGCATCTGGCAGGCAAAAAGCTGGTCTATCAGTTGGTTCATCTCTTCCATAGATAATTTTACGCCGGTTTTTATGGCAGCGTTGCGCGCCAGCGAGCGGGCAAGGTTATCGCGTTTATCTAACTTTAAAATAGCCAGGTTGTTTTTAAACCCCTCCAGCAGATGTTCCAGCAGCTCGTGCTCGTTGGCATTGTTGATATCTGCGGGGATGCCCTCTACCACCACCGTGTTTTTGCCAAATTCGCGTATATCGAAACCCAGGGCGCGTATATCGGGCAAAAGCTCTCTCAATAACTCAAAATCGGCACTATTTAGTGTAACCGATTGCGGAAATAAGCTCTGCTGGCTCACGCCGCTATGGTTCTGCAATTGCTGCAGGTAGCGTTCGTACAAAATACGCTCGTGTGCCCATTGCTGGTGTATGAGCATGAATCCCGATTTGATCTGCGAGAGGATAAACCGGTTATGCACCTGGAAAAACTGCTTCTCGCTGCTTTTGCTTATCTCCTGATCATTCACCGAGGTGCTTTGCTGTTCGTGCATCTCGTGCTGCAGGTTCTCATCGCGCCGGGCAATTTCGTACAGCGTATCCCAGTTTTTGGGTATGGCTTGCTGCGGACTGCCGCTATCGCGCAGGAAAGGAAATTCGCGTGCGGGCCGTTTCTCTGCTGCAAAGGGGTTAAAATCGGGGTTGAAGGCAATGGTAGGCTGAACGATTTCCTCGAAAGGCTTTTGCGTAATAAGGTGCCCTATGCTGTTCTCCTGGTCAAAATCCAAGGTCGGCGTTATATTGTATTTACCCAGCGAACGTTTCACGGCCGAGCGGATGATGGCGTAAATGGCTTTCTCGTCCTGATACTTAATTTCCGTTTTGGTTGGATGTACGTTGATATCTATCTTGGATGGGTCGATATCGATAAACAGCACATACAGCGGGTAGGCATCCTCGGGCAACAGCTCTTCAAATGCCGTGAGCACCGCATGGTTCAGATAAGCATCCTTAATAAAACGGTTGTTCACAAAGAAGAACTGTTCGCCGCGTGTTTTGCGGGCAAACTCGGGCTTGCCTACGTAACCGTTCAGGCGGATGATGGTGGTATCTTCCTCCACAGGCACCAATCGCTGGTTATAATTATTCCCTAATAAGTGTATGATGCGTTGCTTTAACGATGCAGCAGGCAGGTGGTAAACTTCCTGCCCATCGTGGTGCATGGTTAAAAACACACCCGGGTTGGCCAGTGCCACGCGCTGAAATTCATCTATAATATGGCGCATCTCCACCGGGTTGCTTTTTAAAAAGTTGCGGCGGGCGGGCGTATTATAAAAAAGGTTCTTGATGGATATAGAAGTACCCGTATTGGCCGAGCAGGGTTCCTGCTTTATCACTTCGCTGCCTTCAATGCAAATGCAGGTACCCAGTTCATCCTCGTGGCGGCGGCTTTTCAGTTCTACCTGCGCAATGGCGGCAATAGATGCCATCGCCTCGCCGCGAAAACCCATGGTACGGATGGCAAAAAGGTCCTCCGCCTTGCGTATTTTTGATGTGGCGTGCCGCTCAAAGCACATGCGGGCATCGGTAAGGCTCATGCCGCAGCCATTATCTATTACCTGTATCAATGCTTTGCCGGCATCTTTCAATATCAGCTGTATTTTATCCGCACCTGCATCTATAGCATTCTCTATCAATTCTTTTACTGCCGATGCGGGGCGCTGCACCACTTCGCCTGCGGCTATCTGGTTGGCTACCGAATCGGGTAAAAGCTGTATTATATCTGGCATTTAAACGTATTTCCCTCCTCCCGATTTTCCCGGGATCAATTTCGATGCTAAATTAAATATTTGATTGCATAACTTTACCTTTACATGTTTGTATATACTTTCAACGTTATCTAATTTACATCCACCTGTTTTTTATATGAAGAAACTCTGGCCCTTGCTGTTTGTTCTGATTGCCGCTTGTAAGCAAAAAGAATACAATGCCGATACCCTCGTAAAAAATGCCCTCGTTTACACTGTCGACAGCAACTTTACTACCGCCAATGCCTTCGTTATTAGCAACGGCAAAATAATAGCCGTAGGCAACGCCGATACCCTCGAACAAAAATATTTAGCCAAAGAAACCATTGATGCCGGCGGCAAAGCCGTTTACCCCGGCTTTATTGATGCCCACGCGCACTTTTATGAATATGGCTTGGGCTTACAGGAAGTAAAACTGGTGGGCAGCAAAAGCTGGCAGGCGGTGGTGGATACCGTAAGTGCTTACGCCCGCAAAAACTCCGAAGGCTGGATCATAGGCAATGGCTGGGACCAAAACATCTGGGCCGTAAAACAATTCCCCAACAAAGCCAAACTCGATTCCTTATTCCCGGTTCGCCCGGTTATTCTGAGCAGGATAGACGGCCACGCCGCCATAGCCAACCAGGCTGCTTTAAATATAGCCGGCATTAAACCCGGCCAAACCATCACCGGCGGGCAGATAGAAACCATCGGCGGCGAACTTACCGGCATACTGGTTGATAATGCCGTGGGCATAGTAACCCGCAAAATACCCGAGCCAAGCGAGCAGATTGTGCAATCGGCCTTACTGGATGCGCAGCGCAACTGCTTTGCCGTGGGTTTAACCACCGTGGATGATTGCGGCCTGCCCTACACCATGGTAAGCACCATTGCATCGTTACAGCACAAAGGCGACCTGAAGATGCGCATGTACCTGATGCTGGCCGACAAAGAAGAAAATTACGAATACCTGTTTAAACGTGGTGCCTACAAAACACCATCGCTGAACGTACGTGCGTTTAAGGTATATGCCGATGGTGCCCTCGGTTCGCGCGGGGCCTGCCTTTTAAAACCTTATGCTGATAAAGCGAATTGGAACGGCTTTTTGCTGAGCAGCAAGGCGCATTTTGAAGAAGTGGCCAAAAAGATAGCCGCCAACGGTTTCCAGATGTGTACGCATGCCATAGGCGATTCGGCCAACCGGGTGATACTGAAAGTGTATGCCGATGTACTGAAAGGCAAGAACGATAAACGTTGGCGTATTGAGCATTCGCAGATCGTATCCCCGCAGGATGTAAAATACTTTGGCGAGTACAGCATCATCCCATCGGTGCAGCCAACGCATGCCACATCTGATATGGCATGGGCCATCAACCGCCTGGGTACCGAGCGACTTAAAAGTGCTTACGCTTATAAAGACCTGATGAAGCAAAACGGCTGGATACCGCTGGGTACCGATTTCCCGGTAGAAAATATTAACCCCATGTACACGTTTTATGCTGCCGTGGTACGCAAGGACCTGAAGGGCTCGCCTGCCACAGGTTTCCAAATGAATAACGCCCTCAGCCGCATTGAAGCCTTACGGGGCATGACCGTTTGGGCGGCCAAAGCCAACTTTGAGGAGAAAGAAAAGGGCAGCATAGAAGTAGGCAAATATGCCGATTTTGTGATACTGGATAAGGATATAATGAAGGTGGATGGCAGCGAGCTGCCTAATGTGAAAGTAATAAAGACATATATCAATGGTGTTAAGGTTTATGACCAAAAATAGGCAGCGCATTTATCTGCTGCTTTTATCGGGGTTCGTTATTTTCAATTCGGCATGCGCGCAAAACCCGCCCAATGGCAAAGCCTTTTTGCAAGAGCAAAAGGCCGCCGAGCAAAGCACCGTACTGCTCAACAACGATAAGCAAATTATCCCGCTGCAAAACCTGGATGTTGCCAAGATAGCCAGCATCCGGTTCTCCGGCGCCTACACTGCAGCATTCGATAGCCTGCTGAACAAGTACGCCAGGGTTGATCTCTTTAAAGGCAATGATTACCTCGGCCTTAAGTCACTCGATGCTTTATCGCTGGATACCAAGTTTTACAATACCCTTATTGTACAACTGGCCGATGCGGACCTGAACAACCCGCAGATACTCGATTTTATCACTACCAATCAAAAGCTAAAGAACGTAGTGGTTTCGCTTTTGGGGAGCGATAAATCGCTGGCTAAACTGAATGAGGTTGCAGGGCCGTTGCTATGGTCTACCCAAGTTACGCCGGTATCCGCTATGTTCAGCGCCCAGGCCATATTCGGCGGGGTGGCGGTAACGCAAAAACTTACAAAAGGCTATACCCCAAAATACGCCAATGGCACAGGCGCGCTCACGGCAAAAATACGCCTGCAATACACTGTGCCCGAAGATGCGGGTATTAATGCCGAAAACTTAACAGACATCGATAAAATTGCCCAGGAAGCCATCGGTAGCCAGGCTACTCCCGGTTGCGTGGTGATGGTGATAAAAGATGGCAAAGTAATCTTCAACAAAGCCTATGGCTACCATACCTACCGCAACGATATACCCGACCGCATAACCGACATCTTCGATGTGGCCAGTATGACTAAAATTTCGGCCACCACCATGGAAGCCATGCAGCTTTACGATCAGGGTAAGCTGGCGCTCGATTCTACCGCCGGCACCTACCTGGCACTGGCGCGTAAAAGCAATATCAAAACCCTTACCGTGCGCGAACTGCTGGAGCACCAGGCCGGCCTGATACCCGACATACAAACCTTCAGCAAAATAAAACCTACTGATTATACGGTAGATTCTTCGGCCAACTTCCCCACCAAGGTGAACGAGAATTATTACCTGCGCAAAAATTACTTTGAAGAAGTGATGTGGCCTGATATGCTGAACGCCCCTGTAAAAACCCGCGGGCAATACGTGTACAGCGATGTAGGCATGTGCATTATGCAGCAAATAGTAGAAACCGTTACGGCCAGGCCTATTAACCACTATGTGCAGCAGCAGTTTTATAACCCGCTGGGCATGCAAACCGCAGGCTACCTGCCCTTATACCGTTTCCCTGTTGACAGGATACCGCCAACCGAAGACGATAAAAAAGACCGCCGTACCGTGATAGATGGCTACGTGCACGACCCCACTGCGGCCCTGATGGGTGGCGTGGCAGGCCATGCAGGCCTGTTTGCCAGCGCAAACGATATTGGTATTATGTACCAGATGATGCTGAACCGCGGCAGCTATGGCGGCGTGCAGTACATTAAACCCGAGACAGTGGATTTGTTTACGGCCAAGCAAAGTGCCGTAAGCCGCCGTGGCCTGGGTTTCGACCGTTGGGACCCTATACCTGAGCATAAATATCCCTCGCAACTGGCATCAGATCAGGCCTACGGGCATACCGGCTTTACCGGCACCTGCGTATGGGTAGACCCTAAGTACAACCTGGTTTACGTTTTCCTGTCTAATCGTGTGCACCCCAATGTAAGCAGTAAGCTGGGCAGCCTCAACATCCGCCCAAGGATACAGGATGTGGTTTATGCAGCGATAACTAAGGGGATGTAAAAGTTCCCTCATCAAACATACGTCCATCCCAATTCGTCATTTCGAGCGAGCGAAAGGCTGGGTTGTGAGCAGGAGCGACGAGAAATCTTGTTAGCGCGATAGTTGCGTTATGCTTAGTGTAGCTGCTTGGCGGCTTTGCATATTTAACAAGTTTTCTCACCCAGTCCCGCACCACCCAGCGCTTCAGGATTCGAAATGACATAGAGTAGCGTTGTTGTGGTCTCCCCCCTACTCCAACACTACTTTCTGATGCTGGTAAGGTATTTCTACATCGGCAAAGCCCTTCTCTTTCAGCTTTTCGGCAAAGTGCTGCTGCACCTCGTATTCGCCATGCACCAGGAAAAGTTTTTTTACCAGTTTAGGGTCCTGGCTGTTGAGGAAATGAAGCAAATCGTCGTAATCGCCATGGGCGCTCATGCTTTTTATCGATTGCACTTCGGCTACAACGGTATATTCGTCCCCGAAGATGCGCACCTCCTTTTCGCCACGCAGCAGGCGGCCTCCCAGCGAATTGGGCTCGGCATAGCCCACCATCAGTATGGTATTCTTTTGGTTGTTGATGTTGTTTTTAATGTGGTGCTTCACGCGGCCGGCCTCGGCCATGCCCGATGAGGAGATGATCACACAGGGCCGCACATCATCGTTCAGCGCGATGGATTCCTGGGTAGACTGCACGAACTTTAAACCCTTAAAGCCGAAGGGGTCGGCATCTACCTTCATCACTTCTTTCACGTCTTTATTATACACCTCGGGGTGGGCCTTCAATACCTGCGTAGCTTTCTCAGATAGCGGGCTATCTACATAATACGGCACATCGGGCAACACGCCTTTTAATTCCAGGGCATTTAAGGCATACAGCAATTCCTGCGTACGCCCCACGCTGAAGGCCGGGATAATTACTTTGCCTTTTTTTACCTCGCAGGTTTGTTTGATAATTTCCAGCAGGGCATCCTCTATAGGGCCAATATCTTTATGCAGGCTGTCGCCATAGGTCGATTCCAGCAAAATGTAATTTGCCTGCGGGAAAGTCTGTGGGTTATTTAGCAGCATATCGCCATAGCGGCCCACATCACCGCTGAAGGTGATATAGGTGGTTTTGCCGTTTTCCTGTACCGCCAGGTGTACAGCGGCGCTACCTAGCACGTGCCCGGCATCGGTAAACTTAAATTTAAGGTTGGGGGTAATATGATAAGCCTCGTGGTAATTTACAATCTTGAATAGACCCAGCGCTTTGATCACATCATCCTCGGTGTATAAAGCCTCCAGTAAAGGCAGGCCTTTACGCTCCCGGTGCTTATTGCTGTACTCCACATCCTGCTCCTGTATCTTGGCAGAATCTGCAAGCAATATCTTGCAAAGGTCCATTGTAGCGGCGGTACAAAATATCTGCCCTTCAAATCCCTCAGAAACCAGGCGCGGAATCAGTCCGCAATGATCAATATGCGCATGCGAGAGGATCAGGTAATCAACCTTAGTGGGGTTGAAGCCGAAATGCTCGTTCATCTCTTCGGTTTGTTCGCCCATGCCCTGGAACATACCGCAGTCTAAAAGTACGCTTGTGCCATCCTGCAGGCGCAAAAGGTGCTTGCTGCCGGTTACATTACGGGCAGCACCGTGAAAAGTAATATCCATGTATAATATATTGTGCGTAGAAGAACCAAACATGCACATAAAAGTTTGATAAATAAAAAACTAAGCACTTAGTTGTAATTTTCATTTTAATATTTTAACTTCGTATAACTAATAACTTAGTTTATCTCACACAACATGGAAATTAAAGATTTAACCCGCGCCGAAGAACAGATTATGCAGGTGCTTTGGCAGTTAAAGAAGGGCTTCGTAAAAGATGTTTTAGATATTTTGCCTGAGCCCAAACCTGCATACAACACGGTATCCACCATCATCAGGATACTGGAAACGAAGGGTTTTGTAGGACACACGGCTTACGGCAAAAGCCACGAATACCACCCCGTAGTGAGCAAAGAACAATACCAAAATTTTGCTGCCGATAAGCTGCTTAGCGGCTACTTCGATAACTCGGTAAACAGGATGCTTTCCTTTTTTGTGAAGAAAGAGAAGATAGATCTGAAAGAAGCCGACGAGATAATGAAACTGATTGAAAAACTAAAAGATAAATAGTTATGGCCTGGTGGAATTATTTATTGCTGGTAAATATTTACCTCACCCTGTTCTTTGGCTTTTATGCGCTGCTGCTACGCCGCGAAACTTTCTTTCAGCTTAACCGCATTTACCTGGTAGGCGCTGCACTGCTATCGTTTTTTATACCGCTTATACAATCCGACTGGTTAAAAGATCTGTTTATTACGCGGGAGGTGCAAGCAACCTTTTATGGCTCGGGCGCAGATATTAACATCACAGCACTCGCACCTATAAAAGACAGCCCTTACACGCTTGGCCAGTTGGTGGTGATGCTGTACCTGGCGGGCGTAACGGTACTTGCCCTACGGCTGATGTGGCAATTTATCCAACTGAAGCGGGTGCTTAAGCAGGCCCTGCCAACCGTGCCGTATTCGTTCTTCAACATGATATATGTTGCCGATGATACCGAGAGCAAGGAGGTAATTATGGCACATGAGGAGGTACACGCCAAACAATGGCATTCTGCCGATGTACTTATTGTGGAAGCGGTGATGATACTCAGCTGGTTTAACCCGGTAGTGTACCTGTACCGATCGGCCATTAAGCATATACACGAATACATTGCCGACAGGCAGGCCATAAAAGCGGGTAACGATAAAGCCGAATACGCTATGCTGCTGCTGAGCCAAACCTTTAATGCGCCTGCGCATCGTTTAGTTAACCCTTTTTATAACCACAGCTTATTAAAACAACGCATCATGATGTTACAAAAAAACAAATCGCAGCGCATTAAACTATTGAAATACGGGCTGTCGGCACCGTTGTTCATCATGATGCTGATCTTATCATCGGCCACCATAAACGATAGTAAAGCCGTAAAAAGCATCAATAACAACGCCGAGGAATTGTTTTTGCAGCCTGCATCAGCCATAGTTTCGGAGACAGAAGCATCGGCACTGTACCCCGAGGTGGTAAACGTACTGAGTACCGACAAATCCAGCCCAAAGAAAGCAACCTTGCTAAAAGGGAAGGTTTTTGCCATAGATACTACTAAAAAGGGAAAGGTTTATTTAGCCGTAGAGCAACAGCCACGCTTCCCCGGCGACGATAAAGCCTTTGCGGCCTACCTGGGCAAAACCATCAAGTACCCGCAAACAGCGCGTAAAAACAATGTTCAAGGTCGCGTAATACTGACTTTTGTAATAGAAAAAGATGGTGCCATTACCGATATAAAAGTGCTGCGCGGCATAGGCAGTGGCTGCGATGAAGAAGCGGTGCGCGCACTGAAACAATCGCCAAAATGGATTGCCGGGAAACAAAAAGGCAAGGCAGTGCGGGTTCAATTCGCTGTACCGATAGCATTTAGCCTTTCACCAGAAACCGCTTTAAACACAAGCTCCGCAATAAAGATGCTGGGCGTAGATAATGCCGTATTTACGCAAGTAGAGCAGCAGCCTGGCTACCCAGGTGGCAACGAGGCCTGCGTAAAATACCTCACTACCAATATTAAATACCCTGCCGAGGCCCGTAAAAACAACATACAAGGCCGCGTAATAACCAGCTTTGTGGTACGAGATGACGGCTCGCTTGATGATGTGAAAGTAATAAAGGGTATTGGTTTTGGCGCCGATGAAGAAGCCATAAGGGTTATCAAAAACATGCCCAAATGGTTTCCGGGCATGCAAAACGGCATACCGGTAAATGTGCGTTACACGCTGCCTATTGCTTTTACTTTAAACGGCAAACAATTAAACCTGCAGGGTAAAACAGATCCCGCAACTTTCGTTGAGTTACCAGGACCGGCTAAACCATTATACATGTTAGATGGTAAAGAAGTCATCGGCTTAGACCAGATTAACCCCGACGACATCCAAAGCATCAGTGTGTTAAAAGACAATAGCGCAACCGCACTATACGGCGATAAAGGAAAGAATGGCGTGGTATTAATCGTTACCAAAAAAGCAAAATAAGCTCAGTTTAGTTAATTATAAACCCGGGCCGGCAGCGTAAAACCTGCCGGCTTTTTTGTGGGATAAAACCGTCCACCGTCATGCTGAACTTGTTTCAGCACCCTACGTGGCAGGTCTACAGAATGCAAAGCAGCTAAGCAAAGCCGCCACTTTTATGATGGGGTGTTGAAATAAATTCAACATCACGATAGTTTTTCGCAGGTTTTGAGATAGCGTGCGCCGTATTATATAGCAGTAGGCTTACGTATAATACCCAAAATCACGGCAATAATGGCAATAACGAGCAACACGTGGATAAGGCTGCCCACAGCGGTAAAAAACACGCCGATTGCCCAACCTATAATCAGGATAACAGCGATAATATACAGTAATGAGTTCATGGTTAATGATTTAAATGTTTATGCTTATTTGTTTGTTGAGTAGATATAATAGCCGCAGATTGAAAAATGTTTTAAATATTTGCAGCGGCAAAAGCAAGGCAACATCTTGAGTGTTCGAAAGCTTTGAAATGCGCCGGGGGATGTGCGATTCCCTCAGGGGGAGTTAATAACCAAATTTGTACCGCCCTACAAACAACCGCCGCAATAAGATACCATGAAATATTACACCTTTGGCGATGAGCCCGCCATATCGCCCGATGAGTTTTTTATGAACGAAGCCCTCAAAGAGGCGAGGCTGGCGCTGCAGGAAGACGAGATACCCATTGGTGCCGTAGTGGTTTGCCAGGGCAAAATAATTGGGCGTGGACATAACCTTACCGAGCGGTTGAACGATGTATCGGCCCATGCCGAAATGCAGGCACTTACCGCCGCAACCAATTACATGGGTGGCAAGTATTTACCCGAATGCACCTTATATGTTACGCTGGAACCTTGCGTAATGTGTGCCGGTGCCTCTTACTGGTTCCAGGTAGGCAGGATAGTTTTTGGGGCATATGATGCCAAACGCGGCTTCGGCAGGCTCAACCAAACCATCACTCACCCCAAAACACTAATAACCGGGGGCATTTTCGAAAACGAATGCGCGCAGCTGGTGAAAGATTTCTTTAAGAAGAAGAGATAGGTGGTCCATAGTCGATGGACTATAGTCCATAGCAGGAAAGGTTTTTCTATGGACTATTGACTATGGTCCATGGACTAAAGAAATGACATTAATTTAGAACAAAAAGCCAATTCCACGCTTATATTTGCTCATCACAACACGTAAAACTTAAAAACTGAATATTATGGCATTTACCCTACCGGCGTTATCTTACGCTACCGATGCACTGGAACCACACATCGATAAATTGACCATGGAAATACACCATGGCAAGCACCACAACGCTTATGTTACCAACTTAAACAAAGCTTTGGAAGGCAAACCAGAGGCTGATGCGCATATCGAAGACATCATCAAAAACATTTCTAAATACCCTGCTGCTGTACGCAACAACGGTGGTGGCCACTATAACCACAGCCTTTTCTGGACCTTGCTTTCGCCAAACGGTGGCGGCGAGCCAACAGGTGCTTTAGCAGCGGCTATTGCCAGCACTTTCGGCACCTTTGCCGATTTCAAAACTAAATTATCTGATGCCGGCGCAACACGTTTCGGTTCGGGCTGGGCATGGCTTATCGTTACTGCCGATAAAAAATTAGCCATAACCTCTACCCCTAACCAGGATAGCCCTTTAATGGACATCGCCGAAGTAAAAGGCACGCCTATTTTAGGTATTGATGTTTGGGAACACGCTTACTACCTGAAATACCAAAACCTACGCCCTGCTTATTTGGCAGCGATCTGGAATGTAGTTAATTGGGCACATGTAGCAGAGCTTTACGCTAAAGCGACAGCTTAATATCAAATAACTTTTTAAAACGGCAGCAGTAAAATGTTGCCGTTTTTTTTTGAATAAAAAAAATGAAAAAAAATATACTGTCATACATCGCGCAAGTTATTGGCCGTTCGTCAGAAAGCTCAACTGTTAAAACGGCATATAAGAAATTTAAGGAGCCGGAAAATACAGCCGTCTTCACTACGAAATTTATTACAGCCGACAAACATGCCATTACGCTGGTAAAACATAATAGCGACGATAATACCTGGGAATTTTTTAGCGACGATAAATTCGACGATTATGAAGCTGTCGCCAAAGTGGTTAGCCTTAAGGAGATTATCGCACTTGACAGCAGCGTTTTGGAAATTGCTGATTTAGCTGCTGGATATTGCGCCCACCGAAAATTACGGAATGAAAGTTGGGAAATAGCCCTAATAAAATAAATATCATGAAAGCCATCGTCCTCGAATCCGCGGAAAACCCTATTGTATATAAAGAAGTAGATAAACCAATCGCCGGGCCTGGCGAGGTGCTGGTGGAGATAAAAGCCGCAGCTTTAAACCGCCGGGATTATTGGATAAGCATAGGTAAATATGGGGGGCTTAAATATCCTACGATTTTAGGTGCCGATGGCGCGGGCATAGTTGCCGAAGCCGGCGAGGGTGCAGAAGAATGGCTGGGTAAATCGGTCATCATTAACCCGTCGCATAACTGGGGCGAGCACCCGGAATTCCAATCTAAAAAATTCAAGATTTTGGGTCTGCCCGATGATGGCACCCTGGCGGAATACGTAAAAGTAAAAGCCGAATACCTTTATCCTAAGCCCGCCCACTTAAGCTGGGAAGAGGCGGCTGCCTTGCCTTTAGCGGGCCTTACCGCATATCGCGCTTTGTTCACCAAGGCACATTTAAAACAAGGCGATAAGGTACTGATTGTTGGCGTTGGTGCAGGTACGGGCACTTTCCTATTGCAATGGGCAGTTGCGGCAGGTGCCCAGGTGTTCGTTACATCGGGCAGCGGCGATAAGTTGCAGCGCGCCAAAACTTTGGGCGCAGCAGCAGGTGTAAATTACAAAGCGCAGGATTGGGCCGAAGAGTTAAAGCACGTCTCCGGCGGTGGATTCGATATTGTGGTAGATAGCGCCCTCGGCCCCGATTTTAACAAGATACCCGATTTGTGCAACCCCGGTGGCCGCATTGTATTCTTCGGTGGCACGGCAGGCAATATTCCCGAACTCAATGGCCGCACCATCTTTTGGAAACAGCTACAGATACTGGGTACTACGATGGGTACGCAGGAAGAGTTTAAAGGCATGTTAGATTTTGTAGCCGAACACCAGATAGTCCCGGTAATTGATGAGGTATTCCCGCTGAAAGATGCCGCTAAGGCTTTTGCCAAAATGGGCAATTCGGCGCAGTTTGGTAAACTGGTTATCGCCCTGTAACATGCTGGAATTAAGGGTAGATGGCATCAAATGGGAGCTGCCCAATACAGCGACCTTTTACCTGGTGGAGAAGATAGTACGGCCCGTGCCTTACAAAGCAGGGCAGTTCCTTACTTTTGTATTCGACCACCACGGCGAGGAGATAAGGCGGTCATACTCCCTCAGTTCCTCACCTGATGATAGCAGGTTGGCCATCACGGTGAAACGCATCAGTAACGGGGAGATCTCCCGCTTCCTGTTGAGCAAGGTGAAGGTTGGCGATATCCTTACGGCAATAGAACCGGCGGGCGTATTTACCGTAGGCAACTACGAGGCGGAAAAAGACATAGTATATTTTGCCGCCGGCAGCGGTATCACGCCGGTGCTATCGCACCTTAAATATATGCTTAATAGAAAGGGAAGCAGCAAGTTGCACCTGCTTTACAGCAACCGGGATAAGGCTTCCATCCTGTTCCACAACGAATTAACCGAACTGGAGCATAAATACCCCGACAGGCTCAATATTACCTATTTGCTCAGCAGCGATGCCAACCGGCTTAACAATTATAAAGTAGAGCAACTGGTGAAGCAGCAGCTACAGTTTAGTGCATCGCTGGCCGAATTCTACATCTGCGGGCCATTCCCCTATATCCGCATGATTGGCCTCACCCTGCTATACATGGGCATAGAGCCGGCGCAGATACATAGGGAAAACTTCGTATTGGAAACCGTACCGGTCACCGGCACCTTCAAAACTTACCCACCCCAAAACATCCGCATTAACTACCTGGGCGAGTGGCACGACATACCGGTTGGCGAGAACCAATCGATATTGCAGGCGGCACTACAAAACGGAATCCCCCTGCCCTATAGTTGCCGCCACGGTATCTGCTCGACCTGTGTTGCCAATTGCAAAACCGGCGTGGTGGAGATGGCCAGGAACGAGGTCCTCACCCCCGCTGATATCGCCGCCGGCCGCATCCTCACCTGCACCGGGCACCCTATTACCGACGATGTAGTTATCGAATATCCGTAACAAAAACCTAAAGTGTGACGTGTATTTTTACCCCAAAAAACCTTTAAAAATCGGAGGTTTTTCGGTGTTTTTCTTTGGGTATCAAAATAAATCCGGCTATTGACCAGTTTGCAAATGCCGGTGCGTTTTGCGATGCGATACCGCGCGTGTCGGCTTGCTTTTGGTCTTCGCTTTTTTACGTTTCCCCAGCCATATAATGAACCCGGTGACCGGCAAACTGGCACAGATAAGGCTCGCCAAAAACGCGATGATTTTTGTGGTCAGCCCGAATATTTGCCCCACGTGGATATCGTAGTTCATCTCGTTTAGTTTCAGTCCCGCGCTCTTCTTGTCGTAGATGTAAGCCTTCAGCAACTTGCCGTTGTACTTATCAAACTCGAAGCCTGTTGCGTGGGAATAGTGCATCGATTTTGCATACGCCCCAACACCGATAGCCCCCGAAACGGCTGGGTCGTTATGTATCAGGAACATCTCGGCCTGAGGCACGTTTTTGCGGGCATAGGCAAATGCAAGGTCTATCACCGGCTTAGCAGCTACACCTGCCTGTTTCAACGAATCAGATTTTGGCTCCGTTACTTCGGTTTTATAATCTACCTTCCCAAGGTTGGCCATATTGTAGATGGCCCTACTCACCGGCTCGAACGCGATAGCTAAACCGGTGATGGCCAGTATCAAGGCGATGGACGTGGCATAAAAGCCTAACACGTTATGCAAATCGTAGTTAACCCTACGCCAGCGGCCACCCCATTTGATGGTAAAGCTGCGTTTGCGGTCGGTTTTGCGTTTGGGCCACCACAGGATGATGCCCGTAATCATCAATACCACAAAAATAATAACAGCCACACCTACCACCCATTTGCCAATAGCCGGTGGCAGTAGCAGGTACAGGTGAATATATTCTACAATAATGAAGAAGTTGGTTTGCGGTTTTTCGTGGTGGGTTATCCGGGCGGTGTAGGGGTTAAGGTACACATAATCAAAGCCTTCTTTGCCCGTATTAACCAGTACCGCAGCGGGCCGTTCAGTACCGAAGTAATAAATATAATCGGGACTCCCTTTGGGGTAGGCCTTTTTTACTGTTGCCACCAGCTGCGATGGCTGCACATAAGGTTTACCCGTATTTTCTACTGTACGGTAGCTGTGCATAGCATCCTGTATCTCATCCTGAAAGCAGAAGATACAGCCGGTGATACTCACTATAAACACCACCAGCCCGGAGATGAATCCGAGCCAGCGGTGGCAAAAAAGCATTACTTTCTTGAAATTGGTCATGCTTTAGAATTTGTAGTTGGCGCTCAGTACAACCTGGCGTAAACGCTGAGGGTTGATAGTGGTATAGCCGGTATAGTATTCTTTATTAGCCAGGTTGTTTACGGCTAAGCCGAACCTGTATTTAGCCTTATCATAAAACAGGTTACTGTTTAGTATGGTGTAAGCAGGTAGCGAGAAGGTACCTTCGGCAGCACTGTTGATAATTTTGTTTTTGCTGGCATAGTTGCCGCCGAAACCGAGGCCTAAACCTTTTAAGGCGCTGCCGGGCAAGCGGTAGCTTGCATAAAAGTTAGCCAGGTATGGCGAGCCTGCGGTATTAGGGCGATAACCAATGATAGATGCGTCGCCACCGGTGTATTTAGAATCGTTATAGGCAAAACCGGCTACGATGTTCACAGCAGGTATCGGGTTAGCGACAACCTCTGCCTCGAAACCTTTGCTTACCTGCGTACCATCCTGTACCTGCGCATAGTAGGCTAAACCAGCTATCGACCGCAGGGTATTGGTTACGCTGATGCGGTAGTAGCTAAGGGTGCTGCTCAATTTACCGTCAAACAGCGACAGTTTTACGCCACCTTCAGCCTGGTTTGCGTTTTGCAGTTTGGCTATTGCCGATTGGTTGTTGGCATCCGTGTATAAACCCGGGTTTGAGAAACCATTCTGGTAGTTGGCAAACAGCGACACCTGATCTTTAACGGGCTGGAATATCAAACCGAATTTTGGCGAGAATGCGGTTTGGTTGAATGGCTTGGCCGATTGCGTACCATCTAACAGGTAGCTGCCTTTGTTTTGGTAATTGTCTACACGTAAACCTACCGAAGCAATGAGCCTGTCGGTAAGGTTAATAACGTCAGATGCATAGGCACTATAGGTATTTGTGCGGTAGATGTAGGGATAGGTATTGGCGTTGGTAAGCGGGTTTGCAGCAACGGTAGCATCAACCAATTGTTTGTTGAAAGCGCCATAATCAAAGGTGGGGTCGTTTATCGGGGCAATGCCATAGCTATTGCCATAATAAATCTGGCGTGAGTTTTGGCGCTGAAAATCTAATCCAACCACAAAACGGTGGCGCATACCGCCTATGTTAAAATCGCCGTTGATGTTTTCCTGTATTTCGGTAGCCTCGAATTTACTGTCGGCGGTAGATTGGTCGTTACGGAAAATATAGTTGTTGTTGCCCGGAAGATTTGGTTTAGATGGATCAAGCGCAACGGCTGTCTCATCTGTAATCAGGTAGTAATATGGGCTGGGGCCGTTAGAGAAACTGTGTGTATTGGAGAAAACAGTTTGTGACGTAAGCTTATCAGAAAATTTGTATTTAGCTTCTGCATAGTAGTTTGAGCTACGGGCGTACGAGGTCACGTTATCGTTAGAATAGGCATTCTTGTAATCGATGTTCAACTGGCTAACATCGGTTATACCCATATCTTTAGGGGTATTGTAAAAGAAGAAGAAAGGCTTGGCTGAGTTGCGGCCGGCATACACTTCTGCCTCTAATAAGAAAGATAATTTATCGTTCGCCTTGATCGACAAGCTTGGCATAGCAGCAAATGAGCGGCTCTTGCCATAATTTTGAAAACTACCCTCGTAATTGTAAGCAGTATTTAAACGGAAGGCAACGTTTGAACCCAGCGGAGTATTCAAATCAACAGTGGTACGGCTAAGATCATAATTGCCCACGGTGTGGCCAATTTCCAGTCCAAAGCTTTCGTAAGGTTTTTTGGTAACCCTGTTTATCAAACCGCCATAAGATGCTACCACGCTGCCAAATAAGGTGGCCGAAGGGCCTTTGATCACTTCCAGTTTTTCGATGTTTATCGCATCAATGCCGCTGGTAACCAAACCGGCAATGCCATTACGTAAACGGGTTTGGGTAACAAAGCCACGCAAAGTAAAGTAGCCGCCACCATCGCCTGCGCGGTTGGTAGCATCCCACATTTTCTGTATGCCGCTTGCGTTGCGCAAAGCATCCTCTACATTAAACACCTGCTGCTCTTTCAACAATTCGCTGGTAACGGTGCTGTAGCTTTGAGCGTTCTCCAGGTTGGCCAGGGGTATCTTTGCGGCATCCACACTTATTTTACGGGTAAAACGGTTGGCGCGATTGGCTATTACATTTACCTCGCTCAATTGCGAAAGGCTTGCGTTTATGGTAATCGTTGGCACCACCGTAGTTTGGCCCGCTGTTACGGTAACCGGCACTTCTACCGGCTTTACGCCAACATATGATATAATGAGCGTATAGCTGCCTGCAGGAGCTCTAAATGAAAATTCGCCTGTGTTGTTGGTAGTGCTGCCGTAGCTGGTACCTACTAGGCCGATGGAAACATTGTCGGCAATTTCGCCTTTGGCTGTAGTTACTTTACCGGTAATTGTCCCGCGCGATTGCGCGGCTGTATTTAAGGGGTTTATTAAGGCAATAATAACTGCAATCGCTGCAATCCATAGGGAAAGATGAGGTTGGGGTTTCTGCATGTTTATTTGGACTAATTATAAATAATGATGCGAAAGTACGTCAAGTCGCCCAACTTTGCAAGTTATTTATAATTATTCTAAATAATACGGTGATTATTTGGTTGTTCCTTTTACCCGTGAAGCATTATCCTTCGCAAAGGTTTCCCAGCCCGAATACGATTTTTTGGCCTTGCCGCCCGATGAAACGGGTACACGTTGGAAGGAATGACAAACAGCAACTGCAAGACCATCAGTAGCATCCAAAAAATCGGGCGTTTCTTTAAATTTAAGCAGGGTTTGCAGCATGGCGGCAACTTGTTCCTTGGTGGCGTTGCCATTGCCTGTTATAGATTGTTTTATTTTACGGGGGGCGTACTCCGTTATTACCACGTTGCGTGATAGGGCTGCGGCAATGGCCATTCCCTGTGCACGGCCCAGTTTCAACATCACCTGTATGTTTTTACCGTAGAAAGGCGCTTCTATGGCCAGGCAATCGGGGTTGTAGTTATCTATCAGGGCAACGGTTTTTTCAAAGATGCGCTGCAGCTTCAGCATATGGTCGTCTATCTTTTCCATCTTCACCACGCCCATACTTATCAGTTCAATTTTAGGTCCTTTCTCCAGCACCAGGCCATAGCCCATTACTGCGGTACCAGGGTCTATACCTAAAATGATGCGCTCTTTATTTTCGTCCATGTGTTGTTAGCTAGGGGGAATGGCCTTGTAATACCGGATGTCATACTCATTTATTATCGCTCGCATATTTGACTCACCCCGTCTGCCGACAGGCAGGCCCGACGACCCGCATTCGCGGGCGTCGACCCTCTCTGCTTCGCAAAGAGGGGGCGGGGGGAGTCGACTGGCGACGCCTACACGCATTGAACAAATCAGATGGCATATGGAAGCATTGCCCCTCACCGCAAAACTAAGCTTTAAGCGATGGATTTATGCAGAATGCCCATATATTCTTCCCGGCTTATCATTCGGGCACCCATGCTTTCCAGGTGTTCGGTATAAACCTGGCAATCTATCAGCTCATAATTACCGGTTTGGCAAAGCCAGATAAGCGCTGTTTTTGATGCATTACTGGCCCGACTAAACATGCTCTCGCCGCAAAACACCCTGCCCACTTTTATACCATACAAGCCGCCCACCAGTTCCCCCTGCTGCCAAACCTCTACCGAATGCGCATAACCCTTTTTATGGAGCAACGAATACGCAGCCTTCATGTCATCGGTTATCCAGGTGCCGTCTTGCCCTTCCCGCGGTGTGGTGGAACAAGCGGCGACTACATCATCGAAACACTGGTTGGTAGTAACACTAAACAAGCTGCTGCGCAAAACCTTTCGCATAGATTTGGATATCTTCAGCTCGGTGGGGAATAACACAAAACGCTCATGTGGCGAAAACCACAAGATAGGCTCGCCCTCGCTATACCAGGGGAAAATACCACTTGCATAAGCCAATAGCAGGCGTTCGGTACTTAAGTCGCCGCCAACAGCCAGCAACCCGTCCTCTTCAGCAAGGGCGGGTTCGGGAAATAGGATGCGTTCGTCAAGCCGGAATATCATCCCGGCAAATTTATGCCTTCTTGCGTATTACCAGCTTTTTATTTTGCGCCCGGGCCACGTTATCCATGTATTGCTGCATCTCGGCATACTTAGCTGCCGGTATAATATGGCTATTCAGGTTAAATTTGGCTGTACTGGTTACCTGGTTCTTTGCAGCATCGTACGCATAGTTCACCTCAAAATTGCCGTAAGTAAACTTAAGCATTTGGTTGGTTGGCAGAGTTTCTACGTCGAAACCCGCGGGCAAATCAATGGTAGTAACGCAAGAACGCTGGGATGGATACTTAAAAAAGAAATCTGATTTCCGTTTATCCACCGCGGGGTAGGTAGCTTGCCATAAATCAAATATGCGGGGTCGGTAAAATTGTTTGTTGCCTGTGGCTATATCGCAAAACTTATCATATTCCATCATTAGCTCTACCTCGTCGGTACCGTCATTATCGCTTAAAGGCTTGAAAACAAAGTCCGATGGCTGTTTGATATTAAGCGATTTGATCAGGTATTCCTTTTGCTCGTCGGTTTTTTCAGAGGCTATCTCCAGGTATAGTTCACGAAATTCGCCTGTGCTCATCAGCTTCGCGGTTGCTTTTGCGCCACCATCGGCATCCAGCACAATGTGTACGCTGCTATTGAATTGATTATCGGCGGCATTGCTGCGGGGTGTATTTACCAGTTTACCACCATCTTCGGTTATCAGCAAGGCGTTCCTATTCTCGGTAAATGGGCCAAGCTTGCCAAAAGTATGCGTACTGCTGGTACATTCCAACCAGGTTGTATCTCCTTTAAAAGGCACGCACAAAATAACGTGGTTGAATGGATCGGTAGGAAAATTCGCGTCGGCAGGCTCTTCATTGCTGCCAGCGCGCACCATAGCATAATAAGCAGGTATATTTACCGCCTTTAATAAAGCATACATGTAATTTGACAATGCTTTGCAATCGCCGTATTTCTTATCGTCAACAAAGCCGGCCGGGAAAGGCTTTAACCCCCCAATGCCCAGTTGTATGCTCACATACCGCATGTTTTTCTGCATGTATTGGTATAAAAATCTGGCTTTCTCTTTATCAGTTTTTATTCCTGCGGTCATTGCCTGTATCTCGCTTGCCCGCTGTGGGCTCAAAGAGCAAACGTCGGCATTTACGCCTAATTGCCATTTGCCGTAGTTTTGCCAGGTGCTGAAATCGCCGGGGATGTTGGCGAAAACAAATGCATTGTTCACGAAGGTAACTTTGGGGAACACCTGCCAGGCAACAGCGTTGTCTTCTACCTTAACGGCTTTTATGTTGTTGGCTATCCAGGTATAAGTCTCCAGGCCATCCTGCGTGGTTTTGGTAGGTTTTACGGATGTGTTTCGGCTAACATACCTAAAACCAGCTGTAGGGCTTACGGTAACCGAACAAATAGAATTCTGCGTGGATTCTTCGTTCACCTGCGGTGTCCACCCTCCTAAATTCAAGTAACTATTTTGGGTGGTTTCCATTATGATTTCTATAGTGCAGGGGTACGATGCAATGGTATGCCTGATTGAAAGTATGCGGTCATCAGTTACCATAGTAGACCCATCTGTAGCGGATTGGTCGTACATATCACTTTTCCCATACTTTTTTATCTTTAGACCGGCGGCACTATAGATAATCATCTGAAAACCGTTAATACTTTTGAATTTATTGTAATCCATGCCAAATCCAGCGTTGTGGTCGCCCTTTTCGTTTAGAATGGTAACGATGCTATGATATTTATAGGTTACTTTTTCCGGACCTTTAACAACGTACTCTGCGTACTCATAACGTGTAACCGCATGTGCATCCTCCTTCAACGAATCGGGGATGGTAGCAGCAATATAAAGCTCGGGCAGGATTTTTTTATCCTGGGCATAAGTGGCAAACGAAAAGGAGCAGGCAATAGCCAGCACTGCCAAAAGGAATTGATGCCTTTTCATATTACGATTTTTTCAGCACAATAGGCTCGTTGAGCATCTCGTACATTTTTTTGTAGAAGTCCTGGAATTCCGGATAGTTCTCTTTGAAATAAATGGTTTGCTTTACATCTACCTGGTAACGCACCGATACAGCATCGCCTTGCTCGCCCATTACCCGCCTAAAAGTTATGCTGCCATCAGGCATTTCCATCCTAGCACTTTTGGGCAGTGATTCAACTTTGTAACCTGCGGGCAACTTATACTGCCCTACCAGCATAAAGCTGTTGAGGTAACCAAAATCAACATCGGTAAAACGGTTTGCTGCCAGGAAGGGGCTCGTTTTGGCTTCGCCCAATACATTGGGGTTAAAATAGATATAGTTTTCATCCGATCCGGTAAGGTCGAGGCTAAAGTCTACGGTTTGCTTCAACGGTAGGGTGTCAACCTCCATATCCTCCATTTTCAACGAGTTTATCTTCAAGCCGTTGTCTCCGCTGCGCATATAGTCGATGTATTTTTTCTCGCCATCGGTTTTATACCGCTGCACCGTATTAACTTTACGGTAGCCATAACTAACTAAACTGGCAGATCCTGTTGCTTTGCTATCGGGCTTTATCTCGGCGGCTACTATGGCAAAATATTTTACGGCTTTTTTGTTCGCCACGAAAACCATATCGTACGTTTCGGCATCCTTATCCATCGCCAGTCCGAAGGTATTCAGCACATTGGCTGGTGGCATATTATACAGGTTGTACTTGTTGGTGGCATCGAGCACATAGTTGGTTACGGTATCTATCGGTATGTAAGCCACCACACTGTTGAATTTATACGAGCTTGGAAATGCGGGGTTAACCCTGCCATGGCCGCGGGTACTTACCAGCATAGGCTGCACATTTACGCCCGACTTTTTAAGCAGGTGGCACAAAATCATATTGATCTCGCCCGAGTTGCCGGCTTTCTTTTCCCAGGCTTTTCCTACACCGTCGGTAGTATATTTATCATAAGTGCCGCTGAATTTCATGGCATTTTTTACCTCGCCAAAAACGTAAGCAACCTTTTCATCTAAAGTTTTAAGGGCTTTTGCTTTGGCAATAATCACCTCCTCGCCGACGAGCTTTTTACCCAATTGCATACCCAGATCTTCGCTCTTCATCATATTATCGCCCACCTTAGCCCAGGTGTCAGAAAAATTGCGGGAATAACTACCCGGTATGTTTATGCTCAGCAGCTGAAATAAAAGACGTTCACAATTGTCTTCGCGCGAGGTCATAAACGGCTCATCCGGAATAGACGGGAGATTGGCAATGGCCCTGATTTTGGTGCCGCTGCCTTCTTCTTTGTTTACCGCCCAGGGCTGCGTGCGGGTCTCCAGATTTTTGTAATATAATAAATCGGGGACGGTGGTTTTGAGTTCGCTGTAACGGGTAGGCAAATGGCCTTGGAAATACCAATCCGGGAAATCGCCAACGTTGGCCGCTGTTAAGGTGTATTTAAACTCCAGCACCGACCCGGCCTGCACGTTGGGGAACGAGAAAACCAGCGCCGAGCTATACTTATCAACCGCTTCGGTAAATATCTGTTTTTTATCAACCTTGGTTATAACCGGTTTACCATCAACCATGTTAATGGTTTGGGCCTGCAGCCCGCTAATGTATTCGGCATGATCCTGGCTGTAGTATTCTATCCGGATATCGCCTTCGCCTTTGCCGTTGGTGTTGAATATCTTGATGCGTTTATGAAAGTTGCTAACAATCTGGTACTGCGAATCGAAGAATACATCGGCTTTATCGAAAAGTACCATGGCGTTGGCATCTTTCTCGAAATCGCAGGCTTTTAGTTGCAAATCGGCAACGTCTACTTTTCCGAAAGGTTGTGTGGTAGGGGGCGTTTGCGCTTTAACGGTAATGGCAAGCAGGCAAGCCAGTAGTAAGGTAAGGGTTTTGTTCATGTGATAGCTAAATTGTGATTAGGCCACACGAATGTAATAACTGCAAGGAACATTCCACAATTTTTGACGATAAAATAAAAAAAAAACTAAACCCTTTTAGTTCGGGCCTGTCATACCTATATATGACAGCCAACATGAAAAACATCCGCCACTTGTATGCGCGGGCTGGCTTTAGCCTCAGGTTTGAGGATTTGGATACGCTTGGGAAGCTATCTGTAAAAGAGGCGGTAGCGGCGGTGTTCCGTGCATCAGAAAACAGCGACCCAACCGCCATCATTGCCGGCAACATCAACTATAAAGATTTTCTGTTGGCCAACGAAGGCACCAAGAAGATGTTTTTGCAGGAGCAACGCCAGCAGGAAAAAGCCCTGAATATTGATTGGGTGAACAAAATGAGCAGTACCGATGCGCAACTGCGCGAGAAGATGACGCTGTTTTGGCATAACCATTTTGCCTGCCGAACGCAAAACGCCTGGTATGCCCAACAACTAAATAATATACAGCGCAGCAACGCCCTGGGCAATTTTAAAACTCTGTTGATGGAGGTATCAAAAACGCCTGCTATGCTGCAGTTTTTGAACAATCAACAAAACCAAAAGAACCACCCCAACGAAAACTTTGCGCGCGAACTGATGGAGCTTTTTACCATTGGCCGCGGCAACTATACCGAGCAGGACGTAAAGGAATCGGCGCGGGCATTTACCGGCTGGAGTTTTAAGAAAGACGGCAGCTTTGCGGCCCGCCCCCTTCAACACGATGTCGGGCAAAAAACCTTCCTGGGGAAAACCGGCAATTTTGCAGGCGAGGATATTATAGATATGCTGCTCGCCAAAAAAGAAACCGCTTTGTTCATCTGCAAAAAACTCTATAGGTACCTGGTGAACGATGTACCCAACAATGCGCACATCGGCACCATGGCAGATATTTTTTACAACGGCAATTATGAGATAAAACCGCTGCTGCAATATATTTTTACAGCCGATTGGTTTTATACCGATAACAACATGGGTAACCTGATCAAAGCCCCGGTGGAGTTTATAGTGGGTTTAAACAGGCAGTTTTACATCACTTATCAAAACCCCGATGTGGTGCTACAGTTTGAACGGGCATTGGGGCAGGTGCTGTTTAACCCTCCTAATGTAGCCGGGTGGCCGGGTGGTAAAAACTGGATAGACAGCTCATCATTGATGTACCGTTTAAAGATACCCTCGACCGTGCTGAATGGCGGCGTAATTGAGTTTAGCGGCAAGGTAGACCCCGAAGACGAAGCCTTTATAGCCACCACCCGCAAACAAAAGGAAGCAGTAACTACAAAAATACAGGCACAGGCCGATTGGGCTAAATTCATGAACAGCATACCGCGCGGCACCGGCAAGGCCGCAATAGCGCAAACCTTATTAACAGCGCCGTTGAGCACGGGCATTACAGACATCATCAATAAAACTACGGATATAAAAGCACTGGCTATAGAACTGGTATCTACACCGGAGTATCAACTGTGTTAAGCAATGACTGAAGAATTGAATTAATGAATTATTGATGGAGCTACACAAGACTAGTCATTCAATTTTACAAACTCAATAATTCAATCCTCCACTAATTCAATAATTAATTATGAAAAGGCGAGATTTTTTAAGGAACACCACATTGGCTTCGGGGGCATTTTTAATCCCTTCGTTTTTGAAGCCGCTGGAGGCTATGGCCATGGGCGATATCTCCGGGTACAAGAATTTGGTGGTGATACAGCTCTCCGGTGGTAATGATGGCCTTAATACCATCGTGCCCTTCGGCAACGACATTTATTACCAAAAACGCAAAACCATTGCCATACAGCAGCCCGATATAATCAAGCTGAACGATATGCAGGGACTCAACCCAAACCTTGCTGCCCTAAAAGAAATTTACGACCAAGGCTGGATGAGCGTCATCAACTCCGTAGGGTACCCCAACCCCGATAGGTCGCACTTCCGTTCGATGGATATATGGCAAACCGGCAGCGACGCCAACCAGTTTTTAACCACCGGCTGGATAGGCCGCTACCTGGATTCTAACTGCGCTACCTGTAATAACCCCTACACCGCTATAGAGGTTGATGATACGCTCTCCCTTGCCCTCAAAGGTGCAAAAATGAAGGGCATAGCTGTGGAGGATCCGGGCAAGCTTTATCAGGCTACACGGCAGCCATTCTTTAAGCAATTGGTGCACGGGCACGACGCTGCAAACCTCAACGAGGATAACCTGGGCTATCTTTATAAAACCATGATAGAGACCTACTCTTCGGCAGATTATATACAGCAAACGTCAAAAACCTATATTACTACTGCCACCTACCCACAAACACCCTTTGCTAATCAACTTAAAAGCGTGGCTAAATTCATCAACTCGGGCTTGCAAACACGGGTGTATTATGTATCGTTGAGCGGGTTTGATACACACACCGGCCAGCAGAACCAGCAAGGCCGCCAGCTAAAGATTTATGCGGATGCTGTAGAGGCGTTTGTTAAAGACCTAAAGCAGGCCAACAAACTGGATGATACGCTGGTGATGACCTTCTCTGAATTTGGCCGCCGCGTGGAGCAAAACGCCAGCAATGGTACCGACCACGGCACCGCCAACAACATCATGCTATTTGGCGGCAAGTTGAAAAAGGCAGGGATATACAACGATGCCCCCAATCTTGCTCAACTGGATAACGGCGACTTGAAATACGAGATAGATTTCCGTTCGGTGTACGCCACGCTTTTAGATAAATGGCTCAATGTAAACAACAGCCAGGTACTTAATAAGAATTTTGCCGGACTGGATTTTGTATAATGGGTTGCCAGTTTGAGGTTATGCAAAAAACGAGGAAAACGACAGGGAAAACCCATGTGGCATTGGTAGATCCAAGCTAACATCCGTTAATCATGCCGGTTTATAAGGCATAAGTAAAACATTCCACAGCAACCGCGATACCAGGGGAATAGCGTCGTTCATCACCAAAACCAATAGAGGCTTTTATGGGCAGGATTTGGGCAGAAAGCGAGTTAGGTAAAGGGACTGCTTTTAAAATTAATTTGCGGTACCAGTGTTTTTCTGAACTCGAATTTGGGAGAATTAATGAATTTTACAGAATTGCTTCACCAACACTAAGGCTTTCTGGGAATTCATAAAATTCGTTTAATTAGAGTTCAGACAAATGAACTCAACCTACGCCCCTAACCTCGCCAAAATGGCGTCCGCACTTAACTTTTCCTGTTCGCCACTTTGCATATTTTTAAAGCTGAGCAAGCCGCTTTGCATCTCGTCGCTACCAATTAGGATAGTGTAAGGTATCTGTTTGTTGTTAGCGTATTCCATCTGCTTTTTCAGCTTGGCACCTGCGGGGTAAAGCTCGGCATTAACGTTGTTGTTGCGTAGTTGTTGCAGCAAGGGCAATGCATAAGCTTCCGCCGCTGCATCGAACCCAATGATAAGCACCTGTGTACTTTGCTCTGCCGATGCCGGGAACAGGTTCAGTTCCTCCATCACATCGTAAATACGGTCGGCCCCGAAGGAGATGCCGGCACCTGTTAAACCCTTCAAGCCGAACATGCCGGTAAGGTCGTCGTACCTGCCGCCGCCGCCGATGCTACCCATGGCTACTTCATTGGTCTTCACCTCGAAGATAGCGCCGGTATAATAATTCAAGCCGCGGGCCAGGGTGATATCCAGTTCTAATGTGGCACGTTTAAGTGGTGTGTATTGCAGGTAATTAAAAACAGTTTCCAGTTCGTCGCAGCCCTGCAGGCCAATCTCAGATGTGGCCAATGCCTCGCGAAGCTTTTGCAGTTTCTCTTCGTTGCTGCCTTCCAGCAAAATAACAGGCTTCAGTTTGTCGATATCAGCCTCGGTAAAGCCGCGTTCCAGCAGCTCTTTTATCACGCCGTCCAGGCCTATTTTATCCAGCTTATCAATGGCTACAGTGAGGTCAATTATACTATCGTATTTATCTATTACTTGCGCAATTCCTGATAGTATTTTTCTATTGTTTATTTTTATGGTGAAATCCTTCAGTCCTAGCAAGCTCAAGGCTTCATCGTATATCATTACGAATTCCGCTTCGTTCAGCAGCGAAGCAGAACCCACTACATCCACATCGCATTGGTAAAACTCGCGATAGCGGCCTTTCTGTGGCTTATCCGCGCGCCAAACGGGCTGCACCTGGAAACGTTTGAAAGGAAAGGTGATTTCGTTTTGGTGCTGCACTACGTAACGGGCAAAAGGCACGGTAAGGTCGTAGCGGAGCGCTTTTTCGGAGATAGAACTGGTGAGCAAATTAGAGTTACGCTCGTCTAGCTGCTTTGTATCGGCTTTCGCCAGATAATCCCCGCTATTCAATACTTTAAATATCAACTTATCCCCCTCATCACCATATTTACCGGTTAGGGTGCTCAGGTTCTCCATGGTAGGCGTTTCTATCTGCTGATAGCCATATTTGCGGAACACGCCCTTAATGGTATCGAAAATGAAATTACGTTTAGCCATTTCGGCCGGAGAAAAATCGCGGGTGCCCTTAGGTACAGATGGTTTAATAGATGCCATGGCGCAAATGTACAAAAAACAAGGTTAAGCTAAACTGATTCCGGGGAACGGCTTTAAATCACCCGTCATGCCGAATTTGTTTCGGTACCCCACACGGCAGGTAACGGGCGTGCATGGCGGGTTAGTATTGTGGTGACTCTTATGATGGGGTATCGAAACAAGTAATCGGCATGACGTTTAGTTTTCGATCGAGTAAAACTTAGTTTAAAAAACAAAGCCCTCCCGAATGTTCGGAAGGGCTTATGCTGAAACTATTATTAATCTGTCTTTTTTAAAGCTTATTGGGCGGTACGTGCCTGGCTCTTCATTTGCTCGTTGGCAACAATCACGATTTCTACACGGCGGTTCTGTGCCTGTCCGTCAACAGTGGTGTTATCGGCAATCGGTTCTGATTCGCCTTTACCCGATGTGGTTAACCTGGAGCTTGCAACATTGGCTGCGGCTATAAAAGCTTTCACGGCTTCAGCCCTGCGTATAGACAGGGCCATGTTAAGCGCATCGCCACCAGTACTATCGGTATGGCCAACAATCAGGATATTTGTTTGCGGGTTATTTACCAATGATGCTGCAAGGTTTTGCAGGTTAGTACGTGCTGCAGCTTTAAGGTCTGATTTATTGGTATCGAATAAAATACCCGAATCAAATTTCACCAAAATACCTTCACCTTCGCGGATAACTGTTGCGCCCGGTACGGTTTGTTTTATCTCGGCAGCTTGCCTATCCATATTACGGCCAATAAATGCACCGGCTGTACCACCCACTGCACCACCAATAATAGCACCCAAGGCAGTGTTACCGGCTGCTTTGCCAATAATTGCACCTATGGTACCGCCTGCACCTGCACCAATGGCGGTGCCTTTTTGTGTTTTGGTTAATGAGTTACAGCTGCTGCCGATAACGCCTAACGAAGCTATTGCAATACTGAAAGTAGCTATCTTTAATTTTAAAGTCTTCATGTTATATAGTTGTGTATTTGATTAGCTACTTGCAAAGCAGATGCCAAATGCCGTGTTTGGCGGGAAATCACCGGCATTATCTACAAGGCTTAAAAAACCTTACCAAAACTATAGTTTTTTAATTCAAGGGAAATCCGAAAGGTAAAAATGGCAGTTACCACAAATACACTCAACAACTATTGACTGTAATTTAGGACAAAATTCGCTAAAAACACCTATTGCCTGATCAATTTTGCCGGGATGATTAGCGTAAAGGTGCTGCCTACGCCCTCCTCAGAACGCACCTGCAGCTCTATTTCGTGAAAAGTTGCTATCGATTTTACGATGGGCAGCCCCAGCCCAAAGCTGTCCTGCTTAGGCGATTGCTTTATTTTTTTGAACCTGTCGAAAATGTAAGGCAACTCATCTTCCGCGATGCCTATGCCGGTATCGTTTATGCTGATGACGTAGTAATTCTTTACCTTCTCGCCATTTACAATAATGGAACCATCGGGCTTATTGTACTTAATGGCGTTATTTACCAGGTTAAACAGCAAGTTGAACAACAAAAACTTATTTACATTAACCAGTGTTACATCCTCGCTCAGTGCCAGCGCGTAACCTATGTTTTTCTCCTGCAGGCGTATAGATATCTCTTCATACAAATCCTGCAGCATATCCGTTAGCGATATCTCGTCTTCCTTTAAAAACTGCTCGTTCTCTATCTGCGATATCAGCAACAGCGTTTTGGTAATACTCTTGAGCCGGTTAAGTATTTTCTGCATCTCCAGCATGCGCACCTTCATCTCATCGTTTATATCTTCCTGCTGAAACATATTCTCAATCTTCGATTGCAGGATAGAGATTGGGGTCATCAGTTCGTGCGAGGCATTAGAGATAAATTCCCGCTCCTTTTGAAATGCATGCTCAATAGTTACAATCATCTTATGAATGCTGAGATCGAGGTGCTGAAAATCTGACGTGGTGGTTTTAACCTGCGCATACGAGGTAAAACTAGGAAACTTGGCACCAACCAGCTTGGTGCGTATAATACGGCTTAAGGGCGCAAGGATATAGTTAGAATATACCAGATCGGCCAGTATGGTGAGCAATATCATACCCAGCAGTATCAGGAAAGCGATGTTTTGCAGGGGGCCGGTGGTATCGTCAATAGTTTCGGTGCTTTTGCCAATCTCCAGCAGGTAATTTTTTTTGCCAACCATAAAGGTATGGCTCAGGATGCGGTAATCTATGGTATCGCGCTCAACCGAGCGGCGTTCGTTTTGTATGGTATCGGCATAGTAATCGGGTTCCGCTTCATCCAGACTTATATACTCTTCTTTCAGCGGCAGGTAGCTACCGTAGCTTTGCCCATCTTCGATATAAGTTTGGATGCCTTTCTCCTTTACTATTTGCAGTAGCTTATCCTTTTGTTTAATGAGGCGGTCATCGGTATAGTTGCGGTTGATGCTTTCGATAATGGAGGGCAGCAAAAGCACAAAAAGGGTTACAATTACCAGTTTTGATAAGGCATTAAACAGCGTTAGTTTGGTTTTTAGCTTCAAATGCTTAAACGTTTGTTTTTATGCGATAGCCCAGGCCGCGCACAGTTTCCAGCCAGTCGGCAGCGGCAAAGGCTCCTAGTTTTTTACGTATGTTTTTGATGTGGGCATCAATAAAGTTACTGTCGTAATCGTCGTTCACTACACTGCCCCAAATGTGCTCGCTTAGCTGCGCACGGGTTAAGGTGCGGTTCTTATGCAATATAAGGTAAGCAATCAGGTCGAATTCTTTTTTGGTAATGGCATTTACCGCATTGCTCATGTAAGTGATAGTGCGGTCGGTAAGGTTTACCAAAAAACCATCAAGGTCCACAACCTGGTTTACCAATCCAAACTTGCGACGGGTTATGGCTTGCATGCGGCTCTGCAATTCCAACAGCGAAAAGGGCTTGGCCAGGTAATCATCGGCACCCAGATCGAGGCCTTTTATACGGTCGTAAACTTCGGCGCGGGCGGTAAGAATAATGCAGGCTGCTTCGGGGCGACTCTTTTTGGCTTCTTTAAGTAAGTCTAAACCTTCATAGTCCGGCAGGCCAAGGTCAATGAGTATAAAATCGTAGAGGTTTACGGCAATTTTTTCAGATGCAGAAACGCCGTTGAAACACACCTCGCAGATATAGTTGTTCTTGGATAAGAACAATTCCATTTCGTAAGCCAGTGCTTTTTCATCCTCTATAATTAAAACATTCATCGTGCATCAATAAAAAACGTAATAAAATGTAAGATTATAAAAAGATTCGCGGCGGTTGAGCAAGGCTCCTTCCACATTTACTGGGATAGAATACTTGTACGAGAACTCCAGTGTGTAATGCGGCCTGTTATACGACACGGGTATCTTGAAGCTGTAATTGAGCATTGTGAATTTGGCGTTGGCACGTGCCCCCGTTGCGTTCTCGTTGCGAACATAAATATTGTCGGCCTCTAATTGGTACTTATGATCGATAGAGTACCGCTGCACAAAGTTTTGCGTACCCAATATAAAATTGAACGAGGGGTTGATGGACAGATAATCCTGATCGTCGAAGATACTCCAACTGCTCTCCCAGTATTTGGAGTTGCTTATGGTAGTAAACACATCGTACGATTTACCGAAAAGGTAATCGGCCACCAGGCTGGTTTTCGCGAAGCCCCAATCGTACGAGTTTTTGAAGTTGATATCGTTGGATGAGGCCGACTTGATGATAGCCGACTTATTATTAAAAATAAACCGCGTGTAGCTTAGCGTGCCCGTAAAGTTTTTAGACAGGCGGTAGAAATAGCCGCCCCCCACGTCAATCTCATCAACCAAAGGCACCTCGTAACCCAGCACCTTAAGTGCGGAGCCATATATAAAAAAACCCGATTTATAATTCACTACCAAATCAGCAGCCAAAAACGGATACTTTTTGGGGCCGGTACGCCCGAAGAATAGCGCATCGCTGCCGTAGTTTATACCAGCAGAAAGCGAGTTTTTACGCACGATAACATTGGTATCGGCAGCGGCTTTGGCAACAGTATCAGTATCGGCTACCAAACGGGTTTGCAGGCTGGCAAAAAGCGCTGGCTTTGCCAATGCTACGTTAAACGCATTGCAACTTATTACTAAAATTAATATGCCGAAGTATCTCATTTATAAAACGCGGTAAACTTAATACTAATTATCGTTTCTTCTGGGAATTTCGGGTGGCCGCTCCATGCCATCCGGCCGTCGCTGGCGTTTTGGCTTCACTTTTGGCTTGCCGGTAAGTGGATCTATCTCCTCCACTTTTTCGGGCTTGGGTTGTTTTTTTGCTTTGGCTACCTCTTTTATTTTCTTTTTATCTTCTTCCTGCTGCCGTTTTTTGTCTTTGGTGGTTGTATCGCGCTGTTGAAACGCAGGGCGCATGCCCATATACATGGCGCCGCCACGAAAATTATGATTGCTGCTGGTGTTGGAGCTGGCAGATAAAAGGCGTGGTGCGGATATCAACAGGAGTACAATATACAAAAACCACTTTATCATTTCAGGAGGAAAACAATCTCGTTATTATCAACATAAACAAAAACCATAGGGTAATTGCCTATCTTAATAATAACAGCCGAGGGTAAAAATTAACTTATAGAGGCTTGATTAGTAATATTGGTAAATATATAAATAGCCTGTTGAGCCGCCAAGCGCTTAGGCCGTTAATTTAATATCTTTTGATGTATAAACCCGGGCATGGTCATCAATAATGATGCAGGCCATTTGGTTAAGTTTATTGATGAGGTATAACCCGGCATTTATACCCATGGCAATAATAGGGGTAGCCATGGCATCGGCAAGCTCTGCACCGGGGGTAATGATGCTTACACTTTTAATTTTGCTCACCGCAAAGCCGCTATCGGGGTGTATATTGCCCACAGGCATAGCATCGCCGGTATAATTAAGCTTTTCTGAATTGAAGGATGTAGCGATAGCCATATTGCTGATATTTACGCCTGCAAAAGGCTGCCCGGCTTGCGACGGATCGGCGGCACCTATCGTCCATGGCGTATTATCCGGCTGGAGGCCCCAGCTAAGCAAATCGCCACCAGCGTTAATAACGCCGCTGCTCACGCCATCCATCTGTAAAATATATTTCGCTCTATCGGCTGCATACCCGCGGCTTATGGCGCCCAGGCCTATACGCATACCTTTGTTCTTTAAAAACACGGTTTGTTTTGCCGCATCAAGCACTACGTTTTTGTAGTTAGTGAGGCTTAGCTTGCGCTTGGCCGCCCTGGTATCGGCAGCAGCAATTTGGTTGGCGGGATAGGTAACATCAAAAGTGCCGTAAGTAAGTTCTGATATTTGCAACGCCCTATCAACCAGTTTAAAAATTTCTGCATCTACACGTACGGGGCGTATGCCGGCATTGCGGTTAATCTCATTCAGCTTACTGTCGTCGGTAAAGGTGCTCAGGAGTTTCTCCACGCGGTTGATTTCGTTTATCGCGCTATCAATGCGCTCATTGGCCCAATTAGCATCATTAGCCACCAGGCTTATTGCAAAACCATTACCCATCAGGCGTACTTCGCGCGCGAAAATTGTATTGATACCTGTTAAATTTTTTACTGCCAGCATATGCTTCAAGATTTCTTACCGTGATAATTAGTTGCAGCCGACTTAGAAAAAACAGGGCAAACACCTAACCTAACATTGCTAAAGTAGCGCAGCATTATGAAATTGAGATGAAATGTAAATATGTGCTGATAAAATATTATTTTGCAGGCGTTATATGTATCAATATTTCAATATCGATACATATAATTCCCCAATAATTTAAACTATTCACACTACATTCAACTGCGGATTAAACCTGTCATGAAAAAAATTGCGCTTTCGCTTTCGCTTTTGCTATCGTTTGCGCGCCTGGTGGCGCAAACCGGCAATACCAATAAAATCGAGCTCAACGCTTTGTATGGGCTTAATACTTTCACCTCCGGATTTTACAAAACACCAGGACACATGACCGGTGCCGAAGCAATTTACCATTTTGATATGGGTAATAACAAGGCTCCATATATCCAACTGCTCCATATACAATCTATCGATGTGGTAGCTGGCTTCCGCAACTTTAGCAAGGTAAGTGTTATAGATAGCAACAGCACGGTAAGCCACCCCATTGGGCAGGTGTACAACGTGCTGGGGCGGCTAGAAATTCCGGTTATTAAGGCAGGCGGTACACAGCTGATATTTGCCCCGGGGCTTGGCTTTGCTTATGCTACCGGTAGTTATTTTTCTAACGGCAACCCGCTAATAGGCAGCCATATTAATTTGGCAACCGAGGCAGGCTTATTTATAACAACGCCACTTAGCAATACCATTGCTTTAAAAGGCGGGATAGATATTTTCCACTATTCAAATGGTGGCACCCGCGTGCCAAACAAGGGTATCAATACGGTAGAGGCATCGTTTGGCCTTATCAAAACACTAAACACGCCGGGGCCGCAAACCGGCAGCAAGGCTTTTAGCACATATTTTAAACATTCGTTTGAAATTGGTTTGGATGCGGGCCGCAGGGGCGTACAAAAGGCCGACGGGGGCTTGTATAAATCGGGCTTTTCGGCAGCCTATAATTACCGCATAAGCCCGGCGGTAAGCTTAAAGGCTGGTGCAGATGCCGTGTATTATTTCTCTATCTATCATCCGGACGACGACCCGAAAACCAACCTGGAACCGAGCTATCAATACCATGGCTCATCTTTCGACAGATGGCGGTACGGCCTTAGCGGAGGTACCGATTTATGGATGGGGCGGTTGGCTATTATGGCCAACTATGGCTTTTACCTGCATTATAAAAGCACCACTAAAATCAACAGCTATTGGAGCCCCGGCGTAAAATATTATGTGCTGCCATGGGTGGCCCTACAGGTTAAGGCTTACATACACGGCAGCGATTGCGATTATTTGGGCGGCGGTTTAATTTTCCGCGCGCACTAAGCGGCGGTGCCTTCTTTTAAGCGTTCTGCATTCTCTGCAAATTGCAGGGCTTCCATAATCTCCTGCAGATCGCCGTTCATTACGCCGTTAAGGTTGTATATGGTTAAGCCTATGCGATGCTCGGTTAAGCGGCCTTGCGGATAGTTGTAGGTACGTACTTTGGCACTCCTGTCACCTGTGGCAACCATCGTTTTGCGCCTTTTTGAAGTCTCTTCCAGGTGTTTTTGCAACTCCATTTCGTAAACGCGCGAGCGTAACACGCCTAAAGCTTTATCGTAATTTTTTAATTGAGATTTTTGATCCTGGCACTGCGCAACAATACCTGTTGGGATGTGTGTTAAACGCACGGCAGAATAAGTTGTGTTTACCGACTGACCACCCGGACCAGATGCGCAGAACAAATCCTTACGGATATCGCTCACCTGCAAATCGATATCGAACTCGTCAACCTCGGGCAGTACCACTACCGAAGCTGCCGATGTATGCACGCGGCCTTGTGTTTCGGTATCGGGCACGCGCTGTACGCGGTGCACACCGCTTTCGTATTTAAAATTGCCGTAGGCATCTTCAGCGTTTACATTAAACACAATTTCTTTATAGCCTCCGGCGGTGCCTTCAGTATAGTCAACCAGTTCAGTTTTCCAGCCGCGGCGTTCGCAATAACGCATATACATACGGTACATATCGCCTGCAAATAACGCTGCCTCATCGCCGCCCGTACCACCACGTATTTCAATAATAGCATTCTTAGAATCTTCCGGGTCTTTCGGTATCAGCATCAAACGGATCTTTTCTTCCATTTCATCCTGCCTGGTCAACAATTCGTCCAATTCCATCTTCGCCATCTCGCGGAACTCCTCGTCCTTCTCGGTAGCCAAAATTTCTTTATTGGAATCAATGTTGCTCATAATGTTTTTGTAAACATTATACTCGTCAACAATTTTGGCAAGGTCTTTATATTCTTTGTTCAACTGGGCAAAGCGCTTCATATCGCTCATCGCGTCGGGGCTGCTTAGCTCAACTTCAACCGCTTTCCAGCGCTGATATATCAGTTCTAATTTTTCTAACATCTTATTTCGAAAATCAATCGCAGCGCTTGTTGGTTAGGCCAGCCCCGCTTCTTATTAAGCCTTTTTTTCCTTTCTACACAGGCTACGCCAAAAGGCTTTCTATTCCAATCGGGTTTACGCTACGCAGTTTGTCGCTAAAAACATGCAAAAATACGCAAATTAAGGGATATAATTTATTCAGCAGATTGTAAATAGATTAGTGTTTCCAAACGGGTATTGCCTCACGCTCGAAATACTTTAGGGTCAACTCTGTACCATCGAAAACGGCGTAAGAGGAATTGTACAGCCAATCGCCAAGATTAACATAACGGGAACGCTCGGTTAAAGCAATATCAAGCGGCTTATGGCGATGCCCGTAAACCATATAATCGTAATGCTTGCTTTGCAGCAATTCGCGCGAGTAAACTTGTATCCACTCCTGTGGGTGCAGTTTAGCTTCGCCTATACGTGCATTGGTTTGCTTACTATCGTGCGACCATGCATTGGCCAACCCAATACCCAGGTTTGGATGCAACCTGGCAAACATCCACTGGCAAAGCCTGCTGCGGAAGATCTTCTTAAGGAATTTGTATTTTTTATCGCCGGGGCCAAGGCCATCGCCGTGATGCAGGTAAAAAGTCTTACCGTTGCGTTCCATTTCCAGTTCATTGGTTATGATGGTGGCGTTCAATTCTTTCTCAAAATAATCAAACATCCACATATCGTGGTTCCCTTTAAAAAAATAAAGCTTTATGCCGGCATCTGCCAGTTCGGCCAGTTTGCCCAAAAAGCGGATGTAACCTCTTGGAACTACCGTTTTATACTCAAACCAAAAATCGAACACATCGCCCACCAAAAAAAGTTCGGCGGCATCCACCTTTACCATATCCAGCCAGCGGATGATGCGGGCCTCGCGCACGGCTGAGGTTTCGGCACCACGCACGCCTAAATGAAAATCAGAAGCAAAGTATAATTTATTACCGGTTGGCATATAGCATCAAAAATACAGCAATAATCCAAAGCAGCAAATTGGAATTATGCAGGCCTAATACGCCCCGGCAGTAAGCGGCGGCATATTCTCAATACGCTTGACAAAATACAAATCCCAGGCGTGCTGTTGTTGTTTATTGGTGCTGTGGCCGGTGTCTTCATCGTAATCAATATTCAGCTGTTTGTATTTAGCGTCTATACGGTTAAAGATATCCATCGCCTCGTTTTTGTAATTGGCGGTAAAACGGGTGCGGTTTACTACCCGCAATACCTCCTGTTGTTCCAGGTAAGCGATATTGTAATGGCCCTGCTCGTGCTTTAGTATCTCGGCCATAGATTGCTGCGAGGTAATGCGCGAGCGGTCTATCCACGATTTGTAATTGTTCATATCCAGCCGCACGTTAAAATGCAGAATATATTCACCATCCTGGTGCGTGGCCTGGAAACGGAAATCGAGGGTGCAATTGGTGTAGGCCACCACGCCGCGGTTATTGGCACGTGGATAGCCCTGAAAATCATCCGCCGTAAGCTGCCTGAAAGGCTGGGCATAAAGCGTAAAAGTAGCAAGCAGCAACAACACCGATACCGTGCCTGCACGTAATAATCTCAACATCATCAGAAGGGGTTAAAAAGTAATTTTACTTTTTGACTTTATCCGATTGCAGAAGGTTTAATGCCATCATTTCTTTCATGGTATGCTCCATCCCTGCGGTAGAGCCATCCAAGAAAATAACGTTGCCGTTAGAATTTTCGGCGAAGTGCTTGATAGATTCAGTCCACATGGTAAAGAGGATAACCGAGGTATCCATGTTGGCGCCTTGCATTTCTTTGGCGGCCGTAGTCATACCCTTGGCCACCTCCTCGCGGAACAAAGCTATACCCTGGCCACGCAATTGTGCCGCCTGGCGTTCGGCCTCGGCAGAAATCTTGATGGCGTTACCATCTGCTTCAGCTGCTTTTGTTTTGGTGATGAGCAATGCCTGCCCTTCGTTCTCGGCTGCTGCTTTGAGGTTATTGGAGGCCACTACCTGGCTCATCGATTTCATGATGACATCATCGAAGGTGATATCGTTCAGCTGCAAATCTTGCAGGTGATAGCCCCAGCCTTCCAGTATGGTATCCAATTGGTCTTTTACGTGTTCTACGATATCGCGGCGCAAAATCAGCACTTCGCTTTGGCGCTTGGTAGCTACGAATGCGCGGATAGAACCCTCTACGGTACGGATGAGCGCCTGCATCAGGTTACGCTCGTCTACGAATTTAAAGGCAACGTTTTTTATGGCCTCTTCAGATTGATCGAGCACAGAGTACAGGAGCATTGCCTTAAAGTAAACGTTGGCCTGATCGAACGTTACGGCCTGGAACTCCAGCTCTACCGAGCGGTTTTGGATGGATATTTTAGAGTAGACATTTTCGATGAAAGGGATCTTAAAATTCAAGCCGGGGGCTAATATGCGGCGGTATTTACCGAAAACGGTTATCACCACGATGGTGCCCTGTTTTACCGTAACGAACGACGAGGCTACCCCGACAAAAACAAGAAACAGGATGATGTAAAAAACAATAGATGTAGCTTCCATTTGGCTTTATAATTTGAAATAAATATAGGCTTATTTATGATAGATTCATGCGAAATTTAAAAGCAGGAAGTAGAGACGCAATATTTTGCGTCTCCGATAAGAAAAACGAATCTGAATGGTGGAATTGCAAACGGGAGACGCAAAATATTGCGTCTCTACAAGAATTATTCCGCCACCCAAACGGCATCAACAAACCAACCTTTGGTATCCAAAAATCTATTTGAAGGCTTAAAACCCGCAATCGCTGCCATGTTGTCCACCTGTTCCACGGTAAATTTCTGCGATATTTCCATGTAGATGTACTCGTCTCTGGCGAAGCTTATAAGCTCATCGCCGATATTCACCTGCTGTTCCTGCAAACTAATCAGGTAACTCCGGCAGGCTCCGCTTTCCGGGTCGTACATGGCGTAATGGTCGAATTGGGAAACATCGAAATTGCCGTTCAGTTCGCGGTTAATGCGCTCCAATAAATTCAGATTGAAACGTTTGGTGATGCCTTCCTTGTCGTTATAAGCAGCCAAAACGGTGTGCGGGTTTTTCTTCAGGTCTACACCTATCAGTACCATATCACCGGGCGAAAGATGTTCGCGCAGGACCTTGCAAAATGCCTCGGCATCCTTCACCTGCATATTGCCGATGTTAGACCCCAGGAACATCACCACCTTGCGTTTATCGGATATGGATGCTGCCTTTTTCAACATGTCGAAATATTCACCCTGCAAGCCATTTATTTTTAAGCCCGGCAAGGTAACCGGCAGGGTAATGTTGAGGTACGATATTACGTTTCCCGAGATATCAATAGGTAAGTAGGTAAAATCTGCCTGCTCATCAATCAAATACTTTAACAGGTGGCTCGATTTGGTAGCATCCCCCGCGCCCAACTCTATCAGTTCAAATGCGTCGCCATCGGCCATGATGGCTTTGGCCAGCTCCCCGGTCTTTTGGGTAAATATTTCCATCTCGCAATTGGTGGGGTAATATTCGGCGCAGTTCATCAGCTCCTGAAATATCTTATCGCCGATTGCATCGTAAAAATATTTGGAGTCGAGTCGTTTTGGCGTTGCGCTTAAACCGGTTATCACGTCCTTGTAGAACTGTCCGTTGGTGCTGAGTTGCGCTTCAGGGTTTTTCAGGGTACAGGTAGATGTTTCCATTGATTTCTATTTTGCGAGGCGTATGCCGGTAAACTGCCAGCGTAATTCGGGTTGAAAAAAATTGCGGTAGGTAATACGGCTATGGTTGGGCGGCGTTACTTCTGATGCCCCCCGTAAAACCTTTTGCCCTACCATAAACTTGCCATTGTATTCGCCGATGGCACCTGGAGCTTTGGCAAAACCCGGGTATGGTAAGTAACTGCTTTCTGTCCACTCCCAGCGGCTGCCCCAGTTGAATTGCGTGGCGGCTACCTCCCACTCAAACTCCGTCGGCAGGCGCATACCTTTCCAGGAAGCATAGGCGTAAGCTTCGTAATAGCTAATGTGGCAAAGCGCCTCGTGCAGATGTAACGGCTCCAAACCATGATAAGTGTAATAATACCATTTGTCATCAATCAAATGCCAGTACATGGGGGCTTCTACCTTGTTGGTGTTTACCCAATCCCAGCCTGCTGCATGCCAGTGGCGGAAATCGTGATACCCCCCGGCATCTATAAATTCCAGGTACTCGGCATTGGTGACCAGCGCCGGACTAATCCCAAACGCATTCAAATACACCTTATGGCCGTTATGCTCATTATCGAAGGAAAATCCCTCGCCTGTGAAACCTATCTCGTAAACGCCTTCGGCCAGACTAAGGAATGCAGTGTCGGCAACCTCTTCGACTTTAGGCTTTACATAATCTTTGGAATAGGCCGGGAACAGCGGATTATTGCCCAGTATGTATTTGATATCGGTCATCAGCAGTTCCTGATGCTGCTCCTCGTGGTTGAGGCCAAGTACTAACAACTCCTGCACATCGGCACTTAATGGGCCACCCGCAATAAAGTTCTGCATGGCATCATCCACATACTTGCGGTAAAGTTGTATATCGATAACCGTAGGGCGGCTTAAATTGCCCCTATCCGTGCGGATAACGCGTGTGCCGACGGTTTCGTAATAGCTATTGAAGACGTAATTGTAATTAGAGTCGTACTCCTGGTAGCCCATAAAATAAGGCTTCAGGATAAAGGTTTCGAAAAACCAGGTGGTGTGCCCGATGTGCCATTTGGGGGGACTCACATCTCCCACAGGCTGCACCACGTAATCTTCTGTTTGCAGGGGCGCGCATATAGCTTCGATGCGCTGGCGTACTTTTTTATAACTGTCTGCTAAATCCATTGGTATTACTTGCTATCCAAATAGCGTTTAAGGTCGGTAATTGTTTTGATGTGAAGCTCTTTTGCCTGCTTTTGGCGCATCATTAAAGCATAGGCATTGTTGAAGCCGATGGGCCTGAGCCATTTCAACTGATACCGTTTCACGAACTCGCGGGTCACGTAATTGTAGGTGCTATCCTTGCTTACTTGCAACTGCTCCACCGTTTTTGTAGGGGCTTGCAGTATGGCCAACAGGCCGGTACCGGTGTATTCGGGGTAAAAATCAATCTGGTCGTTGGTGAGGGCATCGAAAACGATTTTGGTGCCTCCCAGGCCTGTTTTGGTGGCCACATCGTAATCGGTATAGCCTTTTATCAGCATGGTGTACATGCTGGCCAAAATGTATTGCTCGCCGAATATTTTAGAGCCTATGCGCACCACACCGCTTTTACCACCCCTGTCTACCCTATACAATTTCTTTGCCACCAAAAAATCTTTGGCTACACGCTCGGGCGATTGGTGCAGGTAATCGGTTTTGTAGTTCAGCTCTGTCATTACCGAATCGGTAATGGTGCCGGCGAGCAGGTTCAGCGTTTTTTCCAGCTGAGGGAATTTCCGCAGGGCATCCTCGCGTACCACCGGCGCAGCGTAATAGGGCGGGAAGATCTTCTTATCATCATCCAGCACCACCAAGTCGTAAGCCTTCAGGCGGCCATCGGTAGAGTAGCCGCTAATGACGTCCAGTTCCTTTTCCTGCGCGGCCTTGTACATCACCGCATCGCTAATCACTATCGTATGTATCTTTAAACCGTATTTACTTTGCAGCCCAAGGTTGCCATCCTGCCGCCCCATAAACTCGGGCGTAAAGCCCGCTGTGAGCTTGCTGCCATAAGCCGATGGCACAAAATACAGGCAGGATAAAAGCAGCAACAAAACCGGTGCAATTTTCACGGCACCTTTTATCTTTTTAAAGTTTAGCTTTTGCACCAGCGATAGCAGGAAATCGAATATAATGGCTAGCAGTGCGGCAGGTATGGCTCCCGCCAAAATCATGTTGGTATTGTTAAGCGAGATACCCCCGAAAATAAACTCGCCTAAGCCGCCCGCTGCAATGTATGATGCCAGCGTAGCCACGCCAACATTAATCACCGTGGCGGTACGGATACCAGCCAAAATTACCGGCATAGCCAACGGAAGCTCCACTTTGACCAATACCTGCCATTTGCTCATACCCATGGCAACCGCCGCTTCTTTTACCGTAGCATCTACACCTGTAATGCCCGTAAAGGTATTGCGGATGATTGGCAGTAATGCGTATAGCAACAAAGCCACAATAGCAGGCTTTGCGCCGATACCCAGCAAGGGTATCATAAACCCGAGCAATGCGATGCTGGGGATAGTTTGCAAAACGCCTGCAATGCCCAGCACCAAACCCGAAAGGCTTTTCTTACGGGTGATGTAAATACCCAAAGGCAGGCCTATCAGCACGGCGATAAACAAAGAGATAAACGTAAGCCCGATATGCTGCAACGTTTGCGCGGCCAGTTTATCGGCCTGCTGAGCCATAAAGCCCCAAAGGGGTTGCTGTTGCTCATTCATGCGGCTGCAGGGTTTTATATTGTGCGTACGCGGCCATCAATTGCTCGAAGCTGATGGCCTTTATCACGTCCTCGCTGTTCTTAACCTGTATGGTTTCGGCTTTGCTAAATTTAAATTGCTCCAATGCCGACCAAAGATCAAGCTCGGTAGAAAGGGCCGGGGATTTTACTTTGTCGCCGCCCGTAGGCAAATGCTCCCACAAATCGCTTATTTTGATGGCCCTGAATTCCAGTTGCAGGCGCTGCTCCTGCAAAAAATCGCGCACAAAGTTGTTCTTCGGCGCAAACAACAATTCGGCAGGGGTGCCTATCTGCACTATCTTGCCTTTATCCATCAGTGCAATACGGTCGGCCAGTTCAAAGGCTTCCTGTACATCGTGTGTTACCAGGATGATGGTTTTGCGTTTTAGTTCATCCAGCGCCTTAAATTCGCCGTGTATCTTTGCGCGGGTAACGTTATCCAACGCGCCGAAGGGTTCGTCCATCAGTAGCACGGGCGGGTCGGCAACCAAGGCGCGCGCCAGGCCTATGCGTTGCTGCTGGCCACCGCTCAATTCGCTTGGATAGGCGGTAAGGTGCCCTTTATCCAGATGCAGTTTGCCCAACAATTCATTAATGCGTCTATCGGTTTTGGCCTTATCCCATTTCAACAGTTGGGGTACAATGGCGATATTTTCGGCAACGGTATAATGCGGAAAAAGACCATTGTTCTGCAATACGTAGCCAATGCCCCGGCGAAGTGCCTCGGGATTTTCTTCCAGAATGTTTTTATCGTTGATGTAGATGCTGCCGCTATCGGGCTCTATCAGGCGATTCAGCATTTTCAAGGTAGTTGTTTTGCCGCAGCCGCTGGTGCCCAGCAAGGCCAAGGTTTCGCCATTGGCTACCTCAAAGGAAATTCCGTCAACCGCTTTTGTGGTACCGAATGTTTTTACAAGCCCATCAACCTTTATCATATCGGGCAATTAATCCTCCAAAGTCATGAAAAGGTTATTCAACGATTCGGAGTACGTGGGGTGCGCAAACACACAATAGCGTATCCTGTCGTAAGTAATACCGCCTTCCATGGCCATTTGCAGTACGGTCATGATTTCGCCACCCTCGGTACCTACTACGGCCACACCCAATATCTTTTTGGTATCGGCATCTACAATGGCTTTCATCAGGCCGCGCGTATCGCCGGTTTCCAGCGCGCGGGCCACATGCGCCATTGGCAATTTGGCCACTTTTATATTTAACCCTTGCTTGCGGGCTTCAGTTTCAGTAATGCCTACGCGGCCCAATTCCGGGTCGGTAAACATGCAATAGGGTATTGGGCGGTCGCTGGTATTTAGGTCCAGTTTTTCTATCAGATTGCGGTAAACGATGGTGTAATCGTTATAAGAGATATGCGTAAAAGCCGGGCCGCCCTTTACATCGCCCAGGGCATAAATGCCTGGCTGCGTAGTCTCCAGCTTATCGTTTACTTTAATGTACCCTTTTTCATCTACCGCTACGCCGGTTGTTTCCAGCCCCAGGGTATCAGTCTGCGGAGCGCGGCCAATGGCCACCAGTACATGTGTGCATTTCAGTTTGCTTTCCTTACCGCCGGTATCCAGCGTTGCTGTAACCTGGCTTTTGCCTTTATTCTTAAACTTTAGGGCTTTTGTATTGGTGAGTACTTTTATGCCTTCCACCTCTAATATACCGGTTATCTCAGTAGAGATGTCTTCATCCTCGCGCGAAAGCAGCCTGCCTGATTTTTCCAGGATGGTAACCTTGCTGCCAAACCTGCGGAACATCTGCCCAAATTCCAACCCAATGTAGTTGCCGCCAATGATCAACAGATGCTCGGGGACTTTCTCCAGCTTGAGGATGCTAGTTGAGGTGAGGTATTCGATATCGTCTAGCCCTTCGATATCATGCGGGACGATGGTTTTGCAGCCGGTGTTGATAAATATCTGGTCGGCGGTAAACTGCCGCTTCTTCCCAGTTTTGGGGTTTACGGAAATAGTCTTTTTATCGATGAAGTTAGCCTCGCCAAAAAGCAGGTCGAGGTTTTTTGTTTTCTCCATGGCGGCCTGGCTGCCATTGCGCGATTTCATTACGATACCATTGGCACGTTTCACCACCTGTTTCAAATCTACCGTGTAGCCTTTTATATTGATGCCCATATCGTTGCATTTGCCCGCCAAATAAGCGAGCCGTGCACTGGCCACCATGGTTTTAGTAGGCGTGCAACCATCGTTAACGCAGGTACCACCGATGAAGCGCTTCTCTATCAGCAGCGTTTTCATACCGGCATTGGCCAGTTTTTTCGATAATGGAGATCCCGCCTGCCCCGAGCCGATGATTATAGCGTCGTAATGCTTCATATCAACCGGTAACTTTTACGCCTTTCCAAAAGGCAATATGATTGGCGATATTGGCGGCAGCAGCCTTGGGCTCTGGGTAATACCAGGCTGCATCGCGATTCTGCATACCGCTTACCTCCAGTGTGTAGTAAGATGCAATGCCTTTCCAAGGGCAGGTGGTGTGTGTACTACTTTCCTTAAAAAAATCCGGCTTGATACTATTCTGCGGGAAATAATGATTGTTTTCTACAACGATCGTTTCGTTGCTTTCGGCAATAACCTCGTTGTTCCAAATAGCTTTCATGTTAGGTTGATTTGTGTATAAAGATACCGCAACGGCATCGGAATTATAAATAGCGAAATGCATTTTTTGTTTGACCATGTCAAAAATGAGATACCTTACACAATTGGTAGCGCGCATCTCACGAACCTTACAGTAAAAATATTTTTAATTTTATTTTTAATTTCTCAGAAAACGCATATCTTTGCATTCCCAAAATAAGGGAAACGAAATCTAAAAACTTAGATTTCGCAACTCAGAAATGGCCCGTTCGTCTAGGGGTTAGGACGTTAGATTTTCATTCTAGAAACAGGGGTTCGATTCCCCTACGGGCTACCTTAGGGGAAAGGTTATCAAAAGATAACTTTTCCCCTTTTTTTATGCCTTGTAATTGCTTGTTTATCAGCATAATAAGCGACAATGGCTCACTCAAATAAGCGGTTCGATGTTGCTTTCCGTCAAAGCATAGATTTTGTGGGTAAATCGAACCAATCAATTTTCTTTTTTCCGCTACACTTGCCCCTTTGTAGTGTAATTGAATGTTTGAGTACTTTTCTACAACCAAATTAAGGAGGTTTTCAACTGTTTTCAAGCTATCAGCCTTATTTGGGAGATCAGTTAATTTCGCTTCAAGCATCCTTAAGGCATCGTTACATTCTGACTTGATAATCTTAAAGTCTTCCGCATCAATTTCCTCTAGCATAAAGCGTTTACGCGCATTAGATAACATTTTTTCCTGCTCCTCCATCTGATCTGCAATGACCTTACGCTCATCCAAGCCGTCCCTATGTTCAGATTTAAACACATCTAATACAATCGCTTTAAAGTGGTTGCTAATGCCTGGGTGAAGCTGAAAGTTTATCAGGTCATCCTCAAAGTATTTATTGACCTCTTCCGCTTTGAAGCGGCTTTTGCAAGTATTATCAGAACAGTGGTAATAATAGTAACGGCTATGCCTTCCTTTAGAAGCACTGCCGGTCAACATGCGGCTACACAAAGGGCACTCTAAAAAGCCTCTCAGAGGCAACATTTCATTGGAGGTGACCTTTGTTGCGGGAATACGCTTATTGCCGTTTAAAACGTCCTGAACCTCATAAAAAAGGCTTTCAGTAACCAACGGCTCATGCTGGCCTTTCACAAAATACATTTCTTCCCCTTCGTATGGAGGAACAACTATAGTTCCGCAGTAGACGGGGTTTCGGATAATCTTCCAAAAATTGTTTCGCTCACACTTTAGCCCCTTGCTAAAAGCCTGTTTACGTACTTGTTCAGCATTATAAACACCTTTTGATAGTTCAGTAAATACCCATTGCATCGCTGCCGCTTCTGGCTGCTTGGGAGCAATAAACTTTCTACCATCTGAATGGCTTAAGTTTTGATAACCCTTTGGAGCCGTAGACATCCACCGTCCTGCTTTTCTTGCCCTGCGCATCCCGGTTAAAGTATTAAGTGCGCGCCTTGTATTTTCAGACTCTGGTACAGCAAGGTAAACCGCAAGCATTACAGTACTTTCTGGTATTTTAAAATCAATTGGTTGGTCAATGGCCATCGCTTGTACATTAACTCCCCTCAGAATGCCGATCATTTGATAAGCATATTCAATGTTACGACTAAAGCGGTCCCATTTGATAAACAATATATTCTCCTGATCCTTTTTCTTACGGCCCTTTACAACATTCAATAACTTCGTCCATTCGGGACGGTTAAAGTTCTTTGCAGAATAGTCTTCCCTGTAAATGCCCCTTACCTCTATGTTATTTTGCTCGCAATAACGCATTAGACGATCTTCCTGCTCCGGTAAGGAATAACCCTTTCTTTTTTGTTCATCAGTGCTAACACGCACGTATAAGTATGCAGAATTCATAATAGAGTAATTTAATCGAATGGCCGATTTTCAAGGCCACCCATGTCTTTAATGTATTGATTTACAGCTAATTTAGCTAAAAAGTATAAGAAATCCAAAATTTCTTTGGCATCATTTTCAGAAACTTCGATGTTATTTTCACGAAGTGTTTTAATGGTTTGTTCAGGAGTAACATTCCTTTTTTCGGAATTTCCGGCCTTCATGTTTAGACAATAAGAAGGTGCGTCTGATCGGCGATCACTTGTCACCTGTAACAATACCAGGCGGGTGTCCCGATGAATAAGATGGCATCCAGAATGAGCGGTTATTGCGATGTAGACAGGGAAGACAGGTTAGCAACCAGCTAACCTCATTTGTAAACACCATATACGACCTGACAGATGACGGGTCAATAAACGAACAGCAGTTGGTAATTGCCTTTTTTCTTTAAACGCATGTAAATCCAGTTTGTTACAGGAAAGGTGAAAATCAGGCCATACCAAGTCATTGCACCGCTTAAACAACTGGTAGCAGCAAGCCGGAAAAATGTCAAGGGTGGCGCATCGGTTGAAAAACAATTAACAATGCGCCATTTATGTACCCTTTACTTTTTTCCGGCGTTGCTAATTTTGTGGTGACGGTGTGATGTGTAAATAATGTCATGCAAACCAAACGGATGAATAATAACAGTTATCCAGTCTTATAAGTGAATTAAGGGCAATAGGAAAGGCAGTGGTGTTTTGAGGCACGAATAACATTACAGCCGTGGGTGCAAAGGCTAATTGCGAAATGAAGCCCGGAGCGGATGCGTGTGGCGCAATGTAGCAATTTGCCTTTGCTATGCCATTTACACCCCTAAAGCCAATTGAGCTGACTATATAAATAATTTGATCAAATCTATTGATCTTAATCCATAATAGTTACATGGGTGATGTTAGAAATCCTTTCAGATATAGGGATGATTATTGCTGACCTGATGGTGTTGGAAGTGAGATATGTTTACCAAGGGCACTTAAAAGTTCACAAGGATCAACGTTTATTGACAAAGCAATTTTGTACAATTCATCAACCGTTAACTTTGTCGATTTATTATTTGATAATTGTGTTAACCTGGCTTTACTTATTCCGGTTCGCCTTGAAATTTCGGCCTTGTTAACTGACTTTTTTGTTAGATATAGCCCTAATTCCGTCATTGATTTAGAAAGTCAATACATTTATTTAGAGTTAAGCTACATCTGTTTAATTTATTAGCCCAATAATTTGAAATTTGGATATTTATTCTATATACTTGTATATAATATCTAAACAATCGTAATAATTGAATAGATATTTAGGAATTGAAATAATGCGGGTTGTATCTATTACATACGCGCATTGAAGTCTCACTTTAGAAGAGTAGAAAATTTTTAATGAAAATTGGATAATTGTTGCTTAGTGCAGAAACATGAGTTCCCACACATCTACAAGACCTAAAGTGATACGTTGGTTTCACACCTTCGGCAATTGGGGAATTCACTTGTAAATACTCTAATTGCCATTGGTCAAAAGAGTATGAAATGGCTTCGGATAATGAACATCAGCTTTTAATCAACCAACTACAGCAAGATAACCAACTGGCTTTTACGCAGCTTTATGACCTTTACAGCCACAGGCTTTACAGGAATATCCTGCGTATGGTCAAAGATGATAATATCGCCCAGGAACTGTTACAAGACCTCTTTCTGAAGATATGGGAAAAACGGCATAGCATAAACCCTGAAAGTTCTTTTAAATCCTATCTATACAAGATCGCTGAAAATTTAGTGTATGGCCATTTTCGCGGAATGGCAAAGGACAAGCGTTTGATAGAACGCCTGATTCTATCGTCTACTGCTTTTGATACCTATGCAGAAGAAGCTATTATTACCAAAGAAAATCAGGATCTGCTTAAAGAAGCCATAGAAAGCCTTCCGCCTCAAAGAAAGCAAGTTTATACTTTATGTAAGTTGGAAGGTAAAAGCTATGAGGAAGTAAGTTTAGAAATGGGCATAGCCACTTCAACTATTCGTAATCAGATCGTCCAGGCTAACAAATCGCTAAGAGATTATTTAAAATCAAACGATGATCTGTTGATAGCCCTGATCGTTGCCGGCCTATTCAGGCATATCAATTAAATTGGTATAAAACCGTACCCAGCACTCTCAGCCAGCAAAAAACAAAAAAAATGAATCGGCACGCGGCTTATTAAAATCACCTGCCTACGGATTTTCGCTTCCGTCGTTTTAGTGCATCATCCTCATCATCTGAAATTTGGATGCCATAACCAGCATCATGCCAATCAGCAGTAAGATCATTATTACCATCAGCATTACCCGTAGTTGTTTCAAGTAAGCCGCCTGTGTTGTTACCGCCGCTTCCAGCCTTTCCATCCGTTGTAGGATCTCGTTCTGTGTCTTCGTTATCTTTGTGATATGACTGGCCGAGTTCAACGAGTTTTTCTGCATCAGGTAAATAAGATTTAGCATCGTTTCGTCTTCCGTTCCGTGGATTTCCGCTTCCGGCTGGTGTAAGTTCTCCGTATTTGGCCTTTGTTCTGCAGTTAGCTTCGCTAACGCTTTGGCGATCTCTGTTTTGCTCATAGTCTAATTGCTTTGCTATCTCCATCCATTTAAAGCGACCGCCTAACGCCTGTCCCTTTGCCTTAAAGTCGTTGTAAAAAAAGGTAACGCCGCTGATATGCCCGGTCGTTGCCTGGTTAAAGAGTAAATGCACTCCTTCAGCTTCGCAATGCTGGATGAAATCCTGCATGCTCCGCTTCGGTTGGTTCAGGATAAGCGATAGCTTTTCCTGAACCAACATTTTGTTTGATGCCTTTCCGGTTCGTACGACCATTTCTATTTCGTCCTTCTTTGGGGCGCGTTTAAATTTACTGCCCGTTGGGAATACCTTAACGCTTTGCGCAGACACCTGCGCTGATACGAATTTGCTTTGTGCCATCGGTTTAAGATGATGCACCCTTTCTAACTTTCGTAATAAAGCTTCGCTACGCTTGAAGTTATTGCTATCTGAAACTACGTTGCCATCGAAGGTGATGCGGTTGACCAATAGATGAATATGCGGGTGTCCTGCATCATGGTGACGGAAGATCATATACTGGTTATCGGTAAAGCCCATGCCTTGTAAATAATCACCGGCGATTGCCAGCAACTTGCCATTATCGAGTTTTTCGGTTTCTTCCTGTAAGAAGTTAAGGCTAGTATGATAAACGTAATTACCAAGTGCGGGGCGTTTGCGCCTTACCAAGTCGATTTCCTTTTTGATAAGCGCTACATCCAGCGATGCAAAATTGGTTTCAAGCAGTTCGGCTTGTTGGGTGCTGTCTTTGTGATTTAGCTTTTTAAGGTTGTAACCTAACGCCCCTATAAAACTTTTACCTATCTTCTGATCCGCTATCATCTTTTAGTAAAAGCCTTAAGATCTTTTCCTCCTGCCGCAACAGCACAGCAAGGGTCTTATCAATACCAAAAGGGAACTTTCCTGAGTTGGCGTGCCTTGTCAATTGGTTTAAGTTAACGCCGATCCTTTTCAATTCGACGTAGGTGTCCTCGTCAATTTTGGGCAACCGGGTAGCAGGAAAATGACCTTTAAATATCTTAGTCCTGACCAAGTCGCCCGGCTTGGTACCACACGAATCTGCAAGGGCCAACAATCGCTGCCGTTGTTTTTCGGTTACCCTGAAAGTGATCTTTAAAGACCGCTTTTCTGATGGAGAAACTTTTGGCCTTGCCATAAGTGCTCAAAAAAATGTTTGTTGGAATTGCTCAAGGCAATGAGCAATTTTAAACCCAGCGAGGGCCGCAGGGAAACCCCGCGTTTATCAGCCGTGAAAACGACCCGGCACTTATGCCGTACTCAAAGATATTTATTTGCTGCTCCGCATCCAAATTTTATGCAGAACAAAGTGAAAGCATACCGGGTCCGGGTGTCCCGGCAAGCGTTTTGGTCCGACCAAAACATGGCTTGCTTTACTCAACTTAGTTAAGTGTGCTTTGCGTAATTTCTTACGTACTCAAACCATAAAGTATAATTTAATTTGCTTTTGACTTTTAACCCTCAAAGAGTATAGTTCAATTCTCTTGCATGGCATGCAAGAGGTCATCGGTTCGACTCCGATATTCTCCACTTTTTGATTATCAGCTTTTAGATTAACTTCTAAAAGCCTGTTTTTTTTGCAGGTACAACATAGGTACAACACTTTCTTCTCTAATTGTTAAGTTTAAGTGCTTCGAGAAATGCACGGAAACGTTTCATCTAAGATATTTTAGTCGGCAGGAAATAGTTCTAAGATGCTGACATGTATCGAGATTAACTGATGTAAGAACAACTGAAGACTTTTATCATCACAAACACTTTCATTTCTGATATACTTTTAATCCGCTGTTCAGGTACTTCAAATAGCTGGTCGCATCATAGTCAGCCCCTTGAGGCGCTACCAAAGGTTCTTGTTTATCCGGATCAAGCAATACATAAAACGGCTGCGAATTGGATACAAATTTTGAGATTTGCAGGTAGCTCCATTTATTACCGATAGTTTGTATTTTTCTTCCTTCGGGCGTGGTGGTCTTTTCTGATTCAGCCAGACTTGTCTTATCGTCAACATATAGTTGGATGAGTACGTAATCCTGGGTAATTCTTTGATATACCTGTTTATCGAGCCAGATGTTAGCTTCCATTTTGCGACAGTTTACGCAGGTATGGCCTGTAAAATCTATCATTACCGGTTTATGTACCTTTTTTGCATATGCAATACCTTCATCATAATCAAAATAGGGATTAAAGCCCTTTGGCCTATCAAAAAGATCGGCATATTTATGCGGTTGGGTATCGGTAATATTATTACTATTTTGATTACCAGTGTTTATACCCGGATTTGACAAGTCAAAATCCTGGGTAGCCTGCGGCGGAAGAAAAGCACTGATTGATTTGAGCGGCGCACCCCACAATCCCGGTACCATATACATGGTGAACGCCAAAATAATAATGGCCAGAAAAAGCCTTGGCACCGAAATAAACTTCAGATCGCTGTCATGACTGAATTTTAGTTTACCCAACAAATAAAACCCCATCAGCGCAAAAATCACGATCCACAATACCAGGAATATTTCCCTGTCAAACCAATGCCAATGATAAGCCAGGTCTACATTGCTTAGGAATTTGAGCGATAGCGCCAGCTCAAAAAAGCCTAGAGTGACCTTAACGCTATTAAGCCATCCGCCTGATTTTGGTAACGAGTGAAGCCAACTGGGAAACATAGCAAACAATACAAAAGGTATGGCTAGCGCCAGCGCAAAACCCAGCATGCCAATAGATGGCCCCAGTAAGGCCCCAGTAGTGGCAGCCTGAACCAGCAGTGTACCAATAATAGGGCCTGTACAGCTGAAGGACACCAGCGCTAATGTAGCCGCCATAAAAAACAACCCGGCCAGGCCGCCTTTATCTGAATTTTGATCCATTTTATTTACCCAGCCCGAGGGCAGGGTAATTTCAAATGCACCCAGAAAAGATGTGGCAAACGCCACAATTAACAGGAAAAAACCAAAGTTGAAAATGCCGTTGGTTGATAGACTATTTAAGGCATCGGCGCCGAAAAGTACGGTTACCAGGAGTCCCATCAACACATATATGGCTATTATACTGATGCCGTAAATAGCGGCCTTACCTACCGGGCTCCCCTTTTTATCGCCCGATTTGGTGAAATAACTAACCGTTAACGGGAGCATCGGAAAAATGCAGGGCATTAACAGGGCGGCAAATCCACCCGCTAAACCGGCTAAAAATATGGCCCATAGGGTTTGTTTGCTCTGGTTTTTGCTAGTGGCTTTTAATGCGGCCTTTCCGCTTTTTTTGTCCAATGCTTTTTCCCGACTGCCGTCTTTTTTTGTTGTCCCGGTGGTTTTTGCAGCCGGGGATGGATTAATAGGCGTAAATTCTATCCCTGAGATTGAAGCAGTGTCTTGTGCTTTTACCACATTTTGGGCAAACACGATCCCTGTAATTAGTAAAATAAATAATATGAACCGCTTCATTAATATTTGTTTTTTTTGATCCTGATATTTGATACAATTTCTGTAGAGCTAAGTTCATGAGGTAATTTCTGTACCTTATCAAGCTTATCAAGATGATATTGGAGCAATAGCCCTAATTAACTGTTAGCCGGTTAACAGCATACGGTGATAGCGCTACATTGCTGTTACCAGCCATCCTATGCCTATTACCTACCATTTAGTTCAGGTTACCAAATAATTCTTTTAGTTTTTTGTTTAATGTTATCCCTCTTAGATCTTTTGCTATAATGTTTCCATTAGGGTCTACAAGAATAGTACTTGGGATGCCCTTTATTCCATAATAAACCGGCAGCTCGTCATCCCATCCTTTTAAATTGGACAATTGTGTCCAGGGCATATTATGTACACTTAGCGCATTTAACCACCGTTTGCTATCATCATCGAGCGAAATACTTACAACTGTAAAATTATGGTCTTTGAAGGTGTTGTAAGCTTGTATAACATTCGGGATTTCCTCGCGGCAGGGATAACACCAGCTTGCCCAAAAATCCACTAACACATATTTACCCTTGAAAGCTGAAAAGCTAACCGGATTACCTTTGCTATCTTTTTCTGTAAAGTCCATCATTTTTTCACCAATGGCGCTGCGCCTGAGGATTGCCAGGCGATCTGCAGCGCGTTTACCTTCTGAGCTTGATTTTATTTGAGGGCTTAATAGGTCATACATTTTTGCAACATCTTCATATGTACCTATTCTGCTATATTCAGTCACCAGGTTTAAACTGAAAGCACTTTGTTTGTGGGCGGCAATGTAGTTATTGGCAATTGTATTTTTCTGTTTGGCAATACCAGCAATTTTTTCTTCCAATTCCACTTCCTGGTCTCCACTTAATTTATGGTATTGAAGGTAAAGAGACTCTTCCATTTCCTTTAACGGCTTCATTAATAGCGCATAAGTTACTGCCTCGTCATTTGTTTTAGAACCAGTTACTTTAAGTGCTTCCACTGAATCTCTGCTTCCAGTTATAGTCATATCACCTGGTTCTATAAATATGTAGGTTGCCCGCCCCGGAAAAATCATTGTTATTTTCTGTGCTTCAGTTACCGGGGCCTCCCAGGTAAATTTTCCATTAATAATTTTTTGAGTAACAGATTTGGCGATGTTACCCTCATTGTATTCTATGATTACCTGGCTGTCACTTCCCAATGCTTTGATATTTCCGCTTAGCCGGACCTGACCAAATAAACTCCCGGAAAAGCAAATTGATGCGACAAAGGTTATGATTGAAAAAAGTTTCATATCGTTTAAATATTTTTAAATGAAGCAACCCCGAATCCCGGTTATGCTATAATTAAATCTTTGATTAGTTAACACGCAGCTTCGTTTTTTTATAATAAGATTTATTGTATCGAGGTACGTTACTGAACCTGTATTAACATTCGGATGGACTGCGCCGGAATGGTTTTTTTGACTACCATTTGCAAGTTCATTTGCGGCTGGTCATGGGCATAAATAGAGTAAGTGGTAGATACCATGCCCGCCATGTTACCTTTATCATCTAAGATAGGGCCACCGCTCGAGCCCTTTGCATAGTCGGCAGTAATCTCCATCCGGTTACCCATCGGCCCAATTTTATGATTGGCCGTTTTACGTGCTACCACGCCCTTGCTATAATAATATACATATTGCTCGGGATTGGTAAGGGTGTGAACGGTTTCTCCAACGGCAAGTTCTTTCCCCAGTGGTATGGGGCTAAGGTGATCAGTCCCGGTTTTGATCTTGAAGATAGCGGCATCCGCATTTTTATTAAATGATAAAATCCGCTCAATAGGGTAAATATCGCCTTTTAAGGTAACCACAAATGTAACGCTATCGTTAGCAGCAAGCATCTCTTCGGGTTGCACCATGCCCATAAAAACATGCCAGTTTGATACACATACGCCATCTTCGGTTAGTGCGGTAGCTGTTGCATAAAGCTGTACCTTTTCAGGTTCTCTTGCGGTAGCTGTAAAATATTTGTAGATCATTAAAACACCATCCTTGCGGTAATTCACTATTTGGGTGCCCTGCATTTGTTTGTTGCCGGGTGCGATTAATAATGATACCCGGGCTTTTGAATCAAGTGGGAGTTTAAGCGCTTGTTCCCTCAAACCGGCAGATCCGATAAACCGCACTTTGGCCTGTGCTTCTTTCAGGTGCTGTAATACATTGCCGGTGAGCTCTTCATAATCAATATAATCAGTATTTTTTTCAGTTTGAGCATGCCCGGATAAGTGCGACAGACACAGCAATATAAAAAGTGGAGCCATGATGGCCCCTTTTATTTTTGTTTTGAAATTAAATAAACTCGACATGGGCTATAAAAGTATGGTTGCCAATTTTGCTTCAAGCTCGTCACCGTGCAAGTCTTTTCCGATAATTTTTCCTGTGGGGTCAATCAAAAAATTAGTCGGCACAGCATTAATGTGGTAAAGTTGAACGGCATAACTTCCCCAACCCTTGAGGTCTGATACCTGGTCCCAGGTCAATCCATCTTTAGCTATCGCATCCATCCATTTTGCTTTTGCGTTATCGCCACCATCTAATGAAACGCCAAGTATGGTAAAGTTTTTAGACTTATACTTTTTATAGGCTTTAACTACATTGGGGTTATCCCTTCTGCAGGGGCCGCACCAGCTTGCCCAAAAATCTACCAGTACATATTTACCTTTGAATGAAGAAAGGCTTACATCCTGATCTTTGGTATTCTTTAAAACAAAATCAGGTGCCATGCCACCTACCGTTAGAGCCTTTGACTTTCCTATTTTATTTAAATAGGATTGGCCTGCAGGAGAAGCTTTCAACTCCTCACTAAAACTGTTAAACAAGCTGTCCGCTTTTTCGGGATATTTACCAGGATCTACAGCCGAACGCAACAGGTTTAAACTCACTAACGATTTAGGATGACTCTCTATAAAACCCATCTGAATCTGAAGCTTTGCTAATGCCATGCTCTCAAATGCCTGTTGTATTTGCGCCTGCTCATCGCTGTTGCCTTCTGCTGCTTTAAAGCCGGCACTCATTTCGGCCTCGGTTTTCTTAAAAGGCAGCAATAGCGAGATCATCTCCTGTTGATCTTTGTTCAAAGGCGTGCCACCAACGTTGGCTCTGAACAGCGAATCGGGCGTAGTTATTACTGTAGTCCCGTTCTCTAAATAAACCCCTACCTGATCGGGGCTCGGTCGCGAATTTAAATTTTCTCCGTTTTGTGCCACCATAACAAAGGCCTTCATGGGTACAGATACGTTGCCTTTAATGATAAATTTGCCGTCCGGCTGAACCGTGGCTGAGTCAAATTTCATCTGGCCTCTGTCCTGGTAAGCTACATAAGCTTTAGCCGGGAATTTTACTTTTCCTATCGTACCGTCAATCGTGTATTGTTGCTGTGCTGCTGCGGCAAAAGGTAATGCTGCCAGTACCGTGATTAATGCTTTTTTCAATGTATTAAGTTTTTTGTGAATTGTTGGAAAATACGCGCCTGTATTATACCGCCGCGCTGTTGAAAAATTATAAGAAAATGCTTTTTAGCTTTTGATTGAGATCATCTCCGCGTAAATCACGAGCTACGATTTTACCTGTAGGATCAATTAAAAAATTAGCTGGTATAGTGCTAATTTTGTAAAGTTTAGCAATCGGGCTCTGCCATCCCTGCAACTCAGATACCTGCTCCCAGGTTAACCCGTCCTTAGCAATAGCATCCATCCATTGCTGTTTGGCATTTTTGCCACCATCCAATGACACGCCCAAAACGGTAAAATTTCTATTTTTGAATTGGTGAAAAGAGGCAATCAGGTTTGGGTTTTCTGCCCTGCACGGCGCGCACCAGCTTGCCCAAAAATCAACCAGTACATATTTACCCTTAAAAGATGCGAGGGAGACATCCTCACCTTTGGTGTTTTTTATTGTAAAACCAGGAGCCTGGCTGCCCACCTCAACAGATTTGGCCTCTTCAATCACATTTTTATAAGTTTGGCCGTTGGCTGAGTTTCGCACATCCTCGGTTAAGCTGTTAAAAAGGCTTCGGGCCTTAACCATATCCTGAGCCGGGTCTACCGTTGTAAGAAGCAAGTTTAAACTCACCAATGAGTTAGGGTGATTTTCAATAAAAGTTTCTGTAGCCTCCTTTTGCTCGTTTTGGATCCCGGCAAATTCAGTTTTAAGTTTTTCCTGCTCATCGGGCTTACCTATAGCATTATCATATGCAGACACCAGAGCTTTACCCTTTTTTTTGTAGGGTTCCAACAAGTCAATCATTTGCTGCTGGTCGTCATTAAGTCTTGTACCGCTTACGGTAGCATGCACCAATGAATCTGTGGCATTAACGGTAACCGTTCCATCTTCAAGATACACAGCAACCATATCCGATCCGTCCATGTCCTTAATCGGAGTTCCGGTATGGCTCAATAAAACAAAGGCTTTCATTTTATTGATTTGCACGCCTTTAAAAACAAACTGGTTATTTACTAAAGTTGCAGAGTCCTGGTTTATTTTCTGATTTACCTTATAATTCAGGTACACTTTTGCCCCAGCGTCAACATTTTTAACGTTCACCTTGATAGTGTAATTTTGCTGTGCTACTGCGGCTAAGGGCAAGGCAATCAGTAGCATAATAATGTATTTGATCATCTTAATTTATTAATATTTTAAATTCCGTTAAGCTTATTTAACTCTTGCTCAAGTTCGGGATGTGATGGCAGGGGCATTTTAAGGTTTAAAACGTTGCCATCTTTGTCCAACAAGATAAACCGGGGGATCGCATTAATGCCAAATGCTTTCTCAAACACCTCGTCTCTAACCATCCACTGGATGCCACCCATTTGGGTTAGGTTAGGCCCTTTCCACCTCCAAACATGGCTGTCAATGGATATGCTAACAAAGGTTATCGCTTTGTTTTTCATTTTCGCTTCCAAAGAAACAATATAAGGGTACTGTGCGCGGCATGGTGCGCACCACGAGGCCCATACATCAATAAGTACGTATTTGCCTTTCAGATCGCTAAGCTTAACATTGCGCCCGTCGTATCCGCTTGTATCCCTGAATACAAATTCGGGGCATTTATCGCCAACCTTAAGTAAGGCAGAATCGGCTATGTTATTAGCCCTTGTTGGGGTAGCCAATGATTGAAATGAGGTTTTTGTATGTTGACTTTTATTGCGTGGAGTAGCATTTTTAACATACCCACTAACACTAAATAGCATAGCAGATACAGCAGTAATTAGAGTTGCCTTTAACATATCAATTTAATTTACAGTGGAATAGCTTATTGTTTATATTAAATTCCGGTGGTTGTATTATTTAGTAAAATAAAATCTGTAAGTATTTGGCCTGCTTCTGTTTTCATGAAGTCAAGGTCATCAGTTTGGGATTTTACCTCCCCCTTTTTTAATGCAGTAAACCCAATTGCTACGCGTAATTTATTATCTCGATCTAATGCTTTTTGGGTATTGCTATCTCGGGTCCGTTTAAACTCATCTTCATTTAACGAAAAGGGCTTAGGCTTTTCATTTTCCTGATAAGCTTTAACCAAATTATTATAGGCTTCATAGGCTACGTTTGTTTGATTACGTTTTCGGTAAAGGTTGGTTAACACGGGTAATACCCTATTAAATGATCCAACTTTGGTGTACTCGCTTTTGCCTATTGTATCCCATGGCATAGCTGAAGGTTCGTTATCTTCACCGTATTTTGACGGAGCTATATATGACGGAAGCTGAATATCGGGCGTAACGCCTTTATGCTGCGTTGAACTGCCGTTAATGCGGTAAAATTTCCCGATAGTAACGTTCAATTGTCCAAACTGGATTGGCGCTTCGTCCTCCTCATCAGCTCCGTTTTGGGCAGCCAGTTTCATAGCTACCTTATTCAAATCAATTTGAGTTTGTACACTACCTTTGCCATAAGTTTGCGATCCTAATATCAGGCCGCGTCCATAATCCTGTATCGCGGCTGAGAATATCTCTGAAGCAGATGCACTCGTACGATCAACTAAAACGGCAAGGGGGCCACCATAATATGTCGAAGTATCTATATCGCTGTTCACTTTAATGTGCTCATTCACTTCTCGTATTTGTACAACGGGCCCGGATGATATAAAAAGCCCCGTAAGACTAATCGCCTCATTTAAAGATCCGCCGCCATTGCCGCGTAAATCAATCATTATACCGTCTACCTTTTTTTGTTTCAAAGTATCCAACAATAATTTCACATCCCGCGTTGTACTTTTATAGTTGTGGTCGCCAGCTTCGTAAGCATTATAATCCAGATAAAAAGCAGGTATAACAATTACCCCTATTTTAACATCTTTTCCATTGGCTTTATATGTACGTATCTCCTCCTTGGCCGATTGATCGTCCAAAATAATCTTATCCCTAACAACTTCTATGATCTGGGGCTCCTCAGAGTCGCTTCGACCCTTTGCCAATACTTTGAGCTTTACAACGGTTCCTTTGGGCCCACGTATTAAAGCGATAGCATTATCAAGCCGCCAGCCTGTAACATCCTGAAACTGGCCATCCTTACCTTGAGCAATGCCTATAATACGATCGCCCGTATTAATCATCTTTGTTTTGTAGGCGGGACCTCCGGCAGTTAACCCTTTAATAGTTACATATTCATTCTCCAAAATTAGTGTTGCGCCAATACCTTCTAAAGCACGCGTTACCCCAACACTAAATTGTGAAGCATTAAAAGGGTTAAAATAAGCGGCATGAGGATCAACAGAAGCTGTAAATGCATTCATAAATAATTGAAAAACATCCTGACTAGACGCCTTGTCTGATTGATTCAACAGGCTTTGATACTTCTTTTTTAGATTCTCCTTGTTCTTGGCAATAGACGAATTGCCCAATTGAAGGCCAAGTAAATCATATTTTACTCGCTTATTCCACATCGCATCCATCTCAGCCTCAGTATTTATAAAAGGCTTTTTTCGGCGATCAGATATATAAACATCCTTTTTAGTGAAATCAAAATCAGCGTTGAGTTGAGCAATCGCATACTTCAGGCGTTGCTCGTATCTCATTTTATAGGTATTGAACATGCCAAAAACATGACTTAAATTACCATTTTGCAAATCATCGTCTAACAATGTTCTGTATTGCTCAAAACTGGCTACATCCCCTGCTAACAGATAGCTATGATTTTCGTCCAGGCTTTTTAAATACAGATTGAAAACCAAAACAGACAATGAATCGTTAAGAGGTACCTTTTTGTAATTATTGGTCATTAACATTTTAACAGCTAACCGGCATATTTCACTTTCGTTCTTACCTGGCTGTATATCACCCGTCGGGTATGTCTTAACTGTTGAAAAAGCTACGTTATTGAATAGTATGGACAAACAAACTACGGCCCCAAGGCCCATTTTTTTAAACATTTGGTATAAATTAAATTACGGAAACAGATAAATCAGTTACTCAGAAAAAACCGGATATAAGCCCTGCACGAGTCGTTGGCTACAGGTGGCACCCCATACTCCGATGCGGTATAGGTAACAATTTTTACCCCCATAACATACCATTGAAAGGTTTGTAAATTTGCCTTATTGGGAAAGTGGAGCGTTAAATAATCGCCGCTTAATAATGATTTTGCTGGCACATAAACCAGATCTTTACTAAGCGCAGCGGTATTGTCGGGCATAGGTATGCCAGGGAAAAATTCATTGGTTATCGCATCGTTGAGCTCATCTTGCGTAAGCAGGGTTGCCTTTACGCTGACATCGTGGGCAGGAAACAGGGTAGTGAGTGTTGTCCTCAAATTAACTGACTCCGGAACAACATCGTAAGTAACATCTATTGCCCCGCTGCCCAGCCTGTTGGCTTGTGTTCCATCAATGGTGCTTACATCATACATTTTGGCTTTCAGGTCGCCCTTGGTAACAAATACTTTAAAAAAGAAAACGGAGTATTTTAACTGAGAACCTTTTTTTGCGGCCAGGGTAACGGGCACAAGGTAAGTGGTGCTATCTTTCAGCTGGCTGCCGTCATCCAATAAAACATAAATCGAATCTTTGGCTTGTGCAGAACCTTTTTCTACTGCAAAGGCCCCGTTATGGGAAACCAAGAACGCCCCTAGTGGTATAGACGGGTTTTTTTCCTGATAGATTTGATTATATTGAGATACCAATGATGGGTCGACAACTGAGGTTACGGTATCGTTGGTTTTTGCAGCTTTATTTAGTAACACTGGCACCCCAATATAGTGCGGTGTAAAGCTATAATTAGAGCCGTTTAAGGCCAATACGTTGCCTTCTTCAACATAAGAAACCATCCCGCTGGCTAATTTGGATTGTAGTGTATCTACCTCACTCGTGTTTTTTTTACACGAAGCAAACCCTATTCCTATCAAACAAAGAAGCAAAGCCCCTTTTATGCTCAACATAGGCCAGTGATTATTATGATATATTTCGTATAACATGATCTTTTTTAATTGAATATTAAAAGTTGTCTTTATTATCTGGGATTTTGAATAATGTTTGGATTAGCAGCTATAACCGTTGGACTGAACGGTACCAGGTAGCGACCAGAGCCCGCAGGTAACGTAGCTAAAATAGTATTGCCGAAATAGTCAAGACGTGTAAGGTCCTTTTTAAAGGCGGCATCTTTATTCAGTCTTTTAAGGTCAAATAACCGAAGCCCGCCGTGGTAAAACAATTCACGTCTCCGTTCATCCAGTACATAGCCTAAAATATTATCAGCAGTGTAGGTACGGCTATCGTCTACGTAAGTAGGTAGCCTGTTGGCTCTAAGTGTGGTGAGCAATGCTCCGGCTGCGTCTACCGCGCCGCTGCGGGCCAGGCACTCCGCTTTAATCAGCATTACTTCAGGTACACCAACGCTGTTGTCGAATACCATAGAATTACCGGTTGCAACCAGATAGGAAGCCGGCGTATACCTTGACGCGGACATGAATTTTTTAGAGTACCTCAAATCGGACCTGGTTAAAATTGCCGTTAAATCCGAACTCGGCATAATCGTAGCGGTATAAAAGGAATAAAAAGCGAGGTCTGTAGTTATCCGCCCTAACAATATCTCTGGATTGGTTATCAGATCTGGTAGTTGCGAGGGGCTTGCATAACTGCTTGCGCTATAGTTTTGTAAAGTACTTTGCGTGGCTAAAACAGAATCCGCATAGTTGGATGCCGAGGTATAATCACCCTGATATAAATAAGCTCTTGCCAATAAGGCATAACCCGATGCCTTTCCCGGATGGATAATATCAGATCCTTTACTTTTTAAAAATGGGTTTTTGACCGCGGTTTTCAGGTCGGCTATCACCTGGGCATAAACCTGTGCTACGCTTGCCCTGGGCAGTAAGGTGTAATTATTAGGTGTAATAACCAGCGGCACACCTGGGTCTGTGGCTGATGTAGTAGCATCATAAGCCGCACCATAGGCATTAACCAGCTGCAGATAATACCATGCTCTGTTAATGAGTGCTTCTGAAATAACATTACTTTTATTCTCCGGTGTATTGTAATTGTCGGCAGGTGCCGCGTTAATCCGGTCTAAAATGATATTCATTTGCAATATCCTCGAATAAGTAGAATTATACATCTCGTCCACGTCAGACGGGTTCCAGATGAGGCTTTGCCATAAATACCCTCGCAGGTAGTAGTTGGTAGAAGCACCCACCTGTCCGTCTGAAAGCAAAAGGTCGTCGCTCATTACGTCCAACATAAAGAAATGGCATTTGCTCAACGAATCGCTGTTCAGCATCTCCTGAAAATCCTTAACCGAAGTGGGGTTAATGCTTGTTGTTGAAGGTGATACATCTAAAAACTTTTTACAGCCAGACAGTGACCCTAGGGTACAAATTGTCAAAACAAAAAATACTAATCTTTTATACATCGTTATATCACTTAAAAATTCACACTTATATTACATGAGTAGATCCTTGGCAGGGGATTGCCTATCCTTCCATCCGCGCTGATTGTTGCCGGGTCAATATGATATTTATTCCTTGCCCAAAAGGCTATGTTTTGTACCTGTACGGTTACCACCATAAAGCTTAAACCGTATTTTTTAAGGTATTTATTGGGTACGTTAAAGCCCATCATCACCTCCTGCAAACGAATGTTGTCGGCAGATAATATACTATTGCTGGAATAGCGGGTAACAAACTCCCTATAACTGTTGGTACCAGACTCGCTTATCCTCGGAACATCTGTAAATTTTTCATCTCCTGGTTTTTGCCACCTGTCGGCCACAAGGCTGCTGTTTTCCACATCGCTTCCCGGGTAAGGACGGTAATATCGCATCACGTACCCTAAATTGAACGTCAGGGCCGCGCGGGCAAAAAACTGGTGCAGCCTGAACTCCTGTATTAAACCCCCAGTCCAGGGGGCCTTAGTAACACCTTGTTTTACTAAGGCGCCGGCTACAGTAGCGCTGTCAAGGGTCGAGGTTATTTCCCCGTTCTTGTCGTAAATCTGAGGATCGCCGCTCGAGTTAAGACCCGCCCATTTCGGGGCCCAAATATTGCTTACATCGTAACCATCCCTTAAGGCCACTGTATAATCACTGGTTGCTGTAAAATTTGTTACAGGAACACTTCTGGCAATGTTGGTATTGTGTGCACCATTTATGGTTATACTATAACTGAAATTATCATTTTTGATAAGATCAGCATTTAGGAAAAATTCAACACCTCTGTTGGTTATACTGCTATAGCTTACATGGTTTGATAAGCCAGTACTTGGATCGGTTAAAACATTCAGGTTATTACTTAAACCGCTGGAGGTTTGGTCATAATACCGCAAGTCTAAATTATATTTATTATTGCTGATACCGATTTTACCATGCGCCTCAAAAGTTCGGTTTGCTGCCGGAAGCGCAGTAAAATCATTATTGATAGCCTGGCTGTATGAGCCATCCGTTGCAATATTTGTACTCTGCATTAATGACAACCCTTGGTATGGGCTGATTTCCTGCAAAGTCGCGTTAAACTCCAGGGTGCTTATAATTTTCGATTTAAAAAAACTTTCCCTACTCAGATAGTAGTTAAAACTGCCGTTATATTGAGCGTTCCCTTCCGGCGATTTGTCATAATTAAGGCGTAAGTTCAATAGTTTTTTTCTCAAAAACATAGCCACGCCAGTGCTGAGGTATTTTGATGTTACAACCTTATCTGGAATACTACTATTAGAGTTTGTAGTTGATAAATCGCCTTTTGTTTTTTGCGTATTAAAGGCCCCGTATGCAACAAACGTACTATCCGCGAAAGCAAGCGTTAATTTTTCATATAAATTTTTTGAACTCTGTCCTTGCTGCTGTGTAGGCGTAGTGCCGTTAACCCAAATGGTGTAATTATTAAAATAGCTTTGCAAATACCTTGTGTTGCTATACTGTGCCGGCAAATTGGGCATTTGAATGCCTTGATTACCTACAGATAAAAAAACATCTTTTAAAAAGCCGTTCCAGTTTTTAACCACGCGCCCCGTAACGTCACTTTGGTAGGATGATTGTACAGAGTATATTGCTGATTGCCCGTACAGAGGACTCAGATTTGCTATATACGAGCCGGTAGCTCTTATTCTGTCTGAAAATCTATATTCAAGCGACGCATTGCCGTTAAGGTTACGGGTTAAGGAGGTATCTCCCCCCTGTCGTTGTGTTAAAGAATAGGGGTACTCAGAGGAAGAAGACCCTGTGAAGAGTGAGTAAAAATTATTAATCGTAGATTGTGTTGAAGGGCTTGTTGGTAAATAAACAGGTGTGCTTGTCTTTGTTTTTTGATTATAACCATACAATATATAATTAGATGGACTACTGGTAGAAACACTGGAAGCTGCACCTCCTATACCCAAATTAAAAGTATGCTTACCAATAGTCTTGGAGTACGACAGGCCGGATCGTACGTTCCAGTTATCATATGCCGAATTGCTGGAATTTAGGATATCCCCGTAAGGAAGGTAAAAGTTTACACCGTTAGTGCCTAATTGCCCATACTTATCTACCAATTGCCTTGTATAGCTTGATTCCGCGCCGTATAAGCTACTGGCAGTGTTGTCTTTATGGGTGTAAACCATAGCCGAAGCCCATGTTAAGCCGGGTAACAAATTCCAGTTCATGTTAAAATTGGACTGTTTGTTTATTACCTTATTGGAAATATTATTCACCCTCGCGTCTTCCAGTAGGTTTACCCCGTAATTTTTATACCCACGGGATTCAATCAATTGATTTCCCGTAGCCGATAACTTGGTATAATCATAATCATAATTGCCTTGCCCGTCCACCAGCATCTGGTATGGATCCAGCCCTACATTGGTTGGAGAAAAGTTATACCCGGATTTAGTTTTTGCGTCGGAATAATTGATAAGCCATCGTATATGCAGCTTATTTTTTAACAGTTTGAAACTATTATTAAGGCTAAATGAATAGGTACGGTTTTTGCCGCCAAGGTCGTTACCTTGCCCACCAGTGTAATTGCCAATGGCAGTATATTTATAAGCCTGACTGCCGCCGCTTACTGTTAAGCTATGGGTTTGATTAAAAGCATCTTGTTGAAGCATGTTCAACTGACTATCGTTATTTAGCCCGGATAGGGAATCCCATTGGGTATTGAATTTTTCTTCGCTAATTGTACCCAGCCTTTTTTGACCAAGTAACTGCTTCGCCGGCGAAAGGCCAAACTGTGTGCTCCCGTAGCTGTTGGTTAAAGTAGAATCAATATCCCGGAGGTAATCTAAATAAGTACGTGTATTAGCCAATTTTAATTTTTCCCTGTTAAATTTGGGTGCTGGCGAATAGTAAAAGCTGCCTGAGTAATTAATTTGTAATTTTCCTGCCTTGGCCGATTTTGACTTGATCAGAATAGCGCCGCCGGCGGCCTTTGAGCCCCATTTGATTAGCTCTTTAGGATCCTTAATTACTTCTATAGACTCTACATTGGTCATTGGATAGTTAGCAGGAAACCCATCTTGAGGGAAACCATCGATAACCACGAGCATATTGGAGGTACCGCTCCCAAAATTGTTTGCCCCTCTTATTTCAGGCACCAATGAATTACTAACCGTAGTAATGGTATTAATATGGTAAAAATCGCTGATAGATTTCGGCACATTTGTGCCCTTTAGCAGAACATCAATAATATTCTGCCCTTCTCTTTGACCTTTATAAATCAAAAAATCTTCTACCGAAAAGCGCCTGAACGCGTTAACCGGGATGTTGCCATCTCTATATACGTAAGCATCCACACTAGTTACCGTTTTGGTACTTGAGTTAACTACTTGTAAACTTAAACCAGGGATAGTACCTTGCAACACTTGCGACAGGTTCATATAACTCCGGTTTTCCAGATCGATGAATTTGGTAGGATTCTCTTTAACGTCATTTGATAAAATTTTCACCTCTTCCAGATCTATGGTTTGATAGTTCCCTTTTTTCATCACAATTTCCAAATAAGTGCTATCTGAATAACCGACAGTTTTTTTGGAATAACCAGGAGTGGATAAGGTGATGTAACCTGAACTGCCACCCTGTATTTTGAACTCGCCATTAGCGTTTGAAAGTGTTTCATTACCCAGTTTCGTCTCCTTTATCGCAACATCTTTTATTGGCAATCCATTCTCATCTACTACCTTACCTTGCAGAAGTATCGCTATTTTTTTTTGCGCAGGTACGTTCTGATCCGCATTCTCGGCCTTTTGTGTTTCTTTTTTTACCAATATGGTTTGAGCAATAATTTTATATGTTAAAGGAAGAGGCTTAAATACCTTGTTTAACACATCCTGAATTGACCCATTATCTATACTGACAGTTACTTTGGGGATTCCCTTGATGTCCTGGCTATCGTACAAAAAGGTAAATTTGGATTGCTGCTCAATTAATTTAAATATCTTTTGAACATTAGTCGCTTTCTCGTGAATAGTGATCTGGCTATAGCTTTTGATGCCTGACATCAAAAAGCCTATGGTGATTATGAGGGCTGTTAAATTAATCCGCATAATAACTCTCCTTTCTGAGTTTGTATTTTATAAGATATTTTTCGGAGCGATATGTAGCAGAATGTGTTTTTTTTGCCGGGAGCACCAATACGCCCGGCAAGGGTTTAGACAAACCATTTAAATTCATACTTTTGTAATGTTTGGGTTGAATGTTAATACTCGATTGCCAAATTGCTTTTTAATGGTTAACCAGGACATTGACCGGTAAGTGCGACAACACTTCCCGGTTTTTTTTTTGGTAACCAATCTGATGATGATCTTTTGATCTTTACTTGAGATGTAGATTTTTTTTCATTTTCAATTGTTAAGGGTGAATATTTAATTAATTAGCATGATGTGCTTTTGAGTTAGTTTTTTACAATGATTTTTCGTCCTTCAATGCTGGAGTGCACATTGAAGTAAGTGAGCATTTGCAGAAATTCTGAGGCTTTTACGTTGCGTTTGATCTTTCCTGAAAATTGTCTTTGCGGAATTTTACCTTCGTACTCGATATCTACATCATACCACCTGGCGGCCTGGCGCATAATGGCTTCTATACTGGCATCATTGATCTGAAACAAGCCATTTTTCCAGGCTATTACCTGTTCGATATCCGCGTCCCTAATCTGGATAGGTCCAGACAATTTACTCACAGCTTGCTGCCCGGGCTTAAGAAAGGCAGAAAAACTATTATTCAGTTGCCGTATTTTTACAGAACCCTCCAGTAAGGTTGTTTTGATATCCGGTTCGTCATTATAGCTATTGATATTGAAATGCGTACCCAGCACTTCAACTTCCTGGTTACCTGCTTTAACAAAGAAAGGTTTCGTTTTATTTTTAGCAACTTCAAAATAAACTTCTCCGGTAATTTCCACATGCCTCTCCTTACCTGTAAACGAGGTAGGAAAAGTAATAGAAGATACTGAATTTAACCATACCTTACTGCCATCAGCCAGCAAAACCTGATATTGCCCGCCTTTTGGTGTGTTAATGGTATTGTAAGAAGGCTTAGTTCCTTTTTCCGGATCTGTCGATGCGGAAGCGTCGTAGCTGACCTCACCATCATGTGTTTTGGTAACTGCGATATTTCCCTGGCTGGCCAATTTTCCGTTCTTGGCATCAGTAAGGATAATTTTTGACCCGTTGCTTAATGTCAACATCGCTTTGTTCCCTCCTGGGGTAAAATCGATTTTCGCGTTTGAAGTGCCGGTTGTTTGCTTGTAGGTAAAGAGATAAGCGCCTACAGTCATGAAAATTAATATTGATGCAGCTACTGCATATTTAAGCCAACCATTCTTATGGCGGATTTTAATAGCTGCCTCATGTTGTTCTGCATAAACGATGCCCGCCTGAATTTGCTGCAGCATTTTTTCCCTTTTACCCAGGATAAACGGATTTTGCTCCGGCACGTAAGCCTGATACGCATCTTCCATCAGCATCGCTAATTCCTCATCCGAATCTGACGCACTGATCAAAAGCATTAACTCAATCCGCTCTTCAGCAGTAGCCGTTTTATCAAAATATTTCTTAAATAAATCAGCCAAGCGATTTTTCTGTGTCATAATATTGATAATAGCGTCCTAAATTGATGCTATTTTAATACTAAAGACACATTGATGTGCAAATGGGAGTAATTGAATTTTATTTTTTTATAAAAAAAATAAAGGCGCGGATAAAATCGCTACAATTACGATGTCATTTTGAGGAGATAGTTCATTTTTGATGAAACGAAGTGCCAATGCAACGTGTTTTTTTACCGTTTTTGGAGAAATATTTAAAAGGTTAGCAATTTCTTCGTGCTTTAAATGCTGCTCCCTACTCAATTTATAAATTTTTTTCTGTTGAGGAGGAAGTTTTTCAACCGCATCATCAATCAATATCCGGTATTCTTCTGCCAAGGACGAATTATCGGCCGTGTAAGTATCTTCTTCAAATTGTGTTAGCCACTCCATTTGCCTTGCTGTATCGTTAGCTTTTTTTCGCAGTTGGTTTAAAGCATGATTTTTGGACAGGATAAATAAATAATAACAGAAGTTGTCCAATTCGGGGAGTGTTTCTTTCCTAAGCCAGATTTTTATAAAAACATCTTGTACAACTTCTTCAGTAACTTCAATCGATTCCGTAAGTTTATAAACATACTCACCGATTTGTTTATAGTAGGCATCAAAAAGTTCGGTAAATGCACGCTGGCTCCCAGTTGCAACTAATGCAAGTAAATCTGCTTCATTTTTTATGGGTCTTAGGGCCACCGTGTCAATTAAGCTTTAAAGTTATGTAAAATGTATGTGATTTTTGTTTAGGGCCGCATGTTTGTAAACAGAACGAGCGCTATTACTCAAAACCCAACTCTGGCGAGCATGGTTAACTCATTGGTTCTTATGCTCTCCAGACTAAACGAATACTTGCCTATCTGCGGCAGCGAGGCTGGCTGCGCAATGGAACCCGGCGCGTAGCGCGTGGTGCAATGCAGTAACCTACCGTAGCGGAGTGGCCTCTCTATCATAAACACTTCACTTATTTGCCTTAACCTTTTCAAGCTTTCGCTTAGCCTCTTTGTGATCCTTTTCAGCTTGCGCTGCTACTGCTTCGGCAGCAATAATCGCTTGCTGTTTGACCATTGCTTTTTCTGCCTTTTCTATAAATCCCTTGGGGTCTTCCTCCAACTTTGTATCGATAGCCTTAGCTACGTCAGGATAAAGCGCCCTAAATAGCCAGAAATTATAGGCTTCACGATTCAGGTGATCATTTTGATGATAAAAATATAATGCCGTGCCGACTGATCCGGCCGTTATTATAAAACAAACCACCAGGCCAATGATCAAATTTTTTGACCAAGCACTAAATGATGACTGTTTTTCACGCGGATAACTTTCGGTACTGTCGCCACAACATCTTTTAATTCATCGATCTGCTGCCGGATTTTCTGATCGTAATATCACGCTGCTTACTCATACCGCTGCACCTACGTTAACCGCCACTCTGTCGTCGGCAAAGGCGCTCACTACCGGTCAAAGCTTTATTCATCACTTTGTGGTTAAATCAGGCAATGTAGTTGTGCCTAACGCGTTAGTTGATGTCGAGGACCCGGTTTTAGGTTACTGCACTACGGTCAGGGCTAATGCGCAAGGCATGCTCGACTATGTAAGCAACGTGCCGACCTTTTTAACTTCTGGCTTTTATATGTTCCGTTTTAATCTTAGCGGGGGCAATTCTCGGACAAGCACTGTATCGGTTTATAAAAATACCAGTTTCAATTACCTGCGCCATGCGTCGATGGTACTAAATATAGCCTCGCCAGAATCTATTAGTCAGGCACAATTGGTTTTGGGCATCAGGGCGCAAAATTTTGCCAATTTTGACATAAACACCGCAGCATATTTAGTCAATTCGCTGGGTCAGGATATCGTGAATGATGCTATGAGCACTCCGGTAACTAAATCTGTTTTAACGGTTTCGGGAATTGGCTGTGCCAATCCGCCATCATCTGAAATTGCTTGCCCAGTTTTTTTCACAACACTTGTCGACGCTATCACGGTTTCTACTGCTAAAGTAATTGCTAAAAGGGTGATTGCGCGGGTACCAATGTCAACAGCGCTGCGTAACAATCTAAACAATGTGGTAGATATTGGCGCAGTTGGGTACAGCGTCAGCGTATTTAAACTGGATCAGGGCGTAACTTTATTCAGTGATGCGACGGCCATAAACTGGGATTTGAATAACATTCAGCAATCACTAATTTCTCAGGGAGATACCTTTAAGAGCCTGACTTTGGCGGGCATTATTAATTCAGGCCCAAATGCGGGGCAAATGTGTATGCTTGTTGTCACAGCAAATCCCCAAAATATCCCTACAGGTCAATTGATTATAAAAAATGGAACAGTTACAAGTTTTGGCAATCTATCGACAAATACAAGCAAATTTATAACATTGCCATTAGTTAATTTAGGAGCGGCACCTATAAAAGTATCAGGAATTGGAGTTAATTCACCGTTTTCAATATTACAGCAGACAGTTACAGTTCCGGCAAATAGCAGTGTAGACGTGGTCCTAAGTTTTAAGCCGACCAGTAAAGGTTACTTTGATTCACCAATTACAATTAAATCAAATGCATCTAATCCGACCGTTTCTTTCCATACGGGTGGAACAGGGATTTGATGACTTCTATAAATATATTAAATATATAATAAGTAAATCCAGGCTCGCCCAATCTTAGCAAAACACAACTCGAACCCGAAAAAGGCATTATATTGAAAGTCGCGATTCATCCTGTTTCTTTTGCTACTTTTCTTTGAAAAGAAAAGTAGTCCGGGATACCCAGTTCAACCTCATAGTTTGCAAGCAATGAGCAATAAGGTAAAAGGATCAAAGATTGACGACATTAATGTCGTCGACGTTTCACTTAGCTGGCAAGTCGTTTCAAATCATTCAAAAAGCGGTTCGATATCTTTCCCCTACGGGCTACGAAAAACAATATCGAAAGATGCTAAAAACCTGCAAATCAAATGATTGCAGGTTTTTTTGTTTCTATCAAACACCATTTTATGCACCCAATTGCAACAAAAAAGACGCAAATTCGGTGCGTACCTAAATGGGAAAATGCTACGCACCGAATTGCTCATAATTAATTGATTATCAAGATGTTCAATCATTAAACATCTTGATAATAGCAGGCTACAAACTTACTTTTGTTTCACTTTTAAGCTTGTAATTATGAAAAGTAATTTCCATCTGCTTTTTTACCTGAGAAAGCAAAAAAACTACAAAGGGGGTGCGATGCCCGTCTACATGCACATCACTGTTAGCGGCAAACGCGTGGATATATCTGTAGGACGCGATTGCGATCCGGCCAAATGGAACAATCATGCGGGACGTGCAATTGGAACCAAAGAAGACATCAAGTCACTTAACAACTATCTCGACAGCCTGCAAACCAAACTTCGGAATGCACACCAGGTATTAATTGATTCAAACCAGCAGGTAACAACCGAAAACTTGCATAATCAGTTCACAGGGAAGAACCAAAAAAGCCGTTTCCTGATGGAATTATTCAAAGAGCACAATGCTAAAGTTAAGGCATTAATAGGAAACGGCTTTGAGCCTAATACATTGAAAGGGTATAACACATCTGAAAAACACCTTACTGGTTTCCTGCAAGAAAAATATGGTAAAACAGATATAGAGATCAGCCAATTAAACCATGCTTTTATTACTGACTTTGAGTTTTACCTGAAAGCAAGTTGTAAAATCACCGGTGTATCCGCTGCCAAATACATTAAGCATCTTAAAAAAATAGTTAAGCATTGTATTGCTAATGGCTGGCTAAAACAAAATCCATTCATCAATTTCAAATCGTCTGCAAAAGCAAAAGAACGTACTTATTTGACACAACAGGAACTGGATGCGATCGCCAATAAAAAATTTGTTGTTGAACGTTTAATACAGGTGAGGGATGTCTTTGTCTTTTGCTGTTATACCGGATTGTCTTATGCTGATATTAAAAAGCTAAGAAGAAATGAAATTGGCATTGGCATGGATGGCGAGCAATGGATATTTACCACCCGACAAAAGGCAGATACATCTTCAAGGATACCGCTTTTACCCGCAGCGTTAGAAATTTTGAACCGCTATCAAGAGCACCCGCAATGTGAAAATCAGGGCTTACTATTGCCTGTTTTGAGTAATCAAAAGATGAATGCCTATTTAAAAGAAATAGCAGACTTATCTGATGTATTTAAGCATTTAACATTTCACTTAGCAAGGCACACATTTGCTACCACAGTTACACTTTCCAATAATGTGCCTATTGAAACAGTTAGCAAAATGCTCGGCCACACGAATATTAAAACCACACAGCACTACGCTAAAATATTGGATTTGAAAGTTAGCCAGGACATGGCCGCTCTTAAACAGAAATACGCTGGAATTTAGTTTTATAATCTCTAAGGTCACATTTTGCGACCTTAGAGATTATCATTTTTAAAAAGACAAAAAAATAATGGAAAATCAATTAATACCTGATGAAATAATCATGAATCAAATCTATTACATAAGAGGCCAGAAAGTAATGTTGGATTTTGATTTGGCAAAATTGTACGAAGTAGAAACCAAACAGCTTAAAAGACAAGTAAGAAGAAATCTTGAACGATTCCCCGATGACTTTATGTTTGAGCTTTCACAAGGCGAATATCAAATTTTAAGGAGCCAAATTGGCACCTTAAAACAAGGGGAACATACTAAATACTTGCCAATGGTTTTCACAGAACAGGGTGTAGCCATGTTATCTAGCGTTTTAAACAGCAGTAGGGCTATCAAAGTAAACGTTCAAATCATACGCATATTTACACATATTCGCCAAGTGATAATGGATAACACCGAATTGCGGTTGGAAATTGAAAAGATTAAGTCCAAGCTTGAGAATCAAGACAAAAGCATGGAAATCGTGTTCCGTTATCTTGATGAATTAATTGATAACAAAGAAATTCAGAATCCACGTAAAACCATTGGATTTAAACCTGACGGATTTTAGCACTTTATATATTCAGCACGCCATCTAGCTAAATATTAAAAACATCCGAAAATTACCCGTTGCGGAAATATATAACTTCGATACGATTGACTTCTTATCGCTTCGGGAGGCGCGGCCTTTTCCCTCGCGGCGTGGCTTGCCGCGGATATCGACCGGCCGACGCAGATTTTTCTACTTCCGGGTATCCCGGTGAACGAACTGCTTGCGTTTTATCTTCCGCAAACCTAACACTGATTACCCGCCCGTCAATTTCAGCCTGGTCAAGGGCTTCAACAGCACGATCAGCCCCTATCCTACCTGCCATACTAATAAAGCTGTAACCTTTGTTTTCGCCCGTAATTTGATTGGTAACAACAGTGACGTTATCAACTATACCGTGGTTGCTGAACAATTCAACAAGTTCAATCTCTTCCATGTCCCTTGGAAATCCGACGATAAATAGTTTTGCCATACTCCTGCAAATATAAGATTGGTTTGTATTCTTTCAGCACACACCTATCCATTGCAATGCGTAAACAACCAAGAGCAGCAAGCAGCAAGAATGTCAAGGCCGTGCACCGCTGAAAGCGGCGGCACGCTTGTATAGCCTTTACGTTCTTGCTGCGGTGCTATTTTTGTGGCAGCAGTGCAGTGGATAGTGTTACCGTATATTTTGAATACCGCTGTTGTGAGCGCAGCGAACATCAGCGTACCGCACCGAGGCTTGCAGCGAAATGGAACCCGGCGCGGCAGCGCGTGGTGGAATGAAGCTGCGTGCCGCAGGTGCTGCCAATATCATTTAATGGATAGTATTTTCGTAAATCAAAGCCTGAAACTTAAAGCCCAGATGGAGGTATAGGCGATAAATGCTCCTGCCCTTCTATACTATCGATGAAATCCTTGTATACCTTTTCCGCTGTGCCCAGGAATTCAGGGATAATTTTTGTCAAGCTATCGACTACCGCTTTATCTAATTGATAACTGCTGCTATAACGCGTTTTAGAATAAGCTTCCCGCAAAAGTTCGAAGAGTTGCACGCCCTCTTGCGTATCCAGTCTAAATACTTGCTTTATCTCATCCGTAAACATTAGGGTGATCCTTAACATACGGGATAGGTTGTGCACATGCAGCTTATAACCTAATACCGAACTGATCAAGGCGATGAAGCCGCTTTCAATGGCTTGATGCATGCAAAACGCCGCCAGGTTATAAATTTTCCGCTCCTGATAATATTGCGCGCCCAACCAGAACTCATTTGCCTGACTGCTCCATTTCTTATAATCCAGTTCCGCTTTTTTTGCAATGCTTTCCTTTGACAATTCCGGTAATACCGGCATCACGAAATCATCGGAACTGTACGCATAGCTGCCATTCCTTATCGCGTCGATAAAGAATCGCCGTTCCTCCGTCAATGCCGTCTCATAGCCTGAAAGCTTATGGGAAAAGGCAAAGACATGCGATAGCGGCCTGCACTTGTCTTCTATCTTATTATTGACTTGGTCAGTATGGTCCAGAACATGAGCTGGCTCAGCGACAGGCTGAAAGCAGCGCCGCTTCCACTGTCCCGAAGCGCATCTGTAAAGCTACAGATATAAACAGCCGATGCGAGGAAAAATAAAGAGATCACGATCCATGTATAAAAAATGGATTTACGATAGTGAATGATCGTAATGTGGGGGATGCCATCTTTTTTCTGCAGTTCGGACATGCCCTCCCAGCCGATCGATGCATTAAGGTTAGCGAAGTTCTGGTAAAATTTATCTGTGTTGGCGTAAAAAAACCGCCAGGCCTCGCGCGTAGTTTCGTTCCGCCTGAGGGATATGAAAACTACTGCGGAATCGCTGAGTGCCGGAGTGTCGCCGGATGTAACCTGCAGCTTGGTGATGCTGCTCATCCAGTCGGAGGTAATGCCTTTCATCTCCACACCGTTTACATACAGCACAACTTTGCTATTGTCGGTCGGCCTGGAACTTAAAAATGCTTTAGGATTGCTGATGACGAATTTGACGATATTTCCAGGATAGACAGCTACGGAAATATTACTATTGTTGACATCGATATTATCAGAGACCGCGTTTTTCGCCTGTGATATGTTGAGATAGACGGGCCTGATAGCGATAACTTTTGGTATGGTTAGCGGTACGGTCTTGGGTGCCGTTGCCGCAGCGGGATTTTGTTTTTTTGTGGAATCGGTTATTGCGGTAGTGGTTGCACCCGGTGTTTGGGCAATGACCGGTTTGTTCAACATCGTCAGGCTCAGGCCGACGAGCGAGATGATGAAGGTTTTTTTTAGTGATTTCATGTTACAGGTGATAGGTTCTATAAAAATATCAAAAAAACAACAAGCGAACAAGTGTATCTATCTAAAAGTTAATGATTTATTCTTTTTTTAGATTTGACCCGATTTTTGCCAGTACATTAGTTTTATCCTCCTCGTAGATCTGCGACGTAAAGATGTCGAGATCAATCTGGATATTATCAGGAACAGTATAAATACGCTTGCATTCTTCAGACCAGGTCAGAAAACCATTAGCCGGCAGCGGTCAATCCTGGGCATTTCAGCAATTCCTCCATGACCCATAATGTATCCTTGTCATTCATCAGCCTGATAAAGATCACCTACAGCGGCTCGACCCAAAGGATGACAGTGCAAGAGCGAATAAACGCCTGTCTGCCCGAGCCAGACACACGCACCACCGAAAGCAACCAAAACATCAATTCTATCGAACCGAACTGGAGGAGCTCGAAGAGCCGTGGCCATGCACGCCGCTCCCGTGGCCCAGCTCCAGATCGGTTTGGTAACTTTCTACCGGTAATTTCCTTTGTAGTTCCCGTACCAGCCTGCCGGCTATCGCTTTTACTTTCTTATCAGCTTTAGCTGCTTTTACGCCAAACGTGTCGTGGGCGATTTGGCGGCAGAAAAGATATTTGGCATAAGGGGGAATGGCACCTCATTGGCGACACCCCAAATTGCCGATGCCGTATATTATGCAAAATGCTATGAGCAACTCAACAAGCTATCGGAACCTTTTATGATTGTTGAGGTTATTCGAAATGCACCTTTCTCCTCTGGAAGAAAAAAACTACCAAAAGGGGTCGATTGTAAGGCTTACTACGGAAATGGCATTTTGCAGGCTCATACACCATTGAACTTTCCCGTTCACACACCTTAATTTCTTGAAGAGAGAAAATGTGACTTGGATAACGCATACTTCCCTTTTTTTTAGAATCAACTTTGGTTTAAGAAAAAGTCATGATAGCGAACCGAAGTTGGCGAGTAAGGAACTGATGTTGGAAACAGAACTGTCGCGGTTAATCCTTACTTCACCAACTATTCAACAATATTTCTTTGAAATAAATAAAGAAGATCCCGTGAAATTCACTACGGAAGAACGACGAGAATTGGTTATTTTTCTGCAAGTAGACGGCAGAGCCTCCCACGCTTTAAAGGCGAAAATTGATGAAGCCTTTATAAATTTGTAACGCGGCTTACACCTTCTACCTTTAATCTACAAAGACGTCCGCAGATGCAACATTGCCGGAATCGATTTTAATTTACCTGATAATCGTTACTGTACCGGTTAAAGGTCCGGAGGTTTTTAAGGGGTAAATGATGTAGTAATAAGTCCCTGTGGGCAATGCGGTGCCGTTACTACTTCCATCCCAGGGCTTTGAATAGCCGATAGACGAATAAACCACAATACCGTAACGATTAAAAACACTAACGCGGCAGTTAGTATAGAAGGCCAGCTCCGGTATGCTCCATACATCGTTTACGCCATCGCCATTGGGCGTAAAAGTGTTAATAACAGAGCTAAGAATAGGCGCTACGGTTACCGTAATCGTTTTTAAGTACTCGCATCCATATACCGAAGTAACTTTTAATGTATAGGTTGTATTTTCTGATGGGCTGGCAATAGGGTCTGCAATTGTGGTATTGCTTAAGCCTGCCGTATTATTTATCCATGCGTATGAAACAACGCCTTCACTACTGATGGGGCTTAATTTAACAGAGCCTCCTTTTTGTATAAAATTAAATTCTTTGTAAGTAACCGAAGGCAAAGGGTTTATTTTAATATAAACAGGCATACTCGCGCCCGTTGAACGGCAATCTTTACCGGCTGTTACCTTGCAGGTTATTTTATCATTATCGTTAAAATCGGTACCTGAGAATACCGGGCTATCGGCCCCCAGGGGCACATCATTAACCAGCCATTGATAATTTGGCGCACTTACATTGTTGTTTATCTGCGCATTAAAAACCACCAATTGGCCCTTACAAGCAGTGGGACTTTGCGGGGTTACACTCACCTGCGGAGTTATCACCGGTAACACCTGCATAGCTATTTCATCAGAAACCACATCGGGCGATGGAACCGTACAAGGCGCGGCAGATGTAAGTTTGCACGTTACCTTATCGCCATTAGCAAGGCTGTTGCTGCTGTAGGTACTTTGGTTGGCACCGGCAACATCAATATCGTTTACCCGCCACTGAAACTGTGGCGCAGTGCCCCCGTTAACCGGTGTTACAGTAAAATTCACGAGGGTGCCTGCGCATACCGACTTGTTATCGGCGGCAATACTGATGCCCGGGCTTACCTGCATATTTACGACTACGGGCGTAGGTTCTGAGGTAACCTCCCTCGGGGTGGCGCAGTTTACATCGTTAAATTTTACCGTGCAACTTATCTTGTCCCCATCGGTAAAGTTGTTGTTGCTGTAGGTTGCGGCGGTTGCCCCGGCTATATCTACACCGTTTAGGTGCCATTGGTAGGTTACATTATCACCTGTATTTTTTATTGCCGCTGTAAACTTTACAGTACTGCCAACGCATGCGGCTGTGGCCGGCTCTGCGGTTATGGTAATTTCTGCTTCGGGCGATTCATTTACAACCTGCACCACAACCTGCTGCGTTACCGGCGGACCGGCCGCTGCAGAAACATTGCCATCCTTATTACCATACAGCGCACTCCCGGCATAGGTTTCCATTACACCTGTGGGCGTAATACGCCTGATAACATTGTTGTTATGATCAACCACAAACACGTTTCCGGCGGCATCTACGCCTACGGCGGTAGGCTTATCAAAGGTAGAGATATCCTCGGTAGTGGTAAAATTGATGGTGGTTATGCTACCATCGGCTGCCACTTTGCGGATGCGGCTATTGTCCTGATCGGCAACGTATAAATTCCCCTTATCATCGGCAGCAACGCCCGAAGGGTTTCTAAATTCAGGCGAGTTTTTGCTCCCCGCAATGGTGGTTACCACCCCTTGCAGCGTTACCCGCCTGATGGCGTTGTTGGTACCATCGGCCACGTAAAGGTTACCATCGCTGCTGAAAGTAATGCCGAGGGGGTTATCGAACTGCGCTAGCACACCAATACCATCGCTGGTTCCGTGCGCTTCGGAGCCTGCAATGGTTACTACCGAGCCATCGGGCGTTACTTTGCGGATTTTATTGGTCGATTCTGTTACGTATAAGTTGCCGGCATCGTCTACCGCTATGCCGTAGACGCCGGCAAAGGTAGCTACATCCTTACTGCCATCGGTAGAGTGCTGGGTATTATTGATATTACCGGCCACTTTGCTGAATGTACCATCTGCTGCCAGTTTATAAATTTCGTCATAGGCCGCTGCAACCGCATAAATATTACCCTCTTTATCTTTAGCAATACCACTTGGCCCCAATATGCCTTCTAAAATAGTGGTTACCACACCATCCTTACTAATAAGCCTGAGCGAATTGTTACCATTATCAGACACGATTATACTGCCATCGGCATTTACCAGCAACACACCAGGGTTGTTGAAACTAACATTACCCGGGTTAAGCTGGATGAGCTGGGCCGATAACGTGATATTTTTTGCACCCAGATCATTACAGGTAAGCACATTGGGGCTAACATTAGTAATAACATTATTTACCGGCGTTACCGTTGCCAACTCATCAAAAGTAACCGCATAGGTGCCATCTGCCTTCAACTTTAAAACAACCGGCCCCGGCAAAGGCGTAATTACCGGCTGGGTAACGGCAGAAGTTTTGAGGCGGAGGGTATCGGGAAAGGGGAGAGTAATTTTCCGAGAAGCATATTGTTTTCGATTAAAATAACCAAGCTTAGGAGCAGCGAAAGTTGCTCTAATAGGCATGATCATTGATATGATCAACATACAAATACGAACTTTCCAGAAAAGTAAAATACTAGGAATTAATGATATTGCATTTACGCGTCGCATAATTAAATAGATGGCGAGGTTTGTGGATTGATTGACCAACCCCTATCAAGCGTTTATAGACATTAGTTTGCCAATTTTTCTTATGGTGTTTCTGCTCATTCCCGTCAAAAACAAATGCATCAAGTTGGCTTGTTAAACTCATTCCAATTTATTTTTGCAACCCAGATATTTTCTTCTTCTGAGAATTCGAGTACCCCTTCAATTGTAAGTTCATCTTTATCATCTAAAACCACATTTAGTCCAGGCCGTAAATCGATATTGAATGTTTTAATATCTTCAAATGTTCCTCTTGTATTTAAACGAACGCGCCCCTGCATATCAGCGTTATTAAAGTCAGCGAAAATGATTACACCTTTTTCCATATACTACTGTTTATTAGGGTTTTTAATTACGGGATTTAATAATTCGCTGGCCTTTTCATTCGACAGTCCAGTTACGGTAGCATGATTTGGGCTACGCCCACTTGTTCTAACCACATCGCCTCCTGCTTCTCTTATTTTGCCTGCTGTAGTTACACCGACACTACCGTGTGGCAAGTCTTTTGACAATTCTTTAACTGAACAATTGCCACATTCAACCGACACCCCAACAATTCCGGAAGGGTGTTTTCCAGTCCCCCGTTCTATATCTTTTGCTTTATTTAGTCCTCCGCGTACAACCGTAGCGTCATCACCGATTTTTGCTGTTGTAATAATGGCCTCTTCCGCTTTTTCAAGTTTTTGGATGCCCTCAGCCGCTTTAGCAATTCCATTTGCCTCTTCTGCAACATGCGCAACGTTGTTTACAGCTTTCGCAGCTTTTGCGGCTTTTGTTAACCCGCCAACAACAGGAATGACACCTAAGCCCCGCTCCCACCATGCCAATTTTTGGCCGGTTATTAGGTCACGCCCTGTGTAAGCTTCGGCTATGCCTTTGACTTCGCCCAAAGGCGAAAAATTAAGGGCAGTTGATGCAGCAATTCCAAGATATTCTTTTACATCTTTGCCTCCCGGGTCCACCAATTTCACCGGATTATTCAACACGTAATTATACGGACTTAAGGCCGGATATTTATCCACCATCGGGTCTACGCTTATCCATTGGCTTTGCTGCGGGTTATAATACCTAGCACCGTAATAATAAAGCCCGGTTTCGGTGTCTTTTTCTTTTGCGTTGAACAGATAGGGCGAAAGGTAATTGCCGGTATGCTCATCTACATAAGTTTCGCCAAAGGCCGAGTATTCCTGGTGCTGTGTTACTTCGCCAAGGGCATCGGTAATATAGGCCGTGCTGCCCAAATGGTCCGAATGGTAAAAATAGCGGTTATTTTCTACTTTAACTTTTGCGGTATCTACAAAACCGTAACCGGCCAATACAGAATCATTGCCCGGGATGGGTTGCGTATATACGGGTGGCCCGCCGAGGGGCGGGGTAGTATTGCCCGGCCAGCCTTTTGGTACGGCATTGGTACTATCTATTAAAACAGGTGCGGCAATACCGTTATTCTGCGGCTCGGCAAAAAACAGTTTACTGGTAGGCGGGCCGGGACTTACTTTCTCCTGGCCGTAGTACAAGATACGGTCGCGCTGTAGTTGTTTGGCCCGGTTGATATAGTTTATACTTCCTGCCGTAAGCGCCGACTCGGGGAACGATATGTTCAGAAACTGGCCGTTGCCTATTTTAGTGGCGATGCGCTGGCTTTCGATATAGATATGCTTGGTAAACGTTAGCCGCCTGCATACCAGGTAGGGGCTTACATAAACGGTATAATTATCGTAATGATTTACCGTACCTGCGGGCGCGCCGTTTACCCAGTTGCCCTGCAGCCCGCCGCTGCTTTTTACGATTCTTTCACCTCCGGCATCGTAGGTGTACCGGCTTTGGGTACCGCTATCGATGACGGCCATCAGCCTGTTTTCTTCGTCCCAAAAGTTTTCGCGCTTGCCGAAGGTTAGCTGGTTGCCGTTTAAATCGTAGGTGTACTCTTTTGTGCCTATTTTAGTTGGTTGGTGTATAGTTGCCGCATAGGTATAATCCTGTTTGTAGCTATCGGCAGGTTTTGGGTTTTTGAGGGTTTTTGAGGTAATATTATACAGGTTATCATACGCCATATTAAGCGAATACTCTACGGTATCTTTAGGGCCCATGTACTTGCCTTTGGCACTTACCAGCCGGTAGAGGTTATCGTACCCGTAAGTTTGTGCCGAGCCGCCGCCAAGTTTATCTTTTTGCGCATCGGCACTGTTGGTAATGCTGCGGATATTGCTCAGGAAATCGTAGCGATAGCTATTTTTCATCATGTACCGGCCTGTTGCGGTAGTTGCGTTCAGTGTAGTTAAACGCCTGCGCAAATTATCATAGGCGTAGGTGGTTTCGGTAAGGTTGCCATATTGCAGGTACACGCGCTGTTCATACTCATCGTAACCCAATTGGTTTACGTAGCTGTAAGGCTGTCCTTCTTTATTGCCGGTAATTTTATCAAGCGTGCCACCGTGATTGTAATGGTAGGTTAGCTTTTCGCCGTCGGGGTAGGTCATGTACGTTAGCCGGTTCCAGGTGTCGTATTCCTGCTGGCTTACGTAGGTGGTGTAAAATATAGGGCTTACCATTACCGTGCGTATCTGCTTGGTAATTTCGCCGAGGCGGCCATAGTAAAACTCCAGCCCGCCGCTGGCGTCTTCCTGTAGTATAAGGCGGCCGGCGCGGTCGTCCTGCAATTGCGATTTGCCCGTGGCCGGTGCCCCGTATTTATAAGTTACCTTGTTTTGATACTGGCGCTGGTAATCTATCCCAATTAAACGCTCGTATTCGTACTGGTAGTTAATGGCGCCGCCGTTGGGTATTTCTTTGCGTATTTGTGCGGTTATTTTTTGGGTTAAGTTACCGGCAAGGTCGTAAGCAAAGTTTACGAGGCCAGCATCTGGGTACTCAGCCGTAAGTTTACGCCCCAGGTTATCGTAAGTGTATTTAGTGGTGTTGCCGTTATTATCTTCTACCTTAACCAATTCGCTAAGGGCGTTATAATCAAATTTAGTGGTGATGGTACCCGCCGGGCCGCTTAAAGCTTTATCTGCCCGTTTACGTTCGCGTACATCGTTTATGGTTTGCCGTATGTTATTAAGCGCATCGGTAGCCGTTGTTACAAAAAAGCTGTTATCAATGGTGTAGGCCATTTTGCTCAGCGCCCCATCAGCAAGTGTTTCGGTAAGTGTGCGGTCTAGCACATCGTAAGTGGTTTTGCTGTTGATGTTGCCGTAGGTTGTATTAAACGAGGTATTAAGCGGGCTTAACCGGCCAAATACCGCATCTTCGGTAACGGGGTAATAGTTCTCAATACTACGGCCAAAAGCATCGAACTTAACCCTGCCCGAAACCACCAGCTTGGCTATATCGGCCTTGTTTTTACCGCCAAAAATAGCAACCTGCTTTTTTACCTGCAGGGGCCTGCCCAGGCCATCCATAAAAGTAACGGTGCTGATATCATTCCCCCTGCCATATTGCGGATCGAAATGATGCGTAATGGCATAGGGTACTTTATTAATTTCGGTAGGGTAATATTCAAAGCTTATGGTGGTATCGCCGCTTGCAATTTCGTGCGGGCCGGTTATACTGGTTATGCGGCCTTTATTATCAATGGTAAACCGCGTAAGCTCATTGTTCATGCTTACGTTTAGGGTATCGTTACCAAAACGGTATTCATAATTGCTGGTGCTGCTGTAGCCGTAGGCATCGGTTACCTTGGTTACATAACTATGCACGGCATCGTCATAAACGTATCTGTAAAACATCCGCTGCTTAGTGGCGTTGGCCGGGCGGGTAATTTGTGCCAGGTTGCCGTAAGGGTCGTACGTCATGTCGTACACAGATGCACTGCCATCGGCCAGGTACTGGTTTATCTGTGTAATATCTCCCAGGTTACTTATGCTGGTGCTGCGCCTGCGTTTAAGCCCTTCGGTGGTGGTAACTTCAATACTTTGCGGGATGCCTTTTATGTATAGCGCGTTATTATCATGATAGGTAACTTTAGCTTGTATGATATCATCAGGGGTCCCGTCGCCCTGATCAAAAATATCGGTCATATTGCCAATGGCATCATAATCAAACTTGGTAGCAGTGCTTACTCCTGCGGTTGCCTGCCCTTCATAAAAAAGCTTTGTGCTTTGTACCAGCGCCGGGAAAAATACATCTTCCACGCCGGCTACCTGCCGCATATCATACAGGTTATCAGTTTCGGTAAAACGATGGCCGTCGCCATCCTGCAGCCACTCGGCCATCATCAGTCCTTTTGTGTAATAGCTGCTGTTGATAAAGCGCTGAACGCTGCTGCGGTAAACCTTATCGTTATCTGCTGTGTTTAGGTGGTTTGTAATAACGGTATCAAAGCCATAAAACTCCCTTTCGTGCCGGTTGTAGTGGCCACCAAGATAAGTAAAAGTGTTACGCATGGTATCAACGCCATCGCCGCTTACACCATCAAAAATCTTCAGGTTTTTTAGCACCCATTTGTTTTGAGGTATTTGGTAGGTATTGCCAAGCCGCGCATAATCTATCGCGAAAAAGCTGCCCATTGGGCGACGCACCACGCTAAGCATATTGGTGCGGCCGATTAACGAGCGCCTAACCTTTAAATCGCCATCGTTTTCTGAATGCAGGATATCCGGATAACCATCGCCATCAATATCTGTTATCTGATCCAGCTCGCGCGATACGCTGTGGCCGATATTGAATGAGGGGTTAATACATATCTTAATTGGCAGAAAGAAAAACGGATTAAAAGCAATGGTGTATGCGGTGTTCAAAGATTCGCCGGTGGAGACGTTATTGCTGAAATTACTCAAATCGGACCAGGATATTTTTTGATCGAAGCCGTTGCCTATATTCAACTGTACGCCATCCTGATAAACCTGGTCCGTTAGGCCATCGCCATTAACATCTGATAGTATAAAGGAGCCTGTATCTTCTGACCGGGAAAGGCCAAAGCCCCCCTCCCATGAACCACCGAAAAAGTTAAAGCTATGCCCTGCCTGGTCGGCCTTCGTGCTGCTTTTACTTATGGCTGTAATTCCCCAGTTTTCGGGTTGTGCAAAACGGTAGCCAAGGTTTAAAGCCACCAATCCGCTTTTATATACCTTATCCGGCAATCCATCGCCGTTTACATCGGCCCAGGTGGTGTTGCCTTCCTGGGTGTTGCTGTTGCCGAAATCAAATATCCCAAATGATGCCTGCGCATTTTGAATAACATCCACCGCAGTTGAAGCGGTTTTGTTAGTACCGGCAGCTTTTAAAAAATCGCCGCCTAAAGTAATACCAGTCATTTTTCCCTCGCCAGACGAACCACCCAAAAAGTGAGATGACTTGATAAACGGCTCGAGCCCCCCGTTTGGCTGGGTGTATTGAACATTATCTTCGTTCAGCACATCGGGATAACGGTCGCCATTCATATCCATCATGTCTAATTTGGTGGTATTATCAGATGTTGATTCGCTCTTGTTTAGCCCAAAGCCGTAGGTAAAACTTTTGGTGGTAGATGAGTTTATCTTGGCTGCTGCCTGTAGGGCGGATCCTGTCATGAGCGGGTCTACAGATACATCGTGTAAAAAAAGCCTGGCACTACCTGCCATTGCATCACTAACAAACACGGCGGTATCAAGCCCCATCCACGCTTGCCGTTGGGCATCGGCAAACATGGTTATAAAATCAGAGCTGGTGGGGTTGGCAAAGCCCTGCAAACTTTGCGGGTCGGGATAGTTATTGGGGTCGTTAGGATAATTTTTATACTGATCGTTGTTGAGTTTACTTTCATCAATCGGCGCGGTACCTTCCTTTACACCTTTGACGCTAAACTGCCCCCACCCTCTAAATAACGGACCAAACAAATCATCTTTGGGGTTAGTGTAGATATTGGCCTCCACGGTAGCTTTTGCGGTGCCTGTATGGATAACCACCCGGCTGCGGGTAAGGGCTTCGGCCAAAGCATGATCTGTAGCGGCATAATCAAAAAAGTACTCCTGTCCGGGTTTTAAAATGAGCTTAATGGTATCGGGCATATTAGTAACCGCCCCCCCGCTTAACGAAAGTATTTTTTTGGCGTATACGGTATCATTGCCTTTTATGGTAAATACCACTTTGCCATTTGCTGCACCGCTGCCTATTACATCGGGTACAAGGGCAATCGTATCTGCCGTTACGCGCGAAAATACAGGTGCTTTTTTATACCATTCGTTGTAATTCGTATTGTCGGGCACAACATAACCCTCTACTACCGGTTTGCCGTTGGCGTTAATAACGGGCGAATTATCATCAAAAGAGGTGTACACATAATGCGCGTTCCATTTAAATGCGGCGCGATCCACGTAAGAATCTGTTTGGATATAAAACTTTACCGTATCGCCAGCAGCTACAGGTACATTAGCTACGGATGGCGCCGCCGTAGTGGCAAGGTTATTAAAACTGTGCGTATAAAGTACGTTGCTTGCGCCAGACGATTTTATAATCCTGATGATTAGCGTTGCAGTATCTGATGTAACTCCTTTTATAAAATCACCATCTATTTTTATATTGCCGGCAGAGGCCATATACACACCCTTTTTATTATGCAGGATAAAATCTTTTGATGCCTGGTATTTATTACTTGCCCTGTGGTTGGCATCAATTGCAGGCGCAAGTGTATTTTGGTACGTAATAACGGGATCCCATTTTACTTTATCACCATCGCCATTGTAAACAGATTGCACCCTAAAGTAAAGCCGGTCGCCCGCGTTTACGGATATATTGCTTACGTTCGAAGGGGTTTTTATGCTGTAATCGCCCGCAGCTATTACTGTACTCCAATTCGGATTACCACCATTTAGCTGGATGCTTGCCCGCACGCCATCTTCTTTAGCATTAACCAGGCCCGAGTTATTGACCGGCAATAATTGCACCGGGCCGGTAATGGTAATATTGCCTTTAAAAGGGGCTTTCCAATATCGTACTGCATCCTGCAAGGGATAATCGGCTTCCTGTGTTGCCTGCAGTGCCAGATCAGGAGCCAAAAACTGCTTATCTATACTGCCGAAGGGCACAATAGGGCTTGGCGTTGCCGCGCTTGAGGGTTCAAAAAACGGGTTACCATTTTTATCGAGGTGATTGAAATAAACCTGCCCGTTCGATGCAATATCAATGAGCCCGTCGCCATTAAAATCTGTAAAATACTCGCTTGTGGTGCTGGTTGTTGTGCTGCGCTCGTACCCTACAAAACCAAATGGCGGCACCGCCTGCACATTCCATTTTATAGTACGGGAGTTTCCACTGCTAAAGTTCCCGATGCCGGTTATTGGGTGTAAATCGCCAAAAGAATGTGCTAAAACGCCCAGGTTGGGCCGGTAGTACAATGCGCCGTCTTTTTTTAAAATCTTATCGGGCAGGCCATCGCCGTTTATATCAGCCATGGTAACCAAGCCCTCATTACCACCGCCCTGATAGCCTACGCCACCGCCTACGCTAAACGATTTATCCTGCGAGTAGCCTATGCCGATGGTAAGCGCCAGCCCTCCGCCTATTGAGCTTGATTTAACCGTGCTTAAGGCCGAGCTTTGATCGGTATATTTAGGTAGGGGATTTAGCAAACCGCCCTGTATATGGTCGTTTGTGGGGCTCCAATCCTCAACGTTACCCAAAAAAGCGTTTGCTCCGTTTACTTTCGTATCATCAAAATATTCAAAATTATGGGTATAAAACAACCTTTTATCATCATCGTTAGCCTTTATATCTTTCAATAACGTTTTGTGGAACTGCCCCTCCTGGTAAAGGAACACATAGTTTCTGATGAGTTGCCCCTTATAAGTTACATCAATGCTATTGAGTACATCGGCTGTAACCATTTTAAAACCCAGGCGGGCGTTAATTTCAATGTCCCTGCGCTTATAATTAGGGCTACCTACCGTAAAAGCAACTTTGTAAAAACCCGGCGTACTGCCCGAGCCTGTGTAGGTAATATCTTTAGGATACAGTTGCTTCCCCGGTACCGTGCCGCCGACAACGCCTGTATTTAAAATAGTTTGGTATTGGTAAGCAACAAAGTTGTCATGCAGATCGCGGGTTTCTACAAGGGCCCAATGCGCCACATTACCTGCGTCGTCTTTTAGTACGGCAGCATCTATCAAGCCTGTGGAAGGTGTTCCGCCGTAAAAACTCCTTACACCGTTTTTATTGGTAACCTCCCACCAGTAGTTCATAGGGTTATTGCCATGCCTGGTGATTTTTTGAAAAGAGCCCTCTATCCTGCTATGAAACTGCCGTTCGGTTACGCGGGCTACATATGCAGTACGGTTGGCCAGGGGCGCTAGCTGTTCTCCGCCCATGGTGTACGTTTCTGTTTCCAATGTGGCATCATAGCGTGGCACGCCCCAGCGTGTATCAATATCTATTACGGCAACCGGCAGACTCCAACCCAAACCCAACCAGCCGTTTCCCCCTTCGTTGCTGTATTGCAAATTTAGGTTGGGTTGCATACCAAGCCTGCCTTTTGGCAATTTTATAGGGTATGATAGTGATGCCGTACCCATATCGTTTGCATCGGGCGGCGCAATCATGTCAATACCGGCGGATGGATTGGCGGCTTTATAATCTTTGATCGACGTAGGCGTGTAACCCTGTGTTTGCGGCGATTCGGGCACTTTGATGATCGCATTGATCATATCTGTAAAATGGGTAGTTACCGCGCCTGCTGTTTCGCCCTGAGCAGCGGCTGTGTCGATTTTTAAGGCTACCCATTTACGCGCTGTTTCATCGAAATAAAAAGTTTGCACATCGGCCGTGGTGTAACCTTCCGGCAATAGTGTTTTATCTACAGGCAGGCGTAGATAAACCGGCTTTGCAAACCGGCTGCCGTGCGGTAAAAAACGATAAGCAACGGCCCCGCTGGTTACATTCACCATATCCGTACCCACGGGCGGCGTATCCTGATAACGCAGTGCGGTGATAGATACGTTTGTGTTGGCAGCCAAAGCGCCCGAAGGGATATTGACAGAGGCTTGCACACCGGCGTTTTTAAGGGTAAGGGATAGGCCTGCCGCTACATGGTATAAACCGGTATTACTGATGCCTTTTTCACCGGGCGTATGATAAACTGCACTTGTTTTGGTGGCTGTAAAGTTGATGGTTTTAACAATTGCTTCACCGGAGGGTAGAATAGCTTTCAACACGCCCGAAAACGGTTTGACTGATTTTTCGGGAGCGGTTGTTACAATTTCAAACTCACCCTGCCTTACGGTAACCGGTACATTATTAAAAAACAACCTGGCTGGTGTGTTAAGTACGCCGCTCAGGTATGCATGCGAGCCATAATAGCGGCCACCGTCTGAATTTAGAAAGATGGCCTTCTTTTTTTCCACCTGCTCGATCACCAATGATACGTTTTTGACCTCGTAATTAAAGCCGGCGTCTGAGGGTAGTCCAAATCGCACAACATTATCTCCCTTGCGTAAAGTAACAGTAGCTAAATATTCTTTTTGCGCAGTCCAGTCACCGCTTAATTCGGTTAAATACCCGCCCGTGGCCTGTGCATCATTTACACTGCGCGCAATAGATGCATTATTTTTAACGCCTTTCAAACGGTACCTTAGCGTAACTATTTCGCCGCTTTTTGGCAACTGCGGCAACCTGATATGAAAGATGTTGTCATAGGCTGCATCTGCACGTAACTCGTTGGTAGTACCAATAACGCCGCCCGATATATCGGCATTAAAAAAGTTTTCGACTGTTCTTTTTGTTACGACCGGTGCTGGGGTAGTCGCCTTGGTTTTGGGTACAACGGCACTTTTTTTGGGCAATAGCTTCAAAGTTTCCCCAAAGCCTATGCTCAATACAAACAATCCAATAAAAGCGAAGCAGGTGTTTTTATTCATAATAACCGTATTGCCATCAGAACTTTAATTAATAACAACTAATTTTTTGGTAACCACGCCTGTGTTCGTCCGGAATTCGAGCAGGAATAATCCGCTATTGTTGATGCTGCCGGTAAATGTATAGTTTGCCTTGCCGCTGCCCTGTATTGGCGTTCCGCCTGGTTTGCCGTCTGAACTGTGTATCAGCATTCTTACGTCGCCGGGCGCATCCAGCGTTATGCCTGCACTGAAGGCCCCTTTGGACGGATTGGGATAGATGGTGACGTTCTTATCGGTAAACAAGCCCGTCGGGTAGGGCGTTACCGTTACATCCTGCAGGTAGCTGCACCCCTCATTACTGCATTTGAGCGTGTAGGTGCCTGGTTTGGTTAACCTCACGTCGGCATTAAAGGAACTGAATCCGTTTGGCCCCGTCCACTGGTAGGATAAACCCGGCGGCATCAGCGAATCTGCTTTAATAAACAGCATGCCGTTTGCGGGTAAGGCGTAAGCCGGGGCGAGGGCTATTGGCTGCGGGCCGTGCAGGTCATTCAGGTAAACCGAATCGCTGTATTTGGCATTCATGGCATCTGTAAGCTTAATAAAATATTTACCCGCAATAAGCTTATTTATAGTTTCGGTGGTCATGCTGCTTAAGCTTTTAGCAGCAACTGTTTCGCCGTTTGCTTTGGTAACAACTAAGTTAAAAGGTGCTACTCCGCCGCTGATTTTCACGGCGATGCTGCCATTATTTGCACCGCCGCAATCGGGACTGTTAGCGGTGATGGTGGCCAGTAAGTTATTGCCAACGGTAAAGGCCACTATATCTAAATGATTGGGATTGGAGCCCCATGATACGCCTTCGAAATGCGCTTTGCCATCTTTATCCAGGCTGCTCATTTTAACGTATTTAGTTGCGGGCAGGGTAAAATCTCCGGTACCGCTTCTGTCTATCAACATCCAGTAAACGGGGTCGGCAGGCGTAGGTGCGTCTATATCTTTTGTATTTAATACGATTTCGGCAGACAAGGGCTTATTGTTGTTAACGGTAACCATCAGCCATTTTTTTTGCAAAAGTGTTGGCATCCCCAGGATTTTGGGCCCTTCCGATAATGATTTATCGTTATCGCCCCATACAAGCGAGGTATTGTTTTGCAATTGCTTTTCGGCTGTTACGGTAAGCAAGCCGGGCTGATTGGTGCTTGTTGCTTTAGGCTGAACCAGACCTGACGAATCATCGCGCGCGATGCCAGCGATGTTGTGGTAATAATTGGTGTAAGCCATCCCTTCCCAAATAATCTTTCCGCTGCTGTTTAAATAAGTGGCAGACGGGGCAGAGAGCGTTACGCCATATTTTATAGCCAGGTAGGATTCTACCTTCAGGCGCTCCAGGGAACTTAGCACCCTGTTATAAACAATTACCTCGGGGATAAGGCCGGTAAAAGCGTAAATAGGCAGCGAAGGCGAAACAGGCTTGCGCCCAATTTTAAGAAATTGGCTCGAAGGTATAGTATCCTTTATTTTTTGGTGCATGTAAGTTGATACCTTGGCGTTAGTGGGATACAGATCGCTGAAATTCATGTATTGATACGTTTCCAAATCGGCCATCCTGCTGGTTGTGGATATAAGCCCGGCTTTGTTATGCTTAGATAAATACCATACAGCCCCTTCTGCCTTTGGTGTTTGAGAACGGTAAACGAAAAAAAAAGTGGCGCTCGCCAGGCTGCTATCGCCAAGCGGTATGGACAGCGAATCAGTGCCTTTAAAAGAGAGCGACGGATGGAAATTCATTGATAAATTCGGTGCAGCGTTACGCATTACCAATATCGAATCCTTAATTCCGATTAAGCTACGGAACGACGGTTTTACGGCGTTGCTATCGGTTGCAAACCATACCAAAGGGCCTTTAACACCTCCCGGCGAAATACGTTGCTGCCCAAAAACGCTGATATCCGCAAGTAGGGCCGCAAGAAACAACAGAAAACATCTTGTTATTTTCATCAAGAATAGAATTAAGGATTGTAAGGCCTAAAGAGCGGCACGATATCGAACTTCAAGCTCAGCTGTATAATATGAATCTGATTTTGTTTTTCGATAAAATTGTAAGGGTTTGGCGCCACAGCTATGATGTCTTTTGTACCCCAGTGGTATCTTACGCCAACCTCAAGCGGTACATAAGGTACTTTGTAACCCAATTCAAACACGGGGCCCTGATCGTTGCGCCCTTTCAATACATTCCTCAGCTGTTGTTGCTGAACCAGATCGGTGCCAAAGGCGGGGAGGTAGCCTGCGCCATTAGATTTATAGACGATGCTATCCGGCGCAGTATTTTTCCCAAAAAGATACCCAAAACCGATGTAAATACCCTTAAACACTTCGTGATCGTAGTTGATCAGCGGGTAATAGCGCATGGTGGCGATAAAATTCAAATAGTTATATTTAAATTGCATATCGTAGCCAAAATCCTTCTCCCTGTTTACGAAAACCAGGTCAGACTCTTGCGCCGAGCTGGAAGCTTCTACATAAAAAGATACCGGGGCTTTGGCGATGATGTTGAAAAAAACACCATAATGTGCGCCATTTTTCAATTTTTGGTCAAGAGAATATTGATCGTTAAAATAATCTTCGCTAAGTATTTGTGTGTTTACGTAACTTACCTGAGAGGTAAGCCCAGCGAACTTTTGTATAGAAGTACCCCCGGTTATTCCAAACTGTATACAAATGGGCCGGTTGGCATCGGCATTGATGCCGAATTTAGATTTATCGGTTTGTGCAAATGAGTTTAGCGCAAAAAGTAAAAAAACGGAAAATAATTTCCAAGGGGCTGATTTAAGTAGCATGATTTAACAGGTTTAGGCCGTAACGTAATAGGGGTCAAGTTACAACAGATTTTTTTAATTTAATAGTATTTAATAATATTAAATTATATCCGCGTAAATCATCAAATAGATGACGGGGATTATGCGTTCGCTGTTAAATGACATAAGTAAGCAAAAATGCAGCTTTAAGCGTTTTAACCTGCAAAGGGGCGTCAACACAACATTGACACTAAATGAGTACAGCGAAGCCCCTGGTCGGACCGTACAAGTTCATTATTGCAATCCTTTCGATTAACGGCACACAAATCGACGTTATCTTAGTACATTAATACCCCGGATACCTCGCCCGATAAGCCTCTGCTTGAATAATCCGTAACGATCGCTTCACGTGTAGCACGGTAACGGTCTTATACAGCTATGGGTTTACAGTGGGTTATCTAACGAAGTATCATCAAAAGGCGTCCACTATTAACGGTTTCTCCCGACTATTTACAAACAGATTCCGTGAAAAGAATGATGGAACGAATTGCCGAAAGCGCAAATTACTCTATTCAAGAAACAACCAAGGGCGTTATAGCATCATTGGGCGGAATTCCGATGGGCAGGCCGGCAATGCCGGATGATATTGCCGAACTGGTGGCCTTTCTTGTTTCAACCAGGGTAAGCTACCTGATCGGTACCGAATTCGTAATAGATGGCGGAACGATCCGAACTATTTAAACAAAAGCCAGCGAAAATAAGGGTTTGCAAAAATTACTTACATAAAAATCAATTATGAATACTGTAACCATCTTAGATTACCGTCCATCCTTCAAAAATCATTTTACCAGTTTAGTTAAAGCATGACTTTCCGGAGTACTCAAAGGCACGCTTGAAACGGAAGACCAATTTACCGTGCACAATCCGGACCAGGCCTATCTGCTCAACGGCGGCTTTATTTTTTTTGCTATGCTGGACGATAAATGTATGGGGAAAGTTGCATTGAAAAGGCTCGATGAGGATAGTTTTGAATTCGCAAAACTTTTCGTCTATCCCGAGGCTCGTGGCTTAGGGGTTGCTACGAAATTAATTGAACGCTGTATCAGCAGATGCCGGGAAAACGATGCGAAAGAATTATGGCTGCAAACTACGATGTCTATGCCACAGGCACATAAACTTTATTATAAACTCGGATTTGAGGATAAAGCCGCTCCAAAACAAATGGATGTACTCAACCGAACAGAGAAAATAATGGTCATCGATCTGCATTGAACAGGCTTTTAGATTTTCTTTCGAAACGAATCACGTGTCGATTCATGCAACAGTCCTCAATGTATGAATCAAAAATTGCGAGATGGTTTTTGCGGGCTTATGAGAGTTGACTGCCGGGTCACCTTTCATTTAAGCGTGGAGCTTAGTTGTATCCTAATTCTACGGCAGACACCAACAATAATTCATTATCGAATCGGACCCTGCAGTTATTTTGCGAAATCGGAGGTCTAACGCTGGTTTGATGATAGAAATCGGTCACCCGCCCTCTTCGTTGGTGGTTTATTTTATTGTTAATCAAGTAGAAGGAAATGTATAAATCACGGATCAATCCGGTTGTAACAGCTCTGGCTGATACTTTTTGGTGATTTCCTCCGCTAGTATAATGCCGTCATCAATAGCATTTTCCATCCCATAATTAAAATGCAAGGATGCTATCCTGCCGGTAATGTAAAGGTTTCTAAACCCGACCAACTGATCTAACAGCTTAGCCCGGCTATCCTCCAGATTTAAATCGGGAACCTGGAATGCATCTGCAACCTTCTTTATGGTATGATCGATTACATTTAAATTGATGTATAAATTGGTTTTTTTTATTTCCTGCTCCAAAAAAAGCATTAAATCACTATCGCCGTAATTCCATATCAAGTCAGTTTTATCGCACCATATTTCAACTAAAAGTATGTTAAAGGTGTCTGACTCATCAGGTTTAAACTCGTTAAAATTTGTGATTCTTGTAATCTTTATCAGATCTGAATAGATATAAATACATTGGCCTTCGGCAGCTTGGTCAAAATGTACTTTTAAATATACGAGGATGTCACTCCTGAAGGTCATTGCTGCGTGTGGTATAATAGAGAGGCCTTCCTGCGTTTTTAATAAGCCAATTAGCGATAGAACCGGGATTGTGCAAATAATAAGGTCATATTCCTTGGTAGTTCCATCGGCCAAAACCAATTGAGTTATGCTGTCTCGGGACGCTGTGCATACCAATTTATTGATGGAAACCCCTAAACAAAATTTTCCGCCTTGTAGCTCAGTTTGGGTTTTTAATGCATTCCACAGATCGGAAAAGCCATTGGTGGGATAAATGTAATTTGCAGGTTCTTTTTTTAGTTGGAGCCGCTGCGTTAATTTGCGTGAGATTAAACGTACCGGCGAAGAAAAGTCATTAAACCCTAAGAGGGCTTTAGCAAAAACATCTGATACCTGGTCGCCGTTTAGCGACCATAACTTCGTACAAAAACTTTCGAAAAAGTTTTTGTGCAAAAATTCGCCCAGATATTTTTTAACAAATATGCCGGCAGTACCATCGTTAGGCGTTGGGGCAGAGAACACTTGTTTTAGCATACCGGCTGTTGCTGCTAATAATTGCTTAACGCTAAGTTTTTTGATAAGATCTGCCGGGCCTGGAGGGTATATAAAAAGTTTATTTAAGCTAAGGATAAATGTTCGGCGCTCATACGGCTTGTATTTTCCGGCAAGTGCTGTTAGTACCAATTCCTTCACGACTGCCTTGTTACCCACGTCTAAAAAGTGAGGTCCTATTTCGATGTTCCTATCCCATAGTCTGATCGATTTGGCAAAACCGCCAACTTCTTTAGCCGTATCGTAAACATCAACAACAAAGCCGTTTTTTGTAAGCTGATGGGCTGTGGTCAGCCCGGCGGGCCCCGCACCCAAAACTGCAATTTTTATTGGGTTTTTACTCATTATGATTGATTAAACAATAGGATTGATAATGGGTCCAAATCAATGATAAATTAATTTTTATTGACGGCATTTACTGATTGCAGTAATATCGCCAAATCTAATTTAAGCGAGAGTGAGCGGATGTAAAACAAATCGTATTTAAATTTCATACGTTCCTCATCTAAGGTGGTCGTATATCCCTGTCTAACTTGGGCAAGCCCCGTTATGCCAGGGCGTATCTCGTGCCGCCTATTATAGTTGGGGATGTTTTGCAAGTAATAATCGTAAAAATTAACCGGTACAGGGCGTGGGCCAATTAAGCGGATCGAGCGTAGCCCACTCCTTACCAACATCTACAATGGCTGATGTAACCGGACGTGTGGTGTCTATCTTTTTTATAGCATCGGCAAGCATTTTCGCTGTTTCTACTGCTTCGGGGCTACCCCTTTCCACTACTTCGTTACCAATGCTCCAAATGATGATGGAGGGGTGATTACGGTCGCGCAAAACCATGGCATCTATATCGCGTTTCCACCATTGGTTAAAATATTGGGCATAATCCTGTTTATTTTTGCCTGTTTTCCAACAATCGAATGATTCGTCAACAACCAGTAAGCCCAACCTGTCGCAAGCATTTAAAAAAGCCTCCGAAGGGGGATTGTGAGAAGTTCTTACCGCGTTAAATCCCGCTTCTTTGAGCAACGCTATCTTGCGCTCCTCTGCACGGTCAAAAGCGGCTGCACCCAGGCAACCGTTATCATGATGCACGCAACCGCCATTCAGCTTTACGGTTTTGCCATTGAGCTGAAACCCATTTTCGGTAGTGAACTTTACAGAACGTATGCCAAAACCCGTCTCTGTTTCGTCAACTATCTTTTTATTTTGCAGTACCTGTACGCGGGCATTGTATAATGCAGGGCTTTCCGGTGTCCATAGCTGTGGATTTGTTACCGTTATCGTTTGGGCAACTTCTTTCTCGCTATTAGCCGCCAGCTCCAACTTGATTTCACCATTACCGGCATTTCTAGCACCTGCGCCTTGTAATGGTGTACTTAAAACGATGCGCTTAGGCAAACCGGTTTCGTTTTTTACCAGTGTTTTAATTTGAACGATTGCCTTTTTTGAAGATACAGCAGGGGTTGTAATGGCAACGCCCCAATGGGCTATGTGCACAGCTTCGGTAGCGATCATCCAAACGTGGCGATAGATGCCTGAACCACTGTACCAGCGGCTGTTAACTTGTTGCGAATTGTCTACCCGCACCGCTATCACGTTCTCCTTATTAAAATCCAGGTAAGGAGAAAGGTCATAACTAAAGGATGAATAGCCATACCGGTAAGTCCCAAGCGATTTTCCGTTGATAAAAACTTCGGCATTCATATAAACCCCTTCAAAATAAACGGACACTTTTTTGCCATTCCATTCATCCGGAGCTTTAAAGGTTTTACGATACCAGCCAATACCCGCCGGGAAATATCCGCCGGCACCACCCGTTGGGTTTTTAGGGCTTACTTTACCTTCTATACTCCAATCATGGGGTAGACCGAGGCTTCTCCATGCCTTATCGTTAAAATCCCTCAATTTGGCCGAGGCTGTATCTCCCAGAAAGAACTTCCATTGATCATCAAACAATTGCTTTCGTTCCAACTCGCCGGAATTTTGAGCCCGGCACACAAGGTTACCAGCCAAAAACAAAATGGTTACAACTATCGCTTTAATATAACTGGTAATAATGTAGGTTTTACGCAGATTCATATTAGGGTGTACTTTCTTATAGCAATTTCTGTTCTATTGCACTTTAATAACAACTTCATCTCCCTTAAGCGTTTCGGAAGATGCTTTCAACCGGATTTCCCCTGCTTGTTTATTTGATTGAACCAGCACCAAACAATATCCGTTAAAGGCCATTCGCTGGCTGGCTTTATCCGGTTCGTGGCTGCTGGGGTTTCCATTACCCGTACCAATAATCCTTCCGGGGCCTTCTATCGAAAACTTTACCAGGTTCGCCGCTGTAGGCACTACCCTACCTTTGGCATCTTTAATGGCAACCCGTATAACCGCAACGTCGGTACCATCTGCTTTAAGTACCTCAACATCGCTATTTAACGCCACCTGTGCCGTAGCCGTTGTGGTTTCAACAACATCGCTGGTTACTAATTTGCCGTTTGTATATCCCCTGGCTTCCAGTTTACCGGGTTTATATACCAGTTTCCATATCAGCTTGGTATAGGGAACAGCTTTTTGCCTGCTTATTTTTTTGCCATTGAGGAATAACTCCACCTCGTCGCAGTTGGTATAACAATGTACGGTTACGCTGTCGCCTTCTTTGCCAGGCCAGTTCCAATGCGGGAAAATATGGACTACGGGTTTATCCCCCCAGGCGGCTTTATAGGCATAATAGCCATCTTTAGGGAATCCGCATACATCCATAATACCGAAATGCGAAGACACGCTTGGCCACTGAAACGGTGTAGGCTCCCCGCGGTAATCGAAGCCTGTCCATACGAAGGTTCCACCCAAAAAAGGATATTTTACAATGTCGGCCCAATCCTCGCCCGGTAACGGTCCCCAGTCGGGTTGCCATTTACCTAAGTTTGATACATAAGTCTTACCCCAATCATTCACATATTCCCCACGGGTGGAAACATAGCTTGTAGATTCGGTACAAAAGATCACCCGGTTGGGATAATTCTCATGATCTTTTACATAAGCCAGCCCTTTATCGCCATAGTTATAGCCAACAACATCTAATTCATTGCTGTATCCTCCATCATTCCTTGCATGGTTCATTGCAGCGGTTACCGGTCGGGTGGGATCAATTTTATGTACGGTTTCCACTAATGTTTTCAGGATACGTGCCCCGGTTACCGTTCCCTGTATCGCTTCTTCGTTTTCCATGCCCCACATAAATACCGACGGATGATTCCTGTCCCGGTACAACATGGTCGACAAATCCTTCAGCCCTTGTTCCGAACCCGACAAGTGACGGTTTTCGTCCATAACCAGCATCCCTATACTGTCGCACATATTCAATAGCTCAGGCGTAGGCGGATGATGAGAACAACGATAGGCGTTGCTGCCCATTTCTTTGAGCAGCTTTAATTTGTAGAGGTTTATCTTATCAGGCAGGGCAACACCAATACCGGCAAAATCCTGGTGGTTGCAAGTACCTTTCACCGGATAATACTTCCGGTTTAGAAAAACCCCGTTGCGGTTTATTTCCACGGTTCTTACACCAAAGGTTGTTTCATAAGTATCTACCATGTTCCCGTTCTCCCAAACCTCCGTCCGTATTTTATAAAGGTTGGGGGTTTCGGGCCACCATAGCCGGGGTTTGTTAATTGCGCCGGTCTGGCTTATTTCAGTTGTACCCAATGGTTCAATTGAGCAAAGAGATGTTTTGGTATCTAATACAAGGCCTTTACTATCCAAAATGGTTGAAACAAGCTTCGCGTTTTTTGGCGTGCTGTACTCATTTCTCAAAGTAGTTTTCATGTTAACCGTTGCCGCTGCATCGGAAACTATGGGTGTGGTCACATAAGTTCCAAACCGGCCAACATGTAACCTGTCTGTTGTTATAAGCCAAACATGCCTGTAAATGCCGGCACCCTCATACCACCAGCCTTCGGGCTGGGTAGCATCAACTTTTACCAGCATCACGTTTTTCCCTTCGTTGCCGTATCGTAAAACATCGGTCAGGTCGTAGTTACATGGCGTGTAGCCACTTTGATGGGTGCCCATCAGATGCCCGTTAACCCAAACGGTACTATTTCTAAAAATACCATCAAACTCCACAGATACTTTTTTACCCTTACTTGCTTCAGGAATTTCAAATTCTTTACGGTAAAAACCTATACCTGTGGGTAAATACCCGCTGCCGGCAGGCTGACTGCCCAGGGTATTATCATGCACGAAAGTACCCTCAATGGCCCAGTCATGCGGAAGATCTACTTCATTCCAGTCGACCTGTTTTAATACTCTGGCACTTTCAAAGTTCGTATAATCAAGGGCCGTATCTTTTTTTGTAATAACGGGCACATTCGTATCTGTTATGCCGCCCTGGCCTACCCTTACTGCAAGTTTTATAGCGATATCGCCTTTATGAAACTGCCAGTTAAAGTCGAATTTCTCTTTTGTTCTTTTGGGCGAGCCCGCCTGTTTGTTTTGTGCAGTTGCATCCGTAAGATTCAAAGCCGAAAGCAAGAAGGATGATACCCCCAAAAGCAATATTTGAAGCACCTGATTTTTAAAGTGTGTATATCTGTTCATAATTTAAATTGATAAGCAACTCCTGACTTACCGAACGGTTAAGCGGGCTGGCTTGTGATCACATTAACTTCTGCGTATCCTCTGTAATAGTTACCCTATAGTTTTGTACGCGACAAGAATACGTTACCTCCAAAAAACATCGTATTCATAAATGCATATCATTACATTTTCACTTCCATCTTTCGCTTCAGTTGCTGCTGGTTACGAAAGATCACTATTTCGGTATTTTTCCAGGTAACCGTATTCCGGGCTTCTTGCAGTTCTTTAAGAGTGCCGACCTGTTTGCGATTAAAAGCAAGAATTACATCATTAGTCTGAAGGAATGCTGAGGCAGCCGATCCGGGTGCAACCGAGAGGACTAATACACCTCTTATCCTATCCATGCCTGTAGCAGATTGCTCGCCGGCTGTACTAAGGCTTTTTACCTTCGCCCCCATAAAGTCTATCGTTTCATCTTTGGCTAAATTATTGGCAATTATGGTCGTCGGGAAAACAGGCTTTTTAGCGATCTTCTTCAGCCCTACCGAGACTACGCCAAAGCTATCCATCGAGAAATTTTTGAAGCCAACCGACAAAGCAGCGGCACCTTGTTTTACCCGAAAATCTCCTTTTTCGGAATTTTCAAAGGTTAAAGGCCCGTATACAGAATGGCTATCTGTTCCGCGTGAGCGGGCTTCGGCTAGTGAAGCGGAATCAGGAAAAGCGTTGTAATCAATTTCACGGCCCCAGTCGGCAATACCGATGGGCAGGTATGCCGCCTGCACGATATTGTGGCGGAATATATCCCCACTGTTTTTAAACCAAACATGGGGGTGAAAAGTATTATTGACCATGATATTGTTTTCAACTACACGTTTTACACCTTCCCGCAGCTTAATACCTCCGTTTAAACACAAGTTATTGTAAATATAATAATTGCTTGATCCATCGTCCAGGTCGATATCCCAACCGTGATCGCAGCGGAAACGGTTGTACCGAAGGGTGATTGGTTTCACTACATCAAGGAGCGCTAAACCGGGGTTTTCGGCAACAATTGAATCAAGCTTCTTTTTGTCCGGTTGCCAGTAGCGGTCGCGCCCCCAGGAGTTGAAAGAACCGTGGTCTCCGGTTTCCTTCACGGTATTAAAGATATCGTTATATTCAATTATATGCCCTCCCCATGTGCCTTCGCTCACATTGATGCCTGCACGGGGAACATCGTAAATGGTATTGTGGCTTACCACAATATCGCTACACATGGATAGCTCTACCCCTGCCGATTGCTTTTCTACGTAACCGAGGTTAAACATCAGGTTATCATAAACTTTACAGTCTTTTGGATAATTGTTTGTTTTGGGCCCGGGTGTAAGGTCTATTTTCGCCAGTGATATGTACTCGTTATATTCAAAACTCGGAGATCGTACAGCTGCCGGGTCGCCTACAAAACAGATCGCACTTGCACCAATTTCGGAGATCCGGCACCCGGATACTTCGCAGCCGCGATTAAATTTATTGAAAAACACAGCATTACCCCCCAAATTTTCGAGTACACATTTTTCCAGTCGGCAACTTACCGCACCTGTGTAGAATACCGCACCACCCCGGTAAATTGTCCAGTCGCTGCGCAGCAAGGGCTCTTTGTTTTGCATAAAGGTGCGTGCAGTTTGCGTTAAGGTAAGGGCGGAGATGGTGATATTCTTCACCGGCTGTTCCTCGGTGCCTCTGAATTCGAATAAATGGGGTACCTGGGGTGTCTCAAATTTTGCAGTCTTCAAATCGAACCCTTTCGGCGGCGAATAGTACAAGATTCTGGTGTTATGATCATAAAACCATTCGTTAGCGGTATCAAGTTCTTCAAAAACATTCTCTACATAGCGATATCTTTCGTGCATGCCAGAGCGGCGGTTATTTTGCCAGCCCCCTTCCAGCACAGGCAGGCCACTACTGTCTTTCCCTTTAATGAGGAAATGAAAATCTCCCCACCTGGCTTCGTGCAATGCATGTACGTATCCTCCTGCAGGCGATGCCCACTTTGCTGCCCGGCCCTTGCCGATGGCATCTGCCGCAGTGCCACCCATTATTTGTGCCGAAGCGTCATAATTAGGGTAACGGGCCATGTGCTGAAGCTTTCCGTTAACAAACAACTCATCAAAAACAAGGTGCTGCGTAATCTTTGCCTGCCAGATACCATTTTTATATGGCGTCCAGTTCAAACGGCTAAGCGCCACGCTGCCGCTCACAACAGCTACCTGGTGCTCTACACTGGTCAAAACCAAGGGTTCATTATCTTTCCTCGAATCGGCCGGGGTAAATATTACCGGTTTACTTAAGTGATAGGTACCGCCAAATAACCTGATGAAAACAGCCCCAGGTGTTTTCCGCGCCAAAGTCAAAGCGGCGCTTATGGAAGCAACCGGCTTGCTGCGGGTGCCGGGGTTGCCATCGTTCCCCGTGGCAGAAACATACAGGTTTGTTTGTGCGGCTGCGTGCACCGGCCATAACAAAACAGCAAATAATGCTGCAGCCGTAAGCGTCCTAATAGTTGCCATTTCGTCCTATCGCTATATAAAAAAAACTTGTCTATTCTACTTCTATAAACTCCGGTTCGTAGGGCGCTACAGTGAAATTACCGGTATAGCTTTTATCAAAAAGGATACTTCTTGATTTTCCACCCATCGGTATTTCCTTGGTTTCTCCCGTTACGTTAAGGTATAAAAAGTGGTGCTTATCAATTTGCCTGGCCATAACTCCCGCGGGCACCTGGGGGCCTTTTTTTATACCAAGTTCCTCTATCAGTCCGTCAAGCAATGGGTTCAATACATTGCCGTCGGCAGGTAATCCTACATAAATTGCCCTGCCTTTGCCATATTTGTTAGATGTTATAATTGGGTAATCTTTATCCAAACTTGTGATACTGCCCAAAACCTGGGCTGCTTTGGGATCAATGATGTCAAACCGTGTCGATTCTGCATTAACAACAGCCCCTTTATAGTTGACCGCTAATTTCTTTCCACGATAAGACATTCTTGATATTTCGTTCATCGTTTCTGTTTCCTCATAACCAGCTACCCGTATTCCAAACACATCGCTTAAACGCCCGGGGTGGGCAGAGGCAAAAACTTTCCCGTTTTCGTCAACCACGGCAGAATTGCTCGTCATAATTACAGTCCCGCCGTTTTTTACAAATTCGCGGATTTTATCGGCGGTCGCCTCATCCATTACCGTTACGCCGGGCACAAAAAGCAGTTTGTACTTTAATGCGCTTTTACTGATCTCCACAACATTGACATCCATATTACGGCTATAAAACAAATTCCAGCAGCTTTGTAACTGTTGGTCCTGCTGCTCGGGGAATGCACTGCTGGCTATCTGGCTGGGAAAAGAGAATGCTAAACCAACCTCGGGCTTGGGTTTATACGGAAAGAATCTTTCGATCTTCCTGAACTCGGCAGCTACCTTTTTATACTCGTCATATTTGCGGTTGGCAGTGCCGTCCCAGTCGAGCATCCCTTCCAGGTATTGTTCTTCGCCCGACCACATACTTTGCCACGTCCATCCGCAAACCATTTCGTTGCCGTACATCAGTGTGGCATACGCTGATTTCCTGATTGAATTGGGTACCGCTGTCATGGTAGTGAATTCTGTGCACCAGAAAGGGTTTGTACTTTCAAACTGAATACGGGATATGCCGAACAAGGCATTCATCACCCCCCAATTGGTTGTTAAAGAATTACCGGGATAAAAGCCTGCGCCTTCACGGGTCATTTTGCCCGAATAAGCAACCTGTGCATAGTCGAAATATTTTAAGACGCTATAATACCAGGCATTGGTATTGGTAAGCGCCCCGGGTGCATTAATATTAATCTTATCAAGCACTTTGAATAAGATCTGGTTTACCTCATCTGATATAAAACGCCTGAAATCCAATATTTTCTCAGGGGCGCCGTTCTTTTCGCCCGCTGCGGGTAGTCCTACCTCATCAAAATCGTTGATCCTGCGTGACCAACGCTGCGTAGCCCAGGCTTTGTTAAAATTATCGAGGTTCGAATACTTCGTCGCCAACCAAACCACAAATCTTTTCCTCACCGTTTCCGAATAGGAAATTGGGCCATCGCCAGATTCATTATCAACACCGAAAGCTAAGAGCGCCGGGTGTTTGGCATAATGCTTTGTAAGTGTATCCGCATAGCGTACAGCATATTTTTGATACATCGGATCGCCCACATCATCCATATAGCGATGATTTGCATATTGCGCAACGCCGCCGGGACTGGTAACATCAATAGATGGATATTTATGGTGCAGCCAAATAGGTGCAGGGCGAATAGCGATATCAAGGATAACCTTGATCCCTGCTTTATTCATCATATCCATCACACCATCAAACCATTGAAAATCGAACTTACCTTCTGCAGGTTCATAACTATCCCAGGCCAGGTGGCCCATCCGTACCACCCTAAATCCGGCGGCCTTCATCAGCATGATATCCTTTTTTATTTTTTCCTGGTTTTTATCATCATGTGGATGATAATTGGCACCAACATATAATTCCTGAGCTTTAACCGACAAGGTAGCAAGTAAGAGCGTTGAAATTATCAAAAGTTGTTTAATGTGTATCTTCATTTATTTGACAAATATTTTTACCGTTTTTGAAATATTACGTGATGAATTACCTAACTGGAGTATAAATCCCTTTGTTATTTGTTAAGCAGGGTTTCGCAAATCCAGACAGGTAGAAGCATGGAGGTCAACAATTGATTCTCCACTTAATTCATTATAAGGAATTGATAACTGGTGAGTCAAATTTAGCTTAAAGAAGCCCTAATGTTTACTTAAAAAGGGACTTTCTTTTATACAAAACCGACATTTGCTCATTATCATCGTGCGGATGATAATTGGTGCTAACTTATAACGATTGGGCTGTAGCCGACCAGGACGTGATCAACAGGATTGAAAATATTAAGAGCGCATTGATTTTTTTTCATAATTGTGTTCAAATGCGTGAATTAAGATCGTTTGATCAGGTTTACCAGGATAACATCATTTTCCCGGATATCTACTTCGCCGGAATACCTGGCACCCGGTTTTATTTCAATTTGCCGTATGGCTACAGGAGAGCCGTTTTGCTCTTTCAACTTTTCAACCTGCTGCTTGTTCAACTGCTTTGGCCGCCCCATATCCATATAACCCGTATAGGCATCATTCACGCGGTAGCCTACTTTATAAATTTCCATGGTGTACTTTCCGGCAGGCATATGGGATAAATTGAGTTTCACTTTACCTTTTGACCTCGCCGGCAGATCTTTGATATAATAAGCCTGGTTATTAACCGAATCGGGCAGTGTATAGGTATAGTCCCACAGCAATAGCTGCATTCCTCCCTTATCATTTTTGCAAGCCCATGAACGGGTATCGGTATTAGCTAACTCAGTCTTTCCGAGTTTATTCATCAATTGATAAGCATAGAACGCCGGCTTGTTTATGCCCTGGATGTTGAGCAAACCGAAGCCACCATGAAAAGGCGTGTAACGCGGACCTGGTTCTTCAAACACATCGGTAAAAACCCAGTACGACATGGAGTTGGCTGCGCTGCCAACTTGCTTTAGTTTCTCTAAAATATAGGCAGCCTCGTGATAGCTATCGTGCACAGGGTCAGCCGGCGTGTAGGATGAGCTCCATTCTGTATAATGCAGCTCGAGGCCGGGTATAGCCGATTGGGCGATTTGCTTACGGGTATTCAACACGTCGCCGCTTACCGAGAGCGAATCTTTACTCAACACCGTGCCCGAGTTGCCATACTCATCCAAAAAGCCCTGCTTTACACCATAGGAATGGGTGCTGACGAAGTCGATAGGGATATTGTTTTTGCTGCAATGTGCTATCATCTCCGGAACCCAGGCAGCACCTGCGGTAGCCGGCCCGCCCACCTTATATGAAGGGTTTACGCCTTTAACTGCCTTTGCTGTATAATCATAGAGTTTAAAATAATCCTCCTGCGTACCCGTCCAAAATCCGGGAGATAAGTTAGGCTCATTCCATACTTCAAAATACCAGGATTTTACCTCTTCGGCACCATATCGTTCTGTAAAATGCTGAACAAGGTTGCTAATGAGTGCCTGCCATTTGTTATAATCTTTCGGCGGGGTAACGTTGCCGCGCCACCAAAAAATGGTTTGGTTTCCGCTTGCGAGGGCATTAGGCATAAATCCCAGCTCTACAAAAGGTTTCATCCCAATTTTATGCAGAAAATCGAAAAGCGCATCTGCATACATGTAGTTATATTGCGGAATCCCTTTCGAGTCTTCGGTGTACACGGCCATATCATCGGTAAGCAGCCCGTGCATCCTTATATACTTAAAGCCGCATTGCTTTTTTACGTATTCCAGTTGTTGTTGCCAGTCGGCACGTAGTCCTTCGTTTGCCCGGCCTGCACCTATGCAGGTGTTAAACATAGTAGCAAGCTTGCCCGATGTTTTATTTAAATCTACGTTGATAACGCGTTGGCCATATACATTTGCAAAACAAGCAAATTGCCAAACCACCAGTACCCAAATTATTTTCTTCATTTGTTTGTTACTCTTCATACAATTATTCTGTCCACACCAGTACGCCTGCGGGCTTTAGTGTCTTTTCCCCAATTAAAATTTTTGCATTTCCCGGCAGGTTCACGGTATAATCCGCTGATGAATAATTTAATGCCGTATAAAAACCATCGCGCCAATAAACAAAAACGCCGGGAGGATAGTCCTCAGTTGTAGCACCGGCATCTTTATAAATCTGCTTCAACAGATCTTTTTCCAATTTAGCATCATCGGTATCTACGCCAATATAGGTTACGTCCCCTTTGCCTATCCGGTGTTTTACCACAGCCGATTTTCCTTTATAGAACTGATTAGCATATGTAGCCAGCACCTCAGCAGTATTGTCAGCCGTAAGCAGATCCGCCCAGCTATGCCATGGATAATGATTCGAATTCATCAATATATCGCCTTTACCGTATGATGAAAGCATATCCGTTTGGCTGATATGGGCACCTATCAGGTTTGAAATTGGCATAGCCGCCTCTCCTTCCCAAAAATGACCTCTGCGATCTTTAGTAGCGGTACGGCAAGTAACAATCAGGTGGCCGCCTTTTGCTACATAGTCGTTCCATTTTTTTACCAGCGCAGAATCAACCATTTCATAGGCGGGAACGATCACAACCTTATACTTCGACAAATCGGCTGTTTCCGCTATTACATCCACAGGGGCTCCTAACGACTTTGCCGTTTTAAGAAATTTTACCGGATAATCCCACGTGTTCCATTGTCCTGTTTGTCTTTGTCTGTCGATGCTCCAATAGTTCTCTACATTCCAAAGCAGGGCTGTTGACCGTGCTGCCAGCTTTGCCGGCATTTTTGAGCCGGATATAAAGCTCTTTCGCAATGCTGTTATTTCTTTCATAAACTGCATGTAGTCTTTACCGCCCTGCGAAGGTGTTACGCCATCTGTTTGAATCACACCCGAATGATATTGTTCTGCACCAGATAAAATTTGACGAAAACGATAAGAGCAAGCGATCTTTCCACCGGCAGCAAAGCTGTGGTACAGCCATAAGCGCACGGTACCCGGCAAAAGCAGGGGGTTGTAGCTGCCCCAGTTTACCGGCCCCGGCTGTATCTCCATAACCCCGGAGACTCCGCCCACAGATTTGTAATATTCTGAAGCAAAAAGGACCAAATCCGGATTGCCTAATCGAAAACCAGAATCGCCAATATTGTCCGTACCGCCGTTTGGATAGGCTGTATAGATCGCAAAGTCCAGTTTCCCGGTACGATTAGGGTCCGACCCGGTACAAACAGCGGTATAGTTGGTTGTAATAAATTGTGTCTTTGAAACGTAATTGCGTAAAACATCGGCCTGAAAATCAAGAAAGGCAGCTTGTGCATCTGCCGAATACCTTTTAAAATCGAGCAAGGCATGAGGATTGTTACCCCACCAGCCTACCAGGTTGGTATTGGGGATGATTACCTGATCGAAGTTATTAAACCACTGGCTCCAGAAGGCGGCACCCCAGGCTGTATTTAAGGCATCGATGGTTTTGTATTTATTTTTCAGCCACGTTCTGAACGCTTCCTGCGATGAGGGGCTATAATCGGGAACAGCGCCGGGTTCATTATCTATCTGCCACCCTATTACATTGCTGTTTTGCCCGTATCTCCTGGCCATTTCGGTTACTATCCTTTTTACATAGCCACGAAATTTGGGGTTGACCATAGACTCCAGTCCGCGCGTGCCGTTCTCCGCGCGGATATAATGGCCATCCATTACAAATGTCTCCGGGTAGTTTATCCGCATCCATGTTGGGGTGGTTGCAGAAGGTGTGCATAGCAATACTTTTACATGATATTTTGCGCACAGGTTGAGCACTTTGTCGAGCCAGGCAAATTCGAATTTCCCTTCTTCAGGCTCCATCTTATACCAGGCAAATTCGGCCAGGTGCACAAACTCGAAACCCATCTCTGACATTTTTTTTATATCCCTTTCCCACTGGGTTTCGCTCCAATGCTCGGGGTAATAATAAATACCCGTTGTAACCAAATCGCGCTCCGGGAAGAACTGGTTGGCTTGCTGTGCCTTTAATGCTACTGATGTTATCAGCAGCATTAATAATAGTAATATCGTTACTAATTTTCGCATCTGTAAATACTGCTTTACGGTAGAAGGTGTTATACGTTGTATCATCAATTTCTATTCAACATTATCAATAATGTCGTAGGTTATAAGTTCGGGGGATATATAAGTTCTATTACCGGCATAAATGCCATTATCAAAGCTTGATTCATAGGGCATTATTTTTTATATCGTCCTTTTTTTTATATAAAAGATCATCTGAACTGTATTCTGTTCAGATGATCTTTTTTACCACCCGCAATAGGTGAACTAGCGAAAGGTTTTATATTAATGCTGATTTTTTTTAAAACCCTGCGCCTTTTTTTAGCGAATCTAATGCATTTTGGTCTCCAATATATGCAGGCGCACCGGTATTTGGCCGTTGAAATATACCGCTGGCCCATAAAAACGGTATAACACCATGTGCTTTGGCTTGCTTTGTAATATAAGCATAATAATGCCAACCCGATCTTAACGCCAATACCGAATCAGCCGGGTATCCGGTCAATCTCTGCGCGTGATATTGAATGTCAAATTCGCCCATAACCACCGGAATACCCTTATCAGAAAACTTTGTTTTAACGGCTTTAAAGGCGTTATCCATGTATGATTCTTCTGTTGAGGCAACGCAATTGCGATCCAGGAAGAGCGGGTTGGTTGTATGAAAATCTTTCCCCCAGAAATATAGCTCTTTTCCCCAGCTTGCATCGTAAGGTGTGGTACTACCATACCCACCTAATATGCAAAATTGCGGCGGGCTATAATAGTGAAACTCTACCATCATTTTTTGAGGCGTAGGGTCGGTAGGCAGTGTTGCCGGTTTATACACATTAGCCGGATCGAGATACGACGTAAGCAAATCAAGTGATGTAGAAGGCGACTGAATGACTATTGTACGATAAGTATTTTTACCACCGGTGCTGCGCACTGCGTCAACAAACGACTGATGATAACGCATTAAGGTATTGGTTGTAGGTACATCATTCGCATTGGGTTCGTTGGCACTGGCAAATATCAAATGCTCGTCAAAATCACGCATCGATGTGGCTATCTGCTGCCATATTGCCTTATGTTTGGCATTAACCGTATCCTGCTTAGCACCCGTAACTGTACAATCAACATAACCCTCGTGGTGGGTGTTCAATATCACGTACATATTGTCGTTGATGCAATATTGAACAACTTCCTTTACGCGGGCGAGCCACAGCGGGTCTATTTCTGAAGTTCGGTTATTGATAATGTGGTTACTCCAGGTGCAGGGAATCCTTATAGCATTCATACCGGTTGATTTTACCAGATCAATCAGCTGCTGGGTAACTTTCGGGTTTCCCCATCCGGTTTCCCATCCGGGCGCATCCAAAGTGTTATAAATATTCCATCCCATCGTCATTTTCGCGGCAAGTTGCGCAGCAGTGCTGCCCATACCCGTGGCATCGGGCGCCTTTGGCGATACATTGTACGATGGATAAATTATAGCATCCTGTAGTACAGTGATGCGCCTGCTTTGGCCATTGCCTGATGCTATAGTTAAAAGAACCGAGCGCCTTGCGCCTGTTGAATTCGCTGCGGCTTTAAATTCGATGGTTGCATCGCCACCATTGCCCGATGTTGGGCTTAGATGAAGCCATCCTATACCTGTTGTATCAACGCTCCATGAGGCATTAGCAGAAAAGGCCAAAGGCACCGTACCGCCACCTTCGGGTATAGTATCTGTTATATTGCCTAGCGTAAGCTGCGGGATTACTTTGTCGTTTTTTTTGCAGGAAACGGCAACTATCATAGCAATAGCTATCCCCACAACCCAATATGCCGTTTCCATTTTCATTTTAATTATTTTCATGTTATTTTGTTCTATCTAAAAAAGGCCGTCTGTTAATTGGTTAACGGTCCCCGGCAGCATGCCGCCGGGGACCGTTAGTTTATTTGATTTTTACAACTCTAAAGTTGTCAAAAGCACCATAGAAGCCGGTTGATGTTGCAGTGGTGTTATAGTTATGTAAATACACCGTGCACGCAGTATTCCCTGAAGTTCCTGTTAAATCAGAGATTTTGGCTATAGACGCACCCTTGCCTTCTCCCAGCGTAGCATCTTTTTTGCGGAACTCTGATAACGGTATGGTTACAGTTACCCATTTTTTTGTAGAATAAGGCTTTGTTGTAGTACCAGATGTTTGCCATGGTTCCCACCTGGCTATCGGACTGTCGCTCACTCCACTTAAAATATCGATGGTACCGCCATTCCAGGCTTGGGGTACGCTTACCTCAAATTTAAACGCCCATTTATCAACCGGGTCGCTTAGGTTAGCCGTTGGCACCCACTGTGCGCCATTCATCAATATCGCATAACTGGAGTATGTATTTCCTTCACCGGCTGACAGGATGTTGTTTTTCAGCGTCATGAACTGCGTTAAATTTCCGGGAAAATCAGGGTTATATGGAGGCCATCCGGCCGAGGGATCGCCACTGTAAACGCTGGCACCACCCCACCATTGCCAATTAAAGTTGCCACCCCACTCCCAGTCTGATATCCTGCCGGTTTGAACATCATTTACATTGAACACCGTAGTTGCTGTGCCAAATTTTGTAGTGACTGATACCGGGCCGCTTTGCGTGAGCACAGGTAAAACAAACCCAAGGGAACTGCCATCGGCTGCTACGTTAAACGAAGTAATTGTAGTACCGGCAAAAGTTAGCGCTTCAATATTTTTAAGGTAGGTACCATGAACATAAACCGAATCACCGGCCAAAGCGTTTTCATTAGAAATGCGGCTGATGGTTGGCGTTGCCACTATTTTTAAATTAACTGAACCGCTTTTGGTTACCAGCGATATCTGATCGGATGGCGTTAGTGGTGGCATAAGAAAACCGAGCGAAGTTCCGTCAAGGTTCGATTTAAACGATGAAATTTTTGTACCCCCGTAAGAAAAGTTTTGAACCAATACTAAATTTGTACCATAAAGGAATACGGAATCGCCCGGGGCGGCAAACACATTAGAAATAGCGGTGATGGTAGGTGCTGCAGGCCCTAGTTTAAAAGAGAACGTTGTTGAACCGCTTGCTGTAGCATACTCCACTGTATAGAGTTTAGCGGTATCAATTTGTGAAAACTGAATGGCAGGTATTTGTACCACAGCACTGTTAGGCGCAAATAATGCGGTATTGAATGAGGCCGCTACACCATCAAAATTTATCTGCGTAGCATTTTGCAAATTTTGCCCGGTTATTACCACCCATTGGCCAGTTGCCACAGCACTATGCAAAACCGTATCGTTTGGCGATGCTACATAACTCTTGATGCTCGAAATAATAGGGGCGGGACCAATTGCGCCATCTTTTTTACATGCCGGCAGTAAAGCCACCATCATCAAGATAAGCGGCAAACAACACAACAAGCGTAAGTATGATTTATTTTTCATGACAATATTTTAAAAAAGTTTTTAATTAATAATATGGTACTGGTGGCTGTGTCAATTTGGGGTCGCTAACCAACTCTGATGCCGGAATGGGCAAGGTAAATGAATTGATAGTGGCCGGAAGCGCAGTTGGAGTGGCCGTAGTATCCCTTGTTGCCGTACGTGTTTTAGGATCATAAGTAAACGAGATACGGCCGTGAGTAGCATCCTGATCATTTAGCACCTTCACGGCGTTGTTTGGATCGTAGTAAGAATACCTAACCAGGTCTATCCAATATTGCCCTTCATAAGCAAGCTCAACTCTTCTTTCAATGCGTAGTGTAGTTGCATCAAGCACTGCCACAGGATCTACGCCGGCCCGTTTCCGCACAGCGTTGAAATAGAGTAGCGCATTACCATCGCTTGTGCTGGCGTTATTACCTAAAATGGATTCTGCATATATCAAATACACATCGGCTAACCTGAGGTATGAATTGTGTTCTATAGACGACCAGATGTCCATTGTTGGCGCATTGTTGTCTTTTTCGTTGCCTATAACGTGTTTTTTCATACCCGTACCGGTAGCCTTATAACCACCGGCAGCTTGGTTCAATTCGGGATAAAAATCTCCGTTGAGCATAATAGTGGCCTTGCGCCTAACGGTATCCTTGGCCGAATACATCCGGTACAGATCATAACTTGGTGCTAATGATTGCCATCCGCCGTTCTTTGCGGGCAGCACCTCGCTGGTTGGTGCGTACCAGGTTTGCAGATCGTTTCCATTCCCATAGCTCACGCCTGCGGTCCACTGAAGAGCAAATAATGATTCCTGGTTATCGTTGTTTTGGGCCTTAAAAAGGTCGGCATAGTTGGGGAGCAACGTCAATCCGCTATTTTTGCACACATTGCCGGCATACTTCTTGGCACTGTCAAGCAAGGCCTGGTCGCGGCTGCCGTTTTTTCCCAAGCCGGCCATCGTCAGGTACAATTTGCCCAGCATTCCCTGCGCCGACCAGGTAGTCACCCGGCCTTTTTCGTCAGTATTGGGAAGGTATCGCGCTGCGTAAGTCAGGTCGTTCGCAGCAAATTTGTAAACGTCTGCAACAATATTACGTGGAAGCAGCGGATTTTCTATCAGTTTGCTGTTATCTTCAACAATGGGTACAGCACCCCAATATACTGCCAAATGGTAATAAGCTACTGCACGCATAAACTTTGCCTCTGCTATGGCGGCATTCTTCTCTGCCAGCGGGATGGATGCGGGAGCTTGTTCCTGTATGGCAATAATAACCGTATTACATTGGGCAATAACACTGTACAAACCAGTCCACCCCTCTGTAACATAACTATTTTGCGCAGTAATGGTGCGTGTAAAAAGCTGTACCAGATCATTACTATATCCAAAACTACCCGTGCCGGCCAATACATCGCCAAGTGGTAACATACCGTTCCTGTTCCACCGCCACCATTCGCCGCCGGCGTACAGGCTTGCCGTAGCCAGCCGTAAATCAGAGGTGGTTTTATAAAAATTATTTGAACTGATTTGCGAGTTGGATGGTCGGTCCAGGAAACTCTTCTTACATCCGGCAATTGCTGCTGCAAGTAGCAGGATGATGATAATTTTGTTAATTGATTTCATAAAACATATATTTTAACATCGGTAATTGTATCTTATTTCAAGGTTATGTTTGCACCCAGCGTGAATACCCTCGGCTGTGCGTAATAACCACCGTCCCATCCTGACTGAAGCGGATTCCATGAACCAATTTCAGGATCGGTACCCTTATATTTCGTAATTACAAAGGCATTGGATACCGTAGCAAATACCCTTAAAGAACTTACAGAGATTTTTGATAAAATGGTTTCGGGTACCCGGTAACCTAACGTGATGTTTTTGCACCGCAGAAATGAAGCATCCTGGATAAACAAATTGTTAGGCCGATTATTACCGTTGGTATTGTCGTTCCTTAATCCAACAACTGTTGTATTTGGGTTGGTAACATATACATTGTTAATATCAGATGCAGAGCCGTTTGGATCTACCAAATCCAGTCTCGCATAACTTAAGATATCGGTATAATAGCTGGTATTGTTTTGCGAATCGGTTTGCGATACCCACACCTGATTGAATACTTTGTTGCCATAGCTGCCGGCGAAGAAGATATTCAAATCAAAATTTTTGTAGCTAAATGTGTTATTGATACCATACTGGAATTTCGGCAGCGGGGAGCCTAAAAAAGTCTCGTCTTTTGAGTCGATAATACCATCGCCGTTCAAATCTTTAAACATACGGTCGCCATACCAAATACCGCCGCCCGATGGGGAAATTGGATAGGGAACGCCGGCTGAATTAGCCGGGCGGGCATGTGTTACAAAATCACTTGGCGTTGAATAAATCCCGTCGAATACATAGCCATAAAATTCGCCAATAGCCTGGCCTACCCGGGTTGTTTGAATTACATCGTTATTAAATGTCTGGCTTAGGTTAGCCTGGCTGCCACCTGAACCTAAATCAAGCACTTTATTAACATTTCGCGATAGGGTAAGACTGCTTCTCCAATTAAAGTTTTTAGAACTAATATTGGTGGTATTGATTTGGAAGTCAAACCCTTTATTACTCATAGAACCCACATTGGCATAGGGTGCCACCATGGTTCCGGGCGAATAGCCCGCAGCAGTACCGGTATATAACGGAAGAGGCACCTTTAATAAAAGGCCGTGTGTTTCGCGGTCATAAACATCAATTGAAAAACTCAGGCGCCCGTTAAAAAACGTTCCGTCAATCCCTGCGCTGTAATAATCAGTTGTTTCCCACTTTACTTTCTCATTTTTCAAATTGCTTTGAAATTGTGCAGTACCCGACAGGCTATTAGACACCGATGTAAGTTGAGTTATAAAAGTATTGCCCGGTATACCCTGGTTGTTGGTAAGCCCGTAACCAAGCCTCAACTTAAGTTCGTCTATAGCTTTAATATCTTTTAAAAACGCCTCTTTATTTATTTTCCAGGCAAACCCACCAGAATAGGTAGTAACCCAACGATTGTTGGTTGGAAAATTCGAAGAACCATCGTTACGTAGATTGCCGGTAAGCAGATATTTATCCTCCCAGGAAAAATTAACGCGACCGAACCAGGATTCCTGTGCGGCGCCACCAGGAGGGTTTGAATATGAATTATCGCCTCCGTTTGTGGCCGTAGTAGGATCCCCGGCACTAACGCCCTGCACATTGTTTGAAGCAAAATTTCTTCGCCCGGCACTAACATTTTCGAAAGAGCTTTCCTGCGCTTCATGCCCTGCTAATGCATCGAATTTGAATTTCCCGAAACTATGGTTATAGGTTAGGAAATTGCGTATTACTGTGTAAAAATTCTGGCCGGAGGCTGAAGAACCGCTGTTGGGGCTAGGAGTGCCTTTACCAAAAACGTAAGATGGCGAAAATTGATTTTGTGTGCTAAAATCAAAATTACCGGATAGTTCATTTCTTAGCGTTAAACCTTCGGCAAATTGTATTTCGGCGTAAACATTACCAAATATTTGATTTCTTTTTCTCAGGTTTTTGATAATAGAGGCTAGTGCCACCGGGTTGGCCGAAGGTTGCACCCAACCGCTGGTGTTGGTAACAGCCCCCCAGGAGCCATCGGCGTTTGTCACCGGAATATCGGGTGTATTATCCAGCGCGGTTCTGATTACACTACTGCCTGTTGCAGCTACATTTTCGTCAACGTGGGCCAATTGAAGGCTGGTACCTATTTTTAGCCAGTTGGTGGTTTTATTATCCAAATTCAACCGTGCGGAGTATCTTGTAAAATCAGACCCAAGGGCTATGCCCTGTTGGTTGAAATACGAGGTTGATAGCAAATATTGTGTTCTGGCATCGCCGCCGCTTACTGTAATGGTATGGCTGTTCATCGGCGCTTTGCGGAATAATTCTTTTTGCCAGTCGGTACCTTTACCTAAATATTGAGGATTTGCAAATTCGGGCCTCGAATCAAAGCCCCAAACTGCGGCCCGGGCGTTAATGAAAGTGGCAAGCTGTTGCAAATCTACTGTAGGGAGTCGCTTGGCAAGTTCCTGATAACCGGCATAGAAATCATAAGTGATGCGCGGCGGGCCTGATTTGCCTCTTTTTGTGGTAATCACAACTACGCCATTGGTTGCCTGCGAACCATATATGGCAGTTGCCGAAGCATCTTTCAATACATCTATTGATTCTATTTCAGCAGGGTTGATGGTATTTAATGGATTGGAACCAGTACCCGGGTCGTTTACCGGGGGAATAATAACGCCATCTATTACGTACAACGGCGAATTAGAGCCACTTATTGACGATACGCCACGTATTTGAATAGATACGCCACCGCCAGGCTGGCCGGAGACCTGTTGAACCACAACGCCGGCTACTTTGCCCTGCAGGGCCTGGTCGAAAGTGGTTGGTTGTGTTTGGCGCAGGTCGTTTCCCGATATTGAACTTATCGCACCGGTAACATCTTTTCTTTTGGTGCGGGCATAACCGGTAACCACTACTTCGTTTAAGTTGCTGGATGTAGGGCTTAACTTAACATCTATTACCCCGGTTAGCTTTACGTTTATCTCCTGAGAGGAGTAGCCTAAAAAACTAAAAACGAGGATGTTTCCGGGCGCGGCGGTTATAGAATAGCCTCCGTCAACGCCGGTCACAGCGCCGGTGGTTGTCCCTTTTATCCTAACGTTTACGCCTGGTATGGGCTGGCCATTATCAGAACCGGTTACTTTTCCGGTGATATTGAAAGTTTGCGCATGGGCCGAAAAATAAAGCAATAGGCCCATGATAATTAATGAAAATCGGCGTTTCACTCTTTTTTGTAAATTTTTATCCATCTTATACAGGAATTTTAAAGTTTGATAATTGGTTCATTGGTTGTTGGTTAGTAGTAAATTGGTTCTATTTAATTCATAATTCATTGTTTATCAAAACTTTTAAACCACCAAAAAAAGCAATCGATTGCAGCTAATTTGCTGTTAGGGCTAGAAATAGCTGCCCAAACAAGTCTTAAAAAACTTCAAGTGCAGCCAAAACGCTTGCTCATTATCCGGAAAATATTATCTGTTGGTCCTATTGGTTATTGGTGGCATATGGCTTACGGTAAATTTTAAACAATTCACTTTGAGCTTATATTCCGAGGATGAAACTATGATAACTTAAAAAAGCAGGCGGGGCAGAGTTGACTAAAAATATAGACCAAATGTTCAATAAATCATAACTAACTTAAAATGAGTTAATTAAATAGGAATCTAAAAGTCATTATGGCTTCCGTGGTGACAAAAATTTTTGTTTGATATCATCTTCAGGCAGGCGGGATTGACGCTTCTTTCGGCGTATTTCAACCCAAGAATATTATCGGCCAATAGAAAACTGCTCTACACAACGCCATTGAGGCCGCCTGGCCATACTAATAATGGGGTATTTAACGCTCCATATCGAGCGTTCTGGAGGACAGTATCCCAACCTGATGAAACTGTTTACTCTTCTTCTTCAGATAATTTTTGCTGGCGGATAGAACTGATATAAGCGGAAGGGAGGGTATTGTATTCTTCCTTAAATAGTTTGGTAAAATATTTGGGGGTGTTAAAGCCAACTTCATAACAAATTTGGCTAATGGTCATCTGGCTATGCTCTAGCAAATACACCGCCTTTTTCAGCCTTATGGCACGGATAAACTCAATAGGTGACTTACCAGTAAGCATTAACACTTTATTATAAAGCGACCCACGGCTCATATTCATTTGGCGGCTCAATTCTTCAACAGAAAGGCTGTCGTTAGCTATATTAAGTTCTATATATTCTACTATGCTTCTTAGCAGTTTCTCATCTTCATTTTGTAAAGGCGTTTCCTGCAATTGCACATCCATTTGCTTTTTGTATGTACGTTTATAAGTATCACGCAGTGTAAGGATATTTTTGATTTTTGAGATTAGTATTTCGAAGTTAAATGGCTTCGTCATGTATTCATTTGCACCTATTTCCAATCCTTTTACTTGTTCGGCCTCTCCAGTCAATGCGGTCAGCAAAACAACGGGGATGTGCGATGTTCGCTTGTCGTTTTTTAGCTTTTGGCACAATTCGATTCCCGACATCTCGGGCATGCTGATATCACTCACAATGATATCCGGATGCTGCGAAAGGGCCTTTTGCCAGCCTTCCCGCCCGTTAGATGCTTCTATCAAAAAGAATATGTCTTTTAAATTGTCTTTCAAATAAAACCTGAAATCATCATTATCCTCCACCAAAAGCACCACAGGCATTTTATTTGTATGCTCCTGTTTGGGTGTAGCTTTACTTTCGTGATGGGGTACATCAGCCAGATTTTCACTATCTGCTTCTTCATCAGCCAACGTTACAATTTGCTTATCGGCAGATATAGCTACCGGCAGTTTGATGATAAAACTACTGCCACGATCAGGCTCACTCTCAACGGCTATTTCCCCTCCGTGCATCTTTACAAACTCGCGCGTTATGGCAAGGCCGATGCCGCTACCCTGGTTAATCATCGATTCCGGGATATCGTGCTGAAAAAAACGCTCGAAAATCTTATTTTGCTTTTCCAGTGGGATACCGATCCCTGTATCAATTACTTTAATTTCAACACAAGCGCCGCTACATGCTCCCTTTTCTACATTAAGCAGCACGCTCACCTTACCGCCGGCGGAAGTAAATTTAAAGGCATTAGATATCAGGTTAAACAATATTCTCTCTATCTTATCATGATCGAAACTGGTAAACAGCGATTCAACGGTAGTATCAAATACAAAATCGATCTTTTTTTCTTCGGCAATATCTGTAAATGACAAACTCACCTCACTAATGAACCTGATGATATCTCCCGGTCTGCTATGCAATTTCAATTCCTGCACTTCCATCTTACGGAAATCGAGCAGCTGGTTTACCAGGTTCAACAATCGCCTGGCATTTTTTCGTATCATGTTCAGTTGCTGATGCTGTTCCGGACCGGCCCGGGTAAGCATTTTATCCACCGGTGCCATAATTAATGACAGCGGCGTTCTAAACTCGTGACTTACATTTGTTAAGAATTTAGTCTTCAGTTGGTCGAGTTCCTGCATCCGCTTTATTTCCTGACGCTCCTGTTCAATAATTAATTTTGCCTCCTGCTTTTCTTTCTCTACTAAAAACTCCCGTCTTATTTTTTGTATTCCCCTTCGCCGAATAAACAAAAGAAGGCTGACAAACAGTACCAGGTAAATGATATAAGCGAGTGTCGATTCCCAAAAAGGCGGTAGTATTTTAATCCTTAATGAAATATAATCCGGATTCCACACTCCTTCTGAATTGGAGGCCCTTACCTTAAAAACATAATCGCCCTGATCCAGGTTGGTATAACTGGCTTTCCTTATCCTGTTATCGGCATTTACCCATCCTTTGTCAAAACCTTCCAGCATATATTGATGCTTTACTTTGCCGGGGTTTAAAAAATCGAGGGCTGCAAATTCTATAGAAAAGACATTTTCGCTATGATTGAGTGTAATATCATGCGTTACGGCTATTGCTTTAGACAGTACCGTGTGGCCGTTGATATCCTCATTGGCTACCACGCTTTTATTAAATAGTTGAAAATCGGTAAACACCAGTTTGAGCTTATTGGTAACTGGTTTTATACTTGCCGGATCAAAAATATTAAAGCCATTACCACCCCCAAATATCAGTTCGCCGTTGCGTGTTTTCAAAGCGGAGTTTAGATTAAACTCCCGGCCCTGCAAGCCATCCATTTCGTCGAAGTTTTCGAAGTGAAACGTAAACGCTTTGGCTGTTGGTGTTAGGGTAACGCGGCTTAGCCCGTTAGATGTGCTTAACCACATGGCTCCCTCTCTGTCCTCTTCTGTGTTAGATATTGAATTAGCAGGAAGCCCGTTCTTTTTTGTCAATGAGGTGAAAGTATTTGTTTTAGGGTTCAGAATACTCAATCCACCCGCTGTCGCTATCCATATTAAACCGCGACTATCCTCGTTAATACTGTTTACGTTATTATCTATTAAACTATTTGGGGTTTCGCTATTTGAAGTGTAATGGATAACCCGCCCGTTGTTTTTTAAAATAACATCTACCCCCAAATATCCCCCAATCCATATATTCCCTTTTTTATCCTCAAAAATAGAAGACACCATGGACGACCTTATATCTGATTGTTTAAAAGGATGGAAAAACGTTTTTTTCGATCTGTCAAAAATTTCAAGGCCGCCCTCAAAGGTCCCTATCCACAAACGGTGTGTAGAATCTTCCAGAATGCTCCACACCCTATCATCAGCAATACTGTTGGCCGATCTATCATCGTGTTTGTAATGGATAAAGGTGTTTCCGTCAAAGCAATCCAGGCCGCCAAAATAGGTACCGATCCATAGTTTTTGGTTATGATCAATACATAAATCAACAATAATGTCATTGCTCAAGCTATTCGGATTCCCGGTATCGTGCTTATACTGTTTAAACTTACCCGTTTTCCGGTTAAAGTAAATCAGGCCTCCGCCGTTAGTTCCTATCCACAAATTCCCAAGTTTGTCTTCAACAAATTTGTCAACATCTTCAAAGCTCAAGCTGCCGGGGTCTGAGGCAAAGTGTTTGTAAAGCGGGAATTTAATAATGTTTTTATGATAATAACTTATTCCCTTTTTAAAGGTGAACGCCCAAATAATACCAAAGTTATCTTTGTAGAGCGATACACTATTCTGCTTTAATGATTGAGCATTGTCTTCCCGGTTTAGCAGCGTGGTAATTTCAAATTTCTTTTTATCCAGCACACTAATACCGCCATGGTCGGTGCCGATCCATATACGGCCATCGTCCGCCTGAATGATATTGTTGATGAGGTTAGCCTTTAACCTTGGCGCCTGTGATTCTTTATCAATATGTAAAAAAGTACCTGTTGACGGTTTATAGTAATATACACCCAACTCAACAAGTGACCCGTAAAACCAAAGATCGTTATCGCGGTCGATAATTAAAGAATAATAACCGTTTTTACCCTTGATTATCTTACTAAAAACATCTGTGTGATAAGTAATTTTATCGGCCTTACTATCTAACGTTTCAACTGTGCCGTTGCTGTAAACTATCCATACATTACGTTTATTATCAACGGTGATGTCTGTAACGGAATTTGAATATAAAGATGCGTTGGAACTAATATGATGGTAATAGTGTTTTGTTTGCTTGCTCAGGGTATTAAATCGGTAGATACCAGAGTCTGGTGACAAAAACCAGAAATCTACCGCACTAGTTTGTACTATTTTAGTTACCGACAGATTGACCGGAAGTTTTAAAGGCAGCAACAATAATGACATATCATCATTAAACTGCTCTGTATCGGGGTCGTAAAAACAGAACCCGCTACGCGTTGATATCCACAGTTTTTTATTAGGGCCTTCAAAAATCTTATATATAAAATCAGCTCGTACGGAGCTTTTATTGTTAACATCGTGTTTAAATACCTTAAAAGTATAGCCATCAAATCTGTTAAGGCCAGATGCCGTACCGAACCACATAAAGCCTTGGGAATCTTTGAATATGGCGTTAACCTGATTATGCGACAGCCCGTTACTTACGTCGAGTTGTGAAAACCGGTATTGATTGCTTTGCGCAAAAGAATGAATGCACGCAAAAAACAACGAAACTGCAAGTAGACAATAAAATTTTAACTGCATTGAGTTTATAATTGGGAACGCACAGGGCCAATAGATCACCTGTTTAAAGTCAATACACTAAGATAGTACAAATGCTTGATAAATGGCCCATTTTTAAGCTTCATAAAACCCGGCATTTTACAATAATTATGAACCCCTGCCGCTGGGGTGTTATTAAACAAAAAATGCGTCCGGCTCTCAACCCGGAACGCATCCACTTGCATTTTATAAACTAAGATTACGAGCTCCAGAATGCCATTGAAACCGGGCGAATAGTAAGTTGTTCAACAAATCGCTTAATTACTTAGCAGCGGTTTAATTTTTATTGCAGACTATAATTTTACCGCTACGGCACTACCATTGTAAACCACTCTTTTATCGGTTTTGACGGTTTCCAGGGGCCCCGATCCATACTTGCCGTTAACCAGGACGATGTTGAAAGTACGGTGCTTTAATGCGCCCGGGAAATTGCCTTTAGTGCCGGAAATACTTAACTTTTTCTGTTTGTCGTTCCAGGTCAACGAAAAAATGCTGTACATCCCCTTTTCATAGTTGTAGTTATCATTTTCATCTTCATAAAAAGTAAATTGCCCATTGGCACCCGGGTAAATGCGCAATTCGATAACCTTATTTTTTGCCTGTGTAGCGTATTCAACGTCTGGACCAAAAGGAACGATAGAGCCGGCTTTAACATACAATGGCATCAGGTTTATAGGAGCATCGGCATCAATATATTGGCCTCCCGACAATTTTTCACCCGTCCAGAAATTGTACCATAACTCAGCCCCCGGTAAATAGAGTTTCCTGGTCGTATCGCCTTTGCCGGTAACCGGGTTTACCAAAAATGCGGGGCCGAACATATATTGGTCGGGTATTTTATAAACATTCGGGTCCTTGCGGAAATCAAATGCCAGCGACCGCATCATCGTATAATTTTCCAGGGTGGTTTTTGCCGCCAGGGAATACACGTAAGGAAGCAAACGATAACGAAGTTTATCGAATTTCATTAGTGTAGCGCGGGTATCTTCATCCCAGTTTTTAGAAAATATAGCCCTTTCGCCCTTGCCGTGGATGCGCATAATGGGGCAAAAAGTACCAAACTGAAACCAGCGGGTAAACAGCTCCCTGAATTCCGGCTTCGACCAATCCGGAACGCTCCAGTTGTAGTGATATCCGCCGATATCCGATGTCCAGTAAGGAATGCCCGATGCGCAGGCGTTAATGCCCTGGGGTACCTGGACTTTAAAAGCTTCAAACGAACAGGAAATATCCGATGACCAAAGGGTGCCTGCATTTCGCTGTTCGCCTGCAAAGGATTGCCTAAGCAGGAAAAACGCTCTTTTGTTCCGGATATCCCTGCGCCAACCTTTGTATAGGCCAGTAGAATGCTGCAAAGCGTATGTGTTGAAATAATCGATGCCTTTACCGGTCCAGAAATCACTTTTGCGCCGCTCATCTAACAAGGCGCCATTATCAGGTTCGCATTGGTCAACCCACCATGCATCCCAGCCGTATCTTTTTACGAGGCTGTCGCGGGCCATATCCCAATACAGTTCACGTGCTTTGGGGTTATGGGCATCATAATAGGTATCGAAAGTGTGTGTAACAACGTTGTCCCAGGTAATACTGGTTAAGCCGCCCATTTTTTTCAGCGTGTCGAAATCCCTTGTCCCTTTGCCGAAGACCGGCCATATGGATATCATGCCATGGATGTTTGCCTTGTGCAATTCATCAACCATCTTTTTCGGATCGGGGTAACGGGCCGGGTTCATTACATGTACCCCTATCGGGAATGGGTCCCAATAATACCAGTCTTGCACAATAACGTCTACGGGGATATGATTACTGCGGTAGTTATCTTTAACAGAAAGCACTTCGTCCTGGCTCAAATACCTGTCCTGCGATTGGAACAATCCGAATGCCCATTTAGGGAACATTGGGGCCTTGCCGGTAGCAATACGGTAAGAGTTGATAATCTGATCGAAACCGGGGCCATAAAAAAAGTAATAATCAACCTCCCTCCCGCTTTCGGATACATATTTGAATTTGGTATTGCCTTCTTCAGCGCCGTAAAAGTTAGATGCCGAATAGTTATCCCACATGAGGCCATAGCCCCTTGTAGATAACAATACCGGTATAGCACCCGTCAAATACTTTATGGCCATATCCTGGTTCCTGCCTTTGTAGTTGATGGCACCCGTATCAACCGGGTGGCAGCCCAACCCAAAAAGCGCCTCATTTTTGGGCGAATTGAACCGGGTGCTTATATTCCATGTGTTTATGCCCGCAATGGTGGCCGGTGTAATGCTTTTCTCATCCTCAGAAGTAATCTCCTTGCCATTAAAGTCGGCATAGGTTATGGCATTTGTGGCTTTGTTAATGAATACTTTTAGCCTGGCAGTAATGATGATAACCTGATTGTTGTTTTCACGCACGCCAAAATTGACAAACCCCCATTTTTTGTTAACTATGAGCGAGGATTTGGTGCTAAAACTGTTGAAAGTGGTGTATTTAACTTCAATAATATCTTCCTTACAAACGGCGATATACATTAAGCCATTATCCAGCTTAAATAGTAATCCGTTTGCATCTTTTTTATACGATATGACTGATGCTTTAATGGAGGTGCTGATGCAAAGCAAAAGCAGAGAGATAATCAGCATGAAGCGAGCCTGCTTCAATACTTGCGTCTTGTTCAACATGAATATAGGTTTATCTGATTGGTAATAAATTGCATTTGTTCCGGCTATAAAAATTATAGCTGATGAAGCGATTTTTAATAAACCAACATAATCCCGTTCCTGGTTGGGGAACAAATAAATTGCTAGGTGTATCTTTCAAAAGCGCTCAGGTCTATCAATCGGGCTGGCCAAAAATATAGACCAGAAAAGTGGATGAAGGGGTACAAAATTGAATAAATAGGGCACGAAATGTTCAAATTGACAAAACTTTGCGCGGTCCACGCTATCAGATGGGCCACTTAATATTATAGCCTAACGCTTAGGACGGAAATAGACAATTTGAAAGGCCCTATAGCGCTATCATCGCTTTGATTACGCCAGAGCCAGGGGCGATCATACGCTTTCACCTATCTGTTATTGATATTAATCACATTCTTAGGTGCTTGTAATCATTTCTACGCCACTATATTAGTTTCAGCTTTGGGCATGAAAACTATTCTCATCTCCACAGATTTCTCGCCGGTGGCCGCTCATGCTGCAGTTTATGGCTATAACCTTGCTAAGCAGACAAAAGCCAACATTTTATTAGCACATGCCATTACAGTACCCGCAGAAGTGCCGCAATCCGGAATGATCGTATGGCCCATGTACGAAAGTGAAGAAATGAGTAATGACAGCAAGGCCGAACTTCAAAAATTAAAAAAACACCTGGAGGAAAATGATTACTCGGATACTTTTAAACCCGCTGTAAGCTACAGGGCCGAAGCCGGAAAAGTTACGGATGTAATTGCACACCTTGCTGATGAAGAAATAAGCATGATTATAACAGGCAGCCATAGCAGTGATGGTCTAAGCACTTTTTTATTGGGCAATCATTGCAGTAACCTTATCGATACTGCAACCAAACCGCTTTTAATTGTTCCGGCAAAGGCAGCCGTCAGGAAAATTAAAAAGATAGCCTTTGCAACCGATTTTAATCAAGTGGGAAAAGATACGAAGTCGATATACAAGCTTATTGAATTTGCAAAGCTGATGGGCGCTGATATTCTCTTAACCCATATTTATACAGATGATCACCATTCGCCGGCGCTGCAACTGTTGATAGACCAATTAATGACCGAACTATCCAACAAGGCCAACTATCCGCAGATCTACTACCGGGCGCTTAAGGACAGCAAAGTGGAAAAGGGACTGACCTGGCTTTGTGAAAACGACCAGATAGATATACTGGCCATGAACCACGGCCCCTACAATTTTATTGATGATATTTTAAAACTGAGCCATACCAAAAAAATGGCCGCCCATATAGCTATTCCATTATTGGTTTACCAGGCAACGTAATAACAATACGGGGCAAATTGTTTGCGTAAAATAGTGATAATCATCACTTTTTAGGGCTTAATCCATCACGTTTCAAATACCCGTGGGCCTTACCTTTGATTTATATCTGCATCACCTGCTACTAATTCAAATGTAATGCCCACTCATTCCATACCTTGCATACTTGCGCTTAACTGTGGCTCATCTAGCCTTAAGTTTTGTCTGTATGGGGCCTCCGATCTAAGGCTTTTGCGGTCGGGTGCCATTACGCAGATAGGTGGACATCAGGGCCAATTTGAAATTTTTGACAGCGTACATCATTTGCTTAGCGGAAAAACCTCCGCCTGTGCTAATATCCACGATGCAACCGGGGAGATCATAGCGTACCTGGGCGAGCACGAGCAAGATTTCACGCTATCTGCAATTGGGCACCGGATAGTTCAGGGAGGCCCCAACCACCGCGAGCCGGAACTGATCACCGATGATCTGCTTCAACAGCTTGAGGACTTGATTTATCTCGCTCCCAATCATTTACCCGGCGAACTCGAGGTAATCAGAGCCATTCAAAAAAATTATCCGAAACAGCCACAGGTTGCGTGCTTCGATACGGCATTTCACCGCGATATGCCCGATCATGTAAAATACTACCCGCTGCCCCATAAGTTTCAAACCAAAGGCCTGATGAAGTATGGTTTTCATGGCCTCTCCTACCAATACATTATGCAAAAGCTTATGGAAACCCACCCGGAAGCTAAACAGGAAAAGATAGTTATAGCACACTTGGGTAATGGTGCCAGTATGGCTGCGGTTGATAATGGCGTGGGGGTAGATACCACCATGGGCTTAACGCCGCTTGGTGGCCTGGTAATGAGTACACGCAGCGGCGACCTGGACCCCGGAGTGCTGCTGTTTCTGCTAAAAGAACACCATTTAACCGCCGATGAGCTGGATAAATTGCTCAGCAACGAATCTGGCTTAAAAGGGATTGCCGGAACCGGCGATGTAGCCGAATTATTAAAAATGGAAGAACATTACCCAAAAGCAGCGTTGGCACTTACCGTATTCTGCTACCAGGCGCGCAAATTTATAGGTGCGCTTGCCGCCGCAATGGGTGGCTTAAACAGGCTGGTTTTCACCGGCGGGATCGGAGCTAATTCGCCCCAAATACGGGAGCGCATATGCAGCGGCCTAGGGTTTATGGGGATAGCCATAGGCGAAAAAGCAAACAACAGCGATATCGAGATGATATCGGCCCAACCGGGCAGGGTAACCGTACAGGCCATGCAAACAAATGAAGAACTGGTGATAGCCCGGCTGGTTAGCCGGGTTGTAAATAATATTACAACTAAATAAAATTATCATGGATTTGAAAACGATAGACACAATCCCCGGTGCTTTAAGCGCGGAAGAACTACATAATATCCATGCTTACTGGCGTGCATCCAACTACCTGTCTGTTGGGCAACTGTATTTGCGGGATAACCCTTTATTAAAGGAGCCGCTTAAACTGGAGCATGTAAAAACTATGCTGCTGGGCCATTGGGGAACCACGCCAGGCCAGAATTTTATTTATGCGCACCTTAACCGTATCATCAAGAAATACGACCTGAGTATGCTATACGTGTCGGGTCCCGGGCATGGCGGGCCGGCTGTGGTGGCGGGCACTTATTTGGAAGGCACGTACAGCGAAATTTATCCGGACATTAGCCAGGACGAAGAAGGTTTGAAAAAACTATTTACCCAATTCTCCTCTCCGGGTGGTATTTCCAGCCATGCATCGCCTCAAACACCTGGCTCTATACACGAAGGTGGCGAATTAGGCTACTCCTTAAGCCATTCTTTCGGCGCAGTGCTGGATAACCCCGGGCTGATAGTGGCCTGCGTGGTTGGCGATGGCGAAGCAGAAACGGGGCCATTGGCCACGGCATGGCATTCTAATAAATTCCTTAATCCATTAACAGATGGTGTGGTATTACCCATACTGCATCTCAACGGGTATAAAATATCCAACCCTACGGTATTGGCCCGCATAAGCCATGAAGAGTTGGAACAGCTTTTTATGGGTTACGGCTGGAACCCGATCTTTGTAGAAGGCGAAGACCCAGAACTGATGCACCGCGATATGGCCGCCGCATTGGACTACGCGATAGATCGTATAAAGCAAATAAAGTACGATGCCGAACACCCCAACGGGCATCGCCCGCGCTGGCCGATGATTATCCTGCGGTCGCCCAAAGGATGGACGGGACCAAAGGAAGTAGACGGCTACAAAATAGAGGGTAACTTCCGGTCGCACCAGATCCCGCTTGCGGTATCGGCCAGCTCGCCGCCGGCGCATTTGCAAATGCTTGAAAGCTGGCTGAAAAGCTACCGGCCCGAAGAACTTTTTGATACGCAAGGAAAGCTGGTTGCTGAGTTAGCCGAACTTGCACCGAAAGGCGACCGCCGCATGGGTGCCAATCCGCATACCAATGGCGGCGAATTGCTTCACCCGCTGCGCCTGCCCGATTTTAGGAACTACGCAGTTGTTGTAGAAGCTCCCGGCGCTAATGGCGAGGGCGATACTTACGTTTGCGGCCGTTTTTTGCGTGATGTGATCAAAGAAAATGAGAGCCAGCGAAACTTCAGGATATTCGGGCCGGATGAAACCATGTCTAACCGCTTGGATGATGTTTTCAAAGTTACTAACCGGCAATGGGATGCGCCCGTAATTAAAAGCGATGAGTTTTTGGCTCCCGATGGCCGCGTGATGGAAATGCTGAGCGAACACCAGTGCGAAGGATGGCTGGAAGGCTATTTGCTCACAGGCAGGCATGGCCTTTTTAACAGCTACGAAGCCTTTATTCACATTGTCGACTCCATGTTCAACCAGCACGCTAAATGGCTTAAAACCTGTTTAGAGTTACCATGGCGCAGAAAGATAGCTTCATTGAACATTCTGCTCACCTCTACCGTTTGGCGGCAGGACCACAATGGCTTTACCCACCAGGACCCGGGTTTTATAGACCATGTAGTGAACAAAAAGGCCAACATCGTGAGGGTATATTTACCACCCGATGCTAACTGCCTGCTATCGGTAATGGATCATTGCCTGCGCAGCGAACATTATGTAAACGTAATTGTGGCCGGTAAACACCCGGCACCGCAGTGGCTGAATATGCAGCAGGCGGTTGAACATTGTACACGCGGTATAGGTATCTGGGATTTTGCCAGTAACGACCAGGATTGCGAGCCCGATGTGGTAATGGGCTGCAGTGGCGATGTGCCTACCTTAGAAACGCTGGCGGCTGTATCCATTTTAAGAGAACACCTGCCCGAACTAAAGATTAGGGTAGTGAATTTAGTAGACCTGTTTAAACTGCAAAAAAGCAGCGAACATACCCATGGGCTTACAGATACCGATTATAACGCCCTCTTCACTACGAATAAGCCGGTTGTTTTTGCTTTTCACGGATATCCCTGGTTGGTACACCGGTTAACCTACAACCGGGCAAACAACATCAACATGCATGTGCGCGGGTATAAAGAAGAAGGCACCATTACCACTTCTTTCGATATGGCTGTATTGAACGAGATGGATCGGTTTCATTTGGTGATGGACGTGATCGATCGCTTACCGCAAACAGGCAGCAAAGGTGTTTACCTCAAACAAACGCTTGCAGATAAACTGATCGAACACAAACATTACATAAAATTACATGGCAAGGACATGCCAGAAATATTGGACTGGAAATGGGGTACTAAACCTGCTGCCAAACAATAACCTGCCATGAAAATATACGCTATCAAATCCTTAATCATAGGTGCCGCAACCTGCGCTTCGCTGGCCGGTTGCGGGCAGGGAACTCCGAAACCGGCTACCAGCATGCATCGGGATACCGCTATAGCCGTCATACCTTTTGATAGCTTACAAATTGCAGGCTTTTTTAAGCGCTACCCCTTACTTGCAGAAAACCAAACCGAAGTTGCCGGTTTCTACAGGCAACGGAACTTTACCTATGCATGGTTTAGCAATGGCTTGCTTATTGAACAGGCAAGTAACTTAACCAGTAGGGTCCTAAATTTTAAAAGCGACGGACTAAGCAAAAGTTCGCCCTATCAGCGCGTGCTGGATTCCTTGATAAACGAAGCAAAACCAAACGTAGCCGGCCATCCGCCCGAAATTGAGGCAGAATTAATGCTTACCGCTCAATACTTCAATTTTTCAAAATCGGTTTACCAGGGAATAGACGTTTCGGCAAGCAAAGCAAGCGGTTGGTTATTGCCCAGGAAGAAGGTTGCGTACGCACAATACCTGGATAGTTTGCTGAAAACGCCCGGCAAGCAGCTTGCGGCAAAAGAGCCGGTTTACCGCCAGTATGAATTACTGAGAACCTACCTGCGAAAGTACAGTCTGTTGGCCGCAAATGACAAATGGCTGCCTATAACCCTGAGTAAGAAACCGGCATTGGGCGATACAGCGGCAGCAATTCAATTACTTAGAGCCCGTTTGTATAAATTGGAGGATTTTAGCGACGATACGTTAAAGAACAGTTATGACCCCGAAATACAAAGCGGAATTAAAGTATTTCAGGAAAGGCACGGACTACCTGGCAATGGGCTTTTGAATAAAGAAACTTTAGCGGAACTGAATGTGCCCTTATCGGCGCGGATAAAACAAATATTGGTAAATATGGAGCGAAGCCGCTGGCTACCGGTAAGTTTAGATGCAGATTATGTTGCCGTAAACATACCCGAATTTAAAATGCATGTGTACCATGCCGATAGCCTGCTTTGGAGCTGTAGCGTGGTGGTTGGTAAATCTGAGCACCCTACAACTGCTTTTTATGGGGAAATAAAATATGTAGTTTTCAGCCCCTATTGGAACGTGCCGCACGGGATCTTAGTTAACGAGGTTATACCCGGAATGAACCGGAACGGCAATTACCTGCGCAATCACAATATGGAAATAACCGGGCACAGCGACGGTTTGCCTGTTGTGCGGCAAAAACCCGGCAAGGATAATTCTTTAGGCCTGGTGAAATTCCTTTTTCCAAACAGTTACAACATCTACCTGCACGATACCCCCTCAAAATCACTCTTCGGCGAAACATCCCGGGCCTTTAGCCACGGTTGTATCCGCATAGCCCAACCTGCAAAGCTCGCCGCCTTCCTGTTAAAAGATAATACCACGTGGACCGATGCTAAAATCAGCCGATACATGCATGCAGGCAAAGAACGCTATGTAACCCTAAACAAAAAGGTGCCGGTATTTATAGCCTACTTTACTGCCTTTACAGACCGGGCAGGCCACCTTAACTTCAGGAAAGACATTTACAACCTGGACGGGCGACTCGCAGAGATACTTCTATCAGAAACCGACGTAACAAATTAATATTTAAGCATTTAACGAATTATTTTGTGACAGCCATCATCTTTTTTAATGACCGCCATCATAACTGCCCGTGGTTATTAGTCCACCTTTACGGCACATCAAACTACACCTCCTATGTCAACATTAACTATAAACATTCCGGATACCGAACCGTATTTCAGAACAGAGCACGACTCCATGGGCGCAGTGCAGGTACCGGCAGAGAAATACTGGGGAGCACAAACAGAACGCTCGCGCAATAACTTTAAAATTGGCCCTAAGGCATCCATGCCGGCAGAGATTATCGAAGCTTTTGCCTACCTTAAAAAAGCGGCTGCTTATGCAAATACCGAACTGGATGTGCTGCCTGCAGATAAACGCGACCTGATTGCGATGGTCTGCGATGAAATATTAGCAGGTAAACTGCCTGATGAGTTCCCGCTCGTTATCTGGCAAACCGGCTCGGGCACGCAATCTAACATGAACGTGAACGAAGTTATAGCCAACCGGGCGCATGTATTACATGGCGGCGTGCTGGGCGATAGCAAAACGGTGATTCACCCCAATGATGATGTCAATAAATCGCAATCATCAAACGATACGTTCCCAACAGCCATGCATGTAGCGGCGTACAAGATGCTCATCTATGTTACTATACCAGGTATTGAAGCATTGCGTGATACCTTGAAAGCTAAATCTGAAGCCTTTAAAAACGTTGTAAAAATTGGCCGCACGCATTTAATGGATGCCACACCTTTAACCCTTGGGCAGGAAATATCCGGCTATGTATCTCAACTAGATCACGGATTGCGGGCTTTAACAAATACGCTCGATCACCTTTCTGAACTGGCCCTTGGCGGCTCGGCAGTAGGTACCGGCATGAACACCCCCGAAGGTTATGACGTGAAGGTGGCTGAATATATCGCCCGGTTCACCAACCTGCCCTTCAGGACAGCCGACAACAAGTTTGAGGCATTATCTGCCCATGATGCTATGGTAGAAAGCCACGGCGCGCTAAAACAAATAGCAGTATCGCTGATGATGATTGCCAACAACATCCGTATGCTGGCATCGGGCCCGCGCTGCAGTATTGGCGAATTGCACTTGCCCGAAAACGAACCGGGATCATCTATTATGCCCGGCAAGATAAACCCTACCCAAAACGAAGCGGTGACCATGGTGGCTGCGCAAGTGATGGGGAACGACGTTTCTATATCGATAGCCGGATCGAACGGACAGTTTCAGCTAAACGTATTTAAGCCGGTTATGGCAGCAAGTTTCCTTCAATCTGCCCGCCTTATCGGCGAAGCCTGCACTTCCTTTAATGAGCATTGTGCTATGGGGATAGAACCCAATTATGATGGCATCAAAAAGCATCTGGAAGCGTCACTGATGCTGGTAACGGCCTTAAACCCGCATATTGGCTACGAAAATTCTGCCCGGATAGCCCAAAAGGCCATGAAAGAAAATTTATCGCTGCGCGAATCGGCCATTGGTTTAAAACTAATGACGAGCAAACAGTTCGACGAATGGGTAAAACCCGCTAATATGGTCGGCACGCTCTAATTTCCTCCTTAATTACGCATATCGTTTTTATATTATGCACCGGGGCATGTTATAACCTGTTCTGGTGCATCAACTTGTTATATTCAATCAAACGTTCTTTATCATCACCATGTGAAAAATCTTACCCTTCCGATACTCCTGCTGTTTGCCTGTTTACAGGCATCAGCGCAACAACCCGCGGCATCGCCAAAGGCAAATACCGATACCATCAAAAACTTCTCTACTTATAAAAGGGCTATCACCTTCGCCGGCCTTTTGCAAACCCGCTTCCTGGGTTCGCTCACCAAAAATGTAGATGTAAACGGCAAGAACTTCGACCCGGCAGCAACTACCGGCAAAATCACCAACACCTTTATGCTGAAACGCGTGCGCTTTGTAGTTAAAGGCACCGTTAACGACCACTTCTCGGCCAACCTGCTCATGAATTTCGCAGAATTCAGCAGCGATCCATCCAACAAAGTACTAGAAAATGCCTATGTGAAATACACGCTAAGCAGTCATTTTAATGTACAGGCGGGCCAGTTCAGGCCGTTTTTTGGTATAGAGGATGTAGTGCCAAACGATATCATCCGCACGCTTGATTACTCTAACCAATATTATGCCTTTGGCGCAAGCGGCTGGCAAAGCTTTCAAACAGGTGTAGCCGTTTTTGGCAACGTTGATAAAGTTGGCCACCTGCGCTACTACGCGGGTGCCTACAATGGCAACAACCGCAACCAGGCCAACGATAACGACAATACCAAAAACCTTTATGGCCGATTAGAAGCCGACCTTGTTAAGGGTTTAACCCTGGGTATCAATGCGGGGCAGGGTAGTTTAGGTGCCGGTAAAGGCAATGCCCTGGGTATTGATGTAAAAGGCGGCTTATCGCTTAACGATAAATGGGAAGTAAGCTTAGGCGGAGAATATAAAACAGGTACAAACTTTGCCTTGTACAACACCCTAACCGTAAAGCCAAACTTGAAGGATGTGCGGATGCAGGGCTTTTACATATTTCCCATCGTACGTTACAATGCCAATATGCGCCGGGTTAGGGCCATTGAGTTCTCGTCTCGCTACGAATATTTCAACGAGAGCTACAAGCTGGCTCATAACGCAAGGCAAACCATTATCCCCAATGCCTCGCTCATATTTGCCGATGATTTTTATGCCGCCCTCCAGCTTGGCGTTTCTATCGACCTCTATCAAAAAAACATACCCCTCACTACTGCTTATAACCACAATCTGGCTTATCTCCAATTACAGGTACGCTTTTAATTAATAATCATGAAAGAAATCAATTTAAAATCGTTGGCCATCACCCTGGTGGTTGGCCTCGTAATCTGGTTCCTGCCTATACCGGAGGGTGTTAAACCTAACGCATGGCATTTGCTGGCCATTTTTGTGGCAACCATTGTGGGCATTATATTAAAAGCGGCCCCCATGGGCACCATGGCTATGCTGGGCATTACCCTTTGCGCTACAACACAGGTATTGGCACCGGGCAAACCTATAGATGCTATAAAGAATGCGCTGAGTGGTTTTGGCAACTCAACCATCTGGTTAATCGGGCTGGCGTTTTTTATAGCGCGTGGCTTTATTAAAACAGGCCTGGGTAACCGGCTGGCTTATAACTTCATCAAATTATTTGGCAAAAGCACCTTGGGTTTGGCCTATGGTTTAAATACTGCCGACCTGATACTGGCCCCCGCGATACCGAGTAATACAGCACGCGCAGGCGGAGTAATATTCCCCATCATGAAATCCATCGCCGTCAACATGGGCAGCGAACCGGAGAAACCCGAAACACACCGAAAAATAGGCGCGTTCCTTACGTTGAGCAGCTATAATGCCAATATGATCACGTCGGTAATGTTCCTTACGGCTACGGCCAGTAACCCCATGGCGCAGAAGTTTGCGCACGACTTGGGCGTTAACATTACCTGGGGAAGCTGGGCCATGGCAGCGGCCATACCCGGCCTGGTTTGTTTTATATTGGTGCCCTTATTCCTTTATAAGTTTTACCCGCCCGAACTGAAGCAAACCCCCGAAGCGCCTTCTTTGGCTGCCGAAAAGCTGAAAGAAATGGGCAAAATATCCTTAAAGGAATGGCTGATGGTGGCTACGTTCATCATTCTGCTGGTGTTGTGGATCTTCGGCAACCTGATCTCTATCGATGCCACTACTGGCGCACTCATCGGCCTTTGCATATTGCTGCTTTGCGGCGTATTAACCTGGGAAGATGTAAAATCTGAAAAAGGTGCCTGGGATACTATCGTGTGGTTCTCCGCACTGGTCATGATGGGTTCCTACCTCAACTCCTTAGGGCTTATAGGCTGGTTTGGCCATTTGGTAGGCGGCAGCATGAAGCAATTCAGCTGGCAGCTGGCCTTTCCGTTAATTATCCTCGTTTATTCTTATTGTCACTATATGTTCGCCAGTGCAACCGCGCAGGTTGCGGCTATGTATTCCGTTTTCCTGGCGGTGGGTATAGCGGTAGGCGTGCCCCCGGTTATGCTGGCTATCTTTTTAGGTGCCTGCCCCACCCTGATGGGCTCTTTAACCCACTACGGCCACGGGCCGGCACCCATATTCTTCGGTAGTACCTATGTGGATATGAAAGACTGGTGGAAACAAGGCTTTTTTATGAGCGTAATGTTCCTGCTGGTTTGGTTCCTGGTAGGTGGGGTTTGGTGGAAAGTTATCGGCTTATGGTAGCCGGTACTACCCTTTTATAAATTATTAATTGCCGATACAAATTAACCTATGAAACAAACAACCATTCAATACAAACTCGTTATGGCGGGTACGGGGCTGTTCCTCTGCTTTTTTTTGGTGATACATTTGCTGGGCAACCTGCAATTGCTGTTACCGGCTGCCGAGGCCCAGGAACAATTTAACTGGTACTCGCATTTGCTGGCGGGCAATATGCTTATCAAGATTATATCCTGGGTACTGTTTATCGCTATTATTGCCCATGCGGTTTACGCGCTAATACTCGCCGGTAAAACAAAAAAGGCCAACGGGGCCAAATACGTTTATGATAAGCGCGCCAATGTTAGCCCCTGGAACAGCCGCAACATGGGCCTGCTGGGTACGGTAATCCTCATCTTTTTAGTTATTCACCTGAAAGATTTTTGGTATGTATCTGACTTTACCACCATGGGTTTAGATAAACAGGGTTATAAAGACATGTATAGCGTAGTGGTGCTAACCTTTCACCAATGGTGGTATATAGCAATTTATGAGCTATCCTTTATCGCTTTAGGCTTTCACCTGCTGCACGGCTTTTTTAGCGCAGCACGCACGCTTGGCCTATACCATCCCAAATATGTAAAACTGGTGCGTTACACAGGCTGGCTGTACACTGCTTTTATCACCGGTGGCTTTATGCTGATTCCCATTGTTGTTTACCTTAATAACTGATCCGTCATGTTAGATTCGAAGATACCCGAAGGCACCCTTGCCGATAAATGGGATAATTATAAAGAACACGTAAAACTGGTGAACCCCGCCAACCGCAAAAAGCTGGATGTTATTGTGGTAGGCACCGGCCTGGCAGGCGCATCATGTGCGGCATCACTGGGCGAATTGGGTTACAATGTTAAATCATTCTGTTTCCAGGATTCTCCACGCCGCGCGCATAGCGTCGCTGCACAAGGCGGCGTAAATGCAGCAAAGAATTACAAAAATGATGGCGACAGCGTGTTCCGCATGTTTTCTGATACGATTAAAGGAGGCGACTTTCGGTCCCGCGAAGCCAATGTTTATCGCCTGGCAGAATGCTCTGCCAACCTGATAGACCAGGCAGTGGCACAAGGCGTGCCCTTTGCGCGCGAATACGGTGGTTATTTAAACAACCGCTCGTTTGGCGGGGTGCAGGTATCGCGCACATTTTACGCACGCGGGCAAACCGGGCAGCAATTATTATTAGGTGCCTATCAGGCGCTCATGCGGCAGGTTGGGGCCAACAAAGTAAAAACCTACACCCGGCACGAAATGCTTGACCTGGTGGTGGTAGACGGCAAGGCAAAAGGCATCATCACCCGCGATTTGGTAACCGGCGAAATAGAACGCCACGCGGCCAACGCTGTGGTGCTGGCCAGCGGCGGGTACGGCAAAGTTTATTACCTATCTACACTGGCCATGGGCTGCAATAGCTCGGCTATTTGGCGGGCGCATAAAAAGGGGGCGTATATGTCGGGCGTAAGCTGGATACAGTTTCACCCAACTTGTTTGCCCCAGTCGGGCGAGCATCAATCGAAACTCACTTTGATGTCGGAGTCTCTCCGTAACGATGGACGTATCTGGGTACCCAAAAAAGCACACGACGACCGCAAGCCAAACGATATCCCAGAAGAAGAAAGAGACTATTATTTGGAACGACGCTACCCCACTTTCGGCAATTTAGCACCGCGCGATATCTCATCCCGCGCAGCCAAAGAACGCGTTGACGCGGGCTGCGGGGTTGGCGTAATGAAGAATGCTGTGTTTTTAGATTTCTCTAAAGCTATCAAAGAACAAGGTAAAGAAAAGATAAAGGAGAAGTACAGCAACCTGTTTAAAATGTACGATAAGATAAACGCCGTAAACGCCTATGAAACGCCTATGCTGATATCGCCTGCGGCACACTTTACCATGGGCGGACTTTGGGTAGATTATGAACTGATGACTACCATCCCGGGTCTGTTTGCTTTAGGCGAAGCAAACTTTGCCGACCATGGCGCTAACCGCCTTGGTGCAAACTCTTTGTTACAGGCATCGGTAGATGGGTACTTTATTGCCCCCTACAGCATCCCCAATTATTTGGCCGGCGAGTTAAAAGCCGAAAAGATAACCACAGATCACGTGGCTTTTGCTGAAGCAGAACATGCTGTTAAGGAACAGCTACAACAATTCCTGAATATCAACGGACATCTTTCTGCCGATCACTTTCATAAAACCCTGGGTAAACTGCTTTATGATGGCTGCGGTCTTTCGCGAACAAAGGCCAGTTTAGAAAAGGCTATCGTACTCATCCGGCAGTTAAGGGCACAATTTTATACCGAGTTAAAAATTACCGGCGACCATACCGTTAACAGCGAATTGGAAAAAGCAGGCCGCGTAGCCGACTACCTCGACCTCGGCATACTGATGTGTGAAGATGCTTTAAGTCGTGAAGAATCATGCGGAGCTCACTTCCGCGAAGAATATCAAACCGCTGATGGCGAAGCGTTGCGCAACGATAAGGATTTTTGCTATGTATCGGCCTGGGAATGGAAAGGCGCGCATGCCGAACACGAATTACATAAAGAACCGCTGATTTTTGAAAACGTATCCTTAACTGTAAGAAGCTACAAATAAATTCCGATCATGAAAATATACTTGAAGATATGGCGACAGGATAGCCCTGCAACGCCCGGTGCAATGAAAAACTATGAGCTGGATGATGTATCTGCCGATATGTCGTTTCTGGAGATGATGGACCTGCTGAACGAATCGCTGATACAAAAGAGCGAACGCGTGGTAGAATTTGACCATGATTGCCGCGAGGGCATTTGCGGGCAATGCGGCATGATGATCAACGGTAGGGCACATGGCCCGCTTACCCATACCACCACCTGCCAGCTGCATATGCGTAGTTTTAAGGATGGCGATACCATATACATCGAACCCTTTCGTGCTGCAGCATTCCCTATAGTGCGCGATTTGAAAGTAGACCGCAAGGCTTTTGATAAGATCATCCAGGCGAGCGGCTTTACTTCTGCTTCAACGGGCGAAGCGCCGGAAGCAAATGGTATACTGATAGCGCACACCATTGCCGAAGCAGCCTTTGATGCCGCCGCCTGTATAGGTTGCGGGGCATGTGTAGCTACCTGCAAAAATTCCAGTGCAGAGTTGTTTACTTCGGCAAAAATTACGCAACTGGCATTACTACCGCAAGGCCAGGTTGAACGGGCCGACAGGGTAATTGCCATGGTTGACCAAATGGATGCCGAAGGTTTTGGACATTGCACCAACACGGAGGCATGCGAGGTAGAATGCCCGCAGGAGATATCGGTATTGCACATCGCCAGGATGAACTATGAATACAACAGGGCATCAATCATTTCTCACTAATGATGGCACCTAAAAAAACCATACTGCTGCTTACCGATTTTTCTAAACGTGCAGAACACGCGGCAGATTTTGCGCTCGAATTGGCAAAAAACAACCACGCCAATTTATTGATCTATAACTCTATTATATCTATCGGCGCGTCTGTGATAACAGGCGAACGGTGGTCCGTAGAAAGCGAGATTACAGAAATGACAGCTAAGAGCACCAGCAGACTGAGTCTGCTAACCACGTATTTAAAAGCCAAACTAACCACCAGCCAACAATCCGCAATTCAAATTACCTGCAAAAACGGAACGGGGCCGGTTGTAGAAACCATAATAGAATTGGTTGCCGAAAACAAAATTTGGATGGTAGTAATGGGCAACCATGTGGAGAATGCGATAGCCATAACTTACTTTGACGGCAACATACCGCCGGTAATGAATAACTGTGGTTGCCCTTTGCTGTTGGTGCCTTAATAACTACCAAGAAAATTCCCGGCCCATAAAAAGCTGATCACACAAAAAACCCCGCAGGCTTGCCAGGCAAGGCGCTGCGGGGCGGCAACCGCTACGTTACAGCTCTTTATCACCCACCATCTTGGCGTCGCGGGTGTTCTTTTGTACAGCAATGGCCGAAAACATGCTCAGGCAGAATGCCATGGCGTAAAAGCCTTTTTCACTTCTTGCCAAATCGGCATTCCACAAGCCAATGGTTAATAGTACCATTGCCGCAATGGTGGCAAACCAGCTCAGGCCGTAGTAAAGGTCGGTAACGGCAAGCCCTTCAGACCTGTCCCTTACGCTTTTTTGCACCGAAATTACCGCGAACATGCCGAATAATAAAATGGTGAAATAATAGCCTTTTTCGTTCAAATCCATCGTTGCATTCCATAAGCCAATAAGATATCCGGCAACGCCTGTTAACAAGGCCAACCACGATGCACCTATAAATGCGGCCGTGGGTTTAAATGGGTTTCTGATGTTCTCGCCATATTTTGCACCGAGTGAATTTCCTTCTATTTTGTTTTGTAGCGGTTCCATGTTTGTTTTGTTTTAGTTGTTAATATGGAAGCAAATGTGGGCTATAAAACAGACCTGGAAAAGTCAGATTATCTCAATTACTGATGATATATTTTTTAATTATCGTACCTTTATTTACATATCATATCTAAATGGATGCCATCCAGGAGTTAACCAATCTGCTAAATAACACAGATAAAAAGCTATTCAGGCAGTTTTTACAGCGAAAAAACAAAAGGGCGGATGTAAAGAATCTGGCTTTGCTCAATTTGATAGAAACTGACGATATAGGTAATTTAAGTAAACTCTACCCACCAGAAAAAAATAATGACGCATATCATGCGCTCCGCAAAAGGTTACAGGATAATTTACTGCTATTCTTATCGCAGAAAACATTTGAGAGCAATCATTCCGACACTTATGATGCGTTGCGGTTGGTTGTGGTGGGGCGTTTTTTATTAGAGAACGATGTGGTGAAGATAGCGTTCAAATGTTTGGATAAAGCCGAACGGATAGCCGAACATTTAGAGCAGTTCAACCTATTGAATGAGCTCTTGCAATTGAAGCTACAGTATGCCCATCTCCCTGGAGCAGAAGACCTCGACGTTTTGTCCGAGCGTTTTATTCGCAACAATGCGGATATGCAGCGGGAGGCGAGGCTAAATATGGCCTATGCTTTTTTGAGGAGGGAACTACAGGAAATACACCTGCAAGGGAAGGTGGTTAATTTAACCGCGTTGATGATAACCACCATACGGAAGTATAAGATCTCCGCACAGGATTTGATGACCTACAAATCCATTTACCAGATCCTTTTCATCGCCAATGAATACGCGGCCATACAGCAGAATTATGCACTGATAGAACGCTATGTACAGCGCACGGATAAATTTATGCAAGGCCGGGCGCATCAAACCCAATCCTATCTTTTTCACCATATATCCATCTTATATTTTTTGGCAAACTTTCATCTCAGGCGAAGGCATTTTGCGGAGAGTACAGCTTATCTTAAGAAAATGATGGATTTAACGGAGACGGATAGCCGTTATTATACGCTGTTTTATTTACGCCATCAATTACTTTCTGCGCTCAACCTGTTCTATACGGGCTTTGCCGATGATGCCATCGCGCGATTGCAGCAAGCGCTCTCCAATACAAAACAAAAGCATAAACCCGAAGATATTGAGGATATACGGATATGCCTGGCCATGTTTTTAGCCTTAGGTAATGACAGCAGGAGCTTGAAACAATTGACTTTACTTACACGCACCGACGCCTGGTACGAGAAAAAAATGGGCATGTTATGGACCATTAGAAAAAACCTGATGGAAATTTTGGTGCATGCACAGTTCTCTAATGTCGAGCTGGCTATGTCGCGGATAACCAGTTTTAGGCGGCGATATAGGAAGTACCTGCTTAAAACTTCGGAAGAACGGGTGCTGTTGTTTCTAAAGCTGGTTGAAAAATACCTGCTAAAACCCGATGTAGCTTTTGACCCGGTTTATAGAAAAACGGTTTTTAACCTGGCGGGCACGGCTGAAAATGATGACATTTTCACCTTGAGTTTTATTGCCTGGTTGATGGCGCGCTGGGAGAAAAAAACGGCCTATCAAGTAGTGCTTGAGCTTATACAAGAGGAAACCTAATCACAACAACACGCAATAACTGGAAATGATGTGCTTAATTTCTTCAACCGATGGCAGCGGCACACCCCGCGAGGCACCCTTTTTATGAAACAGGTAAGCTAAAGTGAAAGGTAGAGCCAACGCCTTTTTCGCTGTCGGCCCATATACGGCCATCGTGGCGCTCAATAATCTCCGCGCAAATATACAAACCAACCCCAAAACCGGAGATATGCTTAGTATGCTCAGTACCGGCGCGGTAGTAGCGGTCAAAAATACGCGGCAGATCTTGCTTGTGGACACCCATGCCCTCGTCCTGCACGCTCACTTGTATCATATCCTCCTGCTTTTCTGCCCGGATGATAACATTTTTACCCTTAGGCGAATACTTCACCGCATTGGATAACAGGTTAGAAATAACCGACCCTATTTTATCGCGATCTGCCGACACTGTTAACCCCGAATTTATTTCAAAGTGAAACTGATGAGAACTTACCGTCAACCTCATCTCCTCTAGTTGCTCTTCAATGAGGGCAGCCAGTTCGAATCCGGTTTTGCTGATTTCCAGTTTGCCCGATTCCAGGCGCGATACGTTCAGGAAACCATTGATCAGGCTGCTCATCTTTCGGGCTTGCTGATTGGCTTTACCCAAGGCCTGTAGCAAGAAGGGATCGCTATGGCCTTTATATTTCAGCTGCATCACTTGTATCAGCGCGGTTAGAGAAGTCAGCGGGGTTTTAAGTTCATGGCTGGCCATCCCTATAAAATCGTTTTTGCGTTGTTCGTCGCGTTTTTGCTCCGTTATATCGCGGGCTATTTTAGAAACACCGATAACCTGGCCTGCCTTATCGCGAATGGGCGAAATGGTAAGCGATACGTTGATCTGACGGCCATCTGCGGTTTGGCGCACGGTTTCGTAATGATCTATTTTTTCGCCGTTGCGCAACCTGCTCAATATCCCCGGCTCCTCATGGTGCAGTTGCTGTGGTATTAATTTTAAGATGGAATAGCCCACCATGTCTGCTTCTTTATACCCAAAAATTGCTTCGGCTCCCCGGTTCCATGCTGTTACCAGGCCGTCGAGGTCTTTACCGATAATGGCATCGTCGGATGACTCTACTATTGCCGCCAGCTTGGCGCTATGCTCCTCGGCCCGCCGCAGTTCATCATTGGCCGCATGCAGTTCCTCGTTGGTTGCTACCATTTCTTCATTAATAGCCGTCAATTCTTCGTTCAGGGCCTGGGCTTCCTGCTCACTCGCCTGCAAAGCCCTGGTGCGTTCGGCCACGCGCAGTTCCAGCGTTTCGTTGATATCAGCCAGTTCTTCATTGGTGGCCATAACCTCCTCGTTGGCAGCCATAATCTCCTCGTTCAGGGCCAGGGTTTCCTCTTCGCTTTGTACAAGATCGTGGCGCAGTTTTTCTTTGTCGTGATAATCGCGGATTAAGCTGCGGTAAGAGTAAATGGCAATGCACAGGGCTACCAGCAGCGCAAATACGATAAAAGCCGGTGCCAAACTGCTGTAACGCTCTAAACTAGAGGATCTTTCTTTGAGCACTACACGCTCGGCTTGCTCGGCCTTTGCAATAGCTGCACGAAAACTATCCATAGCAGCCTTACCGGCATCAAGGTCTGCTGGCGCGATAATGTGACCCTGTTGCTTTTTTTCAATGAGTAGTTGCAGTATGTCCAGCCGTTGCTGTAAAATACCCCGGATGGCAACCAAATTGGCTTGCTGCACCTGATTATCTGCTGTAAGTGCCTGTAATTGCCCGCCAAGATCCCCGGCTTGTTTATAAGCACCGTTATAAGGTTCCAGGAATTTAGCGTGCCCGGTTAGCAGAAATCCACGCTGGCCCGTTTCCGCATCCTTCATGGTAGATAGCAACTGTTCCAGTTTTTGCATCACCTCGCCACTGTGCGCTACGGCACGGTTGCTTCTAAGCAAACCGCTTAGTGCGAGCCAGGATACCAAGCCAACCACCAGGAGAATAAATAAAGAAAAACCATACCCCAGGCGCAGGTTACGGTCGAAATTGTTCATCATATTGCCAGCGGAAAAAACGGTTAAATATAAGGATTAAAACCAATGGGGTATAAGAACTTTTAATTATAAGTAAAAACCACCCACTCTCCCGGCATATTATTTATAAAAGCTGTGTGCTCCATTGCGCCCGGCTTAACACAAGTAAACGGTTTAATTGTTACCTTTACACCCATGGACGGCGCCAGGATATTTGGTTTATTTGAAGATGATTTGCCTGCTGAGCAGGTGGATGCCGAATTCGTACTGGAAAAATTACTTCATCTGCGTGCGGTTGAAGCACCCCTAAATCTCAAAGAAAAAGTACTTGCCCGAATTGGGTTTGCCGGCGAAGAATTGCAATTAGACAATTTGCCGCCAACATCCCGGCATTCTAACTACTTAAGCTGGCTGAAAGCCATGGAGCCCCTATTACCGAACGAACCGGTAGAATCCATGTTTTTAAAGGAGATCCGCCGTGACGAACGCTATGTGCAATCACTGGTAGTTACTAAAGTTAACGTCCCCGAAGAGGTGCATGAATCATACGCCGAAAGTTTTTTTATATTGGAGGGCCGTTGCGCCTGTACAATAGACGGACAGGTATTTGAAATAGCCGCAGGCGATTACCTGCCCATTCCTTTGCATGTGCCACACGATGTGCGCCTGCTTACGCCGCAGGTAACGGCTATTCTCCAATATGAGCTTTGCTGATATACCCGCAATTTATAATTTGTGCGTTTAATTGAGTTATGCAGAAGTCTACGATTTTGGTGATAGAAGATGATGCGGATACGCTGGAAATCATAGCCGCGGCTTTAACGGAAGCTGGTTATGAGGTGAGCGCAGGCAAAGATATCACCATGCTATACGGTATTGAAAAACAACCGCCCGGCCTGCTGCTGGTGGATAACTGGCTGAGTGGCGATAAAACCGGGCACGACATCTGCTATCAACTGAAACAAAACCCCGCCACGGCAGGTATCCCGGTAATCCTGATCTCGGGCACCCGTAACCTGGAAGCTACCGCAGCACGCTGTGGTGCCAACGGCTTTATTTGCAAACCCTTTGATATGTCCGAACTCCTCAACATGGTTGCTAAGACATACTGGTCAAAAATGGTTGGTAAAACCCTCGTATAATATTGATTATCAATTAAATGTATTTTCCTAATTGAAGTTGGTTCCAATTGATTTTTTAAAGGCGAGTTTTCTTAGCCATAAGAGAGCACAGCCAACAACAAATATGTCGCATGGAATGCTATAAGCAGATTTTATTTCTCGAATGAAAAAACTATAGTAATTTTATCTGAACTTATTACCAACCATTTTTGACCACATTGCCGTTGCTAAACATATCTAGCCATAATGGCACCAATATAGGCGCTCAGCCAGGCCGGAATTTTCTGAAAATCCGAAGCTAAAACATTTTAAAACCTGGAATTTTAACACCCATTACCAGCTTATCTGTATCAGCGAAACACCCTGCCTCGGCAGGCTAAAGTTGACGAGCAAAGTATTTTTCTGCGTCTTCCGTTTTTGTGGTTTACCCAATGTTTGCAGCCCGCCGGCTTTTTCCAATTCGGCAATTTGGGCGCTGGTTGGGTTTTGTGGCGAGCCCATTTTTTTCCACACCTCATAGGAATTGCTATGCTCATTATCAATGCGATAATGCGTCAGCACAACCGTTGCCGATGGTATGCCATTAATGCTTAGTGCTACCGGTTCGGCTGGGCCGGCCTTGTCGTCGTCATGATAGTTCCACACCATCACCGCCGCCGATTTTTTGTCTTTTGATGCCAGTACGCCAATATCAGTCAGCTCCCCACTCACGCTGGAATCCATCACCGCCTTTAAAGAATACATGCGGTTGCTGGTTGCTTCTACCCTGCTCCCCCTCATTTTGCCAAACATGCGAAATACGTTGAGTACCGGCTTATCTACCCCGTTTGTAGCCAGATCGCGAAAGCCGTAAAACCAGGGCTGGTTTTCAAACTCAAACGACCAGGACACCGCCCCGGCAAAATTGGTTCCGTACTGATCTCCAAGTTCATACTTGCGCGCAAAGGTTGCAGCCGTATAGCTGGAATACATGGTGCCGTTACGGTAAGCATTGGAGGGGTTGGTAGCCATCCCGCAGGCGGCGCATCCTTCCGGGTCCGATTCGCCTATAATCACTGGCAGGTTCCTGGTCTCGGGGTACGAAGCCACAATACGGAACCCTGTTGCAATATCAGTCAACTGCGGTGCCGCATTCATTTGTACCATTCCTTTAATCAGCCTTGGCTGCCCCTTGGCATGAAAAGTAATCAACTCCAGCGGCGAGCCTATCTGGCCGGTGGCGTAGTTGGTATCGGCAATGCAATGTTTTATAAACGCGTTAAGGAATTGTTGGGCACCCTTGCCCGATGTACCCGCAATATCCAGCCCGCCTATTTTAGCGGTGGGGAGGGCCTTTTTCAGCCCGTCGGCAGCGTAATCATATAACTTAAAAAATTCTTTTTGGGTGCCTTTCCAATAATAATTGGGTTCGTTCCAAACCTCCCAGTACCAGCTTTCTACTTCTTTTTGCCCGTAACGTGCAACGCTATGTTTTACCCATTGATAAATCAGTTCGCGCCATTTATTATAGTCTTTTGGCGGATATGCCCATCCGGTCATGATATCATCGTAGGGATCGCCCGGCTTCCAGTGGTGGCGGTACGGATCGGGGTGGGTTGATAAAGCCTGCGGCATAAACCCGATTTGCGCAAGGGGCTTTATACCGCGGTTAACGTAGGTGTCAAAAATGCTATCTATCAGGTGCCAGTCGTAAACCGGGTTGCCCTTAGCATCTTCGGTATAGGCGTTGGTAGATCCCCATTTTAAAGCCGCTATACCATCACCGGTAACCAACAGGCTGTGTGTACGCACATAAACTGGTGTTGGGCTTAGCGCGGCTAGTTCGGTCAATAGCTTTTTGCCATCCTTCATATAGGTGTAGTTTGGCTCATCGTATCCAAACCATGCCCAAACGGGTGTCATTGGTGCTTTCTCCTTAGCCAGGTTAACGGTTATTTCCGCAGTGTGCTGGGCGAGCGCGATAGTCGGTCCCACTGCAAGCATCAGCATCAACCATATCGTTTTTAGCTTATAATAAGTTCGTGCCATCATATTCCTATTGTTTAGTCAGATCGTTCTTGTTTATTTCGGGCCAGTTGCCTACCCAGCTTAACCTGGCCAGCCGTAACTTGGGTATGGCCCTGTCGGCAGCATCGTACCCGTGAAAAATAACGTAATCGTCACCATCGAACGTGGCTACGCCGTTATGTCCTACGCCGTACCAGTCCTTATCGCCCTCCAGCAAAATGCTGCCGCCGCCACTGCTCATCGCCACACCATCCTTATCAAGGTAAGGGCCCTTTATATTTTCGGCACGGCCCACAATCATTTTGTAGGTACTCTTAGACCCCTGGCAGCAATAATCTATCGATGCAAAAAGGTAGTAGTATTTATCGTGCCTAGATATAAATGGTGCCTCTATAGCATTCCCACTGCGCTTTCGGCTGGCAATGGTTGGTATGGTGGCAACATTTTCGGCAAGGCCTAACCTGTCCTTTTGCAGCTTTACCAGTTTTATACCATCCCAAAACGACCCGAATACCAGATACGGGTTGCCTTTGTCATCAGTCACCACGTTTGGATCGATGGCGTTCCAATTGGTTTGGCCGGGTACCGACCGGATGATTTGCCCGCGATCTACCCATTTATAGTCAGCATTGCCTGGATGTAGAGTAGTATTAGTTGCCAACCCAATGGCCGACGTGTTTTTACCAAAGGCCGAAACGCTATAAAACAGGTAATACAACCCTTTGTAATACGATATATCCGGTGCCCAGATGTAGTTTTTAAAATCGGGCAAAAAATCTTTAACCCAGGTAGGCGCAGTAGCAAACACCGGTTTCTCGCGCTTCCAATGGATTCTATCTACCGACGACCAATTGCTTATGCCATTGCCGGTGCAGAAGATATAGTACAAGCTATCCTGTTTTATGATAACAGGATCATGTACCGATATATCGGTTTTCAAATCCTGAGCCTTCAGCGTTTGGCCCAGGATAAAGAAAACAATAATGATGATGCTATTTTTCAAAAGCATCTGCTTAATTCAATTTCAGCCTGATCACTTTAAAAGTATAGGGCTCTACGGTAACCTTAACCGTTTTACCGTTTACCAGCAAGGTGCTTGCAACCGGGCTAACCAGTTTTGGCGCCTTAAAGGAGTTTACCGCAGCTTTATCGGCACTGCGTAAGGTAGTTACAACCGCCGTTTTCTTACCGGCCGATACACCATCGATTTTAAATACTACTGGTTGTGCCGTTGCCCCGCTGTTTACGAATTTGATTATTAACTCTTTGGTGCTTTTATCAATACTCGCTGTAGCGTAGCAGCCATCCTGGCCGGTTACCATTTCACCATCCTTTAACAAGGGTACTACATCGGTGCCTTTGTTTAGCGAAAAGAGTTGCTGCACATAATAGTTTGGCGTGCCGTATGAGCGCAGGTTATCAAACCAGATCAAATCCGGTGTCCATTGCCAGCCATCCACATGCGCAAAGAGCGGTGCGTACGATGCCATACTCACTACATCGGCATTACGCTCCAGGCCGGTCATGAAAGCGGCCTCCGCTAAAGCACAATCCCAATTATTCTTATTATCGGGACTAGCGATAGCTACGCTTTGTGCTGCATATTCTCCCGCAAATATTTTTGGCCCTTTACGGTCGTAATTATCGTAACGGGTGGCATTATCTAAAAACCATTTAGGTGCCTGGTAATAATGCTCATCTAAAATATCGGCATGCTCGGCCCTGAAAAATTTATCCAGGCGGGTAAATTCTTCGCCATTGGGGCTGGGGCCAACGCTGGATACAATCTTTACATATGGATACTTGTCTTTTATGGCTTTGGTAAAAATCTTCCAACGGGCTATGTATTGCTCGCCCCATTGTTCGTTACCTACACCCAATACTTTTAGGTTAAAAGGCTTGGGGTGACCAAGATCGGCACGCAGCTTACCCCATTTGGTATCGGGCCCGCCGTTAGCAAATTCAATAAGGTCCAAAGCATCCTGAACGTAAGGGTCCAGCTGATCCAGGGGTACTAACTGCCCTGTGTTATACTGGCAAGCCATACCGCAATTTAAAATTGGCAAGGGCGTTGCGCCAATATCCTCGGCGGTCATAAAATACTCCATAAAGCCGAGGCCAAAGGTTTGGTAATAATCGGGCGCGGGGCGATGCTTAAACTCCATGTTCCAGCGGTTTATCAGGTTCTCGCGCTTATCAATATCGCCAATACTTTTTTTCCATTGATAACGGTTAGCCAAATCGCGCCCCTCTACAATACACCCGCCCGGGAAACGCAGGAAACCGGGTTTCATATCGGCCAGTTTCTGCACCAGATCGGCACGCAGGCCGGCAGGGCGGTTTTTCCAGGTGTGCTGTGGAAACAGCGATATCATATCCAGTTCAACCGCGCCTTTACCCTTCAGCCAAACATATAGGGATGCTTTGTCTTCGGTAGCGGTTGCCACAAACTTTACATTATATTTTTTCCAATCGGTTGATGTTGGCGTTATGATGGCAGTGCCGATAACAAGGCCTTTTGCGCTATGTAGCTCCACCAATAACGACACTGCATTTGCGACCGGCTTACGAGCCGTTACCGAAAAACTGTAGGTTTCGCCTTTCTTGATACCCATACCGCGGAAACCTTCGTTTGATAAACCAAAGTAGCCTGCGTTATCGCTTACGTCTATTTTAATCGTATGCGCATTTTCGGGGCGTTCGTTGGTGCGGTCAACCACTTCTATACCTCCTTTGCCACCGGCCTTTTGTTGCTGTTGCCAACCCGCCAAATGCGAATCGAATTCGAAAGATCGGTTCTTCACCAATTCGGCGTAAACACCGCCGTCTGCTGCGAGGTTAATATCCTCAAAAAAGATACCGTACATCGTAGGCTCAATATGTGCCTTTACCTGGCCGCTGGCAATGGTATAAACTTTTGGCTGTGTTTGCGCATTGGCAACCAACATAGTTGCTGCAGCGCACAGCGTTAGCAGTGTTTTTTTCACAAGCATAATACTTAAAAAAAATAGACCTCGAAAACCGGGAGGACCCGAGGATTTTGTTTATAAAAGGTTGTATTAGATCAATTCACACAAGTTTTAGCAATACAACAAATACTGCATGGCTTCCTATTGTGTTTATCGATTCCCGAAGATAACATAAATTTATTAATTGTATAATCAACACTTAAAATATTATTTACACTTCTTCTCAACTGTTTTAATTTGAGCAGGCAACGCAATAAATATGAGCAGCCTTTTAACTATTTGCTTAAATCGCCCAAATCCCAACTATCTTTCCAAACCACATTTACAATATCGCCGGTAATTGTTATGGGCAGCCAAATGTACCTGCCATCTATAGCATTCTTTGGCTCCCATTTATCGGCCATAAATATCAGCGCATCTTTTTTGCCGTTAACATTTAAGATATGGGTGCTTTGGCCACCGTAGGTAAGGTCGCTATTGGGGCCGATGCATGGATTACCCAGGTACTCCCATGGCCCGAATATTGATTTTGCCCTAAACAAGCGCGCCGCATTGGGTGCCCAACCGGTACAGCCCGACCCTATCATATAATAAAAGCCGTTACGTTTAAAAACCGCCGGGGCCTCCGTCTGCTGGCCAATATAAACTCTGGAGAACTTACCCGTATGTGCGGTGTAATCGGCGTTTAACTCGGCTACGTGCAAGGTGTAATTTTCTTCCGACGAGAAAATGTGATAGGCTTTACCATCATCATCAACAAATAAAGTCATATCGCGGGCCATTTGTCCACCGGCAAAATCGCGCATAAAAAACTTATCCTGCTCTTTTACAATTGTAGTGTTCACCCTGTCGCTATCCGGCGTGCCCTTTGGGTAAAACGGCATTTTGCCGGCGTTGGGCCTATAACTACGGATATATTGGTAAGGGCCGGTTGGCTTATCGCTAACTGCCAGGCCTGTGCGCGCTGCACTGTAACCTTTGCCCTTTAACTCCAGGTGGAACCACATCACATATTTCTTAGTTTTTGCGTTGTAAATAACCTTGGGCCGTTCTAAAACACAACCCTTTACAATGTCGCTCTGCTCATCATCTGACATAGGCAGGGCAATACCCTCATCTTTCCAGTTGTACAAATTGGTTGATGAATAGCAATGCACACCAACCAGAGATGTATTGCCGGCGCTACCTGCCACCTTGTGCTCGCCAAACCAGTAATAAACGTTATCCTTAAACAAAATACCCCCGCCGTGGGCGTTAATGGCCACGCCCTTATCATCGTACCATTGCGCAATGGGTGTAAATTTACCTGCACCCGCATGTGCTGTAGTTTGTGCATGTAGCTGCTGCATCCCAATGAAACCAAAGCAGGCAAAAAACAACCGCGACAAAATGAAGAACCTGTAACTATTCATGAAAGATTGAAACTTAAAACATTAAACAAAGTGGAAACAAAAACATCAAGTTTACGGGATTCAGCGGCAGATTACTACAATTTTCCTATCTAAACCTGAAACTATCTTAAGGTGCGCCGGGGTTTAGTTATTTTTTTTGATAGCCGGGTTAAGCGAGAATTTCTTCGAAAAAGGGTCCCTGTATTTTTTGATGTATTCTGACGGATTTAAGCCAAAAAGCTGCGCAAACTGCTCCCTGAAATACTTTATATCTTTAAAGCCCACAATTACCGAAGCTTCGTTCACGTTCAACGATGTGTTGATGAACAACTCGGCGGCACGCCTTAAACGCACGAACCTGATAAAGCTGTTAGGCGTTTGATTTGACACCAGCTTTATCTTCTTAAACAGACTGGAGCGGCTCATGTTAATTTCGGCGGCCAGTTCATCAACGCCAAAATCATCATCATCCAACCGGTTCTCGATAACGAGGATGCAGCGGTCGATAAATAGCTTTTCCTCTTCGGATATCTTCACGCTTTGCTCCTTAAGGGTAACCTTACGGTAAAAGTAATTCTGGAGGCTGTTGCGGCTATCCAGCAGGGCATCTATCCTGGCGGTAAGCAATTCTTTATCCAGCGGCTTAGAAAAGTAATCGTCGGCCCCATGTTTAATGCCTTTTAGCTTTATTTCCTGGGATGAATTGGCCGTAATTAAAATTAAAGGGATATGGGCGAGCGAGGGATTGGCCTTTATCTCTTCGCAAAGCTCAAGGCCGCTTTTGCCCTCCATGGTAATATCACTGATAATAATATCGGGCACGTGTTCCCTGGCCATCAAAATCCCCTCGAAACCATCTGCGGCTTCCAGCATAGAGAATTGGCCTTTAAATATTTGTTTAAGATAGATCCGCATATCAGGATGGTCATCTATCACGAGCATGGTGCGGCTAGAAAAAACTGACGGTGCGGTGTTTTGGTCCAACCCAGATGCACTCTCAGTATCTGTAATTGGATCGGCCCGAAGCGCATGGTTGGTGAGTTCCTGCTCGCCCGAAAGTTCGTCCAAAAAAACGTTCCCACAGTCGATGTCCTCATTTATTTGAAGGCCCGGGAAATGCGCTTTCCCCTTTTTGAAATTAATGAAAAAGGTGCTGCCCTGCCCCAATTCGCTCTCGTAACTAATATCGGCTTTATGCAGCTTAACAAACTGATGTACCAGGTAAAGACCAATCCCGAATCCGGCTTTCTGACTCGACCGTGGATTGCCCGACCTGTAAAACTTATCGAAAAGATGCTCGCCTGTTTCAGGAGAAATACCATAACCTGTATCGCTTATCGCAACAATTATAAACCCGTCAGATTCGGACACCTTGAAAACGATATGCCCCCCGTTATCGGTGTAGCGAAGCGCATTTGACAGCAAATTATAAAGGATAACTTCAATTTTGGCCTTATCGCCATATAGGCTGATAGGTTCGTCACCCATCAGTATTTGGTAGGTTATCCCCTTACTGCGGGCCTGGTAGGCAAAACTTTCGTAAGTGAGCCTGCAAAGCGCAGAAAAGTCAATCAGGCTTAATTGCAGGTCAGCACCGTCGTGTTCTGTTTTGTTAAAGAGCAGCAGCTGATCTATCAGGCTCACCAGTCGGCGCGCATTGCGATAAATAATACCCAGCTCTACGTCTTTTTGCTGAGCGGGCCTGGCAAGTATCTCCTGCAAGGGGTTAATGATGAGCATAAGCGGGGTACGGAACTCGTGCGATACCTGCGTAAAGAAGGATGTTTTCCGCAAACTTAGCTCGGCTTCTTTCTCACTGTTCATACGCTCCAGCTTTATTTGGTATTGCAGCCTGGCCTTGCTGGTTCGATACCTGATGAAAGCCAGTATTAACGATACCAGCACCCCCGTATAGAACAACCAGGCCCACCATGTACGGAACCAGGGTGGTGTAATGATCAGTTTCAGCGTGGTTTGCTGTGCGTTCCATTTTCCTAAAGCATTGGTAGATCGTATGTGCAAGGTGTAGTTACCCTCACGGATGTTGTTGTAGGTAATTACCCTTTGATTGCCTGCCTGTATCCAGTCTTTATCCAGCCCCTCCAGGTAATAAGCATACTTAATATGCTCGGGAGAAGAATACTCCAGCCCGGCAAATGCGAAGGAAAGTATTGCTTCATCATACGGTACTTTTAAACCTTGCACCTCTCGCGTACCGTTGCTGCTGGTAATTGTATTTATGTTGGTTATGTTTTTATTATTTACGCTTATGTTGGTAAACACCACGGGGGGCATATAATTGCGGGTGGTAATACTATCTGGATGAAATAAGTTAAAACCATTTATACCGCCGAATGCAAGCTCTCCCGATTTTAACTTCAAGGCTGCATTAGCTGAGAACTGATTGCTTTGCAGGCCATCGCTTTCGAAATAACTACTGGTTTTAAAATCTTGATAGCCAAAGCTAGTTATCCCTGTAAAAGTACTCAACCACAGCTTGCCGGAGTTATCTTCCAGTATATTCAAAACCGAATTGCCCGATAGACCCTCGCTATCGGTGTACCGGCTTACGATTTTACCGGTTGCCCTGTTAAATAAGCACAAGCCGCCGCCTTCGGTACCTAACCAAAAATTGCCGCTTTTATCTTCATAAATTGCGCGTACAGGCTTATCTATCCTATAAAAAACATGGTGGTGTGTTACAGTATCGAGCTTAATAAGATACTCCGCATTGCCGCACCACAGTTGGCCGGCGCGGTCCTCCATAAACGAATAGGGATCATTCACCTGTTGATCAAAAACGATGAACTTATTCACTTTTCTGTTAAACCTGTACAGCTTACCGTTGGAGAATGTACCGGCCCAAAGATTTTTGCGGCTGTCTTCATGTAAAAGCCAAACATTCTTACTCAGTTCACCGGTTTCCGGGTTTTCGCATTCAAAATGCTCGAAACCACCGCTTTGCGCATTAAAACGATTCACCCCCCCTGCAAAAGTGGCCACCCACATTTTATTAAGATAGTCTTTTACGATATAGGTAACCATATTGCTGCTAAGCGAAGCGGGGGAATGATTTGAATGGACGAAGTTTTGGAACTTTCCCGTTGCCCGGTCCATCACAGAAACGCCGCCATCTTCTGAGCCTACCCAAAGCCGTTGCTTATCGTACTCGCAAAAAGACGATACGTAATCATTAACCAGGCTACGGTCGTTTCCGGTTTCATGCCGGTAGGTTTGAAAGTAATTCTTTTGCTGATCTACAATATACACCCCAGCGCGCACGGTCGCAATCCATATCCGCGATTCTTTATCCTGGTAAACATCCATTACGGCGTTGCTCTGCAGCAGCCCTGTTTTTTGTCCCTGCTTGATGTAACTAAATTTACCCGAAGCCCGGTTGAGTATGCTAACCCCGCCGCCTTCGATACCGATGTAAAGGTTATGATTACGCGAGGGTAACAAACAGCTGATATTATTGCCGGATAATTGACCCTGGCCCGCCCGATAGACGCCAACGATTTTCTTTTGCTGCACAGCATATTTAAACAGCCCACTGTTACTACCTATCCAAACGGTGCCTTCATTATCTGTTTTTATACGGCCAGCCACCTTTACATTGTTGCTTGCCAATACAATTTGTTTAGCACTACTATCATAATAACATAAGCCAATTTCGGTTAAAAAGAGCCAGACCTTATTGTGCTTATCAATATCTATGGTAGGGCAATCCACATACATCAGGGTATTCATGCCATACTTTACCGGCAGTTGGATGCAAATATCGCTATCGTGCGGTTTTAAGAATACCCCCGCGCTGTTAGTACCGATGAAAAGGTTTCCCTCGCTATCTGCCTTAATTACATCTATATTAAATGTTAGCTTATACAGCTTTCCGGAATGATAATCCCGGTAATATGCCCAATGAAAATCATCGGTAACGGGGTCTAGTGCCATCAGGCCCTGGCCGGTCCCTACCCAAATTTGCTGTTTATTATCCTCACTTATGGCGTAAATGTAATTGTGCTGCAACGAAGCGGTGTCCCTAAACTTGTTCCGGTAAACCTTTACCTGGTACCCATCGTAACGGTTAAGCCCGTCGAAAGTGCCAAACCACATAAAGCCTTTCTTATCCTGAAAAATGCAGCGCACGGAATTGTTCGACAGGCCGTCTGTAATGGAAAGCTTGCTCATTTGCTGTTGCGCCATAAGCCCCGATTGGATGCAAATGGTAAGCAGCAAAATAACGACGGCGCGATGCTTTAGATACATATTAAACGCTTTTAATCAGAGCCTGGTCTTTACAGCAACAAATACATTGATTGATGAGGCACTGTTAAATATACCCCTTTCTATCCCCTGTATCATTTTTAATCCTTCACCTCATCTGCACCCCTCGCCCGGAGTTATTAGCGGGCCCCAAAATTAAAAAAGTTGCCGATTTATTATTTGTCCCCCATATTAGAGATAATTACCCCCCTACCCAAACACCGCCCTAATTTACATTTGTTTCATCAAAACCAATTGTTTAGTGTAAAAAAAACACTTATTATAAACCACAGGTCTCTTTCGTCAAAGATATAGAATCAGGCTTTACTAAACCGCAGTTTTTAAATTCAGTTAAAGGCTGGCCATGTATTGCTATAGTTCTTATATAATTGGTAAAAGGCTTATTAGTGCTTATGAAGATATTAAATACATACGATATTATCTTCATTTTGGCTTTATTTTAACCAAGTAGCGAAATATAAACCTATCCTAATGAAAAAGGAAGCATTAAAAATGAAAAGCAGCCGACCATTTACCGCTAAGCGCATAATGGTGCACAACGAATAAAAGATAAATTTTTTTGACACTTTTTTTTAAGTGTTTATTATACAATTAATAAATTTATCTTATATTCGAAATACGTAAAAGCCTATAAAGCAGCCACTAGTTGTTCACCAATGCAGCTAATGGCGTTTTTTATAAACCAATAATAAATCTACTCTTCAAAATGCAGGGCATGGGGGTTAAAAGCCATTATTGAAGGTAGCACAGTACAACCTATTTTAAACGATATGTTATGACTTCAACTTTACAAAAACTACCGGTTACGCACGACTCGACTTTTTTTGCTAAAACTTTTAAATCGGCGCAATTCGATATCCCCTGGCATCATCATACCGAATTGGAAATCATATTGATATTGGAAGGCTGTGGAAACTGTTTTGTTGGGAACTACGCGGGCAATTTTGCCGCAGGAGATGTTTTCCTGATTGGGGCTAATGTGCCGCACACGTTTACCTGCACCAATCCAGCAACCCCAACTTGTGCCGTGCTGGTGCAATTTAAAGCAGACTTTTGGGGGCGCGACTTTATTTCGCTGCCAGAAACATCTAACATCCGGAATTTGTTTGAACAGGCTAAAAGCGGCATAAAAGTAAGCGATTGCTGCAAACCTGCACTATCAGCAAAAATTAAAGAACTTGAATTTCAACGTGGATTCGAACGCATTATAACCCTGTGCTCGTGCCTTAATATCATTGCTGAGGATAATGACTGCCAGCTCCTTTCAACGGCCAATATTAACACCCTTCCCTGCCAAAAAACCGACCGGCTGGAAAAAGTATTTAAATTTACCAATAGCGAGTTTGCGCGGGTAATCACCTTAAAAGAAGTTTCGGACATAGCAGGCATGAGCATCCCCGCTTTCTGCGAATACTTCCGGAAAACCGTTAAAAAAACCTATATCGAGTTCCTGAACGAGGTGAGGCTGAGTTTTGCATGCAAACTCCTCATAGAAAGCGACATGACTATCTCGGAGATATTTTTCCAGAGCGGCTATAACACCCCGGCCAACTTCAACAGGCAGTTTTTAAAGTACAAAGGTTTATCGCCATCAAGCTTCCGCAAAAAATTCTACATCAACTAGCAGCCAATATCAGGCACCAAACAGGCATAAAGGGCGATTTGGATTACCAGATCGCCCTTTTTTCATTTTCCCTACGGTGGCATTAAAAAAACTCCGGCAGTTTTCACCGCCGGAGCTAACCAATTTAACTTAACCCAATATTTACTTCAATCTCTTAATTGCTTGGCAATCCATCCAGGCGCATTGCGCTAACCACCATTACGTTGGTAATGTAAAGCATCTCATCTCCGCTGTCTTCAAACGCACCGTTTATACCAAAGGGCCAAAAATGCAGGCCATCGCCATACATACCGGCGTTAGCATCGCATGTGAGAAAGCGTAGCGCAAACAATGCATTTTTACCCTGGTAAACGCCATTCTGGATAAGCACACCCCACATCCAATGCTGCCCCACACCTAAAGTATGCGCAATTTCATGTAATATGGTACCCGTACGCTGATAACTGGCATTGGCTCCCACCCGAATAGAACCATCAAAACTGGCATCGGCAGTTGGCGTGCCCGGGCTGTAACTTACATTAAGGTGCTTAACTATGGGCGTAAAATTATTATACAGATAAACTGCCTGGTCTAAAGATGCCTTTATCCTTTTATTAGCCGCTTTCACATCATCAGCAGCAGATGGGTCTTCGTAAAAACTGTATGTTAAATTACCCATTTGTACCGTGGTGAATTTTACAACTGCACCATAACCAGTAATGCCCATTGCTGTGGTGGCAAAAGCCCTGTAGTAATAAATTGTGGAAGGTTTAAGATCGTTTATCCTCATTAAAAACGCACGTTCATCTTTTACGTTCAAAACCTTTCTATCACCTGCGGAGGGTATTGGGTTCTCGCTTATTAACACACCCGATTCTTTGATGGTTGTAGCCGAATTAATACTACCTTTTACAAAAGCGATGGTGGCACCTGCAAGAGATGCGGTATCTGTAGTTACAACCGGCGCCGGTTCTGTAATGGTTTTAAAGGTAATATCGTTACTGTAAACCACTTTGCCGCCGCCGGATATAAAGCTGCGCACATGGTAGGTGGTATTATGAATTAATTTATTAATGCTGGCCTGGAAAGTACCGTTACCATTTACGGTAGATGCCTTTGCCACGCTATCGGTAATTTGGGGGTTTGCTGTAATACCCCAACATACGCCCCTATCGGTAACAGCGCTGCCGGCCTTACCGGTTACCCTGGCATATACCACCGCATTGACTATCGTAATTTTGGATATTGAATCTACAACCACTGTTAAACTATCCTTGGCTACAGGGCTAACAACTATCGGCGTAACAGGCTGCGCAGGACTCTCCTTTTTGGTGCAACCTGCTAAAGCAAAAATCGACCACAAGCACAGGAATTCGGCAATCTTTTTCACTATTGTTTTGTTAAAATATTGCGGCACAATGGCCCTATAGCGACAGAGGCATTTTTGTTATAGCAACAAAAATGCCTCCGGGCCGCTTTAGATAATACCCAATTATTAGTTTCTGAACAGTTTGAGCTTAAGCACCTGAAAGTAACTTCCCGGATCACCGCTACCAACAACGTTCCCCAAAAATCCAATTGATACCACCTGCGGCGAGGTCAATACAAATTCAAAGGTTTTTGTTTCTTTAACACTTGGAGACGTTTTGCCTATTGCTGCGCCGTTAAACAAACTGGCATACCCTAATGATGAAGTAAGATTAGCCAATACCGGGATGCCGGTGCCGCCCGCTGCTGCGATACAATATACCGTTGAATTTGCCTGTATCTCAGAATAATAGGTAAACGAAACCTGGTAGGTACCGGCAGGTAAAGCCGCCGATGTTGGCTGGTAAACTATACCGTTCACTACTGGTGTATTACCCCATGTTTCCCAGTTGATAATGCCGCCTTCGTCGGCAGAGAAGCCGCCGTTGGTACCGCCGTCTTTATTTTTTGCCGCGGCGTTAGTTATCCATGGCGCAGCAAGTACACCCCATCGACCACCAGATGTTGCCCTTGTAAAAGGCCCGGTGTTTGACAGGTAAATGCTGGTTACTTCGGCTTTTACGCTATGATCCTGAAAATCAGTATAAAAAATATCTATAGCGGTTTTATTTGGCTTAAAAGCACTACGGTAGCTAATAGATGCACCTGCTTTATATTTTGGCAGCGATGTGCTTTGGCCAGTAACCTGCGATGTAATTAAGGTATCGTGCAGTTTATTGTTAACATCGGTGTACCTAATTTGCATAGAAAGCAAACCATCATCGGCGTTTACATCTGCCCAGTTGATCAGTGCAGAGCCATCTGCCTGTAGTTCGGCTTTGGCTATACCCCTGTTAGATAATGAAGCCTGATACTGATCGCCGTACACGGTGCCGGCCAACGTTACCGGGATAGAAATATGCCCTTCGTTATCATAAGTGCGTATCTCAAAAGTCATCACGCCTTCGGGCAGGTTTGGTACAAGCAACTTAGCGGTATCTACGCCATTTGTACGGGTTACTGCGGTTTCTATCGAATCCAGCTTACTGTTCCAGTACACCTTGTATTTCACGATTTTAGGGTCGGATGTAAAAAGGCCTGTTAAGAGCACCCTGTTCTTACCAGAGAATATCTTTACCGAATCGAGCTTGCCAGGGTACGAGATTGCTCCGTTTGGCTCGTACTTCTTTTTGTAATCATCCATTTTAGTGCAGGCGCCCAGCGCCGAGATTATGAGCACTAAAAGGAAGTATGGTATGTTTTTATATTGTTTCATAATTGAAATTAAATTTAAAAATGCCGCTACACTGTTACTTACCAAATAACGTAAACTCGGCTATACTCATAAAGTACGACCCCGTCCAGTTACGTAAATTTCTGATCCTGATGTATCGATACGCCGGAAGCCCTGCCGGGAAATCGAAGCCCCATCCATTATGCCCATAATTGTAATCAGCAGCGGTTTCGGTGCCCGAAGCAGATCCCGATGGTTTCACTACGTTGCAAGTAATCAACTTTGTCCACGATGCATCTAAATTACCGTTAGGGTTTGGCGAATTAGAGCCCCATATTTCAAAATCGCGCGGGTTACCCCTTACATAAAACACAGTACCAAGTTCCTGGTATGGGTAAAGTATAAAGCGGCTGAATACACGTTGCTTGCCTAAATCTAACGTTACCATTTGCGGGCTGCCTGCGCTTTCTACGGTGAAGAGACAATTTGGCCAGTATGGGTTGGCGTCACCATCAATCATTCTGGCAACAGTGTTAGAAGAATACAGGGGTGTGGCATCCTGCGGCAACGTATAAGCCGACCAATCGAGTTTGGAGAACTGCTCCTCAAAAAACGGAGTAAGGTTTAGAAATAATGTATCAGACCTGTTCAGGAACCTATCGCGCACAAAAAAAGCATATTTCCTGTCAACAGGAGGCTGCCCTCTTACCGTTGCTGTTATAGCTGCGCTGTTGCTGTAAACATTATCCATCCCCTTAGGTTGTACAAACTGGCCATTTTTGGCCGTATCAACCAAAGGCACTATAGCCAAATTATCTTTAGTTGGGTTATCGGCAGTGATGTTGAACCCGCCAAAAGTGGCTGTTACTTTAAGTGAATTAAATGCCAGCTCATATGGTGGCGTTAAAGGTTTTACAGTAACGCTAACCGGTGCAGAAGCTTTTTCACTGGAGTTTACCGCATATAGTTTCACCACATGCTCTTCTGTATCACCAAAGCCATCTACCGTTAAGGTATTGGAATAGCGGGATGCGATTACCTCGCGCGATTTACCCGGCGAGGTTTCATAAACCGCCCTTACATAAAACAGGTCGCCATCGGTTGGCAGGGCATAGGTTAAAACCGCCAGGCCGCTTTTATTCTCTACCTGCACATTGCTAACCACGCCGGGGGCGTTGGTATTGTTCGTAAGCGGCTTATTAAGCGTTTCCTGCTTGCAGCCAGATGCTATTACGGCTAACAGCCACATGCAAAAAGCAATTTGTAATTTCATTGATTTCATGCTAATGTTTTTATTGTTAAACATTTAATTAAATACTTTTACCAGTTAGGGTTTTGCACCAGGTTCTGGTTCACAAGTAAATCACTCTCTTGAATTGGCCACAAGTAATCGCGCGGTATAACAAAGCGCCTGGAGTAGATAGACCGCTCCCGGTAATACAACTCCGGCGAATTTTCGCTAATTGACCAACCTGTTACGTTGTTATTGAGTTCAACACCGGCTGTTTTCCAACGCAAAAGATCCCAATAACGCTGCCCTTCAAAACAAAGCTCAACGGCACGCTCGCGCTGTATTATAGCACGCAAACCATCTTTAGTGGTGTACTTTGTTGGGTTGATGCTAAAGTTTGTCCATGAATCCTGCACGGTAGGCAAGCCGGCTCTTTCTCTCACACGGTTTAAATATTCGTAAGCAGCTGCGCCGGGGCCTTGTGCTTCGTTCAACGCTTCTGCGTAAAGCAGATACAGGTCGCCTAAACGCATCTCCGGCCATGGATAATTTAAATAAGTAACGGTTGCCCATTCATAGTGCCAGTTAAGTGCCTTTTTCATGTAGAAACCGGCAATAGGTATTGGCGACGACTGGCCAATTTCGGCACCGCGCGATTTTAACCACCAGGTGTCAACATCGGTTTTTGTTGGGCTGTTGGCCATGTACCAAACACCACGGTCAAAACCAAGATCGGCGTAGTAGCGTGGCTCCCTGTCGAAATTAAGCCTGGCGGTTGTCTCACCTTCCTTTATATAAAAACGCTCATCGTGGTTACCCACACGCAGTTTAGCTATATTGCTAAAATCAAGTGTTTTATCTTCGTTAATAGGCACGCCATTTTTGGTGTAGAACATTTTGGCCATTTTTATGGTAGGGCCAAGCAGCGGGCGGTTTGCCGATTTTGCGGCATCAGCATTGTTAAAATCGTACTGGCCGGCACACATCGACTGGAAGAACGAGCTAAACCCAATGTTATTTACCGTTAGCCCCCAAATCAACTCGTCGTTCCATTTTTCGCTCATAGCGTTCCTGATGCTCATCTGCGTCATGGTGCTATCGCTTAGTTTAACTGTTTGCGCCGGGAACTTGTACAAATGGATGTTTTGCGATTCACACGCATCAATCGCTGCTTTGCAAGCATCAGCAGCAACCTGCCATTTCTCGGCACTGTAAGTGGAGTTGAATAATAGTTCTCCGTCTTTATTCTTGAATGAATTATAATCGGGGTTACCGTTAAAAAGCGGACTTGCGGCAGTTACCAATAACCTTGCTTTCATACTTAAAGCAATTGGCTTGGTTAAGCGGCCCAGGTCGCTGCCCTCGTTTTGGATAGTCAGCGGCAGTTTGGAAGCTGCCAGATCATATAAGCCTGCTATATAAGCCACAACCTCATCAACCGGGCGGCGTTTTACCCTTACGTCTTCTATAGATGCATCTATAGCCTGGTTTTTATCAATGATGGGGATAGGCCCATAGGCGCGGAATAACTGGAAATGATAAAAGGCCTTTAAAAATTGCGCCTCGGCTATCCAGCGCTCGCGGGTATCTATATCCAGATCGCGCACCTTGGTAAGGTCGCTTACGTTTTCCAGGAAAACGTTACAATCGCGTATGGCGCGGTAGTTTCCGGCTGCATCCCTAGTACCGTTCATAAAATTGGCAATAGGATCTGATGAGTTTTGGAACCCCCTTGGCAACTGTAGTACGTTGGTAGACCGTATGTGGTTGGCAGGGTCTTCTACCCAAACTTCATCACCCGCCGTGAGGCCCACATTGTAAGTTGGATCGGCCCCGGTTGGCAAGTACGAGTAACAGGTAAACAGGTATTTCTCAGCCTCGGCTTTAGACACAAAGGCGTTGGCTATTGTAGAAACGTTATCCGGCACAACATCCAGAAAGGGTTTCTTGCACGATGAAACTGGCAGCACCAATATAAAAGCGCCCATTAACAAGGCGGTTGCCCCCTTTGGTGCGCTGCCTGATATGGCGAGCTTAATTTTTTGTATATAATTAGTTTTCATATAATTAATTTGAAAGCTTTTAAAATTCTACCCTTAAGCCTAAGTTAAACACACGTTGAATAGGGTACCCTAAACCTGATGCACCCATCTCCGGATCCCAAAGCTTAAAGCTGCTAAGCGTTACCAGGTTTAGCCCGTTTACATAAATACGTGCGCTGCTTAAATGAATGTTTTTAAGGGCGTTTTTGCTGAAGTTGTAACCAATCTCTGCCGATTTAAGGCGCACGAACGAACCGTTACGCAACCACCAGGTTGATGCCTGCGTGTTATTGCCCTGTATCTGGGTGCTTAAGCGGGGATAAAATGCATAAGGGTTACGGTTATCTTCAGACCAATGGTCGTTTGCTATAGCGCTGAGCAACCCGCTTTGGTTACCGCTGTTTAAGCCGTTTGACTGTAAGCCATTAACCAGGTAAAAAGGAGAAATATCTGCCGAGTTGATTAAGAAGGACGAACGTGCAGAACCCTGAAAGAAGGCGCTGATATCGAAGTTTTTATAGCCTACAGAAAAACCAAAGCCATAAATGATCTCAGGTACCTGTGGGTAACCAATAGGCACCACATCAGAGCTGGATATTTTACCATCGCCGTTCATGTCGCGGTATTTAATATCACCCGCTTTGTAATCTCCAAAGCCTTGTACCGGCGAGTTGGCCACATCCATATCGTCGATAAACAAACGCTCGGCAACAAGGCCGTATAGCTGGCTTAAAGAGTTGCCTACGCGCGTAAGGTATTGCAGGTTATCAGGATAAACCGGCTCTTCGTTTTTAAGCAGCTTGCTTTTTGCATAAGTAAGCGTACCGCGCGATTGCACCCAGAATGAAGAGCTAACGTTCATCTTGTAATCCATAGCAACATCTACACCCTTACTTGATGATTTACCAGCATTTGATGATATATTGGCTTGTAAACCCATTGATGTAGGTATGGTAGTACGCACCAATAAAATATTATCGCGGTTTTGCTGATAAGCATCTAACGTAAGGTTAAAGTTTTTGGCTACCGTTAAATCCATACCAATATTCAGCTGGCGCGATTGCTCCCAGGTGATGTTCTGGTTTTCGTAACGGTAGGTTACTACTCCTGGCCTGCTATAAGTATAATTGGTACCGAACTGGCCGATGCTGCCATTGTTAAGGTTCACATCAGAGAGGTAAAAGAAACGGTCATTGGCCGAGCCTATCTGGTCGTTACCCACCAACCCATAGGTAAACCGGAATTTCAGGTTATCTATTGTAGACAGCAGCGGTTCAAAAAATTTCTCGTTGGAAACCACCCAGCCCGCACCTACCGATGGGAAGAAACCAAAACGGTGGTTGGCCGCAAAACGCTCGGAGCCGTTATAACCAAAGTTAAATTCAAACAGATAGCGGTTATCGTAGCCGTAAGTTAACCTACCCGATAAGCCTTGGTTACGCGATGGTAACGACAATTGCAGCGTTTGCGCGTTGCCGGTAAGATAGTTACGCATGGTACCAATAAGCAAGCCGCTCACAGCGTGTTTTTTGGCAAACGTGCGGTTATAGTTAATAGCCGTTTCTATATAGGTAATAGAGTTAGCCACATTTGCCTGCGGGTTTTGATTATAGGTTAGATACTCGGTTGGTGTAGCACCAATGCTTCCTGTCTGCCCGTTGTTGAGCAAACTTAAACCACTAAACGCTCCGTTTGTTACGTTTGATTGGTAGTAGTATGGGCTATACTGGCGCGATACGGTGAAGTACGAATAACGGGTGGTGTAACCCATTGCCCTTGCAGATAAACCCTCGGTTATAAAATCGAGTTTTTGGCTTAAGTTTAATTGTGCCGTTAGCGTACTGGTGTTTGAACTTTGAAAACCAGATAGCGATTGCGCGTAGGGGTTCATGTAAAGTGCGCCGCCCGGGATGATGGCATTACCAAAAAGCGGGTGCTCCACGTAAGGTAATAAACTACTTGGATAAATTGCCGGGAAAGCCACCGGGTTGCTCCACAAAGCATTTAAAAAAGTATAGCTACCGCCACCTATTGGCCCTTGATAGCTATCAAACTGACCCTTTAAGCTTACCACCGCTTCGGTGCTTTTGGTTAGGTTTAAAGTTGTATTTGATAGTATGGAGTACGATTGCAGCTTAATATTGTTGCTGAAATTGTTGAGGCTATTTTCGGCAAGGTTACCATTATCTATATTATAGGTCATGGCCAGGTAGTACTTGGCTTTTTCGCCACCACCGCTGGCGTTCATGTTGTACCGTTGGTTATTGGTTTTGGTTTTTATCAATTGCTTTATCCAATTGTTGTTTGGGTACAGCAAAGGATCATCGCCCGCAGCGGTATGGTCTATCTTATTTTGCGAATAAGGTAAAACGCCCAGCGGGTTACGGGTTAATACTGCTTCGTTGGCCAGCGTCATGTAAGTAATGTTGTCTGCCAGCTGAATGTTCTTGATATTAGATGATGTGGAGTTTTCTGCACGCACGTTAAATTTAACGGTACCTGCTTCGCCTCGTTTTGTAGTTACCAGTATAACGCCGTTTGCACCGCGTGCACCGTACAATGATGATGCAGTAGCATCTTTCAATACCGAAAAACCGGCAATATCATCTGGCTGCAAGCGGGCAAGGTCGGTAGTAGACGATTCGATACCATCTATCAGTATCAGGGGATCTACCTTACCTGCACCAAAAGTGCCCACCCCACGAATAAAGAACTGGGCATTATCTGCACCCGGCTCGCCGCTTCGCTGATAAGATATCATGCCCGGCACAACACCGGCAAGCATGGTTGTTAAGTTACTGGTAGAACCTTTGAGCTGTTTGGTGCTCACGCTGGTGATTGAACTCACCAGGCTTGCCTTTTTCTGGGTACCGTAAGCAACAATTGCTACCTCGTTCAAGTTATTTTCGCTCTCTGCCAAAACAATATCAACAATGTAGGTACCGTTGCTTAAAGCAGTATAATCTTTAAGACTTACACTCTGGGTTTGATACCCAACAGATGTAATGGTTAATTTACTGTTGCGGGGTACATCTAATTTATACCGGCCGTTAACATCGGTTGTTTTACCGTTAGTAGTCCCATCTACTTTTACGGTTGCGCCAGGTAGGGGGCCTACCTTGTCTTTTATTACTCCCTCAACGTGTACATTCTGCGCTATTGCGGCCGAACTTAACATCGTTAGTGCCATTATTGGCAGTAGTTTAAAAGTATAAAGCAATTGTTTGTATAGTTTTTCCATATAATAATTTTAGGTTTTGTTCTGCGGTGCCGCGCATTCTTTTTACTGGCCATTTTGATTTTACTTTTCCTTTTCCTATCCCATAATTGATTTTTTTAGAGTTTTTTATTATTGTACATTTAACACTTAAAAATTTTTAGCCGTCAAAAAGCTTCAGCATGGTTTTTAAACATGCGAAGGCACCAAACCAAATAGCAAAAATCTAAATGGTTGAGACTGCAGGCCCAGGATATCTTCCGACACCCAAAAGGCGTTTGATCTAAAAAGTATTTTGTTAATATGGCTGCCCAAAACATATCCGCGGGCAACGCTCGATTTATAATTGAACAATTTTAATCAACTGCCACGGGTAAAATCACTACTATTCTATTGGATTGTAATACGATTTTTTTGAAAAATGCGACTAGGCAGGTTTAGGCACTTAACTGGCCGCTTTTATGACTTTCAACAATCAAATACTAAAGCGCGTAGCGGGTCGTGAATTTTCTGATTGAGGCTTAGCGCAAACCTGTGGATACAACAACAAGCGGTTATTATTGTATAAAAAACAATTAATATACAATAGAATGAAGTTTTTAAAGGGTTACTAAATAAGGTTGAAGTGCAGCCTCCGTAGCAGGCGCATTTAAGACGCTGAGGTATCAGGGACATCCAGAGCGCTGGCGGGCCGTGCCCAAAACACATTACCGCTATTTGCGTATGCTTTAAATACAACAAATTTTTTTTAAAATAAATTCTATAAATTCCATAGAATTTATAGAATTTATTTACATTTGCATCGAAACGTTCTTTTAAACTTATCCAGAAAGACCGAGGGAATGGCCCTATGACGTCTTGGCAACCTATTATTTAAGGTGCTAATTCCAACTCCTGCCAAAACAGGAGAAAGATAAGAGTGCAAGTTTTCAACTTGTTAAGCGGTAAATCTCACCTCGCTTTCTGGCCTGTTTAAATCAAAATTTAATTAAATTACCATGAAAGTTTACCTCGATAACGCCGCAACCACCCCACTTGATAAAGAAGTGTTCGAAGCCATGACGCCATACCTGCTCAATCATTTCGGCAACCCATCATCGCAGCACCAGCATGGTCGCGAAGTAAAACAAGCCATTGAAAGCTGCCGCAAAATCATTGCCGGTTTGCTCAATGCTTCGCCCAACGAAATCATCTTTACCTCCGGCGGTACCGAAGCCGATAACACGGCCATATTAACAGCAGTGCGCAGTGCTGGCATAAAGCACGTCATCACCACACGGTTCGAACATCATGCCGTATTGAGCTTGTTGGAGCACCTCGAAAAAACCGGCGAAATAGCCCTAAGCTTCATCGCTCATGACGAGAAAGGTAATCTGGATCTTAACCATCTGGAGTACTTGCTCGTTACCAACCCGCTAAGCCTGGTGTCGGTAATGCACGCCAACAACGAAATTGGCAATCTTAACGATATAGAACAGATAGGCGATATCTGCGAAAAGTACGATGCGCTTTTCCATACCGATACAGTGCAAACCATGGGCCATTACCGGCACGATGTAAGCAAGCTTAAGGTTCATTTCCTGGCTGCATCTGCCCACAAATTTCATGGGCCAAAAGGTATAGGATTTTTATATTGCCGGCAGGGCCTAAGGCCTGCCAAATTACTACATGGCGGCGGGCAGGAAAGATCGTTGCGTGCAGGTACAGAAAACATCCCTGGTATCATTGGCCTCACCAAAGCATTGCAACTGGCTTATGCCGATATAGATGGGCACCGGCAATATATACAGCAATTGAAAGACCTGCTCATTGCCGGGCTTACCCAAACGCTGCCGGGCGTAAATTTCAACGGCAATTCGGCCCTTGCGGATAAAAGCTTATATACCGTGCTCAGCATCAATATGCCCTCGTTAAACCCCAACCTGCTGCGATGTTTGGACGAGTATGGCATATCTGTATCGGGCGGGAGTGCCTGTAGCAGTGGCTCATCGTCGCACGTACTTAGTGCGCTTGGCGTTGAAGCAGGTAGAGATACCATCCGGTTCTCCTTTAGCAAATTCAACACCCCGGAAGAGATAAATTATGCTGCCGCTAAACTCGCAGCCATTTATCAGTTGATTGCAGCATAACGGCGCAAAGCAAATAAACTCAGTTAGTGGCAATTTATTCCTGAACAAGAGAGAACAGCCACAGTATTTACAGGCTCTTCTTATTACGCAGCAAACATGGTGGAGTGGCCGAGTGGTTAGGCGGGAGTCTGCAAAACTCCTTACGATGGTTCGAACCCATCCTCACACCTCGAAAATTAAAAATGAAACTGAATTATTTATATACCCTGCTGACAGCATTAACTATTTGCACTACGGCGAATACCTATGGTTGCGTGCCCGATACGCCTGCACGGGTACTGGTGGTAATTGCACACCCCGATGATGAAAGTGAAATGGCCGTTACCCTATACAAAATAGCCAAAGAACATCACGGCAAGGTAGATATTGCAGTGATTACCAATGGCGAGGCAGGTTATAAATATTCAACCCTTGCCGAGGCATATTATAACATCAGCCTCACCAACGAACAGGTAGGCCGCCGAAAGCTGCCCGCCATCCGAAAACAGGAACTCAAAAACGCAGGGCGTATCCTTGGCGTCCACCGTTACTATTTCATGAATCAGCCCGATGCACATTTTACCCTGAACGAACGGGAACCGATTGATACCAGTTGGAATGTGCCCTTCGTGAAAAAAGCCTTGCTTACTGCGCTCAGCAAAAACCAGTACGATATTGTGCTTACCCTTTTACCCCTGGCCCAAACACACGGCGCGCATAAAGCCGCTACCCTGCTGGCCTTGGAAGTTGTTAATAGCCTCCCCGCAAACAAGAGGCCGGTTGTATTGGCAGTAGCTACCCGCGATAAAGGCAATGCAGTGCCGGATTACCGCAACAATGACAAGTATCCCCTTTGCCACACTATTGCCGATACGGCCAGTTTTTTTACCGACCGCACGCAATGCTTCAGCTACATGAACCGGGTGAACTATAAGGTTATTGCGAACTGGGAAATTGCCGAACATAAATCGCAGGGGTACACCCAAATGACGATGAACGTTGGCGACCTGGAAGCGTTTTGGAGTTTTAGCCTGAATTCGCCAACCAGGCTTGATTGGTGCAGGGGCTTGTTCGAGGTTTTAAAAAGCCCGCCACCGGCAATGGCTAAAACTGTTTATTGAGCTTATCGGCAAGTACCGTTTTTTGATGCAGCGCGAATTGGTTTTTCCATAACCAACCCGTTTTTAAAAAATAAAAGTGCCGGAATATTGCGAACACGACATCTCTTTGGCGTCTCGGGATAAAATCGGCCTGGTGAGGTAAATTTGTACCTTTTTTTGCGCCATTAATGAAAAAACACGCAAATTTTAGCTGGTAATTCTGGCTGAATTAAAAGAGCAGCACCCGTTATTTCATCAACTCCCGCTGGATGTTGAACAAAAATTCAAACAGGTTCATCTCGGTAGGTATCTGCAATTTTTTGCGCAAACGGTAGCGGCTTACCTCCACCCCACGTACAGATATGGCCATCAGCTGGGCTATCTCCTTGCTCGATAAATTCATGATGAGATAGGCGCAAAGCTTCAGTTCCTGCTGGTTGATGGTGGTGTAGCGATCCTTAAGCAACGATAAAAAGCCCGCATGCACCCTATCGAAATGGATAGAGAATTGCTCCCATTGCTCGTTCAGCTTATCTTCTTCGGTAAGCATACGCTGTATCTTTTTGATCTCGGCCACCTCCACGGTGTCTTTACCCTGTTTTTGCAGACGTAGCAACTCTTCTCGCACTTTGGTCAAAAACTCCTTTTGCTGCACCAGGTTCAAGGCGGAGGAAGCCAGTTCGGAAGTTTTGAACTCTACCTCGGCCTGCAGTTTCTCGTTCTTCAGGTTGGCAAATTCTTTCTCCGACCGTTCAAGTTCAAGTTGGTGCTGGTAGGCTAACTGCTGCTGCTCTTCCTGGTTCTTTTGCTGCTGCAAAAGCAATTCCTTTTGTTGTTTTATAATATGGCGCTTCTCCTGTTTTTGGTAAATGAGATACAGCCCGCCCGCAATGGCAATAATATATAAGCCGTAAGCCAAAATAGTTTGGTACCATGGTGGGTGGATGGTGAAAGTGTACACCGTAACAGCCGATTCGTTATTATGATGGTTACGGGCTTTTACTTTGAAGAAATACCTGCCTGCAGGCAGGTTGGTATAATCCTTTTCCGCCCGTTTGGACCAATCTGACCATTGCTTATCAAAACCCTCCAGCAAATAGCTGTACTCCACATTAGATTGCTCCTCAAATACCGGTGACGAATACTCGAAATGCAGTGAGTTGAATGCATAGCCCAAATCCAGCGCATCGCTTGCAGATGGCTTATCATCTCCGCCGGTGTTGCTACCATACCCCCCAAAAAGCAAGCTATCGGTACCCGAACCCGACCGCACGCTGCGGATGTAAACCTTTAGCGGGCGGATATTCTGTTTATACCTGGCATAGTTAATATGGTAAAACCCGTTCTCACTGCCAACGAATATATTTTCGGCGTTGATAGGGTAAACATTCTCAAAGCCGCTTAGAATGCGGTTGTTCAGCTCGGGGAAGTTGATAATGGTTGGCGCTGCCGAGTAATCTACCACACCCAGGCTTTTCCCTTCTACAAACCAAATATTACCCAGGTTATCTTCTTTTAAATATCTTATACCCCGCGTACCAAAAATCGCTTTAAACTGTTGCGAAGGCGCAAATTTGTCGGCCCGTGCGTCATACGCATAAATACCTTTTTCTGTGGCCACCACAACACGGCCTTTTACCTTAAACACAAAGTTATTAAGTGCCGATGGCAGCCCCTGCTCTTTACCGTAGTTCTTAACTTTTTTTGTTTCGGGGTTAAGGCAATAAACACCGCGGTATGGGTGCGATGTCCAGATCATATTATCTTCATCTACCTCCAAAAACCTTGCAGACTCGAAATAGGTACCCAGCGTCCCCTTGTCGGTAAGCTTTGCGCCACTATCATCAAACAATCGCACGCCATAATAATTACCCGCCGCTATCAGCGGCTGCTTAAGACTGTTTAGGTATGGCTGGAATATCCAAAACCCGGTGGCATTATAGATGGGTACGATTTTGCCGTCTTCCACTTCAAACAAACCATCATCCTTGCCTGCAAGCAGGTGTCCACCAGCCGCCATAATATTCCAGGTTTGCCCTTCGGCGGCTATCTTGAAGTTGTTTTTCACGTAGCTCAGGTCGCCCATATCTGTTACCGGCACCTGGTAAATACCGTTAGATAAGGCAAAGTAGAGGCGGTTATGGTAAAATGCCGTGGCATAACCGCCGCCATCTTTAAATATGGCGGGGCTAATATGCTTTACCGCGTTGTTGTAGGCTATAAAATCGATGCCGTTATCCAGACCCAGCCAAACATTGTGGTTGGCATCTGCAAACATACAGCGCACGAACATATTCTGCAGCCCTTCTTTCTTGGCTATATTCTCTATCACCTGCCCCAGGCGGTCAATCTGGTAAACACCATTTAAATAAGTGCTAATAAGATAAGTACCATCATCTAAGGCTAATGCTGCCGAAAAGTGCTGATGATTATCTATTCCATCACCGCTTAGTGTGAAGCTTCGTAACGTACTATCGCTCAAAACAAAAACGCCATTCTTGGCTGTGGTTACGAGGCTAAACGAGGTGCTGTATTTGGATATAGAAGTAATGTAAAATTCATTGGGCAAATCCTTTTTGGCAATGAAGGGCTGCCAATTGCCGTCGACATATTGTAAGAGACCTTTTTGCTCGTCGTGCGCCAGCAACTTATCCAGGTGGTAGCCCATAAATAACCACGACCGGGCATGATAAACCGTTATTTTGCCTTTGCTGTATTTGAATATCTTATCGTTAGATCGGAAAAAAACATCATCCTTAATACTGACGATATCCCACAGGTCAGAAAAAACCTGATCCGCTTTGGGGATAAGTGCTTTAAGCGATGTAAATACCAGCGAGCCATTTCTACCCGGCGAAAAATAACCTATCTCGTCCTGCCCGCCTACGTATAATTTTTTATCGGCTCCAAACTCCAGCGAGCGAACGATAGTGCGGTTTGGCAAAGGGAAAAGTTGCCAGTTGGAGCCATCATAAACCAGCACGCCCTCGTTATTGGCAAAATACATGCGTCCTTGTGCATCCTGGCGTATTTTCCAGTTCTGCGTACCGCCATTGTACTGCCGTTTTTCATAATTAATGGTTTTGCGTTGCGCTATGTAGGCCTGCGACAGCGCAAAGTTTGCCCACGCAACAAATAAAATTACGGTTAAGTATTTTAAAAACAGCACTTTATACCGGTCACGAAACATCTATTATTATTGGTTTGATGGTTGAACGAATATCGGCTTTTTTTGCTTTGTTGTAGTAGTGATGTAGTGCATTATTCTTTCATGCGCTAACGCATAGCCTACATTTGAACCCGTGAACCAGCGCATCCGGCGCTTTTTGTAAACCAATTATAAACACATACTTTATCTATGACCTATTAACCGCGTGCATTTTTATGCACCTAAAAACCTTTTATGAGAAAACTTTTACAACCAACAACGGGCTCAGCCCCAAACCAATTAATTATAACTAACATTTAACCTTATGCAATTTAAACTCAAGTTTCTTGTGGTTATAGCTTTGCTATTTTTTGTTAGCGAGGCTTATGCACAATCCCTCCGCTTAACCGGTAAAGTAACCCAAAAATCCGACGGGCAAGGCGTGCCCGGCGCATCTGTTGCCATTAAAGGCACAACTATCGGCACTGTAACAGATATAAACGGTAATTATACGCTAACCGTGCCGCAAAACGGCGGCGTTATCGTGGTATCGTTCATCGGCATGGTATCTGTTGAACGCCCTGTAAACACTGCTGGCGTAGAAAACTTTGTTTTGGATGATAACACCCAGGCATTGAACGAAGTAGTGGTAGTAGGCTACGGCACACAAAAAGTAACCAATATTTCGGGTGCGATATCCGTAGTAAAAGCCTCGGATATCAAAAAGCTTAACGCGGTGCGTACCGAAGAAGTACTGCAAGGGCAGGTTTCGGGTGTTACGGTGATACAGTCCGGCTCACCAGGCGCCAAGCCGGCGGTATTGGTGAGGGGTATCCCCTCTTTCTCGGGTAACGACCCAACCGTAGTGGTAGATGGTTCCATCCAGTCGCTTGATGATCTGAACTCCATCAACCCTTCGGATATCGAATCCATCAACGTGCTGAAAGATGCTGCAACCACAGCTATTTATGGTCTTAAGGGCGGCAACGGCGTTATTGTGGTTACTACCAAAGGCGGCCGCAAAAACCAGAAGACCGAATTCTCTATCAACAGCAATTACGGCGTACAGGATGTTTCCCGTCGTATTGGCGTGTTGAACGCCGCTGAATACGGTGCCATTGTAAATGAAGGCAGCGTAGCATCGGGCGGCAACATTATCTTCCCGGACCTGTCTGTATTAGGCACAGGTACCAATTGGCAAAAGGAGATTTTCAAAACCGCACCTATGCAATCGCACAATATCTCGGCGCGCGGCGGCAGCGATAAAATGACTTATTTCCTTTCGGGAGGGTACCTTAGCCAGGGCGGTATAGTAGGCGGCTATGATAAATCGCACTTCAACCGCGGTACCTTTACGGCTAACCTTACTTTCGATTTTACATCAAAGTTGAAGTTCATCGTAAACACAACAGGTGTCTTGTTAAACAACAAAGGCGTGGGCGAGAACTCCTTTAACAGCGTTATCGGCAATGCCCTCAACTTCGACCCAACAGTATCTGTTTATAATACAGATGCTAGCGTAAACAGCAAATATGGGTATAGCAATTTGCTATTGTCTGAAATTGCCAACCCACTTACGCAACTGGATAATACGTATAACACCAACACCGGTAGTAAGATTTACGGTAAGTTCGAGTTACAGTACGATATCATCAAGGGCCTTAAAGTAAACAGCCGATTTGGCTACACCAAATACGACGATAAATCTAAAAGCTTTACGCCGCTTATTTTCTACGGCCCGCAAAATGTTGAGAACGGTTTAGATGCAGCCGGCAACCCCATTACGGGCAGGCACAACAGCGTAAACCAAAGCAAATACAGTAACTTTAACTATACATGGGAAAATTTTGCCAACTATAATTTCAATGTGGCAACAGACCACCATTTTGAAACTGTATTAGGTTTTTCTATGGCGAAGGTTACCGGTAACAGCATGAATGTGGGTAGGCAGGATGTTCCTTTCAATTCATGGGAATTTGCCGATTACTCTGCTGCTACAGGTACCAACAGTGCCGATAACCCAAATGCGCAAACCGGCGGATACTACCAGTATTTCCGCAGGAACCTTTCTTACTTTGGCCGTGTTAACTATGATTACAAAAACCGTTATCTGGCATCGTTCTCCGCACGCCGCGATGGTTCGTACGCATTTGGCGTAAACAATAAGTTTGCCGATTTCTACGCGGGCTCCTTAGGCTGGGTAGTTACTAACGAAGAATTCTTCAAACCATCGTTCATCGATTATTTGAAGATCCGCGGCAGCTACGGTGTTACAGGTAACGAAAACGTATCGCCACAGTATAACAAAATTGCCACCGGCGGCCCAGACTATGGCTCAACTGCCAACAGCAATGGCTACAACTATGGCAATGTGTTCTACACCGGTTCAACCCTTGCCTCATCACGCAACGATGATCTGGCATGGGAAAAACAAAAACAAGGCAACATCGGCTTCGATATGACCATGTTCCACAACAAAATTTCTATCTCTGCCGATTATTACCAAAAAAGGGTAAGCGGTTTGTTGTTCACCCCAACTGCGCCAGGCATTTATGGTACTTTACCCGTGCCGCCCTATAATATTGGCTCTACAAAAAGCAGCGGTTTAGATATCAGCATTGCTTATAATGAGAACATAGGTGGCTTTAAGCTGAGCAACACGTTCAACGTTACCACCATCAAAAACATGGTAACTGCTACCAACTCCGATGGTACAGCCCGTATCCTGGGCGGCGGTTTCTTTAACGGGCAGTCGCAAACGGTTACCGTATTTGAGAAAGGCCAAACCCCAGCTTATTTCTACGGCTATAAAACCATGGGCTTGTTCCAGAACGCGGCAGAAATTGCTTCAGCCCCTACCCAATCAGGCGCCCAGCCTGGCGATATCCGCTTTGTGGATACTAACGGCGATGGCGTAATTAACGCATCCGATCAAACCAAAATAGGCGACCCTTTCCCTAACTTTACTTTAGGCTGGAACCTGAATATGGCTTACAAAGGCTTTGATATGAGCGTACTGACTTACGCATCTATAGGCAACGATATCTATCGCGCTTATGAGCGTAACGCCAACTTCAGCAACAAATACCGCGCGGTATTGGCCAGGTGGACAGGCGAAGGCACAACCAACGATGCCCGCTACCCACGCTACTCTTTCACCGACCCTAACAGCAACATCCGAGTATCAGACAGGTACGTAGAAGATGGCTCGTTCGTAAAGGTGAAGAACATTCAGTTGGGTTACACCTTCTCCAAAGCGATGCTGAAAAATGTATTCAAATCTGTAAGGATATACGCCCAGGTAAAAAATGCATTCACCATCACCAAATACAGTGGTTTCGACCCTGAGATCTCAGGCGGCGGCAACTTGCTGGAGAACGGTATCGATAGAGGTGCATACCCACAGGCACGTATTTATGCAGTAGGGCTTGATATTAATTTGTAATGGCTTTAAACAGGAAAACAATGAAAAAGATATATATAAAGATGGTGGGCCTGGCTGTTGTTGCAACGCTGATGGGCTCATGTAAAAAATTTATCGATTACAATCCGCATGAGGATTTCGTAACTACCGACCTGGATTACTTTAAATCGGAAAGCGATTACCGCAGTATGGTGGTAAGCGCCTATACCCCTGTGCAATGGCTTAACCAGGCAACCGTTATTGGCGATGTTGCTTCTGATAACTCTGTAGCCGGCGGCGAAAGCGCATCAGACGTACTGGCCCTGCAGCAGATAGATGATTTTACCCTCACCCCGGTAAACTCTGCGTTGGAAGATTTGTACAAAGTTGCTTACGAAGGCGTTAACCGCACCAACTACATTGTACAGTACAAGGATAAAAACCCGGCTGGCCAAACAGTGAGCTTTACCGGCAAGGATGCCTTATATGGCGAAGTATATTTTCTGCGTGCATACTACTACTTTACACTGGTAAAAATGTGGGGCGATGTGCCGCTGTTCCTGGATAAGCGCATCTCGCTTACCGACGCAAGGGGCCTTGCGCGGTCGCCTAAGGCCGATGTTTATGCCCAAATAGAGAAGGACTTGCTTGCAGCGATTGCCGTGTTACCAACAACGCAATCACAGGCGGGCCGCATTACCAAATATGCCGCACAAGGCCTATTGGGCAAGGTTTACTTGTACGAGAATAAATTTGCACAAGCAGACGCGGTTTTAGAACCCATTATCGCATCGAACGCGTTTACTTTGGTGGCCGATTTCCCATCGATCTACCTGGCATCGGGCGAAAACGGCAGCGAATCGCTTTTCGAAGTGCAGTACACCAATGGCTCGCCATATTACAACTGGGGCGGCGCAACCCGCGGCCAGGGCAATTACGCAGTACAGCAAAACGGTATTAGGGGCCTTAGCGGTAGCGGTGCCATGCCGTACGCAGCAGGCTGGAGCACTAACCTGCCTACCCAGAACCTGGCCAACGCCTATGCAGCAGGCGATCAGCGCAAAGATATCACCGCATTCAACATCGAGGCTTATAAAGCCGCACACCCCGAGTTCAATATCGTTTATACGGTTGCCCCTTACCGGAACACCGGCCTTTACAACGGCAAGTATCTGCCGCGCAAAGGCGAAACCTCGGGCCAGATAGAGCTCAACTACCTCAACAACTTCCGCATAATGCGTTATCCCGAAGTACTGCTGATGGCAGCAGAGGCTATCATCCGCAGTGGCGGCGATAACGCCAAAGCGCTGAGTTACCTTAACCAGGTGCGTCGCCGTGCATTTAAAGACACTGCACACGATATTAACGCCACTGGCGATGCCTTGAAACTGGCTATATGGGACGAGCGCAGGCTGGAACTGGCCATGGATGGCGACCGTTTCTTCGATCTGGTGAGAACAGGCCAGGCAGCAACTAAGCTTCCGGGATTCGTTGCCGGCAAGCACGAGGTGTTCCCCATCCCGCAAACGGAGATAACCATCACAGGCATCACACAAAACCCAGGCTATTAAACCTTAATTATTACAGATTATGAAGGCAATAAAATATTATTTAGGATTAAGCCTGGTACTAGCCACTACAGCTGGCTGTAAAAAGGATTATCTGGATACCTCATTTGTTACGCAGGCAGCAGCGCCGGCAAAATTGGGTGCGCTATACAGCATTACGCAAGATAACACCGGTATGGTTACCATTATACCAAGCGGCGAGGGTGTTACCAGTTACGACGTGTACTTTGGCGATGGCGGCGACACTTTTGTTAAGGTTGCCCCGGGTAAAACCGTGGACCACAAATACGCCGAAGGCCTTTACCAGGTAAAATTGGTTGGCCACAACATTGGCGGCCAAACCGTTGAGTTTACACAGGCACTCACGGTTTCTTTCCGTGCTCCCGAGAATCTTGAACCCACGGTAACTACCAATAACCTTGCGATCACGGTTGATGCAAAGGCCGATTACGAAACTATGTTCCATGTGTACTATGGCGACGAAACCGCTACCAATCCAGAGCCTTTCGACACTTTTGTGGAAGGCCAGCCAGCTACGCACACTTATAAAACCGGCGGTATCTTTAATGTACGCATAGTAGCTTTAAGCGGTGGTAAGGCAACTACAACGGTTACAAAAGCTGTAAAGGTAGGCAAGCAAATAGACCTGCCTCTTGGCTTCGACGACCCCAATTATGACTACACCACAAGCGATTTTGGCGGTAACCAAAGTACGATGGCCACCGACCCGGCAGATGCCACAAACAAAGTGATGAAAGTTACCAAACCCGGCGGTGCCGAAGTTTGGGCAGGAACTACTTTAAGTACCGACGCAGGTTTTGCCAGCAGGATGAACATTACACCGTCTAACTCCAGAATGACAGCCAGGGTTTACTCGCCTGCTGCTGGCTTAACTATCAAATTGAAGATAGAAGACCATAACGACCCAACTCACTCTGTTGAAACTGACGTTAAAACTACCAAGGCAAACCAATGGGAAACCCTCGCATTCGATTTTAATAATCCATCGCCTGGTACAGCTGGTTTAAACGCAAGCTATTACTTCGATAAAGCTTCTACGTTCTTTGATTTTGGTACCGGCGGTAGCGGCAAAGTGTTCTATATGGATGATTTGCAAATGAGCATCCCTGTGCAGCAAATTAGTTTACCGGTAACGTTTGATGTGCCAAATACAGATTATACCGTTACCGATTTTGGCAACAATAGCACGGTAGATGCAGTTGACCCGTTGAACGCATCTAATAAAGTTAAAAAGACCACCAAACCAGGCGGTGCAGAAGTTTGGGCCGGTACTACCGTAGGTTCTCCCTCTGGTTTTGCAACCAAAATCCCGCTCACTGCCGATTTTGCCCAGATGACCTTACGCGTTTATTCGCCGGCGGCGGGCTTAACTATCAAGTTAAAAGTGGAAGACCATACCAACGGCGGAAAATCTGTTGAAACTGACGCAGTAACTACCGTAGCTAACGCATGGGAAACGCTGACCTTTAACTTCTTCAACAATTCGGCAGGTACATCGGCCTTTAATGCAACAACCAATTACGACAAAGCCTCTGTATTCTTCGACTTTGGCGTGGGCGGTTCAGGTAAGGTGTTTTATTGGGACGACCTGAAAGTACTATCTGCTCCGGTGGCAGTATTAGGTATCCCGCTCGATTTTCAATCAGCAACCCTTAATTATACCTTTACTGATTTTGAAGGCGGTACCGTTACCGTGGTAAACAACCCGGCTTCCGGGGGTATCAATACCAGTACCAAAGTAGCTAAAATGGTCAAAAATCCGGGTGCCACTTATGGCGGCAGCTATATCGCATTGCCCAGCCCTATCGATTTCTCGACCAAGAAAACCTTTACTATGAAGGTGTGGTCGCCAAGAGTGGGGGCTAAAGTACTCTTGAAGGTAGAGAACTTAACCAATGGTGGTATCGGCTTCGAAAAAGAGGTAACTACTACCAAAGCCAACGAATGGGAACTGCTTACGTTTGATTACAGTGCAATCAATACGGCCAACTCGTATCAAAAAGTGGTGCTGATATTCGATAATGGTACATCGGGCGATGGCTCTGCCAACTACACATTCTATTTTGATGATATAACACTTAATTAATTTAACACCCATGAAGATTAATATAAAAGTAATGGCAGCCACTTTTCTGCTGGCTGTACTTGCGGTGGTGAGTTGCAAAAAGGATGAATACACCTTCGGCAAAATCATTACCCCTACCGATGTTACCCTCACTACCCAGATACAAGGCGCGGACGCGGCTAATCCTAACGGTGGCGGCAGCGGCAATGTAGATATAACGACCACTGCAACCAGCGCGGTATCTTATAAAATAGATTACGGCGACGGAAATATTGAAGTTGTGCCTACCGGCAAGGTAACGCATAAGTATGCTAATCCCGGCACAGCCGATTATACCGTTATCGTAAGCGCAATTGGTACAGGTGGCGTAACTTCTACCCTTTCTAAAAAGATAACCGTTTTTGTGGCCTTCGAGATACCTTCTGAAATAATGCAGGATCTTACAAACGGCAGCTCGCAAACATGGGTTACCGCTAAAGAAACTCCGGGCCATGTGGGTGTGGGGCCAAACAATACCTATTCATCTGACTATTACAGTGCAGACCCCAACCAGCGCGACCCTTGTTTGTACGACGATGAGATGACCTTTACCAAAAACGGTAGCACCATAACGCTAACCGTTAACAACAAAGGCCAGTCGTTCTCTATTGCAGCGGCTACAGCATTCTATGGTGCAGCAGGCGGCGACGGCTGCTATAACATCGATTTGACGGCGCCACGTAAGCTTACCTTCATGAATGCAACTTCTGGTTCTACCACCGCAAACTCTACCCGCATACAATTCGTAGTTCCGGGTAACGGGTTGATCAATTTTGGAACAGGCGGCAATACTTACGAGATACTGGCCATCACCCCAACAACTATTACCTTACGTAACATCGGTATCGACGGGTTGGCATGGTATCAGAAATTTAAAGTTAAATAACCTACATATGAAACATTTACGCATATATATGATGATTGCACTTGTGGCCATAGCCGCAAGCTGCAGCAAAGAAACCAAAACCGACCCAACCAAGCCGGCCGATATCCAGATCGCAACCGTGCCGAGTACCGATAACAGCGGCAACGTAGCCTTTACAGTTACGGCTACCAACGCCGCATCGTATGAGTTTGATTTTGGTAACGGTGTTTATCAAACATCAACCACCGGCACCGTTACCTATAAGTATCCGGTTGCCGGCACCTACACCGTAAAAGTTACCGTAAAAAGCGCTTCGGGCTCCGTTACCACACAAAGCGCACAGGTAACTGTAGCAGCAAGCCAGGCGCTGGTTTTTTCAGATGAGTTTGATAAAGCCGGCGCACCGGATCCCGGCAAGTGGGGTTACGATTTAGGCAACAACAGCGGCTGGGGCAATAACGAGTTGGAGTATTATACCAACCGTGCCGATAACGCAGTAGTGGCCGATGGCAAATTGAAAATCACCCTGAAGAAAGAAGCTTTCAGCGGTTTTAATTATACCTCTGCCCGTTTACTTTCTAAGGGAAAATTCAACTTTAAATATGGTCGAGTAGAATTTAAAGCAAAACTGCCTTCAGGTGCCGGTACCTGGCCTGCACTTTGGGCACTCGGCAGCAATATCGACACTACACCATGGCCGGGCTGCGGTGAAATAGATATTATGGAACACGTAGGTAACCAGCAGAACAAAATATTCGCTACGCTGCATTACACCGGCCACTCCGGCGGCAATGGCGTTGGAAATACCACCATGATACCAACCGCATCTACAGAGTTCCATGTGTATAGCTTAGACTGGAGCCCTACTGAAATGAAGTTTGCAGTTGATGGCGTGGTGTTCCACACCTTTGCCAATACAGCAAGCACGCCATTTAATGCCAATTTCTTCCTCATCATGAACGTGGCAATGGGCGGCAACTTCGGCGGTGCCGTAGACCCAAGCATTACCAGCGCTACCATGGAGGTTGAATACGTGCGCGTTTACAGATAATAGAATCAAAAGAGGCACCCGGGCCGGGTGCCTCTTTACAAATCCCCTATTGATTTATGCTTTTTAAGAAAAACTTACTTGCTGCTGCAACGGCAGCGATACTAGCCCTTCCTGCGTTCTCTCAAACCAAAAAGGCAGCGCCGACCGCTAAAGGTACCGGCCAGGTCATCTTTTTCGATGACTTTTCGGGTAATAAGCTCGACCGCAGCAAGTGGACACCAATAGTTACCGGCTTCCATACCAATGGTGAATTGCAGGCCTATGTAGACTCTACCAACGTAATTTCTTTTGCGAGAGGCGCAGCGGCAGAGGGTGCCCACAACGGCGCGCTGGTGCTAAGTCCAAAGTACTCGGCGGGCTTTAAAACGTTCGACGGGCAAACCTTCGATTTTATTTCGGGCAGAATAACCACCATCGATAAGTTCGATTTTACCTATGGTACTGCCGAGGCACGCATTAAATTAGTAGCAGCCGATGGCCTTTGGCCTGCATGGTGGATGCTGGGTTATCCTAACTGGCCCACAGGCGGCGAAACCGACATCATGGAATTTATAGGCGAAGCCGACTGGGTGAGCGCTGCCGTACATGGCCCCGGCTACAGCGGCGAAACGCCTTTTGTAAACCGCATGTACCTCCATAAAAACAACGATGCCACGCAATGGCATACCTACGCCGTTGATTGGACACCCGAAAGCCTGGTGTTTAAATACGATGGTGTTACCATGTTCCGCGTTACTAAAACTATGGCCGAGCATTACGGCAAGTGGGTGTTTACCGATAAACAATACCTGCTGCTGAACTTTGCGGTAGGCGGTATTTATCCTTACAAAATTAACGGCCTTAAAAAACCATACTACGGCTTGTCGGAAAAAGCGCTCGGCCTCATTAAAACCAACAAAGCAAAAATGCTGGTAGACTGGGTGAGGGTTACCAAAAGGTAAAGACTGATCATTTACAAACCATATTACTACCAAGACCTTCGGCATTGCCGGAGGTTTTTTGTTTGATGCGAACATAATATTGTTTGTACTTTAGCCTTAGTGCAACCTTAACAACCCCAATGAAAACATTAGCCGAATTTAAAACATCGTTGAATTCAGACCGCCCAGCCGACGGCCTATCTGTGCTATTAAAAAGCCTATGGTATGATGGTAAAGGCGATTGGCACCAGGCCCATGCCCAGGTAGACCATCTGAACGATAAGGCATCAGCATGGGTACATGCCTACCTGCACCGTAAAGAAGGCGACATTTGGAATGCCGATTACTGGTACAGCAAAGCAGGCAAGGTACGGCCGAACGTTTCTTTAGCAGAAGAGTGGGAAGCTTTGGTGGTGCATTTCCTTTAATTGAAGAGCAGCCACGCTGCCTGGGCGAGCCAATGCAAAAACCCCACAGGTTCCGCAGCGCACCCATACTTTTCTGAAAAACCTAATAATTGATATACTGCTCCGAAAAACGCCCGTCGGCAAACAGTTCGATCAGGCCATAACCGGGCGCGGTTTCGCGGCGGTTGCCTTCCCACCAGGCTCCGCTTACAGCGCCATTGCAAATGAAGGTGATATTATCGTAAACAAGTTTCTCGCGCAAGTGGATGTGCCCGCTGAGGCATAATTTAACGTTGGGATGTTTGTAGAACAGGCTGATGATTTTTGCTGCATCGGTATGCATGTCGCCCCCCAGCATTACCCATTTATTAACGATAGTTTCGTCGATAAGGTTAGTTGCCGTAAGGACGGGGATATGCGACATTACCAATACGGGCATATCCGCGCTGGTGGCATTAAGCTCATTCTCGAGCCAGGCGAACTGTTCATCGCCCAGTTTGCCTATATACCAGGTGTTATCCACGTCCAAATGCACGCTATCCATGATAATGAACTTCCAGCCGTTTTTAACGAAGCTATAATAAGGCTTGTGCAAGCCTATTTTATCCAAGGCGTACGCCTTGCCGTAAATTGCCTGGCCTTTATTATCCTCGCTCCACCAGATATCATGGTTGCCCAGGCAGTAATGCATAGGCATGCTGCATTCGGCTTTGAGTACATCATGCCAAAGCTGCCATTGCTTGCTAATGGTTGCAAGGTTTTCTTTATTCATATCGAACACGATATCGCCACCGTTCAATATCAAATCTACCCCGGGAGATTGTTGCTGCACGTGATGAAGGCAACGGGCAAACCTCTCGGGCGCATCAAACTCGCCTTTCAGGTGCACATCGGTTAAATGCGCAATACGTAGAACAGGCTTATCTTGCTTAGCGATTCCGAATTGCGATAGAGACGGCACCAATAGCAAGCCGCCTAAATTTTTGAGTGCCGATCTTCTTTGCATACAGGCTGCAAATTTGCAGCCCTGATTTATACTGAGCTTTAAGAAGGGGTTAAGGAATTGATGGGACGGGCAAGTTCTTTTTAAAAATCAGGGTAGCGTAATCCAGGGTGCTGGATTATGTCCTTCCAATCTCCGTTAATCTTTATAACTTAACCATTCAATACGTTTAAGCTCACCAATCCCTTCACTTGCAGCCCTATACTCTACATATAACCCTTTACGATACCGCCTTCTTTGGGTTGCTATCCATCGGCTGTACGCTTGCGTTTCTGTTATGGCTTGCCAGTAAAGCCAACCGCGCCGCAAACCGTTTTTTGGCTGCCGCACTCGTTGTCTCTGCATTGTGGTTAACAAGGCTATTGGGAACAGACATCGGGCTGGCCAGCCACTCTCCTGTTTGGAGCCGCCTACCCCTACAATTTTCGCTGGCGCTTGGGCCACTTCTCTATTTTTATGTATTGACGACTATCCGGCCGGGCTACCAATTCCGGCGGATGGATTTGCTGCATTTTAGTCCCTTGTTATTGGAGCTATGCGCACAGGTTTTACCGTTTGCAGAGAGCTTAAAAACAGCAACGTTTATCCTTAATATTTTGGCATTCGTTTCCGTTTTTTGGTATCTATATTTATGCCGAAACACTATAGATAATTTCTATACACAAAAAACACTCGGCAACGGCGCCCACTAAACTGCCTGTACAATTGCCTGTATTACTTAATACGCTAACCTGATAAACTGACGTTCCGCAAACCATGCCCAACCTATAAATCGTTATTTTTGCAGCCGTAAATTATTAAACAATGTCGATAACTACCGAAGACGAAAAAGTTGGCATGCAGCAAGCCAGCGATGCCGTAGCCATTACGCTACGCAAGATGCGCGAATACGCCAAACCGGGTATATCCACCAAAGAACTTGACGATTACGGCGGCGAATTGCTGGCGCAGATGGGTGCAAATTCGGCCCCTAAGTTAACTTATGGTTTCCCCGGCTATACCTGCATCTGCGTTAACGAGGAAGCCGCGCACGGTATGCCTTCGGTAGATAAAATACTGCAGGAAGGCGACCTGGTCAATATCGACGTATCGGCAGAGCTGAACGGCTACTGGGCCGATAATGGCGGCTCGTTCGTACTGGGCGAAGATATCCATGGCCATGGCAAATTGGTACAGGCCTCTAAAGACATCTTAAAAAAAGCTATCGACAATATTAAAGGCGGCGTAAGGATTTCAGAGATTGGCCGTTTGATTGAAACTGAAGCCAAAAAAGCCGGCTATACCGTTATCAAAAACCTGACCGGCCACGGCGTTGGCCGCAGCCTGCACGAAGAACCACACGAAATTGCCAACTATTGCGATAAGTACAACACTACCCGTTTTCGCAAGAATTCGGTAGTGGCGATAGAGACATTCATCTCCACCAAATCAACCATTGCCGAAAAACAGGCTGATGGCTGGACCCTATGCGGCAACAAAGGGGGCTTTGTAGCCCAGCACGAGCATACCATTTTGGTAACCGGTGGCCAGCCTGTAATATTTACCGCGCAGAACGGAATTTGGGATTGATTTTAAAATAATCCGCGCAAAGTAAAAGCCGCCTTGAATATCAGGGCGGCTTTTACTTTGTTGACGTTTTTTGGATTGGGTTTCAGTAATGGGTTACTTAACGAAGGAAATCGTTTTAGGTTTTGCGTTCCCCTCTCGAGAGGGGGCGGGCTGACTTGTGTGGTGGCAGGGGTGTGTTCGCCACCATGTGATAGACGCCAACACACCCCTCCCCCCTCTCAAGAGGGGAATCGCACAAGCCCTTTGTCCGGGTATTGTTTAAAATGCTTTCCCTGATTACTTCCCGTTCAATTGATCTAATAAAAGCTTCATATAAAAACCACCAACAACACTGCGGGCTTTGAAGTTATCGCGGATGCCGGTGTTGGAGTCGTAAAAATCGTTCAGCGGAACGCGCGATTCGGTTTCTATGGCGTGCCTGTACACTGGTTTTACCAGGGCCTCAAACGCCGCGCGGGTTGGGGCGAACGTGGCCGTCCACAATATCCAATCGTTTTTGGTGTAGGCTTTGCGGCTATCCAGCGGTATGCCGAATTTGTTTTGTTTGGTTAAATAGTACTTTGTTTCGGTATCGTACACCCGCTGCGGGAAAAGCTTCAGGTTCAAAACCTTATCCCAAACCAGGTTATACTTCTGGCTCCAGGTGTCTTTGTTATCGAAGGTGAGCGCATAGTGGTCGCCGGCATCTGCCATCTTTATCCATTTGGGCACCATACTTTCGGCAATTGCCCGGTATTTTTTTGCAGTATCAACATAACCCAAAGTTTGCGCCATTTGAGCATAGCAGGCAATACCTACTATCGCTTTCACCGAAAGATTGGCGTTACGGGCCAGGTGGCCGGCAAAGTCATCGGTACATAATTGTGTTTTAGGGTCCAGGCCTTCCCTCACTAAATAATCCACCCAGGTGCTCAGGGTTTTCCAGTGCAGCTTTGCAAATTGGGCATTGCCTTGGGCTTTGGCTATAGCCGCTGTCAGGATAATCATATTGCCCGATTCTTCTACCGGCATAGGCTCGCCGTAGGTTTGGCCGTTGGCCAGCGGGTAAGTTCCCAGATCATGCGCGGCCCAAGGGTGCGGGTATTTGCCGCTCTCGCTAAAATAGAAGATACCATTCAGCATGCCTTGCAGCAGTTTGGGGTTGTATAGGAGGTATAGCGGGGCCGATGGGTAGGTAACATCCACTGTATTGATAAAGCCACCGCTGTTGTTCTCTTTAGATAGCCACAGTATTTCGCCCTTGGGGCTTTTTACCAATGTATGCGCCGCTATGCTCTGGCGATAAGCCAATACGCACAGGTGGGCATATTCCTTGCCGCCCGACTTTAGTGCCGCTGTATACACTTCCTTATTGAACGCCGCGCATTGCAGCATTACTTTTTTGTATTCGTTGTACGCGCTGGTTAGCTGGCCATCCATGGTGGCCTTACCAGATGAATTCCACCAGGGGCGCAGGTTGTTTTTAAAGTACTGTATCGAATATATCTCATCGTAACCCAGCTCCACAAAACGCTCCACCGCCGTTTTACCAACCGCGCCGAATGGGATAACTGTATTCAAGGATAATGATCTACCAGTGGATGCGGTCGATGCTACAACGCCGTTCCTGAAAGCATCTACAGCGTTGCTGCCAGGGGTAATAAATTGTACCGCGCCTCCAGCTTTAGGTGCCGCAACGTAAAAGTAGCCCCAATCTATTCGCATATCGTCTGCACCTTTCCCCAGTATGGCTTGCTCTACCGTACCCACTTTAAGTACCGACAAAGCTGCCGTAGCATATTTTTTAGCCGATACCTGCTGCGAGGGACGGAACACCGCAATATCCGACGATGCACCCAGGAACACTTTCACCTGGTGGGTTTTGCCATCGTTTGCGGCTACGCTGTAGGTGATGTAAGATACCGGGCGCGATGACAGGTTTAAGTCTCTGATCAGCAATGGCGAGGTAAACGTGAGCTTCAAATCAACTTGGCCACAGGTAAAATTACAAATGGTTTGGGTGGCCGTAACGTCCACATTCTTTTGGTCGGCTATCTGTACTTTATTGCCTTTTTCCTTAAGCTTATCCGCCAACCCAAAATCAAGGAAACGCCCCCCCGCAGTATTGGCCAAATGGATCGCGATGATATTGTCACCAGCCTTCAGGTCATCCTTGCTGATGGCGTAATATTGCAGGGTGCTTGTCCAACCTGTTTTGGTATAAATTTTCTTCCCGTTAAGGTATAGTTCTATGTTGTCATCGTGGTCTATCTTCAAAAACAGCTCGTTTATACTGGCTACATCGGCAACCGCAAAAGCGCGCCTCACCCAAATATTATCCGTTTTCCAAAGCGTTTTTACCGTGCTCGGGTTATCGCCAAGCGGCATAGGAGCGGCTTTCCAATCGCCGGCCGCATAAGCTGCCGAGGTCCAATCACCTTGCGGGGCCGTTTCAGTATATTTAACGGTATAGGGCGTTTCGTCTGAAGTACCGAGCACCGGTTGGTACTTTACTTCCTCCTTACCCAAAAAACGGTAAATGTTGCCATCTACGTTAATCATCCCCAATAAAGAATGATCCGACCCTGTCCAGTGCGTGGTGGTAGATGCATTTAGCTGGTCGGTATTGCTCCAGATGCTGAAATTGGGGTTATGCGTAATGAGCGGGTATGAAGGAGCTCTCCTGTCCTGCGCCTGCGTTTGGCCGATAGCTAAGGAAAACGCCAACAAACCGAGGCATTTTAATTTATTGGATAGATGCATAGTAAAAAGCGTTTATAATTGAAAGGGTAAAAATAACTCACAGGACTTGCACCGCGCCGCATTTTCGTATCAAGTTTTCGACTATTCGTATCAATTGCATCCTGAACGCCATGTAAACTATGCAAAACTTACCATTTAAGGGATGGCATAAATCATGGGCAGTTTTGCCTTCACTATTTCATTATCCGGCTCCTCCTCCCTATATTGCATGCATGACTGATTATAAACTGGAAGCTGCAAAAGCAGCGGTAGGAAACATAAAACCCGGCCAAACCGTTGGCCTGGGCGCAGGGGCAACCATTGCGTATCTGGTTGATATGCTGGCAGCCGACAGCGCGCTTGCGGGTTCGCTAACCTTTGCATCCTCTTCCTTCAAGACTGCTGGTTTGCTGGCCGGGCGTGGCCTCAACTTTAAATCACCTGCGTACCTTAATCACCTTGAAGTTTATTTCGATGGCTGCGACCAGTTTGATGCACAGCTTAACGCGCTGAAAAGTGGCGGCGGTATCCACGCAACAGAAAAGATACTGGCCTCTATGGCCGACGAGTTCATCTTATTGGGCGACACCTCAAAATTCAGCGACAAGCTGACCACCAAATATCCGTTGGTGATAGAAGTGCTGCCAGCGGCACTTCAAATCGTGTTGAAAACCCTTAAGGATGAGTTTTCGCCTACATCTTTAAACCTGCGCATGAGTAGCCAGAAAGACGGCGCGCTTATTTCTGATAACGGCAATTTGCTGGTTGATATTTATTTTAATGAATTACCGCCCCTGAGCGAACTGAACACGAGGGTTAAGATGATACCTGGGATAGTTGAGCATTCGCTGTTTTACCGTATGGCCTCCAAAGCGCTTATTGCCGGGCCGGATGGTATATCCGTCATCATACCCCGACATGCGGAATAATTTGTAAACCATAATGCGCGTTGCGATCCCTTAAGGGACCGACAACGCGCATTATGGTTTAGGTTGTTTACTTTACTTTCAGGTCCTTGCCTGCTATATCTTCCCAGCGATAGTAGTGGAAAGTTTTATCGTCGCTCATCACCACGAATAGCCCGTGTTTAAAGTTCTCGTCCAACGGCACGTTCACCACATCAGAACCATCACTTTGGCTCGCGGCTACATTCACCACTTTAAGCAACTTATGCTCAAAGGGGTTTTGCGTCGTACCTTCGCGACTAAACACCTGGAAACGGTTAGCACCCTGGTCTGATACCTGGATATAGCCCGTTGAATCTGTGAGTTTATAAATCGATATCCCCTCATGGTCGGCAGCGAAACCGCTGGTACCAAATATGGCCAGTTGGGCATCACCCTTCTCCGGGTCGGCGTAGTATTGCCTTACGCCTGTTTGCTCGTCGGAATAATAAATATAGCCCAGCTCGTTATCAACTGCTATGGATTCTATCTCTTTTTTGCCGCTATAGATACCGAACTTGCGCACCAGCGTGGCTTTTACATGCCCGCTGCCGTCGTCGCCGAGCAAGTATTGCCAAAGGTAACCGCCTGTGGTTGGCCCGTTTTTGCGGCCAGCTATGGCATACATGCGGCCATCTTTGGCAGTGTAAATGGATATCCCCATCAAATCGCGGAATTCGAAGCCTGTTTCGCCTTCGAATATCTCTATGCCGCCGTTATCTACGGGCTGCATATCGGGCAGCGAAAATATGCGCAACTTATGCGTCATGCGTTCGCTGGCTATTACAATGTCGGTTGCTTTGCCGTTCAGCATCAGGCCGTAGGCAAGGTCAACATTGTTTGGGCGTTTCAAACCCCTTACCACTTTGCTCTGCGCTATTTTGCCATGCAAATCGAACACGTATAGTGCGCCGTCTTCGTTTTTATCGGTACCAATCACCAGGCTTTTGGCCGGGTCGGCGGGGTTTACCCAAATAGCAGGGTCGTCGGTATCATATTTTACGGGCTCAGTTACAAAAAGAGGTTTTACTATTGCAGCATCGCCATTTTGCGTGCCTGCTTTCGGTTTCATGGGTTGCCCACACGCTCCGCTGCAAACCAGCAGGAGCGGCAGGACCCTATTTAAAAACTTAACAGTCATGCTTACAATTTTGTGCCGTATGCGCCTACGAATACTGCAGGCTGTGGCGATACGTAAGTAATACCGTTAGCCATGGTGATGCCGGCCTTGTGGTGGCGGGTGAAAGCGGTAGTACCTTTGGTGAGCGCAGGCGAAACACCCTGCAAATGAAAATCCCAGGCAGTGTTAAAATCCGGACTGGTCACCGGGTTATCCAGCGGGAAGTTCACAAACTTAGGGTCGTTCTCACCGGCTACTGTGCCTTTTACATCGTTGGTTCCGGCTATCACATCGTTCTTCCCAGGCTGGAACTGGTTAACAGTAGTTTGGTCGAAACCGTAGTACCAGTTATTGCTGTATTTAGAACGCGCATCCTCAGGTTTCTTAGGGTCGCGTTTTACGCCGAAACGGGTATTGGCAAACAGGTTATTATACAGATCGGCACGCACGGTAGATTCCAACCAGATTGAACCGCCTTTTGCAGTAGGCCTTCTCCAGCCTGTGTTAACCATGGTATTATTGTAGGCAATGATATAAGCCTGCGGGGTATGGTCGCCTGCGTTAGATAATTTGAGCGCGTTGGTGTTGGTACTGTAAACCAGGTTATAGGCAACATCGGCCAAACATCCCGATTTAAAGTTCATGGCCTCGCCGCCGGTAACGCCGGTGGTGTAAAATACATTGTTTGCAAATATAATTTTCCCACCCTCTATGTAGGTGCAGTCTTCCTGCAGGTTGCGAAAAATGCTGTTTTGCACTACCAGCCTGCCGTTTACGTTAGAAAACCACAAGGCAGGCAGGTTTTCGCCAGCTTTCTGTTTATACAAACCCATTTTCACCGAAGTGGAAGCATCAGATGTAGTTGCGCCGCCGTACTCGATGATGGTATGGTCCAGCACCAGTTCCGCACAGGTCTGCGCTGCCAATATACCGCCCCAAAGCTTCCCGAATTTCTTGGCCGGGGTTTTATACAATTCGTTCACCGTGAATTTTACCGGATTATCGGCAGTACCTAAAGAATACAGGTTGCCTTTCACCACAATTTCGGGTTTGGTAAGCGTATCCATCAAAACGGTTACGCCTTCTTCTATCGTAAGCGATTTCCCTTCGGGGATAATGATGTCGCCCTTGATCACCTGGGTGCTGCCCCTTTGCCACACACCCGATACCTCGCCAATGGCAGAACCATCCCCCGGCGTTGTATCAACATCTATATTGGCCTTTTCGCAACTGCTGAACATCAGTGCCGATGCTGCAAATGTTGCTATAATCAGTTTAAATTTCATATCGATATATTTTTATTTAGATGTAAATGTTAGTTGAATTTATACCTCAAACCCAGCAGGTAGGTTTGGCCGTAGTAATCGCTGCGGATAATGGTGCGACCGTTTGAAACGATATTCTCCATCAGCTTGTCGTTCTCGGGATTGGTTCCTTTTATGAAAAGCTTGGTTGGCGTATTAAGCAAGTTGCCTGCTTTTACAAATATGCTGATACCGCTCTTGAACCTCTTCTCGGCCGATGCATCCATCTGGATGACACCTTGCTGCCACAGGTCGTTGTTGAGGAACTGCGATACGGTGTTGATACGCGGACCAGTGTAAGCACCTGCCACCTGTATATCCCAGCCTTTTTTGGTGTCTTTATACAATAACGACATGTTGGCGATATGCTCCGACTGGCCATAAAGCGGGCGCGACTGGTCTACCAAAAACGGTTCAATATCGCCGGTGGTGGCGTTTATCCTCCGGGATGTTTTTGGCGTGGTGATACGCGAATGTGTATAAGTGTAATTTGCCTTAACGCCTATTTTATTGAAGAACTTGATATAATCCACCTCAGCACCGTAGTTCTTAGCTGTACCAAAGTTGCCCGGGCTGTAGTAGATATCCTGACCGCGCACGGCATCTGCCTGGAAAGTGTACTCGATAGGGTCTTTGATGTTTTTGTAGAAAGCACCCACCAGCAATATCTCAGATGCCCCAGGGAACAATTCGTATCGTAAATCGAAGTTATCGGCCAGGGCGCGTTTTAAGTTCGGGTTACCGCGTTCCTGGTATTCTTCGTTTACTACCTTGCTTGGTACAATTTCGTAAAAACCGGGGCGGTTAAGTGCCTTGTAGTAAGAAGCATGCAACTGCGATTTATCGGTTAAATGGTATTTTAAAGTTAAGCTTGGCAACACATCGGTGTACACCTGGCTGCCCTTAGGCTTTGATTCGCCCGCCGGGAACAACAGGTTGTATCCCTGGTCGGTATGCTCTACCCTGGCACCGCCTATTACATCGAGGTTGTTTGTGGTAAATTTGAACATACCATAACCGGCACTGGTTTTTTCAGAAGCATCGTAGGTAAGCGGGTTGCTTACCGCGCCCGTTGGGTTGCTTACTACCAGGCTAAGGTCGGTGTAGTTGTTAAAATCTACGCCGTATTGCAAGCCCGCGTTGGCGGCAGTTGGCGCAAGTGTGTAATTATTGAAGAAGCTGCTGCGTTGCTTATCGCGGTAAAGACCGCCCACGGTAAAATCTACTTTTACGCCACCTATTGGCGCGGTGTAGGTAAGGTCTAAGTAACCCGCTTTGTCTTCGTCTGTATTGCGTTCCCAGCGGCGGTTTACCGGCGAAGTGTTCACCAGCGAAGTGCGTTTTTCCACGAAACCCTGGCGCAGGCCGTTCAGACTGATGGTGGTATTATCGGGCACCTCGTTCTGGGCAGTTGAATAAACGGCAGACCATTGTATCTTAAACCTATCGCCAAAAAGCTTATGATCGCCATGCAGGGTGCTGTTGTATATCTTCTGCTCGGTTAAACGGCTGCGGGTATCGTAGGTAAGTTCGGCGTTGCCTGCTGTTGGGTCGTAAACCCCGTTGTAAGATGTGCTTACGGCATCGCGTAGTTGCTGGTTCTTCAGATCTACGAATACATTGTATAAGCTCAGCTTGTTGTTTTTATCGAAGGCGTAATCAACTTTGCCGTGCAAGCCCAGGCGGGTTTGCTGCTCGGAGTACTGACGGTAGCTTTTGCTGGTGATAACGGCATAAGCGTCGGTTCCGTTTACGGCTGAGTTGTAGAACGTGCTGTTGCTGCCGCGGTAGGTATTCTGGTAGCTGCCCGCAATGATAACGCCCAGCTTGCTATCGAAGAACCGCTGGCCTAAAGATAAGCTACCGATAACGTTAGGAGCAGGTTTTTTGGAAGTGTAATCCAACGTGCCTTTAGTGAAATCGGCCTGAGTAGCAGTGTAAGTGCGGCCATGCAATTCATAAGGCGATTTGCGGTTGATGCCCGAAGCATCGAAGCTGGTGAAATCGCGATCGAAAAACAGCTGGCTGTAACCTGTAGCGATGTTGGCGTTCACCTGAAAATGATCCGGCGCGTTCTTCATCACCATGTTAACCGAACCACCGATGGCATCGCCCTCTAAGTTCGGGGTAAGGGTTTTGTACACCTCCAGCCTGTCCAGCAAATCTGCCGGGAACAGATCCAGCGGTACATAGCGGTATTTGTTATCCGGGCTCGGTATTTTCACGCCGTTTACCAGGGTGTAATTGTAGCGTTTATCCATACCACGCAAAATGGCGTATTGGCCATCGCCGTTGCTGTTACGCTCTACCGATATACCTGAGACGCGCTGGATCACATTGGCCACGGTTAAATCCGGCGATATCTCTATGGCGCGACCCGAAACGATGTTCATCACCTGCGTGGCGTTCTGCTCAATGCGTCGGGCATCGCGGTCGTTAGAGCCGCCTGTAGTGGCCCTTACCACCACCTCGCCTAAATCTTTAGAAGCAGATTCCATGTAGATTTTTACGTGGTCCATATCCTTGCTCACTACAATTTGCTGAACAACGGTTTGGTAAGTGATATAAGATATGCGGAGCGTTGCCGGACCAGCCTCCACATCCTTTATTTCGAAGGAGCCATCCAGCCCGGTGCTGGTAGCCTTGCCTGTTTTCTCAAGCACCACGGTGGCACCCACCAGGGCCTCGCCCGACTTCTTGTCGTAAACGTGGCCTTTTATTTTAGCTGCGTTCGCTATTGCTGCGCAAAAAAGGAACGGAATAAAAAGGTATAAAAGTTTATTCATTTTCGATACGTTTTGTACAAATTATTGACTCTGTTTTTGGATGTTGCAAAGTTGGACTACGGGCATCGATTAAAAAAACTTTAGGGGTTACGGAAAGGCAACAGCGTTACAACAGGTGTAAACACAAAAGCAACAACAATCTGTAAATAACTGAAAATCAAATACTTAATTTAATAACAAACCTCCATTACCATTACATTACCGTTACATTAATTTAATGTTAAGTATCACGGATCGAGTTAATATAGATTGTATGGGAGGTTTTTGCAACGCTGTTACAAAGATTGAATAAAGGCGGTAAGGTTGTCGCCCTGGCCTATATTGAGCTTTTTACGGAGCCTGTAACGCGATACCCGAAGGCTATCGGTAGAGATGCCCAGCAGCGTGGCGATATCCTCAGAGCTGAGGTTGATGCGCAGCAAAGCAATCAGCCGCATATCTGCAGAAGTAAGATCGCTGCTGTATTTTTTGATGTTCTCGAAAAACTGCTGGTGCACCTGCTCAAAAGCGGCCGTAAATTCTTTCCAGTGCTGCTCATGGTTAAAGCTATCGTTTATCTGCAGGATTATCTGCTGCATCTGCTTTTTCTGGTCGCGTTTATCATCTTTTACCATGGCCTGCAGCGTGCTCCGCATCTGCTCAAGCAATTGATTATTGCGGATGAGGTTGAGCGTATGGCTGGATAGTTCGCGGCCTTTGAGTTCCAACTGTTGTTTAAGGCTTTCCTCTTCCAGCCTTTGATTTTCCAGTTGCAATTGCATCACCTGGTGCTCGGCCTCTTTTTGGCGTGCCAGGGCATGCTGATCTTTTATCTTTAGTCGCTGCCTGCTAAACACCACTACGCCCAAAGCCACCACCAACAACAACACAATAACCCCGGCTGCTGTAATGATATAATTTACCTTACGGATATTGTTGAGCCGGGTAATCTCGTTGCTCTTTTTATCCATATCATACAGCACCTGCAAAAAGGCGGTTTGATTTGCACCCTCCCTCGAGTAAATTTCCAGCGAGTACTTACGACTGAGCTCGGCATAGTGAAAGGCGCTATCCATTCGGTTCATCAATTGATAGGCCTTACCGAGGTCTTTGGTAGAAGAGGCCAGCTGGTAAGTATTGCCCGTTTTTTGGGCAAGAGCCATCGCCTTTCTGGTTTCCATAATGCTTTCGGCATAATGCCCGGTTTTTCGCAGTATATCGCCTAAATTATTCACTACCTCTATAGAGGCAACCTCGTTATTTTCTTCCTTGTACAGCTGCAGCGATCTATTAAAGCTGGCGTAGGCCGAATCGTATTTGGCCAAATCCTCGTAAATGCTGCCCAGGTTTTCGTATATCTTGGCTGCACCTTTTTTGTAATTGGCTTGGGTATAGTTCTTAAGGGCGAGGTTCTGGTAATAAAAAGCGCTGTCATAACGGTGCTGTTTCTCGTACAAGTGCCCTATGTTGCCCAAAATACCGGCCTGGCCTACCATGTTATTGTTTCGCCGGTAGATGGCCAGCGCCTTATTGTACATAGCGCGCGACCTGCCCAGTTGCTTATTGTAGTAATAGAATACCCCCATTTGGCCAAGGTTGGCGGCTTGAAGGTCGGGGTGATTATCGCTGCTGAAAATCTTGTCGGCCCGCAGGTAATACTCTAAAGCCTGCGCATAGTGGCCCTGGTTATAGCAAATTTGGCCCATTTGCTGCATACACATCCCTTCTGTAAGGCCGTCTTTACGTTCTATAGCACCAGCGGATATCTTTTTGAGTATAATAAGTGCCGAATCGGGGTGCTGCTGACTTATTTGCGCGGCGACCGCTATTTCCTTGTCTTGCGCGCAAAGTTTACCGCACAACATCATGCTGATAACGAAGGCCAGGGGATAAAAAACTCTAAGCATTGGGAAACCCGTATTAGCAAAACAAGGGGCTTAGCAAATAAACTAAAATAGTATTAATTTATCGTTAAAGCCCCTGCTATTTAATAGCGGTCGTAAACCTAGACGTTTTAACGCAATTTTTGCTGCTTTAAAAATGCAGCAAGCGCTGCGGGGTGGTCTGTTTGCAGACCTTTAAAACCCGTCTTCACAGCTTTGCTCCAGTCGGCGGTGCCTTCGGTGGCGCTTTGTATATCCGGCCAAACCGGAATGTCGCGGGTAGCGGCAAAGGCAAGCATATCCGGGTTGTACTGGCCATAATCGCCGTCGAGTAAATCGGGCCGGTACTTGTCGATGAATGTTTTCATGCCATCTACTGTAGTAACACTATCGGGCAAGCTCAGCATCAGCGGCATTTTCGGTGCAACCTTACGCCAGCCGGTTAACTGTTTTGCGCTATTTATGTACACCAATACCTGTTTTTCCATATGGTACTGTTGTATCATTTGATAGGCAACGGCCGGGTCGGCAGCTTTAAAATCAAGGTAGATATTGATTTTGTTTTTTGCCAGCTTTAGTATTTCGACAAATGTTGGTACATGATAGGTATTCACGCTATCACCACCCTTTAATTTAAGTTGCTGCAATTCGGCCAGCGTGAAACTGTTTACCGCTCCTTTCCCATTAGTCATCCGGTTCACCGTGGCGTCGTGCATGCTCACCAACTGGCTGTCTTTTGTAGTGCGCAGGTCTATCTCAATATAGTCAGCTTCGTTTTTTATAGCTTCGCGATAAGCTTCCAGGGTATTCTCAGGATAAATTACATGGTCGCCGCGATGGGCAATCACTATAAAATTATGTTTTGATTGAGGAACCGAATTGGGTTTAAGCCAAATTAATGCAGCCGCAATGGCCACCGTAGCTATGGGAGAAAATTTCATGATAAGTGGTTTAATTTAATGAACAAAGCCCGGCTAAAACCGGGCTTTGCAGGCATGTTTGTTAGTTAACTATGGTGCCGGATGTCTTTTTTCCTTTTTGCTTGTAATGATCTTCGCGTTCCCGGTCTTCATCATCCATATCAATGCTTTTTTTAATTTTTCGCCAATTGATATTTTTGCTGTAGCGCGCCATGGCTTTTTTAGTATCAAAGATGCGGGTATCGCTGTCCACATAGGTGTATGGTGTAAAGTCTGGCTTATCGGTAAAAAAATCCTGCAGTAAAGAAGCAGTTACATCATACTGATTCACGTAAGGCACGCCTAAAATATTGTAAATAGTTTTAAGTATCGACCCAAAGTTGCCGTGGGTGTGGCTTACATAACCTCTTTTCACATACGGGCCTGCTAACATCAGTATTGACCGATGGGCATCAATATGGTCCACACCACCCTGCGGGTCGTCTTCAGTGACAATTACCAGCATGTTCTTCCAGTATTTTGTATGCGACAGAAAATCGAGTATGCGCCCTACAGCCAGATCATTATCCGCCATATACGATTCTCTATATGGATAGCCATCTTTTGGCCTGATATCAGCACCATGGTCATTGGGTACCTGCATGGTTATCAGCGAAGGCATCTTCTTTTTGCCTGTTATCCACATTTTGGTAAACTCGCTTTTAAATTGTTCAACCCTAAACTGATCGGGTATATTGGTATTAAAGCCTGCATAGTTATGGCTGGTGCGGGTAAATAAAGCTTTTTGCATAGGCACCATCACGATATGGGCAGCGCCAGTGTTGGTATCTTCCCAATCTTCGCGCACGTGGGCCGTTTCGTTGGCTTCACCAAAGTTGTAAAAACCTATATTTTTGCGTTCAAGTGCTTCCCAAAGTCCTCCTGTTTCGGCATAATCTTCAGGATCCATACTGCCTGTAGAGCCCGGGAACCGTCTGCCCGGAGCGCTTGAAAACAGTTTAGCGGTTTTACTAACATCGGAGTTGGCTTCTACCCATTCGTTAGGGATAACGCCCATCATCCAGTGGTGGCCATGAATAGAGGCATCGCTATCGCAATAATAATTATCGCTAAAAGCAAACTGGCCAGCAACCTTAATATGGTTTGGTGATACATTGAGGTTAGGAAACTGTACGCGGGTAGCATCAGGCAGGGTGTACTCGCAATGCACGCCAAAACGAGCCAGCGTAGTATCGCCTTTAGCGTTTTGCATCTGCCCTAAAACTTCATCGTACGTGCGGTTCTCCTTAGTGATATACACAATATATTTAATGGGCGTGGCCGATGAACCGGGAAGTACGGGCAATGGGTTGTTAGTAGCAACATTGACGGTGCTGCTTGCAAACGTATTATCAATAACCTGTTTGGTATATGCCGCAAGTTGCACGGCACTAGGCATAGCAACTTTTTGAAAGGTGGCTAACTGGATATCGCCGATATAAGTACCCTGCGGCGGCGCAACAAAACCAGCTCCCCCGTTTGGCCCGGCTCCATATCCACGGCACGATGTAATGTATAACTCATCTTCGTTGGCAGAGAGCTTAACCCTCGAAGCACCCCAGCCGGTAGGGATAAGTCCCCTGGTAACCCGTGAAGGTATATCAATCACTGCTACGGCATTAAAACCCAAAAGTGCGACATACAGTGTTTTTTCGTCTTTACTCAGGCTGATACCAAAAGGCAACAGGCCGCGAAATTTATCGATCCGGGCATCTACCTTGATGGGTATATCTCCCAACAACCTATGGTTTTTATAATCGATAATGGTGATATTATCGTTTGTGGCGTTGGTTACGTAAGCATAATTACTGCCAACGGCTATAGAGTTGGGGCTGGCGCCGCCGGTAACTTCAGCATCCTCCAGCATCTGACCAACCTGGTGGCCGGTTTTAAATTTATCGGTTACCTTATTCGTTGTTAAATCGATGGTGAAAACACTCATTGCGTCTGGCGATATTGGGCTGCCCACCCCAGGAATTTTCCTGCCTTCAACTACTGTACCTTCCCGTGATTGTTTGGTATTATCGCCATAAGGGTGCCTGGAAATCATGATCGAATCGGCATTTTTAGGGTTGGCACCACTTATCAGCGGATAAGCATACATGCCCACGTTTGCCACAAACGCCACTTTTTTATCAGGACTCAACGCCAGCCCAAAAGGCTGCCTCCCTACGTTTACAGATGCTGTTAGCTTTTTTGTGGCCAAGTCGATACGTACCATACGGAAATTCCCCCTATCTAAAACTAACAACTCGTTTTTAGCTGGGTTATAGAGCAAATCGGAAGTGAAGCTATCTTCATAGTTTTTACCCCCAACTTTCCCGTTCAATGATATCGAATCGATTTTGATAAATCTTTCGGCATCGTATCGTATAACCGCGCCATCATCGCCGCCGCTTAAGTACAAGGTTTTTGAATCGGGCGAAAACGCAACGCCTAAAAACGATCCATTAGGTAGAGGGGAAGCAATTTTTTTGTCATACGATGGCACCCTTACGCTATTCATTGTTGCGATATCAACCAGCGTAAGTACACCATTGTGCAGCGTTACCGCTTTTTTGCCGTCGGGAGATATGGATAATCCGAAAGGATCATGTGTGATGCGAATGGTTTTACCGGCAGGCGTTATAAACCGTCCGCTTGGCAAAACAGAAATACCAGCTGTATCTATTTTGCAATACTGGCCAAGGCCAGGCACTTGTAAAATATTTACTTGCTGCTGCGCATACGTAAGCACTGGCAGGCAAAACCATACTATCGCCAACAAAAATCTTATTCTTAAACCCATACCTCTAAAATATTTAATTTAATTGTTATTTACCTGTTAAAACGCTTTTTATAGCATCACCAACCTCGTGGCCGGCATTGGCTTTAAAATCGAGGCCGAGCAATAGTGCCATGGTTTGGGCCAATTGCTTGTGGTAAGTGGTGCCGGTAAGCACCTCGCCTGTTGGGGCCGTGTCCGGGCCAATAACCGCAAACCAGGTTTGCTCTGCACCCACCACATCCGAGCCGTGATGGCGCCAGCTATCCAACTGCGCATAGCCGCGGCCATGGTCGCAGGTGATGATGAGCGTTGTATTGTTTTTGTAGAAGGGATCGGCTTGTACCATTTCCCAAAGGTTTTTAATGAAGCCATCTTCCTGCTTTGCAAATTCCAAATACGATTTGTAGTTGCCGGCGTGGGCCATATCGTCTGTCTCGTCGAACGACATGAACAATACGCGCGGTTTGTACTGTTTCAGGTATTCCTTGCTGTACTCATAAGTAACAAAATCTGAGCGGGTGCTGTCGTTTACATAGTGCGGTACGTTTTGCTGCAACTCATTCAGGTATTTTAAACGCGCGTTGGCATCGGCATTCTTCAGCCCTGAATAGCCTGAATACACCGGCAAGCCCGAACGGTTTACGTTCAAAATCTGCGGAAAACGCTCCCATGATGAGAACGCGATTACTTTACCCTCGAAACCCTTTTGCTTGTTGATGTACTCCAGCACGTTCATGTTGGGATTCACTATAGGGTCGTTGGTGTTCATGCGCACATCCGGGAAACCTGTGAAGATTTCGTTATAGCCCGGGTAAGAAAATTTATAGGGATTGGCAATTTCGTCTTTACCGCCTGCATCGCGATTGCCGTATAGCTGGCCTTGCTTTGCCACGGTGTTCCATAAAAACGGGAACAGGATTGCCCTGCGTTCCTGCGGGGTTGCGGCCCAGTATCTTTTCTTTACGTCCTCCTTATCATTGGTGAATTTGGAATTAATGAGCGCCGAATCGGCACCGCGGTAAACTTCCTGCCAGCGCATACCATCCAGCGTTACAATGATGAGGTTTTTTGTTTTCCGCTGCGCCATAGCCGGCGATACGGCCAAAGCTGCCAGCAATACAAATGCGAGTTTTTTCATGGTGTTTTTTTTAAACAAGCAAAGCAGTTATTACTAACTGCCTTGCTGCATTGCTTAATTATATGGGGTATTAAATTATTTAACTATCCAAAGGGCCTGGTAAATATCGTCCTTGCCGCCAAACTGGCTTTGCACTGCTGCATTGTAGTTGGTTGCATTAGCCGTACGCTCGTTAGCCGGGTACTGGTAACGCTGCGGGATAACACCACCATCGGTGTTGCCCGGGCCGATATCAAATGCCGGGATACCTGTGCGGCGCCATTGGTAATAAGCTTCCTGACCAGAGTTACGGGCAAATGCCAGGTATTTCTGGGTTAAGATTTGCTTAAGACCATCGGCAGTGTTGCCCGCGTATTTAACAGCTGGCTGCGCGTAGTAGGTAGCATAGCTAAAAGTAACAGGGTATGATACGTCATCGCCTAATAAACCACCGCTTTTTTGGAAAGTAACCGTGTTAGCACCATCGTTTACACCGTAGAAGCCAAAATCGGAATAGATACCGTTTTTGTACCATGCTTCGGCATCGCCGGTAACCCAGCCCTGGTTTATTGCTTCTGCAATATTAAAGCACATTTCGGGATAGCCTACGATAAAGGTGTTTTCGCCGGTTAGGGTTTCGTAATAACGGTGACGGCCAATCAATGATATTTTACCAGCCTGTACCAGGTTAGTCATAGTACTTTGATCCTGGCCCGAAGCGCCGCCCACGAATGAACGGAAATCGGTATCTCCAAAACCAAGGCCACGTGCAGGCTCGGCCACCTTCATAGCACGCAAATCGTTTAAAGATGCAAGCGTGTTAAGGTAAGTAGCAGCCATGTTATAACGTGTAGCATCGTTACCAAAGTTACGCGGGCTGTTTGGGTATATGCTGAATACGCCATCATAAACGTATTGCAGGTTATCATCCATACCGCTCAGCAAAGGGTATTTTGTTGGATTGTTGATGATTGACGCGAATTGCGCTTTTACGTTCAACTCAGCATCTGTTGCTTTCTTGCTCAGGTTAATCAGCACGCGCAGGCGGTAAGCGTTAACCACTTTTTGCCATTTGGTAAGGTCGCCCCTAAAGTAGAAATCGTATTTGCTATCAACCACGTAAGTACCGGTAGTAAGCTTGTTTACGGCATTCATTTCGCCAAGGTCTTTGTTAGCATCTTCTAACAAAGCCAAAGCATTGATGAACACTTGCTTTTGCGAATCGTACTTAGGCGTAAGGCCGTCTAAGCCTTTCAAAGCGTCGGTCATTGGCACATCGCCAACCTTCATGGTCATCCTCACAAAGAAATAAGCTCTGAAAAATTTGGCAAGCGCCAGGTATGGCTTAGATAGCGTAGCGTTTAGCTTGTTAGACTCTGTTTCCATCGCAACAACGTTGTTCAGGTTACTGTAATCTAAACCGGTGCTGCCTGTCCAATACTTGTTGTTATCATAATAAGTATAATTACAAGCCGTGTACTGGTTTTGGCGTTCTACCTGGTTGTAAGCCGACTCAAAAATAGCCGTCTCGATATTTGGGAGCAACAAGGCCGGCGACAAACCTGTTACAGGCTGGTTTTTGTTTTGCACATCCTGGTCGAATTCTTTTTTACAGCCCGATGCCGCTACAATGATGGCTAAAGAGGCTATAGTTATTTTTAATGATTTCATGTAATGTTTCTTTTTGTTTGGTGATACTTTATCGCTTAGTAAACCACGTTTAAGTTGAAACCGAAACTACGGGTAGTTGGGGTTTGCAGGTTGTACTCCAGGTTGGTTTGGCCAAGCTGGTTACGGCCCGGATACTGGTCAACGTCGATATCTTTGTACCCTGGTTTGAAGAAATACAGCAGGTTGCGGCCTACGATAGAGAACTCAACACGTGATAATGATAATTTCTTTACCAGGTTGGTTGGCAACGAGTAACCAATTACAACTTCGCGCAGCTTTGCGTAAGTTTTGCTGATAACGGTATGCTGTGGGTCGTTGTAGAAGTTGTTTACGTAATCCTGCACATATTTTACAGGAGTAGTGTTTGATACGAATTGCAGCTGGCTGTAGTTAGAGATAACGCCTGTCAATGGGTCGAACTGTATGGCAGGGCTGCCTGGTGCAAGGGTTACGCCATCATGACCCAATATTGGGGTACCATCGCTGTAAACTGCGCCTTTAAAGCCCGGATCGCCCCAGTGCTGCGATTCGTATAGACGAGCCGCGCCAATAACGCCTTCGTCTGTAACCTGGCCACGGCCGCCTTCAACAAGCTTGCGGTAAACCCTATCCTGTATTTTACCACCTACCATACCATCAAACTGGAACGATAGCGTAAATTGCCTGTAACGGAATTTGTTATTGATACCCCAGCTAAAGTCAGGGTCGGCGTTGCCCAAGTATTGCGATTTTGGCAAGTACCTTGGCAAGCCCGATGCATCGTGTATCACTTTACCATCCTGGGTCATGGCTTCGTATTTACCGTATAATTTATCAACACGGTCGCCTTTTACAAAAACCTGGTCGCCCGATACGATACCGGTTTGGCCTTCTGCAAAAGAATCGTAAACTTCTTTGTAAGTACCTACGTTCATCAACACATCCCATTTGAAGTTTTCACCAATAATAGGGCTGCCGTTAATAGAGAACTCGTAACCGGTACGTTTGGTTGATAAACCATTGGTAACTAAAGTTTGTGCGCTACCGTTGGTTTCAGACAATTGTTGGTAGAACAATTGCGGACCATCTTTATACTGGTAGTAAGTACCTGCAAAACCTAATCGGTCGTGCAGGAAACGCATCTCCAAACCACCTTCGTAGTTGGTACGGCTGTATGGTTTAATAGCCGGGCTTATAGCTGTAGTTGGTGCATAAGCTGCGGTAACGTTACCGTAAGAGGTACCCAACGAGTAGGCTGGCTGTGCGGTTTGGTAGTTAGGGCCGCCATAGGTAGTTTGGTAAGCATCGCCGTAGCCAACAGGGTAACCGGCAGGGCCAATGTAAGTAGATGTACCGCCACTTTTTACGTTAGCATAGCTGGCGCGTAATTTCAGGAAAGAAATCACTTCGGGCAGTTTCACGTAATCAGAAATAGGGGTTGCAATACTAACTGAAGGATAAAAGTACGACTGGTTTTGCAGTGCAGATGATTTCTCGCTGCGGCCTGTTGCAGATATAGTGAAGTAATTTTTGTATGAGACGTCGGCAGATGCATAAGCACTGGTAGTGATTAGGCTTGAGCCGAAGTTATAAGCCCTAAGCGGGTTGATGGTGTTTTGGAACGTGTACACATCATGTATTAGCAACTGATCTGTTGATACGAAGGTTGAAGTGTATTTAAGATTGCGCAAGGTACCACCAGCCAAAAGGTTAACCGAGATGCCTGTTTTAGCGATATCGTTTAAATTGTATTTAGCAATTAAGTCGGTGTTGTTTTCGAAGATGTCGCGGCGGTCTTCGCGGTAGTTACCATGGCCATGCTCATCTCCATAAGGGTGTGCCGAAAATGGCTCCTTCTCTGTCCTCAACAAATTGTAAGTGGTGATGTTGCTCCTCAGCATAATGTCGAAATCTTTAGTAGGGCTGTAAGTAAACGAACCCCAGCCATAGATATCGTTTTTGTAATGGCCGCGTGTCCATTCGTAGCTCTGGAACCATGGGTTATGGTAACGTTTATACTCCACGAATTTCGATTGGATACCTTCTTTACCAGGCTGCCAGTAATCACGCATATCGTTGATGTTCCAGTCGGCACCAGTCCATATATCAACGTTATAGATAATACTGTTTGGGCCGTAGCTTACATCCGGTACGTTATCTGTGTACTGGCGGTTGTAGTTCAGGTTACCTTCAACCTTAATTTGCTTGGTAAGGTTGTAGCTGGCCATTAAGTTAAAGTTAACGGTATTCAAACCGGTATTTGGCGTAATACCACGCTGATAACCATGCGTAACCGACATCCTAATGGTTGATTTATCCGAAGTTGAAGAAATGCTTAAGTTATTGCTGGTTAGCAAACCTGTTTGCAAAAAGCCTTCAAGGTTGTTTACGCCACGGGCAACCCATGGGGTTGGTTTAATGTGGCCTGTAAAGGTAGAACCATCGGCAAATGTGGTTACGTAGGTTTTGGTTGGGTCGTACTCGCCATCGTATTGTGGCAACATCAAACCTGCGTTAAGCCTTGGGCCCCAAACATCGTAATCACCATCGTTAACGCCACCGCCGGCGCCATCGCCAAATGCGTATTTGTCGTTATCGCCACCACCGTAGTTGTTCTGTACTTTAGGAATAGCAATGAAGCCCCTGTTGAACTGGGTGCTGGAGTTAAGCTCGATAGTGAAGCCTTTGGTAGCACTTTTTGCGCGTTTGGTGGTTATTAAAATAGCACCGTTTATACCACGGCTACCATATAAAGCAGCAGCGGTTGGGCCCTTTAATATAGTATAGGTATCTATATCATCTGCCGATATGTTTTTGGTATCGGAGTTGATGGGGATACCATCTACCACATAAAAATCAAGCGGCGAACCACGCAGCAACACGGTTGGTGCAGCAAGTAACTCCTGGTTTATACCAATGTTTAAGCCAGCAACTTTACCGGTAAGGCTATTGATAGCATTCGGCTCGCGTGCCTTCACCAGGTCGGCACCACGCACTTCCTGTACCGAGTAGCCCAATTTCTTGGTCTCTTTCTTTACACCCAACGCGGTTACTACTACCTCGTTAAGTACCTTGCTTTCGGCTTTGAAGTTTAGGTTATATACAGCATCATCGCCAACGGCAATTTCCTGCGCTGCATAGCCTATAAATTTAAAAATCAGAACCTGGCCTTTTGCGGCGTTGATGCTGTAATGACCGTTTACATCTGTTACCGTACCCTGCTGGGTGCCTTTGATCGACACGGTAACCCCCGGTAAGGGCTGCTGTGTTTCATCGGTAACTTTACCTGTAATTTTTGATTGCGCCAGCAACATGCCGGGCAGCAAACAAAACATTACAACCGTTAAAACGGCCTTTAAATGTTTGTAAATCTGTTTCATTAATTAATTGTTTTTGGAGTGAAAAGTTGTCGTTTTTGTGAGAGCAATACTAAACTTTGTTTATTATTTATAAACTAAGTTTACATTAACTAAACTTTATCACTTTGTGTACTTAGGATTAAGCACAAGGGGAGATGGTAACAATTATATGATAGCGGCATGATAAAAACTTAACATGCCGCCAAGGATGGCGTTTTAATTGCGGCGCAGGTGGGCAAGCGCAAGCTGTTTCAAATGTGCAACGTTATCTACCGGGATGTGCTCCAGCTTGGCTTCATCGTCCCAGTAACGCATACGCACAATAAGTTCGGCATCGGGGTGCTGCTCAAAAGCTTCTGCTTCGGCAGCACTCATTACGCCGCCCTGAAAGCTGAGGGTAACTTTGCTGGCCGGCGAAAGTTTATCGTAATACTCGGGGTATTTATAGGTGAGGTAGCGCTTAGCTATTACGTGCCCGTTTACCAGGTTAGCCATACGTGCCGAAAAGCCCCGTTCGATCAAATAATCAGACCCCAGCTTTTCATGATCTACATTACCCATGCCTGCCATACTCTCGGCAGTAGCGCATAAGTGCCCTATATCATGAAAAAAGGCCGCTAATATAACCTCTGCATCGTAGCCCTCCGCTTCGGCGAGGGCAGCAGCTTGCGACATGTGTTCTAACTGCGAAACCGGCTCGCCGATGTAATCTTCATTACCGTGTAATTCGTACAGCGCAAAAACTTCGTCTACTATTTCTTCGGGGGTGCGTATTTCTGTAGGCATAGGGGCATGTTTATGGCCAAAGTAACGGGTTTTAATATTATGGCAAAATTAAGTCTTCATGATATAATTTGTTAAACGCAGGAGTTGTTAAAATAAGCTAAATACCTTGCCTCCTTTAATTATATTATCTACTTTTCCAGCGTTCAACAAACAATTGCAGCATTCAGCATGGAAGATGACGTACTGATACAGATCAGTAACCGCATAAAAGATAAGCGGCGCGAGAAAAACATAACCGTACAGGAACTGGCCATAAGGGCCAACGTAAGTAAGGGCCTTATTTCGCAGATAGAAAACAGCCGCACCATCCCCTCGCTGGTTGTGCTGATAGATATTATTAAGGCGCTGGAGATAGATATGAATGTTTTTTTTAAAGACATCCACTCAGGCGACGGCAATTCCCCCCTCATCGTCCGCCGTAAGGCCGATTATGAGCACTTCGAGAAAGAGCATGCCGAGGGTTTCCACTACCAGCGCATTTTTACCCAGTCGATAAAAAGTTCTACGGTAGATATTGTGATACTGGAACTGCAGCCAGATGCGCACCGCCCGCAGGTAGAAACCGAGGCCTACGAGTATAAGTACGTCCTCTCCGGCACCATAGAATACCAGTTCGGCGAAAAATCGTACACGCTTGCCGAAGGTGATTCGATGCTGTTTGATGGGCGCATACCGCATACGCCAAAAAACACAGGCACCACAAAGGCATGCATGCTGGTCGTCTATTTCTTTGAGGCAAAGGCATAGACCGTTTAAGATTTCTTAACTTAAAATTAGTTTATTATTAATAAACATAGTTTAGTTTTGCTAAACAATATGGGCGATTTATAAAATCTCAATGTTTTTGATGATCTTGTCCGCTCTAAAATATAGCATCCCTAAAAATGGCCATACCCATTGTTACTCAACTAAAAGCAAAAGTAGCTAACTGGCCTTATTGGCTCATATCTATACTGGCGGCAATTGCGGCTTTCGGGGCATACACCTCTATGTACGCTTTTCGCAAAGCGTTTACTGCCGGCACATTTTTAGGCGAACAATATTGGCATATCGATTATAAGGTATGGCTGGTAATTGCGCAAATTTTTGGCTACATGCTGAGCAAATTTTACGGCATCCGCTTTATTGCCGAAATACGGGGCGCGAAACGCGGCATAACCATATTGGCGCTGGTTGGCGTTTCGTGGTTGGCACTGTTGGCTTTTGCGGTTACGCCTGCGCCTTATAATATCATTTTTCTTTTTATTAACGGTTTCCCGCTCGGGCTGATATGGGGCTTGGTTTTTGGCTACCTCGAAGGTCGCCGCTCTACAGAGTTTATGGCTGCAGTGCTTTCTATCAGCTTTATCTTTGGTTCGGGTTTCGTAAAAACGGTAGGACAAACACTGATGCTCGTTTACCATGTAAACGAATATTATATGCCCTTTGCAACAGGGGCGCTGTTTGTATTACCGCTTATTTTGTTTGTAATGATGCTGGAGCTGATGCCGCCGCAAACGCCGGAGGATATCGCGCTGCGCACCGAGCGGCTGCCCATGACTAAGCTGGAACGTAAACAGTTTATTGCCCGTTTCTTACCAGGCATTATACTTACGCTTTTTATTTATGTACTGATAACCATTATGCGCGATATACGCGACAACTTTAACGTAGAGATATGGAACAGCCTGGGCATAACAGACCGCACCATTTACGCCCGGATTGACACACAAATATCTGTTATTGTATTGGCAGCCATGAGCTTGCTTATCCTCGTAAAAAAGAACCTGCGGGCGTTCAGCCTCATCCACCTCATGATCATTGTGGGTTGTTTGTTGGCGGGTGGTTCAACAGTAATGTTTTCGCACAACATCATCAGCCCTATTGCGTGGATGACCATGGTTGGCCTTGGCTTATACCTTGTGTATGTGCCTTACAACGCCATATTTTTCGAACGCCTGATAGCTACCTTCCATTATAAAAGCAATGTTGGCTTTTTAATTTACCTGGCCGACTCTATAGGGTACCTGGGCAGTGTAAGCGTATTGCTGGTTAAAGAACTTGGCAGGCCAACCATCAGCTGGGCCGAATTTTTTAAGGAAGGTGCCATTGTTGTATCTATCGTAGGCGGCGTTTGCGGCTTACTGTCACTCCTGTATTTTTACCGCTCGGCCCGCAATAAAGCAGTGGCCGATGCAGCCTCAAATATCGTAACTTTATGAGTATCCCATCAGCAATCGTAATCGGTGCCGGCATTGTAGGCCTGGCCACCGCACGTGCCCTTGCCACACGCGGTTACGAGGTAACCGTTTTTGAACGTAACGAACGTGCCGTAGGCGCATCTATCCGTAATTTTGGTATGGTGTGGCCAATAGGGCAGCCAAACGGGCCGCTATTCGAACGGGCCATTTTATCGCGCAGCATATGGAAACAAACCTGTATGGAAGCCGGCATATGGCACGATGAGGTAGGCTCTCTGCACGTTGCCTATCATGACGACGAACTGGCTGTAATGGAGCAATATGCCGACATGAACCAGGGCTACCGCGATTGTGCACTGCTTAGTCCGCAACAAACTTTGGCTAAATCAGAAGCCGTAAACCCAAACGGATTAAAGGGCGCATTATGGAGCAGTGCCGAAATGATTGTAGAGGCACGCGTAGCCATCGGCAAGATTGCGCAGCACCTGGCCGATAAATACGACGTTAAGTTCAATTGGAACACCGCTATAAGCCATGTGCAGCAAAATACCGTAGTAAGCGGTAATAGTAGCTGGCAGGCCGATGAGATATACGTTTGCAGCGGTGCCGATTTTGAAACGCTGTATCCCGAGCTTTTCAGTTCGTTCAAAATAACCAAGTGCAAGCTGCAGATGATGCGGCTGGCAGCGCAGCCCGAAGACTGGCGCATTGGCCCTGCCATTTGCGGCAGTTTAAGCATGGTGCATTACCCCGGTTTCCATGCTGCACCTGCAATAGCCGCCCTGCGCAGCCGCTATGAACAGGAGTACCCCGAATATCTTAAATGGGGCATACATGTAATGGCCGCGCAGAACCACCTGGGCGAACTTACCGTTGGCGATTCGCATGAGTATGGCCTGGTGCACGACCCCTTTGATAAGGATTTTATTAACCAAATGATATTGGCTTACTTAAAAACTTTCACCAACTTTAAAGATACCCGAGTTATACAAACCTGGCACGGCATATTACCCAAAATGACCACCGGCCAAACCGAACTGGTGTTGGATGCAGAACCCGGCGTAACCATCATCAACGGGCTTGGCGGCAACGGCATGACGCTCTCCTTCGGCCTTTGCGAGCAAATTATCGCCGCGAAGCACGGTTAAAATGTTCACGGTGTTCACGCGCCGCTCCGTGAACACCGTGAACATATTTAAACTCCTTATAATCAATAGTTTGAAAATTTTACAATGGTGTCAAAATCTTGCCACCATTACATTTGTCACTATGTGGTATCTTTGCAAAAAAGCAGTCGCATCATTAGCGAACAATCATTTGAAAATCAGCGCATTATTCAATTACTCAGCGGCAGGCTTTTCCCCGCATGCAAAGCAATCAGCTTAGCATCCACGCCGCCCGGGGCAGTTTCATCACTGGCTATTGCTTAATCTAAGCCTGTACAAAAAATCCCTCGCCGGGTGTAACATCTACACTGTTGCTCAATCTAAAAACTGTCATTTACTTTGACACCAAAATCGACGATGACCCCAATCGGCCGTTGCCAATTCTATTAAAATGGAAACATCCCGGCATACAAACATCTAAACAATCTTTTTATACATACTGATATGGCTATTACGCTAAGAAAAGGTGAAAGGATCAATATTGGCCTTTCGCAAATAAGTGTTGGTTTAGGCTGGAACCCCAACGAGGGCACCGGCTTAGCCTTCGACCTTGATGCATCTGCTATTATGGTGGGTGCGGGCCGCCTCATCCCCGCAGAGGATTTTTTTGTTTTTTACGGCAACACGTCCTCGCCTGACGGCGCATTAACGCACTCGGGCGACGACCCCACCGGTGGAAACAGTGATGGAGGCGATGACGAGGTCATCACCGTAAACCTTAACCAGGTTGACCCACGCGTTACCGAAATACTGTTTGTGGTAACCATTCACGAAGCAACGCACAGGCGCCAGAATTTTGGCCAGGTACGCGATGCCTACATCCGCATTGTAGACGAAACCTCCAAAATGGAAATAGCGAAATACGAACTCGACGAAGATTTTTCTATAGAAACAGGTATCGAATTCGGTCGTCTTTACAAAAAAGATGTGAACTGGAAGTTTGAAGCTTCGGGCATTGGCTATCGCGAAGACCTGGCATTTTTCCTCGCCAAGCATTTCAAGGGCGAAATCATTAAATAAACAGGAGAAAGAGTTATGGCAATAAGTTTAATGAAAGGCCAAACCATTGATCTCCGCAAAAACGATGGCGGTACGGAGTACGACCTTTCTGAAGTAACCATTGGGCTAGGCTGGGATGTTAGGAAAAAAGAAACCGGCTTTTTTGCCAGCCTGTTTGGCGAAGAAGAAGATGCGGAGTACGACCTGGATGCTATAGCATTTTTGCTGGATGCCAATGGCAAAGTGGTAAATACCGGCAGGAAAGCACCAACCACCAACGGCAGAAGCATTAGTTATTACGGGGGCGATATTATCTTCTTCAATTCTATGCAGCACCCTTCAGGCCACATTTGGCTCACCGGCGATAACCGCACGGGTGCCGGCGAAGGCGACGATGAACAAATTATTGTGAAGCTGAACGATTTGGGGCAGCAATATCAAAAGATAGTATTTGTGGTGGCCATTTACATGGGGCAGGCGCATAAACAGCACTTTGGTATGGTAGAAAATGCTTTTATCCGCGCTGTTGACAAACGCGGGCGCGAAATTGCGCGGTTTAGTCTATCGGGCAACAGTGCTTATAACAGTATGCGTTCCATGATCTTTGCAGAAGTTTACCGCCACGATGGTTCATGGAAATTTAGGGCCATAGGCGAACCGCACACTACCGACAATTTTGTAGACCTGCTGAAGCAATACACCTAATTGAAACGAGGCGCTGCGCATATACCTGCGCAGCGCCTGCTTTACGCTACTTCTTTGGATCAGGTGCGATCCATTTATTTACGGTGTTGTACTTTCCTTCTATCACTACTTTATAAAATGTAGATGGCATATCTTTTACCGACACCAACGCATGCTCGGTATCTGCAGAAAACTCACCTAACAGCTTGTAATCATCGGCACCGCCTGTTTTTACATTGTTGGTAGGCGTAACCCATATTTTTACTTTTTCGCCTTTGCCTAAGGCTTTCCAGCTAACATCGATATTGCCTTGCAGCAGGTTTACTTTTGCATCCGCAATCGAAACCGGACCTGTAAGTGGCGTACCGTCAATCTCCCGTTGATATTTCACAGGGATGCTGATATCCATAAACCGGGCTATCGATGGCATAATGTCTACAATGCCGGGGTAGTAATATTTCTTATAGGCATTGAAGCCTTTTGCGTTGGTAACCATCCAGGTAGAGCGTTGCCTGGCCGATTGCCCGCCATGATTCCGGCCGGTCTTTTCGTCGCGGCCATGGTCGGTGGTGATAAATATCTCCCACTCCTCGTTAAAGTTTTTCTGGCGGTATTGTATAGCTGCCCATATTTTGCCTACCTGCGCATCCATCATCTGTATGGCTTCATAATACTCAGGGCTATCGCCATGGCCGTGGCCCATATCATCGGTAAATTCCAGGTACACCCAGCTTAAATCCGGCGCATTCTTTCGGATACCGGCAGCAGCATCGGCAATAACCCTTTCGTCTATCCGGTGCATGTAGGCACTGGCCTTATCGTGCTTAAAGTTAATGGTATCCAGTTCAAAACCATCGGCATGGTAATCTACATGCAGGTAATTGGTAGCAGCCAGACTATCACCAACCAGCTTGGTTCGGTTATCTAACCAGCTCGAATAAACCGCTATCTTTTTATTGGGATATTGATTTTTGAACAGCCTGAAGATGGTGGGATAGTTATAGTTGGGGTCCTTAATGTCGTTGTCCCAAACGTTGTGTTTGTTTACCCAGGTGCCGGTTAGCAAGCTATTATACCCTACTGCTGAGATAGTTGGCGTTTGGCTGTAGGTGTCTTTATCGCCGCCCACGTGCGCACGGAAATAGCCACCCTCGCGGGCAATGGCGTTAAGGTTGGGGGTTGCCAGCTTCTCTATTGCATCGGCAGGGATACCGTCTGCTATGATGAAAAGCGCCTTCTTAACCTTTGGCTGCGCCGAGGCCAGGGTTGCTGCGCATATCAGCACCAATAAGGTCTTGCTTGTTTTAATCAATGTCTGCATCGTACACAAATATAGTTTTGCGCGAAGCTATTATTAAAAAAAGCGATAGGTGTTAAGCGAATATTATTTTTGAAGAAACCGTTGTTATCGGGCGTTAAAATACCGGGATTGGTAAAGGCCGTAAAACAAGAAAAACACCGTAAAAAATCGTAGATTTTTCGGTGTTTTTCTTTGGTTTTTCTTTGGTTTTTCTATGATAATCCGCAGCTTTCTATTTGTGCTTGCTACTCATCAAAAACACCAGCTCGCCGCCGGCCATAATTTGCTGGTGGGTAATAGTTAGGCCGTTTAGGGGCTGACCGTTCAGCAACATTTTTTGGATGTACACATTTTTTTCGCTTTGGTTTTTTACCGTTATGGTAAAGGTTTTGCCGCCGCCTACCTGTATCACAGCATTGTTGATGGCGGGGCTGCCGATGGCATAATCATTAGAGGCCGGCGCAACCGGGTAAAAGCCCAGGGTACTAAAAATATACCAGGCGCTCATCTGGCCGGTATCGTCGTTACCACCAAGGCCATCCGGTGTTGGTTTGTACATACGGTTCAAAATCATGCGGATGCGTTCCTGCGTTTTCCAGGGCTTGTCGGTCCAGTTGTATAGGTAGGCTACGTGGTGCGATGGCTCGTTGCCGTGCACGTAGTTACCTATGATACCGTCGCGGGTAATGTCTTCGGTTTCGGCGAAGTATTTATCAGGCAGTTCCATGGTGAACAGCGAATCCAGGTAGCGCACGAAGCGTTTATCGCCACCCATTAGTTTGATCAGTCCTTCAGGGTCTTGCGGCGCAAATAGGGTGTAGTTCCAGGAGTTGCCTTCTATAAAACCTTCGTTGATGGTGCTCAGTGGGTCGAACTTGGCGCGGAAGCTTCCGTTGGCCAGTTTAGGGCGCATAAAGCCTACCGAAGGGTCGTACACGTTTTTATAGTTTTCGCTGCGTTTGATGAATTCGTTATAGATATCCATCCTGTTCAGTTTTTTGGCCATTTGGGCTATTGCCCAATCGTCGTAAGCGTATTCTAACGTGTTAGATACCGATACGCCCGTTTTTTCATCGGGGATAAAGCCTTTATCTATGTACTCGCCAATACCCTCATAGCTGCGGTGGCGGGCAGTGGTAACAGCAGCATCCAAGGCCTTATTGGCGTCGAAGGGCGCATTGCCTTTTACAACTGCATCGGCCAGTACCGATACGCTGTGATAACCGCTCATGCACCAGTTCTCGTTGCCGCTGTTGCTCCAAACGGGCAGCATGTGCTCGGGGCTTTGATCGTAATGAGCAAGCATTGATTTTACCATATCGGCATTGCGCTGCGGTTCGATGATATTGAACAGCGGGTGCAGCGCCCGGTAAGTATCCCATAGCGAAAAGGTGGTATAGTTGGTAAAGCCATCGGCCTTGTGTATATTTTGGTCGATGCCTTTATACTGGCCATCCACATCCATATAAACAGTGGGGTTGATCATGGTATGGTACATGGCAGTATAAAAATCCTGTTTACGGTCTACACTACCGCCAACGGTAATCTTCTCTAAAGCTGTTTCCCAAAGGGCCTGGCCATCGGCTTTTACTTTCTCGAAATCCCAGCCCGGTACTTCTGCCTGCATGTTGGCCAATGCGCCATCCATGCTCACCGGCGATAGGGCGAACTTGATTTTGATCTTCTCGTTTTCCTGCGTTTTGAAATCGAACCAGGCGCGTATTTGCTTGCCCGCTATCTCGGGGAAATCTTTTGTTTGGTTGAATTTACCCCAAAAACCTCCGTAAACCTGCCTTTTCTCGTACTTTTTAAAGCCATAATGGTCGAATTTTTTGTTGAATGCCATCGCAAAATACAGTGTACGCGTGCGTGCCCAGCCGTTGGTTTGGCGGTAACCCACCAGCGTGCTGTCGTTCAGTATTTTTACGTAGGTCCATACGGTTTTATCGGGGTAGTTGTAAATGCCGGCCATCAAATCCAGAACGATATGTGCCTGCTCAGTTTTGGGGAAAGTGTACTGATGGAAACCCACGCGGGCACTGGTAGTCATCTCGGCTAAAATATTGCTTTCGTCTAGCTTTACTTTGTAGTAGTTGGCCTCGCTCACTTCATTGGCATGCGAAAATGCCGAGCGGTATCCGCTGCCGGGTTTATCTGCCGTGCCTGGGTTAAGTTTTAATGCGCCCACGGTTGGCATGATCAGGAAATCGCCCAGATCTGAGTGGCCGGTGCCGCTGAAGTGGGTATGGCTGAAACCCACAATGGTTTTATCATCATACTGGTAACCTGCGCAATATTTATAAACATCGGGGTTGTATTTGCCGTTCAGTTCGTAGCTGGCGGTATCCGTTTCGGGGCTAAGCTGCACCATACCGAAGGGGACGGTAGCGCCCGGATAGGTATGCCCCATGCGCTGCGTGCCAATGATGGGCTTCACATACTGTACCAGTTTTTCGTGAGGGGAAGTTTGGGCGTAGGCAGATGCCGTGCCGAATAGGAATATGGCTGCTAATAATTTCTTCATTAGTGTGTTGGGGTGTACGATCAGTAAACAAATTAACCGGAAGCAAATATAAAATCATATCTTGGTTAACGCTATTTAATTGCAGCTTACCTAAGCGTATATTGCCATTATGGCGTAATTGTTACGTTTTGTAACATCGGTACGGCTTTTGTAATCTAATTTGTAAATTCACATCACCGTAAACTAAAAACAACATCAGGATGAAAAAATTATTTATAGCGCTTGCAGTATTGGTTGGCGCAATGTCGTTAAGCTCGTGCAGCTACAATAGCATGGTTACTGCCGACGAAAACATAAAAGGCAAATGGGGCCAGGTAGAAACCCAGTACCAGCGCCGTGCCGACCTAATCCCTAACCTGGTTGCTACCGTAAAAGGCGAAGCCAATTTCGAGAAAAGCACCTTGACAGATGTTGTTCAGGCACGCGCCAAAGCAACCTCTATACAGGTTGATGCCACCAAGCTCACCCCCGAAAGCATACAGCAATACCAGGCAGCACAGGGCCAGTTAAGTACTGCATTGGGCCGTCTGCTAAGCGTTACCGAAAACTATCCTACTTTAAGGGCAAACGATGCTTTCCGTGGCTTGCAAGTGCAGTTGGAAGGTACAGAGAACCGCATTGCCATAGCCCGTAAAGATTTCAACGACGCCGTGCAGGACTACAACAGCAAAATCCGCTCGTTCCCGGCAAACCTTACTGCCAAAATGTTCGGATTTAAAGAGAAGGGCTATTTCCAGGCTGAAGCGGGTTCACAAAAAGCGCCGGACGTTAAGTTTTAATTTTATTTCTGATTTCACCGATTTGGGGATGATTACACCGATGGAAAATAATCGGTGTAATCATCACTAAGTAATCGGTGCAATCCTCCAATAATCTGTGTAATCACCAAAAATAAAATGGCAGTATTTACCGAAGACGAGCAGCAGCGGATACAAAAAGCTGTGGCTGCGGCCGAAAAGAATACCTCGGGCGAGATACGCGTTTGCGTAGAGAAAACCTGTAGCGATAACACGCTGGACCGCGCCGCAAAATACTTCACCCAGTTAGGCATGGATAAAACCAAGCTACGCAATGGCGTGCTTATTTATGTGGCCACCGTAGACCGGAAGTTTGCCATCATTGGCGATGCCGGGATAAACCAGGTGGTGCCTGCCGATTTTTGGGATAGTACCAAAGAGGATATGCTAAGCTGTTTTAAATATGGTAACCTGCTGGAGGGTATAATTACCGGCATTGCTAAAGCCGGCGAGCAGTTAAAGAAGTACTTTCCGCACGCGCTGGATGATAAAAACGAACTGCCCGACGATATCGCCTTTATGGATGGCAACTAAACTTACCCCAATGTTTAAAAGAATATTATTGTGCCTGGGCCTTGCATTATGCATAACCGGTGCCTTTGCGCAAAACTACCCGGAGCGGCCCACATCGGGCCCTGTAGCTGATTTTACCGGAACACTATCGCCCCAGGAAATTGAGCGGCTCACTACCAAGCTACGTGCCTTTGAAGATACTACTACCAACCAGATAGCCGTAGTACTGGTTAAATCGTTAGATGGCTACGAGACGATTGAATACGGCAACGGGCTCATTCGCAAATGGGGCATCGGCACCAAAGAAAAAAATAACGGCGTTTTAGTGCTGGTAGCTATTGACGACCGTAAGATGTCGATACAAACGGGCTACGGTTTAGAGGGTGCCCTGCCCGACATCGTAACGCAGGAAATCATCCAGAACGATATGAAGCCCAGTTTTAAAGAGGGCGCGTATTTTGCCGGTTTGGATGCCGCTACAAACGATATCATCAAATTCACTAAAGGCGAGTATAAAGCACCTGCCGGGTTCAAAAGCAGCAAAGCTAAAAACAGCAACCGCGATGGCGGGGGTTCCTGGGGCTTCGTTATCATTATCGTAATCGTTATCCTCATTTTCATCTTCCGCAAAGGCGGCGGCGGTGGTGGCGGGCGTGTTATCGGCAGCCGTGGTGGTGCCAACTGGTTTTGGTGGTTGCTTGCAGGCAATATGCTTGGTGGCGGTGGCCGCAGCAGCGGCAGCGATTGGGGTGGTTTTTCCGGCGGAGGAGGCGGCTTTGGTGGCGGTGGCAGCAGCGGTGGCGGCTGGGGTGGTTTTGGTGGCGGCAGCAGCGGAGGCGGCGGTAGCAGCGGAAGCTGGTAAAATGAACGAAAAGGTGAATGGCAAAAGCTGAAAGGTGATATCGCTTCGATTCCAATCTCTAACCTCCAATCAACTAACCTCTAAACAATGATGCAACGCGATTACCTGCTGAACGAAGCCCGTAAAATGGCTTTGCTTTTGGCGAAGCTATTTGGCCTAAAAGCCGAAAGCAACGACGAGGAATACAGACAATACTTCAATACGGTATTGCAGGATGAATATAATGCCGAGTTGGACGACTTGTTGCAAACATCCGAAGCTGACTTTGTTTCGATGCTTAAAAGCAGGGCTTACAGCGCCGAAAAGCTGAATGCACTAAGCCAAATGCTTTATGTATTTGCCGAACCGTTTAATGCCGACGAAGAAACGGCAGCTATCTTAAACAAGGTGCTCGCCATATTCGACAGGCTTGAGGCCGAGCATCATTACGAATCATTTGATAATTTAAGCAAGAGAAAACATATATTGAGTTTCTTTAAAAACAACTATGAGCGAATTTAAATGGAAAACACTTTCCAGCACGTATGTGCATAAAGGCCCCTGGGCCACCCTACGTGCCGATAAATGCGAAATGCCCGATGGCACTATAGTAGATGAATATTATGTGCTGGAGTACCCCAACTGGGCCAACGCAGTGGCACTTACTGAGGATAATAAAATTATTATGATACGGCAATACCGCCACGCAGCGGGCATTGTGTCCTTGGAGATACCCGGCGGCGTAATTGAAGAAGGCGAAGACCAGGAAGCCGGTATGCGCCGCGAATTGCTGGAAGAAACAGGCTATGCTTTTACCGATGTGGAACTTATTAGTACGGTTTATGCCAACCCATCCACCGCAGGCAACGTAACCTATTGCTACCTGGCCCGTGGCGGCAAAAAAGTGCAGGAACAAGATCTGGACGAACACGAACGCATAGAAGTGATGGAATACACCATTGATGAAGTGAAGCAATTGCTAGCCGATAACAAGATCCCCCAGTCATTACATTGCACCGGGTTGTTTTATGCGCTGATGAAGCTGGGTGAGTTGAAATAAGCAAGCGTTGTATGCGCTACTGACTTATTCTTAAATTAATTTAGCCCCTATATTATTTCCTGTTGCGAAATTATTTCTTTTTAATAAAATATAGTTATATTTACGTGTAACTAAATCTTATTAATCATGAAAAAAACGCTACATCTCCTCGTTTTTATTTTTATTTTTTCCGTTAAAGCAATCGCTCAATTTTCGCCCGATAATACGTTTGGGCAAAATCCAGCTACAGCGATAACGTACACTGATGTTTCCGGTGGCTCATCCACTAATTGGACAATCACAAACGGGACGATACAATCCTCAACAGGCACAACCGCAACCGTAAAATGGACCGATGATTATAACGCATCAACCGGTACCTTAACCCATACTATCCCCAATGGGTCCAACCCGCCTACCGTTAACACAGTAACTTACAAAATAAAGGCTTTAAAAAATCTTACGCCCGGCACTATGTCAGGACCTATCACCGTAAATTACTGCAGCACATCCACTGTCACGTATGCAATACCGCAAATAAATTATATAGGATTATGTATTTAGTTCGCAAAGCGTTTTTTTTGTTAATAAATTATTGATAATCAGTAAGTTATTTAGTATATTTAAGCTAAATAACTTGCTATGTTTAGCGGAATTAGTATCAACGAATTTAGAGATAAGTTTAAAACGGAGCAGGATTGCCTCCAATATATTTTGGATAAGAAGTTAGCTGGCGGATATTCTTGCCTGAGATGCCAGGG
>NZ_SOZE01000070.1 GCF_004519315.1 Mucilaginibacter psychrotolerans
AGTTGAGAATTTCTCAGTAAACTCCAGTATATTTAATCCTTGAAACATAATTTTAGCGTATTTGGTATCTACAGCTTAAATATACTAAAATTATTAGCAATACCCAAGCGCCTTATTCTATTAACCGTACTTACCGAGCATTTTACTGAGTTTGATAAGAACTTTTTAGGCCAGCTAAGCGAAAAGTATGTTGTTTTCTTTTTTGACAGGTCAGGTAAACGTGTAAGCTATGATTATAATTTGGTAAAAACTACGATCGGCGTATAGGATGCATGGCGGCAAGCGGTTGCGGCAAACGGCTCCATACTTACGCCGTCAGCCTCACCGCCGCTGGCAGGAGTGAAATTCGTTCCTCATAACACACCTGCCTTTCCCATACTCAAATATTATAATCCCATTTCACCGCGTCCGGCAAAGTTACCGACCGGCAGGTGAAACGTGAAGGCTATACAAGCGAAGCATTTTAATTTGTTTTTTAGCGGTGCTTCGGCCTTGACATTTCACCTGCCTTGCGCTTTTGGTGCCTAAGCATTGAAAATGGGGTGGTGTATTACATGTTAATCCAAATGCCATCTCTTAATTTAAATTTAAGAACTTTCAGTAAGCGGTAAATTATTGCTAAAAGAGTAAATCTATCAGTTTAGCCTTTGTAGAAATTTGAGCCGCTAATTATTCTTTAGCCGTAATATACTTCGCCGTGATCAGCAAAAGTAAGGTACGGTCCGCTTTGGCCTCGGCATAATTTTTCTTTGATCAATTGTTGCAGTCTACTAGAACAAAAAGTATAAAATTCATTGCAAAACTTCAATAATTTTTGCTACTTATAATTGCTTTTTAAGTAATTATTTACTAGAAGCAAAAGGTTTAGTATAACATTCACGAAAGTATGATATATCCGTTATTTTGAACAGTAACTGTATCTTATTGCGTATTATTAGGGAAATGATAAACGACAACTTTTATGCTTTTTTTAAATGCCTGTTTTATTGCCAACTATATAGAGGCTATTTTTTAGTTAAGCTTCAATCAAATAAGATGTTTAAATAAATGGTTTTCCAATTTATAACGCCTTTGATTTAGGCATAATACTGGTTTAACTATGCTGGCTCATGGATTTTATAGATCACGGCGTTAACGTTTACTCCGGCCCCGACAGCCACAAAGGCGATCATATCGCCTTCTCCGACAGTATGGCCTGCCATTTTTCCTTTAATTAAAAGGTCATATAAGGTGGGCAAGGTGGCTACCGAACTGTTACCAAGCCGGGCGATCGTCATCGGCATTACATCTGCTGGAATATCCTTCTGCTTATATAGCGAATAAAGGTTCCTCAAAATAGCTTCGTCCATCTTGTTATTGGCCTGGTGGATGAGCAATTTATCCATATCATCTATGACCAAACCGGCCTTAGCAAGGCAGGCTTTAATGACAGCAGGAACGATCGTCAGTGCATGTTCGTAAAGTTTGCGCCCCTGCATTTTAAGGAATAGCCGGTTACCATCATAATCCGGATTATATGATCGGCCCATTTTCAGTAGATAGGCCAGCTCGTGGCTATAAGATCGGGTACAATGTGCCAGAATCCCAACAGGTACTTCACTTTCCGTAACACCTAAAATCACGGCACCGGCACCGTCTGAATAGATCATGCTGTCGCGATCATGTGGGTCGCAAATACGTGACAACGTTTCCGCACCGATCACCATAACTTTAGCAGCATCACCGGACCGGATGTAAAAATCGGCCTGGATTACGCCCTGTAACCAACCGGCACAGCCAAAGGGCAGGTCATAAGCAATGGTATTCGGATTGGTAATGCCCAGGTGTTGCTTAACCCGGGAAGCAAGAGAGGGTACTAACTCGCTTTGAGGATTAACTGCGCTGACGTCTCCAAAATTGTGGGCAATAATAATATAATCCAGGCTCTCTCCATCAATATTCGATGATGCCAGTGCCTCTTTTGCCGCAAAGAAAGCGATATCAGATGTCACCAACTCATCAGTTACATACCTGCGTTCCCTTATCCCCGTGATCTTTTCAAATTGCCGAATGATCTCCTGGTTGGCCTTATCCAGCCGAACGCCTTGCTGGTCGTAAAATGTATGTTCCCCGAAGTCTTCGTTATTTATTATACGGGTAGGCAGGTAACTGCCACTACCCAGCAGGATCGAATATCTTTGTTTCACAGTTAATTGCCGTTTTAAATTATGGATAGTCTTAAAAAAATAATTATTGCGGACTGAATTTGATATGCGCTAAGTATGGTACCAGTTGGCTAGTCGTATCAAATGCTTTTACCCGTAATACCTTATTCGTATGCGCATCATAGAAAACCTCTCCATAGAAAGAGTTTAAGCTATATAACCGGACCACAAGGCCATTTTCTTCCCTGTCAGCCAGGAAAGTGCCATTCCATATGTGCTCCTCTTGATCATGCGTATTCAGCATATTGAATTCTTGCAATGTAAGCATAGACAATTTTATAAATTAGATCAAAGAGTATATTAATAACTGGCTTACTTTTAAAATGATTCGCCGACATTTAACATAATTGAATTATACCCTTTACTGAAAGCGTAATCCACCCCAATATTGGTGTTAGAACCTTTATTGAATTTCACCCTTAGTCCCGTACCGGCCGCCGGATGCCAGGATTTAAATAGCGTACCTGAGCCGCTCACAGTATTGATATTTCGCGAAGGCTACAAAACCTAAAAGTCCATTGGCGGTGATATCACGCCGATATTCACTCTCCAGGTAAAACAGCGATTTACCCCGGTACCGGTTTTGGTCAATCCCCTCACCTGAACGGTTATAAGGGTCCCATCCAATGCTTGGCAGATCAAGGTAAGGTGCGTTTCCTCCTAATACAGTCCAAAAGTAAGACCAGAAAGCTAGTGTGTTCTGTTGATTCTTATTGGCTGGATTCATCGGAACATATTTCCGGTAATCCAAGTACAAAGAATGCCAGCTATCATTACTACCCATAAAAGCAGGATTAACCCGGTAAACGAGATTAAAATAGGATCCCGGCAAAGGGTTGATAGAATTATTACGGGTGTCGTATAAGAGGCTCAGATTGATGCCGGAGGAAACCGAACTGCCGCCTGTACCATAATTGTAGCCGGTGAATTGCTTTAAGTCAACCAACGGATCATCACTTTTAATACTGCTGCGGTAGTCGATATTGTACCCTCCACCGGCAAAGAAATACGGCGTAATCCGCTTGAGCGCGCTCTGATAAAAGCGGACATAATTATAGTTTACCAGTGTTTTTTCAGTATAATCATTGGCGCTGCCTAAACCCCAGGTATATTGCGGATATCTCAGGAAGCGGATATCGCCCTGGATGTTCCATGTATTATCCTTAAGCCAGATGCTGGAACGCAATGGTAAACCAAACCTGCTGTGAAGGTTCCAGTAGGGTGCAAAATTAGCACTGGAAAGATTAGTGGTGCTTTGAGGGCCAAGGTAAGTACCGGCAGTGGTGCTGGTGATCAACGCACGGCCAGCCCCGCCAGGTACGGCACCCGGAATAGGCAGGATCGAAAAATATATTTTCTTTTCCCGCTGAATCCTCGGTTTTTTCGGGTTAATACGGAACAGGTCCTTGGCAATATCGATCAGGTCGGTTTGCCTGGAAGTATCCTTAACAGCACTTTGTTTTGGAATCATATTGGACGCGTCCTGCGCAAATGAGAATGCAGGAAGCAGGCACAAACAGAGCAAAAAGCCTTTTATCTTCATAACTATTATAGGTAAGGACACATAGAGCGTCAATTTGGCAAATAGCTAAACTATCCAACTCGCTTAACCTCATTTGATTTCAGCTCCAAGTCTAATAATCCCTTGTTGATTAACAAAAAAGCAACCCGCAATCTCCGGGTACCTTTCGGAATGAATTTAGCGACTATTCAACGACGTCTTCGGCTAAGACCTTGCTCGTTTTTTTAGAAAAAATAGCCTTTTTTTGAATTACTTCAGCGGCAGCATTTTTGGCGATCTCCTTTACTTTTTTCTTAAGGCTTTTGCGGGTTTTATTACCGCTTTCGGACAGGTAAAGGTAGGCCAACGCACCTACAGCAACACTTGCAATGGCGATACCGGCAATAAGAACGGTGTGATCATTTTTTTTAAATGGATTTTTCATGGTTAAAAGATTTAAAATCTGATTTGCAATAATTTTCCGGGGGTCAAAATAAAAAATAATATTTCAGTTCAAAAAAGGAAATTCATAATTTGACAGTCAATTTCTATTTTTATTCACCCGCGCCGAAAACGGTAACGGTACTTTTTTGTTTAAACTTAAACTTTGGATATATAATTCCTGTTGAGGATTAAATATTTTCACCAAAAGGAAAATACATCATTATTTATGCCTACCTTGTAGACTTATTTAATAAACAATATAATGCAACAAGGAACAGTAAAATTTTTTAATGAAACAAAAGGATTCGGATTTATTACACCAAGCAATGGTGGAAGCGAGATTTTTGTTCATTCTACAGGCTTAATTGACAACATTCGGGAGAATAATGCGGTTAGCTATGATGTAGAAGAAGGCCGTAAAGGCCCTAACGCAGTAAATGTAAAAGTAGCTTAAGACACTATATATTTAAAATTATTGTGAAAAGCACCTTCCTTAACGGGAGGTGTTTTTTTTTGCGTTTGTTTATCAAAAGCAAACATGACCGCTCCTCTTAGCGTACAATTTGCATCTCACTTAAGCATCCGACATTTCATTGAACAGTAGTTTCTTATAAAAATTTTGTTGTAATTAATTTTTTTTTCAAAAGCCGACTTATTATTATTGCGCCTCGATTTTGAAATACATAAGGATTGACTTTGAACTATAAATATTTATAGGATTATGTATTTAGTTCGCATTTAATCATTTTGTAATTTACGGGTTTAGCCTCGGTCATTCTGGTTATAAGTTTATCAAAAATTGAGTTCATATGCCCCCTTCTGTTAAAACG
>NZ_SOZE01000071.1 GCF_004519315.1 Mucilaginibacter psychrotolerans
AGTTGAGAATTTCTCAGTAAACTCCAGTATATTTAATCCTTGAAACATAATTTTAGCGTATTTGGTATCTACAGCTTAAATATACTAAAATTATTAGCAATACCCAAGCGCCTTATTCTACTTTTTTAATAGGACGGAGTCAACTTTAAACTTGATGCTTTTCTGTTCACCATGGCCTATGAATTTACTGTCACTATCAAATTTAAGCAACCCGGGAATTGTCTTTCCTTGTATAATGGGGTCGTAAAATTTTAAATCCCGTACAGGAGTGTGGTTGCTTGTTTCGTGAATAGAAATAGGATCAACTTGTATTGGTTCACATCCCTCTGCGGTTATTGTAACTGTATTCAGGCTCTCGAGTGTTGCAGATGGTCTGAGTATATTGAATATTAGTAAGTTATATATCTTTATTTTGTCTGTAAGTTTGTTAGTCGTGTATTTAATATTGACCGTATATATTCCCTGCACCGGAAGCGAGTCTAGCGTAACGGATACTGAAAGGCAGCTCTTAGTTCTGTCAAATGTGAATTTGATCCCGTCGCAATATTTTGCATCACTTGTTCCACCGATTTGAACAAAGGCGGGTGAGGTATCTGGAAAGTTAAGGTTGGCAAAATCCGTTGCCTTTATTACCAACGGTACGTTAAAGTTGATAACCTGGGCATCGTCAAGTAATTCAAAATTAGTTATTGAACCGCCAAGTGAAATGGTTTGTGTCTTTCCAGTTAGAAAAGCAAAAAGTAAAAATATTGAACTAATGATTCTTTTCATGATGATGCCCAAGGTTGGGGTAATTAGTATGGATTAAAGATTAACTTTTTTTACCTGGGATGATCTTTATCTTCAGAGCTATCGTTCTCACGGTCTGATCCTCGTAACCTGCCGTCGGATCTACACCCTTTTGAAAATCATATCCTACTGACACGTCACCAAATCCACTGTCTTTTTGTTTGATGATAACCAGATTGATGTCATATTTCCAAAGCTTATTGGTTTTCTTTTCGCTGGCTATGCTATTGGAGAACCCAGATCGGTATGTGAAATCCGGAACGAACTGCAATCTTTCGTCGAGGATATCGGGAATAGGTGAAAAAGTTGCTACAAATCTTCCATAGAGCCGGTAAACGGTTCCTTTGTCTTCAGCCTTTTTTGCAGTGTTTACATTTTCGTACTCAACGCCACCAAATACATTGTAAATGATTTCGATGGCCGGGTTTTTCATCCTTGCATCAGGCTTAAAATAAAATTTATCGCCGCTGCCATCAAAAATCGGCGACAGGTATAAATTCGCCTGTGTGCCCTCGCTTGATTTAATTCGATCATTTTTATAATTAAGCGAAGCTACTCCAAACATCTGGAAACGGTCATTTGCGTTGAATTTCGGAATGGAAATTTGGAAATTTAACCCAGAAGTTATTACGTTTTGCTTTTTCGATGACAAGGTGTTTTTCTGCCATTCAAAGAATGGGTTGAGCTGCATGTTCAAAGTTGGATTATGAAATGCGTTGGGCAAAACGTTGTAACCAATAGCAAAAGCGAAATTTTGCGAACTAACGGAATCTTTTGGGTATACAAGATTTAAGGTGGCCGCTGCTGCTTTATCTGTTGCGTTGTCAAAGGACTTAACTATTGAAATCCGTTTGAACCAAGTGTACTGGTCAGGTGTATACTTTACTGTTGAGGCAGAAATTTTGTATTTCGCACCTGTTTTCAAAATTAATACTACCGTGTCGTTTTTCGGTTGCTTGACATAGAAAGATGTTGATTTGACCTGGGTGGTATCTAATTTTGTTTTACCCCTTCTAATCAATATCACTTTAGGTGTATCAGAGCCGAGAATTGTTTGATAAGAAAAGTTGTCCGTATATCTGACATCAGCCAATACACTCACCCATGAGCATAGCGCTATAATTAATGTTAACGTGGTTTTCATGTTATGGGGTTTTAGTTTGAACCAGATCATAAACAGATTGAACCGTATCACCGGTGGATATTTCACCAGCACCAATCGTTGAACCGTTTACCGATTGTATATATTGATTAAGGAAACCAATCAATTGGGTTATCTTGGAGTCAGTCATTCCTTTGGAAGACAATACTGTATCCGGCGTAAAATCACTTTCCGGAAAACCAGTTCTTTGCGACAGAATGTGAACAATAAGCTGCATAACCGGATCCGGTGCCGCTCCTCCCGCTGCTGATAATTCAGTAGATGACTGCTTGACAGGCCGTATTGAATTTAAAATTACTGTCGCTACCAGGTCTTTTAGTTTCTTTTTATCGGCATTTTCCTCTGGTATGATTGATACCAGCTCCTGCAGCTCGGCTGCACTAAATTTGATTGTCAGTTTTTTTCTCATGGTGAAAGGGTTAGTTTGTTAATATTAAGTAATTACTTATTTTTTCCGGATTGCTACAATGCCAGCTTTTGCATCGTATAGCACATCATTGTTAAAAAAGAACTGTATCCCAAAAGAATTATGTGCGGGCAATGGCCGGTTTGTCTCCACCCGGTCTTTCCTACTGTATTGCGTATTAATGGTGAAGTGGTAGAAGAAACGACTGGCTTGCCAACCTCCATTGTGACAACCGTATCTTTTCCTTTTACGATATGTACAGCAGGAAACTGCGGTGAATCAGTCCAGGTCAAAGGGGTGCCAGTATCCAGTAATGTTCCTCCGGGAAACGGCTTTCCATTAATTTCTACTTTACCTGGCAATGAATCATCCAGGAAAATGTTCCAGCCGTTTGCCAGTGGAAATTTGCCTGTTTTAAGATATATGTCCTGGAAACCCGCGATATCTTTATTGTTTGGGTTTAAAATTACATAGCCGGTATTTTCTCCATATTCCGGCAGATGAATTAAGTATTTGCCTGTCCCACCCATTAACGCAAATGGATTTGCAATGCCTTTGCTCAAAGAATCGTTTCGTAGACCGATACCCATGATGGCGGACGACCCTTTAAAATTGTTTGCGTTAATTGCTGGAATTTCATCTGTTTTTGTCCATGAGCCATCAAAATTTTGGGCGGAGTCGATCAGCATAAATTTGATTGGATTAGCTGATTTAATGTTACCGAAGCCCAAAACGACCTCGGCCACTTCGCCGCGAAGGTGGAGTACATCGATACCGTACCAAATCCGTATCTGACCCATTGGTTGGCTTCCTTATATGAAGTATACCGAAGGGCGCCCTTGATCACGCGCAGGCCGGAAGATCCGGTGTCGAAGACAACTTGTATGGGGATGCCATTGACATAAATAGTAATTGAAAGAGTTACAATGTTGGCGACCCTATTATAGTCAAGTGCAATAGGTACAATTACCCTTAAATCTTGCGGTTGAACATCCGATTTTGAAAAACCGACGAAAGAAATCAGCGCTAAAGCAAATAGAAATTTTCTAATTGTGATAACAAAAGATAGGGGCTGCATCTTTAAAGATTTAAGGTCTTTAAAAATAAAATATTAATTAAATTTTTGCAAATAATATATTTATTATCAAGTAGTTGTGAGGAACTTCACACTTATTTTGAAATTATTTAATAGGATTATGTATTTAGTTCGCAAAGCGTTTTTTTTGTTAATAAATTATTGATAATCAGTAAGTTATTTAGTATATTTAAGCTAAATAACTTGCTATGTTTAGCGGAATTAGTATCAACG
>NZ_SOZE01000072.1 GCF_004519315.1 Mucilaginibacter psychrotolerans
TCGTTGATACTAATTCCGCTAAACATAGTAAGTTATTTAGCTTAAATATACTAAATAACTTACTGATTATCAATAATTTATTAACAAAAAAACGCTTTGCGAACTAAATACATAATCCTAAATATTTATAATTTAATTTTTAACACCATGCCATTTTTAGATCACGTATTGCAGCAGCCGGCTTATGGTTGGCAAGATGCCGGGGGTACCCTGATAAAGCCGACAAGTGGCGAAATCTTACGCGAGTTTAGCAACAGATTGAATATTTTTAAAGATAAGCGGAACTGGCTGCCATTCTTTAGCTGGTTTAAGGTGTTCTGCCTCATTCCTTTTTTTATGGTTTTCCTGAGCAGTTATCTCACCTGGTGGACCGTCTTAGCAGCTTTTATTTATAGTATGATCATTATGGGAACGCATGGCACCATCTGGCACCATCGTTATTGTACTCATGGTGCTTATAAGTTTCGCAACCCATTTTGGCGGTTCTTTACGCAGAACCTAACGATCAATGTCATACCGGAAGAAATCTACGTCATCTCCCACCATGTACATCATGCCAAATCGGATCAGCCCGGCGACCCCTACAACGCCCAAGCCGGATTTTTATATTGTTTTTTAGCCGATGTCAATCACCAGCCGATTGCAAAAGACCTAAGCGAGGCGGACAATAACCGTGTTAAACTCTTAATGCAGCATACCGGAGTAACCCCAAACACCTATACTCAATACCAAAAATGGGGTTCTTACGTCAATCCATTGTCCGCAGTTAAATCGTGGCTATTGAACTGGTTATTCTGGTATCTTGCGTTCTACCTGGTTGGGGGACATCCTTTAGCTTGCAGCCTTTTGGAGCGGCAGGTTTTTGGGCGGTTGGCGTACGGACATTCAACTATGAAGGTCATGCAAAAGGAAAAGATAAACAGCGGGAGGGAATTGACTTTTGTGAGAATGACAAATCCATTAACCAGCTATGGCCTGGAATAGTTGCAGGTGAATGGCATAATAATCATCACCTATACCCAAAAAGCGCCAGGAGCGGGTTTAAGCCCCATCAGGTTGACTTTGCCTGGTACTATATCAAATTGATGTATAAATTGGGTGCGGTGAGTAGCTACAAGGATGACAAACAACGATTTTACGAGCGCTATCATGAGCCTTACCTCCGACAAAAATTAAGCAATCAGATCAATTTAAGTAGGTTAAACAATTCATCCGCAGATCCGGTAGAAGTGGAACGTTCCGCATAAATCAGTTGTAAAGCAAATTAGTGGTATGATTTTTAGATACTTAGCGTGTAAACTTAATAATTAAAAATATCCCGTAATGAAGATTGATAATCTTATTGAGAAATCTTTCACGAGAATATCTGTTTTTAAGAAGATGGCTGATGTTGCTGAACAGGTTCTCATTCAAGGGTATATTCCCGTTGAAGGGGAAAACTCAAAGGTATTAGGAATCATTACACTAAAAGACTACCATATAAACCATAAGGCTGAGATATTTAATAGCGAGATCGAAAAGCCCCGTATTAAACCTGGCCATACCATTTTTGAAGTCCGTGAATTAATGAAGACTTCGCAAAGTGATTACTTACCCGTTTATGAAGCGGATAATTTTATCGGCGTAGTATCTGTCGGAAATATAACCGATAGATTAATTCATATCAATAAGAGAACACGGTTGAATTACCAAAAGGTCATTCACGATGTCAGAAACCCCATTGCCAATATTCAGGGGATAATTGAAATTATTTCAGATGCCGTTAATGATAAGGAAAGTGTAGCCATGCTGGAATTATCCATCCAATCTTGCAAACATGCGATGGATATACTCGATGATCTTTTATTTGTAGAATTGGATGAGGATAAGCCACTGGTATTGCAGCCAACGGAAATGAATAAATTTTTCATGGAATGCGTGAATGAACAGAATGGCATTGCATTTCAAAAAAATATTCAGATCAAAACTGAGTTCGAGCAAGGCGCACTTGTTAAAGCCATAGACAGGAAGCAGTTTAAAAGAGCTATCCAAAATATTATGTCTAATGCAATCAAGTTTTCAGTACCTGGCTCGGTAATTAAAATTTCAAGTAAGATCAAAGATGATGAGATAACATTAAAAATAGTAGATTCAGGCATAGGTATACCTGAAAATTTACAGGGAGAGATATTTAAGAAATTTAGTATTGCGCAAAGAACGGGAACAAACGGGGAAACATCAACGGGGTTAGGGCTTTGTTTTACCAAACAGTGCGTAGAACGGCACCAAGGCGTAATTGAATTTAAAAGTGAAGTTGGAAAAGGAACAAAATTCTATATAACAGTTTAATTTTTACAAGCTTAGAGCCTGTTTAAAAATGGCTGAATAAAATTGTTCTGTGTTGAAAAGTTGATAAAAAGGCCATCGCTAATCGGTCAAATAAATACTAATTGTGAATAACGACAAACGCAGTTAGTATG
>NZ_SOZE01000073.1 GCF_004519315.1 Mucilaginibacter psychrotolerans
TACCGGTTCAACAGGCTTAAGTATCCTGACAATATGTTTCATAACCTTGTCAAGACGATGATTGCGGCCGGACCAATATTTCTGCAAAAATCATGGGTTGCTTAAACGCCTTATTCTATAATCAGTAATAAAGCAGATTACTATAGATTATTACAAAAGGTTAGAGATCATGGCGATTGGGAAGAGTGGATAATTTATATGTTAAATGGCGTAGAGCAAACCGCAAAGGAAACTATCGTTTTAATAGGCGAAATGCGCGCCTTGATGCAAGACTATAAAATACGAATCCGGAAAGAACTTCCCAAAATGTACAGCCAAGATTTGTTAAATAACATATTCAGGCATCCTTATACCAAAATTGACTTTGTCATGAGTGAACTTATAGTATCACGGCTAACAGCAACTAAATATGTTAATTCGTTAGTTGAAAAAGGGTTCTTAACTAAGGAAAAAATAGGAAGAAGTAATTTTTATATAAATGTTCCTTTATTTAAGTTATTTAAAAATGACCCGGAAATAAGGCAACAAGCCCCCCCTATACAAACAATAAATCCAGATTTTAATTCTATTTAAACCCTTATAGAAAAGATGGATTTTCTATACATGTTGTAGATGATATGTATAGAAAAGGTGGATTTCCTATACATGTTGTAGGTGATATGTATAGAAAAGGTGGATTTCCTATACATGTTGTAGGTGATATGTATAGAAAAGGTGGATTTCCTATACATGTTGTAGATGATATGTATAGAAAAGGCGGATTTCTATACATGAGAATGCTGATTGCCAAAGGACTTATTGTGAATTGAAACTACATGTTAGTTGCTTTGCAATTCTTCGCACAATTGCTTAAATTCACCTCATCATGAGCAACAATAACCGCCGCGTTTTCCTTAAACAAGCTACAGCTTTGGCTGGTGCCTTTGGTGCCGCTAGTATGTTTAACCACGCCCACGCCGAAAGCTTCGAAAGGGCATCGGCAAGGGTGGCGCATTTAACGCCGCAACAGGTGGCTGCCGACGAAGATTACTGGGCAACCATACAGCAGGCCTACACGGTAAACCCCAGCATTATCAACCTCAATAATGGCGGCGTTTCGCCTGCGCCAACGGTAGTGCAACGCGCGCTGGATAGGTACAACGCACTCTGCAACGAGGGGCCATCGTACTTTATGTGGCGCATACTCGACTCCGGTCGCGAGCCCCTGAGAGAGAAACTGGCCGCTCTTGCCGGCTGCTTGCCCGACGAAATTGCCATCAACCGCAACGCCACCGAAGCCCTCAATACCATCATCTACGGCATCAGCCTCAACCGTGGCGACGAGGTGATCGGTTCGATCTTCGATTACCCCAACATGATGCACGCCTACGAGCAACGCGCTCTGCGCGAGGGCATCGTTTACAATCGGCTAAGCTTTAACTTCCCCATAGAGAACGACGAGCAAATAGTAAAGGCTTACGCCGATGCCATCACTCCAAAAACCAAACTGATACATGTTACCCATATGGTAAACTGGGTGGGCCAGCTGATGCCGGTACGCAAGATATGCGATATGGCACACGCCAAAGGCATAGAAGTGGTGGTAGATGGGGCGCACTCTTTCGGCCTGATAGATTTTAAAATACCCGACCTGCATTGCGATTATTTCGGCACCAGCCTGCATAAGTTCCTCTCGGCACCCATTGGCAGCGGTATGATGTGGATACGTAAAGACCATATTGAGAAAACCTGGCCGCTTACCTGTGCAGATAAGCCGCAGAGCGCAGATATCCGCAAATTCGAGCAGTTGGGTACGCGCAGCTTTGCCATTGAGCAGGCCATCGGCGAAGCCATCAACTTCCACCAGGCCATTGGCCCTAAGCGCAAGGAAGACCGCATCCGCTACCTCAAAAACTACTGGGCCGAAAAGGCGCAGGCCATCCCTAGGGTAAAGCTGCATACATCGCTAAAGGCGCAATATTCCTGCGCCATCTGTGGCGTAAGCATCGATGGTATGACACCCGCCGAGCTCGACAGTGCCCTATGGAACACTTATAAAATACATGTGGTAGGCATTGTTTGGCAAAACCAAAGCTGCGTGCGGGTTACCCCGCATGTTTACACCACCATTGCCGATTTGGATAAACTCGTGAAGGCGTTGACGGAGATTGCGGCGAAGGTGAAAGGGTAAACCGCGTGTGGCGGCGGGGTGAAAAATAGCATGCGGTCTTGTCTGCATCGCGAGTCGACTCACCCCGGGTTCGCTCCGCTGCCCGACCCTCTCTGCTCCGCAAAGAGGGTTTTAGCTGCATTTTATTCCCCCCATTATAACTTTCACCCTCTTTGCGCAGCAGAGAGTTATACCGTTTAAAAGCAAGTAGTTTTCAAACAATTTTATAAGTTTGCGTAGAGAGCAGGTAGTAAGCCCGTATATTCTTCAACTCGAAGCTTGGGACGC
>NZ_SOZE01000074.1 GCF_004519315.1 Mucilaginibacter psychrotolerans
TACCGGTTCAACAGGCTTAAGTATCCTGACAATATGTTTCATAACCTTGTCAAGACGATGATTGCGGCCGGACCAATATTTCTGCAAAAATCATGGGTTGCTTAAACGCCTTATTCTATAACATGGATGCCATCAAGCAACTACAGCACTAAAATGCCTATTGGTTTTATTCTTAAAATTAATTTAGCTTTGTTCTAATATAAACCACTGATTTAAACTTCATGAACATCGTTGCTGAGCAATCAACCATACCGGGCCTAATCCGTAATATTGTTGCGAACATTCATCCCGATACCCACACCTTTATGATGCACAAGGTAAAGGACACCTGGGTAGAGATAAGTTACAAAGAAGCCCTCATCAAAATCGATGCAATATCGGCATGGTTTCTCAACATTGGCATACAAAAAGGCGATAGGCTGGCCCTCATTATGGAGAACGGCCCCGATTATGTTTATTACGACCAGGCCCTGCAGCAGATAGGCGCGATAAATACATCCATATACCCCACCCTGTCGGAAGCGGAGATAGAGTATATTCTCAACGATTCCGAAGCGCGCACCATCCTTTGCGGCAATCCGTTCCTGTTCCGCAAGGTGCTCAAGATTGCCAATAGTTGTACTTCGCTTATCCGTATCATCCCCGCCTTCGACGATTTCGAAAAATTCAGCGATAAGCTGAGTCTCAACGCCGGCGTGGTGGGTTTTAAACGGGTAATAGAAGAAGGCCTGCAGTGCGTGGCGGAATACACGCATGCTATCGACGCGGCCCGCGAAGCTATCCTGCCCAGCGATATTTCCTGCCTTATCTATACATCGGGCACTACAGGCACGCCAAAGGGCGTGATGCTTACGCATAGCAACCTTACGCAAAACGTTCGCTGGAGCCTCACACAAATACCCATTATCGAGAGCAGCGATTTATTCCTGTCGTTCCTGCCATTGTCGCACGTGTTTGAACGCACAGCTACCTATTACATCTCCATGAACAAGGGCTGCACCATCGCCTTTGCCCAAAGCCTGGAGCTCCTGGCAAAGAACATGATGGAGGTAAAACCCACTGTATTGTGCTGCGTACCACGACTACTAGAGCGCATCCATGATAAAGCCATGAAAAACGGCCTTTCAGCCGGCGGCATGAAAACAAAGATATTTACCTGGGCCATAAAAATTGGCGAAGAAGTGCGCAAAACACACGAGGATGGCAAAAAGCCAGGCCTGATCTTAGCTACGCAGCATAAACTGGCCGACAAACTGGTATTCAGCAAAATAAAGGAGAAAACCGGTGGCAATTTAAAACTGCTGGTATCGGGCGGTGGCGCATTGCCTAAAAACATAGGCGAATTTTTCGGCAATATTGGCATCATGGTATTAGAAGGTTTCGGGCTTACCGAAACTTCACCGGTAATGGCTGTGACAGAAGAGACCCGAATAATCATAGGCACCGTTGGCCGCATTATCCCGGGCATTGAGGTGGCCATCCAAAATGTAGACACCAAAAAGATCTACACCATACAAACCCACGATAATTTCAAGCCCGATTTTACCTCAGAAGAAGGCGAGATCATCGTGCGCGGGCATTGCGTAATGAAAGGTTACTGGCGCAAACCGGAAGAAACCGCAGCCGTTATCGACAAAGAGGGCTGGTTCCATACAGGCGACATCGGCCGTTTTTACAAAGGCAACCTGCAAATTACCGACAGGTTGAAGAACATGCTGGTAAACGCCTACGGCAAGAACATTTACCCTACCCCGGTAGAAAACACCTACCTCAAAAGCCCGAAGATAGAGCACGTATTCTTGATTGGCGATAAACGCGAATACATCACCGCCATACTGGTGCCGGGCCGCGAATTGCTGCAGGAAACCTTTAATTTGGGCAACGAATTCTTCGAGAAACCGGACCTGTTTATAGAAGATGCTGAAATTATAGAATGGATTAACCAGGACGTGAAGAAATACTCCAACGAACTGGCCAAATTTGAGCGAATTAAGAATTTCAAACTAAAGCGTGTGCCCTTCAGCATGGAAGAAGGCGAAATTACGCCTACCCTAAAAGCCAAGCGCAAAGTGATAGAAAAAAAATACGCCGAAGCGATAGACGATTTGTATTTGCAGGAAGCGGAGGCAGATTAATAAAATAGAATAAGGCGTTTAAGCAATCCATGATTTTTGCAGAAATATTGGTCCGGCCGCAATCATCGTCTTTAGAAGGTTATGAAACATATTGTCAGGATACTTAAGCCTGTTGAACCGGTAACAAAACTCATCAATATACCGCTGTAGGTGTGCGCAATGATGATGGATTCCCCTAAGCCAGGCTTTGAACATCATGATTTGCCTGTGCATTAAGGGGTGCCGTTTGCCCTTGTCAGATTTTTCCTGCTCCAGGTTAGGGAAATTTGCTTTAGAAGGCG
>NZ_SOZE01000075.1 GCF_004519315.1 Mucilaginibacter psychrotolerans
CCGCTAGCGTTCATCCTGAGCCAGGATCAAACTCTCCATTGTATAATGTGTTGTTATAATCCAAGCCCTATTAAACTCAATCAATAGAAACTTGTAAAAAAAAATATTCTCTTACATTATCTACCAAGTTTGTAATCATAACTATCTTTCGATAGTTACACTACATGATTTTCTATTTCTTAAAAGAACTTTGCGCTTCTCCGTCACGGTTCGGCTATATGTTTTTGAAGCTTTAACACTTCTTAACTTCTTGTTTCAATTATTCGAAAGTCGCTTTCAAATATTTCCCTTCGTTTCGGGAGTGCAAAAGTACGTTTCTTTTTCAATTTAACGAATTAAAAAACAAAATATTTACAAGTAGCTAATTAACAGGTCAATAAAATTCAAAACAAGCTTGGTGCCTGCATCAGGCTAATACCACATTTTACTTCACATAAGAATTTTAAGAATTAAATAACTGATAATAAACACCTTAACCTATATAAGTAAATGAAATTTATAGCACATACAAAAATGGGGTAGAATTATGTACAGCGCGAAGTATCTGTAAACAAGCAAATTGCGCCACGTAGCTTGGAATTATTAGTAGGTTTAGGCTATGCTCCCAATAGAATTTTGACAATAAAAGCAGCAAAAAATCGATGCTTTACTATTTTTGCAGTATGAGTGATGAAGAATTAGTGGCCTATTTTGAACATGCTATATTACCGGATACTTTGCGCCTTGATCGCGCTACTACGCAATACCGTGTTAAACAGGCTGTGAAAACCAACCTGGAAGCAATGATGGCCGATCCGAAAGACCACCGCTCACGTTACCGGCTGGCCAGAATAGCCGCTGCGATAGAGCATCCTTTTGCCGGGCAGGAGATCCCGCGTTTTTAATTTTTAAATTACTGTAATGAGTACTTATTTATATGGGATCGATTTTGGTACGACCAATTCGGCCTTGGCGGTTTATAATGAACAAACGCGGGAGATAGAGCACACCTTCATTATTCCTTCGCTGATCTATTTCTATCACCAGCGGCCTGGTTATACTGTAGGCGAAGAAGCTATCACCGCGTATCTGGAAGATGGCATGAAAGGGCGCTTCATCAAATCGGTAAAACAGGTATTATCCAGAAACAGTTTCACCGAGACCCGCATACAAAACAAACGATACACAGCACCGGATCTGGTAGCGATTATCTTGAAAGAACTGAAACAACGCGCTGACCTGATGACCGGGCAGGACTGCCGGAAAGCGGTTATCGGTAGACCGGTTTTCTTTGATGACGATGATGTAAAAAAAGACACCTTAGCCCAAACACGACTGAACAGGGCAACAGAGCTTGCCGGTTTCACGGATGTACGTTATCAATTTGAACCTATCGGTGCGGCATTTGCTTATGAAAAAAACCTTGCAAAAAAGGAAAATGTATTAGTAGCCGACCTTGGCGGGGGTACAACAGACTTTACCTATCTTGTACTTGACCCCGAGAAATCCCGCAGCAAAGACAGGAAAAATGACATGATGGCCACAGGCGGGATTTATGTTGGCGGCGATAGTTTAGATGCTGCTTTTATGTGGGAAAAGGGTACCCCCTATTTTGGCAAGAACACACAATATGAGGCCACCCCCGGCAAGGTGCTGACGGTCCCGAAATCACTATTCGTAAATATTTGTTCCTGGGAACAAATGAACTTCTTTAATGGCCTTCGCATTAAAAAGGACATGGAAGACTACTATTATTTCTCGGGGGAAGACCGCCTTTTCAAAAACCTGATCACGCTTATCGACAACAACCTGGGTTATTCTGTATTCCGGGCTATTGAAAAAACAAAAATTGCCCTGACTGCCGCCGATAGTACAGCGTTTAGCTATCACCACATGGGTATCGAAATCGAAGAGACGGTTGGCTTGCCGGATTATGAACAGGTAATTGCAAAAGATGTAAACAGGATTGCCGCCTACCTCGATAATTTTCTATTGGAGAACAACATTAACCCCGATGCCATCGACACATTATTTCTTACCGGCGGAACATCCATGATCAAAAGCATCCATAAATTGTTTAAAAACAAGTTTCCGTATGTGAACATGAACTCAGGAGACAATTTTAAAAGCGTAGCAAACGGGCTGGCCTATAGCGGCTATCTTTTCGGAGTTGAATGATCTTGACATTTGTCGGATTACTTAGGGCCTGGTGAATATCGTATATATAATTGATTGTTAGTATATTATATAATAAATTCCTTTTAAAAGTGCAAAGGTTTTAGTATTTTAGGGTCATAATCCTTGCACTAATGATCAA
>NZ_SOZE01000076.1 GCF_004519315.1 Mucilaginibacter psychrotolerans
TGTCTCGTCCTGAAATAGGTTTACTAAATTAGTAAATCATTAAATCATGGTAAGGAAAGAAAAAGTGCATAAAAAGCACGAGATCATATCAGAATATTTAACAGGGACAGAGACATTTGTTGCGCTGTCGTCGAAATACGGAGTTAATGCGAGAACGATTCAGACGTGGGTGCGCAAGTTCAGAGAACAGGAGCCGACGGTAGATAATTTGTCTGTTGAAGAACGGGAAACGGACATTAGGGTATTGCAAAAGCAACTGGAAGAAGCCAAGTTAAAGAGCGAATTATTAGAGGAGATGTTACGGCTATCGGAGGAGCATACGGGTATTAACCTGCGAAAAAAGTTTGGCTTGAAGCAGTGACAAATGTTGGCCATCGAAAAGGCCGTCACATTACTGCCCTATGCAGACTGCTTCATTATAGCCGCCAGGCTTTTTATCAGCAAAGAACAGTTATAGAACGGGAAGCCTTACAAGATGAACTGATCATCCAGGAAGTGTTGCGTATCCGTGAGCGTCAGAAAAGAGTTGGTACTAGGAAGTTGTTTGAGATGCTGCGCCTGTTCCTGTCGCATCACAAGATGCAAATAGGACGGGATAAACTATTTGACTTGCTCTCGGCATATGGGTTATTGATCCGCAGGCACAGTCGGCGCGCACCAAGGACGACGTTTTCGGGCCACTGGATGCGAAAATACCCTAACCTGATCGTCGGGGTGCCAATTCTGCACCCTAATAAACTGTGGGTGAGCGATATCACTTATATAACATTGCAGAACGACTTTGCTTATCTAAGCCTCGTTACGGATGCTTATTCGAGGATGATAACAGGTTATTATTTAAGCAAAGACCTACGTGCAGAAGGATGCGTGGAAGCTTTGAAAATGGCATTGAAGCAATTGCCTAAAGAACATAACCTTATTCATCATTCTGACAGAGGTAGCCAGTATTGTAGTGTTGATTATGTGGAAAAACTGCAGAGCAATAACATCGCCATCAGTATGACACAAAATTCTGACCCAAGGGAGAATGCAATTGCTGAACGGGTAAATGGTATCATCAAGCAGGAGTTTCTGGAAGAGTGTTATGCTGATCTTAGCAAAGCAAGAGCGGGCGTAAAAAATGCGATCTATATTTATAATCATGAGCGCTTGCACAGCAGTATAGATATGCTTACGCCAAGCCAAGCCCACACAATGAGTGGGAAGCTTAAACAACACTGGAAAAACTATTTCCAAAGCAACAGGGAAACGGAGGTAGCCATGACGTAGATGAGTTTTTTTAAGGCATCAGGGACTCAAAAGTAAATAAGGCCATTAGCTTAGCTAACAACCTTATTCGAACTTACTTTCGTCGTCCACGGGATATATTCCTGGCAGGTTGCTCTCCAGCAGCGCCTGCTTCCGCTTCATCCCGCAAGGCAAATGTAAAGCGTATTCAGGATTAATCTATATTTGTAAATAACCGTTAGGACTAAAGTAAAAAAGTGTAAACTTTTTTCAGGACGAGACAGA
>NZ_SOZE01000077.1 GCF_004519315.1 Mucilaginibacter psychrotolerans
GGATCAAGGAGAAAAGTTGGGGGGAAGAAAAGATTAAGCATAGATTTTAGCAAGTCTGAAGAGGAAAAAGGTAGTATCTCTAACGCCTCTTGAAGTAGCCCTGAAAGCCTTGATTTTTGCGTTAAAGGATTCAGCGGATGCATTGGTACTTCTGTTGTTAAAGAAGTTCAGGATGGATTCATAATGGGTTTGTACAGACCTTGCCACCGTTTTAAAAGCATCAAGCCCCACCTCTTCCACGTCATTGTACCAGATGGCCAGCCGCTTGAAAGCCTGTTGTTTGCTTTTGCAAATGGTGAATAGCTTCCCTAATCTGATAGATAAGTTATAGGCCTTATACAGCAGCGGATACTTCAGGAAAAGCAGGTCGGCCCTTTGTTTCTGTGATAATGTCCACTTAGTATGATGCTTAAAAAGCAGATAGCGGCTTCGGGCCAGTAGCTGTTTTAAGGTATCGCCATTGTCAAATACTTCAGGCTCATAGAGCTTCTTATCCTTTTTGGCAGTCTCTATTGCCTTATGCTCTGCTTCTAAGGCTTCCCACCGGTATTTGATACGCAATTCCTGGACGGCATCATAAGCCAGCTTCTGTACATGAAAACGATCAATCACCCGTTCAGCATTCATAAAGCACCTACGGATCGCTTTGATCATATTAGCAGCCATATCCATCGTTACTTCCCTGACCTGGTTTCTTTTTCGAAGCGGGATCCGTTCCAATACAGCCATGATCTGGGTGGCTTGCGTACCTTTGATCATCGCCACAATGGCCTTCTTGCCACCATGAGCTTCTTTATTGGTGACAATGGTATAGAGCTCCCCATTAGTTAATGCCGTTTCGTCTATGCTTAACGACGGGCCAAGGTTATCCGCAAACAGCATCCATTCGTCCGCATGCTCCTTTTGATCCCAGCCATGAAAGTCGCTTAGAAAATCCTTGTACTGTGCTTGCAGCCGTTTGCCGTCAAGTCCATATAAGCGACCCAGTAAATGGCAGCTGATCGGGTGGTTATCCAAATATACCTTTTAAAAAAGTGCCGAATTCCGTGGTCATTCGCGCTCCTTTTCTTACTAAGTTCCAGTCTCTGGTGATGATTGCCTTGGTTTCTACCACTTCCCATCGGCGCCTTTTAATACACAGATTTACCTTATGGCCACGGATCGGAAAATCCTGAATACTAACCTCGTCCATAAAGCCCTTGGATTCCAGCTTTACCATTTCATAACCTGCAGGAGGGATATTCTTTTCTTCCAGGTAAATATTCAGTCCGGAACCCAACTGGGCTACACTTATTAATTCAAAGTAATCTAAAAGGCCGTCAGGTAAGATCAACCGGACAAGGGTTTCGTGTGGTGTTGGCAATGCTTTAGTATTCGTTTATCCTCCAGCAAAACAAATAAATTTTATCCTATCCCCCAACTTTTAGGAC
>NZ_SOZE01000078.1 GCF_004519315.1 Mucilaginibacter psychrotolerans
TAGTAATGAGGTTTTTAATGAGGGCCTATTAAGGAAGTTGGCTTTATCCTCGGGAGCGGTCAAGCGTTTCCGGAAGCTGTCAGGCAGCCAGTTGTTCGACTTGCTGTTGTTCGATGGTAATTGTTCTTTGAATCAGTTAAGCATGCAAGCTACAGCCCGGCATGGGTTAGTAATTTCCAAGCAAGGCCTTCACCAGAAGTTTAACGAGGGTATGCAGGCCTTTATGAAGTCAGCTTTTGAGAAATTGCTTGCTGTGAAATTAACGGATGAAGCTATACAGGGGCTGGAAATAACCATAAAAGATTCCACGCGCTTTGCCCTTCCGGCAAATATGGCGGGTGAGCTTTCGGGGCTCGCGGGCTCGGGCATGGAAGCAGGCGCAGCCGTGCAGTTCGAGTTCGGGCTTAAAAGCGGGCGTGCGGATATAAAGCTAACGGCAGCCAACGCCAACGACCAGCAGGAGAGCCACTTAGGCAAAGAATACATCCGCCCGGGCGAAGTATACATCCGGGACTTGGGGTATACCCATGCAGCCTACATGGTGAATGTTGCTGAAAAAGGGGCTTTTTTCGTCAATAAGCTGCATTCGCAGGCACTTATCTATACCCGTAAAGGGGATGGCTATGAACTACTGGACTTAGCTACGGTAAAAGGGCTAACCGATATACAAGCTTTTATAGGCGCGCAAAAGCTGCCCGTAAGGCTCGTTATCGAGCCGGTAAGCGAAGGTGTTAAAAATAAGCGCATTGCACAGCTGGCAAAGTATAATAAAAAGAAGGGGCACAAAACCTCTGAGCAGTTTAAGCTCCGTGCAGGTTTTAACCTGTTTGTTACTAATATGGATGGGGAAGCGTATAGTGCAGCCCTTATCCAGGAGCTTTACCATTTGCGGTGGCAGGTTGAATTGGTTTTCAAAGCATGGAAATCCATTATGGGGCTGAACCAAATAGGCAAAGGCTGCATTTACCGTACATGGTGCCGGCTGTACGCCAAGCTTATCTGGGTTATCCTGGGCTGGAAGGCTACAACTGCGATAGGCAAGGTTGGGCAAGTAAGCCCGCTGAAAGTGTACGGGCTGGTAGCTGCTACAAAAGAAGCTTTACGGCAGCAGCTTTGGAAAACAAACGGTCACTGGCTACAAATAATAGGCAAGCTACCTTTTTCAAAGGTGCAAAAAGAGCAGCGGAAACAACGGCTTAAAATAGAAGATATCATATCAATTATTTGATAATCAATAAATTAAAATGTATTTTAGGGAAACAAAAGAAGGCGGGGTACCGCTAAACCACCCCGCCTTCAAAAAAGAAAAAAATATGAGCGCAAAAATACATAGTTTGCCTTTATGGCAAACTACGCCCTGTTTAATTTACAAAAATTAAAAAGATTTTTAACCCATTACCCTTAAGTTGACGGCTAT
>NZ_SOZE01000079.1 GCF_004519315.1 Mucilaginibacter psychrotolerans
GCTCAAGAGATTCTGTGTTAATAATCAAATATTTTTTAATTTTGATTTATTAAAGGCGGCTTAAGTCAGCCTGTTTAGGGCAGTTCATCATTTAATGGCTGCCCTAACCCTTTTAAACCGCGTTCGTATTTTCACTTACTCTTTGTAAATATTCTTTGCTATAAGGTTGATTCGTTTTCCAAATTATATATATCAACTCTAATAATTTTCGCTGTACGGCAACTGCAGCCTTCATTTTAACGCCGTGCTTAGATACTAATCTTACGAATATAGCTTTATAACGATCTTCGTTTCTGATAGCGGATAAAGCCGGTAAGTGCATGGCCTTTCTTAAATACCGGTTTCCCTTTTTTGATATTTTGGGCTTTCCTTTGACGGATGTACCTGACTCTTTTTCTTTTATATCCAGCCCGCTGTAACTGACCAATTGTTTTTTATTGCGAATCAGATCAAACCCGTTCGTTTCTGCCAGCACCGTCACCGCGGTTAGTTTTCCAACTCCAGGTATTGAAGTAATATTGGCTATCTGTTTAATCAGACCTGTATCTGGTTTTATATTTTCTGCCATCTCTGAACGGATCTCTTTTTCCTGCCTGTTAATAAGATTGATACGTTCGTTCATTCTTGAAATGCTGTATTCACTGGGGTGGGCTTCTGCTTGCTCGGCATGTAATTGATTCTTTATCATTGTTCGCTCTGCTATGAGCTGATCCCGTTCACGTGTAAGTTGTTTTAGTGTTCGGAATATCTTTTTAGGCCTTTGCCACATTTCCAATGTTCTTTCCAGTCCATATTGGCATATACCCTGTGATACGGTTTTATCGGTAATGGTCTTCGTTTCCAATGTCTTAAGATAGTTGCTGATTTTATTAGGCAAAACGATACTTACTTCAAAGCTTTGTTCGGTTAAATAATAAGCTAATTGCTCATGATAAACCCCTGTTGCTTCCATCACATATCGAACTGCTATTGAGCCATCAGTATGCTTTTTTATCCATAGGAGTAAAGCTGCAAACCCTGATGGTTTATTGGCAAATGTCTTGTAGGCATAAACCTCTTTTTGAATAAGTTGATCAATCCGCCCCAGGGAAACCACCAACTCCTTTTGTGCTACATCAATTCCGGCTACTTGTTTTACAATGTTTGTCATCACTTTGGTTTAAATAATTTATTAAGTGAATAATCCTTCTTCGTCTTTTCTCCTGGTTGGATATTCTGGATATACTGCTATGCGGTATTCCTTACATTCTGTTCAAACTCTAAAGGATAAAAAAGTGTGAGGTAATATCTCTTGACCAACATATTTTTAAAATTGTTTAGGGCTCCGTTTACTCTCACACTTTTTCACTTTTTCTTCAAGATTAACACTTCCTTTGTAATTGACAAACATAGGAGGGC
>NZ_SOZE01000007.1 GCF_004519315.1 Mucilaginibacter psychrotolerans
ATTACCATCGAACAACAGCAAGTCGAACAACTGGCTGCCTGACAGCTTCCGGAAACGCTTGACCGCTCCCGAGGATAAAGCCAACTTCCTTAATAGGCCCTCATTAAAAACCTCATTACTAATAGATTGTAGTAAATTTCCCAACTTTTGTGTCTCGATTCTTGCGCTAAAATCATTTTTTTACCCTTAAGTTGACGGCTATGCCTCTTGAGAGGGGCGCGCGTTGAATTGTGTAGTGGCGGGGTGTGTTCGCCACCAAGCCATGGCGTAATGCACAGCGTGCAAACACCCCCCTCCACACCTCTCAAGAGGGGAATCGCACATCGCCCCCGCTTTTAATTACTTCAAACATATTCAATTTACTGATTTTCAACATTGTTGACATTGCCACCAACAACTCCCTACTTCCGCGTCTTCAATCTGCTCAATGCAAACTCCCCTATCCTGCGGCCTTCATCAACACCATTCACTATGGATGGCATATAGTGAATACCGCCATAAAACCGGCTGATAGATGCCTCCGCTGCGGCCGCTTTAAAAGACGGGAAGGTACGCGCAGGGATATCAAACTGCACCTCTGTAGAATCGGTAAAGGCCGTTTTATCGCCAAATAGTTTACCCAATACCACTGCGGATGCATTGGATACCACGCTATGCCCGCTGGTATATTCGGGGAAGGGCGGGGTTTGCAGCAGGGGTGCCCAACGCTCATCAATGTACTGGTTGATATAGGTTTCGGGGCGTATTACCTTGCTTTTGTATTTCTCGTCCCAGCAATTGATAAAGCCATCGGCAATAGTTACGGCCAGGCAGGCATAGGTCTCGGCACTGCGCACGTAATTGGCCTTGTTTTGGCGGCAAACTTCGGCTGCAATATTTATCCAATGCCCCCCGGGCGATATCTTCTTGATGGCGAACATGGTGTGCCCGTTGTTATTCACCTTAAAGGGGTTATCATCCCAAAAAGTCGCGGTTGCGGTTTGCTCCGGCGTTAAATGCAGGCCGGTATCGCGCACGGCCAGGGCAAGTTTATAAAAATAGCTGTCGGGTTTGGTGGAAAAATTCACGGCCTTTGCCGGCTTAAACTGCTGCGCCGAATCGAGCAGAAAGGGGCGTATCTCGTTCCAGTGCGGCTCTACGCCTTTCATATAGGCGGGTGGTGTGGGTTTCCAGGTGGCATCGTCGGTTTGCACATCGTATTTGGAGAGGGAGCGGGTGTGCTTGTAATTGTCTTTCCCGGCCCATTTCAATATCCTGTCGGCAATGAGTTTGCCGTACTGTATTGAGTTATCGTAAACATCATCGGGCATGCCGGTTTCTTTAAATTCGGCCATCATTTGATCATGGTAGCTCTCTATCCGCCCTTCAGACATAATCATGATCTTACCTACCGTAAGTGCTGCATGGGCTACGGCAAGCGTGTAGCAGTATTGCTTACCGGCCTCGGGTTTCGGCACAGAATCCAAGCCATTCAGTTGGCCGGAAAGTGAGATGTAGTTCTTATCGCCATTAACTGCGGCCTCATAAGCCGCCACGCTAACGTAGGCATAAATACGGCTGGCCACCGGCGGCGAGTAAATATCATGCACCATTACATCAGTCACCTGCCTTACAGAACGGTGGATGAATTCCGGGTTTTCGGCAAGCTTTTGCCAGTTGCTATTGGTATGGCATGCTGCAAGCAAAAATAACGCCGCAAGGGCAATGCATATCTTCTTCATAAACGGCTACAAATTATCAGGTTGGTTGCGGCATGCGCAGCTTTTTAAATTGACAAGGCAAATATATACGCTTAAAGCAGCTTTAGCTGCCGCGATACGTTTCTGCTAACTTTTGAGATGATTTGACGAATAGCATCATTTAAAATACGTTTTCTTTACATTTAAATACCAATTATTTACCTGCGGCATATGGCCTTACTTCGCTCAGAAAGCAAGCTTAACCAGCCCTGCCGCACATACCTTTTTTGATAATATCCGTGATGTTTACTTGCAAGCAAAACCCCTGTATAGCGTTATTAGCCTCGGCATTGTTTTTACTAACCGCATGCTCCAAAAAACCAGATGCCGACACCCTGTTTAAACTGCTTCCCGCCTCGCAAACCGGCATCGAATTTAAGAATACCATTACCGAAAGCGATAGCCTCAACATACTCAACCACCCCTACCTGTACAACGGTGCGGGCGTGGGGATAGGCGATTTTAACCGCGACGGCAAACCCGACGTTTATTTTGCCGGCAATATGGTAGCCAGCAAGTTATTCATCAACAAAGGGAATTTAACTTTTAAAGATGCGACCGTCGCTGCGGGCGTTGGCGGCAGCGGGCAATGGTGTACCGGCATATCGGTAATAGATATCAATAACGATGGTTGGTTGGATATTTACGTGTGCGCGTCCTTCAAAAACGATCCTGCCCAGCGCAAGAATATGCTGTTCATCAACCAGGGTATCGGTAAGGATAGCATTCCAACCTTCAAAGAATCGGCAGCGGCTAATGGCTTGCAGGATACCGGCTACAGCACCCAGGCGATATTCTTCGATTATGACCATGACGGTTGGCTGGATATGTACCTGCTCACCAACTTCCTGGGTAAGGATACCCCCGTTGCCTATCGCCCTAAACTTAACGACGGCAGCGCCGTAAATAACGACCGCCTGTACCACAACAACGGCAACGGCACGTTCAGCAATGTTACCAAACAGGCGGGCATCCTGCTGGAGGGATTCGGCAACTCCGTTTCGGAGACGGATATAAACAACGATGGCTGGGCGGATATTTATGTGGGCAACGATTTCATTTCTAACGACATCCTGTACATCAACAACAAAAATGGCACCTTTACCAACCGCTCGTCCGAGTATTTTAAGCACTCGGGCTGGAGTGTAATGGGTTCGGATATGGTAGATATCAACAACGACGGCATGGCCGACCTGGTATCGTTGGAGATGCTTCCCGAGGAAAACCTGCGCAAAAAAACCATGCTGGTTGGCGATAACTACATCACCTACATCAACAACGATAAGTATAAATACGACCACCAATACATCCGCAACGTGTTGCAGCTTAACCAGGGGCAATTACCGGGCGGGCACCCGCAATTTAGCGAGGTGGCCTATATGGCAGGCGTTTACCAAACCGACTGGAGCTGGACACCTTTGGTGACCGATTTTGATAACGATGGTTACCGCGATATGGTGATCACCAACGGCTACCCGCGCGACGTAACGGATTTGGACCACGCTCTATACACCAACGACCAGGGCCGCACCGTAAAAGAAAACACCACGCTTGCCGCTGCAGATTCCTTCCCGGTGGTAAAAACAGCCAGTTACGCGTTCCGCAATAAGGGCGGGTATATGTTTAACGACCAATCGAAAGACTGGGGGATAACCAAGCCAACCTTCTCTACCGGCGGCGTATATGCCGATCTGGATAACGACGGCGATATGGACCTGGTCATCAACAACATCAACGATGATGCATTCGTGTATGAGAACACCCTCAAAAGTAAAACACACCTGGATAAATCCCACAATTACCTCAAAGTCGCGCTGGAGGGAGACGATAAAAACAAGGGCGGCATAGGTGCGACCATCCGCATTTATTACCAGGGCAAGCAACAATTTTACGATCAGCAGCCTTGCCGCGGCTACATGAGCACGGTAGATGCGCTGGCGCATTTCGGGCTGGGCGCGGCTACCAATGTAGATTCGTTACGAATACGCTGGGCCGATGGCAAAACACAACTGCTAACCAACCTTAAAACTAGCCAAACGGTAAAGCTCAAGTATAAAAATAGTGCAGGGAACTACCCGCCGGGCATACCGGCCATAGCAAGCCCAATCTTTAAGCCTGTGAACGTCGAGCTGGGCATCAACTACACGCACCAGGAAAAGGATGCTATCGACTACAACATCCAACCTACGCTACCGCATAAGCTAAGCCAGCATGGCCCATGCATAGCCGTTGGCGATATCGACAAAAACGGCTTCGACGATTTTTTCGTGGGTGGCTCGGCTGGTAACAAAGGCGTGTTTTTTATGCAAAGCGCGGGCGGTCATTTCACCATGGATAATAAACGCTTCCTGAACGAGGAGTTTAAAGAGGAAGAAGATATGGGTGCCATCTTGTTTGATGCCAATGGCGATGGCAACCTGGATTTGTATGTAGCAAGCGGCAGCTTTGAATTCCCTAAGGGCCACACCACTGCACAAGACAGGTTATACATCAACAACGGCAGAGGGCAGTTCGAGCGCGATTATGCGGCTATCCCGGTAGAATACGATAACGGTTCCTGCGTGCGCGCTGCTGACTACGATGGCGATGGCGATTTGGACCTTTTTGTTGGCGGGCGTTCAGTTTCAGGGGCCTACCCCTCCTCTCCGGCAAGCCATATCCTGCAAAATAACCACGGCGTATTTGCCGATGTTACCGTGCAGCTATGCCCTCAATTGGCGCAAGGCGGCATGATTACCGATGCCCTTTGGAGCGATTTTAACAACGACGGCAAGATAGATTTGGTTGTAGTTGGCGAATGGATGCCGGTTACTTTTTACCAAAATACGGGTAGCGGCTTCAGCAATGCTAATGCGGCATCGGGCATCAGCAGCCATGTAGGTTGGTGGAACAGCATCGTAGCCGGTGATTTCAATAAGGACGGCAAAACGGACTACATTGCCGGCAACCTCGGCCAAAATTCCAATTACAAAGCATCGGCAACGCAACCTATGAGCATCATCGGCAAGGATGTAGATGGCAATGGCTCTTTCGATGCCATGATATTCTGTTACATGAAAGCGGAGGACGGCACGCAAAAAGCCTTCCCCATGCACACCCGCGATGACCTCATTAGCCAGGTTATCGGCATCCGCAAAAAGTATCCAACTTATAAAGGCTTCGGCCGGGCCACTATGCAGAATCTTTGGAGCGCACAGGATAAAGAAGGTGCGTTGGAGTTGACCGCTACCGATATGAATACCAGCTATATCCAAAACCATGGCAGCGGCAAATTCAGCATAGCGGCTATGCCTTTGGCTGCCCAGATGGCCCCGGTTTACGGCATGGTGGCCGAAGATATCGACCTTGACGGCAACCTGGACCTACTGATGAGCGGCAACGATTTCGGGATGGAACCCTTTACCGGCAGGCACGATGCCTTTATGGGCCTCTATTTAAAAGGCAATGGCAAAGGCGGCTTCGCACCTGTCGATATGCCCAAAAGCGGCATCTGTATAAACGGTGATGGCAAAGCGCTGGCCACCATCGTATCCGGCAACAAACAACTATTCGTGGCCACCCAAAACCAGGGCAGCATGCAGGTTTACCAAAAGGCCGGCAACCAACAAGCGAAATGGCTTAAGCTGAACCCGGGAGATTTCTGTGCGGAGATTACCTACAAAAACGGCAGTAAGCAAAAGGTAGAATTCTACTATGGCTCAACCTACCTGTCGCAATCATCACGCGTGCTGAAGCTACAGTCGAACATAACTACGGTTACCATCACAAGCTTCAATGGCAGTAAAAGGGAGGTGAAGATTTCTTTTTAGCCCTCCCTCTTTAGTTTTTACCGCTGAACTTTTTGATGGCCTGCGGCGTTACTGGCGTAAAAAAGTTAACCAGGTTGCCCTCCGGGTCGCGGAAGAGGAGTGATCTGTTTCCCCAGGGCATTGTTGTGGGTTCTTGCACCAATGCCTCGCCAAGGAAATCTTTAAGGCGTACATAATCCTGGTCTACATCCTCAACCAAAAACTCTATAATGGCTGTACGGTTCTGTGCAGCTTGTGCAATCTCCGGCCCGCCAAAAAATTGCAAGGTATCCGTACCGCCGAATGCCAGCGTAGCCGATTTGGTTTGCAGCTCGGCAAAACTATCGGTAAACCATGTTGCGGGCACGGCGGTTATATGCGCATAAAAGCCTACTAATTTTTCAACATCTGCGGCGATAATCCTAATTGAAACCAAGTTCATATTGTCTATTTTTATATCTAAAACAGCAGGCCGAATACCGGCAGTGCTTTGAATAGTAAAACTAAAAACCACCGGTGACAACCCTATGTCAGCAGGACCAGGCTTTTTTTCTAATTGTGTTAAAAAAACAGTGGTAGTATTTAAAGCACGCAGGCGGTTATCGGCCAAATTAATCTTTGCCAATAACCGCCTATATTGCCTGTTCGTGGTGCCTTTTATTTACTCAGCTCAGTTTCATAAAGCACCTTGCCGCTATAATTGATGGCCTTAACCCTCAGCTTATCTGCATTGATAGAAAAGTACATAAAGCCATGCTCTGATGCCTGAAACTTTGCATAGGGGATGCCTGTGGTAACAGGTGTAAGTTCAGACCCTGCGCCGGAGATAAACTGATGCGTAAAGCCTTCGGGTTTGAGGTGCTGCAGGGAATGATCGTGGCCGGAGAGGTATAGGTCGGCCTTGTACTTGTTCAGCGTATCGGTAATGATTTTGCGCACGGTAAGCGTATCGAAGTTTTTGATGCGCGGGCCAACCGTATAGGCCGGGTGGTGGCCTATTACGATCTTCCACTTCACTTCGGCTGATGCATTCTTGAAGGTTTCATCCAGCCAAACCATCTGCTTATCTACGTAGTCTTTCTTGTCCTCAAACAGCATCGGATCGGTATCGATAAACACAAATAGTACGGTACCGGGTTTGTGCTTATCCAGCTTCATTTCTTTGGCGTAATAGCGCGCGGGCATGCACCAGCGGCGGCTTACCTTGCTGTAGCGTATCTGTGCATCGGGGTCGGCAATATAATCGTGGTTGCCCAGCACGGGGTACCAATCACATTGCAGGGAATGCGCTGTATAAATATTCTCGAAGGAGAAATTCCATAGCGGGTCACGCTCGCTGATAACGCCCTTGGGATAAAAATTATCGCCTACAGATATTACGAAATCATTAGGGTTGGCCGCACCCCAAAGACCCATTTGTTTGGCTACTTCAGTTTGGTCATATTCGCCGTTGCGGCCCCAGTCGCCAAGCGCCATAAAGTGCAGGTCGTAACCGTCGTCATTGGCGGCGCGTGGCGATACATCTTCGCTATCTAAATGGGTAATGCCGCTATCTGCTATGCCCTCCAGCGGGCCCAATAACGATACACCGAAAGCCGTCAAGCCGGCGTTCTTCACAAAATCTCTCCGTTTCATAATACTACTGTACTGATGTTTAAAGCTACTACTATTCCAGGTATTTGCTTTTAAGGGCCGTAAGCTGTTTGTTGTTCAGCTTCAACTGCTCCTTTATAAAATTATCTACCGAGCCATATTGCTTATTGATAGCGGCGAAGGTAGCATCCAGATACTCTTTCTTGGCACTCATCATCGAGCGGGCGGTGCCTTCGTCCATATGCATCATGCCCACCATGCCTTTAATCGAGCGGTCGTTATCGGCTGTGCGGTAATAGTTGGTGGCGGTGTAATCGGCCATTATGGTTTCGTAGGGTACGCCCAGGCTGTACAGGAACAGGGCAGCGGCAATGCCGGTGCGGTCTTTACCGGCGGTGCAATGGAATACCAGGCTTTGGTCGGCAGGTACGGCAAGCAATTTATCAAAGAAGGGGCGGTAACGTTCGGCCAGGTAGCGGGTATTGCTGTAGTAAGCCGTCATGATAGAGTCTCCGCTGTTTTTTGGCGCGGTCATAATCTGTTTCATCCAAAAGCTTAAGCTATCACTTCCGGCCGGGCACAAAACGTAGTCGGTACCGGGGTTTAGCTTATCCGGCTGTTGCTGCGCTTCCTGGTGCCCGCGCAAATCAACATCGTAGGATATTTTCTTATCGCGCAGCACAGCCAGGTCGGCATCGGTAAGCCTGCTGATATCAGCACTACGGTACACCTTTCCCCATTTAACCGTTTTGCCCGATGTGGTTTTGTAACCACCCAGATCCCTGAAGTTTGCTGCGCCATGCAAAGCTACCATGCGCCTGGCGCTATCTGCAACCTGTGCTTTGCTGCCAGCCGCGAAGGCCACGAGTAAGGTTAATGCGAAGAATATCTTTTTCATTTCTTTTTATAATTAAAAAGCAGGGGTTGCAAATGCAACCCCTGCTGTGTATAGTTAAATGTTGATTATTTAATCAACCACATATCCTTAAACACATCTTCACTGCCACCATATTGGGTGCCGATAGATGCTTTGTAGTTGGCATTGTTGGCGTTGATCTCGTCCAAAGGATATAACCAACGGTGTGGTATTTTACCACCAACCGTGCCTAAACCTACGCCGCCTTCGCTAAATGCAGGCAGACCGGTACGGCGATGGTTCATGAAAGCTTCCCAGCCCGAGTTCATGAAGAACGCGATATACTTTTGCTGCATGATCTGCGCAAGTGCAGCAGAGGGGTCGGCTACGTTATAAGCTACATTAGCCAAAAAGGTTGGGTTATCTGTAGTAACGGTACCCAAAGCCTTGCCACCTACGTCAGAAACGGTAACAGTTGAGTTTGCATTAACATTAAGACCAAAGTTGGCAAACGAAGCGGCAATACCTTTATCGTACCATGATTTAGCATCGGCAACGGTAAGCGTTGGTGCCCAACCCCTGTTGATACCTTCGGCAATATTGAAGCACATTTCAGGATAACCTACCAGGAAGAATGGCTCGGCAGTTGCACCTAAGTTGTTGGTGAAATAACGTGCACCGTTAAAGGTTGAGTAGTTAGCCGCAGTGTTTTGCAACGTAGCCAATGCAGTACCCGGATCTGCACCGATATAGCTGCCGAATGAAGCGAAACCGGCCGCTGTAACCGGGCTCGCAATAACAAATGTACGTGGATCTTTTGTAGAGGTGGTGATATCCAGCACCGGTTTACCTACGTTTTGGAAGTTGTTGTAAGAGTTGTTACCGGTAGCAAACGGTGGGTAAAGGTTAGAAGCAACCCATTTGTAAACCATGTTATCGCTGTTAGCGGTCATGATAGGGTTGGTAGCCGTATTTGTAAGGATTGCTGCAAACTGAGTTTTGATGCCCAGGTCGGCAGTATCATCGGCCCTTTTACTCAGGCTGATGAGTATCCTTAAGCGGTAGGTATTGATCAGTTTTTGCCATTGCAGGTTGGTGAACCCAAAAATGTCGCCACCATCAAATATAACGCCTGGCTGAGCCGCTACTGTAGCATTCAGGATTGCGTTAGCATCTTCCAATAACTTCAGTGAGTTTTTGTAAACATCTTTCTGGGTATCGAAAACCGGGGTCAGGAAGTTAGGGTCGCCTGCCTGTGTCATCGGAATATCGCCTACACGTTGCGACAACCAAATGGCCGAGTATGCACGGAAGAATTTGGCAACGGCAGCATATTTGCTGTTTGCACCAACCTGGCTCTGTGCCTGTGTTTCCAATTGGATAGCATATTTCAAAATCTCGTAGCTGTGCGCGCTGTAGCTCCAGGTATCTTCGTTAGTACCCCAATATTTGGCGTAGTTAGATACCTGCATCTGAGCACCTTTATAGGGGATGTATTCGCTGCTGGCAAATGGCATCTCATCGGCACGGATCAACGTAGCGGTAAGGTGGTTCAGTATCAGCGACACCGGAACAACCGAATTAGCGTTACCCGCGTTCGGGTTAGCATCCAGGTTGCCTTTCTGGCAGCTCGATACCGAAAGTACCAGCAGCAGGCAAGCCGAAATTATTTTTACTGTTATATTTTTCATCTTAATTCTTTTAATGTTTTTAGAAGCGGTTGTTTTAGAAGCTCAGGTTGATGTTGAAACCGAACCTGCGGAAGGTTGAGCTTTGTAAAGCACCGTTTGAAGGGGCACCACCTGTAGTCCTGTCGGCAGAGTTGTAACCCGAAGCGTACTGGTCGATATCGAAATCTTTGCGTGCTGCGAAGTATAACAGGTTACGGCCAACCAATGAGAACGTGGCCGCTTTGATGCCGGCTTTCTGCAGGAAGGTTTTGTTGAAGGTATAACCTAAAGTCACCTCGCGCAGTTTAGCGTAGCTCCTGCTGATCATAAACGCTTCATCAATACCTTTAACGGTACCGTTCAAATAACCCTGAACCGTGATTGGCGTGGTGTTTGGTGCGAATGTAAGCTCATCAAGGTTGGTGATAACGCCGTCCTGGTATTTAGGGGTACCGCCGGTTATCTTAACACCCGGGCCAAATTCGTTACCGATCAAAGCAGGGGTTGGTGCCTGTGTGCCTGTTTTGGTAGAATTCCACTCCGCTAAACGTGCTGCGCCAATAACGCCTTGCACGGTAGAAAGATCTGTACCGCCCTGGCGTGCTGCGTAGTAGTTGTAATCGTATATTCTACCACCTATACGGCCATCAAACTGGAAGCTGAAGCTCCACGCTTTGTAAGCGAACCTGTTGCTGATACCGAAAGAAAAATCGGGGTTTAGGTGACCTAAAGAACCATATATCTGGCTGTTGCTGCCTGTTGCTTTCAATAAGTTACCGCTTGCATCGTAAACAATGTTGCCGCTCTTATCGCGCTGGAATTTGGTACCGAAAACTTCGTCTACCCTATCGCCAACTTTAAAGTTGTGGTTGCCCAAAGCAAGTTCGGTTAAACCGCCACCCAAAGAAGATATCGTTTCCCTGAATGTAGAGATGTTGGCATTGATATCCCATGAGAAACCATTAGGGTTACGGAATGGTGCACCTGTCAACGAGATTTCGAAACCCGAACGCTTGGTTGTAATAGCGTTAGCGTTCCTTGATGTATAGGTGGTTGATGGAGCAGCAAGCAAAGGATAAATCTGCGGTCCGTTCTCCGTATCAAAGTAAGTTGCATCTAAACCTAAACGGTTGTTCAGGAATTTAACGTCAACACCACCTTCGTAAGAGATACGCTTGTAAGCTTGCAGGTTAGCGTCGGCAAGGTTGGTGCTGTAGCTTACCGATGGCAGGTTGTTGTAGTATGTGTTGAAGCTTACTGTGTTTTGGTTGGTATAACTTGGGCCATCGTAAGAGCTATATAGTTCTGTACCATAACCTAATAATGAGTTTGTGGTGCTACCGGTAACCTGTTGGTACGCTGTACCAACGGTAGGGTTTGTTAAACCACCTTTTACCATTGCGGCAGAACCCCTTACTTTTAGGAAGCTGATAGCGGTTGGCAACTCAACATAATCGGATATTGCCGATGAAACCGAAACAGATGGGTAGAAATAACCACGCTTACCGGGAATAAAGGTCGACAGGTTATCGTAACGGCCTGTGGTATTAATGTTGAAGTATTTATCGTAGCTGATGTCTGCTGAATAGAAAGAGCTATAGATTTGCATCTTCGAATCCCAGGTGTACGAAAGCGGCGTTTGTACCGAGTTAGATAATACATATACGTTTGGTATAGCCAAAGCACGCGTAGTACCATAGAATGAAGTGTATGTGAACGAACGTGCGTTACCGCCTGCCAGTAAGTTGAACGACCATTTGCCCACTGTTTTGTTGTAGTTGAACTGTAAGTCGGTGTTGTTTTCGAACAGGTTACGGTCATCTTCGCGGTAATCACCGTACCAGCCGAATTTATACCATGAGGTGTAAGCATTTAAGTTTGCTGATGAAGGCACCTGCTCTGTACGTTTCTGGTTCCAAGTGGTGATCTGCGAACGCAAAGCAACGGTAAGGTCATTGCTGATTTTGTAGTTCAGCTTTAAGTAACCGTATATATCGGTTTTATCGTGGCCGCGCAGCCATTTTTGCGCCATAAAGTACGGGTTGTTCAAGCGGCCATATTCCTGTGCGTATTGCACCAGACCGGGAACGCCTTGCGGGCCTTTGTATATGTCGGTAAGATCCCTTACATCATAATCTGCCGAGCCATAAACCTTAAACATGTAGATATAGCTGTTAGGGCCATAGCTCACATCAGGAATGTTTGGCGTGTACTGTTTATTTAAGTTTAAGTTACCCTCAACAGATAATTTGGGGGTGATATTGTAGCTTAAGCCAATGTTGAAGTTATCAGAGTTCAACTTAGTGTTCGGCATAACGCCTTTCTGGTACATATGCGTGTAAGAAGTTCTCAACGCGTAATTTGTACCACTGGCAGAAACCGCTAAGTTGTTGGTAGTTATCAAACCGGTTTCGATAAAATTATCCCAGTTGTTAACGCCACGAGCCAACCATGGGGTTGCGGTGCGTTTGCCGGTAACCGGATCGTAAGGGCTATCGTACTGGCGCAATAATTGGCCCTCAAAACGCGGACCGTATTCGCCTAAACGGTTAGTGTTATCATACAATACATCTGCAGATGGCACATACACGTTAGAATTATCTTTTGCCTGATACTCGTAGTGGTAAGCGTTACCCCTGCCGTATTCTGTTTGCGGCTGCGGCGAAGCAATAAGGCCACGCTCGAACAAAGTGCTGCTGTTGAAATCAACCTGCCAGCCTTTTGCATCCTTAGAACCTTTTTTGGTAGTGATTACAATGGCACCATTGATACCCCTTGCACCATAAAGCGCAGCGGCGTTAGGGCCTTTCAGTACCGAGTATGATTCGATATCATCCGGGCTAACGTTCCAGGTATCAGAGTTAACCGGCGAACCGTCAACTACAAAAAGTAAATCCTTGCTGCCGCGCAGTACCAGTTCTGGCCTGCCCAGCATCTCGGCGTTGGCACCAACGGTTAAACCTGCAATTTTACCAACCAATGAGTTGATTGGGTTAGGGTCGCGGGCTTTAACAAGGTCGGCACCTTTTATCTCCTGTACCGAGTAGCCTAACTTGCGCACTTCTTTTTTGATACCGTAAGCTGTTACTACAACTTCCGATAACGCTTTAGAGTCGCTTGCCAATTGGATAGAAAGATTGGTTTCGGTACCAATTACTACCTCTTTGGTGATATAACCAATCGATTTGATCACAATTGTCTGGCCTTTAGTACCCGAAATTGTAAATCGACCTTCAACACCGGTAGTGGTGCCGAATGTGGTTCCCTGTATCATAACGGTTACGCCGGGGATGGGCTGGTTATGATCATCTATAATGATACCTCTGACAGGCACACTATTTTGGGCGGATAATAGCTGCGGCATAACTAACGTTATGAGCACTAAAATCGTCCTGTAACAAGATTTGAGTAAAGATTGTTTCATGAATGTGATTTTTCCACGAAACTACCCCCGCTGTGTTAAGGCTATATTTACCAAACAACAACAAAACTTTATATAATTGTAACAATAAGCCCCAGTATTAAGACAAACGCAACAAAAGCAATCCAATGTTAACAGAATAATAAAAAAAAGGCAATTGCAGCGTGTTTCAATTTATACTTATACACAACACTACACAAAGCATGAAACCATAATAACAAAATCAACGTACTTGGGCAGCGTAACAAGCCGGGCCCGCACGCATTCAAGCTTTCGCTCAATCAAATCACAAACACGTTCTCCCCCACCTTAAGCACATAACGTTTTGCTTTCCATATCAGCACGCCTGTGGCCTTTTGCGGTAGGCTGATATTTATCTTCCATTTGCCTTTGTCCAGTACATAAGCCGCAGCAACTGTCCCGTTGGGGTGCGGCATCGTTCCGCTCACCTTGGTTATTTTACCCAGGTGCGGCTCTATCCTTATCTTGCTGAAACCCGGTGCATCGCTATCGATGCCCAACACCGTGCGGAAGAACTCGATGTTAGGGCTGGCTCCCCAGGCATGGCAATCTGATCGGGAGGTGTTCACGTCCGAATACTCGGCCCAGGTGGTAAGGCCCATAGCTATGTTTTCGCGGTATATGCCCAGCCAATCCTGGTATTGATTGCCAAGGCCCGCTTTTACCAGCGCCTGGTTCAGGTAGTATTTAAAGTACACCGAGCATTGTACCAGGCTGGTATCTTTCAGCATCCCATTGGCAACAGCTTTCCTATCCGCAGCGCTTGCCACGCCGGTAAGTATAGCCAGCGAATTGGCATGCTGCGAGTACGCTTTCTTTTCTTTGGTGTCGGCATACAGCTTTTTAACCGGGTCCCAATACTTGCGCTGTATGGTGGCCTTTAGCTGCGCGGCTTTTTGTTTATATAAGGCGGCATAACCGGGCATGCCTATTTTGCCTTCCATGTCTGCCGCCCATTGGTAGGCCCATAGTAATTGCAAGTCGTAAATAGCTGCGGTGCCGTCTACACGGTCTACGCCTCCGGCGAAATCGCCCGACCAATCTACAAAGGCCCAGTAGGGTGTATTTTTTACCGAGCCATCTACCTGCTGGTACTTGCTGAAAAAATCGAGCACGCCACGCACGCCAAGCAGTTTATCCTTGATGAATTTATCATCACCGCGGTACATCCAGTAATCGTGCAGCATGCCGATATACCATAACGAGAAGGGCGATATTACCTGCGTTCCGCGCGATGGGTAACAGCTGGCGGTAACGCCCTCGGGCAGGCGCGAGTGGTCCATCTGGGTGAGGGCATTGCGGGCCAGCCGGTCATCAGTACTATTATAGTAGGTGATCATGGCCTGTATGCGGGTATCGCCAATGTATTGCAGCTGCTCGTAGTACGGGCAATCGGTATAAGTTTCCCAGGCGTTGAGCCTTGCGGTGCGCCAGCCAATATCCAGCATTTTGGTTATCTCGCTATCCGCAGTATTAAATACCGATACCCGTTTAAAGGGGTAACAGGTAAAGGTGCCATAAAGGTCTTCAATCACCAGTGGCTCGTCTTTGGTTTTTACGATGAGTTTAATGTAGCGGTAGGTGCGGAAGTTGAGCGTAGTGAAGCTTTGCCCCTGGCTGCCATCGGCAATCAGGCTATCTATCCTCGCCACAAATTCTTTCCCATCTACATCGTTGCGGTTGCCTTTAACTACACCCCTGCTGCCTTTTTTATAAAGCGATTCGGCATAGCCCAACGATATACCGGCATCTTTCCCTCCACTGAAGTTTAGGGTTACGTAGGCGTTGGTTTCAAAGGTTTGGTCGAGTATTAAAGTAGCCATCGTATTCGCCGGTATAGTTATAGCCGCTTTTGCCGCAGGGAAGGCTGCGGGTACGGTGGTATTTGTAGCAGCACGCAGCGCAACCAGGCGCTGGTAAGTCAGCTCCCTTGCCGGTAGTGTTGAGGGTACCAGCGCCCATTCTATCCCCCATGCCGAGCCCTTCAGCCTGCCATCGGCCAGTTTATTTACCTGTGGCCAGGCGGTATCGTCGAAATCGGTGGCCGCCCAGTCGCCTTTTAAGGCCTGGTTCATATCCACCATTTCGCCTTTGCTGGCGGCAAAAAAGTAGCCCGGTACGGGGTGGTGCCCCACATCGCGGATGCCTTTCCAGCTATCGTTGGTATTCAATAAATCTTCTGCCGGCGTGCTGCCCTGTAGTATAAAGCCGGTGCGCACGGTAATCTGTGCTGCCGGGCTGTATTGCGCTTCGTTCCACACCAAAGCGGCTACGGTATTTTTGCCTGCGGCGAGATAAGGAGCAAGGTCTACCGTTTCGTAGTTCCAATTATAAGTGTCGCCACGCGCGGGACCAAGGGATACCAGCATACCGTTCACATAGAGTTTATAGCGGTTATCTGCCGATACATGCACGGGGAACGTTCCGGGCTTTGCCGCGAGGTTGATGCTCTTACGGAAATAAAACACGCCGTAGCTGCTGCCGTTATCGCCCTCCGCGCCTATCCAATAAGAATTCCATTGCCTTTTGGCTACTGTTTGTTGGCTATTGGCAGGTTTGGCAAGGCCTATACCGAAAACGATGAGCAGGGCGGTAAAAAGTATCTTCATAGTGGTTTCCTAATTGTGCTGCAATATAATAAAATAGTTATTAAATCGATTTAGCAATTTTTTTATAAATTGCCGCCGAAATCGAATAATTATGAAATACCTCTTCAAAGCAAGTTTAGCCACTGCCCTGCTATTTATAACATTGCATGCCACCTTGCAGGCACAGTCTGTTAAACTTCATTGGAAATTATTCCCGCAGAACGATAGCTTGTATATGCTTAGCCAAATTGCGCAGCCCGGTTTCCATACAGCACAATGGATAGATGCCATAGTGCCGGGCACCGTGTTCTATGCCTACGTAAAGGCGGGCAAAGAGCCCAGCCCCGATTATGCCGACAACATCTTTAAGGTAGATAAAGCCAAATACGACCGCCCCTTTTGGTACCGTGCCGAATTTGCGGGCAGCAAGCTTTTGGCAGGCAAACACACCTGGCTCAACTTCAACGGCATCCACAAGCGCGGCGAAATATACTTCAATGGGCAGCACATCGGTACGGTTAAAGGCATCGTGGAAAGGGGTATTTATGATATCACCAGCTTGCTCAACAAAAAAGGCAGCAACGTTATCCTGGTGCTGGTGGTGCCGCCCCGCAACGACCCCGAGCATAACCACCCGTTGGCCAACTGGGAGGCCCCAACTTATATCAGCAGCGGCAGCTGGGATTGGATGCCTGCCGTGCCGGGCCTCAACAGTGGCCTTACCGATACCGTAGCCATCACGCAAAAGGGTCCCGTTTCAATCGAAGACCCATGGATTCGAACTACCATGGTCGATATGAACCAGGCAAACATTACCTTTAAGGCCACGCTACGTAATGCCTCGGCCCTGCCAGTAACGGGAGTTGTACAACTTACCATCAGCCCGGGCAACGTTAAACTCAGCGGCCCTGCCATCACCCTGGCAGCCAACAGTAGCCGAACCATCAGCTACGATAAGGCCGATTTTGCGCAGCTGCACATCAAAAACCCCAAATTGTGGTGGCCCAACGGCTACGGCGGCAGGGCCGATGGCACGCAAAACCTGTACACCTGCACGGTGAGCTTTGCAGTTAAAGGCAATGCGCCGTCAGATGTAGTTAGCAAATCGTTCGGTATCCGCAAAATCACAGCCGATACCACTACGCTTAATGGCCCCCTGCGGGTGTATGTGAATGATGTACCCATCCTGCTGAAAGGCGGCAACTGGGGCATGAGCGATTATATGCTGAAGGTGCGTGGCAAGGATTACGATGCCCGCATCCGTTTCCACCAGGATATGAACTTCAACATCATCCGCAACTGGACCGGCGAAGTTACCGATGAAGCGTTCTACGACTATTGCGACCGCTACGGCATTATGGTTTGGGACGATTTCTGGCTCAACAACTTCGGGCAGATTGATAGCCTGGATATCTTTAAAAATAACGCCATTGAAAAAGTGAAGAAGCTGCGCAACCACCCCTCCATCGCTATCTGGTGCGGCGCCAACGAGGGTGTGCCGGGCGGCAACCCGGCAGGTCCGCTGAATATGGCCATCAGGAACGCGGTAAAAGAGTTCGATGGCGATGATAAATTGTACCTGGCCCGTTCCAACGCCGGTGAAACCAACCCTAATTTCTCCATACATGGCGGCAGCAAAGTACTCTCGGGCAGCGGGTTGTGGAGCAATACCGACCCAAAAACCTATTTTACCGACCCGCATAACGGCTACCTGTTCTCGCAAAACTCCTACGGCATGCGTAGCGAATTAGGCACGGCCACCTTCGTGAATATCGAGAGCTTCAAAAAATTCATGCCAAAAGAATATTGGGTTGCCCCAACGCCCGATGCCGTGAACAGTAAAACCAATATGTGGGCGAGGCATTACTTTAGTACCGATGGCGCGCTTGGCGGCGGCTCGGACCCGGTAAAGTATATCAACACCATCAGCACCAGCTACGGCAAGGCAACATCCATAGAAGATTTTTGCAAAAAAGCCCAGATGCTGAACGTGGAAACCATGAAAGCTATGTACGAGGCATGGAACGACCACATGTGGCACGATGCGAGCGGCATGCTGATATGGATGAGCCAATCGGCCTACCCATCTATGATATGGCAAACCTATGATTACTATTACGACCTTACCGGCGCCTACTTCGGTGCCAAAACCGCCTGCGAACCCATCCATATCCAATGGAACGCGGCTACCAATTCGGTGAAGGTTATCAACAACAAAGCTTACGCCATACAAGGGCTTACCGCGCAGGCTACCGTTTACAACAGCGATGGCAAAGCCGTAACCGCATATAACATGACCAAAATATTGGACGTTACCCCTACTTCGGCAACTGAAGCTTTTATTGTATTTAATAGCATCGATAAACTCCCCTCGCTGAGCGATGTACATTTCCTGAAGCTGAGGCTTACCGATAAAGCGGGCAAGCTGGTATCCGAAAATTTCTACTGGATGGGTAATACTTATCTCGATTATACCGCGCTTAACAAAATGCCATCCGTTCGCGCAAGCCTGTCGGTAACGTCCCCCAAAATTTCTACTGCGAAAAACAAGTTGAATAAAGTGCTTGCTTATACCGTTGCCAATAATTCTAAGATTACGGCAGCATTCGGCATCAGGGTGCAGCTGTTGGATGCTAAAGGAAAGCAGATATTACCGGCTATTTATAGCGACAGTTATTTCTCTTTGATGCAGGGCGAAGCAAAAATGGTTACCGTGGAGGTCGCGCCGGGGTTGTTGAAAAAGGGGTATAAACTGGATGTGAGGGCGTATAATAATTAAAAAGCGCGGCAGCTGCTAAGCCATGTATTGCGAAACAAAACAAACTTGTCATTGCGAAGCCTTGGGCGGGCCCGAGCGGTGGGGGCTGCGGCAATCTCATAGGACAAGCGCCGATGCATGCAAATTCACGAAATATCCTATGAGGTTGCCGCGCTTCGCTTGCAATGACATAGTTCCATATTTCGCAATCTTTTGATTAAACGCTATTACTCTTCGACGACCCCCTGATATTAAAATCAGTCTTCAGTATAATGGACTGCGAACTGATGTGCTGCGAAGAGGTATTGAGTTTATTCAGCAGTACGGTTATTACACTATCAGCAATAGCTTCTATCGGTTGCGCTATGGCGCTTACCGGCGGCGAAAAGAGTTTAAATACGTCGTAATCATCAAAAGAAACCAGGGCCAAATCACCAGGTACTTTTAGGCCCAGGCTATTGATCACTTTAAGGCCACAGGTACCCACATGGTTGGTGCCGAAGAATATGGCATCGAGGTTTTTGTGTTTCTTAAGAAAGGTTTTAATAGGCCCCATGATCAGCTCTTCATCCGGACTGAAGACAATTTCCTGTATATAATGCTTCAGACCGCTCTCGTCCAACGCATCTTTATAGCCATGCAAGCGGGCTTGCATTTGCGTTTGATTGGAAGCAAAGGTGATATAAGCGATATTTTTATACCCTTGCTGCACCAGGTGCATGGTAGCATTGTAAGAGCTGAAACGGTTATCTATCTCTACATAATCGGTGTTCACCTTAGGCAGGTGCCTGTCGAACAATACCACCGGCATACCATCTTTTATCAACGAGGCGATGTCTTCCTCTATGCCCTCGGGTGGGGCAATAATGTACCCATCCACATGCCTGTCGCGGAACATGCTGATGAGGTCGCGGGTTTTGGCGGTATCGTTATCGGTGCTGCAGTAAATAATTTTGTAGCCGTTTTTGTAGGCACGATCTTCAATAAGCCTGGCAATGGATGCAAAGAAGGGGTTAGAGATATCCTCCACCATCAACCCAATAATGTTCGATTTGCCCGTACGCAGGCTTTTGGCCAGGGAGTTGGGTTTGTAACCCACTTCCTCTACAAATTTTTGCACGCGCTCTACCAATTCCTTACCGATGCGTTTTTCCTGCGCGCGACCATTCAGAATGAACGAAATGGTTGTTTTAGAAACGTTTAGGTGGTTGGCTATATCAACTATCGAGAGTTTTTTCACGTGCTGTATTAATAAATTCAAATATAAAATAATATCGCTGACAAGGCGCGCCGCAATTGGCTGATAAATCGATTTATTGTAAAGATTTGCAATAAAATCAACCTGTCCTAATATTATTTTGGCATAAAATTATCCTAAACAGGATTTTTGTTCAAACGCCTGTAATTAAAACCAAAAAGGAAGATCACAACGTAACAAATTATGGGCAAATAATAGGCCTGCGCTACGCTATGGTTGGCAATAAGCCCCATCGCCAGTGGGAACAGTCCCCCGCCAACAACCCCCATCACAATAAATGAAGATGCCTGTTCGGTTTGTTTGCCCATGTTCTTGAGCCCCAGGCTAAAGATGGTTGGGAACATAATGCTGAAAAAGAAATTGATAAAGAGTAATGCCACGAACGATACCCAGCCAAAACCTTGCGCAACAATCATACACATCAAAATATTGGCGAGCGCAAACGCAGCCAGCAGTTTGTTTGGCGCAATAAAACGCATCAGATAGGTGCCGGCAAAACGTCCTATCATCATCATAACCATACTCAGCGAGAAAAAATAGCTCGACTGGCCATCGCTAAAGTGCATGATCTCGTGCCCATAATTAATAAAGTAGGCCCAGGTACCACCTTGTGCCGCCACGTTAAACAGCTGCGCTATCACCGCAAACACAAAATGCTTATGTTGAAATAGTTTCTTATCAGCATGGGCCACTTCTGCTGCAGCATAGGTATCGGTAGCAAGGGCATGCGGGTTGGTAAGCGCGGGCACCTTAACAAATGCGAAGGCGATGGCGATAGCCGCAATCACCGCGCCAATTACCATATATAGATGCTTTACCGACACTAAATCCTGCTCGCCACCGAAAATAACCGCGCTACCGATGATGGGCCCGATGATACCACCTACACCATTAAAAGCCTGCGCAAAGTTGATGCGCTGATCGCTGCTGCGCTGGTCGCCCAGAGCAGCAACGAAGGGGTGGGCAACGGTCTCCAACGTGGCCATCCCGCAAGCTAAAATAAACAAGGCCGCCCTAAAGAAGGTGAACGATTGGGCATCCGCCGCCGGGATAAACAAGAATGCACCAACCGAGTAAAGCAGCAGGCCAAGCAATACCCCGTTTTTATACCCGAAACGCTTCATGAACAAACCCGCCGGGATGCCCATAACAAAATAGGCCCCAAATATGGAGAACTGTACATACGCCGACCGGGCCTTAGTAATGTGAAGCACATTTTGGAAATGCCGGTTCAGCACATCGCCAAGCGTCATGGATATCCCCCACATCAAAAAAAGTGAGGTGACGAACAACAGCACTAACAGGTATTTCCGTTCGGTAAACTTGGGTTTGGCATTCATCCGCTAAAGTTTAATTTATGGGGTTTATTGGTGCTGTAAAATAACCTAAATGTTTTGCAAGTACCAACCCCCGGCTATCATTTTACCGAAAACGAATTTTTCACAGATTTTTGAAGAAAAACACCGAAAATACTCCGGTGGTTACTGCGGTTTACTCAACGAAAATGGTTTATCCTCTGGTGCAAGACCACGGGTTAAATTAGGCTTGTCGCCCATTTCAAGATGTAACACTCCACCGTTCATGATATCTGTTTGGGTGATAAAATTATGGGTGTAGGGCATGCCGTTCAAGGTTGCCGATTGGATATACACATTGGTCTTGCTGTTATTATTGGCCTCTATAATGAAATTGTTGCCATTGTCCAGCGCGATAGTCATCTTGGGGAACAGCGGACTGCCAATGACATATTGGTCGGTACCCGGGCAAACGCTGTAAAAACCGGCTGCGCTCAATACAAACCAACTCGACATCTGGCCCTCGTCTTCATCGCCGGGATAGCCGTTCTCGGTAGCGTTGTACATTTTGTCCATCACTTCGCGCAGGTGCATCTGCGCTTTCCATGGTTGGCCGGCGTAGTTGTACATATACAGCATATGGTGTATCGGCTCGTTGCCCTGGGCAAACTGGCCCATTTTGAACTCGGCCATCTCCGTCATCTCGTGGATAACCTGCCCGTATCCACCAACTTTGATGGTACCCGGCTCGCTGAATACAGAATCGATCTTAGCCGTGAAGTTTTTATCGCCGCCCATCAGATTGATAAGTCCCTGTGTATCATGAAAAACCGACCATGTCCAATGCCATGCATTACCCTCAGTGTAAGGTCCACCCCAGTCCATCGGGTCGAAGGGCTCTATCCAGTTGCCCTGGGCATCCTTTGCACGCATAAAGCGCGTTTTGGGATCGAAAAGGTTTTTGTAGTTGTACATCTGCCTGGCAAAAACATCCTCGTAAAACTTATTGCCGGTTGCTTTTGCCAGCTGGTAGGCGCAAAAATCGTCATAAGCGAACTCCAGCGTCCAGGCGGTGGCTCCTTCGGTTTGTTTGGTGTAAGGCACAAATCCGTTGGCATAGTACTCTTTCCAGCCGGGGCGGCCATTGGCACTACCCCATGGGCCTTTGTTGGTAGCCTCGTGATAGTAAGCTTCCAAAGCCTGCTTCGGGTCGAAACTACGGATGCCTTTCATCCAGGCATCAGCCAGCAGAGATATAGAATGGTTACCCAGCATCCCTCCTGTTTCGCCCGGGAAAGACCACGATGGCAGCCAGCCGCATTGCTTCTGTGCATCTAACAGCGCCTGCACCAGTTGCCCCTCCATCTTGGGATGCAGGATGGTATTCAGTGGGAATTGCGCACGGAAAGTATCCCAGAAGCCATTATCGGTGTACATGTAACCATCGTGTACCTTGCCATCGTAAGGGCTGTAGTAGTAAGGTTTACCATCTTTACCGTATTCAAAAAACTGGTGCGAAAACAGGTTGGCGTGGTACATACAAGAGTAAAAGGTGGCCTTTTCTTCTTCGGTACCGCCCTGCACCGCCATGCGGCCAAGCAAGGCGTTCCAAACTTTATCGGCCGCTTTGCGGGTATCGTTGAACGACTTGTACGCTCCTAATTCGGTTTGCAGGGTAAGTGCAGCCTGATCCGGGCTGATATAGGAAGAAGCCACTTTAGCCTGCACCATTTCCCCATCCTCAAATTGGAGGTAGGCGCCAACACCCTCGCCCTCAGCACTTTTATTGCCAGTTGCAGTGGTGTTCTTTTTATTTTCCCAGGTACCGAAGGCGGTAAAGGGTTTATCGAAAGTGATAACGAAGTAATTTTTAAACCCTTGCGGTGCCCAGCGGCAGTTGTTTACATAGCCGGTTATCGTACGTTTTTGGGGGTCGATATTCACCATGCTCATTTTGGTGTAGCCGTCAAGTACCAGATAGGAGCCCGCACCGTTCGGGAAAGTAAAACGCAGGTGTGCGCCACGCTCGGTAGGGGTCATCTCGGTGGTGATATTGTTGTCCAGCTTTACTTTGTAGTAGCTGGGTTGCGCGATCTCATTATCATGGCTGAATGTTGCTGCACGGTCATCCTCGTTCACTACCAATTTGCCGGTGACGGGCATCAGCGAAAAAACGGCGTAATCATTAACCCAGCTACTGCACTGGTGCGATTGCTGGAAACCGCGTATTTTCTTTTCGAAATACTGGTACTTCCAGCCGTCGCCATTTTTCCCGGTCTGCGGTGTCCAGGTGTTCATACCGAAGGGTAGTGAGGTAGCGGGATAGGTATTGCCGTACGAAAACTCGTATTTGGTGTTGGTTCCTTGCCGCGTATTTACATATTTGACGAGGTTTGGCTCCTGCGCCAAAAGGATAGTGGTGCTCAATAGCAAGGCTGCGCCGCTATATAAAAGTTTTTTCATTGTTGAATTTCATTTTAAGGCGCAAGGCAAATAGCACCTGAGGGAAGTAGACTTAAAGAAGGGAGGCGCTCCCGCCTCCCTTTAAACCAAAAATATAAACCAAAACCAGTAAACTATTTTATGAGCGACTGATACATCAAATCAGCCACTTGCTTATTTCCTTCGGCGTTAAGGTGCACGCCATCAACGGTTAGAATGCCTTTATCCTTGTTTTCGGGATTGTTCTTTACGCCGTATTCGTGGAATATCTTGCGGAAATCAATCAGTCCGCAATTGTTTTGTGCTGCCAAGTTGCGGATAATTTGGGAGTAGCGATTAAGGTCGCCATCCAGTTCGTTGCTGAAATCGGCTTTTTCGCCCACAGATGCCGGGGTGCAAATGGTAACCCTGATGCCCTTCGCCTGGAATTTCTTGATAAGCGCGGTATAAAATTTGCCGAATTTATCCCAATCGGTACCGGTCCCGAATAGGCGCTTATGCCATACATCATTCACGCCTACCCAAATAACCACTACATCGGGGTTCTTGGTCAGCACGTCATCTTCGTAGCGCAGGTAAAGATCATATATCTTGTTGCCGCCGATGCCCGCTCCTGCTGCTTCGTAGTCGCCCGCCTTGCCGTTATCTTTTAGCTTCTGTTGGAACAAGGTGATATAGCCATCGGGCCTTACGCCGTACTCGGTAATAGAATCGCCAAAGAATACAATTTTACTAGGTTTTTTGTTTTGGAAACTACACATGATAACAACCATGGCAAACAGCAATATTTTCTTCATTTTAGTTTAAATTGGTATCAAATGCTAAATTGATTTAGCTAAAGTATTGATTATTTTTTAAGTTGCAAATTATTTTAAGAATTTATCTGAACTCGAATTAAGCGAATGACTGGAATTTTTAGAAAAGGACTAATCAATCTTCAAAATTCTTTAATTCCATAAAATAGAGTTTAGACTAAATCGCTAACTACTCAAATTTAACCCTGATAAACCTGGGGCGGTAAAGGTTGGGGTGCACGTTAAGATCTTTAATGAACTCAACAGAGTTGATGTTATAGCTGATAATCAATTCCCCGGGGGCTGATAAGCTTGGATGCGCTTTGGCGTTGTAAACCACAAAGGTTTTTTCGATCAGATCGGGTTTGCAATCCCACAATTTAATGATGGGACCAAACGGGCCAACGGGGCTGGCACCTATCCGCATGCCTACCGTAGTACTCATGCCGCCATGCTGAAAAACAAGCGCGTACCGTCCATCGGGCAGGGCAGAGACACTCAGTTCGTTAGACACGCCATCGGTAATATTGGCTGCCCTGGCTATATCGTTCACCCAGTTTGCGCCATCCCAAAACGTCCATTTCCGCATATTTTCAAAATCGGCTGGCAAAACGCGTGCAACCATCAGGTTTTTAGCCATGCCGCGTACACCATAAGTATAAATATAACCATCAGGCTTAGGCGCACCGGCGCCTTTCGTATTCACATACACCCCCGCACCAAAAGAGCCTATATCCGCTTTCTCGTCCAGCAGGTATAGGTGGGTATCCATTTGCGTTAAATTACGGAAAGGCGGCTTGCTGCCGGCAGGTATTTTTATCAATGTATTGCCTACTTCCCTAAAACCAAATGCCCCGCTGCTTACGTTACGCACACGGTAGCCAAAAATATAGGTAGCATGGTTGTTTTCGTTTACAAAACCATCGCCAAGCCAGTAGTAATCAACACTATCGGTTTGCGGGGTTTTGGGTATAAATAAGGATTCGGCCTGGCCTTTGGCATCCGTATCCCAATAAAACTTTATCTTATTACCCAATGGTTTGTTGCCATCAAGTATAGCTACCGCGTTGTGTATCATTTTGTACCCCGGCTGCATGGCACCGTCTTTTATCTGGCCAATCATACTATCGCTGAAGATGAACAGTACCTTATCATTAGGGTTCGCCTGCCTGCCTTCCATACCATTTAGCGGAATGGTGTATATACCATCGCCGCCAAACCAGCCCTTATCGCGCTTCAGCAGGGCCGACCATTCCGGTGCTTCGGTCACCGTGAATTTAATATCAGTAAGGTTTACAGCCGTGGTTTGGGCCGAGCCATTATGCATGGCGCAGCAAATGATTATACACAATAGCGCAAGCTTTTTCATATTAGGGGAAGGGGATAATAATCAATTGGTTATGCAGCTAATTTGGGCGATGTGTAACGTTTAAATACTATGATGGCCAATCCAGCCAGCCCGCCCAAAAGCATCAAACCGCCAATTAGTTCTGCTTGTGTAAAAGTAAGGCCTAAATAACTGTAATAAAAATTTATGCGGATATGTTCTATTAAAAACCGTTCGCCCCCGTTGAGTATCAGGTAGATGGAGAACATCAGCCCCGGTACCTTTATTTTTTTGCGGAAGGCCCACATCAGCGCGAACATGCCTATACAAAGCAGTAGTTCGTAAAGGGGCGTAGGGTACACGCCCTGCACCAACTGACTGCAGTAATTGCCGGTACAACCGGGGATAGACACCCCCGCGTTGATGGAATTATGTGGGTACTTAAAGCTCCAGGCCCAATTTGGCAACCAACTGATCCATTGCGGTTTGAAATAATTATTGACGATACCCCAATCGCCATCGCCGGATAGCTGGCAGCCTATGCGGCCGATACCATAAGCCAACATCATACCGGGCGAACCGATATCGGCCAGGTGCACCTGCTTCATGCCGTGGCGGTAGCCGATGTACAGGTAAGTAAGTGCTCCGAATATCAACCCGCCGTAATAGGCAAAGCCATTTACGGAGAACAGCACACCTAAGGGATTGTAAATGAACTGATTGAGATGCTCGAGGGTATCGAACAGTTTGGCACCGATAAAGCCGAAAAAACCCACGCTGAAAACGATGAGCCCCATCAGCTGATAGGGATGGCGCACTTCTTCAACAACCTTAGGTTCAGGCAATTGTTGTTTCTTTCGGTCGAAATATACCCAGAGGGAAAAGCCAAGACCTACCAGGATACCACCCGCCAGGCTGCCTTGCAAAGATGCCAGATACCCCCTCGGGTCGAATGCGAACCTGCTGTAATTAAGCGCTATACCGATTGCTTTAAAGCCAAAAGTGAAGCCCAGCAAAAAATTCACGGCTATATCCAACAACGTAGCAGACTGGCCCACAAGCACTTTACGCTTAAAAGGATGAATTTTTCCGTTCGCTTCATACCGTTTAAACTCGGATGTAAAAACCAAATAGGCCCCAAAAAATGCCAGCGCGATAAACAACCCCAGCGTTTGTATAGGGAAGGTTAACCTTACATTAAAAACGTAATATACCAGATCGCCTATAGTTGGGAACATGATGCTAATGTATAAAATGCATGGCATATAATCTGCCAAATGCTTATGCGGCGGCACCGCTTATAAGACCCGCACCCGGCATTTTTACCGGTGTTTTCCGTTAAAAATCCGAGTTTTTCTTTGAAAACCGGAGAAAATCAACAAATTCCGTTACAATCCCATCCCTTATAAAACAGCAAAGGTCAAAACCGTTACCGGCCCTGACCCTGCTGCCTAAATTTCAATCAAATTTAAAAGCCTATCTGCACACCCAGGTTCACTACGCGCTGGTTGATGTAGGCATCGCCGGCGGTGTTGGTAGATATCTCGGGATCCTGCTGGTACTTGTTGTAGTTATCCCAGGTGAACAGGTTGTATGCGCTTACATAAACGCGTGCGTTGTTAATTTTAAACGGCAACAGCTTGGTCGGAAGCTGGTAACCTATATCCACTGTTTTTAAACGGATGTAGTAGGCGTTTACCAGCCAGTAATCGCTGAAGTAAGCCGACGGACTGTTGATAGATGTTGGGTTGACACCCAACCTTGGGAAGTTGGCGGTAGCGGCGGTTGCAGGTGTCCAGCGTTCCTGGTGGATGGGCTGGAACTGGCTCTGGAACGGTTCGATACCCGTACCTATTACTGCAAAGCTGTAATTAAACGATCCCTGGAAAAGCACACTTACGCTAAAGCCTTTGTATACGGCCTGTAACGATAAACCCAGGATAGTATTTGGCAGGTTTGGCTTGCCGATATTCCTTTTATCAAATACGTTGATGGTACCGTCGCCGTTCAGGTCCTCGTAGCGCAGGTCGCCTGGCTGCAGGGGTATGCCGTTATCGGGTACGGCAATCGGGTTGCCTGCATTGGAGCCATTATTCTTCGGGTCGGCTTTGTAGGCGGCAATCGCGGCGATATCAGCGGCAGTATAATAACCCAAAAAGTGGTAGCCCTGCTGCTGACCAATTGGCCAACCGGTTTGTGCCAACCATGGATAAGCAGGCGCGGCTTCGTCTTTATCCAATATCTTGTTTTTGGCATACGAGAATACCAGGCCGGCATTGTACTGCACTTTGCCCGCGCTGCCATGGTAGCTGATGCTTCCGTCGAAACCCTGGTTTTGGGTGCGACCAATATTTACAGCCGGCAAACCTACGCCCAGTACCAATGGCACACTGCCCGGCGTGATGAGCTGGTTGTAGCGGATATCGTGGAAATAATCTATCGTTACCGACACCTTATCCCTCAGGAGGTTCATATCCAAACCTATATCGAGTTTTTTCGCGCGTTCCCAAACCACCTCATTGTTGCCTAATGAACCTTCATAAAGCGATACATAGTTCTGTTGCGATTGGCCGAAATTATAGCCTCCGCCCCTGTTATACACCTGGTTGTACACATAACGGTTACCCGGTGCAGCATCAGAACCCACCAAACCGTAGCTGGCCCGCAGCTTAAACAGGCTGAACACGGGCAGCGCTTTAGCAAAGAAACCTTCTTTTACCAGGTTGTAGCCCAAACTCACAGCCGGGAAAATACCGAAGCGGTGATTGGCGGCAAAACGGTCGGTCCCGTTGTAGGCTACGTTGACATCCACCAGGTACTTTTGCTTATAATCGTACCCTACCCGGCCGGATGTTCCCCTAAATTTCTGCGGAACGCCTACCAAATCGCCACTAAGGAATGGGTTAGCAAACAGCGTATTGGATGTTTGGTTGAACAAGGCAAGGGCTGTAATATGATGCGTATTGCTAAAGGTGCGGTCGTAATTCAGGTACACCTGCAGGTTATAGTTGTTGGTATTGATATCGGTATTACCGGTGAGCCCGTAGTTTTGGTAAACGTAGGTAGCACCCGGGCGTAGCGCATATTGATTAGTAACCGGGTCATAGTGGTAGGCCGGGATACCCTCGTTGAATATCTGCTTGGTAAATTGCTCCACGCTGGAGTAAGCTATGCGGCCGGTTAACGATAAACCATCGGTAATGGCATCCAGCTTTTGCGTAGCACCAAACAGGAAGTTGAAATCTGTACGGCGCGAGTGCTGGTAGCCGCCGGTAGCCAACCTGGCGTTCAGCGTAGGCAGGTGATCGGGGTTGAAGGACGAGTAAGCATAGCTATACGTGCCGTTCGGGTTGATGTATGGCGCGGTAAATGGCGTTTGTTTGGTAAAATTGTATATCTCGCCTACAGCATTCTGGTTGTAGGGCTGGTTCAAATCGCTGAAACGGGTGGTCACATCCAGGCGCAGATCAAGCGTTTTGTTCACGCGTAAATCCAGGTTCGAACGGAAGTTATACCTGCGGAAATAATAGTTGGTGTTTACCAGGGCCTGTGGGTCGGCAAAATCGCGCACCAAACCGTTCTGGTTTAGGGCACCACCGGATATAAAGTATTTTAACACATTGGTACCGCCTGATATATCCAGGTTGGTATTGGCCTGGTAGCTTTGTTTCTTGAATATCTTATCGTACCAGTTCACATCCGGGTGGCCGTATGGGTCATCGCCGGTTTTGAAGTGGTTAAGGTCTGCCTGGGTAAAGCTCTGTGGTATGCCATCGTTCAGCTGTGCCTCATTTATCAGCGTAGCTGCATCGTAGGAGTTGAGGAACTTCGGCGTTTTGGTAGGCTGCGCCATGCCGCCCTCTACCCTTAAGTTTATCTTAGGCGTGCCGCTTTTGCCACGGCGGGTGGTTACTACCAATACACCGTTGGCACCTTTTATACCGTAGATAGCCGTGGTAGATGCGTCTTTTAATATCGAGATACTTTCAATTTCGTTTACGTTTATCTGCTGTAACTGATCGTAGTTGTATTCTATATCATCTACAATGATGAGCGGTTTGTTACCATCCGAGTTTAAAGAGCTTACGCCACGGATGTAGAAGTCTGATGCATCCTTACCCGGCTGGCCCGAGCCTTGTTGCGAGAAGAAGCCCGGCAGCTTACCCGTAAGTGCGTTTTGCACGTTGGCGGTTGGCACGGTGCGTATTTCGCCTGCGGATATTGAACTTACTGCACCGGTGTTGGTGATACGTTTACGTGTACCGTAGGCCACTACCGATACCTCATCCAAACCGTTTGTGCTGGTTTGCAGGATAACATCAAGCGGCTGGCCGTTGCGCACCTTTACCTCCTGGCTGATGTAGCCTATAAAGCGGATAACAACTACCCCGCTTTGCCCCTTGAGCGTAAGCGTGAACTTGCCGTTAACATCGGTAATGACACCGTTGGTGGTCATCCCCTTTTCAACTACCGATACGCCCGGCAACGCGCCCGATATATCGCGCACCTTGCCCGTAACAGTTGTGTTTTGAGCATACAAAGCCACCGGAAGCAATGTTAGTATGATTTGAAAGAAAAGTATTATTTTTCTCATAGCTGCTTAATTAATTGGTTTAATTGATCTTTCAGGTATTACCATCCGGGGTTTTGTTTCATATTCGGGTTCTTCTGCACCTCATCATAAGGTATAGGGTACAGGTACATCTTTGGCGATACGAACCGGGTGGCAAGCACATTTACCTGGTTATAATTCAGGCTGGTGCCCACTTTGGTTATGCTTATGCCGGTGCGTGGCTGGTTCATCAGGTTTTCGGCAATCTTCCAGCGGCGGATATCCCAGTAGCGGCTCTCTTCAAAGGCAAACTCTATGCGCCTTTCGTTTTGGATGGTGGCGCGCATTTCCTCTTTGGTCATGCCTGCTTTTAAGCCGTAAAGGCTGCCTGTGCCTGCTGCCAGGCCTGCGCGTTTGCGTATGCTTATCAAAGCGTTGTACACTTCGGGCGTTGCGCCTGCTGCCTCGTTCTGCGCTTCTGCATATCCTAAAACCATATCTGCATAGCGCAGGATGATCCAGTCTGCACTGTGCGAGCTGTAGGTGCCGGTAGTTTCGAAGTTGCCCATAAACTTGCGCATATAGTAACCTGTTTTGGTTTGCTGCAGCACGCCATTGGGCTTGCTCTGGCCACCTTCGTAGGTTTGGATAGAGGTATTGAGCCACTGCGCGCCGTTGTAAATAACGTTGTAGGTAAGGCGCGGGTCGCGGTTGGCGTATGGGTTGTTTACGTCGTAGCCCGATGCTGCATCGGTTATGGGCAAACCGTTATTCATCGGGAAAGCATCAACCAATTGCTGGGTTGGGCTGGTTTGGCCCTTGCCTGTTGCACCGGTAAAGCCAATAGGACCGTTAGCGGTTTCGATGCTGTTGTTATTGCCAACCTGGCGGAAAAACAATATCTCGGGGTTATACTGGGTGATAAAAACATCTTTGTAATTATCCAGTAGCGCATATTTGCCCAGGTCCATTACATCTTTGCAGGCAGCAGCAGCGGCGGCCCAACGTCCGGCATCAGCAGATGCATAGCCGGTAAGCGGGTTACTGCCATCAATATTGCCGCCGTTGAAAAGCGGGCTTGCCGCATAAAGCAGCACTTTTGCTTTCAGGGCCATGGCTGCGCCTTTGGTAGCGCGGTGGCTATCAGCCTCGGGGCTGGCCGGGTTGGTAAGCGGATAGGCGTATAACGAGCCTTGTATGGCATCGCATTCGCTAACGATGTATTTTACGCACCCATCAAACGAATTGCGCGGCAACGATACATCATCGGTAATAGTCAATACCTTATCACCCATTAGCGGTACGCCGCCATAACGCTTGATCAGTTCGAAGTAGAAGTAGGCCCGCAGGAAACGCGCCTCGGCCTTCCACACAAATTTTTGCGATTTGCCGTTATACTGGGCCAAAACCGGCACCACATCAATATTGTTCACAAACTCGTTTGCCTGGCGTATGCCGGCGTAGTACGTGCCCCACAAATTCTCGTCGGTAGGCACGGTATAGGAGTTGTATGATGCTGTAGAAAGTATAGTAGCTACATTGCTTGGCCCCGATGCCGATGATATGGCATCGTCGCTGGCGGCATCCAGGTAATCGCCACCTACGCGGTTGTGGCCATTCTTCATTACAGAATAGATGCCATACAGATAATGCTGCGCGTTTACGCCCGCCGAATCCTTGCTATCGAAGATCTTATCGATACCTACCTTATCCACCGGGAACTGCTCATATTTTTTGCAGCCGGCAATGGCCAGTATCAGTATCAGCGCCGCTATAATATTTTGATGATTTTTCATGATCGTATTTTTTATGATGACCAATAATTAAAGCTTAACGGTAAACCCTGCGTTCACTACCCTTTGTATGGGGTATGCCCCGTTGCTCACTTCCGGATCGATGCCTTTATAGCCATAAAACGTTACTAAATTCTCGCCATTGGCAAACAACCTTACGCCCTGCAGCCTTAATTTCTTCACCCAGCTAAAAGGCAGGTCGTAGCTTATCTGCGCATTCTTCAGCCTGATGTAATCGCCCGAGCGTACATACAGGCTGCTGTAAGCCGTGTTGTTGGCGTTGCCTGTGGTTAAGCGTGGCAGCGTTGCGGTTGCGGCGGTTTCGGGTGTCCAACGGCCGGTGAGGTTATCATAACCCTGACCTGCGTAGGTTAGCCCCAGAAAACCGATACCTGCAAAACCGTTAACCATGGCGTTATCAAACAGGAACTGCCTGTTCTTTACACCCTGAATGAGCATACTGAAACCGAAACCTTTGTAGTTGAAGCCCAGTGATGAACCGTAAAAAATAAGCGCCTTGCTACCGCCGATATTGGTGATATCGAATTGGTTAATGATACCGTCGCTATTCAAATCGGCGTATTTCACGTCGCCTGCCTGGGCGGTGTAACCTGTAGTAGTTGCACTGGTGGCGGCTTCCTGTGCGTTGGCAAAAAAGCCAAGTGCCTGGTAACCGTAAATAGCATTTGTTGATTGGCCGGTATGGCGCAGCCATGGGTAAGGAGTTGGGGTTTCGTCGCTAAATACGTTTTTAGATTGTTGTATAGAGGCGTTGCCCGATATAAAGTAATTAAAGTTGTTGATGTTGTTTTGATAAGTAAGCGTAAGCTCGGTACCGGTATTCAGCACGATGCCGATGTTCTCTGCCGTGTAAGGCGTACCCAGCAGCAGTATGTTGCGTCCGCGTATCTGCAGCAGGTCTTTATAACGATCGTGGTAGTAATCGGCAGCAATGCTTAAATGATTATTGAACAGCGCGATGTCTGCGCCGACATCGATCTTGTCGGCTTTTTCCCAACTGATGAGCGGGTTGGCCAGCGCATTGGCAAAAATACCCTGCACATCGCTGCGGCTGGTACCGGTGCTGTATTGGTAGCCATTTGGCGAGCTGTAGGTTTGGATAAAGTTATAGTAGCCAAAGTTATCAACGTTGCCATTACCGGTGAGGCCATAGGTGGCGCGCCATTTCCATGAGGTAATAAAGCTCAGGTTATCTTTAATGAAATCTTCTTTACCCATTTGCCAGCCCAGGCCGCCTGCGTAAAACACGCCAAACTGCCTGCCCGGCGCATACCTGCTGTAGCCGCTGCGGTTTACCGCGCCCTCTACAAAGTATTTGCCATCGTAGCTGTAGCCTGCTTTAAGGGCCTCATTGGTGGTGGTGGCCGTTAAATCGAAGTTGAGGTTCATGCTTCGGGTATCGTAGAGCAACTTACCGGTAAAGTTGTGCTTGCCAAAGGTCCTGTCGTAATTCAAGGCCAGCTGGCCGTAAAAATAGCGTGCGCTGGATAAGCTGTTAAAGTTATTCACCTGCGACGATGGCGAACCCACGCCCGCATAAGTATTATCGGGCTTTATTAAAAACGTATTGTTTTGCAGCGACCTGTTCAGCAAGCTTTGCGATGACAGCGCCAGGTTGCCCATGGCTTTACCCGATAAACCTTTAGTAACGCTGCTCATATCGTAAGTAAGATCAAGGTTGGCTAGTACATCGTTGCTATTGGTGCGCATGTAACCCGAGTATTCGGTTTGGGCCAACAAGTTGTTGTTATAAGTAGTGGTACCCGCAAAAGAACCATCGGGATTACGCACGGGGTAAGCATTATTTGGCGTAGAATACAAATTGCTCAGGATATTATTATACCCCGCACCCGGCTGCGTTGCCGACTGGATGCGGCCGAACATCTGCAGATCTACCACTAATTTCTTGGTTACATTCACTGTTAAATCTGTATTGATGATGTAGCGGTTAAGGTTGAGGTTGGTGTTATAGGGTACATCTGATGCGGTCTTGAACATACCATCCTGGCTAAGGTAATTAAGCGATACGCTGTAGCGGGCAATGTTGTTGCCACCGTTCACGTTAAGCTTATAGCTGGTCATGAGCGAGTTTTTGCGGAGGATGGTGTTGTACCAGTTTACATCCGGGTGACGTGTTGGGTCACTGCCGTCGCGGTAAGTGGCAAAATCGGCTGCACTATAAATCGGCAGCTTGCCATCGTTCTGCAAAGCTTCATTATACAAATAAGCGTATTGGTAAGCAGGCAGCGGGTTAGGTAAGCCCAGCGGTGTTTGCGATGCAGTTTGCGCGGTGAAGGATATCCTTGGAGCGCCGGCCTGCGCACGTTTGGTAGTGATCAATATCACTCCGCGCGAGCTGTTTTGGCCCAGCAGGATGCTTGACAAGCCATCTTTTAAAACCGATACCGATTCGATGCTTTCCGGGTCGAGCGAGGAAATCTCACGTTGTACCCCATCTATAATCGTTATAGGTGCCTGTCCGCGCAGCGATACAAAAAACTCGGTATTATCATTTGCCTGGTAGTTGTTGTGCAGTACTACGTTGCCAATAAAATCAGCCTGCGTTTGCCCGGTAGTTTGCGGGTTATTAAAGCCGCTGCGCTGCTGGGTGTATAAACCGGCCAGTTGCCCCGGCAAAGCGTAGGTATAAAGCGACGCTGGTGTACTGGCCAATTGATTGGTGTATATGGTTGATACTGCACCGAGGTTCTTATCCGCGTCGGCAGTGCCATACAGTACATTTATTTTGGCAGGGGCTTTAATGTAGGTATCTATCAGCCTTATGGTAAGGTCGATACCTTTAAAACGAGCCTCGCGTACATTGTAGTTCGCGGCTTTGAATACCAGCGTGCTGCCCGCAGCGGCGTTCAGCTCAAAGCGGCCACTTTTATCGGTGCTGGCGGTATCTGCCTTGCCCTTTACGGCAACTTTTACGCCCTTTAGCGGGTTGCCGTACTCATCAAGCACAAGCCCGCCGGCCATACCCGGGCGGGTACCAACCCTGGCGGTGGTATCCTGCTGCATAGCGCGACCGGTTGTAGCCAGCGCCAGCATCAGTATTACCAAAGCCGTAAAATATTTATTTAAGTAGCAATTAGCCATTGTATAAAGTTTAAATTGTTGGCAAAAAATATAATATGGTTTAAGCCCGGGCACACTATGGTCTTTGATAGGGCCCAAGGCTATGGTCAAAAACTGGTTATCCGCATTTAAATGTGTAAACAAATGGCGCATCGGTATTACCATAGCCTACCCTACTGGTACCTGCTTTGTTGGTAATATGGTATTCCATCTTTATTATCGTCTGCGCATCTGTAGTGTTGAAAAAAGCCTTCGGCCAAAAGGTTATCTGGTACCTTTTGCTGGTAGCCGTGGTTTGCTTCATGAGCGTTTTAGCCGTTTGCTCGCACACTACTATGGTTTTGCCGTCGCTGGTGTAAGCGGTTGCGCACAGGTAAACTTCTGGCTCTGCACTTACCGGGGTATTTACCACCGCACCATCAAAAGTTAGCGTTACAATATCGTTATCCAGTGATTTTGGTGGATCTAAAACGGTTAGCTGCGGGTTGCAAAAATCTATCAGGTCGCCGGTACCGCCGGTTACTTCAAAGCAATCGGTACTTTTTTGGCTGTAGTAGGTACCAAACTGGTCGCTGGTGAGGCCGTTGCCGGTATCAGTAATGGCATAGCCAATTTTAACCAGGGTGTTGTTGCCATCGGCACCAACTTTCATCTTGATGTGCAGGTCGCCGGTAATGGTGTGGCCACCCTCGTGGGCGTAAGGCTTATCGGTTTGGAAAACTACCCATTCCATATCATCTATCAGGTTGCCGGCCAGGCCAAAAGTGCGTTTCATGTAAGCCGACCAGGTTAGGCCACCGCCTTTGGTAGGCAAAGAACCATCGGGAATAAGGCTCATGGTACCATCGCCCTGGGGGCTGGTGTAGGTAATGGTGGTATTTTGAGCTATTTTCCATCCTTTTGGTACCAGTATGCCCAGCACCAGGTAATCGGGGCCGCCGTTACCGGCAGTGGGTATATTAACATGCACCGTAACAGGCAGTATATCGCCCGCCTTGGCAGTAGAGGGTTGGTCTATCCCGGCAATCTCCTCGCCGCAGCAGGCCAGTGCAATGCCTATGATCAGGCAGGCGCACATCCTCCATAAATTCTTGCCTTTTATATGTAAATATTGTCTCATAATCTCTCTTTATTCGGTTGAAGGCGGTTGGTTAATTGGTTTTTTGGAGCACGTACACGTACGAATTATTGGCGCAGCCCGGGCTAAAGGTTAAGCTTAATTGCCTTTTACCATTCACTATAGGGTAGGTAAATGCAGTGGCTACGGGTGTTTTGCCGGCGGCTGTAAAGGTGATTTTGTACGGATACTCCGGGTCGTCTAACGCGAAGGTGCCATCCTGCTCTACCAGGAAAGGCATCTTGTTTACCAAGGCATAGCCGGTTGAGGTAAAGTTTATCTTAAACCCACTAAAATCAATAATAGCCGTTAAATCGGTACCGTTGCGGGTAGCCTTTATCACCTGCCAGCTGCCGGTAATATCTTTTAAAGCTTCTTTCTGCGGCAGTACCTTTTCGGTTTTGCAGGCTGTAGCCAATACGGCAACCATCATCACCAGCAGCAGCGTTTTTATTTGGTATATCCTTTTCATATAATCTTTTGATGCTTATTAATAACCAGGGTTTTGTATCAATTCTGCTGATTTGGCCACCTCGCTTTGCGGTATGGGCCACAAATACATCGCCGTGCGGAAGTTGCGTTTACGCACCGGGAATATGGTATAAGTTACCGCAGTACCCGTGCGGTTAACCTCCATGCCCGTTGTTTGGATATTGTCGGTTGCATCGGCAATTTTCCAGCGGCGCACATCCCAAAAACGTTGCTCTTCAAAGGCAAGCTCTATGCGCCTTTCGTTGCGTATTGCCTGGCGCATATCGGCCTGACTTAAACCTACGGGTAGCTGATAAGGACTAAGGCCTGCGCGCTGGCGTATAGCCTCTACGGCAGCATATACCAGGTTGGTGGGGCCTTCATATTCGTTGGCGGCTTCGGCATAGCTCAATAATATCTCGGAGTAGCGGATTAATGGTAAAACACGATCGGTACGGTGGATAAAATCATTGGCAACTGCGCTTGGGGCAAGCATTTTGTTGCCGTAGTAACCGGTAACGGTACCCCTGTGTACAGCATCGGGGCCGGTGGGTACACCATTGAAGGTGCCCTGGTATATATTAACCGGCGATAGGCCAGACTGCAGCCTGTTTTGCAACAGCGTTTGATCGCGGATGACCGTAAAATCTAAACGCGGATCGCGGCCGGCGTAAGGGTCTTGCGGGTTGTAGCCGGATGTTGCGTCGGTTATCGCTTTACCGTTCTTCATGGGGAAGGCATCAACCAAACCCTGCAGCGGGAATGCCCCGTACTGACCGGTGCGTGATGGCGGCTGGTACAAATTCTCCAGATCAACATTGCCTGTGCCGCTCATATACGGAAAAATGTATTCGGTATTGAAACGCATGGTAAACACGGTTTGAAAACCGATACCCGGCGTAGAATTATCGGTGTAGAGCGTGTAAGCATTTAAACTTATTACCGCAGATGCAGCATCCCGGGCGGCCTTCCAGCGCTCCTTGTTTTCTGAGGGGTAACCTAAAACATCAGCGTTTTTAGTACCGCTGAGCCTTTGGCCGTTGAACAGCGGGCTGGCAGCGTATAATAATACCCGTGCTTTTAGAGCTAAACATGCCCCTTTTGAAGCGCGACCATAGCCTACGCCGGTTTGGGTGGTTGGCAAATCCTGTGCGGCAGCATCCAGTTCAGCTACGATGTAGTTTACGCATTGCTCGTAGGTATTGCGCGCTGCTGGTATCTTATCGGTATAGTTATAAATACTATCGCCTACCAGGTGGATGCCCCCGTAATGTTTAAGCAATATAGCATAGTACCATGCCCGCAAAAAGCGCGCCTCGGCTTTCATCTGTGTTTTGGTGAAAGTATTGATAGGCGATTTTGGCAGGTTCTTGAGCAATTGATTTACCGCACGGATGTTGGTGTACGATTTGCGGTAGGCATCATCTGTAGCTACGGCTGCGTTGATGGTACCGGTTTCCCAGGCCAGCGCGGTTGACCCGCCAGAGTTAAAAACCTCCGCCTCGTCTGAAGCGGCATCTAACCCGCCATTGGGCGTACCGAAACCATAAGTGAACCTGTTGGCCGCGAAACTGAAATTGACGTTTGCATAAATGCCTGCCAAAAAGCCTACGGTGTTGGCGCTATCCTTAAATACGGTTTCTTCGGTAAGGTTTGATGTGGTGGTTTGCCCCAAAAAGCCATCTTTTTTGCAGGATGCCATGAGGAACAACAGCAGGAAAAAGGAATACGCGACAAACTGAAAGTAAATTTTTTTCATACTATAGGGTTATTATAACAAAGCGGCGAAGCTTCAATACTTTTTATACTTTTTGGCTTAAAATCGTTTTAGCAAATCCTACGAAAACACACGCTCAACGGCTGGGATTATACTAAGGCAATAATTGGTTTATAATTCTGGTATTAAATTATAATGCTAATATAGTTTGTAAAAACGATTTAGCAAACTTTTTTCGCGTTTTTTTTATTTTTGATAATTTGCTTAGCTACAAGGCTATTGTTTAACATTTTAACAAGTTTTAAAACCGTTATTATTAATGTTTTTAATAAAAGATACCCGCCTATTTATCGCCATTAAAATACCGGCTAAAAAACAGCACCTGATAGGTGATAGCGTTTCCCCAATATTCCCAGGAGTGCCCGCCGGGCCTTACGGTGTAATCGTGCGGTATCTTGCGCTCCAGTAGTTTCTCGTGCAATTCCTGGTTGCCGCTGTACATCCCATCGTCGTAACCGCAATCAAAAGTGAGCGCCAACGCGTTGGGCTTTACTAAATAAATAAGGCTTACCACGCAATGCTGTTCCCATACCTCGGGGTGTTCGCTGTATTTGCCCAGCAATTGCTCAATGCCATAGCTATCGGCAAACTGGCGTATATCCACCACCCCACTCATACTGCCCGCAGCGCCAAAAACGTCCTGATGCTTAAACGCCAGAAACAACGCACCGTGCCCGCCCATGCTTAAGCCGGTAATGGCCCTCCCCTTGCGGGTGGCAATGGTGGCGTAATGGCTATCAACGTAGCTTACCAGCTCCTTGCTTATATAGGTTTCGTACATAAAATCCTTATTTACAGGACTATCGAAATACCAACCCGCAAACGCGCCATCGGGGCAAACGATGATGAAATGATAGGTATCGGCCAATTTGGTAATGGCGGGTATCTTCTTAATCCAATCGGTATAGTTGCCGCTAAAGCCGTGCAGCAGGTACATCACCGGGTACTTTTTTGTGGTGGTGTAGTCGGCAGGTTTTATCACAACGGCTTTCAGGTCGCGGTTCATAGCGACGCTATGGGTTAGCGCCGTATCAACCGTAGCCGCCGATGCCTTCAGGCCAAAAAATGCAGCGCAGATAAGCAGCAGCGCGATAATTCTTTTGATATTCATGGTATGCTGGATAGTATTATTAAAAGCTGTTATTGTAAGTAGCGATGGGTTTGAAACAATAATTTCCGGAACGTTGATTTTTTCCCCTCTTGAGAGGGGGCGCGCAGGATTGTGTGATGGCAGGGGTGTGTTCGCCACTATGCAATAGTACAATGCATGGTACAAGAACACACCCTTCCACCCCTCTCAAGAGGGGAATCGCACAGCCCCCCTTGCACGCTATTGTTCGGAACATTATGGTTAAATACATCGTTAAGCTTAACTATATTATTTTGTGGCTATTATTTCTATACGATGCGTTTGCGGTTTGTTGATAGCGTATATCTGGTTAATCAACACATCCATCTCCTTTTGCCAGGCATCGCGCAGGCTTTTGTAACGGGCGCGGCTGTAATTATCCTTGTTGCCGTTTACAAATATGTTGGTAGCAGCATACTTTTTTACCGAATCCATCGCCGCGTTATTGTCTTTGTACAGCATGCCTTTTTCTTTCAGGAAATCATACTCCATCCACATGTAGTTCCGCAAACGGCGTTCTATTTCCCAGCGTTCTTCGTTCAGTTCGCGTATTTGTATGGCCTGCTGGTATTGCGGGGTGGCGGTAATTTCGGCCAGGTTGATACCGCCGGCAAAGGCATCGGCATTAAAGGAGCCCATTTTTTCGCCGTCGATAAGCAGGTCGTAGTTACCAGTTGTAAGGTTTTTCACGGTAAGCATCTCGCGGTTGAAATCGTTGGTGAAAGGAATTATCTTCAGTGCTTCTGATTGCTTTTTGCGATTGCCCCAGGCACGTGGGATGGTATCGATAGGGTAAGGCAGCGAGTTGGCTAAATAACTGAAGGATATCGATTTAGCATTTGCCGATAAATTCAGCACCTTGCTGTTTACTGCTTTGGTAACGGTTTTGGCAGTTGCGTTGATGGCTACATCGGCCACTACGCTGTTTGACAGGCCCTGCGTTTTCAGGAACAGGTAGGCCATCACCAGGTGGCCATCGTTATCGGGGTGTATGCGATCATTTGGTGTTAGGCTGAACGTGGTATCTTTCAACTGCTCGCGTTTGTTGATAGCATCCATCGGGTGGTAAAAATCTACGAAACCCCAATTGTTCTTTTTTGCTGATGCCTGCTGGTAGTCGATCACTTTAGAGAATGCCTCCGCCTTGCCGGGATACAGGTTTTTAGTGTTGAATTTGCTGGTAAAATCATACGGCGAACCCAGGATCAATATCTTGCGGATATCGGTACGTTTCTTCAGTTTATCCACCAATTCCTCATAGGTTTTGTAGGAACCTGTAAGGCGGTTATCGATAAACTGCTGGCCATCCTTGCGGTACCATTCAAAATAGCCGGTATCGTTCATGCCCCAGGTGAGGGTTAGTACGGTGGGATTTCTCTTTAGCACATCGTCATCAAAACGGGTGGCTATCTGCCCAATGGCATCCCCACCGATGCCCACATTGTAAAACGTAACCCGGCGGTTGGGGAAGTGCGTCATATAATACAGCCAGATGTACGAGTGGTAATGGCCGCCATCGGTAATACTGTTGCCCACGAATGCCACGCGGTCGCCGGCCTTAAAAGGGGCAACCGTTTGGGCACTTGCGCCCGCGAATAGCCCGAGACTTATGAGTAATGAATAGAGTTTTTTCATATGTGTTGATTGATACCCCAGCTTTTATTCGGCTCTGCCCCCATGGTGAGCTCTAATGTGCCGCCTGCGGCTATCTCGGCGTAGTCGATATAGCATTTGTTATAAGTTTTCCCGTTTAATTTGGCGCTTTGTATGTAAATATTGCTTGCCGAATTATTTTTGGCAATGATGCTGAATGCTTTGCCTTTGGCGTATTTAGGATCGAGTTTTAGGGTTACTTTATCAAAAACCGGACTGGTAATTTCCTGCCGGGTATCGCCCGGGGTAACCGGATGCAGGCCGCTGGCGGCAAGTACGTACCAGGCACTCATCTGGCCCACGTCTTCGTTCCCTACCAAACCTTCTACCGAGTTTTTATAGGCGCGGCGGCATATCTCGCGCGTCCATTTTTGGGTAAGCCATGGCCGGCCAAGGCGATTGTACAGGAAAGGCACATGGTGCACCGGCTCGTTGGCGTGGTTGTAATAATCGTTCCACATCATGTTATCAGGTGTTTTGGCGAAGAGGTTATCCAGATCGGCAAGTACTTTTTGTTTGCCGCCCATCAATGCCACCATGCCATCCACATCCTGCGGAACAAACCAGCCCTGCTGGTAGGGGTTGGTTTCGAAGGTGCCGTACCATTGCGTCATCCGCCCGGAATCGGGCCAGGCTTTCCATTCCCCTTCGTCCTCTCTCGGGCGGAACCAGCCTTTATCCTTATCGAAAATATTTTTGTACGATTGCCCGCGTGCCAGGTATTTTTTGGCGTCGGCCGGGTGTTTAAGCCAGGTAGCTAACTGCCCTACGCACCATTCGTTATATGCATATTCTAATGTTTGGGCAATGCCAATGCCACCGGGGGCGTAACCCTTCTCGCCGTTGCCGAATTTCTCAACCGATCCAACGGCCAGGTTGTATGCCTTATCTAGATCGTAATTGCGGATGCCTTTGGCGTAAGCGTCGGCTAAAACGGAGGTCATGGGGTTGCCCAGCATGCAACCGCTGTAGGCGTTAAGCAGTTCCCAGCGTTCGAAATAGTTCTTCTGTTTCTGGTCGGCAAGGGTTACCATGGAGTTCACCAGATCATTCACCAGCGATGGGTTGATGATAGTTTGCAACGGCATCTGACTGCGGAAAACATCCCAGCCACTGAATATGGTGCGCTTTTTGAATACCGCGCTTTTATGTGCTTTGCCATCACCGCCGGGGTAATTGCCATCCACATCGCTGATGATGCGGGGATCTATCATGGTGTGGTACAGCGCGGTGTAGAATACTTTCTTCTGCTCTAAAGTGCCGCCTTGTACGGCTATTTTAGACAGGGCAATATTCCAAAGCGCGGTGGCTTTTTGGCGTAGGGCCTCAAAATTCCAGTCCTTGATTTCGGCGAGCAGGTTGTTTTTTGCACCCGCCGTGCTCACGAAGGAAATGCCTGCTTTCATCAGCACCCGCTCATTTTCGGTCGTGGCGAAATTGGTGTAGAAACCCAGGTGTTTCCCTTGTTTTTCTTTAATATTCTTTAAAATAGCGGCGTTTGCTACCACATCCTGGTATTTATCGCTGCCTACTTCTTCGCGCTTGCGCACCCAGCCATCGGGGATATCGGCGCTCCAAACGCCGTAATCTTTTAGCGGCTTACTGAATTTGGCGTAGAAGTAAACGGTATAATCGGCATGCCCGTCGCCGTTGCCCCAGCCGCCGCCATCGGGCGTGCATTTCATCCAACCTTGTATGGTGTACGCATCAACCACCTTTACGTATTGCAAAGTGGAGGTACCCCCTACCCTGCGGGCGAGGTCTATCTGAATGCGCGAAAGTTTATTCTTTGGAAAGGTGAAGCGCAGCATACCGCTGTGCGGGGCGGCGGTAGCTTCTGCCTTAATGTTGTTATCGGTAAGCAGCACGCTATAGTAGCCCGCCGATGCTTTTTCGCTGGGCTTGGCGTACATACTGCGGTAGCCGCCTTCGGGATGTGCGATAGTGCCGGCCTTTGTGCGCAGCGGACCTACTGTAGGCATCACCAAAAAATTGCCCAGGTCGCCGTACCAGCCTATGCCGCTCATTTGTGTAAAGGCAAAGCCTTCTATACTGGTATGCTCGTAGCTGTAACCCGAGCCATTATCGCCGCCTGTGATGGTATTGGGACTTAGCTGCACCATACCATAAGGCGTAGCCGCACCCGGAAAAGTTTTGCCGAGGCCGTGGTACACGCCGGCATCGGCCGTACTGGTACTTGCCCCTATGAACGGGTTAACGTACGATGCCGGGGTTTGCGCGCGCAGCGTCTGCGTAGCCGATAAAGCCAGCAATGCCGTTAGGGCAAGATATTTTCTGATAAGATTAAACATTTATGCTCTTTTACAATTGGTTTGCCGGGACGAGGCACGCACAACGATTGCTGATGGCCACAAACCCGGCGGGACACTGGAAAACAAAACTTAGAAACACAGGCGCTGCTGCCTAATCGGTTTTATAATAAGCCCAATATTAGACAAGAAAAAACGATTTAGCAAATTTTTGGAGGAAATATTTTTCGGGAGCATAAATTGCATGCTAGCTGTCTTAAATCGTCCTCGTTGAACTACTAAATTTTGCAAAACCCTACACGTGAGCGTGGACGCTCACCAAGGCTGTTGCGTCAAGTGTAGACAATGCCGCGGCGGGGGTTGTTTGCATTACCAATCAGCATTGCTTATCCGTTTCATAAATGGAACGGCAATGAAGGTGCATCACTTTTTACCGTACTTTAATTTACGCCAACGACCGCAAACCCACCTTCATTGCCGTCGACTTTTAGTCGACGGAATACAGATGCATTCGGGGTTAGCTACGTTCAAATCAATCGGTAACTGCTTGAACACAACGCTCCGAAAACTCGAGGTTTCAAACCCATCGTTACGTAAAACTAATAATAGTCATGCCGTGCAAAGCCGCTTGTATGTTGGTCACTTTTCTGATGGGGTCTTGAAATAAATTCAAGATGACGTTTGCAATTAAACAGCCCATCCAATCACGTGAGCGTGGACGCTCACCAAGGCTGTTGCGTCAAGTGTGGACAATGCCGCGGCGGGGGGGTGTTTGCATTACCACTCAGCATTGCTTATCCGTTCCATAAATGGAACGGCAATGAAGGTGCATCATTTTTTACCGTACTTTAATTTACGCCAACGACCGCAAACCCACCTTCATTGCCGTCGACTTTTAGTCGACGGAATACAGCTGCATTAGAGGTTAGGTATGTTCAAACCAATCGGTAACTGCTTGAACACAACGCTCCGAAAACTCGAGGTTTCAAACCCATCGCTACGTAAAACTAATAAACGTCATCCCGAATCTATTTCGGAATGACGTTTTTATTGTTTCCTAGCATTCACTAACCTCACCGTCCTGATGCCGAATTTAGGCATGCTAAGGCTTGCGCTTAGGCCACCTGCTTTTAGGCGGGTTATTGGTAACGCAGCTTTAACCCTACCATCAAGCTCAACTAACTCAACCTTATCTGCTTTCAAATTAAATATTACCTTGCTTTGTACGTTGCCCGCACCTGTATTAAAGAGGCGCACCAGCATATCGTTACCCTCAAAGTTTACGGCTGATATTTCATAGCCCGGCGGTACCTGTAACAACGAATTGGCGGATGCGGCAGCCGATGCTACCGCTAATAACGGCTCGTTCCATTTCCTGCTTTCTGCTTCTATGCCCGCCTTGTCCCAAACGCCGGCATGAGGCAACAGGGCGTAGTGAATAGTAGTTGGCCCGGTTATACTATGGTCGCGGTTCCAGAGGCCCATGCCGGCGTATTGGATATCTAAAGCCAAAGGGAAATCCTGTCCATGGGCGTAATTGGTGGTATGGTCGGTAAACAGGGCCATGCCGTATTTGCCGTCCCCATCAGTCACATCTACCCAGTTCAAAAGCACATTGTTCTTGATGCTGTCCCAGCGGGTAAAAAAGGTATTATCCAGTTTACTTTCGGTAACATCGAAGGGGGCGTTTTTATAAACTTTCTGGTCTTTAAGGTTCAGCGGGAAGTAAGCCAACAGTTTTTCGCGGTCATCGTAAAAGGCTTTCAAAGGGTTTTCTAAACGGTAAGTCCCTTTGGGCGTAGCCGCGCCGATGCCGGTATTGTTTTTCCAATCAATATGGAGCGTAACATCTATTCGTGGCTGCCCCTGCGCCAGGGTAAGGGTTTGGGTATAAGCCGTTCCGTTGATGGTGCCTTTGATAGCGAGTTTAACCAGCAGCGGACCATTCTCCAATATCACCACCTTCGCCGGGTTATCCGCTGTGGATTTAAAGCCGCCGTCGTTATAAAAATTGCCACGCAACTCGTTAAAGGCACGGACGTTTGTTTGATCTATAAACTCTTTACCATCAAGTTTCTTAGCGATGATGCTTTTGATTGCACCACCCTTCGCCGGGTCGATGATGACTTTGTAGAGGTCGGTTTCAATCAGATATCGCCCATCGGACAGTTGCTTAAGCAAGCTGCCATCCCGATTAGCGCTATTTTTTAAAATTAGCTGGTAAGCAGCGGAACCCATTCCCGGCACAATTGCCTTAAACAACACACTGGCCTTATCGGCAGATAGCTGCGCTGATACCGGTTTGCCTTTTGCATCTAACAGCACCAATCCGTAGGGACTAACCCCGGGTGGCAATTCAAAAGTAACCACCTCTGCCCTGTTGCTACCTGTGGTATTATAAACGTTTACGTACCGGGTCTTGCCCTTGCCGAGGCTTCGCATAGATGTGTTGATGATGCTATCGCAAATGGCGTTGGTGTTGCTGGTCCACTTAACCACTTTATCTGCCCAGGTATCGCCGGGTTTGCCGTTGTAGGGCACTATCCAGCAATCATGATGCTGGGATAACAGCAACGTGCGCCATGCCGAATCGAGCTGCGCTTGCGGCCAGGGCGTACCCTTGTATATTTTGGCCATAGCCGCCAATTTCTCGGCCATCACCAGCTTATTTTCTGATACCCTCACCTCCTGCGCAATCTGTTGCATCACCTGCGAACCCCAAACCAGGCTCACCAGTACATCTTCCTGCGAGAACCGCCAGTCTTCGCGTACATCGTTTTTCGCAATGTTGCCAAAATAGTTGCGCCAGGTGGTGTAGATGCTGTTGATAGTGCCCTTTTGCCCGCTGCCGATGAAGGGGCCTTCCTTCCAGCCGGCATCCTGTAAGGTCATGCCGATGGGGTGGGGCATTCCGGCGGCAATGGCAGCGTTGATATAATGTGGTGCGTTGTTCCAGGCGATGGTTTGCCAGGTTGATTTTGGCGAGAGCTTTTCCACATCGTATCGCGGCGATGTGACGATACTGCTGCCATCCGGACCGATCCAGTTCACCAACTCGCCGCTATGACTTTGCGTATAGCCGCCCCAACAGGTATTAGGGTTTTTGAGCGATGCATATTTGATACCGAAAGAAGTCAGGATTTGCGGCAAGGCGCTGGTAAAGCAGGGTTCTTCGGACGAATAACTGGTAAATACCGCCGTTGGGAAATGCTCCCGCACCAGCTTCATGCCGTAACTAAACTGCCTGATGATGCTCTCGCCGGAGATATTGTAATTATAGCTTTGGGCGTAGGCGGGGTTTACGTATTCGATACGACCGTTGAGGGATTGGCAGGCAAACAGGGCTTTAAAATCCGCATAGGCTGCCGGGTCCACCGCTTTTGCGCGGGCCCAGGTTTCGGGCTCCAGTTCTATATTGATCTTCCAGTTTGGGTTATTCTTCAGCATATCCGCCATAAAGCGGGTATTCCAATCCGGGTAGTGCCCCCATATACCGCCGTGGTACCCATCGATATAATAAGCCGTTTGCGCGGATGCAGCGGGTGCAATCAAGGCAATAAGCGCCACTAATATCACGCGGAGCGGGGAAATCGCTTTCAAATTCTTTGTTCCCCTCTCGAGAGGTGGCGCGGTGGCTTGCATGAGGGGAGGGGTGTGTTCGGCACCTTGCCATAGCAGAATGCATAGCGTGCAAACACCCCCCTCCCCCTCCCCTCCTCTCGAGAGGGGAATCGCACATTCCATCGTGCGCGATATTTTAAAAAGCGATTTCCAAGTCGCGCGGATGATATTCAGGTAGGATTTCATCAAAATCAATTAACTAAGGTGATACGGAAGCGATGCGGCAAGGGTTTGTTTACGGTGTACATCTCGTTCGTGAGCAGGTCCATCTCTTTTTGCCAGGCATCGCGTACTGCCTTAAAGCGCGCCTTTTGATAGGATGGAAGCGTAATAGCCACGAAGAAATCCTTTTTGGCGTATTGCTTTAGCGAATCTACCGTGGCCTCGCTATCGTTAAATAGCAATCCTTTGGGTTTCAGGATGGAGTAGTGTATCCAGTAATACTCGCGCAGGCGGCGTTCTATTGCCCAGCGCTCTTCGTTAATGTGCATCACCGCCAAAGCCTGCTGGTACTGCGGGGTTGATTTGATCAGCGCCAGGTTTATACCCTGCGCAAACTCAGCGCCGCTATAGGTGCCGATGGTTTTGCCGTCGATACTTAAATGATATGTTTTAGCCTGCAGGCCGCTCACCTGTAGTATCTCCCGGTTAAATTCCTCCGTAAAGGGTATTACTTTCAAGGCTTCGGACTGCGCCTTATCCGGCCGGCCGAACCCGCTTGGGATGGTGTCCATAGGATACGGCAGCGAATTGGCCAGATAAGTAAATTGTAAGTCCTTTGAGTTGATGGCTGGCCGCGTAATTAAGCAGTTTTTTGCTAAAACGATTTTTTTATTGGGGGCATTTATAGCAACACTAGCCACCTCGCCCCCGGCTAAGCCCTGTGCTTTGAGGAACACGTAGGCCATTACCATTTGCCCGTCGTTAGTGGGGTGTATGCGGTCGCTGCCCTCCAGGGTGAAGGTAGAATCTGTCAGTTGCCCGCGCTGATTGATCGATGTCATCGGTGCACCGAAATCGACGTAGTCCCAATTTTGCTTTATGGCTTCTGCCTGTTGTTTTGCGGCAATGGCCCGCATGGCTGTATTCTTTTTTAATAAGGGCGTAGCCTTTATCTTACTCGTTTCATCATAGGGTGAGGAGCCTATCATCACTTTGCGCACGCCCGGATATTGCGCTAGTTTACTGCTAATTAACGCGAAGCTTTTTAAAGATTCGGCCACTTTTGCCGCGTAAACCGAGTCGGCATTAGGGCTTTTGAGGTTTTGGTAGCCGGTATCGTTCATGCCGAAGGTGAGCGTAACTACCGTTGGCTTCTTAGCGAATACGTCGCCATCCAGCCGTTCGTACATCTGCCGGGCAACGTCCCCGCCTATGCCGGCGTTGAAGAATTGCATGCGCCTGTTGGGGAAATGCGTAAGGTAATACAGCCAAATGTAAGCGTGGTAATGCCCGCCATCGGTAATGCTATTGCCGGTAAACACTACCCTATCGCCCGCTTTAAAGGGTTTGATGGTTTGCGCGTAAAGGTTGCTTGCGGTATAAAAAACAAAAAGAGTAGCCAGTAAACTTCGTTTCATGAAACAAAGTTATAAAAAGCTAAATCAATTTAGCTTTTCTGGAATTATTTTTCGTGCTTGTAACCGCTTTGGTACCTAATCCAACGGATAATAAAAAAGAAGCTGTATCAAATCGAAATCCTTGATGGTTAATTTTAACCGCAGAGGTTGCAGAGAAGCCACAGAGGGGGCACAGCGCCATGCTAATTGCTTAATTTGATACAGCTTCGATTATTTTATTATGCTTTTATAAAGGCCAGCAAATCTTTGTTAATGGTTGCAGCCTCGGTAGTAGGCATGCCGTGCGGGAAACCCGGGTACGAAATCAGTGTGCCGTTTTTCAGCAGCTTGATAGCCTTAACAGCAGTGAGCGGAAAAGGCACTATCTGGTCGTCTTCGCCGTGCAACACCAGCACGGGGATATCTACACTTTTCAGGTCTTCGGTAAAATCTGTTTCAGAGAATACCTTTACACAATCGTAATGGGCTTTTATGCCGCCCATCATGCCCTGGCGCCACCAGTTGTCTCTAACAGCCGGTGATATTTTAGCCCCCTCGCGGTTATACCCAAAAAATGGCATGGTAAAATCCTGGAAATACTGCGTTCTATTTGTTGCTACACCTTCGCGTATGCCATCGAACACCGCTAAAGGGATGCCCTCAGGGTTCTCTTCCGTTTGCACCATAATGGGGGTAACCGCGCTGATGAGCACAGCCTTGGCTATGTGGCCATTGCCGTGCTTTGCTGCATAACGGATAACTTCGCCGCCGCCGGTAGAGTGGCCAATGTGTATGGCATCCTTCAAACCAAGTGCTGCTACCAGTTCTGCAACATCTGCCGCGTAGGTATCCATATCGTTGCCGGTTGCGGTTTGGGTAGAGCGACCGTGCCCGCGGCGGTCATGCGCTATGACGCGGTATCCTTGCTCTACAAAAAACATCATCTGCAGGTCCCAATCGTCGCCTGATAGTGGCCAACCATGGTGGAAAACGATAGGTTGCCCTGTCCCCCAGTCTTTGTAATAAATCTCCGTTCCGTCTTTTACTTTAATTGTGCTCATTGGTTTTTGTTTTTTATGGTGTGAATACTGAATTAGGGCAATTTTGCTTGGATGGTTGCGTAAGGAGGGGGCAATTATACGGCTTTGCGTAATCATCGAAGCGCCGGAAACAACCTGCACGTAAATGCTCAAGAGAGTGTTAACGCCAATTTCTTTTTACGAAAACAAAATAGCAAATTTTGTGCAACTACAGATAAATCAGCAAAAATTTAACATAAAGATCATCGCAAAACGCAAAATTGACCCGTAGTTAACACCGGCTTTAAAAAGCCGCTATCGAGCCGCAAAACATGCCAACTGTGCCGCCTGGCGTAGTATTGCGGATATCTTTAAACAGCACCCTAATTGGGCAGCCATACTTGTGTGCGAGTAGAATTTGATTAGTTAGGGGAAAAACCTCGGGGAGATCCGCTTTTAAATGGGGGCACCTACGAAGCCCGCAGCATTGCCTGTTAATTTTCTATAAACACAATACCCCTAACGTAGCGTAAAACTCAATTCGAGCTAAACACTCCGTTAGGGGATCGTGTTTATAACGGCAGTAACAAAAGCCCGAAGGCTGCATAGGTGCCCCCCAATCAGCCTCTAATCTAAAGGCGATTTCCCTGGAAAGAATCTGTTTGATTCTTTATACTAAAGGCAATACCAAATTGCTTTATACTTGTACATTGCTTTATAATAAATGTATAAACCGGCTACCATAAAAGATATCGCTGCGGCATTGAACCTATCGCCCTCCACCGTATCGCGGGCGCTGCGCGATGGCTATGAAATAAGCGCCGAAACAAAAAAGACCGTAGTGGCTTACGCGCAAAGCGTAAACTATAAATCGAACCCGAATGCGCTGGGACTAAAAAACAAACGAAGTTATTCGATAGGCATCGTGGTGCCGGAGCTGGCCAATAGTTTCTTTTCGCAAGCTATTGCCGGTATAGAATCTGTAGCTTACGAAAAGGGCTATCACACCATTATCTCCCAAACGCACGATTCTACCGAACGGGAAAGCATCAACGTGAATCATCTGGCTAACCGCTCGGTAGATGGTTTGCTGATATCCATGTCATCGGGCACAACGGATTACGATTTTCTGACCAGACTGAATAAAAACGGACTGCCGATTGTTTTCTTCGACAGGATAATAGACGAGATAGACACTTTTAAAGTAACCTCCGACAATCAGAGCGGTGCATTTAAGGCAACCGGGGCACTGGTTGGTATGGACTGCCGCCGTATTGCCTTATTGGCCAGCGCCCCGCAATTATCTATCACTAACGAGCGGCTTGCCGGTTATAAAGAAGCCCTGTCACACCACCATATCCCTTTTAGCGAAAGCCTGGTTAGATACTGCTATAAAGGCGGCAGCGATTACCAGGAAGTAGAGGACGCCTTAAAGGAGCTGTTGGCCAATACCGATAAACCCGATGCCATCTTCATCGGTAGCGACAGTATCAGTATCTGCTGCATCAGGGCTATCAAAAACCTGGGGCTGGATACCGGGGGCATCAAAATAGCCGGATTCTCCAACTCGGATGTGGTGGATTTGTTACAACCATCCATCATTTACGTACGGCAAAGGGCATTTGAAATGGGCAAGATAGCGGTTGAAATGCTGCTGAAGCTGATAGAAAGCCGCTACCCCATAACCGAATTTGAAACGCGCGTACTGGACACTGAACTGTACTGCCCCTAACAGGCCACATCCCGGTCGGGATTACCTTATAAATTTTAGGTTTTTGCTTACCTGCTTTATCCACTCGCGGGCAAATAATTCGTGTCCGTTGGGCATAGGGTGTATGCCATCCCACATCCAGTATTCGGGCGGGCCGTGCTGCGCTGCAGCTTTGGTAAAATGCTCCTGCAGGGGTACATAAATGGCATTGAATTCCCCAGCCAGTTTTTTTGCCGTAGCCTGTCGTGGGGTTATCTCGCTCAGGTATTTGTCCCATTGCTCTCTTACTTTACCTACGGGCAGTATAAAGGGTTCTCATATAACCAATTGCACATCGGGCATCTTCTGCATGGTTTGGGTAAGCAACGCCCTGAAATTGGTTTCATAGCTTTCGGCAGTATAGCCTTTATCGCCCCAAACGGCATGCATGGTATCGTTTACGCCTATCAAAATGCTCAGCAAGTTGGGCTTTAGGGCAAGGGTATCGATGTCCCATCGGGCGGTCAGATCCGGCACGGTGTTGCCGCTGATGCCGCGATTGATGAAGTGAAAGCCTTTCTGCGGGAAGTTGTACCATAAACGCGCGGCAATCAAATAAGCGTAGCCATGACCCAGGATATGGTTCCAGTCGTTATCGCGGGTGCGGTTACCATCGGTAATCGAATCGCCCTGGAACAAGAAAGTATAGCCTTCACCATCTTTGTTAGTGTCTGGTAAAGCGGTTGCGTTTAGGGCAGATGGTAAAGTAATAGCCGCTGCGCCGGCAAGGGCGGCATTTTTTATGAAATCTCTTCGCGATGATGGCATCAGTCTATTGGTTTTGATGCTGTAAGGTAGGATTAAAAGGGATAAGCCGCAATCGGTTGTATTGGCGCGATTGAGATTTGACAACTTTTTAAAAGTTGTCAAATCTGAGCGGCGGCCTCATCCTGCGCTAAGGATTGAAGTGGATACCGGCCGCGGGCTAGCGGATTAAGGCCTGCAGGCGTAAGAATGGAAAGCCTGACCCAAAGGGGAGCGCCTATAAGTTTAAAGACGATTGCTTATACCCAACTATGTAATTGCGAGTGATAACGCGGCAATCATTGGTGCGAAGGTCGCACTTGCAAAGCCGCTCTGCTGGCCGAGGATTGCTTCGTCGCCGCCAGCGCGCTTTTCCCGCGCTGCTTCTCGCAAAGACGATGTGGTGACGGAATGTCTGTATAATCCCCTCTCTAACGAAAAGCCGACCCAAGGGGGAGCGCGCATAAGTATAAAGATGATAGCTTATACCCAACTATGTAATTGCGAGTGATAACGCGGCAATCATCGGTGCGAAGGTCGCACTTGCAAAGGCACTCTGCTAACCGAGGATTGCTTCGTCGCCCCAAACGCAATTGGCCCGCGCTGCTTCTCGCAAAGACGATGTGGTGATGGCTCGCCGCATATAACATCCCCGCTAATTGCTCAACGCCAGCCTTATGGTATCTGCCTGCATAGCCGTGAAAATACCGTAGCCATTGGTGATGTTGCCTGGCGGGTTATTTAGTTGCTGCGAGTTGGTATTGGTATTGCTGGTGAGGATATCCACGTACTCCTTATTTACGGTATAAAGTATGGCACTGTAGTTCCCTGCATACCTGAACGGGCGGTAAGGCACATCGTAATAGGCGGCTTGCTTGGCGTTGATAGTAAAATTGGATGGGTAATTGCCGTTGCCATTGGCGTACTGGTTGGCCTCATCGTATTTGAATACCAGCACGTGGTAAATCGAATCGGGGTTGTTCCAGGTGAACCTTATGGCCGTAGAATCAGATTCGGCCGGGCTAGCGCCAACCAGTATGGCAAATTTGGTTTTAGAGGCGGTATAACCCGTGGTTGCAGCAGGCATTATGCTACCCGCAGATACGACCAGGTTTTTATAAGTAAACTGTAACGTATAGGTTTTGCCGGTTTGTAAAAAGGTAGAATCGGCATAGGTGTAATTGCCTATAGTGGTTTCGGTTAGCTGCACGGTTTGTGCGCCATCGCTCAACTGTAATTGCAAACCACCAATGCGTGGGCCATAGGCGGCGGTATCGCTAAAGGCTTTTTGCTCGTACACGTTAACTTTTATGGGGTGCCCCATTACCAGGTAGCTGATAATTACCGGCCGCTCGGCAACGCTTGTGGTGCTATCCTTTTGGCAGGCCGAAAACAAGACGGCAAACAATATGATGCTATATATAATTCTCTTTACCATTATTTCAGTTTCAGGTTAAGGGTGATATTGGGCGTAAGGCCCAGGTATTTTACAGTAGTGGTAATCACCTGGTTGCCGCGGATATAATACTCGTTGTACCATGTATTGCGGTGGTTGTACACATTGAACAGCGAGAAACTGATGCTGCCTATTTTTGTGGCGTCGGTCTTGAGCAAATCATAAGTGGCAGATAGGTCCAGACGATGATAGGCAGGCAAGCGTTCGCCATTTTTGGTACTTACCGATAGGTAAGTGATTTTGTTGCCATCGAGCGTATTAACGTTATACACACCGGCAGGCGCGGTGTAAGGGTGCCCGGTACTGAAGATAAAGGTTGCTGCAAAGCTCCAGCGTTGCAGGTGGTACATGTTTACCGATTTAAACTCGTGTCTGATATCCTGCGCAGCAGAAAAATATTCGGTTCCGTAGACATCAAACTTGTTTTTGGCCTCGGCCAGGGTGTAACTTACCCAACCGGTGTACACTCCGGTTTTCTTTTGCAATAAAAACTCGATGCCTTTTGCATAGCCGCTGCCATTGTAAAAGTTCTCGGTGACGGTAGTGGTGGTGCCTCCGCCGCCCATAAGCCCGCCGAAACCGCCACCGCCGGCTGTGCCGCCGCCCAACTGGCGTATAGAATACTCGGTAAGGCCGCTGAGTTTCTTGTAATAACCCTCTACATCAAAAAGGAACTTTGAGGTTTCGTAGCTGACCCCGGCTATAAAATGGTCGGATACCCCTACCGGAATATTGCTGCCATTGGCCAGCACCCAAAAGTTGCGGTCGCCGCCGCTTACATCCTCCCGTATTACCCTATTGGTAAACTGGTAAAACCTGCCTGTGGCGCCTTTAAGGTTGATGCGATCTGTAACGTGGTAAATGGCCGATAACCTTGGCTCATAGTAAAATTTACCAGTAGGCGAAAAATAAGTGCTACGGATACCCGGCTGTATGTGCCAGTGGTCGTTCGGTTCGTATTCTAACTCCGCGTAACCGCCTGCGGTAGAACCGCTGTTATGCTGGTTGATGAGTGTTGTGGTATCGTTCTGCAGGTAAGTATAATCGATTTTTACGTTGGAGTTGAAGCCGCCGAACAGCACTTTTATTTTTGATGCTGCATTCCACTCCCAATCGGTTTTGATACCCGCATCTTTCAAACGGTTATTTTCTAACATTCCACTATTGATGGTAGTGGTGGTAGCACTATCCGTAATTGTACCGTTGGTGCCACGGTCGCGGTCGCTAAAGAAGCTGGAATAGCTAAGCACCGTATTGCCGAATAATTTCCGGCTCGGGCTGCTGGTCCATTTTACGCTGGTACCAAAGTTACCATAGTGCGTATCATCGCTGATGTTAAGCGTACCGCCCGATGAGGTGAGGAAGGACGGCAAGGTCATCTCCCGGCTGTTATCCAGACGGTCGGTACCGTTGTACATACTCCAGCTAAATGAATTCTTGCTTGATGGCGACCAGGTGAACTTGGTATTTAAATCGTAAAAGTAAGAAGAGGGCGTAGTTTGGTTATTGAAACCGCCGCCGCCAAAACCGCCGCCACTTGGGCCGCCGCCGCCACCCGGACCACCCCTGGTAGCACCACCGCCAGTATTGGCCGTACTGCTGTTAAACTGCCCGAACAACTTATTATACAATGGCCCCTGGTACGAGCGCCTGATGGCTATCAGTGCGGACGCGTTGGAGCCCACCGGCGTTTCGGCATAAACGTTGGTGCTGAGCAAACTGATATCGCCGCCGATATTCACTTCTTTTTTGTTACCATCCTTGCCGCGCACCTCGGTAACGCTGGATAAGCGACCGCCGTATTTGGCAGAGAAACCACCTTTGTAAAGTTCCACATCGCGCACCGCATTACTATTGAACGCGCTGAAGAAACCGTACAAGTGATCTACCTGGTAAATGGTAAAACCATCAAAGGTAACCAGGTTCTGATCGGGCGTGCCGCCACGTACGTAGATGCCCGATGAGGATTCGTTGGTAGCTGCAACGCCCGGCATCAGCTGGAACGCGCGCATGATATCCTTTTCGCCTATATTGGGCAGCTTATCCAATAAGGCAGGCGTAAGCTGTATAACACTTACCTTTTTACTATCGGTATTGAGTACCCCCTTCTTTTTACCGGTGATGACCACCTGGCTAAGCGCATTCAACGATGGATAAAGCGAGAAATTAACGCCGCCCTTTACGCTGCTGCTGTCCAGCCGAAACACATCGGGTTGGTACCCTATGAAAGATACATCAACCAGGGAGGTATCTGATGGGATATTGAGGATGGTAAAATTGCCGCTGGTATTGGTTAGCGCGCTCAACTCTGTTCCCCGGATGCGAACGCTGGCTCCGGGCAGCGATTCGCCTGTTTTTTGGTCGGTAATGCGGCCGGTTAGGGCAAACATGTAATGCTTTGGCGGCGCAGCGGGTGGGGGTATAATCGCTGGCTTAAAATTGCGGGCCGTTTGGTTAAGCTCGTACTTGAGCTTCAGGCGGGGCAAATCATCGGGTTGCTGTAGTATGTAAATGGTACCGTCGTTCTCAATCCAATATTGCAGATGGTTCTCTTTGCACACAAATTTGAACACTTTGGCCAACGACTCATCGAAGAAGTGTTCAGTGATATCCATCTGCACCAGCGAATCGCGCTCGAAAACGATGGCGAGATCGTAGTTAGCCGCAAGGGTATCCATCATCTGGTCCAGCGTGCAGGTAAAAAAATGGTCGATTTTGATCTTTTTGAGTTTTTCGCGGGTGTTTTGGTGTTGCCCGTAGGCAACCGCACTCATCAAAATAAACAGCAGCGTGTAACGTAGTTTTCTATCCATCAAATTAACATGATGCTGCTAATTTGGATGATGGATACCTGCCTATCAAATAAAAGAGATGAAGCGGGGTATTGTATAGACCAATGGGGAGATTGGGGGAGGAATATTCCAGGCCGTCATGCCGAATTTATTTCGGCACCCCACACGGCAGCTCATAAGCTTTGCATTCGTGGCTGTGCATCCCCGGCTTTGCAATCGTTGATTTTTATGATGGGGTGCTGAAAAAATTTCAGCATGACGAGAGTTTTATTGGTTAGTGGCGCCTAAAATACTTTCCCCGTCATTCGGCTGATCACATCGCGGTAGTTATCGGTATAAGGCACTTCCACATCGTTCAGTTTAATACGCCCCTTACGTACCGATTGCACATAGCCGAGGTTTACGATGTATGATTTATGGGTACGGAAGAACTGGTCGGCAGGAAGTTGTTCTTCCAACGCTTTAATGGTAATGCGCGACAACAGCGGCTTGGCCACGCCCGTACGGTGCAGCTTAACGTAATCTTTAAGACCTTCTATGTAGGTAATTTCGCCATGGTTTATGCGCACCAGGTTATAATCGGCATATACAAACAGGTGATCGCGGTTGCGTTCGGGCGCTGCGGCTGCCGGCTTGTTATGCATATCGTAAAGGTGCAGGGCCTTGTTGCAAGCTTTCAGGAAACGCTCCAGGGGCACTGGCTTCAGCAGGTAATCTACCACATCCAGTTCGAAGCCATCCAGCGCAAATTCGTGGTGGGCAGTTATAAAAATTACCATGGGCTTTTGCGCCAGGCTTTTGATAAACTGCAGCCCGGTGATGCCCGGCATTTGTATGTCGCAAAATATCAGGTCAACCGCTTCAGTTCGCAGTACCTCCATGGCCTGCGCAGCCGAGCGGCAACTGGCTACCAATTGCAGGCGTGGCACCTGTTGCAAATTATCTGCTAAAAGCTCGAGGGCAAGGGGTTCGTCGTCAATAATTATACACCGCATATCTACCTGTACAAGCATTAGGGGCTTGCATTATCCAAAGAAACAGTATGCCGCGCGAATTATTATTTTTTTAACATTATTTAACGCGTTTGGTCTCGTCAATGAGGCCATTGGTCGAGTGTTTTTGCGGATTATTGCATTTCAAGCTATTTTGCCCTATGAACAAGCCAAACTATAAGCCCTGGGTATATAATTTGCTGCCGGTGCTGGCGTGGTTCCTGCTGTTGGTGCTGCCTTTCGTAAACGGGCCGCCCAACATGCCCGAATGGATGCGGCACCATTTCGTAACTAATATCGTTACGTCGAACATCGTGTTGCTGGCGCTGTTCTACATCAATACTTACCTGCTGTATCCTTTGATCCAAAAACGCGGATGGTTCACCTACTTTTGCCTGCTCGCAGCACTGCTGGCTTGTTACTGGGTTTACTGGTTCATCTTCAGAGGACTGCCGCCACAGACGGCTGCGGAAGAACTGGCCCGGCAACGCTGGGAACAATCGTTGCACCCGGGGCAAAAAATGAATTTCGGACCGATGCGGGGCGGACCTGGCATGTTCATGCCCATACTTTCGCCATTTATTGCTTTGCTGTGCAGCTTTTGCTACCGCATTATATTGGATAACAATGCACGCCAGCAATTGGTAAAAGAGCGGGAAACCATACACTTGCGTACCGAGCTTAACTTTTTGCGTTCGCAGATAAACCCGCATTTTTTGTTCAATGTACTGAATAACCTCACTTCATTGGCCCGCAAAAAATCCGACAAGATAGAGCCTGCCATCATGAACCTTTCGCAATTGATGCGCTACATGCTTTACGAAAGCGACGACAACCGCGTACCGCTGGATAAAGAAATAGCCTACCTCAAAAGCTATATAGAATTGCAATTGCTTAGGTTTGGCGATGAGGTAAGCGTAAAAATGGAGCTGGACAGTAGCCATCCTGGCCTCAACATCGGCCCTATGTTGCTGATATCCCTGGTAGAGAATGCCTTTAAACACGGCACCGATGGGGTGGGCCAATCTGTGATCAACATCGTGTTGAATCTTTCTACAAATCAGCGGTTGCTTTACTTCACCATTATCAACGATGTAAAAAAGGGCGAGAAAGCAGCGGAGGCCCGCGAAGGTATCGGCCTCAAGAACCTCAAACGGCGACTGGATATTTTGTATCCCGGCAAGCACCAACTGGTTATTACCGACGATGGCGCGATATTTTCGGCTATGCTGGAACTGCAACTCGCATAAAACCGCTTTATGTTTACAGCTTTATTACCCTTCAATACGCTTAAAGTTTACCTTTGTTGCTTATAATGTGATATATTTGAGTATTGCATGCAAACATTGGTTTGCCCCGTAAATAAAACACCATGAAACACGACGAGGTAGTTGCAGCGCTTAAAGTTATTGCCGAAAAAGGCATGGCTATCCACATCAGCAAGGAAGACCTTAAAGATTTGAGGGCCTACAACCTGATAGATATTGCCAAAGGTGCCGAGAACGACCGCTCGCCGGCCTGCACCTTAACCAAAAAAGGAAGAGTGATGCTTAAGGCAAACACCAAACCCAAACCCGCAAGTCCGGAAGATTAAGCACCTACGCCAATTAACATCAGGCGTTTGTAAAACAGCGTAAATAATACCGCGGCAAGCAACGTATGCAAGGTTATCAGCAACGGTGTACCCATAACCCAAGGTGTAGCCAGCAAACCGTCATTCAGTAGTGAATTAAGCAAGGTTAGCACGTAGCTTAATATAAACACCAGCGGCAACGTTAAAAAACCCAATAAGTACAGCCAGGTATATTTGTTAGTGATACTACGGTAAGCTTTCATAATTGGCGGCAAGCCCAATGCCAGCAAAACAGCCGAACATAGGCATACCATTTGCCCATGACTTAAAATGTCTTTAAGCAAGTGCCGCGTTACCAGCATCTCGTCGCCGCCGCCCATCATGGCCTGGCTGATGCGCCCGAAAGGAATGTTTGCGAATATAAACGCAAAACCCAAGGCCCGCATTTTGGCATTTGCAGCATACAGCCAATACATCCCCAGCCACATCAGCATGAAAGAAAAAACAGGACCAGCGAGGGTAGCCACCCAGGATAAGGGGTGGGCTTTTTCGCAATCGGCACATAGCTGCCACACGTTGAAGTCGCGGGTGCCAAAGGCGCCGCAGATGATGCGGCCCGTGGTGATATGTACAAGTTCGTGCAGTTCGAGCATCAGCAATACCAGTAGCAGGAAAGAAATAATATAGGAGAACGAAAGTTTGATACGCATGATAAGGTGATAATGGCCTGAGACACCATTTTACCAACTAAGGTTACACCTGATAAAGCGCACTTATTAATCTTTGATGAAACTCGCCCCTTGCGCATATTCGGGTTTTTGCAGTTGCTTTTTCAAGCCCTGGAAACTATTCATGGGGCCTTGCGTGGCCAGCAGATTTATGAGCCAGGCCGGGATATTGCCGGCAGGGTCTACCATTAGGGTGTAAAGCACCCTTACTTTGCCTTTTGCTAAGGGGCTAATCACCCACTCACCTTTTGAGGCGGTAATCCGTACGATATCATCTTTTACGGGCACAAAACCGGCTACGGCGGGGCCATCAACGGTAACTACTTTGGTTTCGGCGTTTTGGCGCACGGTGAGGTGAGCAACAAAATCGCGGTTAGTAGCGGGCCAGGGTACGTCAATCTCCGAATAATAATAAAGCTCGGCAGGCGACACCTGTTTGATAAGCGTACACGATTTAGTGTGCGAGACCCAGTCGGGGCAGCCCTTTACATCAAGCAACACCTTTACCAGCTGCGATAGCGAGGCATCCAGCTCGGCATCTACTTTAATGGCCTTAAATTTCGAGCCATTCACCAGGCTGGTGTACACTTTTATGCCGTCTTTCTCGGTCTTCAGTTTCCAGTCGTATTGAGCCGCAGCGGGGGATATCTTGAACAGGAGTAAAAAAATGGCTATGTACTTATGCATTGGTGGGCCTCAATTATAAAGGCAGCAAATTTAAGGTTATAACATATATAGCGTAAGTGCAGCAGGTAATTATGACAAACCACAGGCAAATTGCAGGGGATTTATCACCAAAAGTATAAACCTTTCAGGCAATCTCTGTGTTTCTCGCTTTTACGTGCTTTGTGGTAAAACTTACCACAAAGTCCCAAGGAATTTTACTTTGTTGTTTAACTTCGCTTTTAATTCTGATACAACCGCCCTAAAACACCAAAACTTATTTAATAAGCCGGTACTGCTCGTTATACAACCCTTCTAAAACGCTGTTGCCTGCATCATCAACCTTTAATGCTCCATATCTGGCGGCTTCGAAACGCTTGCCTTGCCCCTCCTGAAAAAAGTATGCTTCCGCGCCGAGGTGTATATTGGCGAAATAACTGTTGCCGCTAAAGAAGTATTTAATGGCCATCTCGCCGGGTGCAAGGGGTTTCAACTCATTCTGTAACCGGAGTTTTTGGCCAACGCCATGTGCATCCACCTTAACTATGCAATAACCTCTTTTGGTTATATTTGCGTGCGGCGGCAAATCGTCTATTTTATAAGCGAGGCTCATGTAGTCGCCCTGCATAATCGAGCGCGGGTCTACAGGTTTTAGCTCCAGCAATACCCGCTTGCCTGCGCTCAGCGTTTTTTCTTTAGCGACAATGCTCCAATTGAAATAGCCCAGCAACAGCAGCAGGTTGATGAATATGATGATGTACTTAGTTTTGCTCATAACGTTTCAACTGTTTTTTTAGGATAAACCAAGCCAGAAAGAACAGCGCACCCGAAGCCATCATTATCTCCGATTTGATGAGCAGGGTGTAGCTAAGGTCGTAATAATACTGGCCGGTAAAATACACCAAAGCCACCAGGCCGGCTGCAATCCCCGTGCGATGGCCGGTATGGAAACTGAGGAAAACGATAAGCAAGGCCCCGCAAATAGCCGGCGCAAACACCGTAGATGCCAGCAAAATGCCGCCAAGCACGTAAACCATTAACTTATCTTTTGCCCTAAGCGCAAGAGCCCGCACTATGGCATATAATACAAACGCCGTTACCGCAATAATGATAAGCCCTGATATGAAATTATCCTGTAAGGAACTGCTGCGAAAATCAGCAACGCCCAGGTAGGCCAGTATAGCGATAAACGAAAAAAGCAGGCCATTGCGCAAAGCCATGTAGCGGGCATTAAGCTGCGGATTTTGCGCTATCAGATCTGTTTCGTTCAAACACATCCAGGCGTAGCTCCAGGCCAACAGCAGGGTAAGCAAGTGCGTTATTTCATAAGCATCGTTTATCAAAACAAAGGCAAACAAACAACCCGAAGCCACCAGCACCGAAAAGAAATTGTGCATATACCCCGATGTAACCACGCAGGTAATCACCGCCAATATCAACAATACGGTTGCAATGGCGTTGGCATCTACATGCAGCTGCACCATACCAAAAGCAATCATGCCAAAGCTGGCCAGGTAAGAGCTTATTAAAACGGTATCTAAAATGGTATTGGTTGATGTTTTGTTCAACCAGATGGCTCCCGCCATAATCAACAACCCAACAAATATCGAGGCTTCGGATGCCTGGGTCAGCACCAGGCCCACAAAACCCAAAAAGAAAAAAGTGGCCAGCAAACCACCACCGATAGACAGCAATTTAATGCCCAGGCCCTGGTAGGCCTCGGCATCGGCCGCCAGTTCCTTATCAATAGCTTCCCTGTTAATGGCCAACTCTTCGCCATGTAGCTCTGATAAACGCTCTATCAGCCCATCTGTGTGGTTATTGGTTTGCATGCCAGGTTTTATTTAAGGTAATGAGCGTATTTACCAGTACGGTGATACTAAAAACCACGAAAATAGCGATGAGGAAAAAAGTTCCGCCGGAATCTTCACGAAACAGGTTCATAATCCACGATGTAATAATGATAATGATGCTCAGCGGAATGATACACAGGTAATAAAGCGACTTGTTCCGGACGCTATAATTTGCGGCAAAACCGTACACCAACACCATCGATAACAGCGCCGGCCAAAGCGTATCCGGAGTAGCCTGGTAATAGTTGACAGATATGCCACTGACAATGCTGATAGTAATGCAGCCGGCGGCAGCCAATGCTACTATTTTGCTGAAAAGGATCACCGGGACTTTATCGGCGTAGTTACGGTAAAACCATTGCGCCAAAGCTATTATGGCCACGTTTAGGGCAAACAATATCAAACAAAGCGTAGTGGCCGACCAACTTGGCCCTACCTGCTCGCTATATAAAACAATAGTGGTGTTGATGAGCAAGGTAAGTACCAACCATAAAGGTGCAAACTCCGCCACTATGGCCCAGATGAAGATGAATACGCTCCAACCCAAAAAGAAATCGTAAGTACCGGCACCGGTTTGGTATATCTGCCCGAATACCGCGAATAGTAGCCCCACCAAAAAAGATACGCCGGTAAGGATGAGCTTCTTCACCACAGGTTTCAGGTTGGCAAAAAGCGACACTAAAACGCCCGTGATAACCAGGCCTTGCACTATGCCAAGCTTCGCAAATTTATGCAGGTTGTGCCAGTTGAAAGCAAAAAAGAAGATGATGCCAGCCACCGCGAAAGCTATCCCCAGCCCGAGTAAGGCCACATCAATGAACTTAGCCCATTTTGCTTTGTCGGCGTAAATGCCCTCTTCCCTTAAGGTACGTTTAATGCCTGCGGCGTGCCAGTTGCTGTACCGGCTGATGATGTGTATTTGCTTGCGTGTTGCACGCTGGTTTTCCATATATAGCTTAGGTTTACAGAAACTAATGTAGCATTTATTTGCGGATACCCGGCAACAATAAAAAAGCAGCCTACCCTTTATCAGGAATAGGCTGCGCCCCTTATCAAACAACAACAATTACGTTACGCCCTTACCTTAAGGCTTGTACCATCAATGATTACATTGTATTTCTTCAAAGCGGCTATTGCCGGGCCCTGCAATACAGCGCCGGTTTGACTAAACTTGCTGCCATGCAGCGGACAAATGTACACAGCAGATGCCGTGTTATAATTAATGAAAGTGCCCTCGTGCGTGCAGGCTACCTGCACTGCCGAAAACGCATCGGCTGAGTTACCAGCGGCAATGCGTGCCAATATTACGCCGTTGGCTACCTTGCTATCACCTATGTTCAGCAATTCGCTGCTTAGGTTGGCGGTAAATAGGTTACCATCGCTGGTGGGCTTTGGGTCTTCGTTTTTGGGGTTGCTGCCGCAGGATACTAAACTGCATCCTGTACAAACGGCGGCCAGGCCTATGCCCAGCTTGGCCAAGAATTCCTGTCTTTCCATGGTTTTATATTTATTAGTAGGGTTAATAAGCCTTCTTATCCTTTTTGTTGAAACTGAACATCCTCGATATAGTGAAGCCCAAACGGAACTGCCCCTTGCCCCAATCGCTTTGGCTGGCGCTTAGGTAGCTGGTTTCTGAGATGGCCTTGGCATTGCTGAACACAATAGTGAACACGTGGCCACCTGTTTCTATTTCTATGCCGATGCCCAGCGGGTCGTAAAAGGCGTTATCGCCGTTGGCATTGCTGCGGAAGGATGAGAAGGGGTGCGCATAATCAACTACTATACCCATACGTTTGGTAACTTTTAGTCGCCCGGCTATACCCATGGCAAAAAAGCTGCGCTCGTTACCCGCAAGGAATGGGAAAGGCGAATTGTCGCGTACGAAAGTTGGGGTTACCTGCAGCGAGAAGTTCGACGAGAATTTGCGTGCAATGATGGCCTGCGCCACATAGGCAAACCTATCGGCAAAAGTGGGGAACTCGCCATTGTTGGCCTCGTAAGCTTTTACCCCTGCCTTGCCCAAAAGGGTTACGGCAAAAGGCGTGGCATCATCTGATGTTTGGTGTACCATGGCGTATTTAAGCCCAAGGTCTATCTGCTGGGCAAATTTACTGCGGCCGAAATCGATATCCAGGTTATCGCTTACGCCGTATTCGAAACCGATATAGATATCACTGCTGTTATCAAGCCCGAAAAAGGTTTTACCCCCGCCCTGCGAGCCGCCAATGTCACCGAAGCGGTGTATCACCAAAAAGTTGAGGTTGTTCTTTTTTACAGTTTCGGTAGTGGCGCCCAGTATCAGCCGGGTAGATTTAAAGGTGGCGATAACGGGTTCGGCCTTCGTGTCGGCGTTCATGCTGTTCAACAGCGAATCGGCTGCGTTGCCGCTTTTTGCAGGCGTAGTTTGCGCCCACAGCCCGGTACTTATTAAGGCGCAGGCTGCCAGGGGTATTAACTTTTTCATGATTTTTGTTATAGGGTTTTTTAGTTGCTCTTTACTGCCATGTACGTAGCCGATACATTCATTTTGATGGTCTCGGCAATATGCTTGAATACCAGAGTGGGGATATCGATCTTATGGTCGACGCATTTTACCATAAACTCTGCCGACATGCTGACCGTCCCGTTGTTTACCACCACCGTGCCGGGGATGGTGCGGGTTTGTTTCACGCCGTGCACATCCAGTTCGCCGGCAACGTTCACCGGGTAGCTGCCGTTCTTGGTGATGTCGATAGCCTCCTGTATCTTCCCTTTGAAGGAAGCACGGGGATACTTATCGCTCTCCATGTAGTTCTCGTTGAAATGTTCCTGCATCAGCGATTTGGGGAACTGAAACGAGCGGATGGCAACGCTAAAGGCTAAATCGCCGGTGGCGGGGTTGTAAACCGATGTGCCGCTGTTACTCACTGCCGAGATATCCTCTAGCGGGGCGGTTGAAAACAAACTGATTTTTGCGTTTTTACAGGCATAGAGGTCCTGCCCTGCCTGGTTTTTGATGCTTAACCAGGCAAGTAAAATAAGGCCAATGTACTTCATGCTACTTTGGTTTGGTGAATGAATTGAAGTTATAGTTAAAGCCAACGGCCACCCCTGCGGTATGCAGGTTTACCTGGCTGTAGCCAACCGCCTTGATGGGCAGTTTCATATACGGCTGCACGCTAAGGCTGAATTTTGAATTGATTTGCCGCTCGAAAGTGGCGTTTACATTTATTACGCTTAACAGATAGTTTTTAGGGTTGGCAACCGTATAGCTGGTTGGGCCGTTGGCATATGTGGAGCTATAGGTGTATTTATAGTTCTCGTGCAGCATAAAGTACGATGATACGCCTGTTCCCAACGAGAACTTATTCTTGCGGTTTTGATACACCTGGTAGCCGATGTTCAAAGGCACATCCAGCATGCGGCAATCGGCCGTAACAATGGTTGGGTCGGATTTGAACTTGTACGCTGTCGTATAGTTGGCAAAACTGGTTGCATAGGGTTTAATAGCATACATCGCCCCTGTTGTAAAGGTCCATTTCTTTACGCTAACTGATAACATCGCCCCGAAATTGCTGCCTACCTTACTCTGCTGAAACGAGTTTACCCCGTTGATATCTGACGAAGCCAGCACGCTAATGGCAAACTGAGGCCTGCCCTGGCTAAGCGACTTAACCTTCACTTTCGGCTTATCAGGCGTTTGCGCAGGAGTGTTTCCGGCAATCACAGGTTGTTTATCATCTGCTTTCGCTGCATCTAACCTGGTTGGCGGGGTAGTATCCCGTTGCACGGCCACCATATCCGTCCGCAAAGCTGGCACAGTATCCTTTTGCCCCGCAGCAGGCAATGTATTTTGTTGCGGTTGCGGTTGAGTTTTTACGCCGAAGTTTGCCAATATCCTTTCGCCCGTGTTTACTGCCGCGCCCGCTTTCCTGGTTGGTGCACGGTGTTTACTTTGGTACAATGGGTAATTCGTATCTTTCCCCGTGTTACTTGCCGGTGCCGATGTACCATTAACCGCCACGCTGTTTTGCGGACTAACCGTTACGGCTTGCGTTTTATTTATCCTCGTGGTATCAGTACCTTTCACGGCAGGTTTCACCGCTACAGTATCATCCTTTTTAACCGTTGTTTGCGTGGGTTTAAAAAACCACCAGCCCAAAAATAACAGCAACATGGCCGCTATGCCGCTAACTACAGGCAGCCAGTACACTATAAAAGGGCGCTTTTTGCCTTTATCCAGTATTTGCTCCATCGCATCCCAATCATCCTCGTTGTAGGCGAGGTTGCCTGCGGGGTCTTCCAACCGCTTTTTAAATAAGTTATCTATTTTATCCTGCCCCTCTTTCATCTCCTGATACCATTGTTAAAAAAAGCATTCTTGATATCGCTGCCGCACATGGCTACAATGGGGTTATAGCTCATCCCCCCGCCGTAGTTGTTCCCTTTGTTGTTGGCTGCATCTTCTGCTTTCAAAATCATTACTTTTAATTTATGCCTCGCCTTATGCAGATTAGATTTAGACGTTCCCGGGCTGATGTTCAGCATATCGCCGATCTCCTCGTGTGAGTATCCATCTATGGCGAACAGGTTGAACACCGTACGATAGGCCTGCGGCAGTTGCTGCACCATCCGCAGCAAATCCTCGTAATTGAGGTTGCTGTCCACCAGTTCGCCATCGGTTAAATGCTCAGCTTTTTCCAGGTCGTCTGTATAGGCCATTTTGAGGTTTGCGCGGTAGTAATCAATTGACACGTTCATCATAATGCGCCCCAGCCAGGCCTTGAATGGCCGCGAAGTATCGAATCGTTGCAGGTGGGTAAATACCTTCATAAACCCCTGGTTCATTACCGCGGCAGCCTCCTCACGGTCGTTGGCATAGCGCAGGCATATCCCCATAGAAAAGCCGTAGAATGCCTTATACAGCATCTTCTGGCATTTCCGGTCCTGCTTTATGCAGCCCTGTATCAGTTGATGTAGCTCTTCGTCGCCCATGCCGGGAATTAAATTTTTACGCGCCTCTAAATTTAACCTAATCTTCCTACATCACGATGCCCGATGGCCAAAGGTTGCCTGTTTATTTAAAAAATATTTAAATTACTGATTTAAAACACGTTAATCATTACCTAATAAAGGCATCCGATATTTATTTTCCTGCCGGGAAATAACAAGGCAACCCCACCTGCTTCTCAAACGATATATGGATAAAGCCACGCATCGGCCAACCGCTGCCGCGGGCTGATAGTATCCGTCAATCTATAGAATATCTTTGCATGATACCGGTTTCCGTTGTAATTATCACCAGGAATGAAGAGGCCATGATTGGCCGCTGTCTCGAGATGGCCAGCCTGATCAGCAATGATATCGTCATAGTAGATAATGGGAGTACCGATGACACCATCGCCATTGCCCGTGCCTTTAACTGCCGCATTTACCACAAGGACTGGGACGGCTACGGTGCCAACAAGAACAAAGGCATAACCCTGGCCCGTTACGATTGGATATTGAGCCTTGATGCCGACGAAGTGGCCGACGGACAACTGGTAGGGCAGCTACACCGGCTAATGCTTAAAGACCCCAACGTAGTTTACGATATCGCCTTCCGCTCGTACTTTGGGCAAAAGCGCATCAGGTACGGCACCTGGGGTCGCGACCATCACCGCCGCCTGTTCAACCGCCGCCTGGTAAGATGGTCAGAAACAGAAGTACACGAAACCTTGCTGCTGCCTGCCGGGGTGAAGATATTGAAGCTGGACGGACACCTGCACCATTATTCGGTAAACAACATATACGAGTGCCGCCAAAAGGCTGTACACTACGCCCGCCTAAGCGCGGCCAAATACGCCAACCAAGGTAAAAAGGCCGGCTTTTTTAAATGTCGGCTTTCGCCGGTTTTTGGTTTTGTGATGAGCTACATTTTGCGGCTTGGTTTTTTAGATGGACCGGAGGGCCTGGATATTGCACTGACGATGTATCAAAACACGCGACTTAAATATCAGCACCTAAAGCTTTTGGAAAGCCGTAAATATTTACCTTCGGATAAGCCACCGGTACCCAAAAAGCTGGCGGTAGAATATCGCTAATTTTGAAAAGTAAGCTCTTCCAAAACCTTTCGGCAAATACTTTGCAACTGGCCATTAACCAATTGGCCGGGTTGGCTATTTTTTACCTGCTCTCTACCGGGCTAGATAAAAGCGGCTTTGGCATGCTGAACCTGGCCCTGGCTATACTCATGATGGCCTTTAACCTGCTGTCTTTCGGCATCGACCAGGTATCCATTCGCAAGATTGCCTCGGGCGAGGATACCGGCGAAGTGGTCTCGCTTTACCTTTCGCATGTAGTGCTTACGGGGTTGCTGTTTTATGGGTTGCTTTTGCTGGCTTATTGGTTGAGTGCGGCAAACACGGGCTTCTTCCTATTGCTTTTATTAGTGGGCGCGGGCAAACTGATGATCTATTTCAGTACCCCTTTCAAACAGGCGGCCAGCGGGCTGGAGCGGTTCAGTTTATTAGCGGGCATGTTGCTGGTATCTAATTTGGTAAGATGCGTTGCGTTGACGGTGCTGGCCATACTGCATCTCATCAGCTTGCACAACGCGGCGATTATTTTCATTGCAGGGGATTTGCTGGAGCTGATCATCACCGTCATTGTTTTCAACCGCAGCACGAGGCTGCCCTTCCGTTTAATTTGGCACAAGCAAAAATATACTGCGTTGCTGCGCGAGGCCCTGCCGCAAACCGGGGTAAACCTGCTTACCTCGGCCATGGCCCGCTTCGATTGGGTGTTCATCGGCCTGATGGCATCGGCCGTAAAACTGGCCGAATACAGTTTCGCTTACAAAGTTTTTGAGATGAGCACACTGCCGTTGCTGGCCATCGCACCATTGCTTATACCCCGCTTTACCAAAATGTTTAAGCATGATGCTGTAGACACTACAGCGCTTAAAAATCTTTTCCGTGCCGAAATGGTTATAGCCGCTTTTACGGGTTTAGTGTTGAACGTGCTGTGGTCGCCGCTGATAGATGCGGTAACCGGCGGCAAATACGGGGCCGTAAACAGCCTCACGTTTTTTATCCTAACGCTCTGCATCCCATTTTTATACCTCAACAACTTTTTGTGGACCATTTTTTTCGCCAAAGGCGAAATGAAGTTGATACTGAAAGGCTTCATCATCACTTTCACGGTAAATGCAGTGTTAGATGTGGGGCTGATACCGCTTTTTGGCAACCCCGGCGCAGCTTTCGGCTTTTTGGCTGCCAGCGTAGCGCAGGCTATTTTTTACCTCGTGCATAACCGCATTGCGCCGTTGAATGCGGTGTGGCGAAATTTGATCATCTGCATGGCTTGCGCATTGCTTAGCGGCTTTGCGGTAAGCCAATTTGGGTTTAATTGCTGGCTTAGCTTAATAGTTGCTGCCTTATTTTATGTACTGCTGCTATTCCTCACCAGGCAGCTAAAAGCGGGCGATGCCAAAACAGCGCGAATTGCGTTCAGCGCATAATTATCGCTAAGCTCCCATCCCGCAGGCAACCATCCCCCAATCCGTGGCGTAATGCTTATAGCAAACCGGGGCGGTCGGGGAGCTATTGCACCACGTATGCCGCATCCGAATCCAAACAACAACGCAAACAATAATGGCCGCCAGCCTACCCTACCCCTACCTGCAAAAATGGAAAAGCTATGCCGATTGGAAACTGTTGGCCCTGCTGCTGCTCTTCCTCAACGTAAAACTGGCTATAAAAATCCCGGCTATCGCCATCATCTACCTGTTACAATTCGATTTTAAATTCGGCTTCAGCTTTAAAAATTCGCGGCTGCCCTTGTTTTATCCGCTCATCATTGTGCTTTCGCTTACGGGGCTTTTCATCAACCGGGGATATCAAAACATCAATTACATCATCGTCATCATCACGGGGGTGTTTTTCTGGCTGCTGTGCATTTTGGCGGTGCACCAGGTAAAACTGTCCGTAGAAAAACATGATGCTGCAACCATCCACCGTACGCTGCTGTTGTTTTTTATCATCAATATAGTGGTATCCGCAGGCAACCTGCTGGCCATTATATGGGAAACGCACGCTATAAACCCTTATACCTACCAGGGCAATTACCAAAAATATTTCATCGGCACGGGCGACTATATCAAGGGCATCAGCTTCGATACCTCTACCACCAACGCCGCGCTGAATGCCATGGGCGTTATTTACTTTTTAGTGCGCCAAAAACCTGTGATGGTGCTGGCCTGCATGGCAACGTTGCTGCTCAGCGCAAGCAATTTTATCAATATCACTTTATTACTGATACTCGCCGGGCTGTTTGTTTTCTACAGCAACCGCGCCCAAAAAAGCCTCATCGTTATCTGCCTCATGTTCGTGGTCGTATTCATGGTGAAGGTATCGCCACAGAACAATATTTACGTTGCTGAAACCATCAAAAACACTTTCGAAAAGCAAAAGCGTCATCCGGCTAGGGTGCAGCCAACCGCCGCCTCGTTGCCCCTCACCCAACGCCCTGATTCGGTACTCACCCCCGACGAAAGGAAGGAGAAAACCGCCAAACTTTACCTGGATAGCCTAAGCGCCGCCCAATACCTCAAAGACACTAAAGACAAGCCGCCCCTGGTAGCCGTAAAGCCAATCATCCGCAACGAGGAAGGGCGCATTACGCTGCCGCAAGACAGTATCCACACCGCCCGCTTCCAAAGCATCAAGGTGCCGCAGGCAGCGCAACAGCCGCTTATCCGCTTCATCAGCACACACGATGCCGCTTTGCCTATCTCCGCCAAAACGGTAAAAGTGCCGCAACTGCCCGGCAAAGCCATCAGCATGTTGCAAACTGGCAGGTTCCTGTTGCAGCATCCCGCCCGGATGCTTGCAGGCGATGGCATGGGTAATTTCTCGTCGAAACTGGCATTCAGGGCAACCGGCTTAGGCATTGCCGGTGGCTACCCGCATCAATATATCTACATCAGCCCCGATTTCCTGAAAAACCACCTGGATGTGTACCTCGATTTTTTTAGCAAGCAAACGGGATTCCATTCGCTTACCAACAGTCCGTTCTCGGTTTACAACCAGTTAGCGGCAGAGTACGGCCTGCTGGGGCTATTGGCCTTTGCCATTTATTACGTATGGTTTTTTGCCCGGCATTACAAAAAGCTCAGCTACGGCTTACCCATACTGGCGCTAATGTTGGCAGTGCTGTTGGTAGATTATTGGTTCGAGCAGTTATCCATCATCGTATTCTTCGAATTGCTGCTATTCCTCAACATTAAAGAAACGGCCGAAGCGCAGGAAGGAGCAGCAGCTTATGCCTGAACCTAAGATCACCGTATTGATGCCCGCCTATAATGCCGGCAAGTACATCGCCGAAGCCATCGCATCGGTACTGACGCAAACCTTTACCGATTTTGAACTGATGATTGTAAACGATGGCTCTACCGACAATACGCTGGAAGCCATCGGTGCCTTCGCCGATGAGCGCATCGTGGTTATCCATCAAAGCAACCAGGGTGTTGCTGCTGCCCTCAACAAAGGACTTAAATATGCCCGCGCAGCCTACATCGCCCGTTTCGATGCCGACGATATTTGCTACCCGCAACGTCTGCAAACCCAATACGATTTTATGCTGGCAAACCCCGGCTACAGCATCGTAGGTTCCGAGGCGGATTATATGGATACCCACGGCGAGTTTTTGTTTACCCACCAACTTGCGGCTTACAGCAGCGACCAAATCACCGCTCTGCCATTCGACGTATGCCCTATGATACACTCCTGCGTAATGTATAAAAAGGAGGCGGTTATTGCGGCGGGCGGTTATAACGAACACGCTTACACTTTTGAAGACCATTTTTTATGGGCCCGCCTGCTCAAAACCCAAAAGGCCTGCAACCTGCGCGAGCCCCTGATTAACGTTAGACTTAACCCCGAATCCGTAACGATAGATGAGAAATGGCATACCCGAAAATTCCGGTCGATAAAGAACACCTCGCTCAAAACCCAGCGCATTACTGCCCAGGAGGGTGCCGAGCTGCAACAGATAGGCAGCAGGCAATACTCACCCAAAAACAAACAGGGAGCTTATTATGCGCTCTGCGGCAAAAAATTCCTGGTGAACAATTACCAGCCCAAAAAGGCCCGCAGTCATATGGCCAGGGCCATTGCCCTGCAACCCTTGCGGCTGGATAATTACCTGCTTTATACCATCAGCTACCTGCCGCAAGCATTCATCAATTGGCTGCATATCAACCTCGCCAGATGATGAAAGTAGCATTCATCACCCGGTCGACTTTGCACACGGTCCCCGGCGGAGATACGGTACAGGTGATGCAAACGGCAAAGCACCTTGCGGGACTGGGTCTGCAGGTAGACATCAAATTAGCCAACGAGGTTATCGCCTATCAGGAGTATGATTTGCTGCATTTTTTCAACATCATACGCCCGGCAGATATACTTTACCACAGCCAAAAAGCGCGGAAACCCTTTGTGGTATCAACCATCCTGTGCGATTATAGCGAGTACGATAAGCACCAGGCCAAAGGCATCCGTGCGCTGCTGGGGCTTTTGCCGGGCAACATTATCGAATACGTAAAGACCATAGCCCGCTGGCTGCTGGGGAAGGACCACCTCAGCAGTATCTCCTACCTGTGGCTCGGCCAGCGTAAAAGCATCCAAAAAATACTGCGTGAGGCAACCCTTGTACTACCAAACTCGGTATCTGAATATGAGAGGCTCATCAAAGCTTATAAACACAGACCACAATACCAGGTCATCCCGAACGGCGTCAATCCGGGCTTGTTCCATAACGATGGTTTATCGGGCAAGGATGACAATCTGGTGCTTTGCGTGGCGCGGATAGAGGGCATCAAGAATCAGCAGAACCTGATAAAGGCGCTTAACCATACGCGCTTTACCCTGCTTGTGATAGGTGCGCACGCGCCCAACCATGCGGCGTATTACCGCGAATGCCTGGCGATGGCAGCAGGTAATGTACGCTTCATTAGCCATATGCCGCAGGCGGAGCTGGTAGATTATTACCGCAGAGCCAGGGTACACGTACTACCCAGCTGGTTCGAAACAACGGGACTAAGTTCGGTAGAGGCCGCAGCCATGGGCTGCAATATCGTGATCAGCGACAAAGGCGATACGCGCGAGTACTTTGGCAACGATGCCTTTTACTGCAACCCCGCCGAACCGCAAAGCATACTGGCGGCAGTAGAAAAGGCAAGCAAGGCCGCCTTTACCGAAGGCCTGCGGCAACGGATATTGAAACAATTTACCTGGCAACAGGCGGCGATACAAACCTATAAAGCATATCAAATAGCACAACCGGCATGAAATTACGAATTGGCATATTGGGCACGCGGGGCATACCGAATTACTACGGAGGGTTTGAGCATATCTCTGAATATGTTTCGGCTGGATTGGTGCAAAAGGGGCACGCGGTAACCGTTTATAATTCGCACAACCACCCCTATACCGCAAGCAGCTGGAACGGGGTGAATATAGTACACTGTTACGACCCTGAGTACCTGATAGGCACCGCCGGCCAGTTCGCCTACGATTTTAATTGCCTGCGCGATGCCCGTACCCGCAACTTTGATGTGGTGCTGCTAATGGGCTATACCAGCAGTTCGGTTTGGGGCCGCATGTATCCGCCCAACAGCGCTATCATCACCAATATGGATGGGCTGGAGTGGAAACGCTCCAAATACGCTAAACCTGTGCAGCGCTTTTTGAAATATGCCGAAAAACTGGCCGTAAAGTATAGCCAGTTCTATATAGCCGATTCTAAAGTGATCAGCAGCTACCTTAAGGATAAGTACAGCATCGATAGCCGGTACATCCCTTACGGAGCAGATTTATTTTCGGAAGAAGAGCGCGAGCAACTGGATAAAACAGATGCCCAAAAGGAAGATTATTTTTTGCTGATGGCCCGTATGGAGCCGGAAAATAATATCGAAGCCATACTGGAGGGTTTCAACGAAAGCGCTTCTGCCAAAAACTTTAAGGTCCTTGGCGATACGAGCAACCGGTTTGGTAAATACATTACCCACCGGTTCAAAAACGATAGCCGCATACAATTCAAAGGCTCGATATTCGATAATACTGCTGTGCGTTCGCTGCAGAACAACTCCTACCTGTATTTCCATGGGCATAGCGTGGGTGGCACCAACCCTTCTTTACTCGAGGCCATGGCCAGCGAGGCCCTCATTGCCGCGCATAACAACCCTTTCAATAAATCGGTACTGCAAAGCGATGCCTTCTACTTTGACAATGCCACAGAGGTGCGCCGCCTGGTGGAGAATGTGCAAAGGCATGATACCGAGCGCACCATGGTAAAAAACAACCTGCACAAAATACAATACCAGTTTAATTGGGAGAAGATAATTGACGAGTACGAGGAATTTATTTTGGAATGCTACCATGCCCACAACTTTGAAAGAATTGTTCCCGCGCGGGGATAGCCTTGCCAACCGCATCAGCTATTATCATATGGCTTTGCTGCTGCTGAGCCTGCCTTATGATATGTTCTACAGCCACCTGATACTCATCAGCTTCATACTGCATACGCTTATCCATTTAAAACGGGCAGAAGTAAAGCCATTGATAACCCGGCCTAACCTCGCATTGGCTTCCATATTCTTCCTAACCGTGGCCGCTACTATCTACAGCATCAATAAGCCTGTAGCCTTTGCCGAATGGGGCAAGCAGATTACCATCCTGCTTTTCCCGTTGGTATTCTGTCTCAACCCAATCAACCTGAAGAAATACCGCGCGCCCCTGTTGTTAACCTTTGCGTTGGGTAGTACGGTGGCCATCCTGTACCTTTACCTGCAGGCATTCCGGGCTATCCGTTTTTATCATCTCCCACTATCGGCTATATATTCTGCCGATTTTACCAACCATAACTTTGCAGGCCCGCTGGAGATACACGCCACGTTTTTTTCCATGCAAATTGCCCTTGCGCTGGCATACATGTTAACAGAATTGATTAAGACAAAGTCCGCAGGCTACCGGGCTCTATGCATTTGGTGCACCGTTGTGTTAGCTACGGGCATCATCCAGCTCAGTTCCAAATCGGTATCGGTTGCTTTGCTGGTCATCATCAACATAGCCGCACCCGTTTTCTTGTTGAGAGGGAAAGTTCGCCTACGCTATGCTGCTGTCACGCTATCGGTATCGGCCTTGCTTATCGTGGGTATTTACCATATGGATAATTTTAAGGAGCGATACATCACCGATCTGAAAACCGACCTGAGTAAAGCCAAAGCCGATGAACTGTTCGACCCCAGGCTAGCGCGATGGCAACTTGCCTTAAAGCTGGCGGCAAAATCGCCGGTAATTGGCCATGGCGCAGGCACAGAGATTGGGCTGTTGAAGGAAGAATTCTTTGGGCATCATTTCTACCGCTCGTACCTGGCGGGACTAAATGCGCATAGCGAGTTCATTAGCCTGCTGATAAAAGCGGGGTTGGCGGGTCTATTAGTGTACCTCTTTACCTTGTATTTCGGCTTTCGGCAAGCTATCCGTAGCGGTGATGTATTGTTGTTCAGTTTTATGCTCATCATCGCCACGGTATCCTTTTCAGAGAACCTGCTCGATGTGGATAAAGGTATCTTTTTCTATTCGCTTTTCTTTTCGTTCCTGGTGTATTCGGGTCAGGAGCAAACGGGGGCGGCGGTCAATAGGAGGCGGAAAACTCATACATACGGTCCTCCCGAATTGATCACGGCACCACATATGCAAAATTAAAAAAGCATGGTAGTTGAATGTCTGCTACCCCGTTCTAATGGATCCCCGGGATTTACCTATTCGATGATTATTGGCAATCCGCACTACCTGGCATCAGCATAAATAGTTTATTTACAGGCAACCTAACAAGCTTTTGCACCGTCATATCTATAGTAATAAGCAGATACAAACCCTGTAAAACAGGTCATAAAACATATCTAGAATAGCATCGTGTCACCCGTCCAAAAAAACATATTAGCTGCCCTTGCGTATTTCGACATGTTCGATTACCCGTTGACATATGGCGAGATCTTCCTGTTCATGGGCGAGCGGCATTGCCGGCACGATTTCAACGATGCGCTGAATTGTTTGATTGCCGGCAAAATGGTTTACCAGCTAGATAAATACTACTCGCTAAAAAACGATTACCTGGTTATCCTGCGCCGCAATAAGGGCAATAAAAAAGCTGCGGAATTGATTGCTAAAGCCCGGGATGTAGGCAGCTTCCTCATCAAATTTCCGTATGTGCGCGGCATTGGGATTTCCGGCTCGCTTTCCAAGAACTTCGCGGATGAGAAATCGGATATCGACCTCTTCATCATCACCGCCAAAAACCGCCTTTGGGTGGCGCGTACGCTGATGCATTGCTTTAAAAAGCTTACTTTTTTGGTGAACCGGCAACACCATTACTGCATGAACTATTATATAGATGAGCAGCAACTGCAAATTGCAGAAAGGAACATCTATACGGCCATAGAAACCGATACACTGATACCGTTGGAAGGCGATGTAACCTTCGAGAAATTCTACGCCGCCAACACCTGGACCCGCGCGCTACTCCCCAATAAAACCCTGCGGTTAGCCTCGGCAAAGCCTTTAAAGAATTACCCTTTGAAAAGCCTTGCAGAATGGGGGCTGAATAACAGCCTCGGCGATTTGCTCGACAACATGCTGATGCGCATAACCTCCCGCAGATGGAATAAGAAAACCACCCTTAAAAAGCTAAATATGCGCGGCTTGATACTGGGCATGGCTACCGGCAAGCATTTCGCCAAGCCTGATCCACTCAATTTTCAGGAGCACCTGATGAACCGCTACGAGCAAAAACTCAGTCAAGTGTTGCAGCAAACCGAGGAGCGTGTAGCGCAATAATCAGGCTTTCTTTTTCAAGGAAATGATATAATAATCGCCGATTAAATTCCAGGGCCAGGTTGCTTTCAGCTTTTCCTCCCACCTCACCAAAAAGCGGTATAGCCCGGAGTGCTTCTCCGCAAAACCTTCCATGTAAGATGGCGGAACAATGGTGCAAAGCCCCTCCATACCCAATAGGTCAAATTCTTCTTTTAAATGCTTTTTGATATACGATGGCGGATAATACCAACAGGCAAAATACACGCCCTCTACATGCGCCTTGCGTCCTTTCGCACTAAAAAACCTGCGGAATGCCGTCCTGAATTTCCCTTTAAACACCAGCAACATTTCCCACAAACAAAATTTGGGTAGGACAACAAGTGTTACCATACCGCCCGGCTTTAGCAATGGGGTAAATGAGGCCAGCACTTTATCCAGTTCGCCGGTGCAATTGAGGCCTGCAAAGTTGGAGAAGATAAGGTCATAGGGCCCACGTTCTTTAAGTTGCTCCAGGTGGTTGAAAGAACATAGCTCGTTAGTTATGTTGCCAGCCATCCCGGCTGATTGCACTTTGTGTCTCAACTGGCTTTGCATGCCTTCGGAGATATCGGTAGCATGCACCTTAAATCCATTCTGCGCAAAAAACAGGGCATCTTCACCAGTGCCGCTGTTCAATTCTAATATACTGCCGCCGGGTTTCAGATACTGCAATACATGGCTGCGCACCCTTTGGCGTTTGTAGGCGATGATGGTATCGCCGCTATACAAATCATCAAACACCGCCGATTGGTTGCTGAAGGCAGCCCCAGCCAGTTGCTCGTTGTGGATGGTCTCTGTCATAAGGCACGTTCCAGGCGATTCAGCTTCAGTTTTTCCATATAAGTTCGCGGCGTATGATACAGCACCGAAAGCGCTTTTTTCAGGCCTTGCTTCGTCAACGCCGCCGGGTTTTTGAACAGTCTGACCAGGTTGCTCAAAGCCAGATGCTTGTGATAGTTCTGATGCACATAACGGTGCAGCTGCTTATAATAGGGCGCGGGGAAAGTGTTTGCGAACATCAGTGCCATCTCGTCGGAGTCGGTCCAGTTGGTCTTCTTTTTCAGTTCGGCTTTCACCCTATCGTAAAATACGGTGCCCGGCAACGGGTACGATACCGATATGCCTATCTCGAAGGGCAGCAAGCGGTTGATCATGGCGATGGTGAGGGCTATATCGTCCTTGGTTTCGCCGGGGTAGCCGAATTGGATGAAGAACGAGGGTTTGATACCGTGTTGTTTCATCAACGCGGTGGCGGTTCCGATCTGCGCAATGGTGATGCCCTTATCCATGGCATCCAATATTTTTTGCGAGCCACTTTCGGCGCCTATCCACACGTTGTCGCAGCCCGATTGAGCGAGTGCGGTCACCAGCTCCTCTTCTACCAGCAAATCCGCCCGCGATTGTATTTTGTACCTGATGGTGATTTGTTGCTCTTGCAGCAGGCGGGCAAATTCCAGCACCCAACCTGGTTTCAGGCCAAAAATATCGTCGCAAAACCAGATATGTTCTATCCCATAATTCCGCCTCAATAGCACTATTTCCTCTACTACGTTTTGCGGACTGCGTGAGTTATAGCGGTTGCCATAAATAGGCTTGGCGCACCAGTTGCATTTAAAAGGGCAACCCCGCGTAGTGCCTATATTTACTGAGAAATAGCCCGCGCTTTGCTGCCACATAGCGCGATATTTAGCCATATCGGCCAAATCCCAGGCGGGCAGCGGCAGGCTGTCTAAATCTTTTATCACCTGGCGAGAGGGCGTTTTCAATAGCTTATCTCCCGCCTTATAAGCCAAACCCAAAATGCCGGCATAATCAACGCCGCCTGCTTTGATATGGTTACACAACTCCAGCAGGGTGTGTTCCGCTTCGCCAATGATAACGAAATCGGCACCCTCGGCCAGGTAATCGGCATAGCGGTCGGTAGCGTCTGAACTGGATACAATTACGGTACAGCCCTGCGCTTTGGCCAGCTTGCACATTTTGAAAGCAGCCTCGCGCATGTTGGTGAGGCACATTTTGGTAAGGTAGTTGAAGCCGTCGTCGTATATCACAAAAAAGCCGGGCCTTTCGGCAAGCGCCGGGATAACCTCATCAGCATCTGCCGAGAACATGGTATCGAATAAACTTACTTTGTAGCCGTTCTGCCGCATAAGCGCAGCGGCGTATAACGTGCCCAGGGGCGCATAGGGTTGCCCCAGCGCCCATTGCTTCGGGTCGAACCGGAGGAAGTATGAATGACTGAATAATATGCTGCTCATATTTCCGTCCCCCTCATAAACAAAAAGCGCTTCACCCTCTTTTTCGTCAAAAGAGCGGGTCGACAAGCGATAGCGATGTCGGGGTGAGTCAATCGCCGGTATACCATGTTCGCCGGTAGACTCCCCCCCTGCCCCCTTTCTGCTGCGCAAAGAGGGGGTCTATTTTGTTCGTTTATAAGCACGTTATCCATCTCAGTTAAGCTTCGTTAGGGGCGATAGATTCAGTGAGCAAACACATTTTTCGCAGGTAGGGTTGCTGCCCATGTTCAAGGTTTTGCGGAAAGCGAGTGCGGCAGGGCCGTTCAATATCTCCGTAAGCGAATTATCGCGAATATTGCCCGTCGCTTCGTGGAAAAAACAAGGCCGCACGCTGCCATCGGCCTCTATCACTGCCGATACCCAGGGCGCATTGCATTTTTTGAATGGGAAAGGGTTATGTCCGTAAAAAGCGGCGTAATAACGGTGAATATCCCTCAGTTTTTCGGGTGGTTCGGCAATGAAACCCGGCGGAAAATTGCCGGCAATCACCTGTTCAACTACCGCTTTAAATTCATCTAACTCCCGTTCGCAGGGCAAAATTTCGTGCTGTTTGGGTTCGCTCCAGGCTACTTGCCGGTTAAAGGCATGGCTGCTCACATCGGCGGGCAAAAAGCTTACCTGGTTTATGCCCATCTCGCGGGCCGCCCTTAGAATAGCCGGCCAGTTACGAAAGTTGAGCCTATGGATAACCGTGCGGGCCGTTATAGGGTAGTGCGGGTTGATGGCGCGCAGTTGCTCCACGCCTTCTTTCAGCTTCCGGAAGGCTCCCGGGATATCGCGGATGGCATCGTGCAGGGCCTCATCGCCATCCAGGGATAGGATGAGGTCGTCTACCCATTTAACGATTTCCGGCGCATGCTTCGTTACCGACAAGCCCGTGGAGAGTAGCGTTATCTTCATGCCCTGCATCTTCAAAAGCCTGCACAGCGTAAAGAAATTCGTATTCAACAGGGCTTCCCCGCCACTCATCAACACCCGTTGCGTGCCCAATTGCCGCAGGTTACCCAGCAATCCGCTAATATCCTGCGCAGTAAGCTGTTTCAGGTTCTTGTTGTCTTTCCAAATATCGCACATTACGCAGCGGCAGTTGCAGGCGCTATGCGGCATCAGGATTACAACAGGCAATGCCTGTATCCGGTGCGTTTGCAGCGTGCGGTAACGCTTATAAGTGTGGTATAAGCCCTGCCCTATCATGTGTTTTCCTTGTTAATTCGTACCCAATAAAGTGGGCTGCGTTTCAGTAAACGGTTCCTAAAGCTGTGGGGGGTACTCAGCACCCTAGGGTTAAAAGCCGCCAATTCATCAAGCGTATGGTGATAATAAAACCCTGCCATCTGCGGATAACCCATCGCCGAATAATATTCCTGCGTGCGCAACACGGCATCGTCTACATTGTATGCCGAATAAAAATTACTGTCGATGAGGTGTATCTCTCCGGCATCTGCCAAGTGCTGCTGCATTTTTCGGATGGTATCCGCCAGCGGCGAAAAGTATTGGAAAGATGCCGCAAAAATGATGATATCGAACTTTGCGCCTTTAAAATGTCCGTCATCCACGCTTCCGGCAAAAAACTGCAGGTTCTGTTTTTTGAACACCCGCTCGCCCTGGGCAACCTCGGTGCGGTTCACATCAAGTGCGATAACTTTGGCAGCCTTTATTTGCGCCAGCTTTGCAGCCAGCCAACCGTTGCCGCAGCCTACTTCTAAAATATACAGCGGCTTATTTTTTTTAGTAAGATAGCTTATTAACCTGCCTGCCGACCTTCTCCTTACCTGCCATTCCTTATAATGCCGGTGCGATGTTGTTATCTCGGGCAGTTGTAGCAATTCCTTATCCGAGTAAATCCTTCCCTCCAGGGCGCGCACAGCAAGGTACAGCATCTCAAAATCGGTGCTGGTTTCAATGGACGACGGAGTGTTTTGGGGCAAGGGCATCTTCAATAATTAAAAACCTTGTATTTCGGGCTGGCGGTAGCGCCATACTTTTTGCAAAAGCTTTATCTCGTATGGATAGTGGTAAATATCTATTTTATAACGCAACCCGGCTACCAGTTTAATGGCTTTGCGTTTTAGCCAATTGAGGCGTATATCGGTTACGGTGGGGTACACGCCGTTTAGCACGGTTTCAAAGTTCCGTATCTTATCTATCATCTCGGGCGTAAGCCATGGCGTAAGCGGGTTTTTCCGTAAGTCGAAACTCTCCCAGGCGGGGCTTATCCAATCTTCCAAGGTCTCGGGGAACCTGAAACCACTGGCCAGCACCTGCTTGTACAATTCAGAACCTTCGGTAGGCACCGGACTGTAGGTGTATATCACAATCTCGGTTTTGGGGTTTACGGCTTTTACTTTCTTGATGAAATCTATCTCGAAATCAATCTGTGCCTGCACCTGCTGCTGCGTGGGCGCGGGCGTACCCAACACGAAGGAATATTCGGGGATGATGTCGAACTTTTTCAAACGTGCCGCAAACTCGATGATTTGCTCGCCTGTTTGGGTGCCGCCTTTATCCATCTGCTCCAGTATGGTGTTGTTGCCGCTCTCTGCACCGAAGAAGATGATCTTGCAACCCGATTCGCGGATGGCCTTCAACGAAGAATCCTTGAATTTGTGCATGGTATCTATCCTTGCCATGCCCCACCAGGTCATGTTCTCGGGTTTGATCAGCCGGGCAAACTCTACGGCCCGTTTCTCTGATACGAAGAAGTTATTATCGTGGAACTCTATCGCATCCGCCCCCCATTTATCCTTGATGTATTTTACGTCCTCATACACCTTTTGGGCCGATTTAGCTTTCCAGCGCGCCTCGTAAATAGGCACTACCGCGCAAAACGAGCAGGTGAACGGGCAGCCGATGCTGGAGTGGTAGGCCAGTGTTTTCTCGCCCAGGTAGGTTTTGCCCAAAAACTTGGGTATGGGGTAAAACGCTGCCAACTTATCGTAGGGCAAGGATGGGAGCCCGTCCTGGTCTATCAAATCTTCCTTGGGGGTTTTGTGTATGCGGCCGTCCTCGGCTTTATAAATCAGGTTCTTGATGAATTCGTAGGGTGTACCGTTTTCCAGCGCGTCGATCAAGGCGGGGAAGGCATGATCGCCAGGGCCGTTGATAATGAAATCTACATAGCCCGAGTACAGCACGGCATTGGGCTGGTTGGATGGAAAGTAGCCGCCCCATATCATTTTGGTATGCGGGTATTTGGCCTTTACCACTTTGGCTATGGTGATGGCTTGCCTCAACTGCGGGCCGGGCATTACCGTAAAGCCCAGGTATTTTACGCCCTGGTTTTGCAGGTAATTTTCAATTTTGACCAAAGGGTCGGCTTCGCAGTTGCCATCTACAATTATCCATCCATATTTACCCTCTACCGATGCCGCAATATTCAGGATAGAATTGGGTATGCGGTACTTGTTTATGGAACTTTTTGGGTTGAATAGTAATATCTGGTTCATGTAATACGCGCTGCTGTACGTTAAAATGAAAAATCCCCGGGGTGGTGAGGGGCACTACCCTCACCACTTTTAAACCGGAGCCCCCATATAAACAAAAACTTGTTTCTTATCCTCTTATCACCCGCACAATAACAATACGCCCACAATTTTAAGCGCGTTGCCTGCACCATTAAATAAACAGGGCTGGCAACCTTTTTTACAAGGTCCGCGTAATCTTAAATACCCCGGCAATACTTAAAATGATGGTCATAAACGCGCTGAAAAACTACGTCAAACAACACCTTTTCCATTCGCAAATCAGCGAGCGCGACTCGGTAACGGCGTATGATATATGGTCGAAAAATTACGACGAGCAGCCGGGCAACCTGATGCTGGATATGGATGAGGCCCTGTTTTGCAAATTGCTGCAAGGCCTGCCTATCCACCAAAAAAAGGTAGCCGACATTGGCTGCGGAACAGGTCGCCATTGGCAGCGGATGCTGGATGCGAAACCCACAAAGCTTACGGGCTTCGATGTATCATCGGGCATGTTGCGCCGGCTGGAGCAGAAGCACCCCGGTGCCGAAACCTACCAGATAACCGATAATTTTTTTAAGGATATCCCCGCCAAAAGCTACGACACCATCGTATCAATGCTCACTGTTGCGCATATTAAAAATATTGGCGAAGCTTTGCAGTCCTGGTGCCGCATTTTGAAGCCGAAGGCCGATATACTGATTACCGATTTCCACCCCAGCACGCTGGCTTTCGGTGGCAAACGGACGTTCAGGCATGATAATGCAACCATCGCCATCCAAAATTTTGTGCACCTTACCAGCACCATCAAAGAGGTGCTTTTGACCCATGGTTTCAGGCTGGTAGCCCAGGAGGAACTGACAATCAACGAATCGGTACGGCATTACTACGAGCAGCAAAACGCCCTGCACGTTTACGATACCTATAAAGGCTTCCCGATAATTTATGGCATGCATTTGAGGAGGGGGAATGATACTGAATAACGTGCAGCTAATCAACGGGCAAACCGTGAGCATCAGGGTGAAGGAGGGCAAGATAGCGGCAATATCTGATGTGCCGCTTGCTGCCAGGGACTGCCCGCAAGCCATGTTTTTTAACGGGCTTATATTCCCCGGCCTCATCAACTCGCACGACCATCTTGATTTTAACCTCTTCCCAAAACTGGGCACTCAAAAATACGCCAACTACACCGAATGGGGCAGGCATATCCATCAGGCTTATGCGGAAGAGATAGCTGCCGTACAAAAGATACCGCAGTACTTGCGCGAGAAATGGGGCATATATAAAAATTTGCTTTGCGGCGTAACTACGGTGGTAAATCATGGCGAGCATCAAATAACGGGCGATAAGCTGCTAAGCATTTTCGAGGCTACACAAGATTTGCATTCCGTACATTTTGAACCGCATTGGAAAAGGCGGCTGAACAACCCACTGAAGATGCTTGTCCCCGTAGCCATACACACAGGAGAGGGCACCGATACCGCCGCCCGACATGAGGTGGAACAATTGATTAGCTGGAACTTATTGCACCGCAAGTTGATTGGCATACATGGCGTGGCACTTACGCCGACCCTGGCAAAATCATTCGCGGCGCTGGTTTGGTGCCCGCAATCCAACTATTTCCTGCTCGGCGCAACAGCCCCGGTGCAGCACCTCAAGAAACATACGCGCATTTTGTTCGGTACCGATTCTACCCTCACCGGCGATTGGGATATATGGGCGCATGTTCGCACGGCGCGTGGCACGGGAATGCTTAAGGATGAAGAACTTTACGATGCCCTTACCCATAAAGCTGCCGAAACCTGGCGACTTAATTGCGGCCGCATAGCCCTTGGTTGGGATGCCGATTTGGTGATCGTAAAAGCCAGGCCCGATAGCGCTCCGCTGGATAATTTCTACGGCACCAAACCCGAAGATATCCTAATGGTAATGCATAAGGGCAGTATACGCTTGTTCGACCAGAGCCTTTACCACCAGTTGACCGATATTTCACGCAACGAGTTCGGCAAGCTGTACGTGGCCAGCAGCATTAAATATGTGCAAGGCGATGTGCAGGGCCTGATGGCAGAGATACGCCAATACAAGGCCGATGCACAATTCCCGGTTTATCATCCATCAGATCCAGCCGCCTAATGATAAGCGTACTGAAGAAAATACTGACCAAAACAAGGCACGAAGCCCGATACCTGTGGGGCAATGCAAAGCATTTGATGGGGATAGATGCTGCCCGCTTTATCAAGGCCCGGGGCAGCCGCACATTGGTGTACCATGGCATCTGCCAAAAGGAGCCACTGAAATACCTCGAAAGCCTTTCTAAAAAGCCGGTAAATAGCCTCGCTTTCCCGTATGGAAGCTACCAGGAAAAAAATGTACCTTTGTTTACAACAATAGGCTATACGCAATTGTTGGCTACCGACTTTAAGCATACCGACAACCGCGCCGCCCCCACGATGCGGGAACGGCTTACCATAAACCCTTTTATCTCAATTACAAACCAAATGAATGCAAACATTAAAAGCACCTACTGACCGTAAAACTTTCGATGGTAAATACCGCATCGAGCGGTTCAATGTAGATAAGCTAAGCTGTCTTTCTTATCTGCACATGGCCATCTATGGTAAACTATTGCCACAGGATTACTTCCTGAAAAAATACAACACCGCTTTTACCGTGGTTACCTATACGGGCTTCCTGGCGTATGATGATAAGGGCCTGCCCGTTGCTTTTTACGGGGTAATACCTTGTTTTATAGAACACCAGGGCAAACTAGTTCTGGCTGCGCAATCGGCAGATACCATGACGCACGCAGACCATCGCCAGAAAGGGCTATTTGTTGAATTAGCCAAACGCACTTATGCGCTATGCAAAAAAGAAGGCATCAGGCTTATATTCGGCTTCCCCAACCAAAATTCCTTACCAGGTTTTATCAACCGCCTGGGATGGCAGGAAGCAGGTGCACTGCAACGTTTTACCATCCCGGTAAAAGGTCTCCCTCTGGAAAAAGCAGCCGGCAAACTCAAGCTGAAGGGCCTTTACACGGCGTACTGCAAAACGGCAATGCGGCGCAGGCAACCTAAAAACGGTATCCCCAATTCGGTACTGGCAGAAGGCTACGGCGGCGTTTACCGCGACGCGGAGTTCCTGGCCTACAAAAACTACTCGGATACCTACACCCTGCAAATTGGCCATGCGCTCGTTTGGTTTAAGATACAGAATGGCTTGATAGTTGGCGATATGAGCGGCTACGCCGATAATTTCGAAACCGTCATGTCGGGGCTGCAAAAGCTTTGTCGAACACTGGGGCTTAGCCAGATGCAGTTCCAGGTGAATACCAAAAGCAAATTGCACAGCTTGCTAAGGGCATATGGGGAGCCCATACCATCGTTCGTTATCGCTATAAAAGACCTCGGTTCAGGCATCCCGCCGGAGAAACTGACCTTTACCTTTGCCGATATCGATATTTTTTAACGCCTTAGCCTGCCTATGAGATATGTTTTCGTCGGCTATGTTTATACAGGCCAGTTTAGCCAGCCCCAGGCCTGGCTCAAACGCATCAACGTCTACTCGGGCATACAGGGGGCTCTGAGCAAAGAGAATGAGGTCATTAGTATTGAGCAGATCGATTACGATGGTCAGCACTTCAGCAGTGGAGTCGATTACCGTTTCATGCGCTACGGCAAACTATCCCTACGGTATTTCCCCTGGGGGTTGAACAAGTTTATACGCAGCCTTAAACCGGATGTGGTGGTGGTACACAGCTTCAATTCGCCCCAGCAAGTGTTATTGCTCAGGTTGATACTCGGGCGCAGCATAAAAATTATCGTACAAAACCATGCCGAGCGGCCCGCTACAGGTATAAAGAAGTTACTCCAAAAAATAGCCGATAAAGGCATCGATGCCTACCTGTTTGCCTCATATGCTATGGGCGTAGAATGGGTGGCAGCAGGCAACCTGGCCTCGGTAAATAAAATACACGAAGTGATGGAGGTATCCTCGGTGTTCTACCCTATTGACAGGGAGATTGCCCGGCAGCAAACCGGCGTTAGCGGCAACCCTGTTTTTTTATGGGTTGGCCGGCTTAACGCTAATAAAGATCCTTTGACGGTAGTGAGCGCATTTCTGCGGTTTGCCGCTGTCGAGCCACAAGCCAGGCTATATATGATTTACCAAACCGAAGAGTTGCTGGGCACTATAAAAGCATTGCTGGCAGCTGTGCCTGGCCTTGCCGATAGGGTGATATTAGTTGGCACCATACCCCATAAAGATTTACTGTACTGGTTCAATAGTGCCGATTTTATCCTATCCGGCTCGCATTACGAGGGGAGCGGTGCATCCGTTTGCGAGGCCATGTCATGCGGGTGCGTGCCCGTGGTGACGGATATTTTATCCTTCAGGATGATTACCAATAACGGCCACTGCGGCCTGCTTTACCCAACCGGCAACCTCAAAGCCCTGCTGGATGCACTGCACAAAACCCGGCAGATGAATTTACCCCAACAGCGGCAACGCAGCCTCGATTACTTCCGAACCAACCTTTCTTTCGAGGCCATAGCCAGGCAGATTGCGCAGATAGCTCAATCTTTATAACCATACAGGCGCATTATTGCCTTTGCGTTATCGGCAATCGGGTAGGGAATTACTGGCTTGCAGTCGTGGTGGCCATATTGCAAGATGCTTACAACTGCAGCCAGCATCTCAGCACTAGTACCCACTACATGCCAGTTAGGTATCTGAGCATCCATCGCCTTTACGAAACTTACTACTTGTGCGCCTGCAAACAATGCTTCCAGGCAAACGGTACTGAAGCCTTCGTATTCGGAAGTATGCATAAACACCCGGCTGCGCTGCATCAGCGCCAATACTTGTGGATGCGGTAATTCGCCTTTTAAAACCAGATTATCGCCAAGGCCCAGCCTTTCAATCAAATTTTTCAGGTTTTGCATTTCCGGGCCATCGCCGCATATTACTGCCTTGATGTTGGGCTGGCTTTCTTTCAGTTGATGTATCAGTTCCGCGAATAAATGATAACGTTTTAATGGAATCAATGAGCCGACACCTAAAATATCGATATCCCGTTCCCCGCCGGTATCAGGGAAAGAGCCAGGCAGTACCCCGTTGGGTATAACATACGCCGGTGCAATGCCGTAATTTTTTTGGTATTCGGCGCGCAAGGCATCTGATAGGGCTATCAAGTCATCGCCACGTGGTTTTATCCAACGGGCATATTTGTTGCCTGCTTTGGCATCCTGCCCTAAAAGCCAGCTGTAATGCTTCAAGCCCTTAAGTCGGGCAAAATGGCTGCCCACAAATGCGGCTTCGCCAAGCCAGAAGCTCAGCAGGCCAATAATACTGTATTGCCTGTGCAGCTTGCGCAACCGCAACCAAACCCGCAGCCATGTTAGTAACCTGTACAAACCGCTCCTGCTCTTCCCACCGAACGCAAATACTTTCACGCCGTTCCATAAGTATTCGCTTCGTTTAAAGGGGTATTGAAAACTCAGGATGATGATATCCAGATCGGGGCATTCCTGCTTTAGTGCCAGCACAAAAGCCTGCTGAGCAGGGAGGCAAGTGGTGTCGGCCTCGCTTGCTGCAAAACCGGGGCTAAGTATCACCAGGGCATCAGGCATAGGCCTCATCAAGCGATATCACCTGGCTGCAAAACTCCAGGCTGGTGCGGTTATGGGTTATCAGTATAATTATCTTGCCTTGCCGGGCCAGGCCCTGCAGGTTGGTCAATAGCTCGTGTTCGGCCTCTGCATCCAGTTCGCTGAAGGGCTCGTCGAGTATCAGCAGGTCGAAATGATGGTACAGTGCCCTCGCCAGCATCAGCCTTTGCCGCTGCCCACCGCTGATGTTCTTGCCGTCCTGACTAATCAATTTGCAAATGCCGCCGGGATAGGCCTTCAGCAGGCTATCCAGGCCGCAAAAAGCAATCACATAGCGCAGCCTGTCCTCGTCGAAATCATCATCGGTAAGCGTAATATTCTTCAGCACCGATTCGTTGATCAAAAAGGGCTGCTGCTTTACATAGGAAATTTTATGCTGATAACCCTGCCTCGCCGCTGCATCGCACACTGTATTGTTGATGCATATTTCGCCTGCATCCTGCTGTAAAAACCCAAGCAGCAGGTTGATCATGGTGGTTTTGCCCCTGCCAGATCCTGCCGAGATGCCCACCATATCGCCCCTGGTAAGCCGGAAGCTGATATCATGGATGATCGCATGCTCTTTATAGTTAAAGTCCACGCTATCGAACTCCACCGAGCGGATGGTTTCTACCGTTGAGGTACCAGAGAGCTGGGCTTCCTCTTCGGTACCGTTTATCAAATCGGCCAGGATAAACTCGTAGGTTTTCATTTGCCCGGCACTGTTCATTATCTTCACTATACCAGGTATCACCTTATAAGCGGCCGCCATAAACACGCCAATGGTGAGCAGGTTTACCGCAGGCGCGTTGGCGGTATATTTGTTAACGGCAATCAGTATAAAAAAGCCCATTACCGCAAATACCTCCATTAAACGGGAGGGCAGGCCTTGCCAGGTTTGCTGGGCAGCAATGGTATTATTCAGCTGTTGCTGGTCGGCTACGTAGCGGTTGCTAAAAAAATCTTCCTTTTCGTATATCCGGCTTTCTACGTAACCGGCCAGCGCCTCGTTTACATGTTTTATAGAACGCGCACTGGCGGCTTTTATTCGCCCGCGCAGCGCCCTTAGTTTGCGGCGGCCAAACCATGCCAATAGGGATACTGGTGGCAGCAACAGTACAAACAATATCAGGAACAAAGAGGGATGATAAAACAGGATAGCCGCAATGGTGAATATGATAAGCACCGCCTGGCATATCATCTGCTGGAAATTGGTGAGGATATGGTGGCCAAACTCGATAGGTTGGTGGCTGATGCGCCGGGTTTGCACCGATGAATCGGTATGGATGTATTGGGTATAGCTACCGCGCAGGTAGTTAAGCATATTGCGTTTAGAAAGGCGCGAGGCTACAGCGTAAAAAAAGTGATGCTGCGCCTTTTGCACCACAAAACCAAGCACATTCTTCAGCGCAAACAGTAGCAGGAATATGCCAATAAGCAGCAAGGATTCCCTATCTGCCAGTTGTGGAGGCAACCAGTTAAGCTTGCTGCTGCCCGATGCCTGCGTATAGAAATTGATAATGAGCAATAAAGCGCCCAAAAAAGCAATATCCAGCAAGGCCACCAGCACATCAAAAGCAATGAGCCAATGCAGCCTGCCCTTTTCCTGCGGGGAAAGGATTAGGAAGATACTTTTAATGATGCGTTTCAAAGCTTTGGGATTTTTACATTGGTTACGTAAAATAGTTGGTAATGGTTGCTTAAAAATTACGGGGGGATGGATGCTGAACGTTAATTAGACGTTAAGTTGATTTATTTCAACCCCATCATAAAAGTAGCTGCCACCATGCTAAGCCGCTTGCGTGCCGTAGACCTGCCGTGTGGGGTATACTGAAACAAGCATGACGATGGGAGCATGACAATGGCAAATCAAATCTACTCAATCAAAAAATCCCCCTTTGCAGGAGGATTTTTTGATTGGGTAAAAGCCTTTATTTGGTAATGAGGTTATACAACTCATCCAGCTTTGGCGTAAGTACTATCTCTATACGGCGGTTTTTGGAGAGTGCTTCAGATGTACCACCGGTATCTATCGGCTGGAACTCGCCTTTACCCGTGGCCGTCAGGCGGTGCGGATCTACCAGTTCTACTTCGGTTAAGTAGCGCGTTACCGATGTGGCACGCAGCACACTCAAATCCCAGTTATCTTTTATCTGGCCCAGGTTTTTCACCTTCTTATCGTCGGTATGGCCCTCTACGGCTATGTTGATGTCGGCATCCTTGTTTAAAACGGCGGCTAATGATTTTAGTGCCTGTTTGCCTTTATCATCTATCACTATACTGCCCGAAGGGAACAGCAGCTTATCTGTTAACGATACATACACCTTGCCATTGCGTATATCCACGCTCAGACCACTTTGCTGGAAGCCTAGCAACGCACTTTGCAGCTTGTTTTTAAGGGCATTGGCTGCCTCATCGCGTTTGCGCAAAATTTCTTCTACTTCTTTGAGGCGGGCTTCACGTTTTTGCAGGTCACTCGATAAGGTACTCACCTGCGATGTGGTGGCATTATAGTTTTTATCCAGGCTGCTGTATTTTCTATCCAGTGCCGCGTAGTTACCGTTTAGCGTAGCAATCTGGTTGTGCAGGCGGGCGGTATCTGCCATCAGCTGGGCCTTCTCAGTCTCCAGGGTAACCGTTCTGGTGGTCAACGAATCGCGCTGGGCAAGCAATGCTTTATACTTTTTGGGCGATAATACCACGCAGGAATGCAGCGCCATCATCAAGGTTGCGGCTAATAAAAGGTGTTTGATTTTCATGTTGCTTAGTTTATGATCGTTAACCTATGGCGTTCTTCAAAAATGCATTCAGCGGGTATATTTTGCTGCAAAGGCCAGCTATCAGCTTAACGGCATCCGCACTTTGAATCTGCTTATCGTTAAGCGGGTGAAACACCACGAAGCTCTTCAACTTAAGCAGTTCAATATTTTCGTTATCGGCACTATAATCCCGCGGTACGGTCTTCAGTTGCTCCTGTTTCTTAAAGTCGCCAAACAGTTTTACAAATTCGGGTTCGTCGATGATCTTCTTTAAGTCGGCAGCGTTGTAGTCAATTTCCTGGCGTATGGCTTTCAGGTGTTCTGCTTCAGGCATCCAGTAACCACCGGCTATAAAAGATTTACCGGGTTGTATCTGCAAATAATATTCAGCGCCACCTAATTTTAAGCCGTGCGAGGGTATGCTGATGCCGAAATTATTTTTGTAAGGCGTTTTATCCTTGCGGAAACGGATGTCGCGGTAAATGCGCATCACGCTCTTTTTGGGGTCGAGATCGGCGCTCACACCGGGGTCTATCTGATGTACCTTGCTAATGAGTTCGGTAGTGAAGGCGATAAGGTTTTCACGCGCAGTATCGTACCGTTCTTTATTGGCCTGAAACCACTCGCGGTTATTGTTATCTACAAGGTCGGTTAAAAAACCAAGCGTTTGGGGTTGGATCATCCTCTTGATTCAAATACTTAGGACAGCCGGCTCAACTGCCGCAGGCCTTAATTAAGATTCAATTTTTCGTTAGGCAGGTCGAGCACTACGTTACGGCGGCGGTATTTTTTGTACCAGATGTATCCGCCAACGGCCACTACCAAATAAGGTGCGGCAAGCAAATACATGATACCGGCGTTTAGGCCAGCAGTAGCATGGCTACCACCCTGCGAGCTCGTTTCCACAGCTGCTGTACAGGCGGCGCACTGGGCACCAGCGGGCAATACGCCAAATACCGTAATGCAAGAAAATATCGCAAAGAATAAATAACAAGCCTTTTTCATGTTTTTGAAGCGATTAAAAATGGTAGTACGGTTTTATCATCAAATATACAACAACTCCGGATACGGTGACGAACAACCATATAGGAAACGCCCATCTTACCAGTTTCTTATGTTTTTGTACCTGCATTTGTAGTCCCTGGTAAAAACTCAGCAAAATTAAAGGCAATACACCCGCTGCCAGGATGATGTGGGGCACCAATATGCTTAGGTAAAGGGTACGCAGGCCGCCAACAGCCGCTTTTTCTTCGGGCGAGACAAGACCGTCGCCGTTGGTATCGCCATAAGGCGTATCGTGCTGCATTAAGTAATGGAACAGGATATACGATACCAGGAATAACGACGACAAGCAAAATGTAAGGATATTAACCCTCTTGTGAACAATGATGTTACCTTGTTTGATAAAATATAAAGATATCAGCAACAGCACGCTACAGGTGCCATTGAGTATGGCATTAAGCAAAGGCAAATAAGGGGTAAATGAAGGTGGTACCGCCGGGCCGGGTATTAAGTGGCGGTTGAGCACTATCACCACGGCTATTACAAAAATAGTAACGCCCGCAACGAAACGGAATATGAATTTATCTGTCATTTCTTTTTAGATGCAAGAATCAGGACCGGGAGAGCCAGGACTCTTTGTTACTTTTTAATCCAATTTCTTATAGATAGCTGCTAAGTTCTAAAGCTTAATAGAGTGCTTTATCTACCTTGCGCAATTCTTCAGAAACCAGCACTTTTATCTCGTCGTTCAGGCGCATAACGTCTGCCCGTGTACTGCCGGAGTAATAGCCCCTGATGCGCTTTTCGGCATCGATAAGTACCATCTTATCATCCAGCACAAAGTTCCCTTCGCCAACCTTGGCCGCATTAAGCAGCAGGCCGTTGTGGGCCAGGTTGTATATGGTGGTAGTATCGCCGGTTAAAAACAGCCATTTATTGCTTGGCTTATATTTAGCTGCGTATTGTTTTAATACAAGCGGGGTATCATGCTCCGGGTCTACTGTTATAGATACCAGCTGCACCATAGCATTCTTACGATAGTTTACGTCCAGGCTATCCATAAAACTGTTCACCTTAGTACAAACATCCGGGCAGCGGGTATAAAAAAAGGCTGCTACAAATATCTTCTTATCAAAGTTTTTGAACGATACCTGTTTACCGTTTTGATCTGTAAGCTTAAAATCTTCCAGCTTGTGGTAAATGGTATCGGCTATAAACTTACCGTGGAACTTATGGCCTGTTTTAGCTACTTGTTTACTGCCGTAAAACGGCAGGGGTTTGTAACGATTTTTGCCTTTTACGGTTAGCAAATAATATAAAAATCCCGGTAATGCCAATATCATTACCAGGACTATTATCTTTTTTAGGATGCCTGCTTTACGCTTTCCCACTTTACCGGATAAATGGAACCCAGTAATGGCTTTCGTTAGTAAGCACCAGTATCAATCCTATGATAAACAGGATAGGTACGATGATCGCCAGCATTAAGCCAACTTTCTCGAACTTAAGGTGCATAAAGTATGCAACAATAAGAAATGCTTTAAACAACGTTAAAACGATGTATATAGGGTTTGCCCAATGCATGGGGATATGTTCGTTCGGCACTGCCCAAAGTGCTATAATGAACTCGACCGCAGTGATAAGGCTCAAATACCCAGCTATCTTAAAGATAGCTTTTTTATCCATTCCGCCGTGTTCGCCGTGCTCTTCGTGGTGAACTTCTGTTGTTTCTGATGACATATGCTTAATCAGGTTAAATTATCAAACTAAATAGAAGAAGGTAAATACAAATACCCAAACAAGGTCTACAAAGTGCCAGTAAAGGCCAACTTTCTCAACCATTAAATAGCTACCACGTTTTTCGTAGGTACCCAGCAATACGTTAACCGTGATGATAATGTTAATGATAACACCACTAAATACGTGGAAACCGTGGAAACCGGTAATGGTAAAAAACAGGTTGGCAAATTGCTGCGTGTAAGTAGTAGATTCGTGGGCACCTTTGTGAAAGTACTCGCCTAATTCTTTTGGGATGCTTCCCCACCAAAAACCTTCGTGGTGCAGGTGCGACCACTCTAAAGCCTGGCAGCCAAGAAACGCAAAACCACCCAACACAGTAGCAAGCATCCACCAGGTAACCTCTTTACGGGCCATACGGTGGCCGGCTTCTACCGCCAGTACCATAGTTACCGAGCTTAAGATAAGTATAAAGGTCATGATACCTACAAAAACCAGCGGAGCGCCGTGAGAAATAGAGGTACCAGGTACCGATTGGAATATAAGGTCGGCTGCGGGCCAGCTATCAGCGCTGAAACGCAACGCTCCATAAGAAATCAATAACGAAGAAAAGGTAAACGCATCCGATAGGAGGAAAAACCACATCATTATTTTACCATACTCTGCCTTGAAGGGGGAGGTTCCGCCTGCCCAGGGAGTGGTTTTTACCTCGTCGATTGGTGATACTTGTGCACTCATGTGTTTGTTAATATTGGTTCAAAAGTAAAAAAACATACAGATAAATCCATATAATATCGACAAAATGCCAAAAAATAGAGGACATCTGCATTCCGAATAAATTCTTAACCTGTGGCTTGTTGCGGTACGCGCCCAAAAGGGTGTTGCCCAATAACAGTACCCCTGCTAAAATATGCGCCAGGTGTATCCATACAAATACGTATATAAATGACTGCGACGCATTAGGGTTAATGAAAAATACACCCATTTGCGGCAACAGTACCAGCCATGCATAAGTTTGCAGTGCAAAAAAGGCCACGCCCAACAAAATGGTAACCCATAAAAAGAGCCTTTGCTTTTGTAACTGCAGTTCGCGTGCTGCCTTGGATGCCAGGTACATGCTTACGCTGCTCAACGCTATCAGAATAGTGCTGTACGTAAATATGGCCGGCAATTTAATATTAATGCCGGTGCCGTGGCCCCCGCTGTAAACGATAAAGCCGCTTGTAAGCGCCGCAAAAAGCATAAACGAAGTGAATATGAATATCCACATGTTGAATTTCTTGGGAGCCAGCTGCAGTTTATCTTCTTGTTCTATATTAGCCATCATCATTTCACCTTTCCTATAAAATCAAATAAAAACATTAATTGCACTACCGGTAAATAATAAAAAGAGCCAAACATCAATGTCCGCGCTGCCGCTACATCCGTTTTGCGCAGCAGGTTAAACGCCTGGTATAAAAACAACAGGCTCATGGCCAGCGACACGCCCCCCACATAATACCCGCCGTAGCCGTATATAGTGGGCAGTAAACTCACCGGCACCATAATAATGGCAAAAACAAAGGTAATTGCTGCGCTGGCTTTATCCCTTTTGCCGGTTGGCAACAAACGGAAACCGGCCAGTTTGTAATCATCATCAAGCACCCAGGCTATTGCCCAAAAGTGAACAAACTGCCATATAAATTGTATGCTGAACAGTATCAGCGCTATCTCGTCTATCCTTCCGTGTGGTTGCCCTGCAACATAACCTATCAAAGCCGGTAATGCACCGGGTATAGCACCTACAAATACCGCAATTGCCGATTTACGTTTTAGCGGTGTGTAAACAAAAGCATACAACAGTATAGAGAACACCGATAACAAGCCGGTAAGTATATTTAAGCTGCCCAGCAAATACGTCCCCATCATGCCCATGCCCAGTCCTAAAACAAGGCCCTGCCCGGTTGTCATGCGCCCGGCAGGCATTGGCCTGTCCATAGTGCGTTTCATCAGTTTATCCGTTTCTACTTCTATCACCTCATTGAAGCAATTAGCCGCCGAGGTAACCAGAAAACCGCCGATAACCAGTTTGACCCAGTTGGCCCACATGGTGCCGCTATAAAGCGAACCCCAAGTGTCGCCTCCGTTGGCTTTAACGGCTATAATGAACGATATCGACGCTGAAAACGTAACCAAAAAGGTTAGCCTTAGCTTTATCAGTTTGCTAAAGTCGCCCCACTTCACTTACGTGCCCCCTGTAAATTAACCGAACTAAATAAATTCAACAACAAATAAACTTGTGCGCCAAAAACTAAACTTGCCAATATAATATGCGTTGCCTGTGCATATGGCGGTAACGACGAGTATGATAGTATAATACCCGTTACAATCTGTAGCATCAGCATTAAAAACGTAAAGCTCATTAGCTGTTGTTGCATAGAGTGCCTGGTGAATGTACGCCGTATCAATGCATACAACACAACGTTCAACAGCAAAACGAATATAGCCATATCCCTGTGCTGCGTAAATATCTCCCCGGCCCTGCTTGTCCAGCTATCGCGGTAGCTGCCTTCTAAATGACTGGCAACGGCATCGATTTTTTCCCGCACTTCGGTGCCAAATGTTATCTGCAAAATGCTCAACGCAAGTACCAAAAAAGTAATTATAACGATAAAAGGCTTTGGTGTTAGCTTATAGCGCCCTTCAACCCTTGCCATATGGTAAGTTGCTATACTGATAGCCAATATGGCCAGTGCAAGCAGCATGTGCACGGTAACTATCCAGGCGATCAAATTGGTTGATACCACTATAGAACCTAACCACGCCTGGTAACCTACCAACAGCACGTTAAGCACGCTGAGTATCGGTATCAGTTTATTACTCTGCCAATACCGGAAAGAGAACACCGCTACCAATAGCAGGAAAATACCTGTGATAGCACCTATCAGGCGGTTGATATACTCCGTCCAGGTGCGGGCACTGTTGAATTCTTCGGGCACCAGTATCGAGCGATCGTTGCGGATGCGCATAGCCAACTGGCTGTATCCAAAAACATCGAGCAATTTGGCAAACTTTTGGTTCTTGGCTACCCGTTTATCTACGTACTGCTGCTTATAGTTGATGGGCAGTTGGGATATATCTGTTGGTGGAATGTACTGCCCGAAACACTTTGGCCAGTCGGGGCATCCCATTCCCGAACCGCTGCTACGCACCACCCCGCCTGCAAGTATCAATACGAACAGCGAGATGATAGTCAACAGGTTTATCTTAATAAATCGGCTCCCGGATGCGTTACTACTCATTCAAAATATACCTAAAAAATTAGGGTAACTCTCCAAAACTCTAAGTTTGGAGCCAGAAGTGTTAAGTCTAAAACCCGACTTAGAACCTCTGACTTTAAACTTAGAACTTGATAATTACCCTAAAAAATAAGATTCAGTATAAAACTATTTTACTTCTTCGCTGCTCTTTTTAGCGGCGGTAAATTTGGCATAAGCATCTAAACCTGCAGGATTATCTTCAAAATCGTGCTGAACATTAGAGCTCATGGTTTGCGAAAGCGGAACAGTTTGCGGGATGTAATCCTCTTCTGCACCCGGCTTGCTGTAATCATATGGCCAACGGTAAACGGTTGGTATCTCTCCGTACCAGTTACCGTGAACATGCTCTACCGGAGCCGTCCATTCCAGGGTGTTTGCCTGCCAAGGGTTTTGCGTTGCGCGTTTACCCCAGAATATAGAATAGATAAAGTTAACCGCGAAAGCAACCTGTGCAACCGCTGCCATAATAGCCGCCCATGTAATAAATACGTTTACAGAAAGCCATTTATTCCATTCTACGAATTCGGTAAATGCGTAGTAACGACGTGGAACACCACCAAGGCCCATAAAGTGCATTGGGAAGAACACCAGGTAAGCACCTATAAAGGTTAACCAGAAGTGCAGGTAGCCCAGCTTTTCATTCATTACACGACCGTACATTTTAGGGAACCAGTGGTAAACACCGGCAAGCATACCAAATATAGCTGCTGAACCCATAACCAGGTGGAAGTGGGCAACTACAAAGTAAGTATCGTGTAAGTTGATATCCAGCGCAGCGTTACCCAGGAATATACCTGTTAAACCACCAGAGATAAAGAACGACACCATGCCGATAGCAAATAGCATTGCCGCAGTGAAGCGGATGTTACCGCGCCAAAGCGTAGCCAACCAGTTGAATGTTTTCACTGCAGATGGTACCGCAATGATCAGCGTAGTGATCATGAACACACCGCCCAGGAAAGGATTCATACCCGTTACAAACATATGGTGACCCCATACAATGAACGATAATACCGTAATACCTATAAGAGAGTAAACCATGGCGTGGTAACCAAATATTGGCTTACGCGAATTTACCGACATCACTTCGGATGAAATACCCATCGCAGGCATAATTACGATGTAAACCTCAGGGTGACCCAGGAACCAGAACAAGTGCTGGAACAAGATTGGGCTACCACCCTCGAAAGGCTGCACAGAACTACCACCAATAACAATTTCTGACAGGTAGAAGCTAGTACCGAAGCTACGGTCGAATATTAATAATACGACACCTGCAACCAGTACCGGGAACGCGAGGATACCCAGGATAGCGGTAAGGAAAAACGCCCATATAGTTAAAGGCATTTTCCAAAGGTCCATCCCTTTGGTACGCATGTTTAATACGGTACTTACGTAGTTGATAGCGCCCATTAACGATGATGCGATAAAGAGCACCATACTAATGAGCCACAAAGTCATCCCCATACCCGAACCCGGCATAGCCTTAGGCAAAGCCGATAACGGCGGGTAGATGGTCCACCCACCACTTGCAGGGCCTTTTTGTACCAGGAAGGATGATAGCATAACCACACTAGCTGCAAAGAAGAACCAGTATGATAGCATATTCATGAACGGCGATGCCATATCGCGCGCACCCAGTTGCAATGGAATAAGCAAGTTACTAAAGGTACCGCTCAAACCTGCGGTAAGGACAAAGAATACCATGATGGTACCGTGTATGGTAACCAGTGCCAGGTAAAAGTTAGAATCTAAACGACCACCTGGTGCAAAACGACCAAGCAATGTTTCCATCAAAGGAAACGCTTTATCAGGATATGCTAATTGAATCCTGAATAATATCGATAATATCATCGCGATGAACGCCATAGTGATACCTGTAACCAGGAATTGCTTGGCAATCATTTTATGGTCCTGGCTAAAGATGTACTTGGTCAGGAACGTATCGTGATGGTGATGTCCGTGATCTTCGCCGTGATGAACTGCTCCGTGATCTTGAACTGCTAATGTTGACATACTCGCTAATCTTTTTGAATTAATTGTTTAACGCTAACCTGTTTTGTGTTTCAGCCGGTTTTACTACGGCATACTTCAGATCCTTTTTGATCTGATCTGTGAGGTAAGGTTTTTGCTGTGCTAACCAAGCCTGGTACTCTGTTTCTTCTACCACGCGTACAACCTTCTTCATATTGTAATGCGCACCGCCGCATATTTTATTGCAATATACCAGGTACTCAAAAGCAGGGTCGCCTACTTCGCGTCGCATTGCTGCGGTAGTCATAGTTGGCTTAAATTTAAAGTAGGTAGGCAAGCCCGGTACCGCGTTCAGCTGTACACGGAAATGTGGCATGTAAACACTATGTATAACGTCTTGCGCGTGGATATTCAACCTTACAGTTTTACCCACAGGTAAGTACATGGTATCTACCTGCAAATCATCGTAAGCAGATTTATCTTTAAAATCAACACCCACTTTGTTTACACCACTTACCAGTTTATAATTGGTTTTGCCCAACTTATCATCGGCACCAGGGTAACGCAGCTCCCATGCAAACTGGTGGCCGGTGATATCGATATTTAGCGAATGCTCACCTTTAGCATCAGTGCTATTGGTGATTTTTTGCCAGGTAAAGAAACCGAAGATAACCAGTATAGTCAATACGATTGCCGGAGCGATAGTCCAAACCTTCTCGATAGTATTATCATGCGGAAGGAAGTGCGCGCGACGCTTAGCATTGTAACGGTAACGAAACAAGAATGTAAATAACAATATCTGCGTAATTACGAACACGATAAGCGTTAAAACCGTTGTTGTCCAGAACATTTCGTCTATTTTCACACCATGCTCAGATGCAGATACCGGTAATATCATTGAACCCTGTACAGTTAATGACCAGTATGCTCCATAACCACCCACTATCAGGAAGATAAGGCACAAAGCACCCATAACATTATCCCAGTTGATCGCCTTTTTGTTTTGTATTTGTTGGGTAAGATCGTAAACACGCAATATTTTGCCAACAATGCCTACAACAAAGCATACAATAACAAATAGCAGCACGTAATAAGCTGCACCCAGCCAAACATTGGGCTTGGCTGCATCTGCTGCGGCACCGGTTGCTGCATCCTGAGCCATCAGCACGTTGGTGCCGAATAGCAGGAAAGCCGCCGAAAGCGCGAGCATTTTTTTAGAACTAAATAAACTTTTGAATCCCATTTTATTGGTTTTTATGATTGTTGTATTTCGTGCAAATTTAACAATTATTATATGTGATGGTGCAGGCTCTCTTGCAGGAAAGGATGCTTCTTAGGTATAAGCGATTTGAATTTGCTTAACTGTGTTAACATCAGGAAAGTGAATAAACCAGCGAAAGCTACAAACGTGCCTATCTCTTCAACAGCAAAACCACGCTTCTCCACCACAGTTCCAGGCATAATCATCAGGTAATAATCAAGCCAGTGACCGGCAATCAGCAATATACAAGTCCACATCATGCGATTGGTCAAACGTTTTGCATCGCGAGACATCAGCAATAATAAAGGAGCCAGGAAGTTCATGGCAATGTTCAACCAGAACCAGAATTTGTACTCAGGTTCCCACCTCTTGTAGAAATATACCGACTCCTCTGGTATGTTGGCATACCAGGTAAGGAAGAACTGTGCAAACCATACGTAGGTCCAGAAGATAGAGAAACCAAAGATCAGTTTACCAAAATCGTGCAGGTGATCTGAAGTAACCCATTGCATATAACCCTTCTTCCGAAGCAGGATAATAGTTAAAGCCATGATAGCTACACCGCTTACGTGCATTGCTGCTAAGTTATACCAACCAAACATGGTAGAGAACCAGTGTGCCTCGAGCGACATGATGGTACCGAATGCAAATATCGGGAAGGTGAAACCAAATATTACCAGAAAAGTACAAGCCAATGCGAAGCTCTTATTGTAGTTGCGCATGCCGCCTTCTGTATCTTCATCAGTTGAGCATTTTGTTAATGCATAACCAAAGTAGCTGTAGGCTGCTAAAAACGCTACCAGAACACCGTAAAAGAAACCTACTGTTAAAAAGGGAGCTTTACCAGCTATAACTGCGTTGTAATTTTCGCTACCCACAACGGTAAGGCCATGTGTTGCCCATGATGCATATAAGTATGGCACCATGTGTTTCTTGCCTTCGTGTATAACTTCGTGCTGCGTGAACAACCCTGCGCTAACAACAACAAGCAATAATATGCTCGCTATAGGCAACACTTTGGCAAATGCCTGCGGTACCCTGATGAGCGACGCAGACCAACCTGCCTGCGCAACGTACTGATACGATAAAAAGAATACGCCGCAAGTACATACGCACACAAAGTAGTATGACATCAACAGCAAATTACTGAACATGCGCTGTACATGGTCGCCGCCCATCAAAAAGCCGGCAACTATAGCAACCAAACCAATTGCAAGAGCTATCAAACTCCCTGTTTTGGCTGTGCCCTCGAATTCAAATTTCTCGTCAAAACTATTATGAGTCTTCATTAAAAATAATCTTATAATTTTTGTAATTGGTGAACGTACATAACTATTTTCAAACGATCGTCAGGCGCTATCTGCGAAGCGTACGAACCCATAGAGTTTACACCGTAGGTTATAGTATGATAAATTTTACCATCAGTAAGGTCTTTCATGGCACCACCGCGGGATGATTGCCCTGTAGAGTAAGAAGGAGGAGCCGGGTAACCGTGTTGTACTACCAAACCATCTCCTTGCCCTGTTAAACCATGGCACGGAGAGCAAAAAGTGGTAAACAACTTCTTACCTTCAGCCAAATGACCAGGTGTTTGTGCAATCAGGCTGTCCAGGTGGTAGCTGGCACTTGCGTTATCATACCCTTCACGAGAGTTAGGGAAATCAAATCTCCTGAAACCAATTGGCGTTGTACCAGCCGGCGGCACTTGCGCGGTTTTCCCGTCTTTAAAGTTTTTATTTGGCTGATCCGGGTCGTATGCGGTATGTTCGTACATATTGGGAGCATATTCCCAACCGGTGCTGCGTTTATCCTTGCACGATGTGAACACGATCGATGCAGCAATAACGATGGCCGTTGTGCCCAATATTCTAAATTTATTCATAGCTAACATATTTTCTGTCGTTATGCTTTACTTCTACAGCTCCTGCTTCTTTTAACAAGTTGGTAATATCGTCATGTGGTATATTGCCCTTTGCGTCTATCGCGATAACGAAGCGGTCATCGGTTGCACGCAGGTCCATCACCCTTGGCGCACGGCCCGGGAAAAGGTGGGTGGCGGCAAAAAAGGTAAACGTCATACCAAATGCGGTGAATAAGATGGTCCACTCAAAGGTGAACGGTACAAAGTTGGGCATTGCAAAATTTGGCTTGCCACCAATATCCATTGGCCAATCGTGTACCAGCGTATAATACAATATGCTGAATATTACTGTTGCGCCCAGGCAGCCGAAGCAAAATGCAGCGTAACCAAGCCGGGATTCTTTTATGCCCAATTTAGCCTCGATACCATGGATAGGCATTGGGGTATAAACATCGTAAATAGGGACGCTATTTTTCTGCAGCTTCTCTATCCCGTGCATCATATCATCGGGATCATCAAATAAGCCTAATATAAATTTTGTGCTACTCATTTTTATATTTTTTCGTAATCAGACATGTCAATACTGTCAAACTTCACTAACGATTCTTTGTAGTGCTGAACCTCAGCCGGCTCTAAATGGCCTTCCAGTATCAGTTTCTTTTTAGCCTGCTCGCTGCTTGTCTTCAGCAAAAGTTTCACCTCAGCCATTGCCACTGACGGCAGCACCCTGATGAATAGCAGGAACATGGTAAAGAATAACCCGATAGAACCGATAAACACACCAACATCAACCCAGGTTGGATAAAACATCACCCAGCTCGATGGGATATAATCGCGGTGCAATGAGGTTACGATAATTACGAAACGCTCGAACCACATACCGATGTTTACAATGATGGAGAGGAACCAGGAGAACTTGATACTCCTGCGCAACTTGCTCGACCAGAATAACTGCGGAGAGATTACGTTACAGCTCATCATACTCCAGTATGCCCACCAGTAAGGTCCGGTTGCACGGTTGATAAAAGCATATTGCTCATATTCTACGCCTGAGTACCATGCGATGAAGAACTCGGTGATGTAAGCCACACCTACGATAGAACCCGTAAGCATAATGATCTTATTCATCGACTCAATGTGGAACATCGTGATGTAATTTTCTAATCCTAAAACCTTACGGGTAACCAGCAACAGCGTTTGTACCATGGCAAAACCCGAGAAGATTGCACCGGCAACGAAGTATGGCGGGAATATAGTGGTGTGCCATCCCGGTTCAAGAGATGTAGCAAAGTCGAAAGATACGATGGTGTGTACCGAAAGTACCAGCGGCGTAGATATACCGGCCAATATTAGAGACACTGTCTCGAACCGTTGCCAGGTTTTAACAGAACCTGTCCAACCGAACGACATTACCGAATAGATACGGCGGCGTAAGCCAGTTGCTCGGTCACGGATTGAAGCAATATCTGGCAATAAACCGGTGTACCAGAATACCAATGATACCGAGAAGTAAGTTGATATCGCGAACACGTCCATCATCAGTGCCGAGTTCCAGTTTACCCAAAGCACATACTGGTTTGGCAGCGGTAAGGTAAAGTACGCTAACCATGGGCGGCCCATGTGCGCTACGATATAAGTAGCCGCGCAAATTACCGCGAAGATGGTCATCGCCTCAGCAGAACGGTTAATAGAGTTACGCCAGTTTTGACGGAAGAGCAAGAGTACAGCTGAGATAAGCGTACCGGCGTGACCGATACCCACCCACCATACGAAACCGGTGATATCCCAGGCCCATCCTACTGTTTTATTCAAGCCCCATGCACCTAATCCGAACCAAAAGGTATAGCTGATAGCCACAACCCATAATAGCGCGCCCATGGAAGCAACGGTAAAACCGATCCACCAGGCTTTGTTAGGTTTATTTTCTACAGGGTTTAATACCTCGTTAGTAATCTGGGCATAGGTAATGTCCCTGCCCGTAATTAACGGTTCCCTGATTATTGATTCACTGTGAGATGCCATATATATAAATCTCTTGTAATAATTAAGCCTGTAATTCTGATAATGTGTTCCTTACTTTTACCTGGTAGCCTATGCCCGGTTTTACGTTCAACTCTTCCAGTACGTAGTAGGTACGCTCGCTCTTCAAAGCTTTAGAAACTTCTGAGTTAGGATCGTTCCTGTTACCGAAAACGATGGCGTTTGCAGAGCATGTTTGCTGGCAGGCCACTTTAACTTCACCATCTGCTAAGGGGCGTTTCTCTATCTTGGCTTTCAACTTGCCAGCCTGAATACGTTGTACGCACATTGAACATTTTTCCATTACCCCACGGAAACGGGTGGTAACATCAGGATTTAATACCAATTGAGTATGCTCGTTGCTCAGGTAGTTATCAAAGCGACTATCGTTCCAGTAGTTGAACCAGTTGAAACGGCGCACTTTGTACGGACAGTTGTTTGCGCAGTAACGTGTACCTACACAACGGTTGTATGCCATCATGTTCAAACCTTCCGATGAGTGCGTGGTAGCTAATACCGGGCACACGGTTTCGCAAGGTGCGTGGTCGCAGTGCTGGCAAAGCATTGGTTGGTGAACAACAGTAACGTTATCAAAGTTCACCAATTTATCAATGTCCTTCTCCTTGGTTACCATGCCGGTGCGGCCATCTGTTTTGGCATCACCGTTTTGCTCGTAGCTATAATAGCGGTCGATACGAATCCAGTGCATTTCACGGCGGCGGCCAACTTCGTCTTTACCTACAACAGGAATGTTGTTTTCTGCGCTACAAGCTACAACGCAAGCGCCGCAACCTGTACAGGCGTTAAGGTCGATAGCCATAACCCAGTCATAAACCGGTTTATCATGTGGGCTGTTCTCCCAAAGATCATAAAACCCTTCGTGTTCGCCTTCTTTACCGCTGCCTGCAGCAGGGTCCTTTTGATATTCAACAAGGGTAGCTTCGCGTATAACGTTACGCCCCTCAAAAGAGTGGTGCGTTTGCGTTTGCGAAAGCGGGAATATAGTGCTTGTTTTTGCTACAGTGACTGCCGATACCGTTTGGAATGTACCACTAAGCAGGTTGTAGAAAGGATATGCGTTTTTACCAACATTGTTGCCTACTAAACCGGCAGCAGTACGGCCGTAACCAACAGCTACTGATATAGAACCAACTGCCTGGCCAGGTTGCGAAAGTACCGGCAAATCTACCGAATAACCGTTAGCACCTTTTATACTGATCACCTGGAACTCATCAAGACCCATTTTCTTAACGTCCGCAGGCGACATGGCCGCGAAGTTATCCCAGGTTACTTTAGAAACCGGATCTGGTAACTCCTGCAACCAAGGGTTGTTGGCTTTCTTACCATCGCGCATTGCAGGGGTTTGATAAACCTGCAGCTCGAACCCACCATCGCCGGAGGCTGTTACTTTGCTGCTATTGTTTAGAATAGTTTGCGCTACGCCGCCCAGGCTCAATGTAAAGTTGTAGGTACCAGGGGTAACAGCCGTTGCATTGATGAAGCCTTTTTGCAACAGGGCTTCCCAACCTTTTTGGCCGGATAAACCGCCTTTTGCTAACAGATTTTTATCCCAGTTGTTGCGCAGGTAGGTATAGTAACTTTTAACTGCGTTATCGCTCCACACCAACAGGCTTTCTTCAGCCTGGCGGGTGTTGTTAACCGGGTTGATGGTTGGCTGTACAATAGTGTAGTACCCTTCAACCGCGCTGTCATCGCCCCACGACTCGAGGTAGTGGTGGTTTGGCGCAACAACATTACAAAGGGCAGCAGTTTCGTCGGCCCTATCAGAGAACGTTACTTTAAGGCGTACCTTACTAAGGGCAGCCTCGATATCTTTAGCGATATAAAAATCGTAAACAGGGTTGGCATCAAGGAAGAAAACCGCGTCTACCGCGCCACTTTTGGCATCGGCAACAAATTGCAACCAATCGGTATCGTTACCGGCGTACTGGCGTGATGGGTTATCTAAATCGATAGTAGAACCGTAGCTACCCAACAATGAGTTGATGGCGTTTACTACAGTTTGTACAGATACATCGTTAGAACCCGAAACGACCAGCGCTTTGCCTGCACCCGCTTTTTGAAGCTCTTTAGCAGCCAGGATAATTGCCTTATCTGCATTTGCGTTGGTCAGTTTTTTTGCACCAGGCAAAGCACCTGCCGGATTCAATGCATTATACAGGTTGATAATGGCAAGGCCGTCTTCAGATGGTTTGATTGGCAGGCGCACATCGGCGTTGGTACCAGTTAGGCTCATACCGCTTTCGAACTGAATGTGGCGAGACATGTCTTTCTTCTCTTCCAGTGCCTTGCTGTTCCTGTTTTGAACGTATTGCGTAGTGAATTCCTCACCTGATATCCAGGTACCCAGGAAATCGGCACCGAAGCTCACGATAACCTTCGCCTTATCAAAGTTGTAGTGAGGCACTACCGCTTTGCCAAAGCTATTTTTGTTTGCCTGAATAATACCTGTATAAGATACAGCATCATAAGTAACATGACTTGCAGTAGGGAATGCGGTAATAAAATCGGCAATAACTGCTAAAGTAGAAGGGCTGTGTACGGTTGACGTAACCAGGCTTATCTTTTTGCCGCCTGCTTTGATAGCTGCAAGCTCGTCTTTAACAAATTTATCTAACTGAGGCCAGCCTGTAGCAGTACCGTTAAGTAACGGGCCCTGCGCGCGGCTATTATCATACAATTCAAGTACCGAAGCCTGCGCCTGTGCACTTAAGCCACCTTTCGATAAAAGGTCGCCGGGGTTACCTTCTACTTTGATAGGCCTACCCTCGCGGGTTTTAACCAATATCGCGCTACCTTCATAAGTTGAAGAGTAGTAATTGGCAATACCAGGCGTAATTTCTTCGGGTTTAACCAGGTAAGGTATAGACTTGTGAACCGGCACTTTTTGGCAAGCAGCCAAAGTAACCGCGCCCACACCAAAACCAAGCGCCTTCAGAAAGTCGCGGCGAGGCGTTTTTGCAGATAAGCCGCCCCCGCTTAAAACTTCTTCAATTGGGATGGGCTCCGCAAACTCATGTCTATTTTTCTCAACAAATTCTGGGGTTCTGTTTAGTTCCTCTAAACCTTTCCAGTATTTTTTATTGCTATCCATTTAAGTTATATAAACTGTAATGCTAAGTTCTAAATCCGTTTATTATTAATAGTGGCACTTTGCGCACTCAAGGCCGCCCAGCATAGCTGGCGTAACTTTTTCACCTTTTTTGATCTTATCGTGAGCGGCAAGTATCTTATCATAGTAACCGTTGCCTTTACCGCTTATCTCGGTGCGTTTGTGGCACTGGATACACCATTTCATGGTGAGCGGAGAGTATTGGTAAACTTCCTGCATTTCCTGTATCTGGCCGTGGCATTTCTGGCATTCTATTTTACCAACTACAGTGTGCTGCGAGTGGTTAAAGTAAGCCAGATCCGGCAGGTTGTGTATGCGTACCCATTGAATTGGCTGTGCTTTGGTGCTATCGTATTTCTGAGTTTGCGGATCGTAACCCAAAGCATCGTAAATTTTGTGTATCTCCGGCGATTCGGTCTTAACGGCCTTGTGGCAGTTCATACAAACGTTTAACGATGGTATAGAGGCGTTCTTAGATTTGAATGCACCGGTATGGCAATACTGGCACTCAATTTTCATGGCACCGGCATGCAGCTTGTGCGAGTATTTGATAGGCTGTACCGGTTGGTAACCCTGATGAACATTGGTGTTCCACATGGTAACCCAGCTCCAGCTGCCCATGGCAATGGTACCGCAAAGCACTATAAAGAAAACTAATTTTTTGTTTTTGAGTGCCTTTTTAACAAGGGCTAACTTATCGCCTTTTACTTTTTCTTCAGCCTCTTCTTCTTCGTCAACAAGCAGGCCGCTTTTGTTAAGCAATAAACGCTCAAGCGTTGCGATAACCTTGTTCAGCACCAGAATCACGATAAACGCGATAACGATAACGCCTAACAGACCGAATATCACCAGATCACTTGGGCCTTGCTCTGCAGCAACAGCACCACCAGCGGCTGGCTTAGCTTTGTCTTCTTTAAGCTTTTTCCAGTCGGCACGCACATAAGCTATAACGTTTGCAACATCGGCATCGGTCAATTCCGCAAATACGGTCATTCCTGCCTGATTGTACTCGTTGTAGATTTTGAGTGCCTTAGGGTTTTTCGCAGCAATCAACGCCTGGTTGTTCTGGATCCACTTGGTAAGGTAAGCGTCGTCGGTTTCTGCTTCCAACTGTGGGCCAAGCGCCGGGCCGGTCATCCGAACATCGATCTTATGACAAGCTGTACATTTGGCTTTAAATATCGCTTCACCTTTGGCGGGGTCGGCCTGTGCATTTGCAGTTAGTCCGCAAAGTGCTAAACCCGCAACCAGTAAAACCGACTTTGAGAACTGTTTAAAAATGAATGAGATATTTCTCATAAAGTGTATTTATGCTAAATAATTATGTAGTTAATGTGATAAACTGACGTAAAGAAGAATTTTTTACCCACTTTTTCAGCCACAAAAGTAAAATTTATTAAGCTATGGCTGACAAATTCCTGACAGTAATATCTAATTTATAATCGTTCTAAACAAGTTTAAAAAGCCCTTAAACATACGGAAAAGGGCTTTTTTAACCACGGCTTAAAAAATCGCCGCGCAATTATTTTTTGAATTTAATTCAAAAAATAATTATTGTTTTAATATCCAGGCAAAAATGAGTGGTGCAACAATTGTTGCGTCGCTTTCTACAATGAATTTTGGCGTGTTAATATCCAGTTTGCCCCAGGTAATTTTCTCGTTAGGTACAGCACCCGAGTACGAGCCGTAAGAGGTGGTAGAATCTGATATCTGGCAGAAGTAACTCCAAAACGGTATCTCGGGCATCTCCATATCCTGGTACAACATCGGAACAACACAAATCGGAAAATCGCCTGCTATACCGCCACCTATCTGGAAAAAGCCTATCCCCTTTCCTGTAGAGTTTTCGGGGTACCAACCGGCCAGCCATGCCATGTATTCTATTCCGCTTTTCATGGTGGTTGCCTTTATCTCGCCTTTGATAACGTATGACGCAAATATATTACCCATAGTAGAGTCTTCCCATCCGGGTACTACTATCGGCAGGTTGCGCTCTGCAGCAGCCAGCATCCAGGAGTTTTTAGGGTCTATCTCGTAGTATTGCTCCAACTCGCCGCTAAGCAATATCTTGTACATATACTCATGCGGGAAGTAGCGCTCACCGGCGGTATCAGCATCATTCCAAATTTTATAAATATGTTTCTGCAAACGGCGAAATGCTTCTTCCTCGGGGATACAGGTATCAGTTACGCGGTTGTAGTGGTTCTCCAGCAGGTCCCACTCGTCTTGCGGACTCAGGTCGCGGTAATTTGGCACACGTTTGTAGTGCGAGTGCGCTACAAGGTTCATGATATCCTCTTCCAGGTTGGCACCTGTACAGCTGATGATGTCGATCTTACCCTGACGAATCATTTCGGCAAGCGAGATGCCCAATTCGGCAGTACTCATGGCACCACCCAGGGTAACCATCATTTTACCGCCCTCGGTAAGGTGGGTTTCGTAACCTTTGGCTGCATCCATTAATGCCGCTGCGTTAAAGTGCAGGTAATTCCTTTCGATAAATTGCGATATAGGGCCTCTTTCTGTGCTCATATTTTTATTGATGCTAATTATGGCGCAAAAGTAGGTATTTTGACATTAACAGAATTTTAATTTGAAAATTGGATAAAACAAACGCCTAAGCTCTACCTTTAACGGCGATATCTTTATGAAAAAACTTAGCCTTTTATTACTGTTAACTGCCTTTTTGCAGCCTTCCCTCGCCCAGAACAGCTTCCTACCCAAATTTATCCGCAAGATGTATTTTGATAAGGATACCACCAGGAAGAGTAGTTTTGTGATACTGCCTGTATTAAGTACCGCGCCCGAAACAGGCGTAGAGCTCGGCGGCGCGGGCCTCCTATCCTTTTATACCGATACGGCGCACCGCGAAACCCGGGTATCAAACCTGTTTGCCTATGCAACCGTCACCACTAAAGGGCAAAGCCGCTTTAGCCTGAGCACCAGTTACTGGACCCCGCAAAACAAATATCACTTCATAGCTGCTGTATCGTATATCAACTTCCCGGTTGATTTTTATGGAACAGGCAATAACACCCTGAAAAGCAATGCAGATCGCCTTGGTGTGAAGCGCTTTAAGTTGGCCTTGAGCGGCAAAAAAAACGTAGGAAACAAGTTTTACATAGGGCTGGCGGCCGGTGGTTTTGATTACCGTTTTAACGATGCCGATAAAGCCGGGATATTTGAAACCGATGCCAGCCTGCAGGGCCGCCACGGCGGCACAACACTATACGCCGGCCCCACAGTAGTTTTCGATAGCCGTAACAACAATACTTACACCACCAAAGGTGCGGTAATAACCAGTTACCTGGATTTGATGAAAGGCATAGGGAGCAACAGCGATTACAGCGGCGGGCTGCTAAATGTAGAGTACGCGCAGTTCTTCTCGCTAAGCAAGCATTTTGTTTTGGGCTTCGATATACAGGAACAGAGTTTGACCGGTAGTCAGTCGCCATTTTATTTGATGCCTGCGCTAGGCAGCGACGAAATGATGCGCGGCTATTATAATGGCCGTTTCCGCGACCGTAATCTGCTGGCAGGGCAGGCCGAACTGCGTTACCGCATCAGCAACCGAATTGGTATGGTTGGCTTCATTGGCACCGGACAGGTATGGAACAACGACTTTAGCTTCAGCGAATTTAAACCCAACTACGGCGGCGGGCTGCGTTATTTCTTCGATACGGAGAAAGGCTTGAGCATACGGGTGGATTATGGCATAGGTGAGAAAAGGGCTAATGAGCCAAGATTAAGCGGGCTTTATATTGCGCTGGGGGAAGCGTTTTAGGCCAGATGTGCAGATGCGAAAACAGATGTGCAGATTTCAGATGTGCAGGTGTGCAGATGGGAAACACAATGCAGCTCCATCTAAAATCTGCACATCTGAAATCTAAAATCTGATTTTAAAATCCTCCTTCGCCCGGCCGCTTTTAAAAAACACCAGTCCTATCCAAAATAAATCTACTGTTACGGTAACCTGGGGATTAGCCTTTATTTGCGCCCAGGCTTGTTTCATGCCCTCACTCCAGTATATATCGTCGAATATCAGCATGGTATCTTCGTGCACTTTGGGCAGGCATTGCTCAAAGTAGTTCAGCGTGGCTACGCGCTGGTGGTTGCCGTCGATGTAAACGAAATCCAATTTATCGTGCTTGTCCAATACCCCACCAAGCGTATCATCGAAATTACCGGTGACTAGATTGATGTTGCGCAAGCCCGAACTGTTAAATACCTCCTGCGCCACCTTAGCGGTTTCGGGGCAACCTTCTAAGGTATATACTTTGGCATTGGGGGCGGCCTCGTGCAGATACAAAGTAGTGATGCCCAGGCAGGTGCCCAATTCTACGATGCTTTTGGGTTTGGTAAAAGCTGCCAAACGATAAAGTAACTGCGCCAGCTTGGGCGATTTGAGGGCGTTGATGGTGATATCCCTTATCTTTTTCTCGCGGTTTTTGTTCAGGTGTGAGCCTGCGCCCAGATCGGTTACGTTGATAACGCGGTCGTCGACAAGCAGATTATCGCGCTCTTTTTCTATTTTATCGTAAGCGGGCTTGTGCTTATAATCGTAAATAACTTCATCTACCAGTTTGTAAACGAACGGCGAATGCAAGCCGTGACGGTTTTTTGACCTGAACCTGTGAAACAAGAAATCCTTAGCAAACGTTAGATTGAGCATAGGTTTAAATTCCGTAAAAGTATATAAACTTTAGTATTTTAGCGGATAGAGATATGATAAATTCTACAGAAGTAAACTCTTTAATTCGTTTGCTGGACGACCCGGACAGCGAGATATACAACCATGTGCATCAAAAACTCCTCTCCTACGGCCCCGAGGCCATCGAATATCTGGAGAACGCCTTTGGGCAAGCCTTCGACAGCATACAACAGGAACGCATTGCCAACCTGGTACATGAGATACAATTCGGCACGGTAAAAAACGATCTACAGTTATGGTTCCATGGCGGCGCTTTCGACCTTTTGCAGGGCATCCTCATCATCAACCGCTACCAATATCCCGACCTTGACGAACAAAAGGTGATTAACCAGATAGAAGCCATCAAACGCGATATCTGGTTACAGATGATGCACGAGGGCAGCCCGGTAGAGCAGGTAAAACTCATCAACCATATCTTTTACAGCATCCACGGCTTCAGCGGCAATACCGGCAACCACCGCGACCCGCAGAATAGCTACATCAGCCAGGTTTTAGAAAGCAAAAAAGGCAACCAGATATCGCTGGCCATTATCTACTCCATCATAGCCCAAAAGCTGGACATCCCCGTTTACGGCGTAAATCTGCCACAACACTTCATTTTGGCTTACATGGACGAAAGCCAGGAAACTGAATTCGAGGGAGGCATATTGTTCTACATCAACGCATTCAACAAGGGGTTCATCTTCGGCAGGCGCGACGTAGATATGTTTTTGAAACAGCTGAATCTTAAATTCGATAAGCAATTTTATGAGCCCTGCTCCAATACCGATATCATCAAACGCGTACTGCGCAACCTCATCAGCGCCTACGAACATGCAGGCACATCGGAGAAGGTGGATGAATTGAATGAACTACTGGGGATACTGGAATAGTTTTTTAAGAGGCAAGAAATCAAGAGCCAAGAATCAAGACACGAGCTCATCTTTTTTTTGTGGCTATCAACCTCCTAATTCCTTTCTTATTTCTGGTCTTGTCTCTTGATTCTTATCTCTTGCTTCTCCTCCCCCTTCGTCCCACCAAACAGCCCTTTCGTCACATTTGCTTCCGGAGCTTTTTGGCCGGGCTTATCTTGCGGCATAATTCATTATCACCATGATCACCCGCATCAGAAAATCCGTCGACATTAAAAAAATAGAGATCTATGCCGCTACCGGCATATATGGGTTTATACTCCTACTATTGCTCGCCCGCGTGGCAGATAGTAACGTAAACGTAGTATGGACACCCTATCGCTATATGTTTAACGAGTATGGCCTGCACTACTCCTATTCTAAATACTATTTCTTCCCGATGGTGGCGCGGTACACGCTGTACTTCCTTGCCTTTTTGCTTTGGAACTTCGTCATCATCCCCTCGTTGATAGAAAAGCGGAAAACCACTTTGATGATACTGCTGGCTGTTGCTTTATTTGGTGCCATTTGGCTCTTCTGCGGCATCACTGATACCTGGCTTAAGGGTTACCTGTTCTACAAAAAATCGCCAGGGTACGTGTACAACCTGGTGTTTAAAACAAACCTGGTTTATGCCGTATGGGTAATGATGATGCTAACGCTGTACAGTGTAATAAAACACGTTGCTAATTACCTGCTCAACAATACCGAGAAGATAGAATCGGAATACAAGGTACTCACCCGCGATAGCATTATTGCCTTGGTGGTTTGGATGTTGCTGATATTTGGCTTGCTATTGGTTGATGCCAATACAGGTGTTATCTGCCTGTTTTTCTTAACGATACCGGTAGCGATAGGCGTACATGGGCTATCTACTTACAGCCTCATCCCTACTACACTGGCCATTAACAAACGTTTTTTTACCTATTGGTTTAAGGTAGCTATCGTAACTGCTGCGGTTTCCATACCGGCCTTGTTTATTTTAGCTTTAGTATTAAACCGGGGCGAAGAAGTAGGTATTACTGCTTGTTTCAATGCCGCCTTCCAATTGCTGGTGGTAGCGCCCTTCTCGTGGATTAGTTATAAACGTCGGCTAGCCGGTAAAGCCGAAATACTTAACCTTAAAACTGCACTCGGCACATCTGCTGCCAACCTCGATTTTTTGCGCTCACAAATAAACCCGCATTTTTTATTCAACGCATTGAATACCCTATACGGCACCGCCTTACAGGAAAACGCCGACCGCACCGGCGAAGGCATACAGCGGCTGGGCGATATGATGCGCTTTATGCTGCAGGAAAACATGCACGAAAAAATATTGCTCACCCGCGAGATTGATTACCTCAACAACTACATCGCTCTGCAAAAATTACGCACGCAAACCTCGCCGGATATCCGGATTGAGGTGCAGATTGAGGACCATATACTGGGGCTGCAAATTGCCCCAATGCTGCTGATACCCTTTATAGAGAATGCCTTTAAGCATGGCATTAGCCTGCGCGAACCATCGCACATCAAAATAACGCTGCAAACCAAAGAGGGCAAGCTTTACTTCGACGTGCATAACAGCATACACACCCGGCCGGATAACGACCCCGAAAAAGGAAAAAGCGGCATAGGGTTGGTGAATGTAAAACAACGCCTCAAGCTGCTGTACAATAACAAACACGAGTTGATCATCCGCGAGAATGCCAGCGAATTTTTCATACATTTAACCCTTAATCTGGCCTGATATTTTGATAACCGCAGTAGCTATCGACGACGAACCCCTGGCCCTTGGCGTGGTGCGCTCCCATGCGGCCAAGGTTCCGTTCGTAGAATTGAAAGCCGAATTTACTGATGCCTTTAAGGCTATGGAATACCTGCAACACAACCCCATCGACCTGTTGTTCCTGGATATCAAAATGCCGGACATATCGGGTATCGACCTGCTGGCCTGCCTCAGCAAAAAACCGCTGGTGATATTCACCACCGCCTATACCGAACATGCGGTAACCAGTTTTGAATTGGATGCCGTAGATTACCTACTGAAACCCTTCTCGCTGGCGCGCTTTACCAAGGCATGCAATAAGGCTTACGAGTTGTACAACTTCCGCAACGTCAAAGAAGATAAAAAAGATTATCTGTTCCTGAAGACAGGGTATGAGCAGGTAAAGGTACTGTTCGATGACATCTGCTACCTGGAAGCCACAGGCAACTACGTAAACTTCGAACTGAAGGATAAACAGCTACTCTCCCGCATGACCATCTCCGAAGTAGAGAACCTGCTGCCTGCCGACCAGTTCATCCGCATCCACCGCTCGTTCATTGCCGCAGTAAACAAAGTGGAGAAAATAGAGCGGCACCAGTTGGTTGTAAATGGCGCGATACTGCCGGTAGGGAGTAGTTATTATCAGAATTTGGCGGCGGTGAAATAAGAGCCCCCTAACCCCCTAAAGGGGGAACCGAAGTTCTTGGCCGAGACAGTTGCAATTCAAAAGTTATCCCTTTAGGGGGAGGAGGGGGCTGCCATCTTGTTACTTCTTCAACCACCCATTAGCTTCCATCCAGGCGGCTGCCCAATCGAACCATTTTTCCTTAGTAGTGGGGTTTGGCATACCGAAACCGTGACCACCATTCTGGAACAGGTGCATCTCCACCTTAACTTTGGCGTTGGTTAGGGCCTCGTACATCATCAGGCTATTCTCAACAGGTACCGCGCCATCGTCCTGGGCGTGGATCAAAAAGGTTGGCGGTGTATTAGCCGTTACCTGCTTTTCGTTGGAGTAAAAATCTATCATGGCCTGCGAAGGCGTTTTACCGATAAGGTTCTCGCGCGAGCCCACATGCGCTTTCGGCCCGAACGATATCACCGGGTATATCAGCATCATAAAATCGGGGCGTACACTGATGTTATCCTTATTCTCGATAACCACCTTATCAAAGTGCGTACCGGCGGTTGATGCTAAATGCCCCCCTGCAGAAAAGCCAATGATTCCTATGCGGTTAGGGTCTACCCCCCAACCCGCTGCGCCCTGCCTTACCATTTGTATCGCACGCTGGGCATCCTGCAAAGGGCCAATGGTTTTATCAACCATTATTTCATCCGATGGTAGACGGTACTTCACCAAAAATGCCGTAACCCCTATGCTGTTAAACGCTTTCGCAATATCGGTACCTTCGTGTTTATTGGCCAAACCACCATAACCACCACCCGGAAATATCACTATGGCCGCACCGTTGGCCGTGCCTTTTTCGGGCAGGTAAGGCGTAATAGTGGGTATGCTCACCTTGGTTATCCAACTGGTTTCGTTTATAGCTTCTATATAACGAGCCGGGATAGGTTTGGAGTTAGGTACACCTGCGGGATATAGAAGAAGCGGTTTTTGTTCCTGTCCAAACGCTGCTATCGTTGAAATCATTAGAATGGAGGCTGCTAAAAGAGTTTTCATAATTGGTTACTGAATTACAATTATACCTTTTTCATTACAAACTTTTAGCCAGCGCGTTTTTTATCATTTCGCGATTCTGCCGCGATATAGGCACCTTGGTTTTATTTGCCAGCAGCAGCGTGCCGCCATCCTCCTTTAAATAGCTCTTTACGAAATGCAGGTTAACCAAATGCGATTGATGCGTGCGTATGAATTGGTGAGGTTTTAGCATATCAGCAAATTCTTTAAGTGTTTTGCACACCAAAACCTGCTCGCCGCTGCCAAGGTAAAACGTAGTATAGTTGTTTGATGCTTCGCACCTTACGATGTCCGTAATTTTCACGTACATGATCTCGGTAAGCGTGTGCAGGGCTATTTTAGGCGTATCGTTTTGCCCCGCCTTAATGTACTGCAAAAGGTTTTCGATGCTTTGGTTTTGCTGCCTGCCGGCTATTTTTGGCCTGGCCTTTTCTATCGCCAATTTAAATTCATCAACGTCGATAGGTTTTAGCAAATAATCCAAGGCCGAAAATTTGATGGCCTGGATGCCATATTTATCGTAGGCTGTGATAAAAATAACCTCAAAATCAATTTCATCAAAGGCCCGCAGCACATCGAAGCCCGATTTCCCGGGCATTTGTATATCCAAAAACAACAGGTTGGGCCGATGCTGTTTTATGGCAGCAATGGCGTTATCTGCATCGTTTGCTACGGCAGTCACAAAAATTTCGGGGAAGTGTATTTTGATAATCTGCTGCAGGTTTTCTACATTGTTAGGCTCGTCATCAACAATAATGCTGCGTATATCCATTAGCATAAATTAAATCCAGTTGGTTAAACGAATGCTCACTACAGTCCCCGGTGCATTCTTTTGTATATCTAATGTTACGGGCTGCTCTTTAAACAACTGGCCCAGTAAAACTATGCGTTCCTGGCTCAATTTCAATCCGTAGCCGCTATTTTCATCAGCATTGGTTGTGCCTATCCAGCTACCATTATCCTTTATGGTAAAAACAAGGTCCCGTTGGTTGCGTGTAACCGATAGGCTAATCACCCCACTTTCCTTTAAAATTGCCACCCCGTGCTTAACCGCATTTTCTACAAAGGGCTGCAACAGCATGGCAGGCACTTCTATGTTCGACTGGTTCAAATCATCGCCTGCTGTGATATGATATTTAAAGCCGAAGCGCAATTGCTCCATCTGCAAATAATCGTCTATCAGCTTTAGCTCCTCCTTTAGGCTCAGCAATTCTTCTCCACCGGTAGCAAGCACCTGCCGGGTAAGGCCGGCAAACTTGGCCAGATAATGATTGGCACCGGCTATATCGTTTTTATTAATGAGATTTTGAATAGATGTTAAAGCATTGAACATAAAATGCGGGTTCAGCTGCGCACGAATGGATTGCAATTTAAGCCCGGTAACCTGCTTTGCCTGCGCTGCCTTTAGCAGCTTTACCTGGTTGCGCCTGTAATAGCCGCCAAACAGCAGTCCGAAAAAGACAACTGCCCCTACCACGTAGGGCAGGAGCTGTTTTAATGATGCTTTTTTTTCTAAAACCGCGTTAGGCAATATTTTAAGCTTGATATGCAATTGCTGATCTTGCAGGTTAAACCCTCCCGCGCCTTGCGGGCGGATAATTATTTCATAATCCCCTACCGGGTAATTTGTGAAATTGAATTTAAACTCCGTCCCTAAAGGATTTCCCTCGGCGCCGGTAAAAAATTGTTGTTTTCCGTTTTCTGTTTTATATAAAATAACGCTGTAAGCCACTGCTTCGTGGTCCTTAACAAGCATACTCACAACATTTACACTATCGGTATAAAAGCTGATAGCCGTGGGGGTGCCGGTAGTGGGATCGTATTTTATTTCGTGCGGAGCTTGTATTTTCATCTGTTCGATCCCATATTGGGTACGAGCTTGCCCGGCAGGCAAATGTGGTTGAAACCTGATATTAGTAATTACAGGTTTCAGGTTTTTCCTCCAATCAAAGATGACACCATCCCTAAGCCTGTAGTCGTTAATATTCACAACCTCTACCAGCGCCTGTTTATCCGGGTAGTTAAAACTACCTATAAATCCGTAAGGTTTGCCGGCGCCGTACTTTTGTTCCAGCCGGGGAATTTTTGACCAGTGCACCACTTCCGCGCTATCGTTAAGCACTACCCTGTAACGATAATTGCCCACATTATCTTTTGTTATACCTAAGGCCAGCAGCACACCGTTGGAGTTATCTGAAATATGGTAAGCAGTGTAGTTTTTAGAAAATGCCCTTACAGGAGACATGGTATAATTCATCAGCGCAGGGTTTAATTTAACCCCAAGCATCAGGGGCGTTTTCATAGTTTGGTCTTTCGTAGTAGTGGGCCTGTAAGCTACTGCATCTAAACCGGTATCATTTATGCCAAAACTCGAACTAATATACCCCATAGAACGCAATGAGTCTGATATCGCTAAATCGAACACAATTTGATTTCCAAATGAGCCGGGCGGCATTTTTTGCGCCACAGCAGCCGGAGCAAGCCCCCAGCCAATTGTTAAGATAAATAATAGCGTAAATACTGTTCTCTTCATGATGTGTGTTTAAGTGTATAATTTATTACATCACAAAAATGCGTTTGTGCAACAGGCCTATCAACGCACAACGAGTGTACTGCTGTTAGCATTTAGAATTTGGTAACTAAACAATAATAGCGACAGGTTTTTAAGGCCTATCGCTATCGTAAAACATATCAGTAGCGGCCGCTTTAGTTCTTCGGCCCGCCAAATTCCATCAGGTACGATTTTAAGAACTCGTTCAAATCGCCATCCAGTACGGCGGCGGCGTTAGAAGTTTCGTGATCGGTACGCAGGTCTTTCACTAGTTTGTACGGATGCAAAACGTAGTTGCGTATCTGCGACCCCCATTCAATTTTCTTTTTATTGCCCTCTACCGCGCTTGATGCTTCGGCGCGCTTGCGCATCTCGGCTTCGTACAGCTGCGATTTAAGCAAGCGGATGGCATTCTCCTTATTCTGTAACTGCGAGCGCGATTCCTGGTTTTTGATGATGATGCCCGATGGCTTGTGGTACAAACGTACGGCGGTTTCCACCTTGTTTACGTTTTGCCCGCCTGCACCGCCCGCGCGGAAGGTTTCAAATTCAATATCCGCATCCTTCACCTCTATCTCAATGGTATCATCTACCAATGGGTACACATATACCGAGGCAAATGAGGTATGGCGCTTAGCGTTAGCATCAAATGGCGATACACGCACCAGTCGGTGCACACCGTTCTCGCCTTTGAGGTATCCGTAAGCAAAATCACCTTCCAACTGCAGGGTAACGGTTTTTACGCCGGCCACATCACCGGGTTGGTAATCCTGCTCGGTAACTTTGTAGCCGTTTTTTTCGCCCCACATAATGTACATGCGCATCAGCATGCCGGCCCAGTCGCAGCTTTCGGTACCGCCGGCGCCTGCGGTAATTTGCAGCACGGCGTTAAACTGGTCTTCCTCGGCGCTCAACATGTTCTTGAATTCCAGCTCCTCTACAGCGGTTGTCGCGGCATCAAACTGCTCCTTCATTTCCGCTTCGGTTGCATCGCCGGCCTGGAAAAACTCGAACAAAACGCCCGTATCCTCCACTGCCGTTACTACCTTTTGGAAAGCGTCGGTCCATATTTTTTTTGTTTTGATGGAAGCGAGTACCTTTTCGGCCTCTTTAGGATGATCCCAAAAGTTTGGGCCAATGGTTATTTCCTGTTCCTTTTGCATCGCATCGAGTTTGGTATCGATGTCAAAGATGCCTCCTCAGGGAAGTTGTTCTATCCCTTAAATCCTGTAAGTTCTCTTTAGTCATGCGCCAAAGATAGTTAAAGGTTGGTTAAAGTTAGAAAAGTTGGAGAGGTTAAAAAGGTTAGAAAAGTTAAGGCGACAAAATTGGAAGTATATGTGCTCAAAACGTAAAAGGTTGCAAAGGCACTCGCCTTGCAACCTTTCTAACTTCTTATAACCCTTCTAACTTCTTTAACTTCCTTACGCCATTTGCGTAAGCAGCAGGCCCATATCGGCTACATGGCCGCTTATTTTTGATAGCAGGGTATTTAGGGCAAATTCTTTATTTTGTTCGGTTTTGCTTTGGCGGATCAACTCCAGCATTACCGGACGGATGAGTTCGTTTGAAATTTGTTTCGCATCGGCCGAGCTAATGTCATAATACTTATCCAACTTTATGGCAAACTTATTCACCGCTTTATTGATAAGTGGATTATCATAAACGCCTGCAATTTGGAAGTACTTAACCAAATCTTTTATCTTACCACTCTCTATATGGGCTTTGATTACCTCTATTATCGAACTCGAAGCGTCATTCAAAACCGCCTCGCGATATTTTTCGGCAATTAAAGGATTGTTGGTAACAGCCGTCCCGGCGTTATTTTTTACGAGCAAAAACAGTTTTTCGAACATAAAAGTAAGTTTTTAGATAGCGTATTGATGATTTGGCGATAAATAAGCGATTAACTTATCAGCAAAGCAAATATATCATTTATTTGTTTCCAATTTTAAAAATATTTGCTAATTATGTTAAAATAATGACAATTGAAAACAGTGTCATATCAACACTAAGTAATTGATGTGCAAAACGCGCTAAATAACACCTTTATGCCATAAATTTCATTTTAGTTTACAGCCGCAAAATTAACTTGTTACTTTTACCAAAAATTATTCCGCCATGCTACCAAATACCGATTTTACCGCCACCCAATCGTATAAATATTTAGCCGACCATTACATCGACATCGTTTCAAAAAATCTGAAAGAACTTTTTGATGCTGATGCAGAACGGTTTGAAAAATTTTCTTTACAGTTTGAAGAGATCCTTGTCGACTATTCTAAAAACCGGATAGATGATGAAACCCTTGCGCTATTGATACAACTGGCGCGCGAATGTGGCCTAGATGATGCAATTACCGCCATGTTTTCTGGTCAGCCCATAAACGTTACTGAGGGCCGCCCGGTGCTGCACATTGCCCTGCGCAACCGCAGCAATACCCCGATATTGGTGGAAGGTAAAGATGTGATGCCCGACGTGAACCGTGTACTGGCACAAATGGAAACCTTTAGCCATGCTATTATCAACGGCGAGTGGAAAGGCTACACCGGCAAGCCGATTACCGATGTGGTGAATATAGGCATTGGCGGCTCTGATTTGGGCCCGGTGATGGTTACCGAAGCATTGAAGGCCTACAAAAACCACCTCAACCTGCACTTTGTATCCAATGTGGATGCTACACATATCGTAGAAACCCTGAAAACAGTGAATGCCGAAACTACGCTGTTCTTAATAGCTTCAAAAACCTTTACCACGCAGGAAACCATGGGCAACGCCCACAGCGCCCGCGACTGGTTTATTGCCAGCGGCGGTAAAGATGAAGATGTGGCCAAGCACTTTGCTGCGCTATCTACCAATAGCGAGGGTGTGGCTAAGTTTGGTATCGATACCAAAAACATGTTCGAGTTTTGGGATTGGGTTGGCGGCCGTTACTCGCTTTGGAGCGCCATAGGCTTATCTATCTCCCTGAGCATCGGCTTCGATAATTTCATCGAATTACTGGATGGCGCGCACGCCATGGATAACCATTTCAAAACCGCTCCGCTGGAAGAGAACATCCCGGCGATACTGGCCTTGGTGGGCATTTGGTACAATAACTTCTTCGAAGCCGAAACGCAGGCCATTTTGCCTTACGACCAATACATGCACCGCTTTGCAGCATATTTCCAACAAGGCGATATGGAAAGCAACGGTAAGCATGTAGACCGCACCGGCAAACATGTTGATTACAGCACCGGCCCAATTATTTGGGGCGAGCCAGGAACCAACGGTCAGCATGCTTTTTACCAACTGATACATCAGGGCACTAAGCTTATCCCCTGCGATTTTATTGCTCCCGCGCAATCGCATAACCCGCTGGGCGAACACCACAAGATGCTGCTTTCTAACTTCTTCGCCCAAACAGAGGCTCTCATGAACGGCAAAACCGAAGAAGTGGTTATTGATGAACTGAAGAAAGCCGGAAAATCGGAAGAAGAGATAAGCAAGATTGCGCCTTTCAAAGTATTTGAGGGTAACCGCCCTACCAACTCCATATTGGTTAAATTGATAACGCCAAGGGCCTTAGGTTCGCTGATTGCCATGTACGAGCATAAGATTTTCGTTCAGGGCATTATCTGGAACATCTACAGTTTCGATCAATGGGGCGTTGAATTGGGCAAGCAATTGGCCGGTAAAATATTGCCAGAGTTAAAAGGCGACGAAGAAATCAGTTCGCACGATTCGTCTACCAATGGCTTGATCAATCAATATAAGGCCTGGAGGTAGGTGCCAGTGGGCAGTGGGTAGTGGGCAGTGGGCAAGTGCTAAAGGATAAACATTGTTTTTAATTCAAAAATTATCTACAACCTTAACCGCCGACTGCTATCTGCTTGTTGTGTGCAAACTGCCCACTGAAAACCGCCTACTGAAAACTGGCATCTGCTTACTCATACGGTGCTACCTTAGGGTCGGGGCCGTATGGGTTGGGACCTTCCTGGCCTCTGGCACCCATGAGCCAGAAGATGTAGAAAGGGATAAACTGCCACCAGCCGCTTTTGCCGATATCGTGGCAGCGTTTTACGCCCTGGGCCAGGGCGAAATACAGTATAGGTATGGATACGGCAATCATGAAGGTATCGCCCCCTCGCCCGTCGCCCATTCCCCAGATGAAATAATAAACAAAAAGATAAGCGAAGCAGCTGATGCAATATTCGGCCCGGCGGATGCGGCCTTGTAGCGAGAATGGATTCTTGTGCATAGCAAATGTTTAGGGATTGCTAATTTACAATTTTCCTGTTCTGCAAAAAAGCTACCTGCCATATTTGTCCGCACCGCCGCCCGGGTAATGGTAAGGCCCGCCGCCGGGGTAATTGGGGTAGTTATTGTCTTTAGGGTTTTCGCCATACTGATTGGGACCAATGTTACCATCGGCCAACAGCATCCAAAAAGAATAAAAAGGTATCAGTTGAAACCAACCGCTGTTGCCAAGATCATGGCAGCGTTTGGCCCCCTGTGCAAACCTGAACCAGGCTAGCGGGAAAAGCGCAAACCAGTACATCTCTTTGTGATGATCTGCAGCCTGTACAATGATAAAAAACAATCCGGCAACATAAATCAATATGCTTAGGCCGTACTCCATGCGCCTGATGCGCCCGTAAAAAACAAAAGGATTGGTGAACATATTGTGGCTTTGAATTAGGTTTGGCTAAACTACAAAAAATGCACCTGATTTTTTCATACCGGCCTATAACACAACAACAATACACCGGTTTCAAACGCTTGTTTGGCCATTAATTGCAGGTTTGCACTCAATTCACTAAATAATGGGCGGCCAACGCTTATAATTACCGGGTGCAGCCAAAGCCGGTACTCATCAACCAAGCCCAGCCTTGCCAAGGCATCAACCAGCGTGCCACTGCCAAACACGATGATGTTTTTGCCGGATTGCTGTTTTAAAGCCGTCACCCTATCTGCCAAATCACCATTAATCAATACAGTGTTGGGCCAGCAGCCCGTATTGGCCAATGTGCCCGAAACAACTACCTTGGTGCAGCTACGCATCATATCAGCAAAATCCATTTCTTGCCTCGCGCTAAAATTATCGCCTATGCCTGCCTGCCAGTGTATGGCCATAGCCTGGTACGTTATCCGCCCCAACAAAATAGTATCCGCATCGGCCAGCTGCTGCGTAAGTGCCCGCGCCATTTCCTCGCTCCAATGATTGTGATGCCATTCCAGCCCGCCGTCCGGGTCGGCCATGCAGCCGTTGAGGCTCAGGTTCAACGATACGATAAGTTTCCGCATTCGCGCTATTTACTTATTTTAATTACATCCCAAAGGTATCGCAGCATCCCCTATAGCCTAAGGTGCAAAAAAGACTTTTTTAAGGGCTGTTTGCGACTTTAGCTCCACTGGTAATTATTTTGTATTTTGCCATGGTGTATCTTTAGCCACCCAATAAGCAATAGCCATAAAATGAAGCACGTATCTATCCTGATTACCAACGACGCTGTTTTGGCAAGCATTGCCGACCCGCGTATAATGTTTACCGGCATTAACGACTTTTTGGAAGCAGCCGGTAAACCTCCTCTGTTTAAAGTGCAGCTGATAGGGCTATCACCGGAAGTGCGACTGCATAGCGGCTTATTTTCGGTACATACCGATGCAGTATTGAAAGATGTGCCCAAAACCGACCTTATCATCATCCCTGCGATGGGTGGCGATATGGTTGCGGCAATAAAAAAGAACGAAGATTTTATGCCCTGGATAGTGCAGCAATATAGCTGCGGTGCCGAGGTAGCCAGCCTTTGTGTAGGCGCTTTCCTGCTGGCTGCTACGGGCCTGCTTAAGGGCAAGGAGTGCAGCAGCCACTGGCGTTTTGCAGAGCAGTTCCGCGCCATGTTCCCCGATGTTACGCTGGTTGACGACCGGATAGTTACCGAGCAGCAGGGGCTATACAGCAGCGGCGGCGCAACATCGTACTGGAACCTGCTGCTTTACCTGGTTGAAAAGCACGCCGGGCGCGAAATGAGCATTATGGCCGCCAAGATGTTCGCCCTGGAGATTGACCGTAAGAGCCAATCGCCATTTATTATGTTCAACGGGCAAAAAGGGCACGAGGACGAACCGATAAAAAAAGCGCAGGAATTTATAGAAGCCAATATTGCCGAGCGCATTTCTGTTGAGGGCCTGGCCGATAAATACGCCATAGGCAAGCGGCACTTTGAACGCCGGTTTAAAAAGGCCACCAATAATACTCCGGTAGAATATATACAACGCGTAAAAATAGAAGCCGCAAAGAAACACCTGGAAAGCACCCGCAAAAACATCAACGAAGTGATGTACGATGTTGGCTATACCGATACCAAATCTTTCCGGACGGTATTTAAGAAGATAACCGGCCTATCGCCTGTAGAATACCGCAACAAGTACAATAAAGTGGCATAAAGCTGTAACTAAACGGGGTGCAGTGCGTATGCATGTAGCGGCGGTCGAATATGTGCAATAAAACATTTGTGTAAAAACACTTATAAGCAGATATTTATCGCGTTAAATGCTATCGTAGCAATATGATGGTATAATCATATATTAGACCGATTAAAATCCAATCCCCTGGTTGAAAGCTTTTGTTGTTAAATATCAGATCACATGCTTTATCGTCATAGCATTTGCTATTTCGTTACTGATAGGATTGCCGTTGAAGTTATTTGTGCTGAACGATTTATTCGCCGATTCGGAACTGGGACTGAATTACTTTTCTAAAACGTTGGTGGTTTTTGGCCCGGCTTTAGCCGGCCTCATCGTCATCAGCATTACTGATGGTACCCTTGGTATTAAAGCGTACCTGGGCAAGCTTGAACCCCATGCCGATCATATCATCTGGTGGATATCCCTCCCGCTGGCGGGTATTGTCATAACATTGCTGGCATTTATAGCAGGAGGCTTTTCGCCAGGTCAACTGGCAGAATATGTTGTGGCTGTTAGCCCTATGTTGCTGTTGATGCACATTGGCGGCGCCTGCCTGGTATTAGGCCTTGGCGAAGAATTGGGCTGGCGCGGATGGCTACTACCTAAACTGGCCGAAGGCCGATCACTGAAAAAAGCCATGCTGATGGTGTTTGCCATATGGGCCTTATGGCACCTGCCCCTATTTTTTAGTGGATGGCGCATCGTTCTACCCTTCATTGTAATCGTTTTTGCGCTTTCGGTGATATTTACCTGGCTGTGGGACAGGGTTGGCGGTAACGTATTCGTACTGGTTATTGCCCATGCATCGGTAGATTTCCCACAGGCATTCTTCGAGAGCCGCGTAGGCGAAGGGCATGAGGCACAGATACAAAATGCCTGGACTATACTGGCGCTTATCTATTTGGTGATAGCCATTGGTGTTTATATCTTAGGCAGGCGTAATCTGGATGTTGTACTAGAGCAGACCAACGAGCGGCTATTGCCCGGTGAGATGAAGGAAAAGGTTAATGGCGAGGAGGAGTTGTAATGCATTGCTGCCGCAAACCTCCCGGCTTGTAGCCACTTAGCAGAGCGGCTTTGCATTTCGCGCAGTGCATAGTTTACATTGTGGCTACCTTGCATGCGGGCCACAAGCCGGTAACGCTTGCGGCATCCTGAAAGTTTTAACTTCCGGCTTACACACTGCAAAGTGTCAAACAACAACACTGACACGATTTTGTCACCAAGCAGCAATTTACAAAACCCTGATTAACATGTACATAAAAGCGTTCACGGTGTTCACAGTGCGGCGCGTGAACACTTGAGCAAGCTTGGGAGGTTTGTGGCTGCAAACTACCCACTATTTCTTCACAAACTTCACCTGGAACAGCTTATCCCATTTTTTGCCGGTTACAAATATGCGGCCGGTGGCTTTATCGTAGGCTATGCCGTTGAATACGTCGGCATTCTTGTTGCGCTGGGCTTCGGGGTACAGGGCTTTCATATCTATCTTTTGCAGTACTGCTCCGGTTTTAGGGTCTATCACCAGGATATTGTCGGTTTGGTACACGTTGGCGTATAGTTTGCCGTCTATCATTTCCAGTTCGTTCACTTCGTTTACCGCGCCTTTATCGTCGTAAACATCAATGAAACCGGTTTGGCGGTAGGTATCTTTATCTAAAAAGAAGATGCGGTTGGTTTTATCGTCCATATACAGCTTTTTGCCGTCGAAACACATACCCCACCCTTCGATGCCGATATTATTATCGAAAGTATCGAGCAGCTTAAAGGTATCCTTATCATAAACAAAGCCCTTCTTTTCGAGGTAAGTAAGCTGGATAAGTTTATTGCCTACAATGGATATACCCTCAGCAAAAACCTTAGGGTCTATCATAATCATACGTTCGGCTTTGCCCGTTTGCAGGTTTACCTTTTTCAGGCGCGATTGGGTTTCTTTGGTTTGGCCGGGCGGAGGGTCCAGGTAGCCGCCGCCGCTTTCGTACAGGGCACCATCCTGGTATAGAAGGCCCTCGGTATAAGTAGCCGTATCATGCGGGAAAACTTTCTCTACTTTAAAGGTGAGTTCTTCGGGCGCTTTAGCGGCCAGCAGTACAATGTTGGTAGTCACCTCATCAGCCTTGCCGGCCTGGTATATTTTGGCGGTTATTACTCGTGCACCCAGTACAAGCGTATCTGTTTTGATGGTAAGGGCCGATGAATCTTTCACCGAGCCGAGCCTTTGGGCCTCCAGCATGTACACTACCGAATCGGGCTTAACCGAGGCAGGATATTTTACGCTGAAACTTACCGCATCGCCGGATTTATAGGTAGTACCCGCTTCCGGACTAATCGTAATATCGGCAGCACTATCGTCTTTATTTTTGCAGCCGTTAAAGCCTATGGTTAACAGTATAATTCCGGCCAGGGCAGCGGCAGCAGAATAAATAATCCTTTTGTTCATATTCAATCGGCTGAGGGCCAAAAGGCATCCTCTATGTGTTTTAAGTTATAGTTGTTAGTACGGTCGAAAAGGATAGATATTATATCGAACCTCACTTCGCCCTGGTGATTCATCAAATAAATGTATTCGTCGGCGGCATCAGCCAGCAAACGCTGCTTGCGCGCATCTACAAAATCCTCGGGCAGGCCAAAGCCTGTGCCCGTGCGGGTTTTTACTTCGGCGAAGATAATGGTTTTGTCTTTATAGGCGATAAGGTCAATCTCGGCTTTTCCATGCACCCAGTTCTCGTCCATTATTTCGTAGCCGTTGGCTTCCAGATGGGCTTTGGCAATAGCTTCGCCTTTGCGGCCGAGGTCATTGTGGGTTGCCATTAATGGACTCCCCTCATAGAGTTGTACATACAGACGATCAAAAAACCCTCAATGAATAACGATAAAATACTTCCATATAACATTCCCCAGCCGAGGTCTTTCACGAATTTATTTTTTATAGCAGGATGGAAATAAAAGCCAAACCCACCGAACAAGATTATGGTGAACGCTGGGGTTACAAAGACCAAATTGGTTAAATCCCGGGAAGTATATGTTGCAATCAAAAGGTGGATTATAGCAAAAATTACAAAATATAAATGCTTCATAATACCTTTACTTCAATATCACCGAACCTAAATAATCGGATATACTTTTCTCCACCTTTTTCATGTGCATGTACTGGTTCAGTAATATATCCTGGTCGGCATCGCTGGTGGCGGTTTGCAGTTCGTTGCGCAGCTGTTCCAGTATCTTGCCCACTTTGTGCATTTTGAGGTGGAAGATAGCACCCAGGATGGTGGCCTTCATATTGGCCTGCTCATCGGGCACCAGTATCTTGTGCATCTCGTACCAGTTCTCGCTCAGGGTGTATTTGGAGGCTAGCAGGTTCACCACCAAATCTACAATGTCTTTATCCGGGTGATGTATAAAATGCTGCTCCTCGGGCAGTACGCCGTTATCCACCTCGTGGCGGTAAATCTCTACGAATTGCTTGCAGGCAGGTACATCAAATTCCACGTCGTTCAGTTCCACCATCATAAAAGGGCCGATGTAGGTATTGGTAATACCATCCCAATCAATCATCTTATTGCCGTAAAGTAACAGCAGGCGCACTATTTCCTTTTCCTGGGTGTCAATTTCTTTGGGCTTCTGCTCTGTAAACCCTTCCAGGTACTGCAGTTCATCGGGCGGCGCCACATCGTCGTATTGCTGCTGATGATGGCGGTTGTTTTGCTGCTGACTATCCTTCTTGGCCTTGGCCAGGCGCATCTTATTCAGTTCGGAGAGCAAGGCACGCTCATCAATCTGCATAATACTGCTGCATTCTTTGATGAACACCGATGCTTTGATAGAATCGGGTATCTTGGCAATACTTTCCACCACCTCGCGTATTACCTCGGCCTTTCTAATCGGGTCGTTGCCGGCATCCTTAAGCAGCAGGGTGGTTTTATAGAGGATGAAATCCTTTTTGTTTTCCTCGATGTGTTTTTTGAAGGCATTGGTGCCCAACTTGCGCACATACGAATCCGGGTCGTGCCCATCGGGGAAGGAAACTACTTTTACGTTGAGGCCCTGCTCCAATATCATGTCCAGCCCGCGTAGCGACGCCTTGATGCCTGCCGCATCACCATCGTATAAAATGGTGATGTTTTTGGTGAAGCGGCTGATGAGCTTTATCTGCTCTACCGTAAGCGAGGTGCCCGATGAAGCCACTACGTTTTCAATCCCCGCCTGCGAAACCGACAGCACATCGGCATAACCCTCTACCAGGTAGCAGTTATCCTCCTCGCGGATGGATTTTTTGGCGAAGTACAGCCCGTAAAGGATGTTCGATTTATGGTATATCTCGCTTTCGGGCGAGTTTACATACTTGGGTACTGCTTTATCCGTTTTGAGTGTGCGACCGCCAAAGGCAATCACCCTGCCCGTAAAACTGTGGATGGGGAACATCACGCGCCCGCGGTATCGGTCGTAAAGCGTGCCATTGTCGCGCTTTACCGATAGACCACTTTCTACCAGGAATTCTTCCTGGTAACCGTTGCGGATGGCTGCACCGCTAAAGGCCTCCCATTGATCGGGCGAGTAGCCTAACTCGAATTTTTTGATGGTATCGTTGGTAAAACCGCGCTCTCTAAAATAGCTGAGGCCTATGCTTTGGCCCTCGTCGGTTTCCAGTAAACTTTCGTGGAAAAATTTGGCGGCATAGCCGCTTACGATCATGAGGCTCTCGCGGCGGTTGTCCTCCGCTTTGTCCTCGGCCGACATCTCCGTTTCTTCTATCTCAATACCGTATTTTTTGGCGAGCCATTTCAAGGCTTCGGGATAGGTGAACTTCTCCAGCTCCATTAAGAAAGTAATGGCGCTGCCGCCCTTGCCCGATGAAAAATCTTTGAAGATACCCTTAGCCGGCGATACGGTAAAGGAAGGGGTGCGCTCGTTAGCGAAGGGCGAAAGCCCTACGTAGTTGGCCCCGCGTTTTTTTAATTGCACAAATTCGCCAATCACCTCCACAATATCTGTGGCTTCCATTATGCGGTCGATGGTGGGCTTGGTGATCATGGGTAAAAAATAAGTGGGGGACAAATATAAGAGCTATGCGACTAAATCGGACACGATTAATGAACCGGCTTAGTATTATCCGCTAAAAAGATCTCTGCCGGGATACCCAAAAACTTGTGCAATCCCCTAACCATTTTCAAAGTGAGTTCTTTTTTACCTGATAGAACAGAAGAGACATATCCTTTTGAACCAATAATCGGTTCGAGGTCTTTTTGTTTAAGGCCCTTTTCCTCCAACTTTAGTTTTATCATTTCAATTGGGTCGGGTGAAGGTATATGGAAATGACGGTCTTCATAATCTTTAACCAGAAGCAACAATAAATCGAGTTCTTCACCTTCCGGTGTATTCAAATCAGCATGAAAAATTTCAATCGTTCTTTCGAGCGCTTTATCATACTCCGCTTCGGTTTTTAAAACCTTCCAATTTACTGTCTTCATGCGTGTTATTTTTTGTTCGGATTAGTAATAAATTTAACATTGGCGGCATCAACTTTATCATACGCAGCATGAGGACCAAACCAAATTACGTATAACGCCTGCGTTTCAAAACGAACAGATACAATTAGTCGGTAAGAATTTCCTTTAATATTAAATACAATCCGGATATTAGGTATTATACTGGCGTTACCGTAAACTTCTTTTAATTCATTAAAGTTGTTAAAACCCGCCTTCAACAGTTCATCATACCAACTTTTTAAAGAATTAGCCGCCAGCGGATACTGTTCTATATAATAAAGTAGTGTCCGCCTGGTGATAATGTTCATCTAAGCAAATATAATAAGTTTTCTATTAGAAAACTATTTTGACTAAGCTTTAATTTTCTCTTGTCCCTTCAAAAACGTCACCGCAATCCCCGCCAATACGATTAAACTGCCTATGATCTCATTAACGGACAAATGCTCGCTCAATAAAAATGCCGCCAAAATACCGGCAAATACCGTTTGGCTAAGCAGGGCGATGGCTACTTTAGTAGATTCCATGTAGCGCAACGAATAATTGATGGTGAGCCAACCCACCAACTGGCATATAAGGCCCATGCCGATAAAGCAAAGCCAAACCCGCATGGGAAAATGGATAAGGTTATCGCCCGTGAAGCCGCTTACCGCCAGTAGGAAAACTGCCGAGCTCAGCATGCTGTAAAACATAAACGTAAACACATCTATGCCCGCCATGATGTTTTTGGTGATGAGGATATAACTGGCATATAAAAAACTGGCCAGCAGTGCCAGCAAAATGCCGGCATTAAATTCTAAATGCAGGATGTGCTGATAACCCACCAATACCACCATGCCTATAATAGCGATGAACGTACCTATCCAAAACTGCCTGCCCGATTTTGCCTTAAACAGCAGGTAGCCTATTAACCCTACCCATACCGGCGCAAGGTTAGCAATGAGTGTGGACACCGTTGCACTTATTTTGAGCAGGGAAATGTTCCAAACCGCAATATCCGATGCGAAAACCACACCAGCCGCTATGGAGATGAACAATTGTTTCCTCTCTATCCTGAACTTATTTTTGATAATGCAATATGGCAGCAGGCATGCCCAGGCAACAGCCACCCGATAAAAGGCGGCCCCCAGCGGCGATACGCCCGCCAATTTAACGAAGATGGGCGAAAAGGATATGCACAATATGCCTATGATAAGGCTTAACCTGGGATTCATGCGGCAAACTTACGGAAAGTCTGAACCATGATTCGCTTGATTAAAGGATTTGTTGAAAGCAAGCCCATTAAAATAATACCAGGAAAGTTAATCAGGCAGGAGTTAATCTTAAATAACACAATGATAATACATAAAGAATTATGGCTCTGTAGCGTTACGCCCTAACAGGCCGTAATAACATAAAAACACCACTAAAACACCACTTATGAAAAAACTTACACTACTTGCCTTAATTTTTTTATGCCTGGTTACTGCCGCATGCACTAAGCATAACTGCTGCGTGCCGCCGCCTATAACCCCCTACATTGGCGCCGACAAGAACACCGTAAAATGGACCGGCGAAGCCACCGCCGAAAAACAAGGAACGGATACCCTGTTAATCATTGGCTCTAAAACCGAAGAGCGGCTGATTATGCGCTTAAAATTCACAGGTGAAGGCATATACACATTTCAAAACACACAGGCTTTTTATTTTACAACGATCGGAGGTGATGTTTTTACCAGCGAATATATTGTTGACGAAACCGCTGCCAGTACGTTAACTGTAACCGACTATAACGAAACAAGCAGACTGGCTAGCGGTACTTATAGCCTTACGCTTAAAAGGAATTATCCCAACCCTACCTCAGCGTACCCGCAAAAGGTGCAGTTCGTCAATGGCATGTTCCATGTTTACCTGCCTAAATAGGCTGCGTTATTAGCCTGTTGACCGGTAAGTCCACGCTTAATTTCTGCAATTTAGGGTTCATCCAACCGATGATAAATCGTATTTTTGCCGCTCAAAATATTTCTATATGAGCCAGCGGATAAAGATTAAGGCACTACTGCAAAGCGGGGAAACCGGCACGGATGTAACGGTAAAAGGATGGGTACGGGCGTTCCGTTCTAATCGTTTTATTGCTTTGGACGATGGTTCTACCAATAGTAACCTGCAAATCGTGGTCGATTTTGAAAACACCGACCCTGCTTTGCTTAAACGCATCACTTTTGGCGCTGCGGTAAGCATTACCGGCAAGCTTGCCCCTTCTTTGGGCCAGGGCCAGTCGGTAGAGGTTATTGCCAGCGAGATAGAGATATTGGGCGATTGCAACCCGGATGAGTTCCCCTTGCAACCCAAAAAGCAAACTTTGGAGTTTTTGCGCGAGAACGCCCACCTGCGTTTCCGTACCAATACTTTCGGGGCGATATTCCGGGTGAGGAACACCTTATCGTTTGCCGTGCACCAGTTCTTCCAGGAGAAAGGGTTCGTTTACCTGCATACACCGGTTATTACCCAGTCGGACGCTGAGGGTGCGGGTGAGGCTTTCCATGTTACTAATTTCGACTTGAACAACGTCCCACGTACCGATACCGGCGAAGTGGATTACAAACAGGATTTCTTCGGAAAATCCACCAACTTAACCGTATCCGGTCAGCTGGAAGGCGAGCTTGGTGCTATGGCTTTGAGCGATATCTATACTTTCGGACCAACCTTCCGTGCCGAAAACTCCAACACCACCCGCCACTTAGCGGAGTTCTGGATGATAGAGCCGGAGATGGCTTTTTACGATATCCACGATAACGCCAACCTTGCCGAGGAACTGCTAAAATACGTCATCAGCTATGCTTTGGATAAAAACAAGGAGGACCTGGAGTTTTTAACCCAGCGCCTGCTGGAAGAAGAAAAGCAGAAACCACAAAACGAACGGTCGGAACTGTCGCTATTAGACAAACTGCAATTTTGCCTGAACAATGATTTCGAACGGCTGACTTATACCGAAGCTATCGAAATACTGCGCGAATCTACCCCTAACAAAAAGAAAAAATTCGTTTACCCGGTAGAGGGCTGGGGTACCGATCTGCAATCGGAGCACGAGCGTTACCTGGTGGAGAAACACTTTAAAAAACCGGTAATCCTAACCGATTACCCTAAAGAGATAAAATCTTTCTACATGCGCCAGAACGAGGACGGCAAAACCGTTGCAGCGATGGATATCCTATTCCCGGGCATCGGCGAAATCATCGGCGGCTCACAGCGCGAGGAACGCCTGGATAAACTCACCACCCGTATGGACGAACTGGGCATCCCTAAAGATGAGCTTTGGTGGTACCTGGATACCCGCCGCTTCGGCTCTTGTCCGCATGCCGGCTTTGGCCTGGGCTTCGAGCGTTTGGTGCTCTTCGTAACCGGCATGGGTAACATCCGGGATGTGATCCCTTTCCCAAGGTTCCCGAAGAATGCGGAATTTTAGGCGAAGCCCCCCAGCCCCCTGAAGGGGGAGTTTCTGATCAGCATAGTGAAATCCTTGATAACGAAGAAAGCCATCCTTAAGATGGCTTTCTTCGTTATGGAACTTTTGTTCCCCCTTCAGGGGGTTAGGGGGCTTCTACTCTTTCTTATAATCTTTATGCACTATCAAAAAACTCGCCCGTTCTTCTTTGTGGAGGGGGATGTCCCAGTTGCCCTGGTAGGTAATTTTGGTGGGGAGTAGTTCGCCGCCGAAGTAGTTGAGCTCGATATTCATCTGCACATCAAAATCGAAGAACATGTTGCTGTACTTCATATCGATGTAGCGGCCTAATATCTGGAAGGTACGCTCATCAAAAATGGTGGTCATTTCCTGTATCATCACATCATCCACGCTGCTGCTGGGCTTGCGGATAACCTTAAAGCGATAAACGGGGATAGTATCCAGGTACTTGCCGCGCGCAAATTCATAGCGGTAAAACTGCTTCAAATCATCTCCAAATATTTCCGTTTTACTGCTGATAAAAGGAATACCACTTACCCTGCGGCCGGGGGTAAAAATCAAGGTTTTCAGTTTCGCTTTATAGCCTTCGTTTTTGCCTTTTGTTTCTCCGGGTGCAGCGTCGGCCTTTACAAAATCGGAGTTATAGGCGTTCATGAAAATGTAATCGAACATCTCCACGGTATATAATTGGTACTTGCCGTTTTTCTTTAATACGTTGCCGCTATCGGCTTTAGCTAAATACTGTAGTTTGTGCGTGCCCGCAACATTGCTGTGGAATATTTTGCGGTATATTTTACCCTCCACCTTATTCTTTTTGTTGTAAGTAAAAACACGATTCTCAGCAGTGAAGGCGTAGCCCTTCATATTTTGAAAAGCCAGGTAAAAACTGGTATCCTGCATTACCGCATCTATAAAATCCTGCGCCCGCAAACGGTGCGAACGGATGTTCACCGCCGAATCGATAACGATGGTACGCAACGTATCGGGGTTATAACGGTCGATTTGCTGCGCCTGCGAGCAGATGACAGAAAGGGTGAAGGTAAAAAGGAAGAGGAGTTTTTTCATGGTATTTGTTCATGGTCGATAGTCCATAGACAATGGTTAAGAAATCATCGATACAAAATTGCATTCTTCCATGGACTATGGACCATCGTCTATGGACTAAAGACTAATTCCCCAATTGCTTCACGGCCAAATAAGCCATCAGCCCGGTGCTTATTTTAAAGGCATCTTCCTCTACATCGAAGGTTGGGGTATGTACCGATGAGGTAATGCCACGGGCCTCGTTGCGGGTGCCTAAGCGGTAAAAGCAGCTAGCTGCCGCCTGTGAGTAATAGGCGAAATCTTCTGCCGCCATCCATATATCCAAATCCAGCACGTTCTCTTTGCCCAGGTAATCTTCGGCGTGGCCGCGGGTTGCAGCGGTAAGCACTTCTTCGTTGATGAGGAATGGGTAGCCGCGCATAATATTGAACTCGCAGCTGCCGCCCATGCTTTCGGCAATACCTTCGGCCATTTTTTTGATTTTGATATGGGCCTCGCTACGCCATTTTTCATCCATGGTGCGAAAGGTGCCTTCCAGGTAAACCTCGTTGGGGATAACGTTGGTTGCGCCATTGGCAATCACCTTGCCGAACGACAACACCGAAGGGCTCTTAGGGTCGGCAGAACGGCTTATAATAGTTTGCAGGGCTGTTAATATATGTGCGGTGATAATTACCGGGTCTACATTCTGTTGCGGCTGCGCGCCGTGGCCGCCCTTACCGCGCACGGTTACGTATAGTTCGTCCGTTGAAGCCATGTATTTACCCGCGCGGAAACCCACCTTGCCGGCATCTATCAGCGGCATTACGTGCTGGCCCAATACAGCTTGTGGTTTGGGGTTTTCCAATACGCCTTCTTTGATCATCAGGCTGGCGCCGCCTGGCAGTTTTTCTTCGGCTGGTTGGAAAATCAGTTTAACTGTACCGCCGAACTCGCTTTTCAATTCCGTCAATATCTTGGCCGTGCCCAATAACGACGAGGTATGCGCATCGTGGCCGCAAGCGTGCATTACACCTGGATTCTGCGATTTGTAGGGCACATCGTTGGCTTCCAATATCGGCAGGGCATCCATGTCGGCACGCAGGGCTACTACCTTGTCAGATGGCAAGTCCCCTTTTATCAGGGCCACTAAGCCGGTATCGGCCATTTTGTGGTATTCGAGTCCTAGCTCCTCTAACTTGTTGGCCACGAAAACAGAGGTCTCTACCTCGTGGAACGAAAGCTCGGGGTGCGCATGCAAATGGCGACGGGTAGTTACCACATCATCAAAAATAGTTGCCGATAGTTGCTGTATCTTTTCCTTAATCATTATTGATAACGGTTTTAGGGGGAATGATTTTTTCTGAAACGATGAACATAGCCTGGAATAACGACTGCAGCGCGGCTTTCATCTTTTCGGCTTCGAGCCGCGTGCGGAAATCGCCCACCTTTACTTTAAAGTAGGGTTCGTGGTAACTCATGTACGAGCGTATTTCGGGATACTCGCTATTGAATTTAGCCTGGGCAGCATAAGCTGCATTGCGGCTGGTGCCGCTATACACCTGCAACCTGTAGCCATAATTTGAAGTGTATGCACCACCGGCATTAACGCTGCCGCCATTCCTGTTGAGCAGGGCGCGTTTGGCCAGCAAAGTATCAAACAAAGCCGACCGCACTACCACTACTTTGCCTTTTGTTTGCGCCGATGCACTTGCAGACAAAAAAAGCAACATAAAAAAAGAGCAACATTTGATAAGGCTTAACATAGCTTTATGATCAAATATTGCTCTTTTCATGGGGGTATTTGTTTTATCCATTAACCGTAATTGCGAGGAACGAAGCAATCTCTAAGCTATGCATAGTGGATATGCTTATTGGGAGATTATTAATACTTTAATTTTTCTTTAAGGTATTAATGAGCTCCCGTTGGTCGGTTGTCTTCGTTCCTCGCAATGACGGGTCTTTTTTTTTCTTAAGCCCTCCCCTTCAGGGGAGGGTTTGGGTGGGACTCTTAGTTCATCCCCACGCCGTGGCAGTTTTTGAACTTCTTGCCGCTACCGCATGGGCATGGGTCGTTCCTGCCTATTTTTTGCTCTACCTTTACAGGTGTTGCCTTTTGTATCTCGCGGGTATCCTCCATTGGCATACCGTTGGCTTCGCTGATCAGCTCCGGTTTAGAGGTACGCATCTTCTTCAGATCCATCTTAGGCTCGGGCTTTGCTTCCCTTACCTGCTCAGGCTCCTGCTGTACCGCAATACCACCACGGAACAGGAAGCTCACCAGCTCTTTGTTCACGTTAGAAAGCATCGCGCGGAATAATTCAAACGCTTCGAACTTGTAAACCAACAATGGATCCTTTTGTTCGTAAACGGCGTTCTGTACCGATTGCTTCAGCTCGTCCATCTCGCGCAGGTGCTCTTTCCAGGCATCATCTATCAGGTAAAGGGTTACGTTCTTCTCGAAAGATTTGAACACCTCTGCACCTTTGTTCTCAATTGCTTTTTTCAGTGGGACAGCAACCTGCAGACCATGCACGCCATCGGTAAACGGCACTACAATGTTCTCTACATATTGGCCACGTGTATCATAAACGTCTTTCAATACCGGGTAAGCCTGTTGTGCAACCTGCTCGGCTTTACGCTTGTAAAACTCTATTACCTGGGCAAAGGTTTTATCAACCAGCTTATTTACCGATGTAGCTACAAACTCTTCCTGCGTAGTGTCGATATCTACCGAGAACAAACGGATAACCTCCAGCCTAAAGCCTTCGTAGTTGTTGGCTTCTTTATATTCGGTAACCACATCTTCCATAACATCGAAGACGGTGTTATTCAAATCCACTTCCAGGCGCTCGCCAAACAAGGCGTTCTTACGTTTTGCGTAGATAACGGTACGCTGCGAGTTCATCACGTCATCATACTCCAGCAGGCGTTTACGTATGCCAAAGTTGTTCTCTTCTACCTTTTTCTGCGCACGCTCGATAGATTTGGATATCATGGAATGCTGTATCACTTCACCTTCCTCGATACCCATACGCACCATCAGGTTTGAGATACGCTCCGAGCCGAATAAACGCATCAGGTTATCCTCTAACGATACGAAGAACTGAGAAGAACCCGGGTCGCCCTGCCTACCGGCACGGCCACGCAACTGCCTGTCTACACGGCGGCTTTCGTGGCGTTCGGTACCTACAATGGCCAAACCGCCTGATGCCTGCACCCCTGCACCTAATTTTATATCCGTACCACGGCCAGCCATGTTGGTAGCAATGGTAACGGTGCCTGCCTGCCCTGCTTCAGCCACAATATCGGCCTCCTTCTGGTGCATCTTGGCGTTAAGTACGTTATGTTTTATGCCGCGTAGCTTAAGCATACGGCTTAGTAATTCTGATATTTCTACCGAAGTGGTACCAACCAGTACCGGGCGGCCCGCCTGGGTTAATTTTACAATTTCATCGGCAACGGCATTGTATTTTTCGCGGATGGTACGGTAAACCAAGTCCTGCATATCTGCACGGCTGGTTGGCGTATTGGTTGGTATCTCTACCACATCCAGCTTGTATATCTGCCAAAACTCACCTGCTTCGGTAACGGCGGTACCCGTCATGCCGCAAAGCTTGTGGTACATCCTGAAGTAATTCTGCAGGGTAATGGTGGCAAAGGTTTGGGTAGCATCTTCCACCTTCACGTTTTCCTTAGCCTCTATGGCCTGGTGCAGGCCATCGCTGTAGCGGCGACCATCCAACACGCGGCCTGTTTGCTCATCTACAATTTTTACCTTGCCTTCATCCAGGATGTATTCGGTATCTTTTTCAAATAACGTGTAAGCCTTCAGCAATTGGTTTACCGAGTGGATACGCTCTGATTTGATAGAGAAATCGCGCATCAACTCATCTTTCTTCGCAATTTTCTCATCTGCGGGTAAGTCAGATTTTTCGATACGTGCAATCTCAGAACCTACATCCGGCATCACGAAGAAGCCCGGGTCTTCACCAGATGCCGTTATCAGTTCGATACCTTTTTCAGAAAGCTCTACTGAGTTGTTCTTCTCATCGATAATGAAGAACAGTTCAGCATCAACCTTAGGCATATCCTTGCCCTGATCCTGCATGTAGTGGTTCTCTGTTTTCAGCAATACGGTTTTATTACCGCCCTCGCTCAGGAATTTGATCAGTGCTTTGTTCTTTGGCAGCGCGCGGTGTGCACGCAATAGGGCTAAACCGCCATCGTCAACACCGGTCTTGCCTTCATTAATAGCCTTCTTGGCCTCATTCAATACAGTGTTTACATAAGCTTTCTGGGCATTCACCAAACGCTCTATACGTGGTTTCAGTTCGTAAAACTCGTGCTCGTCGCCACGTGGAATAGGGCCCGAAATAATGAGCGGCGTACGCGCATCATCAATCAATACCGAATCCACCTCATCTACCATGGCGTAGTGCAGCTTGCGTTGCACCAGTTCTTCGGGGCTGCGTGTCATATTGTCACGCAGGTAATCAAAGCCAAACTCGTTATTTGTGCCAAAAGTAATATCGGCCAGGTAAGCCTTGCGGCGTTGCTCAGAATTTGGCTCATGTTTGTCTATACAATCTACCGACAGGCCGTGGAACTCGTACAAGGGCCCCATCCACTCGCTATCGCGGCGTGCCAGGTAATCATTCACGGTTACAATGTGTACGCCCTGGCCAGCCAGTGCGTTTAGGTATGCAGGCAGCGTGGCTACCAGCGTTTTACCTTCACCCGTTGCCATCTCAGATATTTTACCCTGGTGCAATACAATACCGCCTATCAGCTGTACATCGTAATGTACCATATTCCAGGTAACCGGGTTACCGGCTGCAAGCCAGGTGCTGCTGTGGGTAGCCTTATCGCCCTTGATGACAACGTTATTCTTTTTAGCCGCCAGTTCGCGGTCGAAATCGGTAGCGGTAACTTCTATGCTTGGGTTTGATGCCAAACGTTTTGCAGTTTCTTTTACTACGGCAAATGCCTGTGGTAATATATTGATCAGGATGTCTTCCAGCTCTTTGTTGCGGTCTTTCTCCAGTTTATCCAACTGGGTGTAAAGCTCCACCTTTTCGCTTACTTCCATATCCAGCTCGGTTTCGGTACGGGCCTTAATGGCCTGTATCTCGCTATCGATGCCGGAGAGCCCTGCGGCTATGGTTTCCTTGAATTCTATGGTTTTAGCCCTAAGCTCATCGTTGCTCAAATCGCCCAATTTGGCAAATTCAGCCTTGATTTTTTCAACTATAGGCTGTATGCTTTTTACATCCCGTTCTGATTTGCTTCCGAAAAGCTTACTAAAAAAGTCTAACATGTTATTGTATTATGGTACTACGGCAAACGCAACAATTGCGCCATCGTAATTATAAAGTCAAATTGACAGGCAAAGGTACGACTTTGAGGCTGAAAATGATGTGCAGATGTGCAGATTTCAGATGTGCAGATGAATCAGGGGATATTTTGGCACGCAAAGACGCGAAGGCGCAAAGGCTGATTGGTTAAAAAGCTAGCCGAATATTAAGTCAACAACAAGAATTTGCAGCTGTGCAGATATGCGCAATATTGCCTTTAGGACATAAGGCATATCCTATTATCCGAGACAAAAGGCCTTTACGGGCAGGCAGCAAATGCTTATAAAAAGATGCTGAGCAGTTTATCGATATAAACCTCGATAGCGATGTCTTCCATCTCGAATTGCTCATCTATCAGTTCAGAAAATTCTAATAGTTCTTCACTCATGGCAGTAGATTTTACTATGCAAACATAATAAAATTTGAACCGAAAACCAAAACGGTATTTTGAATTAATTTAAATTATTCCCACGACACTTCTTTTTGTTGCTTTTCCGTTATCGTTTTAATGGTTTTTCTGTACTTAAAAATCATTTTCCTGGTAAATGAATTAAACGTATTGCCGCCGGCTTTAAATAAGGTACGGTGTGCAGCCCATACCATGCAGGAGGTTAAAAAGAAAAACGACTTAAACGCGAGGTTGCGCCAGGCTTTGGAGTATTCGGGTTTGCTTTCATAAATTGTTGCAAGCCGTTCGGTTTGGAAAGTGATGTGATAGGCCTCGTCTATTAATATATCGGTGCATATCGCCTGCAACAGTTCGCAGTCAGTAGCATCTTTTAGTGCCTGGTAAAAAATCTGCGCCGTGCTTTCCACTACAATAACAGCCAGCGTCCATATTTCCATATTGGTGTTGTAATAACGCACTTTCCTGAACAGTGTATCGCCCCAATCCTTTCTGATACGCGTTTTCCCGATGCCATCAAGATACCGGCCAAGGTTATTGCCGTGCTTTTGCTCTTCTTTTATAAAAAGCTTTACAGCTTCCACGTAATCCGGGTCGCCTATTTTGTTGGCGTATTTGGTTGAAGCCGCAATTAAATGCTTACCCTCCGATGTTTCTCCCAATTGCCAGGCCTGCAGCGATGGCAGTATAATTTTCACTTCTTCGGCACTTAACGAGGGAAATAAATTCCAGTCGATGCGTTTTTCCCGGGCATTTGTCTTGAAATGCCCAATCCAATAATTGCTTGTATGCATGTTGTTTTGGTTTAAATCACCCGCATGCTGGTGCATGCGGGTGAAGGGTTGGGTAATAAGGTTTAGGTAAATATTTAATGGTTGTCCCAGTTTATCTTACGGGAGAAATACATCAATGCCGCTACGATGAAGAACAAGGCCACTGCCCCTACCAGCAACGAATACTCTTCCAGTTGTATAATGATGAAGATGAAGCCGTAGAATACGCTCAGAATAAGCGCGAACATCGCTGCGGCTCCTTTGTTCTTAAGCAACGAAGCTGTGAAGAAAGAGATTAAACCTATTGTAGCTGTAGATGAGATAAGGTACGCGTAGTTGTAACCAATTTTTTCCGCAAAGGACAATAGCAGTATATAGTACACAATCATGGCTGCGCCAATCAGCGTATAATTAAACAGGTGGATAGGTTGCTTACGTATCAGCTCTGTTAAAAACAGGGAGACGAATGTAAGCAGGATAATGAGTGTAGCGTACCTGTTGGTCCGGGTTACTTTGCGGTACTCATCTACCGGCGGTTGCAGCCGCACGCCAAAAGTGGCTTCGGCAATTGATTTGGGGTTACTCAGCACAGAATTATCATTAAGCCACTGCTGCGGAAAGGGCCTGTTGTAATACAGCCTATGCCATTTTGCGCCCGAGCCGTTTGAAGTACTGTCGCGTGTATCCGGCAGGTAACGGCCATTGTATTGCGGTGTTGGCCAGTCGCTTTTAAACTGTACATCGGTAGTTTTACCAAGGTGCAGGAAGTTGATGTCATTGCTGCCCTTTAAGTCGAGGTTATAGTTGAATGCAATGTTGCCGTTAACCGGTAAAGGAAACTCCACCTGCAATGATTGCACAAAAGGATTTACGTCGCTTGATGCAGGTTCCGGTGTGTAATTTTGCCCTTGTATTTTCACCAAAGGATTAGTTAAAAGCCCTTTAATATCAGCTATACCAAATAGTAAACGTGCCTTATCATACATCACCTGCCCGGGAGTTATACCCAATTTGGCCAGGTTGGGTTGGGCAAAGTTGCCTTGCACCCCGGTTGCAGAGGTATACACCGTTACATCAAAAACCCCTTGCTTAAACGGTTGCGTTTTTAGGTTTGCTTTAATGTGTACATCATCCGGTAGCAGGTAAATGTAACCTGTAGCGTTACATGCGGCACCAGGTAATTTGTTGTAGGGTATAACCAAAACCGGGCCCTGTATCAATTGGCTCCCCGACCAGCTATCAGACACCGCACTGCCCATCTTCGTTTGAATGTCCTCCCGCTCGTCTACCAGGTTTTGTATCCAGGATGATGGGATAAGCAGCGCCAGGATAATCAAAGTGATTACGGTTAATTTGATGAGGATGGAATTTTCGTACCATTTTTGGGGTGGAGGTTGCAGTTGGTCTATCATATATTTATATTTAAAAAGTTCTTTGCAATTCAAAGTATATATTTAAAAAATAATCGCCGATGTATTTTAGCGACTCAATGAATAGCTTTTAAAGTACTTTGAATAACAAAGTAAAAGAATTGATTTCACTCTTCCAAATATTTATTAAAGAAATTTTACACGAAACTCCTCGAGTTCGCCGGAATTATGGCCATTGATTTTCAAGAACTTTCAACCAAGCATTAAATCTTACGCTTTTTTTTCGCATCCTTTTCAAACCTATATCCTCAGCAAGGATGCTTCCGAAAACTATTTTATTATAGCCCTTAATCAATCTTCTTAATCGATAAGAAGGCGCGTTATTTGGTGAATCGTTAATGAGTTCAGGATTCGGAAACTGTAAGATTGTTGCTTCCAATTCTCGACGATTGAGAAAATCTTTCGACCCGATTTGATTATCAAACGACTGGAGATTATTAAACAGCAATCCTTCAAATTCATGTAATTGAATGTATGGTATGAACCTGTTCTTTATAACACCAGAGATATCATCTGACATGCCCTTTTCCAGCAAATCCATCCTCCTATACTTGTCGGCTAATTTGTGTGCGTTTTGCCACTCAGGGAAGAGAAATCTCGGGAGAATTCCGTAATAATCAATAAATGTAGACACAATAGCATTAGTATCCTGTGACAAGTGGGTCTCAATTTGTCGTTTTAAATTGCTCCACGGTACAATGCCTCCGCCCGATTTTTTTATAAGGGGAGTCTGTAAAAAAATATCTTTTGAATTGAAGAAAGGGCTTAGAACATCTTTACAGAACTCCATTTCGGTTGGACCCTCGCAAATGATTATGATTCTTTTCATAACCTAATTTAACTTGGCTGACCGCCTTTTATAATGTTTCTCTGCCATAAATCTCCAATACTGTACTCGTCCAGCCAATTTGATAAATCTTCTTCCTTTAGCCTCATAAATATGCTTTCACCATTTTTTTGGTCTACAGTAATTATGTCTTGAGCTTCAAAATGACTTACAAGATCAGCTGATTGTGTAGCCATCACCACCTGGACGCTTTTAGAAGCGGCGCTCTGTATCATTCCCGCAAGTTTGGATATTGCAAAAGGATGTAATCCTAGCTCAGGTTCATCGATAATTACTGTCATTGGCAATTCGGGCTGCAAGAAAAGAGTTGTCAATGCGATAAACCTAATAGTTCCATCTGATAGGTCGGATACCCCGTAAACATTCGAACTATACTTATCTTGCCATTGTAGTCGGAGGTAACCCTCACTGTTGGGCTGAAAAAAGAAATCAGAAAAAAAAGGAGCTATACTTTGAATCGTCTTTACGATTCGATTATATACTAGTCGTTGCTTTTGCTGAATATTGAATAAAAAAGCTGCAAGATTTTCACCTTTTTCGTACAAAAAATATACATCGTTCTCAATATGGCTTAGCTGAGAAAACGGAGAATTTTTCCCTGTGTCGTGAAAATGATACTTTGTAAAAGAATTTAAATATCTTCTGATATAATTTGCACGAGGTTTAGGATAACTTTTAATCCTTGCTTCATTATTATAGTCGGCAATGTTTATTGGATTATCCTCATAGGGGTTATTGTCGTACCATAATCCCTCGGAGGTAAAGATGAAAGAATTTTCGCCTTTTTTTATTTCAAATGAATACGCATTTAACCCAAATTTAATTTTAGAATATATTCTATCAGTAACCTTGCTACCTTTATGTAACATTTTTTCCTCTCCTCCTGAAAGCGCAACATACTCAGTTAGCTTCTGATGATAAAGACGATTCAAAAATTCGAAAAAAGAAAGAAAATTACTTTTCCCAGCTCCATTTGCGCCAATAAGTATATTTATCGGAGCAAATTCAACCCGACAGTTTTTTATTGATTTATACCCTTTAATTTCAATGTAATCCATACAAATCGAAGACGTAACTTCCCAACTAAAGCTAAAATAGTGATTTATTATCGGCAAATGCTAAAACTAAACCAATATCGCCGCCTTCACCAAATAAGGCAATATCTCCTTTTGAAAGGATACGAAGTTTTTTCGCACGTCGCTATCGCTTACCGAGGTAAACGCAAAGCTAAATACGATGCTTTTGCTGCATTTGATCAGAAAGCGCAGGCGCTGCGGGTAGGTTTCGTGCTTGCGTATGCCGGCCAGCTGGGTAAAACTCATTACCAGCAGGTCTTCCAGCTCGTTGCTCAGGTTCTTTAAAAAATCCTGCGAGTTGGTGCTTTCGCGGATAAAATCCCAGCCGATAAATTCGTTGCAAACGGTGTAAGAAAGGCGGCAGGTTTTCATGATGAGGTTATTGAGGTGGGCCTCCTCATCCATTTCGGGGATATCCGTGTTGATGAGTTCATCAACACTCAGCTTAATATAATCCATCAGCAGCACGTGCAAAATGGCTTCCTTACTCTCAAAGTACTTATAAATGGTAGCCTTGGCAATTTTTGCGCGCTTGGCAATTTCGTTTACGCTGGTTTTATGGTAACCGAATTTTCGGAACAGATCCTGCGCTGCCCGCTTAATACTATCTTTAATTTTATCGGCCTCCATGTATCAGTTTGATACAAATATCTCAAATTGTGTGGCATTTACAACGTAGGACCTGAGATATTTGGTAGCTGGTGCTTTTACCGGGCTACCATCTGATAGGGAAAATTTTGCTCCGCTGCATGGGTCGGTAGCCGTAAAGCCGGTATTATCGGGACTTACGGCACAAAGTTTCTCCGGCTGATAGCTGCTACAGCGATCATAGCAAGTTATAGTGCCATCTGCCTGTTTGTAAAGCAACAGGCCCGCAACGCCGTATCCGGATATGACTACCGAACCGCCTATGCTGTTAAGTGCGGAAAAACGAGGATCGGTTCTAGATGCACGGAAGTTTACCGGCACGCTGGGGACTACATTTTCTTGCTTGCCGCAACCCACCAATACCAACACGGCAAATAATATTAATGATAAGTAGTGAGCAATTAAGCGGTGAATGGCTTTTATTGACCACGCAATCCATTCGCTACTCACCATTCTCCTCGCACTATTAATCATCATATGATCTCTGTTTGAAATTGCTTTAAGAAACGAACGTCGTTCTCAGAGAATAAACGCAAATCTTTTATCACATATTTTAGGTTGGCAATTCTTTCCATACCCATGCCGAATGCAAAGCCGGTAAATTTCTTGCTGTTGATGCCAGAGTTCTCCAAAACGTTGGGATCTACCATGCCACAACCCAATATCTCTACCCAGCCACTGTATTTGCACATATTGCAGCCACTGCCACCACAAATGGTACACGAGATATCCATCTCTGCCGACGGCTCGGTGAACGGGAAGTACGACGGGCGGAAACGCACTTTGGTGCCTTCGCCATAAAGCTCCTGCACAAAATGGTAAAGCGTCTGCTTCAGATCTGAGAACGAAACATTCTCGTCCACATAAAGCCCCTCTACCTGGTGGAAGAAGCAATGCGCACGCGCCGAGATAGCCTCGTTGCGATAAACGCGGCCGGGCATAATGGCGCGAAACGGCGGTTTTCCGTTCTCCATCATGCGCACCTGTACCGATGAGGTATGTGTGCGCAGGGCAATATCGCCATTCTCCTGGTCGCCTTTGCGTACGAAAAAGGTATCCTGCATATCACGGGCAGGGTGTTCTTCGGGGAAGTTAAGGGCCGAGAAGTTATGCCAGTCGTCTTCAATCTCCGGCCCTTCGGCTACTATGAAGCCCAGGCGTTTGAAAATATCGATGATCTCGTTACGCACCAAAGACAGCGGATGGCGCGAGCCAATCTCCAGCCCATCGCCGGGCAACGTCAAATCGATTTCGGATTTAGTATCTACCGTTGCAGAGACGAGCGATTCTTTTATTTCCTCGTAGCGTGCTTCGGTTAGCTGCTTAAACTGATTAAGCACCTTGCCAAAAGTGCGTTTCTCATCTGCACTAACGGTTTTGAACTGCTCGAACAAATCCTTGATGATGCCTTTAGTACCTAAGAATTTTATACGAAAAGCTTCCAATTCATCCGCCTTAGCAGCTGTAAAAGCCTTTATCTCATCGGTGTACTGATCTATTTTTGATTGCATTATAATATTGTTCTTAAAAATTGTTCGGCAGTTAATACCGGGATGTCAAATTTCTTATAGTGTTTAATATTACGGCTGATGATTAAGTCGCATTGATTTGTAAAAGCTATATAGAATTGTATGGTGTCTTCAAAATCCACATGTCCACTATCTAAAGCCGCCTTAACGTGCCCTTCATCGAAAGCAAGGATTTTTGCGAAAGTTAATATTTCTTTGATCGCGATCTGGGCAGCGTGCCTGTTAATATTTTTCGAAACCAAATAATGAACGTTCGCCAAAATCAATGTCGACGTACACAAATCCATAGTGCCTTGCAGGCCCTTGCTAATTAGAGATTGGCTATAGTCTGCAAACGGCGATCTATCTAATAGAAAATCTAATAGCGTATCACTATCTACAAATATTTTAGAGGCCATGCTTTTCCTTCAAATATTCATATTTATAGTCCCATAGGTTAACATCATCGGGCACTTTACCTTTTAATATCCCCCTTAGGGCTGCTATTTCCGGCGCAACTGGTTCTTGCTTTAGTCTGTTCAGAAAGGCATCTTCGCTCTCTTCCTGCTCTACAATTTCATCAAAAAGCTTCTGTACAATTTTAGATAAACTGGTATGGCGGCGTTTCGCATATTCTTTAACGGTTCGCAAAGAATCGGCTTTAACATTAAGCGTTAATTTGATATTCTCCATAGCCATCTCTCTTTTATACGTACAAATATAAAAAACTTATACGTAACATTTATTTGATAACATCCAGTTCCTTACCCACCTTGGTAAACGCTGCGATAGCTTTATCCAGGTGCTCCCTATCGTGTGCGGCAGAAATCTGTACGCGGATGCGGGCCTTGCCCTGCGGTACCACAGGGTAGTAAAAACCAATTACGTAAATGCCTTCTTCCAGCATCTTCGCGGCAAATTCCTGTGCCAGTTTGGCATCGTAAAGCATTACAGGTACTATGGGGTGCACACCTGGCTTGATATCGAAACCCGCAGCGGTCATCTGTTCGCGGAAGTATTGGGTATTGGTTTCCAGTTTATCGCGCAAATCGGTGGTTTCGCTCAGCATATCTAATACCGCTATAGAAGCACCTGTGATAGCTGGTGCAAGCGTATTGCTAAACAGGTACGGGCGCGAGCGCTGGCGCAGCATATCGATAATTTCTTTCCTGCCGGAGGTAAACCCGCCGGATGCACCACCAAGGGCTTTACCTAAGGTACCGGTGATGATATCAATCTTGCCCATTACATGATGATGCTCGTGCGTGCCACGACCGGTTTTGCCCATAAAGCCGCTGCAATGGCTCTCATCTATCATAACCAAAGCATTGTACTGCTCGGCCAGGGCGCAAATTTTATCCAGTTGGGCAATGGTACCATCCATAGAGAATGCCCCATCGGTTACAATGATACGGTGGCGCAGGCCCTGGGTGGCTTTCAGCTTATCTTCCAGGTCGGCCATGTCATCGTGTTTATAGCGCTGGCGCTGGGCCTTACAAAGGCGCACGCCATCAATGATGGAGGCGTGGTTTAGCTCATCAGATATGATAGCATCCTGGTCGTTGAACAAGGGCTCGAACACCCCGCCGTTGGCATCGAAAGCCGCCGCGTAAAGGATGGTATCTTCTGTACCCAAAAATTCGCTTATCTTTTTTTCGAGCTCTTTATGTATATCCTGCGTGCCGCATATAAACCTTACCGATGATAAACCATACCCATGCGTATCCATAGCTGCTTTTGCGGCATCGATAACGCGCTGGTTACCGGATAGCCCAAGGTAGTTGTTGGCGCAAAAGTTGATCACTTCCTGGCCGCCTTGCACGGTGATATCCGCACCCTGCGCCGAGGTAATAATTCTTTCTCTTTTATATAATCCTGCGGCTTCTATATCGGCAAGTTCTTGCTGTAATACCGGTTGCAATGTAGTGTACATGAAATAGCTGTTTAGGCTGCAAAATTAAACATAAACGCCAAACCACCGCTTACCTGCAACATTTTTAATATATTAAGCCTGTAAACAAACATTTTGGTAAAAAAAATATTTAGTAACGAGAGTTCCCTGTTGATCTACAGCCTCATCCCAACCCTTCGTCAAAAAAGAAGGCTAAGAGCAAGTACATATCAAGTCCTCTTCTAAGAAGCGGATATATGTGAGGCTATAAGCGTTTATTGCAAAAGCATGGAAGGGACTCTTAAAAACTAAACACAATGAAAAGATACTTACTTCTACTTGTTTGTTTGCTGTCAACCGTTTTAGGTGCCTATGCGCAGCAATATATCCTGTCGGGCAAAATCACCGGGCAAAAAAACGAACCGGTTGCCTTTGCATCGGTATATATCCGTAGCTCTACCTATGGTACTACTGCCAACGAGGAAGGTGTTTATCACTTTAAGCTTAGCCCGGGTACCTACAATGTAGTTTACCGCCTTGCCGGTTATGCCGTAAAAGCAGAAACTATCACCATTACCGACCATGACGAGGCACATAATGTGCAGATGCAGGACGAGGAGTTCCGCTTTAGCCAGGTGTCTGATAAATGGCGCAATAACCAGGACCCGGGCGACACCATTATGCGTATGGTGATTGCTAAACGCGAAACCCACCTTAACGAGGTAAAAGGCTACTCCTGCGCCGTGTATATCAAAGGCGTGCAAAAATTATTGAGTACACCAAAATCCCTGCGCAGTGCGGCAGTTACCCGTGCGCTGGATCTCGATTCGCTGGGTCGTGGCATATTGTACCAATCGGAATCTTTATCTGCTTTCAATTACCAATCGCCCGATAAAGTAAAAGAAATCACCATCGCTTCGCGCAACGCGGGTATCAACACAGCCTTCGGCTACAACAAAGCATCCGACCTGCAGGCTAATTTTTACCACAACATATTTAGCATACCCGGCCTTAGTACGCGAGGCTACGTATCGCCATTGGCATCTAACGCATTCAATTTCTACCGTTACAAACTCATTGGAAGCACCGTACAAAACGGGCAAACTATAGATAAGATTGAGGTTATCCCCAAGCATGAATATGGCCAGCTTTTCAAGGGCAACATCTACATAGTAGAGGGCGATTGGCGCATCTACAGCGTAGACCTGATGCTGCGGGGCAAAAGCAACTCGCTTAATTTGGTAGATACCTTGCAGGTAAGGCAGCAATACATCCCCATTACCGATAGCGTGTGGATGCCGGTTTCGGTGCTGTTTAATTTCAAGGGCTCGGTACTTGGCTTTAAATTTGGCGGCTATTACCAGGGCATCTATAATAACTATAAGTTGGAACCCGCCTACCCCGACGGCTTCTTCACCGGCGAAGTGTTGCGCATAGATACCGCCTCCAATTTAAAAACACCGGCTTACTGGGTTGCCAACCGGCCCGTGCCCCTAACCGCCTTAGAAATCCGCGATTACGAGAAAAAAGACAGCGCGGCTGCCTACCATAAAACCGAAGCCTATCTGGATACCCTGCAGCACACCAAAAACGGCATCAACTACCCCGGCTACCTAATATTTGGTTATAATGCCAGCAACCGTACCGAAAAGGATTCGCTGTATATCTACCCATTCCTGCAAACGTTTTATTATAACACGGTGGAAGGTTTCGGAATAAACGCCAAGGTACGCTACACCCATATTATTGATGATTTCCATTCTTTTGCGGTAACCCCGGCACTGCGCTACGGGTTCTCCAACAAAATATTCAGTACCAATATGCTGGCCGAGTACCGCGACGACCCATTCCATAACTCCAAATATTGGGTAAATTTTGGCAGCGACGTGCTGGATCTGAACAACGTGGGTACGCGTTCGCTATATTTTAACACGTTGAGTACCATCCTGAGCGAAAACAACTACGTAAAATATTACCGTTCGCATTTCGGTGCCTTCGGCTATCAACGCGAAGTAGCCAACGGCGTTTTATGGAGCGCAAGCCTCAACTATTCCAGTCGCACGCAATTATACAACACCAATTTGGGGCACCTGGTAGATGTTAAGGACAAAGAGTTCACTTCCAACAACCCCTTAGCGCCTGCAGGTACCCCGCCGGATGACCGTTCTTTCTTATTCCCCGAAAACCAGGCGCTATCGTTTACTACGGCGGCTACCTTTACATTCGATCAGCAATACATTACCCGCCCAACAGGCAAATTCAATCTGCCATCTAAGTACCCAACGCTTACGGTGACTTATCACAAGGGCTTCGAGGGTGTGTTGGGGTCTGATGTGAACTATGATTTTGCCTCCGCAGATGTTTCGCAGTACAATATCCGCATCGGGCTGGCGGGATACTCGGCTTTTAAACTTACTACAGGCGGCTATTTCAACAATAAGCGCCTGTATTTTATGGATTACTACCACTACTTAGGTAACCAGGGCACCACGTTCGATCCAACGTATATCGGCAGCTTCCACTTCCTGCCGTTTTATACATATAGCACTAACGGCGGTTTCCTGGAAGCACATTACCAGCATAATTTCGCAGGCTCCATATTGAACAAAGTATCCTTTTTACGCAGCCTGAAATTAGAAGAAATAATAGGTGCCAACTTCTTAACCACCAAGGGCAACCCCAACTACCGCGAGTTTTACGTGGGTGTGCAGCGTCTTATCTTTAGGGTGGATTATGGCATCTCTTACGCGGGCAATAAAAAGTACCTGCAGGGCATTAGGATATTTTACGGGATAAGGTAAGCGTTAGAGGCTGGAGGTTAGAAGTTAGAGGTTAGTAAGATTGCCGAAATAAGATATTTTCTTCCTAACCTCTAACCTCCAACCAACTAATCTCTAAAATCCCTATCTTTGCGCCTCATTTAACACCGTTTGCAGCGGTATCGATGGATTATGGCAAAATACAACACACTACTATACTATTGTTATTCAACAATAGCCAATGCCGAGCAATTTGCTGCCGATCATTTAAAATTCTGTAAAAGCTTAGGTTTAACCGGTCGCATTATTGTGGCCGAAGAGGGGTTGAACGGCACCGTCTCCGGCACTGCCGAAGCATGCCGTACTTATATGGACACCCTCCATGCAGATACACGCTTTGCCGGTATCGACTTCAAGGTAGACGAGGTGGACGAGCCTTCCTTTGTGAAGATGCACTGCCGTTATAAATCGGAGATTGTGCATTCGGGCCTGCGCGATCCTAAAGTGATCAATCCGCAGAAACAAACCGGCAAGCATTTAGAGCCCGCAGAGTTTTTGGCTATGAAAGATCGCGACGATGTGGTGGTGCTTGATGTGCGCTCTAACTACGAGCACAACCTGGGAAAATTCAAAAATGCCCTTACGCTGGATATAGAGAACTTTCGCGATTTCCCGGCCATGATCAACGAGTTGGCACAGTATAAAGATAAAAAGATACTCACCTATTGCACCGGCGGTATCAAATGCGAAAAAGCATCTGCCCTGTTGTTGCACGAGGGTTTTACCGATGTGTACCAGCTGCACGGCGGCATTATCAAATATGGCAAAGAAGCCGGCGGCGAAGATTTTGAGGGCAAATGCTACGTTTTCGATAACCGCCTTTCGGTTGATGTGAACAGCGTGAACCCGGTAGTGATCTCTACCTGCCTCAACTGCGGCAAAACCACGCCAAAGATGATCAACTGCGCCAACCCCGAGTGCAACGAGCACTTTACCCAGTGCGACGACTGCGGCACCGCCATGGATGGCTGCTGCAGCGATGCCTGTAAAGCGCACCCCCGTAAACGCGTTTATGATGGTACGGGTTATTACGTAAAAGTACCCCAGCCGGTAAATGTGGCTAAAAAAGGGAAGATGCAATTAGCGGAATAAATACTCAACCGTTCCATAAATGGAACGGCAATGAAGGTACATTTGTGGCTATACTATATTTCACATTCCACACCTTCATTGCCGTCGGTTTCCAACCAACGTTCCATAAATGGAACGGCAATGAAGGTGAATCTGTGGCTATACTATTATTTCGCAACCCACCTTAATTGCCGTCTGTTTCCAACCAACGTTCCATAAATGGAACGGCAATGAAGGTGAATCTGTGGCTATACTATATTTCGCAACCCACCTTAATTGCCGTCTGTTTCAACAGACGGAAGGTTGCACAGCTACCCTAATAGCTTATTTCGTTTAATTCCATCCCAAAACTGTATTTTCGTACAAATATTTGGCGGCTACCTATCGCTATCAATCATCTATGCGCAAAAACGTCCTGCTGGCTTTCACCCTGCTCTTCATGAATATTGCCGCTTTTGCGGCAGATATCAAAAGCATCGGGGTGCCTTATGTGCAAAATTATACCAAGGCGCAGTACCAAAGTGGCAACCAAAATTGGTCGGTAACGCGCGATGAGCATGGTATTATGTACTTTGGCAATGCCGAGGGGCTGCTGGCCTTCGATGGCAAATACTGGCAGCTTTACCATATGCCCAACGGGCAGATTGTGCGCTCGGTTGCTGCCGATGGCAAGGGCAAAATATACGCAGGCGGTTTTGGCGAGTTTGGCTATTGGGAAGATAATAAGGCCGGCTTTTTAAAATACCACTCCCTCATTGGATTGGTAAACGCCAAGCAACTCCTCAACGAAGAGATATGGAAGATATATGTAGATGGCAACCGGGTCATCTTCCAATCCTTCGGGTCTATATTTATCTACGCGGGCGGCAAAATAACTGTAGTAAAAGCCCCCAAACCTTTCCTGTTCCTGCTTAAATGTAACTCACGCTATTTTATAGAGCAGGTAGACGAGGGCCTGTTCGAATTGAAAGGAAGCAAACTGGTGTTCATTCCCGGCAGCAAGATATTGGGCAACAGCGGGGTGCTTTCCATCCTGCCCTTTAAGAACAATTGTTTCCTTATCGGCACAGCAAAAAATGGTTTGTTTGTTTACAACGGAAGCCAGATTACCCCCTGGGCCAACCAGGCGAACGATTTCCTGAAAACCTACCAGCTTAACAACGGCGTGCAGATACCCGGCAAATACTTTGCCTATGGCAGTATTCTCAATGGGGTTGTCATTATAGACACCGCCGGCAACGTTATACAGCACATCAACAAATCGAGCGGTTTACAAAACAATACCGTTTTAAGCCTTTATACCGATGCAGAGCAAAACATTTGGGCTGGCCTGGATAACGGTATCGACCGTATTGAGGTAAACTCGCCGCTATACTTTTATTTTGATAAAACGGGGCGTTTCGGCACGGTGTATTCCAGCATTATTTTCAACAACAAAATATACCTGGGTACCAACCAGGGGCTGTTTTACAGTGATTGGGTAATACCAGGTAACCCGCGGCTGTTCCAGTCTTTCGATTTTAAGCTTATCCCCGGCTCGCAGGGCCAGGTGTGGGACCTTTCCCTACAAGATGGCCGCCTGCTTTGCGGCCATAACGATGGCACCTACCAGGTAAACGGCAATACCATCAGCAAAATATCCAGCATAAACGGCGGCTGGACCATCAAAAAACTCAACGACTATCAACTGATACAAGGCACCTATACCGGCCTGGTGATATATCGCAAGGATGCTGCGGGCAACTGGGTGTTCGATCATAAGATAGCAGGCTTTGGCGAGCCCTCGCGCTACGTAGAGCAGGACAACAAGGGGCAGGTATGGGTGAGCCACGCATATAAAGGTATTTACAAACTCACCTTAAGTGCCGACTTAAAAAAGGCTACCTCGGTAAAATATTACGACGAACACCAAGGATTGCCGGGCAGCTATAATGTAAACGTATTCAACTTGGATAACCGCGTGGTGTTCTCATCCGACGCGGGCTTTTATGTGTATGACGATATTGCCGACCACTTTGAGAAATACAAACAGCTCAATACCAAGTTGGGCACCTTCGCCGCATCGGGCAAACTGATACCCGCCATTGGCAAAAAGTATTGGTTCATCAACGATGGCCGCGTTTCCCTGGCCGATCTTTCTGCGCCGGGTAAGCTGTCTATCGATTCTAACCGTTTCAGTATCCTGAGCGGGCAAATGGTGCAGCATTACGAAAACATCAACCTAATCAACAACTCCATTTACCTCATCAGCGTAGACGATGGCTTCGTTATCCTGAACGATGAGGATGCCCGGCTCCAAAGCCGCATCCACAGCCCCAAAGTACTTATCCGTAAAATTGAGAACATTACCGATTTGGTTTCGTTGATGGCAGACAACGGCGGTATGCTGGATAACCTGCAAGTACCCCATGCCGAAAACAACATCCGCATCTCTTACACCCTGCCTTACTACCGACAGGCCAAAATAAAATTTCAGTATTATCTGGAGGGGTATTCGCGGCAATGGTCGGAATGGAGTACACAGGGCCAAAAAGATTTCACCAACCTGGATCAGGGTACCTACCATTTTAAAGTAAGGGCCAAAATAAACGACGAGATATTGTCTGATATCACCGTGTTTACTTTCGAGGTTTCACCTCCATGGTACGCCAGCAAACTTGCTTACGTTTTCTATATTATAATGCTCATACTGGCCTATTACGCCATCCGCGATTATTACCGCCTTAAACTGCGCCGACACCGGGTAGAGTTACAGGAGAAACTACAGCGCGAAAAAGAAGAGTTTCTGCGGCAGGAAGCCATTGCCAATGAGCAACATATCATTAGCATTAAAAACGAACAATTGCAGGCCGACCTTGCCAGCAAGAACCGCGAGCTGGCCAACAGCGCCATGAATATCGTTTACAAAAACGAGTTGCTGCAAAAGATAAGTGAAGAGATAAACAACTTTAAAGATAGCGCCGGCAAAAAGCTGCCCGAAGAGCAACTGAAGAAAATACACAAAGTAATTGACGAAGGCATGAGCGACGAGCGCGACTGGAACATCTTCGAGAGTAGTTTTAACGAGGCGCACGAAAACTTCTTCAAAAAACTAAAACAAGACCACCCCGACCTGGTACCCAATGATCTAAAACTGTGCGCCTACCTGCGCATGAACATGAGCAGTAAAGAAATGGCCTCGCTCCTGAATATTTCGCTCCGTGGGGTAGAAATCAGACGCTACAGGCTGCGTAAAAAGCTCAATTTAGAACATGATAAGAACCTTGTAGAGTTTCTCATCGAGCTATAACACTACATCATTACCTCTCATACACCTATACCGCAACCTGCCGTTTTAAGAAGTTGCTGTAGTATGTATTCTGTACACTATGTTCATCATAAATTCATAATAATCAACTATTTATATTTTTTGTGAAACTTTTTTGAGAAAGCATTGTAGCGTTGATGTAATAATGTAGAGGAACATTATTTGTTAAAAATGTATTAACTCCGCAACTTCGTCCTGTCAAAAAAACCAATTAATCTAAGTACTTACAAATCATTACCCACTATGAAGAGAATTTATACTATCTCGGGGTTACTTCTATTGTTCACTTTTTTCTCAACTTTCGCTTTAGCGCAAAACATTATCGTAAAAGGTAAAGTTACTGACGCTAAAACCGGCGAGCCGCTGGTTGGCGTAAGTGTAGGGATACAAGGCACAACAACAGGTACCCAAACCGATGTCAATGGCGCTTTTTCAGTAAACGCCGCGTCTAACGCAACTTTACAAGTCTCCTATATAGGCTACACCACACAATCGGTTGCCGTAAACGGGCAAACCAGCATTGCTATCTTATTACAGCCCTCATCAACCCAACTAGACCAGGTAGTTGTAGTAGGTTACGGCACGCAACGCAAGCTTGATGTAACCGGTTCGGTAGCATCAGTTAAAGGCGAGGAAATTTCCAAACAAGCCTCGGTAAACCCGGTATCTGCTTTACAGGGTAAAGTAGCCGGCGTACAGATAACCAACTCAGGTGCCCCAGGCGCTTCGCCGGAAATTAAGATACGCGGTACAGGTACTATTTACGGTAACACCAACGTACTTTACGTGGTAGATGGCGTTTGGTATGATGATATCAGCTTTTTAGCTCCCAGCGACATCGAGAACATCAGTATCCTGAAAGATGCATCAAGCACCGCTATCTACGGTATCCGCGCAGCAAACGGCGTGGTGCTGGTTAGCACCAAACGTGGCAAAACCGGCACCGCTACCGTAAATTACAATGGCTACGCGGGCTGGCAAACCGTTACCAACCAGGTAAAAATGGCCAATGCAACCGAATATGCAACAGCCATTAACGAACTGGCCGTTTCTAACGGCGGTGCACCCTTATTTACCGATGTAAACAGCTACGGCACCGGTACCAACTGGTACCAGCAGGTTTTACGGGATGCTTTCGTAACCAATCACAACGTGTCTATCAACGGCGGTACCGAAAAATCGAAGTATAACTTCTCGATAGGTATGCTGGATCAGGATGGTAACGTTAAGGGTAACAATTACAAACGCTACACCGCCCGCTTAACCAACGATTACACCCCTTTTAGCGCTATTAAATTAGGCTATAACGTAAGCGGCTTATACAGCAAATCCAACGATATCCCCAACAGCATCTTCCGCCAGTTGTATGCTGCGGGCCCTGTGTTGCCGGTATATTATGCTGATGGCAGCTACGGCGACCCTAACGACTATAACCTGGGTGGCGGTAACAACTTTAACCCGCAGGCCACGCTCGATTTTTACAACCAGCGTTCGCAGAACTACCGCTTTACCGGTAACGCATATGCCGAGGTAAATTTCCTGAAGCACTTCAAGATACGCACCAGCTTTGGTGGAGATATAGGCCAGGCCGAAGTGCGCAACTATACCCCGGTTTACACCGCAACGCTTGCGCAGCGCAACAACCTGAGCGTACTATCGGTAAATCGTACCGAAACCCGCAACTGGATATGGGAAAACACCTTAACCTACGAGAATACATTTGCTAAGGATCACAGGTTGACCGTGTTATTGGGCCATACCGCACAGCGTTACAAATCATACAACTTTAATGCCAGCGCACAAAATGTGCCATACAGCAATGGAGATGCCGACCTCTACCTTTCGTTAGGTAACACCACCGGCCGTAACGTAACCGATGGCGGTTCGTTAAACACTGCTTTATCTTACTTTGCCCGCGTAAACTACGCGTTTAAAGACAGGTACCTGCTAAATGCCTCTATCAGGCAGGATGGTGCTTCGCAGTTTTACGGCAACAACGTTTGGGGCTACTTCCCATCGGTGGGTGCAGGCTGGGTAATAAGCAAAGAGCCGTTCATGGCAAACCAAACGGTATTTGATAACCTTAAACTACGAGCCAGCTGGGGTAAAGTGGGTAACTCGGGCGTACCGTTCAACCCAACTACTTTGAGCGTAACACAGGCAGCATATCTTACTGCTATTTTCGGCGGCTCGCCTTATACTGGTGCAAGCGTTAACTCGGTAGTGCCTCCAACCATTTTCTGGGAGCGCGGCGTAGGTACTGATATCGGCCTAGAGGCTGGCGTACTCAACAACCGTTTAACCTTTGAGCTGGATTATTACAACCGTAAAACCCAACAGGCCATCTTCGCTATCCCTATCCTGTCATCGGTAGGTACCGGTTCGGGATCCATCGTAGGTAACCAGGCCGATTTTGTGAACAAAGGCGTAGAGTTCTCTGCAACCTGGAGAGGCACTGTAAACAGCAATTTCAGCTATACTATAGGCGGTAACGTTGGTTACAACAAAAACAAAGTATTATCAACCGTAACGGGTGCCAACCCTATTTATGCAGGTGGTGGCGGCCTTGCAAACGGCGCTTTATCAACCCGTACAGTATTGGGTAGCCCAATCGGCGAGTTTTATGGCTACAAAGTGGCGGGTATATTCCAAACTGCAGCTGAAGTTGCTTCTTCGGCACAAGCTTCGAGCGCTAAACCGGGCGACTTTAAATACGTAGATCAAAATGGCGATAACATCATTGATGGTAAAGACCGTATATCGCTTGGCGACCCTAACCCCAAATACACTTTCGGTTTAAACACCTCATTCAACTACAAAAGCTTCGATCTGGCTATAGATGCACAGGGCGTAGCAGGCGTAAGCATTTACAATGCCAACATTGCTTACCGTTTCGGTAACGAAAACTTCAGCAAAGATTTTTACGACCACCGCTGGACAGGCGCTAACAGCACCAATACTTACCCATCGGTAAACGTTGGCTCAACCACCAACTCGGCACCAAACTCTTTCTATGTAGAAAGCGGTGCTTACGTAAGGATCAGGAATATCCAATTGGGTTACACCCTGCCAACGGCATTGGCTAAAAAGGCTGCTATGCAAAAGGTAAGGTTTTTTGCCAACGCACAAAACCCTATTAGCTTCTTCAAATACCGCGGCTTTAGCCCCGAAATTGGCGGAGCACCTACAAACGCAGGGATTGATAATAGCGTATATCCGTTATATGCAACTTATAACTTTGGTGTAAACGTTACTTTTTAATTGAATCAAAGATGAACTTCAAAAAATATAATATGCAAAAGGTAACAGGTATAGCGCTTTTTGCAGCAGTATTAATTACTGCACCATCATGTAAAAAATCATTCCTTGATGAACCGCGCCAGGCAGCAACGCCGGCCGTACAATTCTGGAAAACGCAGGATGACGCTACCAAGGCCGTAAACGCCATGTACGCTAACCTGCGCGAATGGAAGAACATCGCTTTTGCGCCTATAGCTATAGAAAGCGTACCTTCTGACGATGCCGAAAAAGGAAGCAGCGTGAACGATGCATCATTCTTCAACAACTTCGATAACTATACAGCATCATCTACCGATGGCCAAATTGCCGATTTCTGGGCCGGGCAGTATCAAACTATCAACTTTGCCAACCAGGTATTGGATAACGTGCCTAACATTAGCATGGATGCCAACCTGAAGAACCGTTACCTGGCCGAAGCCAAGTTTATCCGCGCTTACGCCTACTTCAGGCTGGTGCGTGCCTTTGGCGATGTGCCATTGCGCCTTAATGTGCCAAAAGATGCAACTGAATACAACCTGCCACGCACGCCAAAAGCCCAGGTTTGGGCCGCTGTTGAGCAGGACCTGACCGATGCCGCTGCAACACTACCACAAAGCTACGGCGCTGCTGATGCTGGCCGTATAACCAAGGGTGCTGCGCTGGCTTTGCATGCTAAAGTGGCTATGTACCAGCAAAAATGGGCCGATGTGCTGGCGCTTACTAACCAGGTGATGGGCCTGGGTTACTCGCTGTTCCCTAATTACGAGCAACTGTTCCGCACCAACAACGAAAACAATTCCGAATCAGTATTCGAGATACAAAGCGACCTGGTACCGGGCAACGGCGATGCGTCAAACTCGCAGTACTCCCAGGTGCAGGGCGTAAGGGGTTCTAACGGCGGTGGCTGGGGTTTTAATGTACCCACCCAGGATTTGGCTAATGCATACGAGGCAGGCGATCCGCGCCGCGATGCAACCATCATTTTCCGTGGAGAAACCACGCCCGAAGGTGATGCCATACCGGCTACAGGCGATAATCCTATGTACAACCAAAAATCATACGTGCCATTCAGCATGTGGGTAAGCGGTTTCAACGAGGGTGTGCAGCAAAACATCCGCGTTATACGTTATGCTGATGTATTGCTGATGAATGCCGAAGCAGCAAACGAAACCGGCAACAGCGCGCAGGCCATTGCCTCACTGGAACTGGTTAGGGCACGTGCACGTGCAGGCAACGCAGCCATATTGCCAAAGGTTACTACTACCGATAAAGCAGCCTTGCAGGCAGCCATATGGAAAGAAAGGCGCGTAGAGTTTGCTATGGAATTCGACCGTTATTTCGATGTTATCCGCCAGGGTCGCGGTACTGCGGTATTTGGTCCTAAAGGCTGGAAAGCAGGCAAAAACGAAGTTTGGCCGGTGCCACAGGCAGAAATAGATCTGAGCGCAGGCGTGTTAACTCAAAACCCAGGTTACTAATCAATTCAAAAGAGAACGTCATGAAAAAAATAACATATCAATTGGTAGCCGTATCTGCATTGGTGATTGGACTATCGGCATGCCAAAAAAAGTTCGATCCTTCTACTTATGCCCCGCCTTTATCTATAGGCGGGTACACCAGCAGCAAGGAGATTGCGCCTTCAAACCTGGTAGCCTACTACGCATTCAATGGCAATGCTGTAGATAGCGTTTCTAACACCGCGGGTACCGCTACCGGCATTGGTTACACCCCCGGCATAAAGGGTGAGGCTTTGCAAGGCGCTACCAATGGCTATATTGTAGGCACGCCGCCTGCTTCGGTAAACAGCCTTACCAGTTTTACCGTAACCGAGTGGTTTAAAACCCCGGCACCATCTAACGGCATCATCGGCCTGTTTTCGCTGGCCAATACCACCAACTTTTGGGGTAACATTGAATTTTTTATTGAAAACGGCAGTACTAACGATGCAGGCAAGCTCCGCATCCACGTATTTAACGGAACAGACGACCGGACGCTTGAAATTAATAACGCCGTAAATCTATTTGATAAATGGAACAGCATGGCCGTTACTTACGATCAGGCTAATTCAACAGTTAGCGTTTACCTTAACGGATCGCTTTTAAAAGCAGGTACGCTTGATGGTCTCGCGGGTCCGCTGGCATTGAAAAACGTTGGCAAGTTTGTATTTGGCACCGTTCAGTTCATGACCAGCCCGAGCCAAACATCGTCGCATGGTTCAGAGCCATGGGCAAGCTTCCTTACCGGCCAGCTTGATGAAGTACGTGTTTATAATAAAGCCTTGAGCGCGGCAGACATCAGTGCGCTGGTTAAGCTCGAAGGCAGAGGAAAGTAATATTTGATTGAGTTTGAGGTTGTCCCGGCGTAACAGCCGGGCAGCCTTTTTTTATGATTTTTTAACGCAGGCTACCAGGCTTAGTGTTCGAAAACAGAAAAGTTCGCTTCCTATCGCTCGCATATTTGACTCACCCTGTCTGCCGACAGGCAGGCCCGACGGAACTACCGTGCGTCGACCCTCTCTGCTCTGCAAAGATGGTGAAGAAGTAAGGGTGAAACGAATTGAAGCTAAAACCCTCTTTGCGCAGCAGAGAGGGTCGGGCAGCGAAGCGTACCAGGGGTGAGTCAACTCGCGACGCGGACTTACCGAGCTATTTTGAACACTATTTGCTACCAGGCTAATAAACAGGAAACAGATGAGAGATTTGAGGATTTATGTGGGGTTGTACTTATCATTATTGCTTTTTGCTTGTGGTAAAAGCAGTTCGCCTACGCCGGCACCGCCCGTGCCACCGGTTACCACATCTTTTAGTTTCAATACACTGAAAGTGAACGGCACCTATAGTGGCTTTACCTACGTCAACGTAAATAGTACGCCAACGATCAAGCTGTCTTTTTTAGCGGCTTTAGATAAAAGCACCGTTGGCACAGCTGTTACCCTGAAAGATAAAGCAGGCACTGCTATACCCTACACCGTTACGTACGAAAATGCCGATAGTACGGTTATTGTATCGCCCACGCTTAGCTATATCAGCAAGTACACCCTTAGCGTAGCTACAGGGCTAAAATCAACCAAGGGTGGCTACCTGCAATCAGGCATCGATGTAAACCTTACTACCGCTATAGATGCGGCAGATAAGTTCCCTGTGATTAGCGACGATGCTTTGCTTGATTTGGTACAGAAACAAACTGTTAAATACTTTTACGACTTTGGCCACCCCACCAGCGGCCTGGCCCGCGAACGCAACACCAGCGGCGATGTGGTAACCACCGGCGGCAGCGGCTTCGGCATTATGGGCATGGTAGCGGCGGTAAACCGTGGATTTATCACCCGTGCCGATGGTTTGGCGCGCATGCAAAAGATAGTAGGCTTTTTAAAAACCAAGGCGGTTAGATTCCATGGCGCGTTCCCGCATTGGCTAAACGGCGCAACGGGGGCGGTACAACCCTTCAGTAATTTAGATAACGGTGCCGATTTGGTAGAGACCGCTTTCCTGATGGAGGGCCTGCTTACCGCACGCCAATACTACAGCGGTGCAGGTAGCGATGAAACTACCCTGCGTGCCGATATCACCACCCTGTACAATAACGTAGAGTGGGACTGGTTTAGGCAGGGCGGCCAAAACGTGCTGTACTGGCACTGGAGCCCCAGCAACGGATGGGCCATTAACATGAAGATTACCGGCTGGAATGAAGCCTTGGTAGTTTATGCGCTCGCGGCTTCCTCCCCAACGCATGGCATCCCCAAGGAAGTTTATGATAACGGCTGGGCCAGTAACGGCAGCATTAAAAACGGTAATACCTACTATGGCGTAAAGCTGCCTTTAGGCATGGCGCAGGGTGGTCCGTTGTTTTTTGAGCATTACTCCTTCCTGGGCATAAACCCAACCGGCCTGGCCGATGCCTACGCCAATTACGAGGACCAGGCTAAGGCGCATAGCCTCATCAATTACAATTACTGCGTGGCCAACCCTAATAGCAACACCGGTTATGGTGCCAACTGCTGGGGCCTCACCGCAAGTGATATCGAAAATGGATATACAGCCAGCTCGCCCACAAACGATGTTGGGGTAATATCACCTACGGCGGCAATATCCTCCCTGCCTTATACGCCCACGCAGTCGATGGCAGCTCTTCGCTTTTTTTACTACAAACTGGGCGATAAAATGTGGGGCGATTATGGCTTCAAAGATGCGTTCAACCTTACCAACCCATGGTTTGCCAGCTCGTATCTGGCTATAGACCAGGGGCCCGAGATTGTAATGATAGAGAATTACCGCAGCGGCCTGCTCTGGAACTTATTTATGAGTTGCCCCGAAATTAAAACCGGCATGAAAGGGCTTGGCTTTACCAGCCCCAATTTATAACAATATAAACCGAAGAAATGAAGAAATTATACCTCCTGTCGTTGCTTTCGCTAATGGCAACAGGCAGCTTTGCCCAAAAAGCCATTAAGGTGCCCGATGGCATAAAGCCGGTAGGCATTATCAAAAACCTGAGTGATAGCGCCCTGCTGGATGTGGTGCAGCGCCAAACGTTCCGTTACTTTTGGGATTTTGGCCACCCCACCAGCGGCCTGGCCCGCGAGCGCAGCAACGTAGCCTTCGATTACGGCAACGAAGTTGTTACCACCGGCGGCAGCGGTTTCGGCATTATGGCGCTGATTGCTGCCGACCACCGCAAATTTGTTACGCATGAGCAGGCGGTTGACCGCATGACCAAAATGGTGGATTTTTTATGGAAGGCTGATGCCTACCACGGCGTGTTCCCGCATTGGCTCAACGGCGAAACGGGCAAAACCATCCGCTTTGGCCGTAAAGATGATGGCGGCGATTTGGTAGAAACCTCGTACCTGTTCCAGGGTTTGATCTGCGCCAAGCAATACTTTACGGCCAACACCCCAAAAGAACGCCACATACGCGATGTGATCAGTTGGATGTGGGGCGAAATAGAATGGAACTGGTACACCCAGGGTGGCCGCGATAACCTGTACTGGCACTGGAGCCCTAACAACGGCTGGGTGATGAACTTCCCCATTCGTGGTTTCAACGAATGCTTGATCACCTACATCCTGGCCGAAAGTGGCGAGCGTTACCCCGTTAGTGCCGATGTTTACCACCGTGGCTGGGCGCAAAGCGATTTCTTTAAAAACGGGCAAACCTTTTATGGTTATAGGCTGCCGCTGGGTTTTGATTACGGTGGTCCGCTGTTCTTTTCGCAATACTCGTTCATGGGTCTTAATCCTACGGGGCTTAAAGATCGCTACGCCGATTACTGGGAGCAAAACCTCAATCATACGCTCATCAACCGTGCGTACTGCCTGGATAATCCCAAGAAGTTTAAGGGCTATGGCGAAAACTGCTGGGGCCTTACCGCCAGCGATAACTACGAGGGCTACAACGCCCACTCGCCCACCAACGATTTGGGGGTGATAACGCCAACAGCGGCTATATCGGCATTCCCATACACGCCTAAATATTCGATGCAGGCGCTGCGCCATTTCTATTACGATTTAGGCGATAAGATTTGGGGCGAATATGGCTTTACCGATGCCTTTAGCGAGCAGAAAGACTGGTACGGAAAATCGTACCTGGCGATAGACCAGGGGCCGGAGGTAGTAATGATAGAAAACTACCGCAGCGGCTTGCTCTGGAAGCTTTTCATGAGTGCCCCGGAAGTGCAGCAGGGCCTCAAAAAGCTCGATTTTCAAAGTCCGTATATCGGCAAAAATTAGAATTGGTATAAGGCACACCGGAAATATTTTGACGCAAGACGGGAATAAAGCATAATTTATTTACGTTTACGTTGATATATGCCTTTCGGCTTACCTTAAACTGATACTGATGACATTAAAGAAGATATTATTTATAGCGATGCTGGGCATATTATGCCTGGCATCGCCTTTTTTAGCCACTGGGCAGGTAAACTCTGCTTTTGACAGGGGCTCGTTCATCAACAAAACAGATACGCTGCCCTACCGCATTCTGTTCCCCAAAAAATTCAATTCCAAACAAAAATACGCGCTCATTTTTGTGCTGCATGGTGCCGGCGAGCGCGGCAATGATAACGATATACAGCTGGCATACGGGCCAAAACTGTTCCTGGATGATACTATCCGCAAGAAGTACCCGGCAATTGTGGTGTATCCGCAGTGCCCAAAAAACAGTTATTGGAGCAACGTATTAATTGATACCGGCGCATTAGGCAAACGGCAGTTTCATTTTCAGGAAGGTGGCGAACCTACCGCGGCCATGAGCGCGTTGCTGGCCCTGGTAGACCAAATGCTGGAAAAGCCCTACATCAATAAAAAGCAGGTGTACATCGGCGGCCTGTCTATGGGTGGTATGGGCACCTTCGAGATACTTCGGCGTAAGCCCAAAACGTTTGCTGCGGCATTTGCCATCTGCGGCGGCGACAACACCAACAATGCCGTTATATATGCCAAAAAAGTACCCATGTGGATTTTCCACGGGGCCAAGGATAACGTAGTTCCGCCGGACCATTCAGACGTGATGGTAGCGGCGCTTAAAGAAGCCGGCGCAAGCCCTAAATACACTGTGTATCCAAATGATGGCCACAACAGCTGGGATGATGCCTTCGCCGAGCCCGATTTGATACCCTGGCTATTCTCGCACAGCAAATAATCATAACGGCCCCGGAAATTCGGGGCCGTTGTTCGGTAAAGCCTTCGCTAAATCAATGCTACTTAATTTACCACCGGTTCATCGCCGTCTGCGTCCTCACTATTGGTGATGTCGCGGTCGGCATTGAGGGCGGTTGATGGTTCATCCTCGCTCAACGTAGTTTCAATACCATCCATATCGGCTACAGCATCATCTGTATTGACGATTTTGTTAGATTCTTCGTTATTGGTGATTATGTCCTGTTCGGCGGCGTCTACTTTTGGTTCGCCGGTTGGGTGTTGTATTGGGGATTTATCTTTGGGCTCGCTCATGTGTTCTGTTATTTTTTAGGATAACAGGCGGAGGAGTGGGTTGTTTGAATGATAGCAAAGGCTTTGTACCGAAGTCAATTATTCAATTTGCGATAACTCCTGGCTGCTTGGCGGAAACTAAAATACCTATCTTCATTTGCCACCCAGTATCCGGATAGTCCCATTAAGCCGTAGTATGATTCTATTCGGGATGAGTTAACCCAATCAGTTTGTCCATCAACTATGGACTCTCGAATAACACTATCTTCTATAACAGCAGCAAAACAATAGTCAGCAGGTATGCCTGCCCATTCCGAATAATGTTCAATTATAAAAGTGTGAAGCCCCAAGGAACGAATGAGCGCAATAAGGTCTTCTATTGACCATGAGTCGTCATCTCTCTTACGCCCGTTTTCATTATCGTTAACAAAAGCTATAAAATCAGTCCAACTATCAAAATTAGCAGCAGACTGAATAAGTTCGCTCGTAGCAGAAAAGCCCAAGTTTACAGGAATAATCAAACATTCACCTTCTTGGAAATGGACTACAACTTTGGGTATGCTGAGTTTTTGGTTGGTAAGTATTGCTGTAATCTCTTGTCCCATAATCGGTGATAAAAGTTACAAAAGTGAATAATTATTTATTATGTTTCTACTTCAAAAAATGCTCGAATGTATCGCTCCTTATCCCCAAACGGAGTGTTTCCAGCGGGATGATATCTGCCGGGGCGATGTTGCCCAGGCTCACATTGGCACCGATAAGTTTAATGAACCACACCTGTTGCGCTTTTTGGGGTGCTTCCCAAATAATGGTTTCTTCGGGAATCTGGGTGAGTATTTCATCTACCAGCCCTTGCCTTACCTCGCCCGAATCGCGGTAGATGCCTACGTTGCCGCTCTCGCGCGCTTCGGCAATCACTTTCCAGCTACCAGCTTCAATTTCGGCGTTCATCAGCTTTATCCATTTATAGGGAGCAAATATTTTTTGAATGTCTTTAGAACCCACTTCAGATATTACGGTAACCTGCTTGCTCAGCTTGCGGATGTATTCACATTTCTCGTCGTGCTCTATGGTAATACTACCATCAGACACTTCGCAATATTCCATCTGATATTTATCCAATATGCGGCAGTAATCATCAAACTGCCCGCGCACAATCATCGCCTCGAACAGCGTTCCGCCGAAATAAACCGGTAAACCGGCATCTTTGTACAACTTCAGCTTGGCATCCAGGTTTGGCGATACGTAGGATGTTGCCCAACCCAGTTTTACAAGATCGGTATAACCTGCACCCATCTCAATAAAATTTTCTGCCTGGCGCAGGCTAAGACCCTTGTCCATTACCATGGTGAGGCCTTTATTACGGGGTTTCGAGGTACGTTCGGGCAGGTTGTTTATATGGTAGTTCATATACAGATGCGCAATGGGTTATAGCTTATAACTAAAAGTATTAATGGCGCAAAGGTAAGCTTTGAATGTGCAGATGTGCAAATTTCAGATGTGCAGATTTTTTAGGATGCACAGGTTTATTGATAAATTAACACAAGTTTAACAATGCGCAGATTTCAAATGTTCGAATATGCAGATGCTTAACGATGTGCAGATTACGGAAATGTTAAGTCAAAAAAAATGTGCAGATGATTTTCCATCATCTGCACATCAATGTCGTTTACTTAAGGAAGCCCCGGCCCCATCGGGGCCAAATGTCGGTAGCAAACAAGCAAAAACCACCTTTGTGCCGTAGGCACAATACTGGCGATGTAGCATACCTATGGCATGCGAGTAGCTGATTATCGATTAGCTACCAACCTTTTGCACCTATGGCGCACTTCGAAATCGCTTAAGTAAATGACATTGATCTGCAAATCTGAAATCTGCACATCAATGAATCTACTTAGTGTATCTATTAATAATATCCACAATCACTTTATTATCCTGCAACTGGGGCAGGTAATCAAATAGGATGAAATGCTTCTCCGGATCCGAAGTAAGGGCCATTTCCAAAAAGTTCAAAGCTTCGTTGTATTCGCCTTTGGCAAACAGGTAAGCCACCATGCGGTAGTAAAGTTCTGCTGCCTCCGGGTTGTTTTTGATTGCCGAGGAAATGACCTCTATAGCACTCGCCAGTCGTTTTTGCTCGTAAAGTATAGACGAGTAATCCAACCAGGCATCCACATCCAGCGGGTTCAGCTCCACTACCTTTTCATAGGCCGATTCTGCTTCGGGCAGGTGGCCAAGTTTATACTCCGCATCGGCAATGGCAAACCAGTAGTCGGCATTGGCAATGTCAAGATCCAACGCCTTTTTGTAAAAGTGCAGGGCCTCAAAATAGCGTTCCTCAAAATCCAATGTTACACCTATGCCAAACCAGGCATCAGCCAGCTTAGGATCCATCTTAACCGATTTTTTATAGAACGAACGCGCCTCGTCCATTTGCTCCAGCTTTTCGTAGCACTCACCAATGGCGCAGTATGTATCGGCATTAGGTTGCTCGTACTCGAAAGTTTCGCGGTAAACATCTATCGCCTCTGCATATTTTTCCAGGTTCACCAGCGCATTGCCTTTGTTGAAATAGGCCGATGCAAAGCTGTCTTTGATAAGTATGGCGTAATCATAAGCGTCGATTGCTTTCTCAAACAGGCTCAGCTTGGTATAGGCGTTGCCCAAGTTGTACCATGCGGCGTAGCTGTACGGCTCGTTATCGATATATTGCTGATAAAACTGCACGCTCTCCTGCTGATTGTCCAGCACGTCGTAGCAAAAGGCGAGTTCGTACAGGGCATCCTGATTTTCCATATTCTGCTTAAGGCATAGCTTAAGGTAGGTAATGGCGGTATCGTAATCGCCCATGTTTTGGTAAACGTAGGCGATATGCAGTAGTATCTCGTCGGTTTCTTCGGCCAGGTCAAGCGCTTTTTCGTAGTTCTCCAATGCCTCGGTATTGCGTTCCATACTCTCGTACAGATTGCCGCGGATAATGTAAATATCGGCATCGCTCGCTTCCAGCATAGCGGCCTTGTCCAGTGCGGCAAACGCCTCTGTAGAGCGGTTAGTTACCACCAGCAGCTGCGCCTGTTTTATGAGAAAGACAGCCGCAAACGGGTGCTGATTGCGTGCATACTCTGATACCTGCAGGGCCTTAGCCGGATCGTTCTTTTCGATGTAGTAGTCGATAATGTTTTCAAAAGCCTGCGCATCAAAAAAGTACTGATCATGGTTGCGGATCATTTCCTCGTAGCGTTCTACCGAAAACTTTGGATCTTCGGTAAAACCAAATTCAAATTCTTCTTCCATTCAAGTTTATTTGCAGAACACACATCCCCTGGGAGGTCTTAATCCCGCAAGGCTTAAAACATGTGTTTAAATTACAACAATAAGCAGCTTTAAAACAAATAAGTTTTCAACATACGCACATTCCCAACACCCACTCATACAAGTGCCTGATAATAAATAGGAAGCATTTGAGCGGGTGGGCCGGCGGGTTGATCTGATTTGCCCTAAAGATTTTTACCTTTGACAAAAGTAATAATTATGAGCCTAATAATATCGGATATACTCCATCATTTACATATAAATAACATAAATGAGGCATTTAGTACCGGCAGCAACTGGGGCAGCAGCCCTGATGCTGCAGTGAAAGACATCTTCTCGCCTACGGATGGCAAGAAGATAGCTTCAGTTAAAATGGCCACCGCTACGGATTATAACGCCGTTGTGGAAAGTGCGGCCAAAGCCTTCAAAACCTGGCGTACCATACCTGCGCCAAAGCGCGGAGAGATAGTAAGGCAGATAGGCGAGCAATTGCGCGTCAACAAAAAAGAGCTGGGTACATTGGTAAGCTACGAAATGGGCAAGAGCTTGCAAGAGGGTTACGGCGAAGTGCAGGAGATGATAGATATCTGCGATTTTGCCGTGGGGCTTAGCCGGCAGCTGTATGGCCTTACCATGCACAGCGAACGGCCAGAGCACCGCATGTACGAGCAGTATCACCCGCTGGGAATCGTGGGCGTTATATCGGCCTTTAATTTCCCGGTAGCGGTTTGGAGCTGGAACGCTATGCTGGCCTGGGTTTGCGGCGACGTATGCATTTGGAAACCATCAGAAAAAACACCATTGACGGCCATTGCCTGCCAGCATATAGCACAAACCGTTTTTAAAGCAAATAATATCGAAGATGGCGTAAGCTGCCTGGTAATTGGCGACCGCGAAATTGGCGAGCTGATGGCCAACGATACCCGCGTGCCATTAGTATCGGCAACGGGCTCAACCCGCATGGGCAAGGCCGTGAGCGCAGCCGTAGGCGCGCGTTTGGGCAAAAGCCTGCTGGAGCTTGGCGGCAACAACGCCATCATTATTACCGAAAATGCCGATTTGGACATGTCGCTCATCGGCGCAGTATTTGGTGCGGTGGGCACGGCGGGGCAGCGTTGCACCAGTACACGCAGGCTTATCATCCACGAGCATGTTTACGAAGCTTTTAAACAGAAACTGGTCAATGCCTATCAACAAATAAAAATTGGCGACCCGCTTAACGAGAACAACCACATGGGCCCGCTGATCGATCAGGATGCGGTTACGTTGTATTTAGCATCGATAGAAAAATGCAAGGCCGAGGGCGGCAACTTCGTGGTAGAAGGCGGTAAACTGGACGGCGATGCGTACTCGTCTGGTTGTTATGTAAAGCCTTGCATTGCCGAGGTGGAGAACCATTACCAGATTGTGCAGCACGAAACCTTTGCCCCTATATTGTACCTCATCAAATTCAAAACCATCGAAGAAGCGATAGAATTGCAGAACGGCGTCCCGCAAGGCCTATCATCCGCTATCATGACACAAAACCTGCGCGAGGCAGAAACATTTTTGTCTTACGCGGGTTCTGACTGCGGCATTGCCAACGTAAATATCGGCACATCCGGCGCAGAAATAGGCGGCGCGTTCGGCGGGGAAAAAGAAACCGGCGGTGGCCGCGAATCGGGTTCGGATGCCTGGAAAGTGTACATGAGGCGCCAAACCAATACTATTAACTATTCAAAAACGTTGCCTTTAGCACAAGGCATCAAATTCGACCTTTAACATTTAATCCCTGTATAGATCTATGCACAAATTTGGCAGATTATTCTCCGGCGCGGTATTGTGCGGCGCACTCTTAAGCAATTTTAGCGGCTTTGCCCAGGTATCCGCTCCCGAACCGCCAAAAGCCTGGCACCTGATGGACCTGAAGACCGACGGATTTTTCGGTATCAGCGCCAAGCAAGCTTACCTGTTTGTGGCCGGCAAAAAAAGCAAGCAAGTGGTAGTAGCCACCATAGATAGCGGTATTGATACCGCGCAAGCCGACCTGAAACCCGTGCTTTGGACCAATACCAAAGAAATTCCCGGCAACGGCATAGATGACGACCACAACGGCTATGTAGACGATATACATGGCTGGAACTTTTTGGGCGGCCCCGGCGGCAAGTGCGATTTTACCGAAACTACCGAGGAAGTGCGCGAGTACAACCGACTGAAAGAAAAGTATGACAAATTGGTGAGCGCACCTGCGGGCAGTGAAAAAGACTTTGCCTACTGGGAGAAAGTGAAACTTACCTACGAAACCACGGTAAAGAAATCTAAAGACGAGATTGAGCAGCTGCAGCCTGCTATGAACGCGCTGATGGCTACCAGCGGCTATATTAAACGTGCACTGGGCTTAAAACCGGACGCGTCTTTTACTGTGAAAGACCTTCCAAGAATCAAAACCACTAACGATACCATTACCCAAAGCAAATATGTTTGGCAATCGGTTTTTGATCAGGAGGGCGGCGGTGCTACCAATGCCAAGATCATAACTGATCTGAGCGAGTACCTGGCCAAACTAAATAACGATGTTAATCCTGATTTGGATGCCCGTAAACGCATTGTAGGCGATGACCCCAACGTGCAGGATGGCAAGCCCTACGGCAGCAACATCCTTAAATTTGCCGATGCATCGCACGGTACGGGCGTAGCAGGCCTGATAGCCGCTGTGCGCAACAATGGCTATGGCCTTAACGGCGTGGCCGATAACGTGCGCATCATGGCCATTAAAGCCGTACCCAATGGCGACGAGTATGATAAGGATATAGCCAACGCCATCCGCTACGCGACAGATAACGGTGCAAAAATCATTAACATGAGCTTCGGCAAAAAGCTGTCGCCGCATAAAGATTGGGTTGATGCTGCCATCAAATATGCCGCATCTAAGGATGTGCTGCTGATACAGGCATCTGGCAATGATAATCTGGATATGGATGCCACCCCCGAGTACCCTAACGATATTTTTGCCGATGGCACGGGTACCGATGCGGATAATCTGATAAGCGTTGGTGCATCTTCGGCTAAATTTGATGAGAACCTTGCAGGCAGCTTCAGCAATTACGGCCAACGCAATGTGGATGTATTTGCGCCTGGCGTAAAAGTTACTTCAGTTGATACCGATGCTGAATTCAACACTGCAGATGGTACCAGCTTTGCCTCGCCTATCACCGCCGGCATTGCAGCATTGGTTTTAGAGTATTACCCAAGCCTAAGTGCAAAACAATTGAAACAGGTACTGCTGGAATCGGCAACGCCTCTAACCGGCACCATGGTGCTTAAACCGGGCACTAAAAATAAAGTAGCTTTTACTACTCTATCCAAAACCGGCGGCATCGTAAACGCTTACAGGGCATTGCTTGCAGCATCAAAATTAAAAGGCGAAAGAGTGGCGATATAACCCAATGGTTGCATGCTAGCACAAATTGCAATAAACATAATGCAGAAAGCCGGCCCTTATTGGAGGTCGGCTTTCTGCATATATATGCTTTTGCGGTAGTTAGAAAACCTGTAACAGCTATGGCATTATCGCCGTGCAATTATACCCCCGGCAGCTTCACCCCTGCTTCGGCTAGACCTATTACAATGCGCTCCTGCAACTCTATTTTGGTGGCCAGGAAGTTGGCCGGCTCTACCCAAACATTTATGGTAAATCTTACGCCATCAATTTCCAGGGCAACCACGCCTACGCGCGTTGCTGGTTCTGGCAAAATGGCGGGAATGGTTTTTATAGCATCATTAATAATCTGCTTAACTTGTGTTACATTGGCTGCGTAGCCCAGTTTTATTTCAAAATCAAGGCGACGTTTACCTTCGCGGGTAACATTTACGATTACCTCATTAAACAGCTTACCATTGGGGATGATAACCGTTTTATTATCTGCTGTAAGCAACACGGTGTAAAATATCTGTATAGAGGTTACCTTCCCGTCCTGGCCCTGTGCAACTATGCTGTCATCGATCTCAAAAGGTTTCAGCATCAGTATCAATACCCCTCCCGCAAAATTTTGAAGCGTACCCGATAGCGCCAAACCAGCGGCAACACCAAAAGCACCGATGATGGTGCTCATGAAGGTCAGTTGAAATCCGATGAGGTTTAATACCGTGAAAATAAGGGCCGAATAAAGCGCGGTGACAGTAAGGCTTAAGAAAAAAGGCTGTAAGGAAGAGTGAACGCCGGTAGCATGGATATGCCTGGTAATGCGCGAACGGAAAATCCTGATGAACCAAAGGCCGACAAAGAACAGAAACAAACCGAAAACAACCTTCGGCCCGTTATCAACCGCCCAAACATGAAATTTATGATAGAATTCTTTTAGCTCCATAGACAGGGGCCGAAATTAAGGATTTTTTGCTGATTAGCTATATATCGCCACGAACAGCTCCGGGCCTTTAAACAGCACCCACTCTACTATGCGGCTGTGTATTTGTGTTTTTTTAGATTTTAGATTTTTCATAGTACTATGCCTTATTCAAACGCTGTGCCTAAAACCTCGAATAATAATATAGTTACGAAAATTTCACATACAGCGATTTCTGAAAGGCCAAACACCTTAAACCTACTGCCCTACCCATTTATGGGGGGCAATTGGACCGTACAGAAAATTGTGCAAATAAAAACCCTGTCTGCAAAAACAGACAGGGTTTTTAAAATTCTATTCCCTCTTTGCGCCGTCGCTAAAGCTATTGCGACACGCTACAGGGGGGTTAGGGGGCATTACATCATGCCGCCCATGCCGCCGCCGCCCATAGGTGGCATGCCGCCGCCTTTTTCGTCTTCCGGATCGTCGGCTAACACACACTCTGTGGTTAACAACATCGATGCGATAGACGCAGCGTTCTCTAATGCTACACGGCTTACTTTAGTTGGGTCGATAACACCGGCACCAATTAAGTTTTCGTAAACATCGGTGCGTGCGTTGTAACCGAAATCGGCTGTACCCTCTTTAACTTTTTGCACTACTATAGAACCTTCGATACCAGAGTTCTGGCAAATTTGGCGAAGCGGTTCTTCAATAGCACGACGGATGATCTGGATACCCGTGTTCTCATCCTCGTTGGCACCTTTAAGTTCGGCCAAAGCAGCAATTGCACGAATGAATGCAACACCACCACCTGCAACGATACCTTCTTCTACAGCCGCACGGGTTGCATGTAAAGCATCGTCTACACGGTCTTTCTTCTCTTTCATCTCTACTTCAGAAGCAGCACCGATGTAAAGAACAGCAACACCGCCGCTTAATTTTGCTAAACGCTCCTGCAGTTTTTCTTTATCGTAATCAGAAGTTGTGGTTTCTATCTGCGCACGTATTTCGTTTACACGGCCCTTGATCAAATCAGAATCGCCGGCACCGTTTACGATAGTTGTATTGTCTTTATCTACAGAAATCCTTTCGGCCTGACCAAGCATGCTCAGGTCAGCGCTTTCCAGTTTGTAGCCCCTTTCTTCAGAGATAACGGTACCACCTGTCAATACGGCGATATCTTCTAACATTGCCTTACGGCGATCGCCAAAGCCCGGTGCTTTTACAGCAGCAACTTTCAGCGAGCCACGGATTTTGTTCACCACCAAAGTAGCCAGTGCTTCGCCATCAAGGTCTTCAGCAATAATTAACAATGGTTTGCCTGTTTGTACTTGTTTCTCCAGGATAGGCAGAATCTCTTTCATCGAAGAGATTTTTTTATCGTAGATAAGAATGTATGGATTATCTAACTCAACTTCCATTTTTTCGGAGTTGGTTACAAAGTAAGGAGAAAGGTAACCACGATCGAACTGCATACCTTCTACGGTTTTCACTTCAGTTTCGGTACCTTTTGCTTCTTCAACGGTGATAACACCGCTTGTGCCTACTTTTTTCATCGCATCAGCAATCATCTCGCCAATAACTTCGTCGTTATTTGCAGAGATTGAAGCCACTTGCTTGATTTTGCCGAAATCGTCGCCAACATCTTGTTTCTGAGCTTTCAGGTCGGCAACAACAGCTGCAACAGCTTTGTCGATACCACGTTTCAGATCCATTGGGTTAGCGCCGGCTGCAACGTTTTTAATACCTGCAGTTACGATAGCCTGGGCCAAAACGGTAGCAGTTGTAGTACCATCACCTGCAATATCAGCAGTTTTAGAAGCTACTTCTTTAACCATTTGCGCACCCATGTTTTCAATAGGGTCTTTCAACTCGATTTCTTTAGCCACGGTTACACCATCTTTGGTGATAGCCGGAGAACCGAATTTCTTATCGATGATTACGTGACGGCCTTTAGGGCCTAATGTTACTTTAACTGCATTAGCCAGTATATCAACACCGCGTTTTAAAGCGTCGCGTGCCTCAACATTATATTTAACTTGTTTTGCCATTATTTTAATTTTTGAATGATTTGATTTTTAGTTAGAAGAATTAGAAAAGTTGTAAGAGTTAGAAAAGTTGATGTTACTGATTTTAACTTTTAAAACGTTTTTAACCTTTTACAACTTAATTAAATACCGCGTAAATATCAGATTCGCGCATAATCAGGTACTCTTTACCGTCAACTGTAACTTCGGTACCGGCGTATTTGCCGTATAGGATCTCATCACCAACTTTAACGGACATTGGGATTAACGTGCCAGACAAGTCGGCATATTTACCGGGGCCAACAGCAACTACAGTGCCTTTTTGTGGTTTTTCCTGAGCTGTTTCGGGTACGTAGATGCCCGACGCAGTTTTAGTTTCGGCAGCAGCGGCTTGTACAACCACCCTGTCTGCACTTGGTTTAATGTTTAATGACATAGTAATACTATTTGTTGAAATTATAATTTTAAGTTTTCACTGATGGTTTTCACATCAATTATGCCAATGCGGCCTTTCCTGTTTTATTGTCAGATTTATGTTGGTCGCTCTGCCTACCGTAACACTGGTTTAACATGGGGGTGTCATCGTGTCAGCCCCGTAATTAGCCAAAAAAGGCCCTGGAAAAAATCCAGGGCCTCCTGATAATATCTTGGTTAATATTACGGTTTCTTAGTGCCAGCTGGTGCAGTTGGGCCGATCGGCAAAACCTGTTGCTGTGGTGCAGAAGTAGCCGGTTTTGACATTTTTTGGATTTGCTCTTTAGTAAGGCCCTGATCCTGCGATTTTTGAACGCCACCCTTTACAGATACGTTGATAACAAGCGCAAGCACCATAATGCTGATAGCCAATGCCCAGGTACCTTTCTCCAAAAAGTCGCCGGTTTTTTGCACGCCCATCAATTGAGAAGAGCCTGCGAAATTTGATGACAAGCCACCGCCTTTAGGGTTCTGTATCAATACGATAAGGCCCAAAAGCACGCATATAATAATGGTGAGGATAATTAAGAATAAGTACATTTGTTTTATTTATTAATTGATTTTCTTTTCTAACTGTTCAATCTGGGCTGCAAAGTAAAGCTTTTTTTCCGGGATTTTCAACATCAATTTTTTATAAGTAGCTATGGCTTTATGGTATAGCATCTGGTCGCCATAAATGCGGGCCAGTGTTTCGGTCACCATAGCATCCTGATCTTCGGCGCTTTTCCTGGCTTTATTCTCGTTGTCCAGCTTATCGGGCGAAAGCGGCTTTATCTGCGGATCGGTATGTATGAAACGCTCTATTATTACATCCTCCTTTTTGCCTGGGTCGAATTCTACTTTCGGCGGCTCAATATCGCCTATACTGCTGACAGATGTAAGACTGAAGATATTGGCAAAATACTGCTGCTGTAGTTCGTCGGTAGCCGACCTTGAGGCAGAAACATTATTATTTGGTGTGTTGCCTTGTGCAGGCGGCGCGTAGGGCTGGTAAGCAGCGGCATGCTCTTTACGTGTTTTATCCAACCACCACATGAAGCTGTAGGGTAGGGTATCATCGTTGTATTTAGAAACAATATCCTGCTCTTTTTCTGCAGGTTCGGCCTGTTGCGCTGCTGCGAGGGAGGCTTCGGCAACCAGGGCTTCTGTAACAACCGACTGCGGTTCAGCAAGAGTTTCATCTTTCGATGCTGTACCGCCAGTGCGCAATTCATCAAGCTTTTTATCGAATGACAGGTAATCTGTAGCGGCGATGTTGCCATAAATCAGCTTCTCCGTTTCGGCATCTATAAAGCATTGCTGGGCGGCTACGTCCTCATCCGCTGCATTTACTATGGTATCTTCGGGTAGTTCGTCTTCGGCAAATTTATTACTGAGGCTTTCTACGCCTATATCATCTATGCTTACTATCTCGTTGTAAATTTCATCTGCAACATAGTCTTGCTTATGGAAAACATTCTCAGGCTCATAAGTATCAAATGAAGATACATCTACTGGCTGCGTTATTGGCTGTGTGGGTACAGCAGGCGATTGCTCTGCCCCGGGTGGGATAATTGGAGCGACTGGCTCAATCGGCAAAGCGGGGGTTGCAGGTGTGAAATACACTGGCTCAATCTTTGGCTCTGCAACGGGTTCCGGATGTGCCGGGGTATCAACCGCTACAGGTTTAACCTCATCCAATTTCGAAAAATCCCAGGGGTTGTCATACTCGTCGTCGTCATCCTGGTATGCCGAACTTTGCGAACTAGTAAGTACCTCTGTATATTCAGGTTCGTGTGCGGGTAAGGCAGGCGGAACGCCAGATTCATTAATATCAACCGGCGATTGCTCCGGTGAAGGCGCGGAGAATGGAAAGATACTTTCTGTTGCCGGCTCGGCTTTGCTTTCCTCAAATGCGGGCAGGTTCTGCACGGCATCTAAAGGAGATGGCGTTGAAACAAGTTCACCAAGATAATTTGTAGGGATGTTGATGGAGCGGGTAAAGGAGTCTTCCAACTCAGTAGCCGGGCCGCTGTTGAAGTAGTTTTCAGGCCCGGCAGTGTGCACGCTAATGAGGCCTTTATTTATCCGCTCACGTGCTACGGGCAGCAGGTCATCGGCATCGTGGAGTATCTTATAGAGCGTTTTAGGGCTGAAATAGGCAGACGCCCTTCGTATATCGGGTGTTTGGCCCGACCGTGCGTACATCACCTGCAACAGGCCGCTTTGCGGGTTATCCTGCACCAGCCGCTCTAAATTGTGCTTATATAACTGGCCGTTCTCGGCCGGGTTCGCCAGCAGGTCCCACAAAATTTCCTTATGCCTGTTATCTATATTTTGCTCCACCTTGCTAAAACTACAAAATGCTTACCAATTATTAAACGCCTTGTTAAAAATATCGTCCGTGAGTTGCTTGTTGATTTCCGCAATCAAAGCCTGCTCCTGCGAAGAAAGGTCGCCCGTAAAATCTTTCGATTTGGTGAACGGTTGCTCAAAACTAAGCTTTTTATCCTTATCGTAGGTAAATTTCACCGTTACGGTTATGGTTAGGCGGCTGGCTCCGGCAATTGGCGCAGTATTGTTATTGGTTGCCTGTATCGAAATCGGCGCATAATTATAACCTGTTATAGCTCCCGAGATAGTGGCATCAGCCTCACCCCTTACAATACTGATGCTGGTTTGGGTGCGTATGCGATTCTTCAATGCTTCTGTAAAACTCTGGCTAAGCGTGTTTACTACCAGTGGGGCCGTGTTTTCGAAATATTGTATGTTAATGGTTTTAAGTTCCTTAGGCACGGCTGAGCCATTGAGCGACACCGTGCAGGAGTTGAACAGCATTACCAGGCTTGCCGCAACCGACAATAAAAATAGTTTTTTAGTCATATACCTATGATAACTATAAATTTAACTCTTTTATTTTACGGTACAAGGTTCTTTCTGAAATACCCAGTTCGTTTGCAGCCAGCTTGCGTTTACCCTTATGCTTTTTGAGGGCTTTGCGTATCAAATCCGATTCTTTATCCACCAACGAGAGCGACTCTTCCACCTCTTCAGCATCATGCGTAATGTTATAGGCATCGGCGGTGCTGCTGTTGATGCCTGTTGTTACCGGCTTTTGCAAAGTAAACTGTGGTTCCTGATGATTGCTTTGCGGTAATTCGATATCGCGGTACAATTGCGTAAGCGTTTGCGAATGATTTTGATGGTTAACGCTCACCCCGCCATGTTCGATGATATCGGCAACCAACTTTTTCAGTTCCACCATATCGCGCTTCATATCAAACAATACTTTGTACAGGATATCGCGCTCGGAGAAATCTTCTTTGGGTTGATTATCCAGGCGCATGGGCAGGTTGCTGCGGCCTGTTTCGTGCGGAATGTAGGTAAGCAGCGTTGCTGCGGTAATAATACGGTCGCGTTCCAGCACAGCCAATTGCTCGGCCATGTTTTTTAACTGGCGCACGTTTCCCGGCCAGGTATAGTTGATCAAAACCTGTTGCGCATCCTCGTCCAGCTGAATTGGCGGGGTGCGGTACTTATCTGTAAAATCGGCCGTGAACTTACGGAACAGCAGGAAGATATCTTCTTTCCTGTCGCGCAGTGGTGGTATGCGCAAGGGTACGGTATTTAAACGGTAGTACAAATCCTCGCGAAATTTACCTGCTTTAACCGCATCGTAAACATCTACGTTCGTCGCAGCAATCACCCGCACGTTGGTTTTCTCTACTTTAGAGGAACCCACGCGGATATACTGGCCCGATTCCAAAACGCGTAGCAAACGGGCCTGGGTGCCTAAGGGCATCTCGGCAATCTCATCCAAAAAGATGGTACCGCCATTTACGGTTTCAAAGTAGCCTTTACGCTCGCCAACGGCACCGGTATAGGCACCCTTCTCGTGCCCGAAGAGTTCCGAATCTATAGTCCCCTCGGGAATAGCGCCGCAGTTTACGGCAATAAACGGCCCGTGTTTGCGCGGACTCATCTGGTGGATGATGTGCGAAAACACCTCCTTACCACTTCCGCTTTCGCCAGTTATCAAAACCGAAATATCTGTTGGAGATACCTGGTTAGCTATATTGATGGCCCGGTTAAGCAACGGCGAATTGCCGATAATACCGAAGCGATTTTTAATTTCTTGTATTTCCATAGTTAGATGCAAGATTCAAGACAACAAGAAGCAAGAAGAAAAGACTTGTTCTGTCATCGTGATTCGATTTAGTCGTCTCCATTCATAATGCGCTCTCTGAAAGCATATCTCATTTTTTGAAGTTCTACAACTAATTCCAAACATTCATTTAGTTTTTCTTTTGAACCATATTTTCGCCGCTCGCATATTAATAACTGCGTCTCAACCTCAAAGGAAGATGTAAGTGAAGTCGTCAGAAATTCACCGAAGTGCACTTTGGTCCTTTTACCGGAGCCCTCCGCAATATTTGATGGTATAGAACAAGAACACCTGTTAAGCTGATCGATTAGATTAAACCGTTCATCAATAGGTAAGCCTTTGCAATAATCAAAAGTTAAATCCGTCAAGTCCATAGACCGCTGCCAAATCTTCAAGTTCTTGAAATTGTGCCTAATCATGACTTTCTGCTTTTTTCTCTTGCTTCTTGATTCTTGACTTCTTGCTTCTATTCCACTATTCTTCCTATCAGCGTTGCCGATGTAGTCCTCTCCACCAACACATTCGCGTATTGGCCTGGCTTGTACCCTTCTGTTACCGGGAATATCACCATCGCGTTCTGGTCGCTTCGGCCGCAATAATCGTTGTTCGATTTTTTAGAGAAGCCCTCTATCAGCACTTTCTCTACACGGCCTAAACGTGCCTGCATGCGGTAGTACGAGTACTGTTGCTGCTTGGCTACTATTTCTGCCAAACGCGCTTGTTTTACGGCTTCGGGTATATCATCTGCATAACGTTTGGCGGCTAAAGTGCCGGGTCGTTCGCTGTATTTAAACATGTAGGCAAAATCGTATTTTACGTAATCCATCATGGTTACGCTGTCGTTATGCTCCTCATCTGTTTCGGTGCAAAAACCGGTAATCATATCGGTTGATATTGCGCACTCCGGTATTATCCTGCGGATGGCGTCGATACGGTTGATGTACCAGTCGCGGTCGTAAGTGCGGTTCATCAGCTCTAGTATGCGGCTGCTGCCGCTTTGCACTGGCAGGTGTATATAGTTGCAGATATTATCGTACTTGGCAATGGTGTAAAGCACCTCGTCGGTAATGTCTTTAGGGTGTGAAGTGGAGAAACGAACCCGCAAATCCGGGTTAATTAAAGCAACCATTTCCAACAGGTTGGCAAAGTTTACAATCTTCACTTCGCTTACTACTGCCAACTGATCACTGTTATCTGCCAACTGGCTACTCCACTTGTACGAATCCACATTCTGCCCCAGCAAGGTTACCTCGCGGTAGCCGTGGTTAAACAAATCTGTACATTCCTTTACTATCGAAACCGCATCGCGGCTACGCTCGCGGCCACGGGTAAATGGCACCACGCAGAACGAACACATATTATCGCAGCCACGCATAATGGAAACAAAGGCGTTGATACCATTACTGTTCAGGCGCACCGGGCTGATATCGGCATAAGTTTCTTCGCGACTAAGCAATACGTTTACAGCGCGCTGGCCACCATCTACTTGCTCTATCAGGTTTGGCAGGTCGCGGTAGGCATCTGGGCCTACTACTACATCTACCAGTTTTTCTTCCTCTAAAAATTTAGCTTTAAGGCGTTCGGCCATGCAGCCCAATACGCCAACCACCATGCCCGGGTTTTTGAATTTTGCTCCGGCGAATTCTTTTAGGCGGTTACGCACGCGTACTTCCGCATTCTCGCGGATAGAGCAGGTGTTGATGAAAACCACATCAGCGTTGTTGAAATCGCCGGTTGTTTCAAACCCGCTGTCGGCCAGTATCGAAGCTACTATCTCGCTGTCAGAAAAATTCATGGCGCAGCCGTAGCTTTCTATATAAAGCTTGCGCCCGTTATTTTTGCCAACAGGTTTCAATACCAAAGCCTCGCCCTGCCTGCTCTCGTCATGTGCCTTATCCAGTATAAGCAAATCCATCGTCATCCTTAAAAATTGAAGGGCAAAAATACAAAATTTTAGTTAATGATGTGACAGTTTGTCAGCGACTAACAAAATGAATATTTTATTGTTAAGTAAATGCCTCTGATATTGGAGGATAATAGAAGGTAAAACAAATCGCACTGGAAATGTCCTTTAAACTATTAAAGCACCGCTGGCAAAAAATCACCCTAATTGCTTTGCTCGCCATGTTCGGCGTTACGATTATAGCCGCACTATTCGCCAATAGCTACTTTGCGCCAAAATTGGCCGATAAGATAAAAGCCGAGGTACTTAAAAGTAGCGATAGCCTCTACTGTATAAATATCGGCAATACCGAATTGCACATCCTCCGCGGCACCGCCACCCTCTACGATATCAAACTGAGTGTAGATACCAGTGTTTACAATCTCAAGAAAAAACAAGGCACCGCACCGAACAGCCTGTACCAATTGCAGGTAAACCGCTTAGTGGTATCGCACATGCAGCTGCTTAAGCTATATTTAAAAAAGGAGCTGAATATCGGCAGGATAACCCTGAACGCTCCCGAAGTAGAGATTGGCTACCATGTCAACCAACCCGATACGGCTAGAAAAGATAACCGCACGCTTTGGCAAAAAATATCCAAATCGCTTAAGTTGGTTAACGTGGGCGAGATTTTTTTGAACGATGTAAAGTTGAAGTATAAAGATTACTCGGGGCCTAAAGTAGCCATATCGAAGTTTAAGCAACTCAACCTTAAAGCCACCAGCATGCTGATAGACTCGGCAACGCAAAAAGACACGAGCAGGTTTTTATTTTGCAAGGACATTACTACCGAGTTATTCAATTACAGCAGTAAATCGGCAAATGGGCTCTACAACTTCAAAATTAAGTCCGTAAAGCTATCTACAGAAACTTCCCGCTTAATTATTACCGGCCTAAACTTACAACCCGCAGACCATGTTAAATTCTTCAATACCGTAAAGGACGACCGCTTTACCCTGAGGATAGATTCGGCCATATTCAACAAATTCGATTACCAGAACTACCGTGAAAAACATGATTTGGATGTATCGAAAATCACCCTGTATAAAGGTTTTTTTGAGGTGTACAGCAACTATAACGGCAAGTTACAAACAACAGACAGGTTGGTTACCTTCCCCAACTGGGCCATCCGCCATGCCATCAAAGCAAAGCTGAACATCGATACGCTCGACCTGAAAAATTTTGCCGTAACCTACAAGCAACTCAACAAAGTGCCCATGAAAACGGGAATGATATGTTTTAACCGTATCAACACCCGGTTCCTCAACCTTACCAACAAAGCAGAAAAGCTCCAGAAAAACAAAATCGCAACCGCCAACGTCAGCAGCTATTTTATGGGAAAGGGAAAGTTCAACATATCCTTCAACTTTAATTTAACTGATGCGGCTTACAGCTACAGTTACAAAGGGTACCTTGGACCAATTGATATGGCAGAGGCCAACCCTTCACTGATGCCCTTATCACTGGTCAAAATCACTTCCGGAAGAGTAAAGAGCCTCGATTTTAATATTCACAGCACACAAAAAACTTCTACGGGGACGGTGTCGCTGTTATACAATAATTTGCAGGTAGATGTGCTGCGGAAAGATTACACCAAAAAATCCGTCATCACCACGTTGGCAAATACATTCATCCTCAAACATGATAACCCGGACGATGGCGGCAATACGCCGCGACTGGCAAAGGTGGCGTTCATCCGACCTGCAAACTTCCCTTTCTTTAAAACCGTTTGGCAAACCATTTTGGCGGGCATGAAACCATGCGCAGGCGTGGGCAAAACTCAGGAAGACAAATTCAACAAGCAAAATGCCGATGACGCCCGCAAAGAACAGGAAGATTTGCTGAAGGATGCCAAGAAAAAGAAGGAAGAAGAGGATAAGAAGTTTAAGGAGGCGTTGAAAAAGAAGAACGAGGAAGAGAAGAAGAAAGGATAAACCATCGAGTCACTACGAGCGATAGCGCGGCAACTATTGGCAAGTAGTTCGGATATGCAGAGCGGCACTGCTTAACGGGGATTGCTACGTAGCCCCCGCTCTATGCCTTCTGCCGCTCCTCGCAGCGGTGAGGAGCGTTACTGCAACAATAGCTTCAAGTTAATCCCAAAGTTGGTAAACGAGGTATTAAATGTTTGCGAGGTATAAGGTTTGGTAATATTGCTGTCGTAAAAGATATTGAGATTGAAACGCTGGTTGATGACGTAATCGATGGATGGGCGCATGGTGATATTCTTGGAACCCGACGATACCTCTGCCTCCTCCACGTCAGCGCGGTATATTAGCGTTTTGTTATCGCGGATGGACACATCCAGCTTAAAGTTGATATCGTTGTTGGCCTTGCTGGCAAACCAGCCAAACGGCATCTTGAAATTCTTAGGGCGGTAACCAAAACCTAACACCACGATATTCTCGCTTTGCTGGGCCAATTGACTGTTCAGTAAACTGAGGGCCAGTGAACGCGTTTTGCGGAACTCGAGGTTGGCGGTCATGCTGTTCTTAAAACGTACATCCACGCCCAGCAGCGGCACAAATTGCTCAAATATACTCACCTGCGTCATCTGGTAAAAGGGCAGGAAATCGGCATTGGCATCGCGCGATGTTACGCCGCCATTGGCTTCCTGGTATTGCAGCAGCGTAGTATACCCGTTTACGTTGTACGAAGAACGGTAACCGTGGCGAATATCAAAGGAATCGAAAATCTCGGTAAGAAAGGCAATCTTGCCTAGTCCGTTGTAGGTTATTTGCCAATTGGGTATAGGTGTAGAGGGGAACTGGCTAAGCGAAACACTGGTTGCATCTTTACCCATATAAGCGGCTAAAAATGCCGGCACCAATACATTCTGCGCATTGGCCCCGTAGCCATCGGCAAAGTCTGTGGTACTAACACCCGAGTTAGGGTTTGCAGCCCCCAGGCGTTTAGAGATTACCGCCCTGTTATCTAAAAATTGCTGGAAGGTGGTCGATTTATTACTAACCCCTGTGGACTTAGAGAACGCTGTAGCCAATGATAAGATCGATACGCTGTACGTACCCGAGGTGGTAGGGCTAAGGTTTTCTATGCTATTGCTGCTGGCCAGATATTTAAAGTTGGTTTGATAGTTACGGTCCTGCGTTTTAAAGGCTATCAGTTCTATCCGCAAATCTTTAAATGGTTCTATAATGCTGCGCAGGTGCAAATCGGAGTTGAAGGTGCGCACATAGGGTTGGTTTTGCAGCGTATCGCTGGTTATCCAGCCATTGGCAACGGCACGGTTACGCAAATCGGCCTGGCTGCCCAACAGGAAGCCAATGCCCGGCGAATCATACGTAAAATCCTGCCCAAAGAAATTCGATTGCGGCAAATAGCCAGGTAAAAAGGTACCCTCGGTGCGGGTGTAGGTACCGCTTACGTTTTTGATGCCCGTCAATATGCCCAGCAGCACGCCGCCAATGCCACCTTTATCCGCAGTGCCTTTGCGTAATGCCTTAAACTTATTGTAAAGCGTGGTGAACGTCAGCGTTGGGTTCAGTTGTATGGTGCGCGAGTTTTGGATACTGTTACCAACGTTATAGTCGGGGTTGTTAATAGCAAATTCGGGCTGGGTTTGCCAGTTGAAGTGCGTGCTGTAGCGGGCTATCAGGGCCGTCCAATCCATACCCGGTATTTTATTTATCGGCGTGGTATAGTTAAAGTTGATGGTGTGATTATAGTTGGTGGTGCGGCCAAGCCTTTTTAGGTTCTCCCATAGGGTATCCCGCTTCAGCCCGTTGATGCGGCCCGCAGGTTCATCTACTACAGATAAATTGGTAGCATCAATATCCATCTGCAGAGATTTGGATAAATTCCAGCCGATACCGTAAACACGGGTAATATTAAAATTTTTATTGAAACTGGTGGGTATGGGTATATAGTTATTAGGGTCGTTGTTCCGCAACGTGTTTTCCGAATAATATCTGTCGAAATTGATGCTGAAATTCAGCCTGGATGGCAACAGACTGAAATTAAAATCCCTTGCCAAAGCCAGCAGGTTACTTTTGATAATTTTTTCAAAAGGCGAATAATATTTAGGCTGGTTGCTGTAGTTATAAGCCAGGCTTACACGATATGTGCGCGCAAGATCGCTCTGTACAATGAAATCGTGGTGTGTATATTCGGTATAAGCGTAGGTGGCGCTAAAGTTCTCAATATCATAAACACGTACCGGCGCGTTGGCATCCGTTCGCTCTTTATGCACATTGGTAAAGTTGATGCTCTTGCGCATGGTGTAATCGATAGATACATTGCGGATAGAATCCCGGGCCTGCGACGTGGGTGCAGCGGCGAGGGTTTTCTTCAGTTCCACATCCGGCGATTGCGGGTCGTACTGCGGGGTGGCTACTGCGTTGCTCACGTTTATATAGGCCGGTATCTTGATACCGCTTTTGGCCGGGAAGAATTTGCCCAGTTCCACGCTGCCCGATATATCGTACAACTGATTATCGCTTCGGCTCCTGTCGCTCACGCGCGAATCTAGCGAACCAAAACCAACGGTACTTTTACTCCCCGATACGGTGATGTTGGCAAAATCTGCCAGGGCAAAATCTGCCCTTGCAGTTGCCGCCCATCCGCCGCGCTGGTCAAAATCTGTCAACCGCAGCTCATCAAACCACAACGTTCCCGTTTTATCCAAACCATCATCCGACCCCGCATTGCTTCCCTTATAAGGGTTACGCACGCCCACCATAATGGTACGCAGACGGCTGAGGTCGGGCTGGCCTTTTATGGTTACTTTGTTGCGCCCGTCGGTATAGACAAACGGCGTAGTAAATGGCCATGGCAAGCCATTCAACTTGGCGTTGTTACGGGCCAGTTTGGCACTGGTTAACAGGTCCAGCTGCAAATCCAATTCGTTGCCGGCGGGCCATATGGCACCAGGGTCGCGGGTACCGGGCTGGGTTATAGCCAGAGGTACTTCGTATTCATAATAGTTATCCTGATAGTCTACCCCCAAACGGATAAAGGCGTTCAGGTCATTATCCACCAACTGGTCACCCTCGGCATGGATAAACATCTGAATCTTTTTGTACGAACGCAAATCATTATAAAATGTGCGGAACGCGGCGCGGGAGTAACCATCGCGCAGGTTGGTAACCTTTATCGATAAGGATTGCTCGTTCAGCTTGGTATCTGTTTGCAGGTTGTTATAGTTGCGCTGGCGGTTTATGCCCGGCGGCACTACGTAAGGTATAGGCGTGCGGTTACCGTTCTCTTCAATGTTCACCGCCTGCACATCCAGCACCGAGTTATCGTTTGTTGGATTTTGTATGGCTGGGTCGGCAATTACATTCAAAGGATTGTTAGCGGCGTTGAAGCTGCGCCATTCGCCACGTACCAACTGCAGGGTAGCAAAACGCAGTACCGAAGTATCGGCAAAATTGGTCATGAACATGCGCATAAAGCGGATGGCCTTAAAATCCTGTATGTTGCCTACCTTGCTTTGGTAATCGGCTATCGGTATCCTGAACTGGTACCAGGTAACGGCTTCCGTTTGGCCATTGGCCAGCTTTACGTTGGAGGTTACCTTATCGCTGATGTAGTTTTGGCCAACCAGCATATCCTGCGGGCGGATAGACACCCGGTACTGGAAGTACTCGTCTGTCTGGCTCATGTTGTTATCTTTGTTGATGTCCTCACCATCGGGCAGGGAGGTCGATGCTGAGGTTTGCAGGCCAAGCTCTGCCTGCGATTGCTCTGCTGTTTTGGAGTTTCCCTCAGTGCCATTGTAGCGGCTATAACGCTCCATGATGCCTGCGCGCGACTGGTCCAAATCAGGGCCCTGGTAATAGCGATAATCATCAGATGATGGGTCGGCTACGAAAGCGGCGGCGGCCTGCGGACTCAATACAGCTTTCACCTGGTTTACTATGCTGGAGAACTTCGTTTGCTCATCAGTGCTGTTCAAACCGTCTAAGCCCACATCCTGCAATGCGCGCGAATTGGGGTCGTTGTCAAAAGCGTTAATAACCGGCTGCAGTTTAGATACCCTGCCCCAGTTAGTGTCGTCGGTTTTATCGGTAGCGCCGTCAATAGGAAGGCCGTTCTCTAGGCTCTTGCGGCCATCTTTCAGCACGTCTTCAGATACGCTGCCGAGGTTAAAAAACAAGTCGCCGCCCTGCGATGCGGGCTTATAGATGAATGGGTCCATTACCCAGAACTCGATATAGCCTACGTTCAACGATTCGAAATCGTTGGTCTCCAGCTTACGGAACATACCTCCCCAGCGGGTTTTAGGGTTCTGCAGCGAACCATCGCTGTTGATGCCCGTGGTGGTATAGTTATATGGCCCGCGTACTGTTGGGTAGAAAGCCATGTTCAGCGTGGCCAAAGTTAACGGCTGCCCGGTTACCGATTGCTTGTAGGGGAACACTTCCTGTTCTATCACCTGCCTTACGTAATGGTTCGATAGGTCGGTGCGGTTAATGGGGATATTGCCGGAGTTGGTATAAAATATAGGGTCGATATTGTAGAACGCCAAACGCGCGCGGTTAAAGCCGTAGCTTAAATCGTTAAACAGCTGCGACTCGTTGAACATCTGCGGCGTGCCGGATATTTGCCAGCTCACGGCACTTTTCACATCGATAACCGAACGGCTGTTCTCGAAATCATCAAGATACGAAGTACCGTTCTTCGAGCCTGCAAAGTTCAATGCGCCCGGGCTGCCGGGCATCAGCTTCGCAAACTCGCCGCTTAGGTTGATAGTAGATGGTGCCTTGGTATTAATTAGCGGTATCTTGTCTACCAGCCGGGTTAAAAAGCGTGATGTAGTAGTATAATTGGCATCGAAACCGAAGATGCTGTTGGAGATAGACTCCTCGCCCACCAACTCATTCTGCGTAATAGGTTGCTCGGTAAGGTGCATAAAGGTTGCGCCGAGGGCAAGCTTATCGCTTGCGCGGTAATCGAGCCGGGTGCCCCAAAGCGATTTTTGCTGTACGCCAAAAAGCTCGTTATTCTCCAACTTGATATTAATGGGCTGGCCCGAGGAAAGCAGTGCCTGATTCAATATCCTAATACGGCCCGAACTATAATCGACGGTGTAATCCGCCCCCTCATTCAATTTTAAATTGCCTGCCGTAACCACCACCGAGCCCTGCGGTATATTCACAGCATTCAATTGGTATTCAGAGCCCTGGGTTGAGGTGTATGTTCCTTTTATCAAATACCTGTTCAGCTTGGGGAAAAGCTGTTGTGCGATGGTTTTGGTAGAATCATACAAGGGTTGGTACACATACCGCGCGGCAAGGTCGGCCTCGCCGGGGGTAAATTGCTTCGCGAGGTCGGAGCCGAAAGGCTCCAGCACCGGGAACATAATGCGCCCATTCTGCGAATCAATGGTTATCCCCTCCAAAAAGTCGAAGAAGCCATCGGGCCGCTTATCGCTCTGCTGATCCAGATTATCCACGCTCGTTAGCTGCAGCCACCGCTTGCTTTTGGTGTTCGTACCCTCATCCATTATCGTTTTCTCGATGCCCGATTTATCATCCAGGCGACTGATGTTCAGTTTAAAATCATTCGAACTGATACCATACGCGCCCAGCGAGTAGATGTTCTTCATCATCAAATCCCAGGTAGGCAGATTGGTTTTCAGCAATTCGTTCTTCAATAATTTCACGAAGAGTACCTTCGGCGTGGCGGGGTCAACGGCTTGGTCGCTACTGAACTCGCCCACCTGGTATTGCTGCCCGTTATATGAGTATTGGTAGGCCACAGCCAAAACCTCGTCGTTATTCAAAGGGTAATTCAGCGAGATATAACCCAACTGCGGATGCAGGGTGTATTCCTTTTCGGTGAGCTTGCGGGCGTAGGTAAGCTTGGCGTAGTTATCGGTTGCACCCGTTGCGCGGAAGTAATTAGCCACATCATTGGAATTGGTGGCACGGGAACCGGCGGGCAGGTTTGCCAATAAATTGTTGGATTGCTGGGTAAAACCAGGCCCGCTGAAACCCGCAGGCAAGCCACTAAAGCCCGCACCGCCTTGTACAGTGGGATTGTATGGCCTGTTCTCGCCCAAATCCAAAAAGGCCAGTATGTCGCGACTATCGGTGGTTACGTTGGTGCGGTTGGTTGTCCAAACCTCTATCTTGGTGATGTTGATGTTGGAGCTGATGATGGGGATATTGGCCAGCGCGCGGTTATAGTTATTGCGGAAATATTGCGATAAAAAGTAGTGCTTGTTGGCCTCGTAATCGGCTGGGGTGAGGGATATATTACCCTGCTGCGAGCCGTTGGTTATGGTAATATTTTTTGATTGCGAACGCTGCTGCGACAGGATGGTGGTGATATCCAGCTTGCCGAATTTCAGTTTAGTCTTCACGCCGAAAAGCGCCTGGCTGCCCGTAATAAGCGAGGTATTCAGTGGCATGCTTACGGTACCGGCCTCTATCTTCTGGATGATCTCATCGGGGTGGCCGGTATAATCCAACTTTATCTGGTTCTCGAACTGAAACTGCGCCTCGGTATTGTAATTGGTGCTTATCTTCAGCTTATCGCCAATATCGCCGGTAACGTTCAGCTGTATCCGCTGGTCGAAATTAAAGTTGAACTGGCTGCGCTGGCGGGTATTAAAAAGCGGGTTCTCGTTCTTGTTTATCTGCCCTGCCAAAATCACTTCTGCCGAACCTTGCGGGCGAATGTTGATGTTAGAGCTGCCGAAAATCTGCTCAAATGTTTTGCTGCGCACCTTTATCTGCGGTATAAAACCTGGCTGCTGCGAATCGTAGGCATAGTTATCTGCCAGTTGTCGGTAGTATTCGCGCTGCACGCCTTTTTGCTGCAGTTTTAAATACTCGGCAACAGTAAGGTACTGCGGGAAACCGTAATTCAAATTGCCCAGCTTTTTGTAAACAATGTACGTGTTGGTGAGCGGATCATACACCACGGTGCGCACCACTCCAGGCGGGTCGGTATCAAAGTACCCATCCAAAGCCAGCTGGTTACGGGTTTTGGTTAGCTTGGGCGCGCCGCTTAGGGGTGTGGTATTTCTTGGTTTGGTGGTATCGACGGGGTTATTGGTTTGCTGCTGCGTTTGCGCCTGGGGGCGTTGCTGGCCGGGCTGTTGCTGTTGGGCACCCGGCTGGGTACTACCCGGGCGGGCAATGGTAGTTTGTCCGGGTATTTGCTGCTGGGCCAATAGTTCCCCGGTTCCGCAAAAAGCAGATAGCAAAAGCGTACCTATAAAAAATTTACAAGTAAGTTTTCTAACCAAGGGGTATCACAATTTTATCGTTTTTATAAACTTTTCAGTGCCAGCTTAATAAGCTGTTCAACGGTTAAGGTACCGCCGTTCTTGTTGATCTCGCTGTCCAGTGTCTTCTCGGCAACATTACGTACAAAACCTAACATTACAAGGGCTGAAAGTGCCTCTTCTTTTACCGTTTTTAACCCTGTTATTACTGTAAGCGTATCCGGGCCCTCTTTGCGCAGCTTATCCTGCAGCTCTAAAATAATACGCTGGGCAGATTTCGGGCCGATGCCCTTTATCCGCTGGATGAGCGGCACATTGCCCTGCACTATAGCGTTGCGTATCTCATCGGGCGTGATAGACGACAACATCATGCGGGCGGTATTTGGCCCAATACCGGATATAGAAACCAGGTGGAGGAAAAGCTTACGCTCTCCCTCGCTTACGAAGCCATAAAGGGTGTGGGCATCTTCTTTCACGTGCAGCCAAACAAACAGCTTGCAGCGCTCCCCGGCCGGGAGTTGTGAAAAGGTATTTACCGAAATATTGATATGGTACCCCACCCCTCCCGCATCTATTACAACATGCGCCGGGCTTTTAAACGCCAGCTTCCCATCAATATAATCGTACATATACTATTTAATTTTTCGTGCCTTGGCTGATGACGCTTCCGCGCGGCTTTTCTCCTGCGCATCAACCACGGCAATGGTAACCATGTTCACTATTTCCCTTACGCTACTACCCAATTGCAAAACGTGCACCGGCTTTTTAAGGCCAAGCAAAATAGGGCCAACGGCTTCGGCCCCGCCAATTTCCTGCAATAATTTGTAGGCAATATTACCCGACTCTAATGTAGGGAAAATAAGCGTATTTGCGGGCTTACCTGTCAACGTACTGAACTCGAAATTCTCTTTCAATAGTTCGGCGTTTAGGGCAAAGTTGGCCTGCATCTCTCCATCTACCACCATATTGGGGTATTTTTCGTGCAGTATGCGCACCGCCTCGCGGGTTTTTTCGGGTATTGCACCCTCGTTAGAACCAAAGTTTGAATAAGAAAGCAGCGCTACTCTAGGCTTAGGTATAAAGTACGATACTGCTTTTTCTATCAACACGGTTATATCTACCAGTTCCTGCACGGTTGGGTTTACGTTTACCGTAGTATCGCCAAAAAATACAGGGCCTTTTGGGGTAATCATCAGGTACATGCCCGCCACCCGGTTTACGCCCTCATCTGTGCCGATGATTTGCAGGGCGGGTTTGATGGTATCTACGTAGTTTTTGGTAAGGCCGGATATCAGCGCGTCGGCCTCGCCGAATTGTACCATACAGGCTCCGTAGTAGTTACGGTCGACAATCAGTTTTTTTGCCTCGTTTTTGGTGATGCCCCGGCGCTGGCGTTTTTTGAAAAGGTAGTCGGCAAAATCGTGCGCGCGGTCGCAATCGTCGCGTGTATCTATCATCTGCACGTCGCCCAAATCCAATTCGTTCTCGCGCATGATGGCTTTTATCTTTTCGATATTACCCAGCAAAATCGGCGTTGCAATACCTTCGTCTTTTACTATTTGCGCTGCGCGAAGTATCTTGTAAGTATCAGCTTCAGCAAAAACAACGCGTTTCGGGTTCTGCTTGGCCTTGTTGGTAATATCGCGCATCAGCTTATTGCTGGTACCCAGGCGCGATAGTAATTCTTCGTTATAAGCGTCCCAATCGGTAATAGCCTTACGGGCAACGCCACTCTCCATGGCGGCCCTGGCCACTGCCGAAGACACTTCGGTTATCAACCTTTGGTCCATCGGCTTGGGAATAATGTAATCCCTGCCAAACTTCAGGTTGGTGATGTTATATGCTAAGTTAACCGCTTCGGGCACCGGCTTTTTAGCCATATTGGCTATAGCATGTACTGCGGCAATCTTCATTTCTTCGTTAATAGCGGTTGCCCTTACGTCAAGCGCCCCGCGGAAAATGTAGGGGAAGCCTAATACATTGTTCACCTGGTTAGGATAATCGGACCGGCCTGTAGCCATAATAATGTCTTTACGGGCGGCCACAGCCAAATCGTATTGTATCTCCGGCTCGGGGTTGGCCATGGCAAATACTACGGGGTTTTTGGCCATGCTTAACAGCATAGCCGGGGTAACCACATTGCCTGCGGATAAGCCCACGAAAACGTCGGCATTCTTCATGGCATCGGCAAGGGTTTTAACATCCTTGCGCTCGGTAGCAAACTCCATGCGTATATCGTCGAGATCGGTGCGGTTGGTATCCAATACCCCGTTGATATCGAACATCACCAGATTTTCTTTCTTCACACCCAGCGACAGATACATTTTTGTACAGGAAACCGCAGCGGCACCCGCGCCGTTCACCACTAATTTTATCTTATCCAGCTTTTTGCCCTGTATCTCGCAGGCATTCATCAACGCTGCTCCGGATATGATGGCCGTGCCGTGCTGATCATCGTGCATCACCGGGATTTTCATCTCGGCCTTCAGCCTCCGCTCTATTTCGAAACAAGTTGGTGCCGATATATCTTCAAGGTTTACCCCGCCGAAGGTTGGCTCGAGGGCTTTTACTATGGTTACAAATTCGTCTACGCTTTTGGCGTTAACCTCCAAATCGAACACGTCGATATCCGCATAGATCTTAAACAGCAGGCCCTTGCCCTCCATAACCGGCTTGCTGGCCTCCGGACCAATATTGCCCAGGCCAAGCACTGCGGTACCATTGCTGATAACCGCTACCAGGTTGCCTTTTGCCGTGTATTTATATACATCGTCAACGTTTTCTGCAATGGCGCGGCAGGGTTCTGCAACACCTGGCGAATAGGCTAAAGTCAAGTCGCGTTGAGAATTGGTAGGCTTGGTTGGTACTACCTGTATTTTACCGGGGCGGCCTTTGGAGTGGTAATTAAGGGCGTCCTGTTTACGATTTGGTTTATTCATCTTCTTATCTGGTTCAAGCCCCCAAAACTACGATTACTTTTTTTGAAAGCTGGTAATAAAAAACCCGATTCCGCATTGGCCGGTAACCGGAGCGCTGAATATCACTGGTTTTTGTTTAGGTTAACGGTGAGCCCGGCTACAAGCCTAATATTCCGGTTGTTGCCCAACTGCTTGTTCCATAGCATCAAATCTTCTACCCGTATGCCATATTTGGTGGCAATATCTACCAGGGTTTCGCCCAGTTTGGTTATATGGAAGGCGGGTATATTACGAGGCGCAGCAGCCAAAGCCGCCGACTGTGTTGTTGTGGTGACTGCTGTTTGCGCAGGCTGCGTGATTGGCGGTGAAGCAGTCTGTGTAACCGGTGGCTTTGCTTGCGCCACCAGTACCGGCTTAGGTTTTGGCGGAGGCGGTACGTACACCGGGTGATACGGCGGTATCACAGCGTTAGGATTGTTGATAGCATCAGTCAGTATAGCGTAACGGTCTTTACGGTTTTGGGGGACTATAATCCTTCGGGGCTCGGCAGTGGTGCCGTTTACGATGAGCTGCCGATACGATGGGTTTAACACCATCATTTCTTTAATATCCAACCCAAGCGCGGCGGAAATACGGTTCATCGGCACAAATTTATTCACCAGCAGCGTATCGGTTTGCAGGGCTATGGTGGTAGGTTGCGGAATGATGCCGTGCCGCTTATAATAATTCATGATATAGCTTACAGCAATATAAGCAGGTACATAACCGCGGGTTTCGGCGGGCAACAGCTGGCGGATAGACCAGTAATCCGTAGCGCCGGTTTTGGCCATGGCGTTCTCTACATTGCTTTTACCGCAATTGTATGATGCTATGGCCAGCAGCCAATCACCGAATTGCTGGTAGGCATCGCGCAGGTAGGCGGCAGCGGCGGCACTCGATTGGATAGGGTCGCGGCGCTCATCTACATAGTCGGTCATTTTCAGGCCGTATATTTTGGCCGTTTCCGACATGAACTGCCATGGACCGGCTGCTCCCACCCGCGATACCGCGTTGGGGTCAAGTGCCGATTCTACGATAGAAAGGTACTTTATCTCATCGGGAACGCCCGCTGCTACAAAAGCGCTTTCGTAAATGGGGAAGTAGTATTTGGAGAGACCCAGCAAGCGTGCCATCTCGTCGCGGCGGCTCAGGTAGTTGTCTATATAGCCTTGCACGTAAACATTGTAATCCATGGGCACATCGCGCTGCATAGAATCCAGCCGGCGTTTGAAAATCACATCCTGGTATTTAGATGAGGTTACTTCTTTTATAGGCAGCAAAGCAGAGGTATCCGCATTGAAGGATTGTGCATCCGCGCAATCAACCTTAATTAACAGGAATAACGCCACGCAAACAATCAACGTAAAGAACTTCTTCATAAAGCGGGTTATGCCGGGCTATAGGTTTGCCGGTAGATTTATTTACTAAAGTATAAACTTCCTATAGCTCCGAGAAATATTCGGAGAAATTCAACAATTGCTCCTCGGCAAACCCACCGGCTAAGAGTTGCAAACCTAACGGCAAACCCTTGCTGTTATTGCCCGCCGGCAACGAGATAGCAGGCAGACCAGCCAACGAAGCTTGTACGGTAAAAATATCATGCAAGTAGGTAACCACCGGGTCTTTCTCTTTTTTCCCTATCGGGAAGGCAGGTTCGGGAGCAGTTGGGGTGAGCAGGAAATCGTACTCCTGCAGTATCTTGCGGGTTTGTTCCCTAATGAGTTTGCGCACTTTTTGGGCCTTGGCGTAATAGGCATCGTAGTAGCCCGCGCTCAGCACAAATGTACCCAGCATAATGCGGCGTTTTACTTCCTTGCCAAAACCTTCTGAACGGGATAGCTTGTAGGTACTAGTAAGGTCGGTAGCGTTGGGGCTGCGAAAGCCGTAATGCACGCCATCATACCGCGCGAGGTTACTAGATGCTTCGGCCATGGCCAAAATATAGTAGGTGGGCACCAGGTATTCCAGGTACTCAAAGGATATGGCTTTAACGGTATGTCCATCGGCACGCAGTTTTTCTATGGCGTTTATCAGTGTATTCTTCACCTCGGCATCTACGCCTGGGCTCGATAATGCTTCCTGCAAATAGGCGATCTTCTTTTTGCCCTTATCGGTGGTATGCTCTGCTGCCGCTGGCACAGGCTTGTGCGACAAGGTGCTGTCGAAATCATCGGGACCGGCCATTACCTCGAAGAGCAGAGCTGCATCGCTAATAGATTTAGTTAACGTACCCACCTGATCGAATGAGGACGCATAAGAAATAATGCCATGCCTGGATATGCGCCCGTAAGTAGGTTTGAAACCTACCACCCCGCAGAATGATGCCGGCTGCCTTACCGAACCACCAGTATCTGTACCAATGGCCGCATGGCACATGCCCGCCTGCACCGCCACTGCCGAGCCGCCCGATGAACCGCCTGATACGCGGGTTTCATCGGCAGCATTTTTGACAGGGCCATAGAACGAGTTCTCATTAGATGCGCCCATGGCAAACTCATCGCAATTGGCGCGACCTATAATAATGGCATCCTGCGCAAGTAAGCGCTCTACAATAGTTGATGAATAAATAGAAGTGAAATTATCCAGTATGCGCGAGGATGCACTTACTTTATGACCTTTGTAGCAGATATTATCTTTAATGGCTATAACCATACCGGCCAATTTGCCGGCAGTGCCGCTTTTGATGCGGGCATCAATACTTTTTGCCGATGCCAGCGCATCCTGCTCAAACACCTCGTTGAAAACATTTAAACGGGTGTTTGCCTTTATCTTTTTCAGATAATTTTTTACCAGGCCTTCGGCCGTTAGCTCACCGTTTTGCAAACCTCTCTTAACATCTGCGTAAGAGGAATAATTTTTAGACATGGGGCCTAAAATAAAAAACTTATCCGTTGAAGCATAACAATTTCAACAGATAAGTTTTATAAGCATACCAGCGGTAAGGCTGGTTGGTAGATATTGGCTCTTAAATTATAGCTTCGGCTTCTCTTCAGACGATGAAGTTGATGCAGTATTTTCGCCGTTTTGAGCGTCTTTAAATTCCTTTACGCCTTTACCCAAACCTTTCATCAGTTCAGGAATTTTTTTACCTCCAAACAATATCAGTATCGCGATAATGATCAGAATGATTTCCGGTGCGCCTAATCCCATTTTTTTAAGTTTTTATGTACGTTAATATTTTTATTACTATTTATATTCTTCTTCGATAGTCTTTTTAACGGGCTCTTCTGCCTTAGTAAGGTTTATGGATGAGCCATTATCATGCGCGGCAACAGTAGTATGCTCTGCTTCAGGCAAGCCTTCATAAACAGGGTGTACATAGTCCGGTGTTTCGTCTGCCACCACATCGGTAGCAGAGTGGCCCTCAAAAGCAGGTAGGGTACCTTCTATGGGTACATACGCAGGTTGAGCCGGATCGGGTTGTTTTTCTTCGTTTTTTTCTTCCAGCGACTTTTTGAGGTCGGTTTTTTTGTCCTCGTAATTGTTTATCTGGTTGTTTATCTCTCGCTTAACATCTTCTGAGGCATCTTTAAAATCGCGGATACCTTTACCAAGGCCACGCGCTATTTCGGGCAGTTTTTCGCCACCAAACAGCATCAGCGCCGCAAAAACGATCAAAATCATCTCGCCGGAGCCGATATTCAGGAATAAAAAAACTGTGCTTAACATCTTATCTCACAATTAAGGTTACAAATATATATATTACAACGCTATCGCGTGCATTTTAGTTTGCCGGGGTAAGCCATACTTTAGGATCTACAAATGTCCTCCCCTTATTTAGCGTAAAGTTAATAGATGACTCTCCACTTAGCTGATCGGTTGCCACCGTGCCTATGGTTTGCTTGGTACTTACTTTTTGCCCCGCTGAAACACTCACGGTACGGAGGTTCGAATATGAGGTAAAATATTCACCATGGTTAATTATAACCAAATATGTCCCGCTTATGTCCATCACCTTTTTCACTTCGCCATCAAATACCGCCCTTACGCCCGCACCAGCAGCTGCCCTTATTTCCCAGCCGTTGTTCTCATTACGTATGCCGTCTTCCGTATATATACCAAAATAGTGTATCGGCTGCCCGTTTGCCACCGGCCATGGCAAGCGGCCTTTATTACCCAAAAAGTCGTTAGACAGTTTGGCTGCTTCCGGTGTTGCATTTAATGCCTCACTATCGGTGGTACGTTTTGCAGGCACCGGCTTCTTTGCTACGGGTGCCGGCGCATTGTCGGCTTTGGCTTTTGCCGCCGCTATACGTGCGGCGTCTTCGGCCCTGCGCCTGGCATCTTCTTCGGCCTTGCGCCTGGCATCCTCTATCTCGCGGGCAATGGCCCTATTCACTTCGCGGGTGGTTTTGGCAATTTTTGCCTGTACATCTTTTTGCTGCTGCTTAAGCTCGTTCTGATGCTGGCTTAAACTTGATATTACTTTTACCTGCGTTTGTTTAGCTTTACCAAGTTCGTTTTTTTCTTTTTCCTGCTCGGTAAGCAGCGTACTTTTTTCCTTTTTATTTTTATCAAGCTGTACTATTTTTATGCCCAGCTCCTTTTGCGTTCCTTGTATGTAACCGGCCTGCCGTTCACGGTAGGTACCAAACTGCTGCAGGTACTTCAAACGCCTGTAAGCCTGGTTAAAATCTTTTGATGCGAAAATAAACATCAGCTTATTATAGGCACTTTGGTTACGGTAGGCAAAAAGCACCATACCTGCATACTCTTTCTTCAGCTGATCCAGCTGACTTTGTAAGTTATGTACGGTATTATTGCTCTCAGAGATTTGATTATCTAAATTTCGCACCTCGGCATTGATATTCTGTATCTTTTCCTGGCGCAGGTTTATCTGTATCTTGAGGTTATTGAGCTGCTTTAACGAAACCTTTTTATTGTTGGCAGTTGCTTCGTACTCCTGGTTAAGCTGCTGCAATTCCTCGGTTAGCTTATCTTTACGCTTTTTGAGTTCGGCACTGGTTTGCGCAAATGCGCTTTGCCCAAAAAAGCCCGATACGATAAATACAGCGATAACAACAGCGGCTACTCTAAAAAATTTCATCTACCAAAAATAGGATTTTTAATTAGCTGGTTCGTAACTTTTTGGAATACTGAACGGATACTCTAAAACGCGATCGAACTCCACTTGTGTATAACGTAAATTTACTAATACTTTATTACCCGGCACAGCCGATGCAATATCAATCTGCGATGGCACTATCCGGTTATCGGCCTGTATAAATACCCTGTTGGCAACTTCCAAAGTTTGCCCTGCGGCTTCGTTAGCCAGGTTGGTTTGAGTGGCTTTCATATCTGGACCCAACAGTAGTTTATACACCATACCTTGCAGGTTGCCGGTAATAACGGTGTTACTGCCATCCGGCGTAAGCAGGGCATCCTGGTTAAGCAAGCCGTCTATTGCATTTCCTACTAATAGGGCTTGCAGCGTTTTAAAACTTATCTGCCTGCCGGCAAACCTGTGTATGTAGCTAAATGGCTTGCTCAGGTAAATGCTTTGAAAACGGTTTATTACTTGTATACTATCTGGCGTTATCAACGCACGGGCAACTTCAAGGCCTGCAATAGCGGTAATAGAAACCCATATCTTTTGATCACGGCTTACGCGGATGTTGAGGGTACAGTCGTTATCATTGCCGTTGATATCCAGCTTGGTTTTGGCCTTACCGCTAAACGTATTGAAGGTAGATTGCCTGGAACGTATATCCGCCAGCTTTTCGGCTTTGTTGTTGGGTACTACCGTTGCCGTATCTTTTGTAGGGCGGCTAACCTCCACCAGCTTTTTAGATTTGCAGCTTGCCGCTACAATCAACAAAAGTAATAGGGTTATCTTACTCAGTGTATTTTTTGTCATTTATCTTTTTATCTATTGCAGGCGATGCGCCTCCCTGCGCTTTGGCTTTTTGCCAGTTTTTCAGGGCACCGGCCTCGTCGCCATTGAAATATAAAATGTCGCCGTAATGTTCGGTCTTTACCGCGCTATTGTCCTTATCGTGCTGCAGCGATTTTTCTATCCACGTTTTGGCTTCGCTGTATTTCTTTTGCCTGAACAATATCCAGGCGTAAGTATCTTCAAACGAGGCCGTATTCGGCTGCAGCGTATTGCTACGGGCCGACATTGCCTCGGCTTTATCCAGCTGCTCGTTCCTTAACGACAAATAGTACGCATAATTGTTCAGCGTAAACGCATTATCGGGGTTATAGGTCAATGCTTTATCGTATGCATCATCAGACAGCTTGTTGTTGCTAATAGCATGATAGCAATCGCCTATTACCGAATAGCATTGCGAAAGCATGTCTCTATCGCTGGATTCCAGGCCTGCGGCGTTCTTCAAATAGCCCAGCGCCTTGTTGTAATTTTTGTTTTGCTGCCACGCTACGCCCACCAAATAATTCATCCAGGCCTGGTTGGGGAAGTAGCTAAGGGCGTATTCACCATCTTTTATGGCCCCCTCGAAATCACTCTCGGCCATATCAATTCGCACCAATTGCTCATGCACCTGGTACGATTGCGCATTTATAGCCACCGATTTTTTATAAACAGGCTTAGCTTCGCGGTACTGGGCATCCTGCACCAGCATATCGCCATATATGGCATAGGCCTTATCGCTATCGTGGTGCGCCACGGTAAGCAGGCGCGCAAGCTCCAAAACGGATTGCTTTATCTTTGGGTCTGTTAAACGTGGCACGTAATATTGCACCACGCGTATCTTTTGCTCAATATCTACATCGGGGTTGGCAAAGGCTATGCGGCGCTCGGCAAAACTTTGCTCCTGGTTTTTGTTATCGCGGTAAACATCGGCCAGGGCCATATGCAGCATGCCGCCTGTTGCGCCGTTAGTAGTTTGCGGCAGGGCGGCGGCTTTATTCAAAATAGCAATGGCCTTATCGTTTAAACCATTTGAGTTATAAAGCTCGGCCAGCTGCAAGTAATACCTCAACTGGTTGGGGTCGGCGGTAATGAGTTTTAGCAGCTCATCCGCGGCTCTATCTATTTTACCCTGGGCCAGGTAAACACGCTGCCGGGTCATTTGCAGTTCATCGGTAAGGCCGGTTATGGTTTCTACTTTTGCTAACTGCTGCAGTGCTTCGGGATAATCTTTTTGCAGGAAATAGGCATTGGCTTTTTCCAGGTAATAGGCCGGCTTATCGGGGCTGATGCGTATCAGCTGATCCATAGTAACCTGTAGCTTGGGGATATTGTTGGTTTTTTCGTAACTATCGGCCAGGGCCAGCCAGTACCATTCATTATCGGGGCTTAGGGTGGTTGCCTGTTCAAGCAGGGGCTCGGCCGCCTGGTAATTATTCTGGCTCTTTTGCAGCCTAGCCAACTCATACATCGAGGCATCGTTGTTCGGATCTATCACCAGCACCTGGCTAAACAATTCGGATGCGAGCCTGGTATTATCTATCGTTTTTTGGCGGATGGCCGAGAAGAAGAGGTCTTTCACCCTCAGGCTGTCCATCGCACTAAGGCGTTTGCCGGGCACGCTGGTGTTATTGCTCTGCTTTTGAGCATACAGCGTGGGCATTGTGCCTGCCAGCAATAAAATCAACAGCGTTGCCTTCTTCATTTAGTTTAGCTTTTACCGGTATGCCCGTAACCGCCGGCACCACGACTCGTTTCATTCAACTCGCCTACCTCCTGCCATTGCACCTGCTCGTGCCTGGCAACCACCATCTGGGCAATGCGGTCGCCGGTGTTTATCTCAAAGGGGGTATCAGACAGGTTTACCAGCAATACTTTGATCTCGCCGCGGTAATCTGCATCTATAGTCCCCGGCGAATTGACGATGCCTATGCCATGTTTATAGGCCAGACCGCTTCGCGGCCGTATTTGGGCCTCGTAACCTATGGGTAGTTCTATATAAAGGCCGGTGGGAATCAGGCGGCGTTCGAGCGGTTTCAGGGTGATGCTCTCCTCCAGATCGGCACGCAGATCCATACCCGCAGCATGCAGGGTTTCGTAGGCAGGCAACGCGTTGGCCGATTTGTTGATTACTTTGATGTTCATTTGCTAAATATAGCTTTTAGTTCTTTCCGTTCGATGTATAATGTGCCCAGGCCGAATAAAATCAGCAGCCCGTTGCCGATGAACAGGTTGCGCTTGAACAGGCTGAATGATATATAAACGACCGCAACCGACACGATGATATACGCCAGGTTCTTTTTTAGCAGGTATGGGATGGGATAATGTATTTGCCCCCATACATACGATAGCACCATCATAGTGGTATATGCTGCCAGCGAAATCCAGGCAGATGCGATGTAGCCGTACGACGGGATGAATATGACGTTGAGCACGATGGTGACCAGCGCGCCGATGCCCGATATATATAGACCATATTTGGTTTGATCGGTCAATTTATACCACACCGATAGGTTCATATAAATACCCAGGCTTACATAACCAAACAACAGCACCGGTATTACTCCAATGCCCGACCAGTTCAAGGCAGTTTGCGTGGCATCCTTGCCTTTGATGAAATACTTCAGCAGTTCGATATTGGCTACCAAGGCCACGAATATCAAGCAAACTGCAATAATGAAATAATGCATGATACGGGCGTAGGTTTGCGTGGCATTTTTGTTTTTGGCATGGCTAAAAAAGAAGGGCTCGGCCCCCAGCCTGAACGCGTTGACGAAGATGCTTAAGAAGATGGATATTTTAGCGCAGGCCGTATAAATGCCCACCTGCGTTGCGCTTTGCTTGATAGGCAATAGCTTGCCCAGCAGTATCTTATCCAGATTTTCGTTTACCAAATAGGAAAAGTTAGCGATGAGAATGGGCCAGCTGTAGAGCAGCATCTCGCCCATCAATGTTTTACTAAATTTCGGCCGAAGCTTTACAAATTCGGGCAGCAGCATTAAGGCGGTGATTGAGTTGGCGATAAAGTTCGACAGGAAAACGTACCCTATCCAGCCCGGCTTAAACCAGGGTGCAATTATGCCCGCTCCTAACCAGTTATGCTTAACGATAGCCGGTAACACATATATAAAGGCAAGGTTGAGCCCCACAAACATCAGCACGTTTACAAACTTGAGCATGCCATAACGGCCGGGGCGGCCATCGGCGCGTATTTTAGCGAACGGTATCACGCTGAGGGCATCGACCACCAGCGTGCCGATAAAAAATTTGATGAATAATATGTACTCGGGCAGCGGCGTGGAGGCATCTATACGAATCCAGCCGGCAATAAGGCTGGCCAGCGGGAAGGTAAGCACCAAAAACGTGAGCGATATCATTAATATGGCACCGAACGCATTATTGTAAACAACCTGCTTATCCTCGGGCCGTTTGTTTACATACCTCATGAAGGTGGTTTCCATACCGAAAGCCAGCAGGGCGCTGAGCATGGATGCATAGCTGTACAGGTTACCAAATATGCCGTAAACCCGGGTTGCGTAAGTGCGGGTATATATTGGGGTGAGGAAAAAACTGAGTACCCGGCCGGCAATGGTGCTTAAACCATAAACGAAGGTTTGCCCGGCGAATTTTTTTGCGGTTGACAATAGGGTGCTGCTTAAGGTTGCGTAATTATCTTTTTACTATCTCAAAATTACGATAGTTTTTTAATTCGCCAGCATGGGTTTCTACGCTGGCAACCACGGCATGCTCGGCACCTTCGTGGCACCACTCCAAAAACATCTCCATCATCATATCATCGGCTTCGGCTTCTATAAATAAATCCCCATTTGGCATATTACGTACAATGCCCTTTACGCCAAGCTGATCGGCTACGGCTTTAGCACCTGCCCTGAAGGATACGCCCTGCACCTTGCCTTTTATAGTTATATCGAGATGTTTTTTCATTTAATAGGATTAATTACTGAGTCCGCCTGTCTGATGCTTAACCGCGTTGCTAAACAATCACGCGTTGCAAAATAAGCCAATACTGCCGGTATTACAAAGTAAAGCAATCTAAAACAGCTTCATTCCCCCCCATGTTTGCAGAGAGGCCTAAACATACTCCCTTTAAATTAACGGTTTTGAGGCAAGCCATAAAAAAATACGGGCCGCCGATGTGGTGCCCGTATATGCCGTTTTTTTTAAGAATAAATGCTTGTAGGTAAACGGTTCCTTGTGAATAGTGCCCCGGTTTTTGTCTTACCTTTTGCCAGGTTATGGCATGGTGTAGAACGAAGTACTTAGGAAATTTTTGGTGTTTATGTAGGTTAGCTGATCCCAAAGTGGCCCACTGGCTAATGCCGTGCGGAATTCGGTGTATAAAGATTTTTCGTCCTTCTCCTGCAAGGCGAGGAAAAAATCCGTCCCGAATAATATCCTGGAGCCAATGGCTGATTGCAGATCGCTCTTAATTGCGGCTACAATACCATCTTTGGTTTCGGTGTCGAACAAAGTATAGGATATATCTGTGTACACATTTGGGAATTTGGCCATCAAATCTTTAATGATATAGTACCACGAGGTCGTTATGTTGTAACCCGTAACTATATTACCCGTGCTGGCAGCCGGATTCTTTAAAAATTTCAGTATCTCGTCGTCGCCGCCAAAGTGGGCAAAGCAAAGTTTAAGGTTTGGGAAACGATGCAATATGTCATAATAGTTCACCGGATCCAGGAACGCGTCGCAGGAATCTTTGGGAGGCAAGGTAGTTAGTTGGTTATAAAAGGGCTGGTTATGCCAGGCAGTAGTTACCGGTGTAGGGTTGAACGTGCGGTACTGTAAAAGCGCTGGCGGCACCGTGCGGCCTGCGTAGAAAGCGCCACCACGTGTGCAGTGTGTAAGCACCGGGATGCCCTTTTCTTCCGCATAAGCGTACATCAGCTCTAACCGTTCATCCGTTGGGAAAAAGCCGAGGGCAGGGTAAAGCTTTATACCCTGAAATCCCCTGAAAGATGGCTCGAAATAGCTTTTTACGAAATTGAGCACCTCTATCGCGCTCCCCATTCGCGGATCTACACCGAGGAAGGGGAAGCATTTGTTGGGGTAGGCCCGCTTTACATCGGCCACCAGCTGCAGCTGCGTGGCATAGTTTGCCGGAGACACCCCGCCGCCCATGTACTCAAAATTCATGGGCAATACAACAAAGCCTACGTTTTCGTCGGTATAGGCGTTCGCCATATCCTCAAATATCAGCTGCGGTGTATTGCGGATACCGACAGCCAAAAACGCTTTGTATTTCTTCACCATTCGTACGGGTACCAGGCCAAGTACGCGCGATAGCAGCCAGGCAGTAGGATACCACCGCAACAAAGGCGTTAATACAGTTACCAGGGCCCGGGGCAAATAATTAGTTAAAAAGCCCGATGGCACACATTTAAAATCAAAAATGTGGGTATGGACATTATATATACGGTTAGTAGCCATAGTGTTGTTGCTTTAAAGAGGTTATTTTTTCGAACTTTCTGCCGCCGGTTTAACGCCGGCTTTTCTAAGTGGCACCAGTTTTATGAGCAGGTTAAACCAAAAAGGCGCGCCAAAAGATATTAATATGCCAGCCAGCACCCAACCCACCAGTATAGACCATACCGGCCTACCTTTTGTGCGGAAGGTTGATGCGAAGTCGATCCCTTTGTCATCAACTTTCCAGCCGATAGGTAAATTCAGTCCATTGATGGTTTCGATTTCACTTTTAATTTGTTTTTGAGTAGCTACCCTTGCCGAGTCGGCAATTTTGTTACGTTCGGCAAGCCAGGCTGCGTTTAGTGCCCGCAGCGTATCCGGGTTGCCCTGGTGAGTGCTATCAGCTAGTTTAATTTTCGCCTGCCAAACAGCATCGTTAACACTTATCTGTTTTTCTACGCTCTTTCCTAAAACAGCATTAATTTCATCAGGATGATTAACAGCATTAGTGGCATCAGCTACCAGTGTACCGCGCAAGTTAGAATCATTATATATCCTTTTCACCAGGAAGATGGCATCAAAATTAAACACCAAAACCAACAGGGCGGCAATAACACCCACGGTGTAGCTTGTTTTTTTCCGGTACCAGCCAGATACCCTGTCCATATACTGGTTAAACCAAATTTCGATGGTGTTTTGAAGATCGGTGTAGGTATTCGTGCTCAGTAAAAACGATTGCAAAAGCACTTTCAGGTCGCTGTGTTTCAGCGTTTCGACGCCGGCCTTAAAGTTATCATACGGAATGTTTGAAAACCCGGCAACCCTTTCTTCAAGTAATTTGGTTTCGGCATTAACCACATAAGAAACCGTAGTGCTTTCCCTGCTGATCAAATCAATTAAAGCAGTTGCAAAATTAGCCGACGGCATGTAGGCCGGCAACGAGTCCTGATTCCTTTTTAACAGATCGATATTGGGGTGTTCATAAATCAACACACCGAAGCTTTTGTTAAGCGAATCGTTAAAGGCTTCAAAAATGGCCTTCTCGAGCATCTTGCCCCGAAGCTGCCGCACTGCGGCCAGCCACTCTTGTATAGAGTACGTTAATATACTAAACAGCAGCACCACAAATACGGTGGCTATTGCTGTATCTAAATACACAGATTGCATGGTTTAAGGTTTATTTGGTTTGTGTTATAATATCTTCGCTAACTCAAAGTGCATACCATCGGGGCTGTTGAAATGACCACCCCAGTAAAACCCATTCTCGTTGGCAATAGCCACCAATTCTCTCACGCAGCCTTTTTGGCCAACCAGGGCGGGTTGCTTCCCAAAACCATTCCAGGGTTCATTTATATCAAAAGCCGAACCGAATGCATGGTTGCTGAGCGTAGTATGACTTTTGCGCACAAACCTTGGGTTGTAAGATCCATCCCAACGGAGTATCCAATGCAATAGCCCGGCGGCCTCCCATGCAGCCCAAAGACTGGTCAATTGTGCAGCGCCAAGTTTGTGGAACTCAATATGGCTTTCACCATTTATCTTCTTTAACTGCGGGATGGGTACAGATTTGATATTTTCTTTAGCCCAATTATCAGTTACCCTAATATGCTCCGGGTCGCCGGGTAAGGGAGCGGGCACATAGGTAAAAGTTCCAAAAACAGCCTGCCGGTCGGCATTGGTTACTAAAGGCGGAAACGCAGGCTTAGGCGGCCAGTTTGCGCCCTCCACTCCGGGCCTGGGGTCCTGCACGCCGTTAAAGTCTAATTGTAAGGCAACGCCATAAGTCCTGTTACCCACTACCCCCTCGGGGTTAAGGCCATGGTCTGCCTGAAATTTGATAGTGGCGGCAAGGGTTTTCGGCCCGAAATCGCCGTCAGACGGCGCACCGAGCAAATGCAGCCCTATCAAAAAATCCTGCCAGGCCTCTACCTCAGCACCTTTGCTCCCCAATTTGATCAATGTTAGTTTAGACATATTTTTTTGTTTTAAGAAATAGGTTAACGGTATAAGCACCGGCTGCTTTTGCCTTTGTATGTTATTTTTGAGGTAGGCGATCTCACTACATCGCCCAGGGCATTTAACCTTTTGCAATACAAACGGTTAAACTTAAATAACAACTAAAATTAGGGATTAAAAAAGACGCTATAACAGGTGTTTTCACGGTAATTTTTTTCAGAAAACACGTATTGTTTATGCACCGCCCGAAATCAAAAAAGCCGCTCCTGTATGCAGGAACGGCTCGCTTGGGGTATATGCCCGTAATATCTTATCTGGCTTTGTAAGGTTTTGGTTTTTTAACCGGCAGGTGCGGTTTGCCTTCGGGGTGTATCTCAGGCGCGCCAACCATGGTCATGGCGCAACGGAAACCAACCTCGGCGCTGCTTTCGTCCTCATCCATAAAACGGCGGGTTGCCGGGTTCATCCAAAACGCCAGGTCATTCCACGATCCGCCTTTAAATATCTTCGAGTGGTCGTTAACCAGTGTAGTGGTACCGTACAGGGCAACATTCACCGAGTCGGCCGCACCGCGAAAATCGGGGTTGTAAGCTTTGCCGCTGTATTTGATGGTATTTGGCGTAGTCAATGGCACGGTAGCACCTGTGCCGGGGGCTGGGTTGCCACCCGCAACACCACCGCCATTTAGGCCCTGCTGCTGCGCTATCATGTCGCTGTATTTTTGTTTTTTGTTAGAACGCGCCGGGTCTTTAATAGGGCGACCGTATTTGTCTTTAGCATAAAGTCCCTTAGCCGGATCGGCAAGGCGCTTATTGGTAAATTCGTTACCACGGAACGGGTTGAAATCTTCCACCTCATCAAACGATGTCTGGCGGTAAGTATCGGCTACCCATTCGTTTACGTTGCCGGCCATATTGTACAAGCCAAAATCGTTAGGCTCGTATGAACGTACTGGTGCTGTAATATCTGCCTTATCGTTCAAGCCACCGCCAACACCCGCGTTATCGCCGGCGCCACGTTTAAAGTTGGCTAATATCAAACCACGTGTTTTGCGGTTAGGTGAGCGTACACCAAGGCCGTTCCACGGGTAAACTTTACCATCGTTGATGTTTTCGAATTCGGTGTTACCTGCAAGCGATAATGCTGCGTATTCCCACTCCGCTTCAGATGGCAGGCGGTAGCCTTGTTTCAAAACACCATCCTCAATGCGTACGGGCCTGCGCGGACCACCTTTGCCGTTACCGGCTGCTGCGTTGGGGTTGATATCCTTTGGCATGTTCTTGCCATCTATACCGGCACCGCGTATCTGGCCGTTTAAGTAAATATCGGTATTGAAAGGATCTTTCAAGCCAGGGCCACCGGTAGTCGCACCTTTTTTGCCTGCAGCTTGTTTCCAGCTGGTCATGTACTGGTTCTCGCGTAGTATATTCTCGTTAGTACGGTCGGTGCGCCAAACGCAGTAATCCTGCACCTGATCCCAGCTAACACCCACCACAGGGTAATCCTGAAAAGCGGGGTGGCGCAGGTAATTCTCTACGTAGGGCTCGTTGTATGATAATGGTTTGCGCCACACCAGGGTATCGGGCAGGGCGTTATAGTATAATTCGCCATCGTTGGGGAACGTAATGTTTATCCAGTGCAGATAATCAAGCCAGTCCTGGTTGCTTACCTCGGTCTCGTCCATATAAAACGATGGCACGGTAACTCTGCGGCGTATGTTATTGTAATCATAGGTAACGTCCTGATCGGCACTGCCGCCCAAAACAAAAGTACCGCCTTCTATGGGTACCAGGCCCGGGCCCGGGGTAGGATGTGTTTGCTTAAAACGCAGGTAACCTCCGTTGCTACGGTCGTTATAGGTCATCCCCGTTTTTTGCGATTGTGGTTTATTACCGCAGCTGCTCAGCAATGTGCCTAAACCCAACAACACTAAAGCAGTATTAGTAAAAAGTGGTTTCATACTTTACAAAATATCTATTTGGAGGTAAATCTAATAAAAATCAACAATAAAACGGCGCAATAAACATCAATTTTAAAATCGATGCCTAAATACTAATCGTTTAAACGGATTAATTATTTGTTGAGTTACAATAATTTGATGTATTATTGGTTTTAACCCAAACGCTTAACGAAACCTTAGTTTTATTATTTTAAATATTAGAACTAAATTGCACCGATGAAGTATCTGTACACTAAGAGATTTGCTATATACGTATCATTAATGCTTCCGGTAGTGGCTTCGGCACAAACAGGTACCGATGGCAGCATCAATAGGTCTACGGCCGTACCCTTCCTTAATATAACGCCGGATTCGCGTTCGGGAGCTATGGGCGAGGCGGGGGTGGCCCTTTCGCCAGATGTAAATGCCAATTACTGGAACCCCGCCAAGCTTGCCTTTATGGAAACCAGTAACGATATCGCTTTATCGTACAGCCCCTGGCTGCGCCATTTAGTGCCCGATATTAACCTGGCTTATTTGAGCTTTGCACACAAAATTGATGACCGCAACACCTTCGGCGCATCGTTGCGTTACTTTAACCTGGGTAGCATACAATTGATAGATAGAGACCAGAACGACCAGGGCACTTATAAACCAAGCGAATTCTCCCTGGATGCCTCTTTTGCGCGCAAGTTTGGCAACAATTTCTCGCTCGGCTTAACTATGCGGTATATCAATTCCAATTTCGATAACGCTGCATTCGTATCCGGCGGAAACACGGTACAAAACAAGGCGGGTAATGCTATATCCGCAGGGGTATCGTTATACTATAAAAAGGATTATGGCGATAGCTCTACCTTCGCCTTTGGCGCAAACATATCCAATATCGGTTCTAAAATTGCTTACAGCGATGCGGGTGCCAAATACTTCCTGCCGGCCAATTTAAAGCTTGGTGTTGCCAATACCTGGCGACTGGATGATGCGAGCAAAATTACCGCCACGCTAGATTTTAATAAGCTTTTGGTACCTACCCCGCCATTGCGCGATAGCGATGGCAACATCACATCAGGCAAAGACGACGATGTTTCGGTACCAGCAGGCATATTTCAATCATTTGGCGATGCGCCCGGCGGCTTTAGCGAAGAACTGAAAGAAATTTCCTTATCGCCCGGGCTGGAGTATTGGTATAATAACCTGATAGCTTTGCGCGCCGGTTATTTTTACGGCAACCCCAGTAAGGGCACACAACGCTATGCTACCTTTGGCGTAGGGCTTAAATACCAGGCATTTACTTTCGATTTTGCTTATTTGGCAGCCAGCCAGCAAAGCAGTCCGCTGGCTAATACCCTTCGTTTCACTTTATCGGCCAGCTTTGGCGGTACCCGCTCTTTAAAATAATAATGGCTAAAATAAAAGTAGGTTTTGGTTTTGATGTGCACCAACTGAAAGCACAACATCCCTTTATATTGGGCGGTGTAAACCTGGAGCATACCAGTGGTGCCTACGGCCACTCTGATGCGGATGTATTGCTGCACGCTATTTGCGATGCCCTTTTAGGCGCGGCTAACCTGCGCGACATCGGTTTCCATTTCTCTAATAAAGACGACCGCTGGAAAGGTATCAGCAGCCTGATATTATTACAGCACGTGGTAGCCTTATTAGCCGAAAAAAATTGGCAGATAGGTAATATAGATGCCATGGTATGCCTGGAAGCGCCAAAAATAAACCCACACATCCCCACCATGCAGGCCAACATTGCCAAAGCAGCGGGCATTGATGTAGAGGATATCTCCATAAAAGCTACCACCAACGAAACCCTTGGCTTTATAGGCCGCGAAGAAGGCGTTGTAGCTTATGCAGTGTGTTTGATAGAGCGCGTTTAGATGTACAGATTATAGATATGCAGCCGATAGAATAGATGTGCAGATTTCAAATGTGCAGGTGTGCAGATGCTGGAAATGACTAAGCATAAATCATCTCACATCAAATCTTACTTCCCTGCACTACGCCGCGGGTTAGTATCTTTTGGTCGATATAGTATTGTATCTCTGATTTTTTGAGGCCCCAGTTAGGTGCGATAAGCAGTTCGCGGTCGCTCAGGCCGAAGAGGCGCTGGATAATGATATCCGGGCGCACCAAGGGTAGCAGTTCGCATAAAAACTCGGCATATTCATCTAGCCCAAAAAGCTTGAATGGCTCGCGTTTGTACTTTACGCCCATTACGCTACCCTCTACAATATGCAGGTGGTGAAACTTCACAAATTTTATCTGTGCGTGTCGGTTTATCTCGTCGGCATATTTCAGCATCATCTCCTTAGTTTCCCAGGGGAAACCGAAGATAGTGTGCACGCAAACATCCAGTTTAGTGTTCTCGGTGAGTTTAAGAGCCTTTAGCAATTCATCGTGACTGCAGCCACGATTTATCTGGCTAAGGGTTTCATCGTAAATGCTTTCCATACCCATCTCCAGGTCCACATCAAAGCGGTCAGTATAGCTTTCCAGCAATGCGATTTTCTCGGCATCGATACAATCGGGCCGGGTGCCAACGCTTAGGCCCACGATGTCTTCGGTGCCGTAGCTCAGCGCCTCGTCGTATAGCATCTTTAAATAATGCGCGGGGGCGTAAGTATTTGTATTAGGCTGAAAGTAAATAATGAATTTATCGGCTTTGTTGCCATTGCGGGCGCGCTCCATACCCTGCATTACCTGCTCGCGCACGGTTGGTGCATTGCGACTAACAGATGGCGTGAACGAATCTACATTGCAATACGTACAGCCGCCGTAGCCTTTGCTGCCATCGCGGTTGGGGCAAGTAAAGCCACCATCAACAATAACCTTAAACACGCGGTGACCCTTGTACTTCTCCTTTAGCCAAGGGCCGTAGTTGTTGTAGCCCTTTTCCCAGGGAGATTCGGTTTGTGGTATTTGAGGTTCTGTTACTTGCATTCCTGCAAAGGTACAAAATAATTGGTTTTGGCCGGTTTGGCCGTCCACAGCCTATTACAATGGATGTGCCGCAGCAATTTCTTCCGCTTTGCGCGAGCCTAAGTAATAAGCAGTTATTAGTTTTCGCAACGGCTTTTCCACCGCCAGGTGCACTAAGCTACTGAAACAAATAAGTGCAATGGTGTAGTTGAACAGGCTTGCAAATGATGTTACCTGCTGAATGTAACGCGTGTAAAACACATATACGGGGTATTGCACAATATACATACAGTAGCTTATCTCGCCTAAAAACACGCATGCCCCCCCGGTAACAAACCTCGCCTGCTTTTTGGTGAAGCTGGTTATGGCCAGTATAAACACAAAATAAACAGGTGCCAAAATCCCCCCTTTTAATAAGGCCGAACCATTGGGCGCATAGTATTTGGCCAATACTATTATAGCCAACGAGGCAATGCCGGCTATGAAGTTATTGCGGCCGCGTGTAAAAAACGCAATGCTGTTTTCTAAAAAACACTTGCCTGCCAATACCCCGAACAAGAAGGTTGATATCAGAAATAATGGGTTTAAATAAAGAGCAACCACAAGCTTTTTTTCTACTGAGGGAAGGTCGGCCTTTACCGATACCGACAGCATGTAGGTGGCAAAAACAGCCGCAAAATAATACAGCCATACCAACCTGGGAAATGCCTGGCGACTGGCGCGAAGGTATTGCGCAATAAAGGGGAAAAACAAGTAGAAGAAAAACTCGCAGGAAACCGACCAGCCAGGGTAATTGAACGAGCCAGCGTACAGCCAGCGCTGTATACCGACCACCTCGAAAGGCAGACGGTATTTAACAGATGGCGTATCGATGGCTTTTATACCGTAATGAAAAGCCGCCAGTAGTAGCAAGGCAAGTATATACAGCGGATAAATACGCGCCACCCGCTTTATGTAAAAATCTTTTTTATTGAATTGGCTTTGCTTGTTACTAAAAAAGCGGGCATTGGAAACCGTTAGCACAAAGCCCGAAATAAAGAAGAAGAGGTTAACAGCCTCGCCCCCATTCTTTATCAGGAAGGTGATATGTTGCTGCAGCCCAGCGGGGGTATAATGGAACAGTACCACCACAAGTGCCGCAAAAAACCTGATAATATATAAAGTATTGGTATCTCTCTCCATTAATGCACACTAAGTAGCATAAAAAAAATCGGATAATCAATGCTTGCGCAATGGAAAAGCAGTGTTTAAACCTAAAACGAGTCTTTAAATCCGGCTAAAGCCAACAATCGTTTGCCAATACCAATGTATTTATCAAATTTTGGAGTATATCATTTTAGCATTGCTCTCATGAAAATTACCGTATTGATCTCGCGCCTGTTGCTGGGTGCCTTATACCTCGTGTTCGGCCTTGATTATTTCCTGCATTTCATCCCCTATCAGCCGCCATTGCATCCGGGCGCGGCGGGCGTATTCAAAGCAGGCCTGGTGGCCGCAGGCTATTTTTATCCCATGCAAAAAACGATACAGGTACTGGGCGGGCTTTCGCTTTTGATCAATCGCTATGCGCCGCTATCGGCGGTGGTACTGTTCCCTATCAGTTTGAATGTTTTCCTGTTCCATACCCTATTGGCGCCAGAGGCGTGGCAAATGGGCGCAATTTTGCTGTTACCCAACCTGCTTTTGGGCTGGGGGTATTGGAAATATTATAAAAGCATGTTTATACAAAAGGCAGCGGCCTGATGACCACTGCCTTTTTGCATTTTGTTACTTTTGCGCGCGCTATTCCTCGCCAGCCTTAATCATCTTCACTGGAAAAGCGTTTGCAATAGTAACGGGGCATTCATGTTGCGATATAGGTGTTTAGGATGTAGGGTTGAATTTATCGGGCCGCGCTACGGTGTAACAGGTAATGCTGACCGTGGCTATCACTATAAACATTTACGAACAGCCAGCCTTTTAGGGCCATATAGTTAAGTGCTTCTACCACCGAGCCAAAGTTTAAAGGGCGGCCACGCTCATCTGTAATTCTATTATCTATAGCAACGCCAGGTTTACCGTAATCGGCCTCCAGTTCTATACGGCTGCTGAACACTTTGCCAACGGGCATCACGGCGCAATAGGCTTCAACAGTTTTAACAGTATCGGTACGCAGGGCATCGGTTTGTGCAATAGCTAAGAAAGGCAGCATTGCCATTGAGGATAAAAGTAACAGGTTTTTCATAGGCACAACAGTTGCTGTTTTGTTGTTAGAGCGACTGCCTGCAAATAGGTTTAACGGGTATTGAAAATAAATTCCGTGGGAGATTGCTTTGCGTTTTTATTATGCACGCATAGTTTTTGCCTCGGCAAAATTTGACTAATTTTACCTGCAAACCAATTGCCCTGCATGGAAAGCATAGCGCCGTATAAATCTCAGCATAAGATCCGTTTCGTAACTGCCGCCTCGCTTTTTGATGGGCACGATGCCACCATTAACATCATGCGCCGCATTTTGCAAAGCACCGGTGCCGAGGTGATACACCTTGGCCATAACCGTAGCGTAGATGAGGTGGTGAACTGTGCTATACAGGAAGACGTACAGGGCATTGCGCTCACCAGCTACCAGGGCGGCCACGTAGAGTACTTTAAATACATGCGCGACTTGCTTAACGAGCGTGGCGCACAGCATATCAAGATTTTCGGTGGTGGTGGCGGCGTGTTTTTGCCGCACGAGATTACCGAACTACACGCCTACGGTATCAGTCGTATTTACACGCCCGATGATGGCCGCACCATGGGCCTGCAAGGCATGATAAACGATATGATGCAGGCTTGTGATTTTGACCTTAGCGAAAAAGTTGAAGTGGCAGAAGCGGTAGCAGGCGACCCCAGGTCGATTGCCAAGCTCATAACTACAGCCGAAAACGGTAAGGCAATACAACTGCCAACTGCAACTGCTACCGCCACTAATACCCCAGTCCTCGGCATTACAGGTACGGGCGGCTCGGGCAAGTCGTCTCTGATAGATGAATTCGTGCGCCGGTTTTTGATAGAAACGGATAAAACGCTGGCCATTATCTCGGTAGATCCTTCTAAAAGAAAAACGGGTGGCGCGTTATTGGGCGACAGGATACGGATGAACGCCATCAATAATCCGCGTATTTATATGCGCTCGCTGGCTACGCGGCAGGTTAACCTCGCTTTAAGCAAGCATGTACAGGAGGCCATAGATATTTGCAAAGCGGCGGGCTACGATATGGTTATTGTGGAGACCTCCGGCATCGGACAATCAGACACGATGATTACCGACTACTGCGATTTATCTTTATATGTGATGACTCCCGAATTCGGTGCAGCTACCCAGCTGGAAAAAATTGATATGCTGGATTTTGCCGACCTGGTGGCCCTCAACAAATTCGATAAGCGCGGCGCTTTAGACGCCATCCGCGATGTGCAGAAGCAATATAAGCGCAATCATGTGCTATTTGATGCCAAAGACGAAGACCTGCCCGTTTACGGAACCATGGCCTCACAATTTAACGACCCGGGCATGAACACGCTTTTTGTAGCGATCATGAAAACGGTACAGGCTAAAACGAGTGTTGATCTTTTAAAGAATCAAGAGTCGAGAATTAAGAACCAAGAAAACGAATCGGAGAAAATCTATATCATCCCGCCGGATAGGATACGTTACCTGGCAGAAATTGCCGAAAGCAGCGCCACTTACACCGAATGGGTGAATGAGCAATGCAAGATAGCGCAGCAGCTATTTCAGGTTCAAGGAACTATGGATCTGTTGACGGAACACACCCCTAACCCCTCTCAAGAGGGAAACAAAATAGTAGAGACACAATATTTTGTGTCTCCCACAATGCAAGGTATCGAGACGCAAAATATTGCGACTCTACGGGACATTTACACCCACCTCGAAAGCCACCTGCACCCGGATTGCAAACGTCTTTTAAAGGAATGGCCCGCAACTGTTGCTAAATACAAAGCAGAAAACTTCATCTATAAAGTACGCGATAAGGAAATAAAACAACCTTTATTTTACACCTCACTCTCACAACTCAGCATCCCCAAGATCTCCCTGCCCAAATACGAGGCATGGGGCGATATTCTGCGCTGGCTCCTTACCGAGAATGTCCCCGGTGAATTTCCTTACGCGGCAGGCGTATTCCCGCTAAAGCGCGAAGGCGAAGACCCTACCCGCATGTTTGCCGGCGAGGGCGGCCCCGAGCGCACTAACAAGCGCTTCCACTATTTATCGCTGGGGCAGCCCGCACACAGATTATCCACAGCTTTCGATTCGGTTACGCTGTATGGGGAAGACCCGCACATCCGCCCGGACATCTACGGCAAAATAGGCAACTCGGGCGTAAGCATTGCCACGCTGGATGATGCCAAAAAACTTTACTCAGGTTTCGATCTATGCCATGCCAGCACCTCCGTAAGCATGACCATCAACGGACCAGCTCCAATGCTCCTCGGCTTTTTTATGAACGCCGCCATCGATCAACAATGCGAAAAATATATCGCCGAAAACAAACTGGAGCATTTGGTGGAAGCGAAGTATAAGGAGTTGTACGATGATAAAAATCTAATCCGTCCTCAATATCAGGGGGGCGACTTGCCTGCCGGAAATAGTGGTTTAGGTTTAATGCTCCTCGGCCTCACCGGCGACCAAATCCTCCCTCCAGATGTTTATGAAAAGATAAAAGCGTACGCCATTGCCACTGTGCGCGGTACGGTGCAGGCGGATATTTTAAAGGAGGACCAGGCGCAGAACACCTGCATCTTCAGTACCGAATTTGCGCTGCGGATGATGGGCGATATACAGCAGTACTTCATTAAGGAAAAAGTTCGGAATTTTTATTCGGTATCTATTTCGGGTTATCACATCGCAGAGGCAGGTGCAAATCCGATTACCCAACTCGCCTTTACGCTGAGTAATGGCTTTACTTACGTAGAATATTACCTCAGCCGGGGTATGCACATTGATGATTTTGCGCCCAACCTTTCGTTCTTCTTCAGCAACGGCATCGACCCGGAATATTCCGTTATCGGCAGGGTGGCGAGGCGCATCTGGGCGAAGGCTATCAAAAATAAATATAAGGGGAACGACAGGTCGCAAAAGCTGAAGTACCATATCCAAACCAGCGGACGCTCGCTGCATGCGCAGGAGATTGATTTCAACGATATCCGCACCACGCTACAGGCCCTGTATGCTATTTATGATAACTGCAATTCGCTGCATACCAATGCATACGACGAGGCGATAACCACGCCAACGGAAGAATCTGTCCGCAGGGCAATGGCGATACAGCTCATCATTAACCGCGAACTGGGCCTCGCTAAAAATGAGAACCCGATACAGGGAGCGTTCATCATAGAAGAACTAACCGACCTGGTAGAGCAAGCCGTGTTAACCGAGTTCAAAGCCATTAACGACCGTGGCGGTGTGCTTGGAGCCATGGAAACCATGTACCAGCGCAGCAAGATTCAGGAAGAATCCCTCTACTACGAAACACTAAAGCATACCGGCGAATACCCCATCATCGGTGTAAATACCTTCCTCAACAAAAAAGGCTCACCCACGCTGATACCAACGGAAGTGATACGCGCTACCGAAGAAGAAAAACAGTACCAGATAGAAGCCCTGCACTTGTTCCAGAAACGGAATCAAGAAAAGGCTCCCGCTTTATTAAAAGAATTACAACAGCGTGCCATAGCCGGAGAAAACATCTTCGAAAGCCTGATGGAAACCTGCAAATATTGCAGCCTTGGGCAAATAAGCCATGCACTTTACGAGGTTGGGGGGCAGTAC
>NZ_SOZE01000080.1 GCF_004519315.1 Mucilaginibacter psychrotolerans
GTTACCGGTTCAACAGGCTTAAGTATCCTGACAATATGTTTCATAACCTTGTCAAGACGATGATTGCGGCCGGACCAATATTTCTGCAAAAATCATGGGTTGCTTAAACGCCTTATTCTAACGGTTAATTTGTTTTTATTGTCCATCATCCATATCAATAACTCATCATCCTGAATACTGTTCATCAAAAAAGCGGTATGCGTTTCTTCGTCAAAAACGAATAGATTAGGCTTATGAGTTACCGGGATTAATTTGCTGCCAACTATGACGTTAACGGAAAGGTTAAAGTACTCCTTACGATAAGTAAGGTCGAAAGCCAAAAATGGTCGTTCCAAACTATACCGACAATCCCGCATAAACATTTTCATAGGGCGCTCTCTCAAATGTTTTAGCCAGTATAAGTGATAGCTTTGATTGTACGGATAGTCGATTAGCAAAGGCAATATGCTTTGCCACGTTTCAAAAATAGTTTGCTTAGCAGCTTCCCATGTCTTTTTACTGTGATTTTCTGCAATACTTAACGGTTTAATAATACCGTATAAAGATTTACTATAATCATCTAACTGGTTCTGCTGGTCGCCATTCGCTTTAACAGGTAGCTTGTCAGGCAAAATAAATCTACTAAAGCTAACGACCTTTGAGCCGTCCTTGCTTGTTACGCCATAAAATGGCAATAGAAGTGGAAAATGGCGATTTCGGAAACGACCAGTTGCAAAGCAAACCGCATAGGCATAAATAGCAGTATCGCCCGGTTTTATAGCAAGCATTTGATCTGTTGGGTTCGTCAATACAGGCGGTTGGTCATCAGGGAATTGCAACACACTGCGGTAGATAGTACCAAATTCCGGTTTAGTTGAAACATTTATCCGTTGCTTACCTAACTCTATTTCAAGAAATTTCTTCGCTTTTGCACTGTTATAATAGCCCGGCCAATAAATTTCCTGAAAATCGAATCCCTCTGTAAGCCAACACATGCTGTGCAATCCTATAAAAGCATGATAGCAAAGCTTTTCATTCGGCATGCCGCATGTGCAAGCCACATTCAATTCCTCTCGCTCAACATGCAGGTATAAATGATTTTTAGAACCGTCATTAGGGTTGACCTTAACTGTCAACCTGAGTTCGATTAATCAAAAGGCGGCCATCTGATTAGAATAGGTCGATTGATAAGAGATGGACGGTTTTTTAGGAAAAAATGAGTATGCGATTAATCCAGCCACGATATTAGCGATAA
>NZ_SOZE01000081.1 GCF_004519315.1 Mucilaginibacter psychrotolerans
TGGAAGAGGGGTTTCAATTATCGGACAATAAGCAGGGACGGCAAAAGCTAAAAGAACTAATCAGGGGCTGGCAACAGGAAGGGCTTGAAGAATTGTATTGCGGAGTGGAAAGTACAGGTGGCTATGAAAATAACTGGTATGCCTATTTAAAGGCGAACTTTAAAGATAGTGCAGTATATGTATGTCGTATTAACCCCAAAGGCGTAAAGTCAATCGGAGAGGCTTCATTGAAGCGGACCATTACGGATGCAGTAAGCGCGGAGAACATCGCCGCTTACATGATCGGATTTCCTGACAAACTTGATTATGGCATTTATAGGGAAGCTGCCAATATAGCCTTTAAGGAAGGCAGGCAGCATGCTACCTGTATCAGGATGCACCAGAAACAGAAAGTGCAGTTAAGTAATCAGTTAGAAAAACTGCTGTACCAATACTTTGGCGAGGTATTGGTCTATTGCAGGCACGGCATGCCGGTTTGGTTATTGTCTATGCTGGTTAAATATCCAACAGCCGCTATGACGATCAAAGCTGGAGCAGGTAAGCTTGCTGTTTTTAAGGGAGTTAGCAGAGCAAAAGCAGATGCTATTATCAGTAAAGCCAAAAACAATATACAGGATGTAAGCCCACAGATCGCTCATATGATACAGGTTACAGCCAGGGAAATACTGCATAAGGAAGAGCTAATTAAGGATGAAAAGGAATACCTGGCCACGCTGCATGCAGATACCGAAGAGGTTGTTTTATTGCAAACAATACCAGGGTTAGGCTTGAGCAGCGCCGTTACGGTCGTATTAGAAATAGAAGATATAAGCCGGTTTGAAACCGTAAAAAAGCTGGCAGCCTTTTTTGGGGTACATCCTACGTTCAAACAAAGCGGGGATGAGATATGGGGGAACCACATGAGTAAGAAAGGTCGCGGCGAGATCAGGGCTGTACTGTATATGGCTTCTTTGAGTGCCATCAGGTATAATCCTATACTAAAACAAGTATATGCAAAAGCCAGGGCCAAAGGGATGAAGCATTACCCGGCAATGGGCGTAGTGATGCATAAGTTTCTAAGGATAATCTATGGCATCCTTACAAACAAAACGGTATTCAATCCGGAAACCGACGAACTGAATCAAAAAAGGTCAACAGAAAAGCAGCAAGAAAAAGAACTACAGGATAAGACTGAAAACAAAATAATCAAACAGAAAAAACACAGGTTCCAGGAGGTATCCACAGATG
>NZ_SOZE01000082.1 GCF_004519315.1 Mucilaginibacter psychrotolerans
CTTCGTGGCAGAGATATAAAAAAATATAACGCTCAGTTTGCCGATCAATGGATTATTAACGCCCACAATGGTATCAGGGAAAGGAAAATACCACCAGTTGATGTAAAACAAGATTATCCGGCGGTTTATGACCATTTATCAAAATACGAGGACGCCTTATCAAAACGATTAGATAAGGGGCAACATTGGTCAAACCTAAGAAACTGCGCCTATTTAGAAAATTTTGAAAGTGAAAAAATTGTTTGGATCGAACTAACTGATCAACCAAATTTTGCACTTGACAAGAGTGCATTTTACCTGAATAATACTATTTTCTTCATGACTGGCGACCATTTGAAATATTTACTAGCATTTTTAAATTCCAGGCTTTGTGAATGGTACTTTGACAAAATCGCAGCGACTTCCGGGGCGGGTACCAGACGTTGGATCAAAATGTATATCGACCAAATTTGCATACCATTTCCTGATAAGGAAATAGAATCAAAAATTACTGGTATGGTAGACTTGTTAAATGAATCATTTGACATGAAGCTTTACAAAAGTCTTGATAATGAAATCTATGATATTTTTAAGCTCTCCTCTGAGGAAATCGACTTATTAATAAATGCATCTTTATAGATTAATTGCTTTTCTTCAAGAGTTATATTATATAAAGAAAATACCACGTCATCAATCTTCTCTTCAATTTGCTTTTTAAGGCTTGGGGACGCTGATAGTTTTTCGATTAATAACACCAATTGCATCTGAATATCCTTTGAAATTGCCGGTATAGGTAGTTGTTCAACAAACATTGGTTTATATTCAAAGTAACCTCCATTTCGTGTTACACCTAACTGTTTTATATAAAAATCAGCAAGCTTCGAATTTAATATTCCAACTAAATAAGTTTCATTAGTAGCGATAAACGATGATGGTGCATTGATATAGTATCCAGCATCTACCAATGAGAATTGACCATTAAGTGCAAGATTACCCCAGGCAATTTTTGGCTTTTCAAAATCTTTGTAATAGGCTACATTATCCTGAATTTCAAACCATTTGTAAGGTCCTGGTTTTCTGCCAGTTGGTTCATTGTTGTTGCGCGGCTTTAATTTTTCGTAGTATGAATTCAGATATTCTTTAATACTAGGGTATTGATCGATATCTATTCCTTTTCTCGTAAATATGATCCATTTATTATCCCAATTAATTTGGTAACGTTTAATGTCTTTGCCGGATAA
>NZ_SOZE01000083.1 GCF_004519315.1 Mucilaginibacter psychrotolerans
GAACAGTTGGAACGGGGGAACTTATCGGGGATTTATGTGTTATCCCGTGCGCAGCAAGAGTTGCGCAGCCTGTTTCGCCAGCGGCAAGACAAGGTTCAGGAAATGGTACGTGCCAATAACAGGCTAAAAAGCTGCATGATGTTTTTTGGGGTTTCATTACCTGAATCAGTTGGCAAAAAAGAATACCTTTCGTTAAAGGCATTAGCGTGGCTGGACAATTACGAAATGAATACACCAGCGGGTAAGATCACTTTACGGCAATACGCAGAAGATTTAAAATACCAGCGCAAACAACTTTATCAAACAACAAAGCTGTTACATACGCAGGTTAGGGCTGCACATGCAAGGACATATGAATGCATAATTTCCATCCCTGGTGTTGGGGCCACTACCGCGATGGCTATGGTCGCCGAAATAGCGGACTTCAGCCGCTTTAAAGGCCCCGATGAGTATTGCAGCTTCCTCGGCTTATGCCCATGGGAAGACAGTTCGGGCGATATAGTTAAAACCAAAGGCATGCAACCGCGCTGCAACCGCCAGCTGCGGCCCTTACTGATTGAAGCATCCTGGGCCGCGATTAAAAAATCACCGGTATTGTTTGCCTACTACAGCAAACACGCCGCAAAAAACAGCAAAGCGGCTATTGTTAAAGTTTCCCGTAAAGTTGCCTTAACAATCCGGGCTGTCGCGCTAAACGGGCAGCCTTATCAGGCAGGTTATGCACATCCGCAGCAACAGCCTCAAAAGAAAACCCCTGACGTCAGGTTTTCTTTAGGTATGGCAGAACAGCAGCTATAATAAATCAGCCCGGGCCTGACGAATATATTCCCAGGCCCGGCTGATCTGCTTATCTGGCTACAGTATCCCTGGCGGGTTGCTCCTCAGCAGCGCCCACTTCCGTTTCCTACAGCAGCATAAAAATAAAAAACAATGAATAAAAATTTATAGGATTTCGTATATTCGTATAAAGAGCATCATCTCAAAATATTAGGAGGAAAACGCACAATCAGGATCGTATTCAATTACATCTGTAAGTATTCGTACCTCTTTTGACTACATACCATTACTTGCGGCTCCCGGCTTAGGAATGACCGCACATAGCAGTTTGAGGTATCTTTCTTTTAATTATAATAGCATCCGGCCTTTGCCGTATGCTGTCCTATCACTTTTATACATAGCAATTCTGATTCAGACA
>NZ_SOZE01000084.1 GCF_004519315.1 Mucilaginibacter psychrotolerans
TCTTCCTCTTCTGAATTTTCATAAACCCATGTTGCTTTGTAATTGTTGATGTCCAGCAGAGGCTCTTGCACTTCCCGCGGCAGTTTCCGCAGGCGCTCCCCGACGATGAACTCATAGCCATTGTTTACCGTTGTTTCCAGATTGGCCGCCGACAGCATGCCCCGGTCGGCCACGACAATAACCTTGTCGATCTGGTATTCATCTTTCAGGCCTTTGATTGCATGTTCGAATGTGTGGCCTTCAAAAGTGTCGCCTTTAAACACCTTATACCCGATGGGCTGTTTGTCCCGGTCGATGAGCATACAGAACAATATCTGTGTCTTGCCAACCTTGCCATCTTTAGAAAAACCCTTTTGGCGGAGCTTTTCCTCAATCTCAACGGTGCTATCAAAGTAAAGGGTAGTGACATCATAGAACACCACGTCCAGTCGTTGGTTAAACAAGTCCCGCCCGGTCTGAAAAATCTGCTTTTGTATAAGCTGGTTATAGTCTGCCAGTTTATCCAGTGCCCTGTACAGGTGTTGCAGGCCAACTGGTTTTATGCCTAAGTATTCCGATTGGTTGAAATAAGTGCTGCGTTTGCTGCATGGATCCTGTAGCCGTTCAAGGATCATTAGCAAAGTGGCATTCTGAAAATCAAATTGCAGTTTATGTTTACCAGCAATGCGGCTAAAAATGCGTGGCAGGCCGTAATGCGCTAAAGCCCCTGCATAAACCTGATAGAAACCATAGTTGAACCGCGCCTTTTCTGTCGTGGTAATGCCCAATAGGTCTTTCAGATCACCGCCCCCAAGTTCATAAAGACGGGAACCAATGCGTTGCAACTGCTCAGGGGTATAGTCAGATACCTTACCGAGGTTATACAGGATGCGATGGCGGCTATGCCCATCCCCATCACGATAGCTTTCGACTATGCGGATATAGCTGCCAGACTTTTTGTTTTCTACCCTCAGGAACGCCATGCCGGCAAATTTACAGGCCAGAAACCGGAAAATAAAAAAGTTGGCACACTACACTTTTTGAGAAAATATCGCCAAAAACCGCCCCCACGTCATTCAAATGCACTTTTTAAAACCGGAGGTGTCAAACTCAAGA
>NZ_SOZE01000085.1 GCF_004519315.1 Mucilaginibacter psychrotolerans
CTATTAATTTGGTTAAAGCCCTGAAAATCAGTATCTTAAAGAAGATTTCCAGATCAAACTTTAAGAATGATTCCCAAGGCTAAAGCACTCGATTTAATCGCTATATACCTGTATATATGCAAGTTACACAACGAAGAACTCAAATACATAATTCAAAGATACACGAATAATGATAAACCCGAATTTACAGATCAAGAAGTAATGACTGTTTACCTTTTTTGTGTTCAACAGGAGCAACGTTTCCGGGTATCGCAAATCTATGCCTTTGCCGACGAATACCTGCGTTCTTGGTTTCCTTCCTTGCCTTCTTATCAGGCCTTTAACAACCGGTTGAACCGCTTAAGCGAAGCTTTCAAAGCTGTGGCCGCCCATTCTTTTACGACCTTTGTACCGATGGAGTGCAATACAGATGTAAGCCTGCTCGATTCTATGCCTATTATTACCTGTTCGGGCAAGCGAAGCGGCAGGGTTGCCACTGAAATCACTGATAAGGGATATTGTTCCACAAAATCACTTTATTACTATGGCCTTAAATTACATGCATTGGCATTTTTCCGCCCTAAACGATTGCCCTTTCCTGAACAGGTAGTAATCACACCGGCATCAGAAAGTGATTTGAATGTTTTTAGACAAGACTGGGGAAGTATAGCTAACCGTACTTTTTTTGGCGATAAAATATACCATGATGCCAATTTTTTTGAAGATTTGGCTATCAATGCAAATTCGGACATGCTTACCCCTGTCAAAGGGGTGAAAGGCCAAGCCGATGTCATCAAACAACGGGACAAAGCTGCTAATGATTTGTTTTCAACCGCTGTCTCAACTGTCAGACAACCTATTGAGTCGTTGTTCAACTGGCTCATCGAAAAAACCGACATCCAGAGAGCCAACAAAGTAAGGTCAACAAAGGGCTTGCTTGTACATGTCTTTGGCAAAATTGCCGCTGCCTTTATTTACCTAATATTTAACTCTTGATTCGCAT
>NZ_SOZE01000086.1 GCF_004519315.1 Mucilaginibacter psychrotolerans
CAATCAAAGGAAATGTAAGTATATTTAAGTGTCTGAAATTCAAATATTTAAATACATTTCCACATGATTGACTTCAATAAAATTAGCGATATTTTCTGTCTTGTTGATGAGTTCTGTAAAGATTTTGATGAAACTACAAAGCTTTTTGTCCTGGGAAAGCCTTCTAAACGCCCTCCGTTGATGTCTAAGAGCGAAGTTATATCCATCTGTTTGCTTTTTCACCTCAGTGGGTTCCGTTGCTTCAAGCACTTCTATATGTTCTATATTCAAAGGCACATGCAGGGTGAATTCCCCAAAACGGTATCCTATAACCGTTTCGTTGAACTTAGCCAAAGTGTACTGATGCCCATGACTATTTTTCTTAAAACCTGTTGTTTAGGGGCCTGTTCGGGCATATCATTTGTTGATTCAACGCCAATCAGGGTTTGCAACAATAAACGGATCAAAAGGAATAAGGTATTCAAAGGGATAGCAGAAGTAGGTAAATCTACGATGGGCTGGTTTTATGGTTTTAAACTGCATATTGTAATCAATGACAAGGGCGAGATATTGAACTTTGCTATTACACAGGCTAATGTCGATGACAGGGAACCACTTAAGAATGAAAGTTTTCTTAAAGCCGTGTTCGGCAAGCTTTTTGCTGACAAAGGGTATATATCCGAGAAGCTCACCAATATCTTATTTGTCAATGATATACATCTTGTTACAAGTATCCGAAACAACATGAAAAATAGCCTGATGACGATGAGTGACAAAATATTATTACGCAAAAGGTCGGTGATAGAAACAGTCAATGATGAGCTCAAAAACATTTGCCAGATCGAGCATTCCAGGCATAGGTGTTTCGCCAACTTTATCGCTAATATCGTGGCTGGATTAATCGCATACTCA
>NZ_SOZE01000087.1 GCF_004519315.1 Mucilaginibacter psychrotolerans
AACACGGCAAAGAAGAAGAAAAAGAACAAAAAAGAATTGTACAAAGCTATCGGTAAACAGCTGAACTACCTGAAAAGAAACCTGGGCACCATAGATAAACTACTGGATAGCTGCCCTCAGATCCCTTTTACGAAAAGGGACTATAAGATATACCTGGTCATCCAGCATATCTATGCCCAGCAGTTACAGATGCACCGGGATAAAAGCCATAGCCATCCCGACCGGATCGTTAACATCTATCAGCCCCATGTGCGGGCCATTGTGCGCGGAAAAGCCAAATCGATGGTGGAGTTTGGGGCCAAGCTGGGCGTAAGTGAGCAGCTGGGCTATGTCCGCATCAATACCCTGAGTTGGGATGCCTACAATGAAAGCCGCGATCTGCCCGGGCAGGTAGAAGCCTACCGTGAACTTAACGGGCACTACCCGGAGGTGGTTATCACCGATACCATTTATGGTGCCAGGGAGAATAGGCAATGGTTGAAAGACCGGGGTATCCGCTACAGCGGAAAAGCATTGGGCAGACCAACTAAAACGCCGCAAACACCTTACCAGAAACGGAAGTTTAAAAAGGAGCAGGGAGAACGGAACCACATAGAAGGCAAATTCGGGCAAGGAAAAAACGGGTACAACCTCAATAAGATCAGAGCACGCACAGCCCCTACATCTGAATCATGGATCGCCTGCATCATGTTTGTAATGAACCTGGTTAAGTTCTTCAAGGACTTTTCCTCAGCTGTTTTTCAAATGCTTGTCAGCATCCTATATATAATGGCAACTTATCTAAAAGAACAATTAGTGCCTATCTGGTACCATATCCAAAACAGTGGTAAATACACTCCGAAAAGACTGCTTTTAAATATATAGGGCAGTCGACTTATTCACCAAACCCTA
>NZ_SOZE01000088.1 GCF_004519315.1 Mucilaginibacter psychrotolerans
AGAGCCTGTTTAAATTTTGTTCAATAATAATTTTATAGCACCGAGTTTGACCATATTTTCAGAAGTTTCAAGCAGCAGTTCATAGTTTCTGCATAACCTTCTATCGTTGTCGAACCAAGAAAAAGTTCTTTCGACCACCCATCTTTTGTGGACTGGTTTAAACCCGGTTTTCTTATCATCAGAACGCATAACTACCTGGATAAGATAACCGAAACTTTTCTTTACCTGTTCAATGATCTCACCCCGGTATCCGCCGTCAGCTATGATCACGTTAATACTGCATAGCATTTCTTTCAGTACCCGCATCATCAACATGACAGCTTTACTGTCGTGAATATTCGCTACTGTTACCATTACAGCAATTAAAAAGCCATTTTTATCTACGATGACATGGCGTTTGATGCCTTTTACTTTCTTGTTGCCATCGAAACTGTTCAAGGCTTTGTTGTTTCCCCATCTTACGCTCTGGCTATCCAATATGCCTAAACTGGCTTCAGCATTTTGCCCCATTTTTACACGGACACATTCCCTAAGCTTTGATAGCAAAAGGTCAAACTGTTCTAAATCAGACCATTTCTTATAGTAGTAATAAACCAATTGCCATTTGGCGAAGTCTTTCGGCAACATTCGCCACTGACACCCTGTTTTCAACAGATACTGGATCGAATTCCAAATCGACCGTAAATCATGTTTTCGCCTACGGTCGTCTAACTGTAAGGTCTTTTTTATAAATTGCCACTGGTTATCGCTTAAATCGGTTGGATAATTTTTCATACTAACTGCGTTTGTCGTTATTCACAATTAGTATTTATTTGACCGATTAGCGATGGCCTTTTTATCAACTTTTCAACACAGAACAATTTTATTCAGCCATTTTTAAACAGGCTCT
>NZ_SOZE01000089.1 GCF_004519315.1 Mucilaginibacter psychrotolerans
CTATGTTTAGCGGAATTAGTATCAACGAATTTAGAGATAAGTTTAAAACGGAGCAGGATTGCCTCCAATATATTTTGGATAAGAAGTTAGCTGGCGGATATTCTTGCCTGAGATGCCAGGGCGATCAGTATGGGAAAGGCAGGGAATGGCATTACCTGCGCTGTAAGCAATGTGGCTATGATGCATCGGCAACAGCTGGGACATTATTTCATAAATGTAAACTGGGCTTGCTGAAGGCATTTGAGATGGCTTTTCGGGTTTCGGTTCGGAAAAAAGGCCTGTCGAGCTGTGAACTGTCGAAGGAGTTTAGCTGCCAGCAGCGGAGTGCGTGGCTTTGGAAAGCGAAAATACAGGAAGCGATGAAAAGCAGCGGCAAGCATGCCTTGTTGGGCGAGGTAGAGGTGGACGAGTTTTTGGTGGGAGGATTTTCAGCCGGCGAACCCGGCAGAACCAACGGCAGCAAGGATCTGGTTGTATTGGCGATAGAGAAAGTAACGGATAAGAAAGGAAAAACGACCATTGGTAGGGCTTATTGCAGGGTAATTGATGATGCATCAGCCGATAGTCTCAAAAAAATATTTGACGAGCATATTGCGCCTCAGGCGCTGGTAAAAACAGACGGGTGGCGCGGTTATTTGCCGTTAGGAAAAGATTGGGCGATAACACAAGAGAAAAGCAACAAAGGGGCCGGCTTTCCGATGCTACATATTCATATCATGAATATCAAGGGCTGGCTAAGAGGCGT
>NZ_SOZE01000008.1 GCF_004519315.1 Mucilaginibacter psychrotolerans
AGAAAAAAATATGAGCGCAAAAATACATAGTTTGCCTTTATGGCAAACTACGCCCTGTTTAATTTACAAAAATTAAAAAGATTTTTAACCCATTACCCTTAAGTTGACGGCTATGCCTCTCGAGAGGGGAGTAAAAGAATCATTCGTCCCCGCTTAATTTCAACCTTAAAAACTCTTCACCTTCGCTGCCTTTTTATTGTGCTGGTACTCCGTAGGGGTGGTGCCGAATTGTTTTAAAAAGTTACGCCCCAGGTGCGATTGCGAACTGTAGCCCACCATATTGGCCACCTCGTATATCTTGTAATCGCCTTCTTCCAGCAGCTTGGCGGCTGCTTTTAAGCGGGTGATATTGATGAGTTCATTGATGGTTAGGTTCGATATCGCCTTTACCTTGCGGTAAAGGGTGGGCTTACTCATATTCATGAAGTTAGCAATATGCTCTACATCCAGGTCAGCGTTTTGGATGTTCTTGTAGATTACCGCGTTCAGCTTATCCAAAAAGCTTTCATCGGGCTTGGAGTAGGCCATGGTTTTGATATGGGCCAAAGGCGAACTGGCAAAGTAATCTTTTATCTTATTGCGGTTGATGAGCAGGTTGGCTATCTGCACCTGTAGGTGCTCTGGCGAGAAGGGTTTTTCTATATACGCATCTGCACCTACCTCCAGGCCTTCTATCTTGCTTTGCAGCGTATTTTTGGCCGTAAGCAAAATGATGGGGATATGGCTGTGATCAAAATTGGTTTTTACCCGTTTGCACAGCTCAAAGCCGTCTATCACAGGCATCATCACATCAGAAATGATGAGCTGTATGTTCTCGATATCGATCATATCGAGCGCCTCCTGCCCGTTCAGGGCTTTGATTACGGCGTATTTCTCGCTTAGTTCGTTGGCAACAAATTCCAATATCTCGGGGTTGTCGTCTACCAAAAGTATAATCGGCTTCATAAAGTCAAAATTATCGTCGTGGTTTACCACGCCATGGTGCTCATAGTTATCAGGTGTGTTCTGGAAATCGAATTCTTTATCCTGGTGAATTGGTAATATTAATGTGAAAGTATTAAAATTATCGGTAGGTTCTTTCAAGAAAAGCGAACCTTTATGCAACTCGGTGAGCGAGCGGGATAAAGAAAGGCCTATGCCGGTGCCCGTTTGCTTCTCCGATTCCTTCATCCTAAAGAAGGGTTCGAATATCCTTTCGCGCAATTCAAACGGTACCAGGTAACCGTCGTTTTTAATGATGAGCATGAACGATGGGTCGCGCTCATCGTGCTCGGGCAGTTCTATCTCCACCGCCGATTCGGCGTATTTGATGGCATTATTGATGAGGTTGCTGATGATTTTAGTAAAGGCCTCCAAATCTACATAGGCATACAGTGGCTTGCCGGGTTGCTTCAGCTCGTACTGCAGGTTTTTTTGCTCGGCCATAGGCTTAAACTGCTGGCAGGTATCGGCCAGCAATTCGGTAACATCTGTTTTGACGAAGTTGAGACTGAAGCCGTTGGTTTCCGTTTTCCTGAAATCGAGCAGCTGGTTGGTCAGGTCGAGCAGGCGATTGGTATTGCGCTCCATTATCTTCAGGTTGCCCAGTATCTCAGGCACCTGGTCGGCTTTTTTCATCACCTTTTCCATGGGGCCTTTGATTAAGGTAAGCGGGGTGCGTATCTCATGGGCCACGTTGGTGAAAAACTCGATCTTAGCGTTGTAAAGCTCTTTTTCTTTATCGTTTTCCAGCAGTTCTATCAGGCGTTCGTTGGTTTGCCTCACGTTGCGATGATAAGCCCTGAAAAGGTAGTATATGCTGAAGACGCACACCAGCGTATAAAATATGTAGGCCCAAATGCTTTTCCAGAAGGGCGGCGCTATATCTATTTCGAAAGTAGTTTCCTTGTTCGTCCAGATGCCGTTGTTGTTGGCTGCCTTTACCACAAAGGTGTAATGCCCGGGCGCTAACTGGGTAAAGTAAACCTTACGGTTGGTTTTCAAACGTATCCACCCCTTATCCAGCCCCTTCATCATATACATGTATTGGGTCATTTCGGGCGCGGGGTAGCTAAGCGAGGCGAAATCGATACTGAAGGAAGACTGATCGTGGTTGAGCTGAATGCCTTTGGAGGAAATAACCGATTGCTTAAGCAAATCATCGGGTCCGTTTACCGATATCTCCTTATTATGTACCTGGAAACCGGTAATGTAAACCGGGGCCACGAAATCGTTGCGGGTAAAATGCGCCGGGTTGAAACTGATCATGCCGCGCACGCAACCAAAATACATAGTGCCATCGGTATCCTTAAATGCCGAATTGTAATTGAACTGATCCGTAAGCAACCCATTGGCCTTGGTGTAAACTTTGGTGCTGCCGTTACCCAGGTTCAAAGAAACCAGCCCGCCGGTGGTGCTCACCCAAAGGTTCTTGTCCTCGTCTTCCAGCATTTTAAAAATGTAGTTGCTGGGCAGGCCGTTGTTGGAGTCGTAGTATTTAAACGATTGTTTGCCGGTATCGTACTTCCATAGGCCTAGTCCATCAGTGGCAAACCAAAGGTTGTTGTCGCTATCCTCAAAAATGCCGTTGATGATAGACACTTTTAGCGCGTTTTTAACTTTATAGGTGTCCGCGAGTTTTTGGCTGGTGTTGTTTTTGATATCGTAACAATAAATGCCATCCCTTACAGTACCCACCCAAATTTTGCCGTTATGGTCTTCCAGTATCGAATAAATAAAATCTCCGGGCGGTATCTTGTCTATCAGCGTAAAATCGTTTTGGGCGGTGTTGAAACGGTACAAGCCATGCGTGGTACCTACCAATATGATGCCCGATCGCGTTTTGAGGAAACCCACGATAAAGTTACTTTTTAGCGCATTTTTGGCCGCTCCGGCTACAAATAGCTTCTCTACCTTGCCTGTTTGTATGTTGAACACATTCAGGCCGCGTTCAAAGGTGCCTATGTACAGGTATTTACCATCGGCCAGCAAGCCGTGTATGTTGGTGTTGCTGATACCGTTGGTTACGCCGGGGTAGTAGTGTGTCCAGGTGGTTTTATCGGGCGATAACTTGTTGAGGCCGTTATCTTCGGTACCCATCCACAGGTTGCCATACATATCTTTGCATATCTCGCGCACTACGTTGCCCTGCAGGGTATTCTTTTCGCCCGGATAATATTTATGGAACAGGGAATGCTGTTTTGGGTAATAATTTACGCCGCCAAAGTAAGTGCCCGCCCACACCCCGCCCTCGATATCTTTATGCAGGGTGTAGATGGCGTTATCTGATAGGGAGTAGGGATCGTTATATTGTTTTTTGATATTGGTAAAGGTGCCGGCACTTACATTATAGATAAATACGCCCGATTCTGTAGCCAGCCAATATTCGTTTTCGTTATACTTCACAAAATCGCGCACGTATACCTCGGTTTTATCGGGGTTGTATATCAGCATATCGCGGTATTGGCCGCTTATGCAATCAAACTCTTTAAAGCCCTGGTTGGTGGTGCCCACAAAAATTTTGTTGTTGCCCGCGCCAAATATCTTCTCGATATAATGAGATGTTGCCCTGTCCGAATGCCCAAACATATCAAAGCTGGTAAACGTGCGGCTGGAGTGATTGAGTTTTTTCAGTTCGCCGCTGGTGGTTGATAGCCAGAGGTCGCCATTGTTGAAAACGATGGAGGTTGCCTCGAAGGTTTGATAGGGGCGGTAGTTGGTTATCTTTTTGGTTTTCTTATCGTACTTCATCAGCGCCGGCCCCGCAATGAACCAGCAGTTATCGTAAGCATCCTGCACAATGCAGCGCACGCCATCAAACCCGCCGATGTTGAGGTGCGAAAAGGTTTCTGATCGGGCATCGTAGTGATCAACGCCCTGGTCGGTACCTACCCATAAACTGCCATCCTTATCGGGGCTAAGGCAATGCACCATATTATTGGATATGGTTTTTGGGTTGCTGGCATCGTGCCTGAAGGTTTTGAAAACGTAGCCATCAAAACGGTTGAGCCCATCTTTGGTGCCGAGCCATAAAAAGCCGTTTTTATCCTGTATAGTGGCATAAACGGTGTTGTTAGATAAGCCTTGCTCTACCTGGTAGTGCTTAAAATAATAGGTTTGCGCGCCGCAAAAAGCAGGCAGCCAAAGCAATAAACAAAGTATATAAACAGGTTTCAAATCAGTTGGGTTAAAACAAATATAGGCAATTGGTGCAGCGGTTTTAGGGCGAAATTACTTTGATACTTTTCGACCAACTATTGATATGATTTGATTAATTGCCGCGTAATAAAAGCTTTTTCTTTGAACTTAATTTAAAGCGGGTACTCTCGCCCCTTTAAACAAACAATTTAACCAACAATAATTTCACCCTTATGAGAAAAACTTTACTCCCCACACAGGAGGGGTACGTGCGTACGCATTGGTTGTACGGTCTGCGGTACCCTAAATCATTAATTGTATTGTGTGCTGTTATCATCGGCGTGCTTTTATCGGGCAGTGCGTTTGCACAGCAGGTAAAAGTTACCGGTACGGTAACAGACAGCACCGGCACAACGCTGCCTGGTGTTGCCGTTAAATTCCGCGGCACTACAATTGGCACCACTACCGATGTTAACGGTAAGTTCAGCCTCAATGCCCCCTCGGCAGCCAGCGTATTGGTATTTACCTACGTGGGCTTTGCCAACCAGGAAGTGCCGCTAAACGGCCAAACCAATTTCAACGTGAGGCTTAAGTCAACCAACACCGCTTTGCAGGAAGTTGTGGTAACTGGTTACGGCAGCCAGAAGAAAGAATCGATTACGGGCGCTATCTCCAGCATAACTGCCAAGGATATAGATCGCGTGCACGGCGGTTCTACAGTGAGCACCTCGCTGGCGGGTAAAATCCCGGGCGTTACGTTCAGGCAGTCTGAAGGCCGCCCGGGTGCAAGCGCCAGCATCCAGATCCGTAACATGGGTACACCGCTGTACGTTATCGACGGGATACAGCAGGACGAAGGCCAGTTTAACAACCTTGCCCAAAACGATATCGAGAGCATCTCGGTACTTAAGGACGGTTCGGCAGCTATCTATGGTGTGCGTGCTGCGAACGGCGTTGTGGTGGTAACTACCAAAAAAGGCAGTGGCGAAGGCCGCGTCAACATTGATGCTTACCAGGGCTTCCAAAACTTCTACCGCTTCCCCGATGTTGCAACCAACTCTTACGATTACATGCGCTACCGCGCCGATGCGGAAGTGAACATGAATGGATCGACCAACATTACCCAGGCCGAACTGGATAAGTACAAAGCCGGTACCGAGCCTGCTTACCGTAGCTTTAACTGGCGCGATTATGTATTGGGCCAAAACAACAATGCGCCTATAAGCTCTGTAAACGCCAACTTTACCGGTTCTACAGATAGGGTTAACTACTATGTATCGGCAACAAACTTACACCAGTCGTCGCAATTGGGTAAGGAGTATATGTTCAACCGCTCTAACATCCAATCGAACGTATCATTGAAAGTGGCTAACGGCTTAAAGGTTAACTTAAACATTAACGGCCGTGTAGAAACCCGCGAAAACCCGGGCGTACCGGGTGGCGATGACTACTTCCTGGCCAGGTTTGCTGTTTTGAGGAATACTCCGCTTGAGCGCCCTTACGCCAACGATAACCCCGATTACCTGAACGACATAGGCCACACCGAGAGTAACTATGCGTTCCTGAACAAGAAACTATCGGGCGTTTACCATAGCGACTGGCGCGTACTGCAAACCAACTTTGGTGCAGAGTATCAAATACCGGGCATTAAAGGTTTAACCGCCAAAGGCTTGTACTCTTACTACGTTGCAGATTACTTGCTTAACAACCAGGAGTACACCTATAATGCTTACACTTACAGGCCTGCTACCGACACTTATGATGTTACCGGTGGTAGTACCAACCCATGGCGCGAGCGCGAGCAGCGCAAGGAGTTTGCCAAAACCCAACAGTTGCAGTTAAACTACATCAACACCTTCGGCAAAAACTCGTTGGCTGCCACATTGGTATCTGAGCGTATAGAGCTGCAGCACCTGCGCAACTGGATACACGCTTCGCCGGTATCTAACAACCTGCCGTTGATCTATTTCCCTACGGCAGATCAATACCAGGATAGCGACAACAAAGAAACCCGTATAGGTTACATTGGCCGTATCAACTACAACTACGATAATAAATACTATCTGGAAGCTTCGGCAAGGCGCGATGCATCTTACCTGTTTGCACCTGATAAACGCGTAGGTTACTTCCCTGGTGCTTCAGTAGGATGGAGGATTACCCAGGAAGGTTTCATAAAAAACCTGTTAGGCGATCATAGTATCCTCAACGATTTAAAACTACGTGCATCTTACGCTGTATTGGGCGATGACCGCGACCCTAACAACGCGGGTAACTCCATCGTGCCGGCATATGCTTACCTGCCCGGTTATAACTATAACACAGGTACGGCCATTATTGGCGGTAACCCGCTGGTAACATCGGCCGATAAAGGTTTGGTTACCACCAATATATCCTGGCTGAAAAGTAAGATCACTGATATCGGTTTAGACTTTGTTTTGCTGAACAACAAGTTGTCAGGTTCGGTAGATTACTTCTACAGGAAACGTACCGGCTTACTTGACCGCAGGAACGACGTGGTATTGCCTCAGGAAGTAGGTTACTCCTTACCGCTCGAAAACCTGAACAGCGATGCCCAGTCGGGTTTCGATCTGGCGCTTAACTACAACGGCAGGGCCGGTGCAGTTAACTACAACATCGGTGGTACTTTCTCTTACAGTCGCTCTAAAACGCTGGATGTTTATAACCCCTTATTCAATAACTCATTAGATCAGTACCGTAACTCGGTTACCAACAGGTATGCAAATATCGACTGGGGGTATGAAGTTATTGGCCAATTTCAGTCCATTGAAGAGATCAACAACTACCCTATCAACAATGATAACCGGGGTAACAAATCGTTATTGCCGGGCGATCTGAAGTACAAAGATCAAAACGGCGATGGCCGGATTGACCAGTACGATGAAAGGCCTATCGGTTTCGGTTATGGTAAACAGCCTAACATCAACTTTGGCTTCTCTATTGGCGCCGCTTACAAAGGTTTTGATTTCCATGCCGATTTCTCGGGAGGTGCAGGTTATACCTGGTCTCAAAACTGGGAAACACGCTGGGCGTTCCAAAACAACGGTAACTTCAATAACATTTTTGCCGACAGGTGGCACCGTGCAGATATGTACGATGTAAACAGCGCCTGGATACCGGGTAAATATCCGGCAAACAGGGTGAACCCCGGCCCAAGCTACTCCAGCTACGAGTTGAACGGTCAGCGTAACTCATCGTTCTGGTTGCACAACGTAAAATACCTGAGGGCAAGGACCATAGAGCTAGGTTATTCTTTACCTACCGCATTGCTTGCCAAAGTAAAAATGAAAAAAGCGAGGGTGTATTTGAATGGTTACAACCTGTTATCGTTCGATAACCTGAAATCGTACGGTGTTGATCCGGAGACTACGGACGATAACGGCCTTCAGTTCCCTCAAAGTAAAGTTGTCAACTTCGGTGTTAATTTAACTTTTTAATTAATCCCTTAAGTTTCAAACACATGAAAAAAATATCTATCATATTAATGTGCGCCGGCCTGTTAATTACGGGCTCGTGCCGAAAAGACAGCGACTTTTTGGAAGTACCGCCCAAAGCCGTTGTTGATGCCAATGTAGCGTTCTCCGATCCTAACCTGGTGTTATCCATACTGGGCGACCTTTATAACCGTTACTTAGATTTTTCGGGCCTTGATAATGGTTGGGCATCATTCGTAGATTTCAGCGAAGCGTTCCCTTCCGAAAACGGAAGCTCTTACTTTGTGCAGCGCACAGGCTGGGGCTACGGCGAGTGGGGTACCTGGGATTATACCTATATACGCGAGCTAAACCTGTTTATACAGCGTGCTACCGCTTCAACCGCACTTACCGATGCTGAGAAGAACCAGTTTGTAGCCGAAGGCAGGTTTTTGCGTGCCAGCTATTATTTTGAGATGGTGAAGAGAATGGGCGGCGTGCCGCTGATTACCGAACCGTTGGATTACGATTTCTCTGGCAATGTTGCGGTGCTGCAAAAGCCACGTAACAAAGAATCAGAAATTTATGATTTTGTTATCAGCGAAGCGGAAGCTATCAAAGTCTTGTTCAATTCGGGTATCAATGATAAATCCAGGGCTTCGAAAGGTGCCGCTTTAGCCATGGAAGCCAGGGCAGCATTATATGCAGCATCTATTGCTAAGTATGGTGTGACAACCCCGCAGGTAACTTTAACGGGCGGCGAAGTGGGTATCCCATCGTCAATGGCGACTGGTTATTATACCAAAGCACTTGCTGCTGCGCAGGAGATCATTACCGGCGGCGGTTACTCTTTGTACAAGCAATTGCCCGATCTTAGCGATAACTATGCTAACCTTTTCCTGGATAAAAACAGTTCGGAAAGCATCTTTGTGGAAGACTTTAAGGCAAACGGCGGTAAAACGCATGGCTTTACCACCAACAACCAACCTTTTTCGATATCTGACGAAGGTTTGGATGCAGGCCGCTTAAACCCATCGCTCAACCTGGTAGAGGCTTACGAAATGCTGAATAATACTTACGCGCCAATAGCTACCAAAACTGCCGGCGGCGACCCTATTTATTATACCGATCAGCTCGATGCTTTTGCAGGCCGCGATGCCAGGCTTGCGGGTACTGTGCTTTTACCAAATGGTTTGTTTAAAGGTAAACGTACAGAAGTTTTTGCAGGCTACCAGTTGGCCGATGGTTCCGTAATTGCCAGCGGCGACGCTACCCAAACCAGGGACGTACCGGGCCTAGGTACCGCAATACAGGTTGTAGGTAAAGATGGTATTGTAAACGGCGGTGAGTACCGTACGCAAACGGGTTTCTACGTACGTAAGTACCTCGATCCAACCGTAGGCTCCGGTCGTCGTGGTCGTGGTAGCGATGTGAACTTTATCCGTTACCGTTATGCCGAAGTATTATTGAACGCAGCCGAAGCATCTTTCGAACTAGGCGATGCGGCCACCGCAGCAGGTTATATCAATCAGGTGCGTGCCCGTGCAGGCTTCACTACACCGCTCACTGTCGGCCAGATCACGTTCGACAGGATAGTGCACGAACGCCGCGTAGAGCTGGTATTCGAAGGCCATACCTTGTTCGATATGAAACGCTGGAGGCTTGCCAACGTAGTATGGGATGGTAACCAAATGACCGTTGCCGATTTGGTGAGCAACATAGGCGATGCACGCAAACGCAACACACAGCCATTTGGCTTGTGGCCTTACAAATACTTTAACCCCGGTAACCCTAACAGCGGCAAATGGATATTCAAAGAAACCAAGCCAGCATCGGTTACCGGCGCTAACAGGTTCCAGTTGGGTAATTATTATTCACAGATAGGCGACGGTATTATATCGGCCAACCCTAAAATCGTAAGACAACCAAATCAATAGCCAAACTCAATTTAAGAATCATGAAAATAAAATTTCACTATATCATCATTGCGCTTCTTTTTGCAGCTACCGGTTGCAAAAAGGACAACTACGATGCACCCTCGGTAAAGCTGAGTGGCCATCTGGTGTATCAGGGAGAGCAAGTGAACGTAGAGTTTAACCAGGTGCCTTTTCAATTGTACCAGCCGGGGTTTGGCTTATCGGGCCCTATCAATGGCACTTTCGATCAGGATGGGGGTTACTCCGTATTAACATTTGCAGGCAATTACAAGTTCACTATTTCTGCTAACCAGGGCCCATTTTTATGGAAAGAGGTTTCGGCAGGTAAACGCGATACCCTTGCCATAAACCTCACGGGTAATCAAACTGTGGATATTGAAGTAATGCCGTTTTACTTAGTGCGTCAGCCGGTGTTTACCAAAGCGGGTACTAATGTGAACGCTACCTTCAACATTGCCAAAATTGTAACCGATGCAAACGCCAAGAATATCGAACGGGTAACACTGTACGTTAACAAAACCCAGTTCGTATCGGGCAGTGGCGATTATAACATCGCCCAAACAAGTTTAGATGGTGCTGCGCTTGGCAGTTTAACCGGCATCAGCATGAGTGTTGCCGTGCCAACTATCGTGCCCACGCAAAACTATGTGTTTGCAAGGGTAGGCATTAAAATAGCCGGTGTTGAGGATATGGTGTTCTCGCCCGTTGCTAAAGTAACGTTCTAACAAAAACCACCAGGGAGGCCGCTTTCTGCGGGAGCGGCCTCCCTTTTTTTCCTACCCCTTTATTCTTCAAAAAAAATCTATTTTTATATACCGCTATCCACTGCTATGAAGAAAATCACACTTTGTTTATCTCTTTTATTATCGGCGTATCTGCAGGCCAACGCCCAAACTAGCGACTGGCATTTAATAAAAGACCACATTACTACACCATGGGCCGATAAAGTAGACCCTAAGGCAACCCTGCCGGAGTATCCAAGGCCGCAAATGGTAAGGGGCAACTGGCAAAACCTTAACGGCTTATGGAACTATACCATAGTACCCAAGGCACAAACGCCTGCGGCTTACTCCGGTAAAATTTTAGTACCCTTCGCGGTAGAGTCGGCCTTATCGGGCGTAGGCAAAACCGTTGGCAAGGATAGTATGCTGTGGTACAAAACCAGCGTCACCTTAAACAAAGCGCTTAAAGGCAAAGATGTATTGCTACATTTTGGCGCGGTAGACTGGCGCACAGAAGTTTTTGTGAACGGCAAAAGCGTAGGCACGCACGAGGGCGGCTTCGATCCGTTCTCTTTCAATATTACCCCATATTTAAAAGGAGGCAAGCAAGATATCACCATCAGCGTTTGGGACCCCACAGATGATGGCCCCCAACCGCGCGGCAAACAGGTTAAAAAACCTGAAGGCATATGGTACACGCCGGTAACCGGCATATGGCAAACCGTTTGGCTGGAAGGCGTAGCACGCACGCATATAGCTGCCACCAAACAGACCCCTAACATCGACGATAAGACATTCACTATAGCTGCAGAGGTAGCCAACGCGCAGCCCGGCGACAAAATCAAAATAACCGCATTAGACGGCAGCACCGTGGTTGACGAGCAAACCGTAGATGCGAACGCCACTGCGGTGTTGAACATCAAGCAGCCGAAGCTATGGTCGACCACTACGCCCTTCCTGTACGATTTAAAGGTTGCTGTTATCCGTAACAATAAACCAGTGGATGAGGTGAAAAGCTACTTCGCTATGCGCAAGATATCGCTGGCCCCCGATGCTAACGGCATACAGCGCATGATGCTGAACGATAAATTCGTGTTCCAATACGGTCCGCTAGATCAGGGTTGGTGGCCGGATGGTTTGTACACCGCGCCTACCGAAGAGGCTATGATATACGATATCGACCAGTTGAAGGCTATGGGCTTTAACATGATACGCAAGCACATTAAGGTAGAGCCTGCTCGTTACTATACCTATTGCGATAAAACGGGTATGCTGCTTTGGCAGGATATGCCAAGCGGCGACCTGGGCAACGGCTGGGAAAACCGCCCCGGCGTATTAGACAGGGCAACAGATCAGGCCCGCACGGCCGAATCTGAAGGTTACTACCGCAAGGAATGGACCGCTATTATGAAGGCTTTGCATAACTACCCGAGCATCGTAGTATGGACACCATTCAACGAAGCATGGGGCCAGTTCAAAACCGTGGAGATAAGTGATTGGACGATGAAGAACGACCCATCGCGTTTGGTAAACAGCGCAAGCGGTGGCAACTTTTATACTACCGGGCATATTGTCGATTTGCATAATTACCCTAACCCGGCCATGCCCGACCCTGCTTTGTTTGGCAAAACAAGGGCGGTAGTGCTGGGAGAGTTTGGCGGTTTGGGCTGGCCTGTGGATGGCCACAACTGGCAATCGAACAAAAACTGGGGTTACCAAAACTTTAAGAACGGCGAGGATGTGTTTAAGCGGTACGTAACGTTTACCAACCGTTTGCAGGAGCTGATAAAGCTTGGCCTATCGGCAGCTGTGTACACCCAAACTACTGACGTGGAAGGCGAGGTGAACGGTTTTATTACTTACGACAGGAAGTTCATCAAGATGCCGGTAGAGAAACTGCACGCCGAAAACAGCAAACTGTATAACCCCGATTTGGCCAAATAAAATCTGATTGGATGAAGTATTTAAATTATACGGGTAAACTTATTGGTTTATCGCTATTGCTAAGCTGGGCCGGGATGGAAACAGCCCCGGCCCAGTCGGTTAAAGCCACGGTGCTAAAAAGACTTGACAACGGCGCTATAAACGCCAACTACGTAAGCAACCGCGCGCCATTGCAAAAGGCCTACTTTGTAAAGCTGCCGGTGGGCAGCATCAAGGCAGGCGGCTGGCTAAAGAAAGCGCTGGAACTGCAGCGCGATGGCCTTACCGGCAACCTGGGCGAGATCAGCATATGGCTATCCAAAACCAATAACGCCTGGCTCAATAAAGAGGGCAAAGGCGAATATGGCTGGGAGGAATTGCCTTATTGGTTGAAGGGTTACGCCAACATCGGCTATATGCTGGGCGATAAAAAGATGATGGCCGAGGCCAAATTCTGGATAGATGCGGTTTTGAATAATCAGCGCGATAACGGCGATTTCGGGCCGGCGGTAGAGCACAACGGCAACCGCGACCTGTGGACCAATATGCCGATGCTGTGGTGCCTGCAATCGTACTACGAGTACAGCAAAGACCCGCGCGTTATCCCTTTCATGACGAAATATTTCCAGTTCCAGCTGGAACTGCCCGATAATAAACTGCTGGAAGATTACTGGGAAAACAGCCGCGGTGCCGATAATATCTCCAGCGTGTACTGGCTGTATAACCGCACCGGCGATAAGTTTCTGCTGGATTTGGTGACCAAACTGGATAAGAATACCGCCAACTGGCGCCAGGCCGGCAACCTGCCCAACTGGCACAACGTAAACATAGCGCAATGCTTCCGCGAACCTGCTCAATACTATTTGCTGAGCAACAACCCGCAGGATTTGGCAGCAACCTATAACGATTTCAAACTCATCCGCTCCATATATGGGCAGGTGCCCGGTGGCATGTTCGGTGCCGATGAGAATGCCCGCAAAGGCTACGACGACCCACGCCAGGCGGTAGAAACCTGCGGCATGGTAGAGCAGATGACATCAGACCAAATGCTGCTGGGCATCACCGGCGATAGCTTTTGGGCCGAGAACTGCGAGGATGTAGCCTTTAATACGTTTTCGGCAGCGTTTATGCCCGATTATAAATCGCTTAGATATTTAACGGCACCCAATATGGTGTTGAGTGATGGCAAGAACCACAACCCCGGGCTGGATAATAGCGGGCCGTTTTTAATGATGAACCCTTTCAGCAGCCGCTGCTGCCAGCATAACCACGCCGCCGGCTGGGTTTACTACGCAGAAAACAGCTGGATGGCTACGCCGGATAACGGCCTGGCAGCCCAGCTTTATACCGAAGGCCAGGTTAGCGCCAGAGTTGGCAACGGCGCACAGGTTACGATTACCGAAACCACCAAATATCCTTTTAAGGATTTGATAAGCTTTAAGCTAAACACAGCCAAAGCAGTGGCTTTTCCGCTGTATTTGCGCGTACCCGCCTGGAGCAAAGGCGCTACGGTAAAAGTGAACGGCATCCCTTTAAAGGTTGCCAATGCAAGCGGCGACTACATCCGGTTGGCTAAAACCTGGAAGGATGGCGATGTAATCACCCTGCAACTGCCCATGCAGATAAAGGTGCGCGACTGGGCTAAGAACAAAAATAGCGTGAGCGTGAACTATGGCCCATTGACCTATTCGCTGAAGATAGACGAGAAGTATATACAGGAAGACAGCAAGAAGACTGCCATAGGCGATTCGCGCTGGCAAGCCGGTGCCGACCCAAACAAATGGCCATCGTACGAGATACACCCTGCATCAGCCTGGAACTACGGTCTGCTGCTGAATGAGCAGGACCCTGCGAAATCCTTCAAGGTCATCACCCGCGCATGGCCGAAGGATAACAACCCCTTCACCAACAATGGTTCGCCCATACAGCTGCTTGCCACCGGCAAGCAAATCCCCGGCTGGACGATAGACCAAAACGGCCTCTGTAGCGTACTGCCGCAAAGCCCGGTAAGCAACAACCAGCCCGCAACCCAGCTAACCCTGGTACCTATGGGCGGCGCAAGGCTAAGGATATCGGCGTTCCCGGTGGTGAAATAGATTTTTTGAGGAAATAAGCAGAGCCCTGTGCCATTGGATGATGGTGTGGGGTTTTGTTTTTGGTGATGATGACCTCTTGTATGGGAATATCTGTAACTTGGCAATTGGCAACCGTCCATGCGGGTCACAAGTGGGGATAATGCGGCAGTGAGGGGGGATTGCTAAACGCTATTAAATTAGCAATTACAGCTAATTGTTGTAAGTTTATTTAAATGAAAAAAACACTAACGAGAACAACAGAGGATCTTGCTTTATACTTGCAAAAACTTGCAGATGATAAAGTTGAAACTTCGATATCATGGAGGTGTTTAAATTGTGGTGAAACGCACTCTTGCAACTTATTGGAAAAAGTCCGAAGTGTCAAAAATGAATACTTAGTGGGCGAAAATAAGCCCGATTTGTCCCTCTTTGATTTGAACGGAGACTTATTTGCGGCGATTCATTTCTTGAAAAGGAAGAGTATAGATACCACGATGCAAGAAGCTTATCGAGGTAAGTGCATGTACATCCAGATTAAACTTGAGACTGGGGACGACTTTAATAGTCTGTCTCAAAAGTTACAGAAGCCAGATTTTGTCGCAATTTGCGTTAATCCTAAATGTGAAACTTGCAGTCACCCAATGCAAAAAGTAATCCTTTGGATAGTCGATGGCTGCTGTTGGAAATGCGAAGGAGATATGAAAGTTGCGGCGGTTGAAGCAGGGATGTCCCGAGGTGGGAGTTATGTAGGGCCGGAACGATTTACATTAAATGAAATCGAAATAGCGCGAAATAAGGGAGTTGTTATAGCAACTCATTACAGCAACACACAGAGAAGGAGTTATCTAGCAAATAGCTGTCCTCATTGTAACGCTTTTGTCGGAGATTACTATTTATTTACTGAATATATAAGCACCACGGGGTATGGAGATGTCGATTTCGAGAAAATTGAGGCAGGGTATTATTGTGAGCCATGTACGGAGCCACGATTCTTATAATCCTTTGCTATATGATGGCACGCAACAGATCTTAGCATATGAATTCTGTGTTTGTCAATATTACCTGATATTTTCAATTTGACTTTCTATATTGTGCCGAATGATTCAACTTAGCCAAATCCAAATTCAAATCCTTTTTAATGAGCTACTTAAAAGAATTGATGCTAAATACTCGCCAATCAATGTTACGGTTCAGCCGGAAATTGGTGCGAAGCCTAGTAATTGTTTTAATAACGTAGCTCGGAAAGTAGCAAAGGAGGGTGGAAGTATTGTTTATGGATGGGCTCTTTTGCCCCAGCGACACATACTAGAAGCCGAAAAACATGCAATATGGAAAATGCCTGATGGAGAATACGTTGATATTACTCCAAGACCATTTCCCATACCTATGCTGCAATTCGTTATAGATGATGAATTTGAATATAAGGGACAATTAGTTGGTAATGTTAGGATAAACACTACCCAAAATATAGTAGTTGACGACTGGATATTTGTGTGCGAAGCAATAGATGAGTTATACACGCATACTAAACGCGTCGATGATCAATATGTTGACGTGCCTCCACCGATTGCACCTTTCCTTAATTGGCTTGAAAACTTCGTTAAAAATTACGAGCCTTACGTTACGGCAGGGGGCGGCCCTGACACGCTTTGCTTTTGCGGAAAACCGTTTTTCTATAAAGATTGTCACGGATCAGGTATGCAAGAAGCGATTAACAATGATTTGGCGCAGGTCTTAGAAAGCCTGCGAAAGGTATGACCAATTTTAGCAACCTGACGATGAGCACAATTGAGATATTCACTTTATGTAATACTATTCTGACCACAGTTACCCTTACGGTTACCTATTTTAATTATCACCATTTAAGAAAGAAGGATTTTCAGGATAAACTATTTCAAATTAAATTGGATGCTTATAGAGACCTTAATGCCAAATGTTACGATGCCTATTTAACATTAAATATCAATTCCGAACCTTTTAATGAAATTTACAACATTGAGACAAAAGAAGAATGGGATAAATATTTTGAAAAAGAGTTTATGGGACTATATAAAGTGGGTTTTGGACTACAAGAATCTATATACGGTTATGCTTATTTGCTACCAACCGCTGTCATTGAAAAGTATTACGACTTTTCTAATTTTTGTCTTGGTTTCGTAACGATGTCTGCTCATTTTGACACAGGGCTAATTGTAGATAACACTGATCGGATGTGGGGATACTATGCCGAGCTTCTAAATTTAATAAGGCACGATTTAAAAATTGAGGTGATAGATAAGGGACTTTTAAAAAGAGTAACCAATCCCCTTCTTTAACCTTAATTCCCCATACTCCCCCACTGGTCGAAGTTTAGCATAGCGCAACTTCGACCTATAATAAGAAACCTTTCAACTTGCGTATTGCATTATGATTGTTGTGTTGGGTCACCAAAGCTCTGGCATCTTAAGCTGAAAGCTTAAGGCGTTTATATGTCGAAGTTGAAAACTTCCACCAGTTGGGGTAATCCGTAGAGATAGTTTTATGGTGTTCTATATCTGTCCATTCCATTGGTAGAAGTTGCGCTATGCGGAACTTTGGCCAACGAAGACTTAACTGCTACCGCATCCACTGCCACAACCGCTGCAGCCCGATGATGAGCATCCGCTGCCACAACCGCTATGGCCGCCGTCGCCACTGTGCCCGCCATCGTGTCCACCGTGATGCCCTCCGTGATGAGACGAACCAAAGTCGCCACCGCATCCGGCGGTACTGCAGCCGCTGTCGCCCCCGTTTTGATTACCTTTGCTCTTGTTGGGGTCAGATTCCCATTTGTAAACGCCAATGGTAACGGCTACCACAATGCCAAGCATGATCAACGGCATACTGTAATCCTCTGCCGCTTGTATAAAGGTGGCGCAGGCAATCAACAGCATCAGTAGCGTAAGTGCCGCTACCGAGAGTCTCGGCTTTTTGATGATCCAGTATCGCCCGGTGTTTACCCGCCGGAAATCGATATCCGTAAAACGCTGCTGGTTATTATGCCAGATGTCTTCCGGCGGTTTGGTCCCGAATTTATCGGTATAAAGTGTTTGCGATGAGGTATAAAACTTGTCGAATTTATCGGCTTCCTGTGCGCCGCCTTTTGTGGGGTTGTGGTGAATATCCTTTTCGATGGTGTTTTTGCAAAGGTCTATCCAGTACGAACGGGTAAAGGTAAGATGCAGGTGCCAGGCCTGATCTACCGGGTCTGATGGGGTGACGCCACTTTCGCTAATGCAGCACATAAAAATGAATTTCCTGTATTCGGCTATTACGCGGTAGGTGTAGCTCAGGCTCCAGCCGTTCTCCCTGGCCAGCCGGGCAGAAAACTTAAAGTCAGCACCCGGTTCGTCAAGTTGGAACGCCTCAATTTTCTGCCATAATGTGATTTCTTCTTTCGTCATGGTTGTAGGTGTAAATTGGCTAAAGCTAACGAGAAGGAAGATAGGTAAGATTATTTTAGTGTTAAATAATCGTTATATTTCAAATGATTAATGTTAACAGTTGTTTGTTGACAAATGCGCGTTTTGCCCGCAGATCTCCCTCCCAGTGCCGGAAGGGTTTCTCGCCTGCGGCTCGGTCTGTAAGTAATTTAATTGTAGCTAAAGCCTCAATATGATAGCGCGCTTTACACACGCGTGATCGGGGGTGCCATTAGGACCACTTGCGGCTAATGTCATTATTTAAGCAATCTTTTCACCCTAAAAGGGTGAAAGCTTGGTAGCAAACCAACACCCGAAACCGACAGTGCCGTAGGTACTCAACAAAATGGCGTTTAACACCGAACGGCGTTGTGTTATTTTTACGATGTTTCTACAAAGCTTTCACCTTTACGAGGTTGCTGACCGTTAAATTAGGATTTTGCACCTGGTAGACCCCGGTAAGCATGGAGCAGAGCGACTGATAGTACCTTACTGCTAAGCTCAGGATTTGTTACGGATGTAAGTTAGACGAGATTTACAAGTGCTTATGCAGAGGTATTAACTAATTTAACCCGAAGAGCGTATGGCTGGTATATAGGTTGCTTAGCACTCAAGCGGTTGATGGTCGATAAAACGGAGCACCTTGCCAACCATGTCTTCCACCTCAAAAGGTTTACGCACAAAATCATTGGCTTCGCATTCTTTGGCAATCAGTTCAATATCATTGGCGGTAGAGAGGATGATAACCGGTACAGTAGCCAGATCGGGGATTTGTTTAATCTTCCTGCATAAACGATGACCTGGTTTGCTGTTGATGAATTCGTCCAGCAAAATCAGGTCGGGACTAAACGCGATGATGGCAGAAAGTTCATCAGGTTCGGGTATGCTCATCGTATCGTAACCATGTTCCTGCAAAATAAGCTCCACTATAAAACGGATATCCTGGTCGTTCTCAATAATCAGTACGCTCTTTTTCAAATCGTTTAAATTTGATTAAAGGTAGGGAATAAATTTGGTTATCACAGGAGGCGAAGCGGCGGGGAAGCGGCGGGGAAGTTCGCCCATGGTTCCCTCTTTCGTCCTGGTTGTAGGCATAAATTAGCTAAAGCTAAACAGCAAGAAGACAGCTTAGGTAAATTCGGTGTTTATAATTGTTATAGCAATGGCGGGGGAAACCATTACTAATTTGGAGATCACAGCCCATTTTACCAATTCAATAAAATTCAAGGTGCCTGTTAGTTACCGTTGTTGGCGGTGCCGAAACGTACAGTGTAATGGTTAATGTGTTAGCCGATGAGTTGTATGAAGCATCGGAAAACGTCACCTCCAGGTTGCCGTTAAACATTTCGTACACATGGTGAACAACACCACCACTCCCATAAACAGCGTAAACCACTCCATTCTCTTCAAAGTCACCAAACTCTACATCGGTACATTGAGCTTTTGAAGAAGTGAGAATTTTGGAGTCGCTTTTGAATGACGATAACGGCAAGGCGAATACCATTAAAGTTGCGAGCATAAATAACTTGTTTTTCATGACTTAAAATTTAAAAGTGTAATTTATGGAATGAATTTAGAGTTAATATTATCGTGAAGAAAAGTTTACATTTCAACATCTGTTAATAAATACAGTTTAACTTTCCTTTAAGTTACACTTATCGTGCAGTGAGAAATAAAAAAAGCCTCCCCATTCGGGAAGGCTCAATCTAAAATCGTAAAACTAAAATTAAGACGCCATTTGCGCGCGTATGATGTTCAACGCGCCGCCGGCTTTAAACCACTCAATTTGTTGAGCATTGTAGGTGTGGTTCACCTGGAAGCTTTCGCTGGTACCATCTGCATGGTGCAATACAACGGTTAGTTGCTTGCCCGGTGCAAAGGTGGTTAGGCCAACGATATCGAAAATATCGTCTTCCAGTATTTTGTCGTAGTCGTTGCTATCGGCAAAGGTAATGCCCAGCATACCTTGTTTCTTCAGGTTGGTTTCGTGGATACGGGCGAACGATTTCACCAATATCACACGTACGCCTAAGTGGCGTGGTTCCATCGCAGCGTGCTCGCGCGATGAGCCTTCCCCGTAGTTTTCGTCGCCAACTACAATACTGCCAATGCCATGCGCTTTGTAATCGCGCTGGGTAGCAGGTACCGGACCGTATTCGCCGGTTAGCTGGTTCTTAACGCTATCGGCGTTCAGGTTAAAGTAGTTAATGGCGCCGATCAGCATATTGTTAGATATGTTATCCAGGTGACCACGGAATTTCAACCATGGGCCGGCCATCGAAATATGGTCGGTAGTACATTTACCTTTTGCTTTGATCAACAGCTTTAAGCCGGTAAGGTCTGTACCTTCCCATGCAGCAAACGGATCGAGCAATTGCAAACGTGCAGAAGTTGGGCTAACCTTTACTTCAACCGCGCTGCCATCTTCGGCAGGGGCCTGGTAACCGGCATCCTCAACAGCGTAGCCACGTACCGGCATTTCTATACCCAGTGGCTCATCCAGCATCACTTGCTCACCATCCTTGTTAGTTAAAGTATCGGTAAGCGGGTTAAAGGTTAAATCGCCGGCAATAACCATAGCGGTTACAATTTCCGGAGAAGCTACGAAAGCGTGCGTATTGGGGTTACCGTCCTGGCGTTTTGCAAAGTTACGGTTGAACGAGGTAATGATAGAGTTTTTGCGGGTTGGGTCGTCGGTATGACGGGCCCACTGGCCGATACACGGACCGCAGGCATTGGCCAAAACCACGCCACCCATGCTCTCGAAGGTGCCTAAGTAACCATCGCGCTCTACGGTGTAACGCACCAGTTCACTACCTGGGGTGATGGTGAATTCTGCTTTAGTTTGCAGGTTTTTATCGATAGCCTGTTTGGCAATTGATGCCGAACGGGTAATATCCTCGTATGATGAATTGGTACAAGAACCTATCAAACCAACTTCTAAAGTAACCGGCCAGTTGTTCTCGCGAACAGCGGTAGCAAATTTAGAAATAGGCCATGCCAGATCCGGTGTGAAAGGGCCGTTGATATGTGGCTCAAGCTCTGATAGGTTGATTTCGATAACCTGGTCGAAGTAAGCAGCCGGGTTTGCGTAAACTTCATCATCACCGGTTAGGTGTTCTGCAACGGCGTTGGCCAGTTCGGCAACTTCCGCACGTGATGTACCGCTTAAATAAGTAGCGATTTTTTCGTCGTATCCAAAGATAGAGGTGGTAGCACCAATCTCTGCACCCATATTACAGATGGTGCCTTTACCTGTTGCCGAAAGCGAACGAGCGCCTTCGCCAAAATATTCTACGATAGCGCCGGTACCACCTTTTACGGTAAGGATACCTGCAACTTTCAAGATAACGTCTTTAGCCGAAGCCCAGCCCGATAATTTACCGGTTAATTTAACGCCGATAAGCTTAGGGAATTTAAGCTCCCAAGGCAAACCTGCCATTACATCGCAGGCATCGGCACCGCCAACACCTATGGCAACCATACCCAAACCACCTGCGTTAGGGGTGTGGGAGTCGGTACCGATCATCATACCACCCGGGAACGCGTAGTTTTCTAACACTACCTGGTGTATGATACCTGCACCGGCTTTCCAGAAACCGATACCGTATTTATCTGATACGGATGAAAGGAAATCGTAAACTTCTTTATTGATATCAACAGCTGTGCTTAAATCTTCTACAGCGCCGATTTTGGCTTGTATCAAGTGATCGCAATGCACGGTTGATGGCACTGCAACCTGCGGGCGGCCTGCCTGCATAAACTGCAAAAGGGCCATCTGCGCGGTAGCATCCTGCATGGCTACGCGGTCTGGTGCAAAGTCAACGTAGTCGGTACCGCGTTCAAAGGCTTTTTTAGCATCGCCTTCTGAAAGGTGAGCGTATAATATTTTTTCTGTAAGCGTAAGGTGTTTGCCGGTCGCAACGCGTGCAGCCGCAATGCGGGTGCTGTAGCGATCGTAAACTTTTTTGATCATATCTAAATCAAAAGCCATAATGTTTGATTTTTTTAGTGGGAAAAAGGGTTTGCCAGCCCATTTCGGGCAGGTAGCGGCGAATTTACAAATTATAAACTTTATTCACAGTCAGCCCTTTGTACAAATGCTATTTAGACGCTGTATAAATAAGGTGTGGCCCCCCAGCCCCTGAAGGGGGGAGCAAAATTGTTGATTAGCCGATATTTTATGAGGAGAGCTGTCTTGAGTTATAAATTAAAAGCGCTCGTCAATCAGCGAGTTCTTTAATGCGCTTTTTTAGCGCTTCAATGGATGACGGGGTTTCATGCTCCTTTAAATCAATACCTTTTATGAAGTCCAGATATTCCTGATTGTAATGTATGCGGATTAAATTCAACACTTCTAAATCTCTTAAAATACCGAAGGCTTTATCGTTAAGTACATCAATAGTTATAGTCGTCATTTACTTCTTTTACAGACATAAATCTACAATGTTTTGACTAACATTCACAATCAAAAGTTCCCCCTTCAGGGGGCTAGGGGGCTTTACTCACCTTGATAATTTTATCGGCATTGCCCCCGTTGCTGGTAATCATATAAACATCGCCCTGCGGAGATACGGCAACATCGCGCAAGCGCCCATAGGTGCCCTTGTAAAAGGTGTTAACAGCTTCTACCTTATCGCCTGCGGCGTTCAGTTTAATCTGTAAAAGTTCCGAATCTTTCAATACGGCCAACAGCAACGAATTCTTCCACTGCGGAATAGCGTCGTTTTTATAATAATCGATGCCGGATGGTGCGATGGTGGGCGACCAGGCCTTGATAGGCTCTGCCACATTATTTATGGTGCAAAAAGAAGGTTCGGAACCCGTATCGCAAAAGCCCTCCACATTCGGCCAGCCAAAGTTCCGGCCTTTTTGGATGATGTTGATCTCGTCATCGGTATTTTGGCCATGTTCAGAGCTGTAAAGCCTGTCACCCACAAAAACCAGCCCTTGCGGGTTACGGTGGCCGAATGTCCATAGCGCGCTGCCTGCAGTGGGATTATCAGCAGGGATACTACCATCTAAGTTAATGCGCTGTATCTTGCCAGCCAGGCTGGTCATATCCTGTGCCCGGGACGATACCGAAGCGTCGCCACTGGTGATGAATAGTTTTTTATCGGGCGATATAGCCAGCCGCGTACCATTGTGGATGTTGGATGCGGGGATATTATCCATCAACACAATGGGATTGATGAGCGTAGTGCCATTGTAGGTATACTTGACTATCTTTTTGGTGTAAACGCCTGCCTTATCGTAATTATAAGCTACGAATACTTCCGGAGTCGTGGCAAAATCGGGATGCAGCACCATGCCCAATAATCCGCCCTCTCCGCGCGATACTACGTCGCTTATGCTGAGTAGCGGTATTATTACGCCATCGGTGGGGTTAATGCGGCTTATCCTGCCGCCGCGCTCGGTTATCCATAGCTTATCATCGGGGCCCCAAAGTATCTCCCATGGGAAAGAGAGGTTTTGGGTGATCACCACGTCGGTGAGCGTAGCGTCGCCCAGCGTTACAGGCGGCACAGCATTTGTATTCTTTTTACAATTGATAAAGCAAAAAATGCCTGATGCAATAATTGCGGCGGCTATCCATTTTCTCATAATCCTTAAAGTTTACCGGGGACTGGTAATTGGTTAACAAGCGTTTGTGCAATTTGTTGCGGGGGGCAAATCCTAATCAGTAAACCATCTGTAAAATACTTTAAAGGCAAGCTTCCACTGTGCTTCGTTGTGTTTGGCACCTTTCAAAATTAACGGTGCTGGCACTTTTTTACGGTTGAAGCCTTTGGCGATCAAAATTGAGTCCATCTTGTTCACATAAACGGTTTCGTCGCCTTCCTGGTCGCCGCAGGCTAAAAAGTAGCGCTGTTTGCGGTTTAGTTTCGCATCAGTAGTCAACGGATACATTTGCGGCGCTATCCAAAAGGATGGAGAGAACACCCCCGCCACCCCAAACACTTCCGGGTATTTAACCGCAGCATACATGGATATCAGCCCACCCATCGAGCTGCCTGCTATGGCCGTATGCTTCGCGTCTTTTTTGGTGTGGTACAAGCTATCGATATGCGGCTTAAGCGTGTTTACAATAAAGGCGAGGTAGGCATCGCCATCGGGTTTAGGGGCGTATTTGCTTGTATAGGCATTATATTCGGCCATGCGGTATTGGCCGCTGTTATCTATCCCTACTACTATCGCCTGCTTATCTGCCGGGAAGGTCTTCAGGGTAGAATCTACCAGCCAGCTGCCAGCAAAACTGGTGTTGCCGGTAAACAGGTTCTGCCCATCGTGCATGTAAATTACGGGGTATTTCTTTTTAGAGGAAACATATCCCGCAGGCAAAAAAACACGTATGGTGCGCCCCCGGCCCAATTGCGGCATGGATACTTGGCTGATAACTACGCGGGCCGTATCGGCATTCTGTGCACGCAGGCTTTGCGCACATACAGTAAAAAGTGCAATAATTAATAATTGACGAACCATGCCGAAATGTAGCAATTAACCTGGCAACCAGCAAACCAAAATAACCCAATATAGTGTTCACGCGCGCCGCGTGAACATCGTGAACACTTTCAAATTATTGACAATCAAATGCTTAAAAATTTTAGAGTGGTGTCAATATCGTGTCACCACCGTTTTCATCGTAAATGATTATATTAAGGTGCCGCTTTCCGCGTGCAAATCCTCCTTGGGGGGCAAATAAGTAAACTGCAAACTTTCGAAACTATACCCCTCCCTGCTCCAATGCTCCAACGCGCGCGGCAGCACGTATTCCAGCCGTTCGAATGCTTTCTGGCTATCATGAAAAACCACTATCGAACCCGCCTCGGTATGTTTCAATACATTCTTCAGACAATTGACAGGCGACAGCTTGGTATCGAAATCGCCGCTCAGCACATCCCACATCACAATCTTTAAATCCGGCCGGGCATGTTTCAAAAGCTTTATTTGCTGCCGTTTTATGCGCCCGTAGGGCGGGCGGAAAAGGTTGGTGCCCGTCAGTTCGTCAGCTTTTAAAAAATTTTGCAGGTATTGCTGGTTGCCCGTGGCCCATCCTTTAAGGTGGTTGTAGGTATGGCTGCCTACGGCATGGCCATGCTCTTTTACCTGCGCAAATACGTCGGGGTGTTTGCTGATATTATCGCCGATGCAGAAGAAAGTTGCCTTAGCCTGGTACTGCTTTAAAATATTTAATACGAACGGTGTAACAATGGGTATAGGGCCGTCGTCAAAAGTCAAATAAATACAGCGGGTACCAGGCGCAGCGTCCCATATTAAACCGGGATACAGCCATTTGAGCAGGCGGGGAGTTTTTATCAGGTACATGCTACAAAGAGGTTAGTTGTTCCATATTTTTCAAACAAAGAAATTGAGGCTTGCATAGCTTTTAGCTTATTACGATTGTACAATACTTATTATGAAACTAAAATTACCATTAACAAAAGTAACTATTGCTTGCTTCATATTACTTTCGGTAACCCATATATCCGCTAAAGCGCAGGAATTAATTACCCTGCAAAAAGCGGTAGACCGCGCGCTGGAGCGCAACCTGACCATAAAGCAGGCACTGCTTAGCGAAGCACTGAGTACCGAGGATTATAACCAAAGCCGTTACAACAAACTACCCGACGTAAGCGCAAACCCACAGGCTGGTTACAACTTTGGCCGTAATATCGACCCAACCACCAACCAGTTCATCAACCAGCGTACCTTTACCGTTAATGCAGGGATAAACGCACAAGTAACGCTTTTCCAGGGCGGGCAGCTGCGCAATCAGATCATACAGAATCGTATTTTGGTAGATGTGGATAAAAGTAATACCGCCAAAGTAAAAAACGACCTTATCCTAAGTGTAGTTACGCAATACCTGGCTATATTAACCAATCAGGATTTGGTAACTGCCGCACAGCAACAGATAGATATTGCCAAGATTGCTTTAGACCGCGCACAGAAAAACTTCGATGTGGGTAATCAAACCCTGGCCGATCTTTCGCAAGCCAAAGCGCAGCAATCTACTGCCGAACTTAATCTTACAACTGCCCAGAACCAATTGGACCTATCTATACTGATATTGAAGCAATATATGGAGATGAACCCACTGGATCCTATTACGGTAGAAAAGCCCGACATCAGCAAGCTGACCGATATCCGCACGATGTATGATGAGGCAGCAGTATTAAAGACCGCCTTAGAAATAAACCCTGATGTAAAACTGGCCGAAACGAGGCAAGCCGCAGCGCAACAGGGGATAAAAGTAGCCATGGGCGCATATTATCCAAGCCTGGTTTTATTCGGCTCGGGAAACTCCCGTTACTCCGATGCCAGCGTCAGGTTTGATAACCCTAGTGCCAGCTACCCGTTTTTCGATCAGTTTAAAGATAACTTTAACCAATCGGTAGGGCTATCATTGCAAATACCTATTTTTAGTCGGTTTGCAACCCGCACATCGGTACGTAAAGCGCAAATTAATTACCAAAGCGCCGGAGTGAACACCCAGTCGGCCAAAAACAACCTGAGCAAGATCATTATCCAGGCCGTGTTTGATTTGCGGGCCGCAGATAAAAAGTTGGCAAACAGTACGCAAACTTACCAGGCCAACAAGGAGGCCTTCAACATTACACAGCAGCGCTACAACGTGGGGCTGGTAAACGCGCTGGATTATAACACCTCGCTAACCAACCTCAACAAATCGCAGTTCGATTTGATACAGGCACGCTACGAACTGGTGTTCCGCAGCAAAGTAATCGATTATTACCTGGGCAACCCTATCACATTATAAACGTTAACACACAAAAAAAATCCTGAATATAAAACATCATGGGAAAGACTACTAAATATATCCTCATCGGTTTAGGCTCGCTGATTGCTTTGCTGATAATACTTAAAGTTGCCGGCGTTATAGGCAAGCCGAAGCTAACGCAGGTTGCCGTTGAGAAAGCCGATACGCGCGATATAAACGAAACCGTATCTGCCAGCGGCAAGATAAAACCCCACATCGAGGTAAAAATAAGCCCCGAGGTGAGCGGCGAGGTGGTTGAACTGCCTATTAAAGAAGGAGACGTGGTTAAGAAAGGTCAGCTGCTTTGCAAGATTCGCCCCGACATCTTAAAATCGGGCTACGAACGCGCCGTGGCATCTTACAACTCACAAAAAGCAAGCGTTGGTAATTCTGCGCAAATGCTGAAACAGTCTGAAGCCACCTTTGCCAACCAGCTTTCGATATACAAACGCAGCCAGGAGCTTTACAAAAATAAAGTGCTTACCACAGCAGAATTCGAGCAGGCAAAAGCCAACTACGAAGGCGCGAAAGCATCGCTTGAAGCGGCTAAACAAAACGTTATCGGCTCGCAATATGGTCTTGCCCAGTCATCAGCTTCGGTTAAAGAAGCACAGGATAACCTTGCCAAAACAACCATCTACGCGCCGGTTGATGGCGTAGTATCAAAACTATCCATCGAAATTGGTGAGCGTGTTTTGGGTACCCAGCAGTTTGCCGGTACTGAGATCATGACCATATCTGACCTGACCAAAATGGACGTAAACGTTGATGTGAACGAGAACGATATCAACCGCATAGGCATTGGCAACCCGGCACAAATAGAAATCGATGCCTTTTTGGGCAAAAAATTCGAAGGTGAAGTTATCGAGATAGGTAGTTCGGCCAATGTGGTAGGTACCAATGCAGATCAGGTGACCAACTTTACCGTAAAGGTGAGAATTACGGCACAATCGTATGTGGACTTACTGAAGAAGAACGCAGCAAACCACTCGCCATTCCGCCCGGGCTTGACCGCAACGGTAGATATCCAAACCAACCATGTAAAAGCCCTATCGGTACCTATACAATCGGTTACTACCCGCGAGGATAAGAAAGCAAGCGCCACCGGTACTAATGGCACAGAAGATAAAAAGAAAACCGCCAGCACTCCAATAGCTAAAGAATATGTATATGTATTTGATGCTAAAGCCAATAAAGTAAAACAGGTGCAGGTAACCACCGGCATACAGGACGATGCTTACATACAGATATTAAGTGGCCTGAAAGGCGGCGAAGAAGTAGTATCGGCACCGTTTGCAGCTATCTCTAAAGAACTTAACGATGGCATGCAGGTAGAAAAGGTTGATAAAGCCAAACTATTTACCGGCGATAAGAAGAATTAGTTTTAAGTCCGAAGTTTTAAGTCGAAATATAAGCCAAACGCCGCATTCAGGATATCATCCAGAAGCGGCGTTTCTGCTTTATAAACCTTTGGACTTTTTACCAAAGACTTCAGACTTTAGACTCTCCTTTATTTTTCATTTCTTTGTAGCGCAAGGGGAAACCAATTAGCCCTGCAGTACATTATACGCTGAATGCTTAAGCAAATACATAAAATTACCGTTGTTGGCGGCGGCAGCTGGGCAACAGCCAATATTAAGATGCTTACCGATAACCCCATTGAAAAAGAAATTTTCTGGTGGATGCGGAACGGGCAGGCAGTAGAGCATATTGCTAAATTCAGGCATAACCCCAATTATTTAAGTTCGGTTGAAATAAAAGTACCGGCCGCAAATATCTCTGCGGACCTTAAGCCGCTTATACAAGCTGCCGATTGTATCTTGCTTAACGTACCTGCCGCTTTTTTGAAAGAGGCGCTGGATGGCATAACACCCGAAGACCTGGCCGGCAAAAAAATAGTATCGGCCATCAAAGGCATCGTGCCCGATGAAAATCAGATCATCGGCGAGTTTCTGAACGAAAAGTATGGCGTTAGTTTCGATAATTTTATGGTGATAAGCGGACCCTGCCATGCCGAAGAGGTGGCGCTGGAGAAGTTATCATACCTCACCATTGCTTCGCAGGATGTGGCGCTGGCTACCGAGTTTGCTGCCATGCTAAACACCCGCTACATCAAGACCATCGTATCTGATGATATTTACGGAACGGAGTACGGCGCCGTGCTCAAGAATGTGTATGCCATAGCCAGCGGTATATGCCATGGCGTGGGCTACGGCGATAACTTCCAGGCGGTACTGATATCTAATGCCATACGCGAGCTGGAACGCTTTGTAGGCCAGGTACACCCCATAGACCGTGATATTAAGGAGTCGGCCTACCTGGGCGATTTACTGGTTACAGCCTATTCGCAGTTTAGTCGTAACCGCACCTTTGGCAATATGATAGGGAAGGGTTATACCGTAACCTCGGCCCAGTTAGAGATGAATATGATTGCTGAGGGATATTATGCAGTAAATTGCCTACACCAGGTAAACCTGCAGTACAAGGTAGATATGCCTATTTGCGAGGCCGTTTACGCTATTTTATACAAAAAAGCATCGCCCGCTGCCGAAATGCGCAAACTGGCAGAGAAATTGAGTTAAGCTGCATAGTTAAACTTAATTTACGTTTTACCATGAAAAAGTTATTCAGTACAGCATTGGTTGTAGTTGCTTTATTTGCAGCCTCGCAAAGCTTTGCGCAAACCCATAAAGACACTACCCTTGTGCAAAAAGCGGGCACAACCGCTAAAAAAGGTTGGAAAGCCACCAAAAAAACAGCCAGTAAAGTGGGCAATAAAACCGCCCAAATTGCCTCTAGCGGTGCAGCTGCTGTTGTAGATAAAAAATACGACAGCAAGGTTGGACCGCAAGGCCAAACCATCTACATAGATAAAAACTCCTACTATTATTATGTAAACAAAAAGGGCCGCCACATTTACGTGAAAGAGTCAGCCCTGGTGGCCAAACCATAATACTGGAAATATAATCAGGAGCGCTTGTTGCAAAACAGGCGCTTTTTTGCTATATTATCTGCATCATGAAACGCTACGCTTTTATATTCGCAACTACTGTTTGTGCGTTGGTATTAACTACCGCTGCATGTAACCAAAAAAAAGACCAACCCGATAAGAAACTGCAGGGTACCTGGAAATCGAAAGATGGACTAACCAACCTGAAGATAACCGATAAACAGTTTACGCTGGATAACGAACCGGAAGATTATTTTACCAAAGGCGATACCATCTTTACCTCGTTTGAGGGTAACCTGCCTTATACTAAATTCCTGATACAAAAGCTGGACGAGAAGCAGCTTAGCCTGATGTTCCCTGATTCGGTTGCAGTAGAATTTAGCCGTTAAAACAGAGCTAATTTGCAACACAAGAGGGTGAGGAAATGATTAAATCAAAAATCTTCCAGTGCCGACTTAAAACTTTCTATAATTAGGTCCCCTAATGGGTTTAGATTGTTATACAATACAGAAGCGTTAATTGGATATCCGTGTTCCGAGATAGCAATATAATTGAATTTGCTTATGTAGTAAAAATCGTCAGCTGATCTTTGATACCAATATTCAAATATTATATGGCGTTTTTCGTGACGGTTGTCTTCCGAATCGCAAATATAAAATATCACGTTCGACTCCTTTTCAAGTATATCTCCGATAAGTTTAATTACGGTGTTCTTGATCCAATAATCTACGTGGGTTGGTTCTGTATCCGGGTATAGCGACAAAGAAAAAGCGTTGATCTCACCTAATTGATAGCTGATCAACGCTAATTGATATATAATGTTATATCGTGTAGTAAAGGTGTAGGTTAGGCCGTCTTCGGACGGAACTACATTATAAAGGTTTTGCAAAATTAATACCCTTTTCTTTAGCCAGATCGCTCAACGGCTTATTGTTTTTCAAGGCAGCCTTTATATCCTTCTTGTCCTGCATCACCTTAGTTAAAAATGCAGAGCCGCCCTTTGGCGTATGCTTTTTATTTGTTTCCATGTTCTTGGTGATTTATTTTAATTACTTCATACCTATCAACGATAAATTTACCTACTATGTTTCACAAGTGCAATATCTTGTAGATATATTGTTGCTATAACGGTCTAAACAAAAACCTCCCGGATGCTGGTGCAAACGAGAGGCTTTGTAAACAAAACTAAACTAAAACTATGCTTTCGGGTAAACTACCCCCCAAAAGCTCTTATGAAAACTAAAAACTAAATTAGAATCTTCTGCGGCGTTCCGGGCGTTCTTCGCGGGGTTTGCCAGAGAAATCACGGAAACCACCGCCAGCGGCACCTTTGTTCTTGTCCCTGTTAAATCCGCCTTCACGTCTTTCACCACCACCAAAACTTCTTTCGCGGTTGTAACCGCCGCCGCCTTCGCGCCTTTGGTAACCACCTTCGCGCCTGTCGCCACCACCTGTACGGGTAGTGCTGGTACCTTCACCGGATACTTCTATCCTCACTTCGCGGCCTTTAAATTCAACGCCTTTAAAGTTGTTAGTTACCATCTCAACATCAGCGTTATTCACTTCAAAGAAAGAGAAAACACCTTTAACATCTATCTTGCCAACGGTGCGGCCGCTTATTTTGGCGTTGTTGCAAATGTAACCCAGCAAATCGCCGCGGTTAAACTCGTCAACACTACCTAGGTTGATAAACAAGCGTGTGTATTCACTTTTGCCACCGTTATCGCGTGGTGCACGTTCGCCTCTTTCGCCATCCCTGGTGCGGAAATCATCCGCAGGAGCGTTAAGGTCTGGTGCGTTTTTATAATAATCTAAAAAGCGGTTAAACTCTAAAGACGCAAAACGTTTGATCACTTCTTCTTTAGTCAGCTCGGCAAACTCATCCATAATACGTGGGATGTATTGCTCTATCTGGCTTTCGTTAACTTCAACATTGTGTACTTTATGTACCAATGCAAAAAGTTGTTTTTCGCAAACATCAAAGCCTGTAGGTATTTCGCCTTTAACAAACTTTTTACCGATGGTGCGTTCTATCTGGCGTATTTTGCCAAGTTCTTTACTGTTGATGATAGCAATAGATACACCTGTTTTACCTGCACGGGCTGTACGGCCGCTACGGTGGGTGTAATTCTCTATCTCATCTGGCAAGCTGTAGTTAATAACGTGCGTAACATCGTTAACATCAATACCACGGGCTGCAACATCAGTAGCAATTAACAACTGCAGGCTGCGTTCGCGGTAGCGTTTCATCACCTTATCGCGTTGTTGCTGTGATAAGTCACCATGCAAAGCATCGGCGTTGTAGCCATCTTTGATAAGCGATTCGGCAATTTCCTGTGTTTCTATCTTGGTACGGCAAAATACGATACCGAAGATTTCGGGGTTATTGTCTACGATGCGTTTGAATGCTGCATATTTATCACGGGCACGTACTACGTAGTACTCGTGGTCGATATTAACATTACCGGTGTTTTTCTCGCCCATAGTAAGCTCGAAAGGGTCGGTCATGTATTTCTTAGCAATCCTTCTAACCTCAGCAGGCATTGTGGCCGAGAACAGCCAGGTTTTTTTCTCGTCGGGGGTGGTTGATAAAATACTGTCAATGTCTTCCTGGAAGCCCATGTTGAGCATCTCATCAGCCTCATCCAATACTACAAACCTAACCTGCGAAAAATCTATCGCTTTACGGTTAATAATGTCGAGCATACGGCCAGGCGTGGCCACCACGATCTGTACACCGCGTTTGATAACGCGTAGTTGATCTTGAATACTTGCACCGCCATAAACGGCAACAACATTAACGTTGTTCATTTTTTTGGCGTAGTTCTTAATGTCGTTCGTGATCTGTAAACAAAGTTCACGTGTTGGGCATAAAACAAGCGCCTGCGGATGATTTACTTCGAAATCGAGCAGTTCTAATAGCGGCAGTCCAAAAGCAGCTGTTTTACCGGTCCCTGTTTGGGCTAATCCGACAAAATCGTTGCTGCCTGTTAACAATACCGGAATTGACTGTTCCTGGATTGGTGTTGGATTTTCAAATCCTAACTCAGAGATGGCATTAACAATATCATGACGGATTCCCAGATTAATAAATGGGTTCATGAATTAAAATAACGTATTTGGCTACATCGCCAAATCGAGCGCAAAAGTACGTTTAATATTTTATTTTGGCAATGCCGTTTTGTTAATTTAGCATTATGGCAATTTTTAGTGCATGTTTATCTGTAAAAGCTTAAAAATCAAGGCTTTTTTTACAAAGTAAATTCCATTTTTGCAATTGCCTGTAAAAATAGCCATGTCTTTCCTCCGCAGAAAGATGACGATATCATAAATGAACCATCAAAAAATAATGTGTAATCAGCATAAATTTATAACTTTATACCAACACAATCACGCACATGAAAGCTCTTAAACTCCTCTCCGTTGTTCTGTTGGTGCTATGCGCCATCTCTGCATCTGCGCAGCAAAAAGAAACCATTAAACTAGATACGGTTACTTACGGCAAAAATGCTGCGGTAGGTAAATATGCCGAGATACGCGGTATGAAGATGTATTACGAGGTATATGGCAAGGGAGAGCCTTTGCTCATCATCCATGGTAATGGCGGCTCTATTAAAGATTTCAGGTACCAGATACCTTACTTCGCCAAAAAATATCAGGTTATATTGGCCGATAGCCGCGCCCAAGGGAAATCTAATAACGACAAAGACACCCTAAGCTACGAAATGTTGAGCGACGACCTTAACGCCTTGCTGGATAAACTAAATATTAAAAATGCCAATGTAATTGGCTGGAGCGATGGAGGCATAGAAGGCCTGCTGTTGGCTATGCGTAACCCAGATAAAGTAAAAATGCTGGCCGTAACCGGTGCAAACCTGTGGCCGGATAGCACAGCCGTGTACCCCTACATACAAGATTACATACTGAAGCAGAACGTGTTTGGGGCCGACTCGGTAAAACGGATGAAGAACCCAACCCGGAAAATAAAAGACCAATTGCTTTTATTGCATCTGCTTAGTTACGAACCGCATATCAAAACAGGCGACCTGCACAAAATAGCCTGCCCAACTCTGGTAATAGGCGGCGATCATGATGTTATCCAGGCAGAGCACACGATGCTGATAGCCAAAAATATTCCGAAATCCTATTTATGGATATTACCCAACTCTGGCCACTCTACCCCAATTTACTACCGCGATACGTTCAACCAGGTAATAGGCGACTTTTTTAGCAAACCCTACAGAAAGATAGAGAATTGGGATGTGCTGAAATAAAAGCGAATATTTGTATATTTGAATATGGACATCCAGGCGGAGAAATTAAACTTAATAAAATGGCTTGCCGAAGTTGATGAACCTGCTGTAATTGAGAGCTTCCTTGAGCTCAAAAGCAAACAACAGGAAGATTGGTGGGACCAAATAACCGACGAAGAAAAAGCGGAAATAGAAGAGGGTTTGGCACAGGCAGACAGAGGAGAAACTGTTCCGCATGAAGAGGTTATGCGAAAGTACGATAAATGGCGTACAAAATAGTTTGGACCAAACAGGCTATTAACGGGTTTGATAAGGTCGTTAGCTATCTGATAGAAAATTGGACAGAAAAAGAGCTGAGAGAATTCATTAGCGAAACAGACAGATTTTTTGAAATCCTGGCTCAATTCCCAGAAATACTTCAAAGGACAGCAACAAAAGAGAATGTACGCCGGGGTCCTATCAACAAACTTACTGTTATAACTTATAGGCTTAAGCGGGTAACCAAACAAATAGAAATTATCAGTTTCAGAAGTGCCAGGCAAAAACCATTGAAACGTTACCCACCTTTGTGATTTTTATGATTGAGGTTCGGTTTCCTCGTTATTTTATGGAATCAATCGTTTAGTCTCTAGATGGAAAGCTCATTATTGGCTACTCGCATCCCCGGCATTCATACCTGGCTGGAACATATGGCGCCAGTACATATAAATAATTACGCCGATAACTATGGCGGCCAAAACGTATAAGCCGATTTTACCGTTGCGCTTGTCCTGGCGTAAAACCCATACTAAAAATGCGATTAGCGGCAATACGAAAATTGCCCAGAAAATATAAGATGCTGCGGTCATGTTGGCTCCCTAATCCCCTAAAGGGGAAATAAAATTGTGTTTGTAAAAGTATTAAATAAATCTTAAGCCCTTATAGCTCCTGCTCCCCCTTCAGGGGGCTGGGGGCAAACGGCATCCTCGCCATCGGTGCTACTTCCTGCCCTATAAATTCGCCCTGCAGGTATTTGTAGTAACCAGCAATGGCTATCATAGCTGCGTTATCGGTACAATACTCAAACTTGGGGATAAAGCAGTTCCAGCCCTGTTCTGTACAGAGGTTTTTAAGTCCCTCGCGCAGGCCGGTATTGGCAGAAACCCCGCCCGCTAAGGCAATATCTTTGATGCCGTATCCCTGTGCGGCGCGTTTTAGTTTAATGAGCAGGATGGTGGCTATGCGTTTCTCTACCGATGCACAGATATCTGCCATATTCTCCTGTATAAAGTTGGGGTTTTTGGCCACGTTATCTCTAATGAAATACAGGATGGCTGTTTTAAGTCCGCTAAAGCTGAAATCATATCCGGGTATCTGCGGCTCGGGGAATTTATAAGCATCGGGGTTGCCGCTGCGGGCGTTCTTGTCAATCAACGGGCCGCCGGGATAAGGCAGACCCAATATCTTGCTGGTTTTATCCATGGCCTCACCGGCTGCATCATCAAGCGTTTGGCCTATGATCTCCATATCGAAGTAATCTTTTACCAGCACAATCTGCGTATGCCCACCCGATACGGTGAGACATAAGAAAGGGAATTTAGGCTTTTCATCGGCTATAAAATGCGCCAGTATATGCGCCTGCATGTGGTTAATATCTATCAGCGGCAGGTTTTTGGCCAGTGCAAAAGCCTTGGCAAAAGATACGCCGACCAATAAAGAACCTAAAAGGCCCGGCCCGCGCGTAAAAGCTACTGCATCAATATCATTTTTGTTTACTTTTGCGTTTAATAGGGCTTGTTGCACAGCGGGTACAATGTTTTGCTGATGAACCCGGGACGCAAGCTCGGGCACAACGCCTCCGTAGGCTTCGTGTATGGTTTGGTTGGCAATAACATTGCTCAGTATCCGGCCATCTACGCAAATGGATGCGGAGGTTTCGTCACAAGAAGATTCGATTGCTAATATTACAGGCACTTTGAAGAATTATTGAATGAGAGAATTATTGAATTATTGAATTGAACAAACCTTTTGGCGGTACTTATGTATAGCGATATAGTTTCTCAGTAAGTCAATAATTCAGTAACTCAATAACTAAAGCACAAAGTTATTAAAAAACTACTCAAAATAGCGTTAAGCATCGTGCTGATCCTATTGCTGTTTGTCAGCATAGTGTTAATACTGTTCCAATATAAGCCGGTGCAAACCTGGGCCGCAAAAAAAGCGACCGCTTATCTGTCCAAAGAGCTCAATACCAAGGTAGATATACAAAGCCTGTACGTGGTGCCGTTTAAATCGGTAGTGCTGGAGGGTTTATATGTATTGGATAAGCAACAGGATACCCTGCTTAGCACGCCAAAGTTATCCGTAGAATTAAGTGGCTTCTCGCTGTTCAGCAGCATCAAAAAACGGGTGATCGATTTTAAATCCATTCAACTGGATAATGGCAGCTTTAACCTCAAAAAACAAAAGGACAGCACCACCAACCTGAAATTCGTATTAGATTATTTTAACTCGGGCGGCGACACCACCAAAAAAACCGTGAGCAAACCATGGTCGTTAAACTTCCGGAAGATTACTCTCAACAACTTCCATTTCAGATATAAGAACAACTTGCGGAGCAAGGTGATAAACGGCGTTAACTTCGACGACCTGGACGTTAAGCACTTCAGCGTGGTAGTGCACAACATGGATTTGAAGAACCACCTCTTTAAAGCAGGTGTTGTAGGGCTTACCCTGCAGGATAAAAGCGGATTCAAGGTGAACAACTTTAGCGCCAACGCCACTATAGACACTACGCAGATATTACTGCAAAACCTGTCTATTGTAACCCCTAACTCCAGGGTGAGCAACTTTTTTAAGATGAAGTTCAAATCATTCGATGATTTTGATGATTTCGAGAATCGGGTTACCATGGATGCCGATATCAAAAGTTCGCACCTGTCATCAAAAGATATTACTTATTTCACCACTTCGTTGGGTAAGATAAACTTTGAACTGGGTGTTGATGGGCGCGTGAAGGGCATGGTGAATAGCCTTCGAGCCAAAAATCTTACCGTAACGGCCGGCCAGGCCACCTTTGTTAAAGGCGATTTTAACCTCACAGGCCTGCCCGATTGGGAGAACACGTTCCTACAGCTTAAGTTCGACCAGGTGGCTACCAACAAGAAAGACCTTGATTATCTGTACAGCCACTTCACCGGCAAGCCTACGGCAAAAATACCGGCTATTGTAGGCAAATTCGGCAACGTAAACTTTACCGGAAGGTTCACCGGTTTGCAAAACGATTTCGTAGCCTTCGGCACGTTCAAGACCGCGCTGGGCCGGTTCGACCCGGACATCAACCTTAAAATAAACAAAAGAGGCGACCCGAGCTACAGCGGCAAAATAACAGCTACTGATTTCAACCTCGGCAGCCTACTGGATGAAAAAGATCTTGGCCGTACTACGCTCTCCGGCAACGTAAGCGGAGGTGGCGACGACGTGAAAACCCTAAACGTAAAGGGCAGCGCCAAAATTAAATACATTGGTTATAAAGGCTATAATTATAGCAATTTGGTTACCAGCGGCACCTTTATCAAAAAGATAGCCGCCGGTAAGCTATCTATTAAAGACAGGAACGTTAAGCTGGATATTGCCGGCAGCGTTAACCTTAACCCTACGCTACCCATTTTTGATTTTACAGGCAATGTAGATAATGCCCGCCTGCGCGAACTAAAGCTTATAAAAGACACGGTTACAGTTACCAGTCAGCTAAACACCAATTTCTCGGGCAACAACCTCGAGAATTTAGACGGCCACATATTGCTTACCTGCATCAGGATAACCGACCCAAGGCAGAGCTATGTGGTAGATACTGTTGCCGTAAATACAAGCGGCAAGGGCGATGCCCGCACTATTTCCCTGCACTCCGATGTGGCAGATGGCAGCATTAAAGGTAGCTTTAACCTGGCTACCCTGCCATCGTATTTCAAAACCATCGCCAAAAAGTATATACCATCGTTAAAAACAGATATTACACGGCCCAAGCCGCAGAATTTCGATTTTAACCTCACTTTGAAAAACCTCGATCCGGTGCTGGCCATTTTCAGGCCCGATCTGAAGATACCCGATCAGGGTACATTTGTGGGTAAGTTCAATTCAAACGACAAAACAGCCACATTGAGCGGTTTGATAAAGACGATAAAGCTGGGCAAAATCGTTTTCCACAATTTCATCATTGATGAAAGCACAAACGACGATATGTTGAGCCTCAACGTATCGCTGGACAGGATAGACCTTACCGATAGCCTCTACATCAAAAACATAAACATTGCCAACTTTTTGAAGAACGATAGCCTCAACTTCAACGTTAAGCTATCTGATAAAGACGCAACCAACCAGTTGGACCTTTACGGCCTGGTTGAATTTGGGCGCGATACTACTGCTAAACTAAAATTGCTTCCATCAGATGTGGTGCTGGAGCGCCAGAACTGGAAAATACAAGATCAGGTACGCATCCGCCTACTCGATGGCAAAACACAGATATCGGGTTTCGAACTTTCCAATGGCGTACAAAAGGTAAAGATAAACGGGTTTATATCTGATAACCCGGCGGATGAACTAAAGGTAACCTTCCAGAAATTTAGCATGGCTACCCTTAACCAGCTTACCAAGCCATCGGGCGTGTTGCTGCAGGGCGCATTGAATGGCGATGTAGTGCTGTCATCGGTTATTAAAAAGCCGGGCGTGGATGCCAACTTAACCATCGATTCGCTCATTATGAACAAAACGCTGGTGGGCGATGTAAAGATAAAATCGAAGCTGGACAACCAGCGCGAACAGGCGGATGTTAAGGTAAACATTACCCACCGTGGTTTAGAAACACTTAACCTTTCGGGTATTTATAATCTTGGGCACGATGCGGGCGACAACCTCGATTTCGACGTGAAAATGGATCATACCGAGGCGGTTATTTTCGAGCCATTTGTAAAAGGGCTCATATCTGATCTCAAAGGAACGGTATCGGCAAACCTCAAGCTCTCCGGCCCGCCATCCAGTCCGGAGTTAAATGGCGATATTACCCTCAACAACACCGGCGTTACGGTTGATTACCTCAAAACAGCCTACACCGTAACCCATAAGCTCAGCGTGGCCAATAGCGTCATTAATGTAGATAACATGGTGCTGAAAGATTTTAAAGGCGGAATTGGCACAGCTAATGGCAATGTGGACCTCAATAACATCAGTAACCCAACTATTGATATCACACTGGAGGCGCGCAACCTGTTGGCCCTAAATACCACATTTAAAGATAACCACCTGTATTACGGTACTGCGTATGGCTCGGGTACTTTCAGTTTTAAAGGACCGGTGGATAACATGAAGATAGATATAACGGCCAGTACCGAGGCGGGTACTATTTTCAACATCCCGCTGAACACGTCAACTACCGCAGCCGATTACGACTTTATTAAATTTGTAGATCATAACGATACCACCCGTAAAGTAGTTACAAAAGTAAACGCCTTTAATGGCGTTACCCTCAACTTCGATCTTACGGTTAATGAGAGCACGATAGTGCGCATCAGTACCGATTACGGCGTGCTGGAAGGTACCGGACAAGCAAAAAACCTGCAGTTGAAGATCAACAGTCTGGGCGATTTTGAGATGTTCGGCGACTTCCTCATCACTTCGGGTAAATTCGAATTTACAGCCAAGGATTTCATCAGCAAGAACTTTGTGGTAAGCCAGGGCGGTACCATCAGGTGGACGGGTAACCCCTCCAACGCCGAGATCAATTTGAAGGCCTTATATGAGGTACGTACCGATATAGCTCCCCTGTATAACGCGGCGGGCTTAACCTCGCCTTATGGCGCAAAACAGGTATTGGTGCAGGCCGAATTGCTGATAAGCAAATCGCTGATACAGCCTACTATTGATTTCAACTTCACCTTCCCGGTAGACCCCTCTATAAAAGATGACCTGAGTACTTACCTGGCCGATAATAATAACCGAAGCCAACAGGCGCTAAGCATTATTGTGCGGCGTAATTTTGCATCGGGCACCGGTAATAACTTAACCAACCAGGTAGTGGGCACAGCAACCCAAGCGGTAAGTGAGTTTGCGTTTAATAAGCTTAACAACTTCATATCGCAATCAAACATCAAAAACTTCGATTTGAATATACGATCACTCAATGATGCCAGCTTAGGCTTCAGGTTTTTGAACGAACGGTTGCTGCTGAACGGTAGCTTTTACTCTAATACCGGCACCAGCGATATCTTTAACAGCAGCACCAGCTTGTTTAATTCAGATTTCCGCACGTTGAATAAAGATTTTGAGATACAATACCTCATACGTAAAGATGGCAACCTGCGCGCAAGGTACTCGTACCGCGCGCTCAACAGTACTACGCTTAACTCCATAAACGACCAATTGGGGGTACAATACGTAAACGGTATAGGCTTGGTTTACCAGCGCGATTTCGATACTATCGGCGAGTTCTTCCGCAATATTTTCAGACAGAGTCGCAGGAGCAAAGCACCGGTTGCGCCGCTACCCGTACCTGCGGCAACAGCCACGCCGGCAGTTAACAACACCTCGCCCGACGATAAAGACGCAGACAACGGCGCAGATGATTAATGCTCGCGCATGATGGCATGGTCCATCTTATCGCGTTTGGTGCGCAGGTAGGCCTCGTTATGCGGGTTAGAAGGGATTTCAATCGGCAGGTTCTCTACAACTTCTAAACCATAGCCAATTAGCCCTGCGCGTTTCTTAGGGTTGTTGGTAAGCAGGCGCATTTTAGATATACCCAGGCTGCGCAATATCTGTGCGCCGATGCCATAATCGCGCTGATCCATACCAAAGCCCAGCTTAATGTTGGCTTCAACGGTATCCAGCCCGTTTTCTTGCAGGTGGTAGGCTTTAAGCTTGTTTACCAGGCCAATGCCGCGGCCCTCCTGGTTCATGTAGATAATAGCTCCTTTACCCTCTTTGCTGATGATTTCCATGGCTTTGTGCAACTGCGGACCGCAATCGCAACGGCAGGAACCGAAGATGTCACCGGTAACGCAGCTGCTGTGCACACGCACTAATACAGGTTCGCCAATTTGCCATTCGCCTTTTACCAGGGCAAGGTGGTTTTCGCCGGTATCCAGTTGGGTGTAAGCAATCATATCAAAATCGCCCCATTGCGTAGGCATTTTTACCGATACCTCTTTACGCACCAACGATTCGGTATCCAGGCGGTAAGCAATCAAATCTTTTATGGATACGATAACCAGGTTAAATTCTTTGGCAATCTCCAGTAACTCGGGCAGGCGTGCCATATCGCCATCTTCCTTCATTATTTCGCAGATAACGCCTGCTGGCTCAAAACCAGCCAAAACAGAAAGGTCTATTGCGGCCTCGGTATGGCCCGAACGGCGTAGCACGCCGCCGTCTTTAGCAATCAAAGGGAATATGTGCCCCGGGCGGCCCAGATCTTCGGGCTTGGTAGCTGGGTCTATTAATGCAAGGGTTGTTTTTGAGCGGTCGGTTGCAGATATGCCGGTAGTGCAACCATCGCCCAGCAAATCTACCGAAACGGTGAAGGCGGTTTCGTGCGAGGTGGTGTTGTGTGTAACCATCGGCTCCAACTCAAGCTCGAGGGCGCGGTGTGTGGTGATGGGCGCGCAAACCAGCCCGCGGCCGTGGCGTACCATAAAATTGATGGTTTCGGGCGTTGCGTTGCGGGCAGCGGTTAAAAAATCGCCCTCGTTTTCGCGATCTTCATCATCTACTACAATGATGGTTTTGCCGGCTTTGATGGCCTCAATCGCTTCGGGTATGGTGTTCAGCAAAGTATGCATATTAATGGATGCCCGGGGTGCTTAAAACAAGAACGGGGGGCGTAACAAAGTTACGATGATAATTGAATGAATACCGTCGGTAATTTGTAAAACTATACGGGCTGCTTTGCCTTGCGCAAACGGAAGCGCTTGAAGAAGCGTTTGTACAAGTCCATATCGAAAACAGCCGAATCGGTAGCGGCTTTGTAACTGAGGAAAAGCCCGATAGGGAATAAGACGACAATGGCTATCCAGGCGCCAACAATAGGGGAGAGGTCGCCCTCCTTGGCCGATTTTTCGCCTATGGTACCGATGATATAATAAATTAAAAAGAAGATAACCGATACCACCACCGGCAAGCCAAGCCCCCCTTTGCGTATGATTGCCCCAAGCGGCGCACCAATCAAAAATAATACGATACACGCCGCGCCCAGCGTGAACTTCCGCTGATATTCCATGATATAGCGGCGGATACTTTTAGACGAATCCTTATAACTATCGGTACGGTTACGCAGCACATCCTGCAGCTGTTTTACCTCAATAGCAGCGTTGTTGTATGAATTAAGCTTTTCGTTTACGCTTTTTAATATATTGCTATCGGCAGGGGCAACATGTTTAATAGCCGCCCACTTATCGGGCACCGCGAAATACTTGATATACGGTCTGATGAGCGTATAGTTGGTGTTTACGGAGCTATCTACGGAACGGCTTGCCGAATCTACGTAATGATCTAACTGTTTCAGGTTCATCATCATGGAAGCGCTCCTGAACTCGTTTTCGTTGGTGCGCTTTATCGTAAGATCAGAAAGCGGGAACTTCTGCTCGGTTTCTTTAAAGCGAAAGCGCGTAAGTTTCTGGCGTTGGAAATAGTTGTTGTCGCTTGGCGTTTCTTCATAACGTACGCCGTCTTTTAATCTCAGTACCAGGAAAAGGTCGTCTTTGGTACGGTACATCAGCCCAGATTTAGCAAAGGTTACGATATGGTTTATCTGCAAAGCACCACGCTGGTATATCATGATGTCGTGTAGGGTTTGCCCGTCTTTATCTTTCCGTTTTACGCGGATAGAGTAGCCGGGAAAACGATTGCTGAAGATGTTCTCGGGCAGCAGATCTGCCGATTTTTGTTTGCGGGCATCGTACAGCAGCGAGTAGTATTTGAGGTTGGCCCGCGGCAGCATCCAGTCGGAAAAGGCGAAAGCAGCGATGCTTAAGATAACCACCACCACCATCATGGGATACATGGCGCGGCGCAGAGATATACCGGCCGATTTAATGGCCACCAGTTCGTAATTCTCGCCCAGGCTGCCGTAGGTCATGATAGAAGATAATAATACCGATAGGGGCAGTGCCATAGCCACATTGGTAGCCGAGTTGTACATCATCAGCTCGAGGATGATATACCACTGGAAGCCCTTGCCGATAAGGTCATCGATGTATTTAAACAAAAACAACATCAGCAGCACAAACATCACAATGAATAAGGTGACGATAAACGGCCTTATAAATGATTTGAGCAGCAGGAGGTGTATTTTCTTCATCGGGCAAATTCGGCAGCACGGCAACTGCATATGCATAACTGCAATTACTGTTGCATATTGTTGTTAACACCGCAAAAATACAGAAAATTACGGAGGGGTTAAGCGCCCAGCACGCTAATGAGGTAATCGATTTGGTTATCCCATATCTGTTTGCGCTCGGTAAGGGTATCGGGCGTGGCAAAATCAGTAACCGCAAGGGCCACATCATTAGTAAGCTCATCCTGGATAATTTCCATCTCGAAATAGGTTTGCGGTTCGTCGTCTACCCATTTAAAACGCACCAGTTTGTTCTCTTTAATGGCCACGAGTTTGGCATTTTGCTTCTCACCATCCCAGGTGAAAGTGTAAATTTGGTCGCGCACGGTAACATCGTCGGCAAACCATTGCGATAAACCGTTAGCCTCGTTCAGGAAGGTGTACAGTATTCTGGGAGAGGATTTTATCTCGTATTCTATGTTGAATTTCTTCTTCTCGGACATGGGCGGGTTAATCGTTAGCAACCAGTGTAAATGTAAATGTTAACATTTTTTCTAAAGAAAACTAATTTCTGCTATATTTGCAAACCTTTTTCGGGAAGCATGGAAATATATATTCCGAAAAGTAGTACTCGTTAACCGGAGTACAAGAAATAACCACCCGGCGGGGTAGCTCAGATGGTTAGAGCGTAGGATTCATAATCTTGCAGGTTATGAAGCAAAATGCTCTAAAATGGCTTAAAATGACGTTTCCCACAACGTTTAGCCACCATAAAAAGCCACCACATCACAGGTTAAGCCAGTCAAACCGTTAACAAAACCGTTAACAAAACGCGACCTTTGAACGGGGCGTGAAAACAAATTTTTTCACTTAAAAATGTTTTCACATGGCAACCGCAAAAATTGTTACATGGAGCCGTAAAGACAAAAACGGCAATTTCCCCATCGGGATTAAAGTTTCACAAAATGGTATTCCTGCTTATTTGTTCGAGGGAAACGCAATTGCCTCCCGCGATCATTGGGATTCGGGCAAACAGCAAGTAAAGAAAACCCATCCGCACGCAATGCGCCTGACAAATTTCCTGACGAAAAAACTGTCCGAAGTAAACGAGAAAATCCTCGAATTTGAAACCGACAAAAAAACCTATTCGGCAGAAGATATTGTCAATGCCATCAAACCAAAGCCAGTACAGGCACCGCCGCCACCGCCGAAACTGCCGTTGTTCAAAGATGTAGCCGACAACCATTTGAGGGAACAAAAAGCCCTTGGCAATTACGATGTTCACAAAACCGATAAAAGCCGCCTCAAACGCTTTTACGAGTTTGCCGGGGAAAACGTAACGTTTCCTGAAATCACAGTTGAATTCCTGCGCCGCTACACGGTATTCCTGAAAACGGAACGCAACCGCAATAAGAAAGAACAAAAGTCATTAAGCGACCGTTCAGTAACAAACCACCTGTTGGCAATCCGTACCCTATATAACCGCGCCATCACTGCGGGCTTGGCAAGTAAGGATAATTACCCTTTCGGCGGCAGGGAAAGGATCATGATTAAATTCGGTAAGACCGAAAAGATTGGACTGGTAGGCGATGAAATCAACTTGCTTAAACAGTATAAGTTTTCTAAAAAGCAAGCCCACTTACACCACAGCCGCAATATCTGGCTGGTATGCTTTTACTTTGCGGGGATGCGTATTACCGATGCGCTGCTGCTGAAATGGTCCGATTTTCAGAATGGGCGTTTTTATTACACCATGTCTAAAAACGGCGAACCGGGGTCGTTGCCTATCCCTCCGGCAATTGCCGCCATTTTGGAGGAATATAAAAACGAACCCAAAACGCACGACCTTGTGTTTTCTTACCTGAAATGCCTGGAAAATCTTGACGACCGTTATGCCTTGCGCAGGCGGATAAATTCCGTCACCCGTTTGATTGGCGAACATATGGCCGTTATCATGGAATTACTGGATATCAATAAAAACGCCTCGCCGCACAAAGCCCGCCACGCCTTTGCACAACGCGCCGAAGAAAAAGAGATACACCCCAAAGTGCTGCAAGGCATGTATCGCCATGAGTCCATCCTGACGACAATGGGCTACCAGTCCAACTTCTCGCATAAAAAGATGGATGAAGCGTTGGAGGCGGTAATTGATTTCTGAAAAAAACTGAAATAAGGCATGCAAAACAGATGTCTTATTTCAGTTTTTTAATAAATAATGAAATAACATTGACTTCATGCTGTTATTTATGGATATTTATGGATAACAATATGGATATTTCTTGCGTTTATGGATATTTACGGGTAAATATATGGCTATGATCAAAACAAATTCTCTACATATCACGAATGAAATTTTAGCCTTGATTGCTGAAATCGATGAATTCAAAGGCGCATGGCGCTCTCTAAGTCAGTTGGCACCGGAACAGCTTACTTCACTAAAACACATTGCGACGATTGAAAGCATCGGTTCATCAACACGTATCGAAGGAAGCCGCCTAACGGATCAAGAGGTTGAAGTTCTGCTTGGCAATTTGCAGATAAAGTCTTTTGCAACAAGGGATGAGCAGGAAATCGCCGGATATGCTGAAGCCATGAACATCGTGTTTCAAAATTATGAGCAAATCCCTTTCACTGAAAACTATATCCTGCAATTGCATCAGGAATTAATGCGGTATAGCGATAAAGACGACTGGCACCGGGGCAATTATAAAAAGTCTCCTAACCATGTGGAAGCTTTCGGGGCGGATGGAAAAAGTATCGGCATCGTGTTTGAAACGATAAGCCCGTTTGAAACCCCTTTGCAGATGGAGCAGCTTGTCGCTTGGGCAAATAAGGAGTTCAAGGAAAAGACGCTGCACCCTTTGATTATCGCCGGGATATTTATTGTGAAGTTTCTTGAAATACACCCATTCCAGGATGGCAATGGTCGTTTGTCGCGAATACTGACAACCCTCTTGTTGCTTAAACAAGGCTACGCCTATATTCCTTACAGTTCGCTTGAAGCTGTCATCGAACAAAGCAAGGAAGCCTATTATTTATCCCTGCGCCAAACACAGGGCACATTGAAATCTGAAAAGCCGAATTGGGGACCGTGGCTGTTATTTTTCCTGCGCTCGCTTAAAAAACAGAAAGAGCGCCTTGAAGGCAAAATAGCACAGGAAAAACTGTTATTGACGCAATTGCCGGAATTGTCGCAACGCATTCTTTCAATCGCAAAATCCCGTGGCCGTATCACCGTTAAGGATGTCGTTACATTAACATCAGCCAATCGGAATACGGTTAAAAAGCATATCGAAAATCTTTCGGCCTCCGGCTATTTGCAACAGCAGGGTATAGGAAAGGGAACATGGTACGTTCTTTCAGTATAATATTCTCCCTAAAAACAACAAAAACGTGCCGCAGGACGTAAGCCACAAAAGCGCGGCGGGGTAAATGTCAATTAAGGTTCAGGCTATCTATTGAAGCGGCGGAAACTTCAAGCATGTTTTTTAGTTCATTATCCTTAAAACGGTAAACAAAATCTGAAGCGTAATTCAACCCGAAATCGCCAGCGGTGCCAGTATTGTCGAAAATGATTTTCGCATTCTTGTCTTTTGTTATGGCTGACATTAAGATAGTGTCCTGTTTCATCAAGATGTATGTTCTATGGGTCGGTGCATGGCTCAATTTTTCCACCAACGAATTGATAACATCTTTACGACACGCACTACAGCTCTGATTATTCAGCAATATAATATTCTCGTCTTTGGTTGATATAGAATTTTTAAATACGCTTGCAAAATAACGCTCAAGATTAGCCTCTTTTTCCTCTATCGGTGACTTCTCCGGTGCCTTGCAGCTTGCAAAAACAAATAGCAGAAGGAAATACCTAAACTTCATTTTCAAATGTTAAAATTTTAAAATATCCGAACTTGTAATTAGCATTGTTTTCTGTCCGATAAAAAATATAAAGCCCGTTTTTTGTTACAAATGAAATAAACTCTCTGTAATGTGTATCTAAAGGAAACTCGCCAGCAATTTTAAAATGTTCATTATAAACTGTTAAAACGAGAGGCTTATTTTCCAGTGTATTGTACTTGCCGCTATCACTTTTCAAAGGAATAGGACTGAGAAGAAACCGATAATATAATTTTCGATATTTATCGTATCGTACCTCTGTATACATCGGATTTGTTATCATGGCTTTGATCTTAGCTTCGGCACTTCCTGACTTAGAGATTTCCAAAGGAATAGCGTTGTCGGAATTACCTTTAGCTGAAATTGATTTCAATGCATTGGTTGCACGATTATAGATATAGAAATTCGGATCAGCGCTATACGAGATAATTGACTTTTGACCGGAGTTTGTGATGTTAACTTCGTTTGAAAAGCCGTAATAATTTTCCTGGTATATCTCGGAAAATGGCACGTCATAAATTTTCAAGCTGCCATCTTGGATGCTTATTCCAGCTAATTGTGGCTGTTCGTAAAATGATTTGTTTGTTTGCCCACAAACGTGGCAATAAATTCTTCCAATGATACGACCACTTTTCGAATCATAATAAATAGGGGAACGATCCAGATTAGCAAACCTTACGGTCTTATAATTTTCATTCTTACTTAATGAATTAATCAGAACGATTTTTTCAGCTTTTCCGTTTACTAAGAATAATAAAGCATTGGTGGTTAATACAAACAAGGAGTCCCTGCCGTTGAAACAAAAGGAATTAACATCACCATACCTTTCTTTCAGGTATGGTGATGTTAGAAAATCGAGGTTAACAGAATAATGATCGACTGCGTTGTTCAGTCCGTAAACGTTAACTTTAGAATCGGTTAAAAAAGCAACGTAATCGTCGTTTGATGTTGAAAATGATGCATATTTAAAGGGATTGTCGACAACTTTAAAGGCAACTTCCTTTTCTTGTATTTTGAGTGAATTTATATTTGAATTGCAACCCCAAAAAACGATGGCAATAAATAAACTAATCAGAATATTGATCCTGAATTTTTCAAATCGTTGCATTCCGACTAATACTCGTATTCGATATTATATGCTTCTTTAACCAACTTAATAGAATTATCAATTTCTTTTTGCGTGAATCTACCAGACGCAATCATAGAAGTAACGGCTTCGCAGTCATGAATTTCAGAGCAAGAGTTGCCTACAGATTCAAAGCATTTTGTGCCTGCTTTTTTATCTACAATACATGCTTTCTCGTCTTTTTTAGATTCCAAAACATTTGTTGTTGGTGGCGCAAAGTTAATGGACTGTAGTTTAATTTTAGTCAGTGGCGTTGTTTCTGAAACATTGTTGTTTTTTTGACAAGCAGAAAGGCTTAATGCTGCAACAGCTAAGAGTAGTAGTGACTTTTTCATTTTGGTTTAGATTTTAATTTATGTTCGCAAACTTACTTCTTTTTTACTTGAACGCAAATAAAGAAAAAAATTCAGGTCAATCGATACTTTTACCGGATACCTCCCTTGGCTTATCGAAAATGCGCGACATGGAGACAATCAGTTAAATTACTCTTTTAATGCTTGTTCCAATTGATTGATTAAAATCTGTCTGTCCATCGGATAACCAGCCTTTGAAATTTCTATATCCCCGTTTTTATGGATGATAGCGTAGGTTGGATATCCTTTTGATTTCAAATTTGCCATGATATCCTGTGTTAAACGTTCATTCGCCAAAACATGGGTGCCGGTCATGCCGTAATAGGCAATTAATTCCTTCCATTGCTTTTCATTTTTAAGATCGTAATTAGCGACATAAAGAAATTCCAGTCCTTTGTCCTTGAAATACTCTTTAATCGCTTCACCGTTTTTTTCAGTCTCTGATCTGCAAGGACCGCACCATGTACCCCACATATCTAAAAGTACCGTCTTTCCCTTTACTATACTCAATAAATCTTTAAAGGTTTGCAAATTAGTTCCGTTTTGAATGGCAAATACTACAAACAGGCTTAATTTCTTTCCTTTATTTTGGATTACTTCGGATATAGGCGCACTAAACCATGTAACATATTTACTGCGAGGGTACTTCGCTTTAAAACGCTCGAATATGAAAGGTAAATTTTTGAAATCGCTATCATCGAAAGCCATATCGAAAAGAACGCCAAAAGCATACTCTGCTACTTTACCGGTGAAATTTTTATTGATAATTTTTTCTTGTAGCAAATTGTTTGGATCATCGTTGAATAGGTTCGCCCCCCTTACTTGGTCTGTATTATACCAGGTACGATAGAATTGTTCTGGATGATCTTGGCTATTTGCCCAAAGCCGTTCCTTTTCCCTAAACAGGAAAGTACCTACTAACTCCCGATAGATGTAAGAATTAAGGGCTTTATCGCTATTCAGTTTAAGATTGGCAAATAAACTATCGGTAATATGCTGCCACCTTGAATAGTTTCTTTTGTAAGCCCCTTTGATTTTAAATTTGTTACCCTCGGCGAATAAATAATAATCATGGCAGGCAAGGTATTTTAGGTTATTTTGACTGGCTGCTATGAACGACTGCGTTGGCTTATATGTTTTAATATATTTTTGTAAGCGGATATTTTTTTCGTGTTCATTAGCGAGTATTATTGGCAACACTCTATCCGGCAACGTATCATGGTAATATTTTTGAAGATCAAGCCCTGATGATAAGCCAATCATCGGCTGGTTATTTTCTTCACCTTTTCCGGTAATGGAAAACCCAAAATCCGCTTGCTTAAAATCTGCCTCGAAAAATAGATGGTCGTTTGGCGAAATAAAAAAGGTATAGCTTATTGATTTGCTATTGTTGGATTGCGCACTGTCGCAAGAGAATTGTATAAATTGAGGCTCTGATATACTCAAAGAATAGAGCGTAGGTTGTTCCTTTATAAGAGCGATTTCAACCTTTGCCTTTTTTAGGTGATTAGTTATCAAACGGTCATTCAGGTAAACGATCTCCGCTTTGTTTGAAGCAGTATTTTTAATATTGAAAGAAACCGTAGCATTCTGTGAAAAAGCAAAAAATAGAAAACCAAAATTCAATATTAAGAGTAGAAGAGTTTTTTTCATTATTCCGGTATTTTAGCCGCAAGATAGGCAACGCCGGCAATCTTTCGCCTTAAAAGAACTCAAAGATACATTATATCGTTTCGTAACATCATCCAGCCGGGTCGTGTCGATTAGAAACATGTGTCATTTCGTTAGCTCCCTGATATCTTTGCTATGTTCGCTAAAGGCAAATCATACCAGCGGCAACTGTCGATATTATACTGTCTCCTTGATATGGGATAACGCGATTTCCACTTTTTCAACTTCCAATAATTCAATTTCTCGAAATTCGTTGTGCAATTTGGTGTAAGCAAAATCCAAGAATTTATTTTTATCCGCTTGTGTTTCGCCGTTGAGGTAAGCCGCAATACAAATAGCTAAAAAATCCAGTGAACTAAGTTTTGCCATCCGGTTTTTCCTGCATTCAGAGTTATACTATGAATGTATTATTGCATGGGCATCAATTAATTTCAATCGCTCTATTGCCTGCAACTCATAGTATTTAGGAATATACCGATGGTAAAGGCTACACTGCGGGTCTTTCTTATCAACCCGGTAAACAGGGCATCCGCTGGTGCAGATGGCGCGGTAGTGGCATTTTTTGCAATCGTCTGATTTTTCGTCTTCGTGATGTTCGCCGCTGGCAATCATTTCCACCAAGCTTAATTCATCATCGAAGATAGAAACGCCGGGGGAGTTATCATCCCCGAATTGTACATGGCAGTATTTAAACGTGCCATCCACGTAAATCGCGCCGCCCGAAAAACCGGATGCACAGGTCTGGAAACCTAATTCATTTGGTTTCAAGTCACAGAACTGGAAGCGTTTGGAAAACTGCCAGCCAGTTTCTATGGCTTCCTGCATGATGGCATAGGAGGCCGATAAATATTCATCCAGAAGTTCGGCATGGATTTTTTCGCCTTTAACGATTGAATAACGAAACGGAATATCCAAGGTAATCAGGTACCGGGTTAATTCCGGCAAGCCCGTGAGGTTCAAATTGGTTACCACTGTATTGACTGACACCGGAATGCCCTCGGCAATTAGTTTGCGCAAATTGGTATCAACGATGCCGAATGAACCGCATCCCGAGCGGAAACTGCGCGTGGCATCATGCGTTTTTTCCACGCCGTCAAGCGATACGCCAAACCCGATGCCGTACTCTTTAGCGAAAGCGATAATCTCGTCATTCAGCATGGTTAAGTTGGTCACAAAACCCGCATCGAATTTGCATCCCGCATCGGCTAACACTTGCCTTGCTTCGGGAATAAATACCTTCCAACTGCTGAACTGCCCTAACGGTTCACCACCAGCAAGCCGCAAACGGATATGCCGGATGCCGTCCTTGCGCACGGCTTCCAGCATCTTATGTAGCAATTGCTGCCTGACTGCTCCCGTCATGCCTTTGCCGGTGTTGAGCGTTGAGATATAGCAATAACTACACCCCAGGTTACAGGCGTTGGTGGTGTGAATCCAAAAGTTTAAGGATTTCGGCGCGGCGGGTTTTACAGGCAGAGAAAACCCGTCAAAGCTTACAAGTTCAGTTTTGCTAAGCATGGCAAAAAACTGTTCCAACGTTTCCGCTGGCATTTCCAGTTTTTCGGCAATTGCCTGTACATCATCAATGCCGTTCACCGCCTGCAAGAGTTCCTGCTGGCGTTGGTTCAGCAAGCGGAACGAGTTGGGATAACTGCAATTCACCGCATAAGCAAAGCCATCGCCAGCAGGGCGAAGCAATAAATCAGCCGATTTGCGCGGTACTAAATTCTTCATCATCTTCAGGCGTGTGAATGTTATCCGTGCAGTCGTGATAGTTATCTGTACAATCGTTGTTATACACGGCCTTTTCGTTGCTCAAATAACCAGCGCCATTTACCGCTTTAATCATCGCCAAATCATCAAAAAGAATTTCCGATTTGAATACTTGTTCCATATCTTTTGTGTTATTAATTTATTTATGATTTCAATCTGTTCATCAGCGCGTAAACAGTGGTTGGATGCCATTTGCCTCCAATGCGGAATGTTGGCACACCTTTTTTATTCAGTTCTTCCGAAACCGCGCGGACGGTAACAATGCCTCTTTTTCTTAGCTGCCGAAGTGTAGGGAACATTTTATGAGCAAATTCGTCAGCCGCCTGCCTGTTGGCAATTGATAACAGTTTGCCATTTTTTCCCAATTCAACGCCACGATTTTTCGCTGCGCTTAATGCTTTTTTTGTCGTTTCGCTTATCCGCTCCCGTTGTTCTTCGGCAACCGCTGCCAAAATATGGATGGTAAAGCGGTTGGCATGTGGATTATCAACTACTTTAACCTCTGTCTTTGATTTGACGATACCGGCTATTTGCTCAACGTCTCGCCCTAAACGATCCAGTCGAGCGACAACCAAGGTCGCTTTATTCTGCTTACATAAGTTAAGTGCGTCAAATAGTCCGGCGCGATACTTTCGTGTTGATTGCACCTCGATTACGTCCGTAACCACCACGTAATCATTCATTTTACAATATTGCTGCACGGCGCTTTGCTGTGCTTCCAGCCCCAAGCCACTTTTTCCCTGCCTGCTTGTAGATACGCGGTAATACGCAATTGCCCGTTTCATCATTACCTCTTGTGTTCATAAATAAACCATCACTTATATTTGAACAATATTGCAGGAAAAAGCAACCACTTTTGAGTTCTAAGAGCTTGTAATACAGCGTTTCAATTTTAGTTGAAAGTGCTTTTTTGTCCATGAGTTGAGGATGGTTTATTTACGAACAAGTTTTATCGAAAAATTTGTTTTAACGTTTTCAACTCCTTTCGAAATTAGGTGCCTAATGACTGATATACTTTCCATTCTTACATTGCTGGCTTTGATTTATCAGTTGTACATGCAACGTATTCATAATGAAAAATCGGTCAAACCGCTTGTACAGATTGATTTGACTGACAACACTGAAAGGCTAATTTATATCCGTGTACGGAATAACGGCGTGGGCCCTTTTATTGCCGAAAAACTGATTTTTGTAAAAGACGGGCAGATTTATTACAACATAAGGGATTGCCTTTCGCTAAACGCACGGGATTACCAGCGTGTCGAAATTGGCGAATCTGTAAAGAAAGTAATTGCACCGGATGCCTATCTGGTGGTTTTCTCAAAACAGTTCGATATTAAGGCAGCAGATACGGAAATAGATAATCTTCGAAGCCAACTGGCGGCAATTAAATTGATAGTGGAGGGGCGAGATATTTACGGTCATAAGATTACCGTGGAACGGGATTTAACATGGTTCACCCGCCATCATAAAAACGACTTATCTGAATAAACCCTATCTTTGCAGTTCTATTACTGTGGCTCTTGCCACATTGTGATAAGGTTTAGGTTAAAGCCCCGAAACAGCGAGTGTAACGGGGCTTTGTATTTTTTGCGTGAGGGATTGCAATGAAAAGCCCGCAAGCCTGATAAGGCGCGTACTTGCAATGTAAAGCCCGACCCCAAGGGGCACGCCCTAAGTAAGAGATTACATTTCATGTTGCTTGCCTTGCGAAGGCTGCGTTTGCTGCTCTTTCGTTTGTTTGATTTTTTCGAGAAAAGCGGCGCGTTGCTGTTCGCGGTTTGGTTGTTCCGTGCCGGATGCTTGTTCCTGCTCTGCGCCTTTAAATGCTACTTTCGGCTGCTTCTGCTTATAAGGCTGCTGCTCCTTCAATGCTTCAATATTTTTCTTTTCATGTGCCTCCGCTTCTTTTTGCTTTTGGCCTGACTGTTTTGTTTTTTGCTGCTGGCGCACGCGAGCATTATCAATCATCCCTTGAAACTTTTCACCCTGTTTGGTAAAATCCTTATCATTCGGCTGGTTCGGATCGGGACCGTTATAGCCGTGTTGCTTGGCAACCTCATAGGCTTGCCGCTTATATTGGTTGTCTATCCTGTTTAAGCCATCTTCAAAATTTAACTGGCGGTTTTGTCCGGTGGCTCGGTTAAAGTCATTCAGGTGCTTCGATTGCAAAGCATATTTGCCTGGGTATTCCTCCCGCTCTTTATGATACTCGCGGGAAAGTTTCACAAAATCGGCATAGCCTTCATGATCCATTTTGTGCAAATAGTCTTGAACAAAAGGCGGGATTTTTTCTTCGTCGTTTTTCATTGTGGTTGAGTTTAGGGTCGACTAATGGTATAATCTTTCATAAATATAGGGAGATTTTTAATGTATAAATATGAGTTATCGCTTTGGGACACATTAAAAGATAAAAACGGCGTGCCACTATCTGCAAAGTATTTCTATGGCGATGAATATTCAGACCAGTATTTGTTCCATGATCCTTATAGCCTGCCGCGTTTTGGTCATCTTACCCGCAAAGCGTTGATGCATTATCTGGGCGACTATTACAACCCACACAAAGGTGCCATGCTTCATGAGCCGGTCATCCGGCTCATAATTATGGGGTTTATTGCCTACCGGATACAGCATAAAACCAAAGCGTATGATAAAGATTACATTGATAATTTTTTAAAGAAACTTATTGGCGACCTGTACGGCGTTCCTTTAGCATACGACCAAAGCCGTATCGATAAAGGCATCGTGCCGCCGTACAGGGGCATATTGCATGATATGGATGTGGCAACGCCGCAGGCTTAAACTTCCATTTCCATTCCACGGGTTTGTTGCTCCCGTGTCTGTTGCAGTTTGCTTAAGAACGCTTCCTTTTCATCAGCCAGCGATTTATGTTCCTGCTCAGGCTGCGATTTATCCTGCTGCGGTTTCGTTGAGTCAGGCTCGTTAGCGCCGAAGCGTTTTTGCTGTTCTTCGCCGTTCTCGCCCCATTTTTCTTTATGGGCGGCATAGTCGTCTTTTAACATTTCTTTGATGCCTTTGGGCATCTTGCCATAGCTGCCGAACCTGTCGACCATTCGGGCGTAACGGGCGTCTACGCCTTGTTTGGCTTCCTGCGCATCGGCCTGGAAGTCAAGCCATGCGTTCTGATGCATGCCGTTCATTTCTGCTTCGGATGGGAATGTTGTGGTTGCTGTTCCATTGGTTTCCTCTTTCATGATTGAAAAAATTAAAGGTGAATGATTTTATGTGGGTTTGTAATATTGTGCGGCTTCGATAAAACCGAGCATTTTGTCCGGCGGCTTATGCCTTGGCGTTGCGGTAATGGCGTAGCTGTCTGCATCAAATTGCTGCTTTAAGGCTGCGCGTTGCTCCGTGGCGTTTTCTTTGAATGAGAAACATACGCGCAGGGCAATCAATACCGACATGGTAATTTCGGGCGTTAGTGAACGGTTACGTTCTCTAACATCCTTGACGTTCTGCAAAAACTTCTGCCGCGCTTCGTCCTGTGCGCTGGCCATAGGGGCAGGTGTTTTTGCAGAATTGTCCGCAGTTGCTTCGGTGGGCTGCGATGGCTTATCGTACTCCTGCTGCCCTTGTTGCTTCTGCACTTGCATTTCCAGGATGGCTTGTTTGTCCGGTGGTAATTCTGTATCAATGAAGCGTTGCTTTAGTTCGGCGGTCTTTACGCCATCCAACTTGCGCACCAGGTCGAATGATATGCCTTCCGAATCAACCACCCGGAAAGGGCGGTCTGTGCCTTTGGCAATTTTGTAACCGTTAGCTTTTGCTTCGCTGATAAATTCTTCGGCTGTAGCAGTGCGCCGCCATATCGCGGTTAATGTCTGTTTATGCTGGTCCCGGTTCTTGTTTTTCTGCGGCGTTGGTTTGTGTTTTAATTTCTTTTCGATTTCCGCCCGCGCCCGGTCGTGTGCTTTGTAATTATCCTCATAAGTCGCCAATGTACCGCGCTCATGGTTGTAACGCTCATAGACGATATGCGCATGTATGCGCCCATTGCCAAGGTCGTGTAATACCGCGCCATGGCGCTGGTCTCCATAGTTTAATTGCTTGGTCAATATATCAACTGATTCCAGCCATTCTTCCTTGGTCATTACCCGATCCATTGTGTCTTCGGGATTGGGGTTCATATAGGCGTGGTAAGCACTATTCTTGCTGCGGGTTAACTTGCTGTTTAATTCCACGCTATACAGGAACTCTTTAAATTCTTCGGGGGTGGCATCTTCCCGTCCATCTAAATGCAGGACGGTAATATGTTGGTTATTCCCCAGCGTAAAAAGGTAATCCCCTAATTGCGGGGCATTACCCCTGATTTTTCCTGCGATAACCATATTTGATAACTTCCATTATTTCCCGGCTTAGGCGGGTGATTTCGTCGATACAGTGCCGGAGCATCCCCGGCGGTATTCTCGGGTCGTTGCCTGTGTTGACCCAGATATTCATCGCCTTGGCGATTTGGTTTAGATTGCTGCCCTGCTTGCCCGTTTCGGCAAGCAGACGGATCAGTGTATTCCTGTCAAAACCGCCAGAGGCTTCATCCGCTTTTTTGCGGATGTAATCACTGACGCTCATTCCCTCACGGGCGGCGTTTTGTTCGATGATCTTTTTTTCAGCAAGCGAGACGCGAAAGCGGAAAACCGCATCGCGTTTTTCGCCGCCATTTTTTGGCGTGCGTTTCATTTGTCTTTCCATTTTTTCAAGAGGGTCAAGGGGGAATGTGTTCCCCTTGCAAGACGGTTTTGTGGTAACAAAACCATGTCTTGCGTTATGATACCAAGGTATCATGACCGTCCGGTCCTATCAATAATCCGCACTGTGTCGAAACGTGCCGTTATGTTTCAATCTGAACGATTTGTTGGAAAATCTCTCAATTCATTCTTCGCGTTTCAAAAAAATTTGGAAATAATTTATCTGATTATTACCTTGCGATAACCTTAATCATCACAATGCCAAACAATTCCATCAAACAAAAGCTGGATGTAACCAGCGAACAATTAGAGGAACTATTTCGTAGCGAACCCAGCCCCGAAGCTTTGCCGAAACTCGGGTTATTCCTGCTCGGCACATTGCTCACACCGATTACGCTCGGCGGTGCATTGCTCGGTTATGGCAGGGCTTATAACCGCTTTTTTAAACCGCGCGATATTTACCCGCGGCTATACAATTTGCCGCCAATTGTCCGAGTGGCAATGCTTATCGGTGCTGTTGCGATATGGGTGGTGATCCTTATATTGTTTTTTTTCTTTATTACGGCCTCCGGCATCGTCAATTCACGGAACAGCGCTGCTGTGGTGGCTTACCTGCTGGTCAATCTGTTGTTTACTTGCGTTGTCTACGGGATCTTCGCGAACTGGCGGCGAAACAAGGATGCACTTGCCGCTGAAATGGAAAAATTCGGTACCGCGCGTTTCGCTCATGCAGATGAATTGCAGGAATACGATGGACCAAAAGGCTTTTATATTGGCGGCGGTTATACGTTTGCCGATAAGGGGCATTTACTGACCGTAGCCGGAACGCGCGGCGGCAAAGGCACAAACCTTATTGTACCGAATCTGCTGGGCGTGGGCGGTTATGAGGGGTCGTATGTGGTAATCGACCCCAAAGCGGAGTTGGCGGCGATCACCGGGCGCTACCAGCGCGAAAGCGGCAAAAATGTCGTGATCTTGAATCCCTGGGATTTATTGTCCGAACATGTCGGGCAATCCAGTAGTTACAATCCGCTCGATATTTTATCGGATAAGTCCAGCCCGCATCTGATCGATGATGCGGACATTATCGCAGAGATGATTGTCCCGGTTGAAAAGGACGATAAGAACAAATTCTTTACGGATAATGCCCGTGGCATATTGTCCGGCTTGGTATTGCATCTGGCAACCACCCATGACAAACGCGAACGGACATTAGAAAAGCTTTGGAAATGGGTACGGCTCTCCGGCGATGATTGGGATAATCTGCTGGCGGATATGGCTATCAATATTGACCCGGTAAACGGCGAAGCAATACGCACTTCAGCCAACGCCATTCTGCAATTGATGAAAGCCGGAGATAAAACCTTCGGCAGCATCATGGCTACATTGATACAATGCACGGACTTTCTGAAAAGCCCGTCTTTGCAAAAATCTATGCAGTCTGGTTTCGATCCGGCAACATTAAGCGAGGGCAACACCATTGTTTACGTGGTGATTCCTGTAGATAAACTACAATCGCATGCAAGATGGCTACGGCTCGTGGTCACCACCTGCATGCGTGCCGTGGTGCGCAAGCCTAACAAACGGGTGTGTTTCCTGCTCGATGAATTTGCAGCCCTCGGCTATCTCCCAGAAATTGAAAATGCCCTGTCTACCTATGCCGGGTTCAATCTAACCGTTTGGGCAATCCTGCAATCGCTCATACAACTAAAAGGTATTTATGGCGATAAGTGGGAAGTGTTTGTTGGCAATACGGCGGTGAAGCAATATTTTTCGGTAAACGATAATTTTACTGCGGATTACATCAGCACAGCCATCGGGCAAACCTCCCATATCACGGGCATAAAATCGCGGCTCGGGCTGGAAGACCCGAAAGCCAACGCCCGTCCGCTGGTTGCACCGGATGAAGTGCGGCGCGGATCAGGTGATGCTATGTTTGTGTTTATTGGGGCAAAGCCGCCGACATTATTTGCGAAGCAACCCTATTATCAAATGGGGGAAGAAATGATTGGGAAGGATGGTAAAGCGAGGTTTGATAAAAATCCGTATCTGTAAGCTTTAATTGCATTTTTTTATACCTCTACTTAGCTATATAGATATTAATCTCAGATTTTGATAATGACATGGCAAAATTAAATATCATTCACAAACTTTATAATTCCTATGATAATAGATAAAGTACCGCATGTTTTAAGGGAAATGATTAGGAATAAGCAAGCCTGTCTTGTTTTAGGTGCCGGCGTTAGCATAGCTTCAAGTAATAATCATCCCACATCATCTTGGAAAGGACTTCTGAAAAATGGCATCAGTCACTGTAAAACTTATGGTACTCCTCCCCTTAATGAGGATGCATCAGGTAAGTTATTAGAGATTTTGGAGCTAAATGACATTGATAATTGGCTCGCAATAGCAACTTTGATTGAGAGAAAGTTAAAGTATCCAAACAATCCAGAGTGGAACTCTTGGCTTTACGAATCTGTTGGCAGTATTAAAGTAAAAAATTATAACCTGTTAGAATCGATAATATCATTAGAACTGCCAATACTTACAACGAACTACGACAATCTGTTTAGTGATAAATCTTTATCTTACCCTAAAAAAAGTATTACTTGGAAAGATAGATCTTCTGCGTTACATTTTAAACAAAATCCATTAGATTATATTTTTCATTTACATGGTTCTTTCGTACAGGCAGACTCAGTGGTTTTAGGTATATCTTCTTACGAACATTTAATCAACAGTGAGTTTATACAATACATTCAAAGAAGTCTAAGTTTATCATATGGATTTATTTTTATTGGCTACGGGGCGGGATTTGACGATCCGAACTTCAGTGCATTGATTAGATTTTTATCAAGCTATGGTACACTGTCGCCCAATCAAAAACATTTTGTTTTAGTTAAAGAAGGCGACCAATTTTATTTCAATAATTTACCTAACATTTATCCAGTTGTTTATGGAGAAAAACACGAAGATTTGCCTGTTTTTCTAAGAACATTGCCATTCAGCATAGAAAGATTCATTTATCGGTCTAAAAGAAAACATGCTGAGCATATTAAATCTAATGAAACCTTCAAGGATATGGCTTATTGTCCCGACATGGTTTTTATTGAAAGCGGAACAGCTCAATTAAAAGATAAAGGCAAGATAGAAATTAGGAAACCTATAGCAATGGGAAGGTTTCCTGTTACTGTTGAAGAATGGAATATTTTTGTACATGAACGAGGGTATCATTATCGGAAATTCACAATTGATAATAGGCGAATAAAGTTGCCTATTACAGGGATTTCATACTATGACGCGATTGATTATACGAATTGGTTGTCGGAAATCACCGGATATAAATATAGACTACCATCAGAGAACGAATGGGAATATGCCGCTTTAGCGGGGAATGATGGAAACTTTTGGTGGGGAGAAGACCCCAACGTGATAAATGCGAATTTTCGTGACTCTAAATTAGGAGAGCTAACAAATGTAGATACTTATCCCGCTAATAAATTTAATCTACAAGACTTCTTTGGAAACTGTTGGGAATGGACAGATGACAATTATAGTTCGAACAGAGCTGAAACCGAGTTTACAGAGAAGCCTTATCAAACTAACAATAATTCTGAAAGCCAACGATCAAATGAACATATTTTAAAGGGTGGATGTTTTTATTATTCTTCTGATTTCATGAAAGCTTCATCAAGGATACATCTTGAACGAGAAAGTATTTTTAACAGTGTCGGTTTTAGAGTTGTAAGAGAAGTACACGCTATACTAAAGTCTGATGATTTTTACTACATTTTGTCAATATCATCTCCTTTTGCTATTGATTTTGAAATGAATAAAGAAATGAAACCGACTTTAAGTTATTTTAACATGTCTGAAAGCCAGTTATGGAACATCAAAATAGATAAAAATAACTTGGCGACTATATCACATTATAAAACAAAAAAAACACTGTGTTATTCGGAAGATCCCCAGGATTATTCCACACTAAAAATGTCTGAGACCTTAAATGACGTTAAACAACGGTCAAAGTACTCAATCAAAAAGATATTAGGCGGTTACATGATAGTTTCAAGTAGATTCAATAAGGTAGTAGATTTAGAGGGTGCAAGAAAAGAAAATATTCCTGACCTAATAATGTTTGAACCACATGGAAATTTCAATCAAGGGTGGCATTTTATACCAGTTAAATTTTAAACCAATAAGAAAATGAATCAAAAATATGTTTTGGAAATCGGAAATGTTGATGATGCGCAAGTGAAACAACTTTTTAAGGAGGCAGACGATTATTATGCTACTTTATATCCTGACGAAAGTAATCATCCAGCTTTTTCAGAGGATTTTAAAATAAGAAAATCTTATTTCATCATTGTTAGATCTGAGGATCAAATTGTAGGGTGCGGGGGTATTCTTGTTAAAGATAATACATGGGGCGAAGTTAAACGGATGTATGTTTCTAAAGTGCATAGAAGAAATAAAATTGGTACAGAAATATTGCTTAATATCCTTAATTGGTCTACGCTTAATAATATTAATATATTAAAATTAGAGACTGGGATTTATCAACCCGAAGCAATTGCGTTATACGAAAAGTTTGGTTTTAAATTGATTGAACCTTTTGAAGGATATGAAGAGGATCCTAATAGTGTATTTTATGAAAAAAATTTAACGGAACTATGATTAGTACTCCAGCAGGCTATAAAATTCCAGATCAAATTAAATCTGATTTGGGTGATTTAAACAAGACTAATCTTTCTATGTTTTTCTTTTACGTATTTTTTGATTATTTATTTATATGGCTACCAAGTACACTTTTATACGTATATAGAGAAGATATAGGTTATTTTACGATCAGCGTATTATATATTCTTTGCATTTTGCTTTCAAGCCGATCGCTACGGGGATTAGAATGTGTGGTGCACGATGGATCTCATTTTAATTGGCTAAGGAAAAGCAGAAAAACAAACGACTTGCTAACTAATATTTTCGCAGCATTTGCAGTGTTTAGCACTGTAGAAAATTATCGAGCAAGTCATACTTTGCACCATAAGTATCTTGGATCAGATGTAGATCCCGATTATAAAAGACACATTTTGTTGGGGTTATCGCAAATTGATAGAACGGATAGAAAGAAATATATTAGGCAGATTATTACAAAATTACCCATCTATATTCCAAGTTGGTGGAGAGCTATCGGTACAGATTTTAGAACTTTAATAAAAGGAATAATTTGGAACCTGATTTTTTGCTCATTATTTTATCTGATATTAAACTCGGTTAGTTCCGTCATTGCTATTTGGCTTTTTGCTTATTTTATCCCTCTAACCGTATTTCTTCCTGTTTTAAGATTTATCGGAGAAGCTGCTGAACACGACTATGAACAATTTGAAGTTGTCGTATCAAAAACATTCTCTAATACAGGAATAATACATAGGTTACTATTTCATCCTCATAATGACGGCTACCATACAATTCATCACATTTTACCATCAATTCCTCATTATAAATTACCAAGCCTATATAAGAGATTAAAAGCTATTGATAAGGTTAAATTTGGCTCTATACTAAGAGAGAGGAAATATTTATTTACCAATAAAAACCCTTAACACATGAATATTTATTTAAAAAAAATCGACTCAACAAATTGGGAAGACTGCATAAATTTGCACGTTGGACCAACACAAACCGGATTTATACTACCGAACGTGAATTCTTTAGCTGAATGGTCAGTTAAACCTGACGCTCATGCATATGGAATTTTTAATGATGACAAAATTGTAGGTTTTGCCATGTTTCAAAAAGATGATGAAGGTATCTACGACATCCACAGATATATGATTGATTTCGCATACCAAGGCAAAGGAATTGGACTTAAAGCATTAGAAAAATTAGTTGAATTAATAATTTCATTATCCGAAGACATCGACAAAATAAAAATAATGTTTTTAGTGGAAAATTTGACAGCGGAAAAATTGTATAAAAAGGCTGGCTTCATTGATTCTAATAAGACGCTTTACAACGAAAAATGGCGATTCACCGAAAAGATATTCTATTATTATCGTAAATAAAAACATGTGAGGATGACCTCTTTAAAAGAGGTCATCCTTTTTAATAACATCCCTCTTTAACCATCCTTGCTATTTCATAGGCATCCCATCCATTCAGCTTAGTACTCCGCTTAAACGGTTTCGGATACCGCCCCGCTTTGATACCCCGATAAAACGTGGACCTGCTGATATTTAGTAACTGCAATACTTCCTCCGTGTTCATGATCTTGGGGATAGTTAGTGTAGCTGGTGTTCCCATGGTTTCGATGGTTTGGTTCATCATATATTCTTTCCTCTTAGGTGATTTCATTGTTGTTAATTGCATCGATACAATCCGCATAAGCCTGTATCATGAGGATGCGCTGCCGCATAAAGCTTGAACGGTCGTAAGCCAGGTCTACGCTAATTCCAACCTTCTCTCCGTACTTAAATCTAAGCTACGCTTAGGGAAGAAGTCTGATGAAATTCTTATTGACGGCAAACTCTGCTTTAGGAAGCACTGCCAGGCTGTGCGCGGTAAAACCAAACCGTTATAGTTTGTTATTGATTATCTGATAATGACGGCGTGTCCGCGCTGTTTCGTTGTATCATCCATTCATGATACGTATGATACCAAGCAAGTCGTCGAGACATGCCAAAACCTATTTCTCCGATGCGTTGGAGAAAACGGATTACTATTTAGATAATCAGGAACTGCCCGGGCGGCTTGTTGGTCGCTTGGCGGATCGGTTGGGCGTTACTGGCCCTGCGACAAAAGATATATTCTTTGCCCTTTGCGAAAATATTAATCCACGTACCGGGCTGCCGCTTACCAGCCGAACCAAAGGGAACCGAACCGTCGGGTATGATATTAATTTCCATTGCCCCAAATCGGTAAGTGTCGTGCACACGTTGTCTGATGATAACCATATCCTTATTGCTTTTGAGCAATCCGTCCGTGAAACGATGCAGGATATTGAAGCGGATGCAAAAACCCGTGTCCGAAAGCGCGGGGCTTGCGAAGATCGCGATACCAATGAACTGCTCTATGCCTCATTCACCCATCAAACAGCAAGGCCGGTGGACGGACATTTGCCGGACCCGCATTTGCACACCCATTGCTTTGTGTTTAACGCGACCTGGGATGAAGCCGAACAACAAATTAAAGCTGGCCAGTTTCGCGATATTAACCGTGATATGCCGTATTATCAGGCGCGGTTTCATAAAACACTTTCGGATAAACTGACGGATTTAGGCTATGGCATACGCCGCACCAATCAATCCTTTGAAATTGAAAACGTGCCGCAAGTGGCCATTGACCTGTTCAGCAAACGCACCAGCGAGATCGGCCAAATTGCGAAGGACAAGGGTATTACCGATGCCAGGGCATTAGGTGAACTTGGTGCCAAAACCCGCGCTAAGAAACAAAAAGGTTTATCTATGGATGAACTTAAATTGACGTGGCGAAACCAGTTGCGGGAACTCGCAAAACACTATTCGCACGACGGTACAAAGCCTGTACGTTACGGCCCGAAGAAAGGCCCGGATCAATCGGTTGATGCCGATTGTGTGGATTTTGCCATACGGCATTCCTTCGAGCGTGTTTCTGTGATGCAGGATCGCCGCCTCCTGGCAATAGCGTATAGGCAAGGTATAGGCCAGCGGCATATCTCATTACAAGGTATTGGCGATTGCTTTAATCATGATGGCCGGATTATTCGCATCACGGAACAATACAAAACGCTTTGCACGACCGAAGCCGTGCTGGCCGAAGAACGGCAGATGGTCGAACTGGCGCGAAAGGGCCAGAACCGCTTTCTGCCATTATATAACGCCGCACCTAGCTTTGATCCTAAATTGAATGACCAGCAGGCGGCAGCGATTGAGCATCTGCTCACGACCACGCATCAAGTTACTATTGTGCGCGGGGCGGCAGGCACCGGCAAAACAACGATTATGATGGAAGCCGACAAACATTTCACAGCGGCGGGAAAAAAAATGTTTGTCGTTGCGCCCACGGCGCAAGCTTCACGTGGCGTATTGGCAGCAGAAGGCTTTGCCGACGCGCAGACGGTGGCAAAACTGTTGCAGGATAAAGAATTGCAAAAAAAGCTGCACAATCAAATCCTTTGGGTGGATGAAGCGGGTCTGCTGGGCATCGCAGACACCAGCGCGTTACTGACGATAGCGCATCAACAAGATTGCCGTCTGATATTTGGCGGGGATACGCGCCAGCATTCAAGTGTGGTACGCGGGGATGCCTTACGTATCCTTGATATGGCCGCAGTACTTAGAACAGCGGAGGTAACGAAAATCCACCGGCAGAAAAACGTGGATTATCGCGCCGCCGTTGAAGATCTGTCTAAAGGCGATATACACGGCTCTTTTATCAAGCTGACAAGTATCGGGGCAATCAAAGAGGTTGATCCACTAAAGCCGAATGACCAGCTGATCGAAGATTATCTAAAGGCGGTTAAAAAGCGCAAATCCACCCTGATTGTTTCACCGACCCACGCCCAGGGCAAAGCGGTCACCGAACAAGTGAGAATAGAACTCAAAGCGGCGGGGCTGATCGGCAAAAAAGAGATCAAGGCGCGCAAACTGGAAAACCTCAACCTGACAGAGGCGCAAAAAAGCGACTGGCGCAACTTTGCGGAAGGACAACAAATCCAGTTTAGCCAGAACCTGCCGAAAATTAAACGCGGCAGCCTGTGGTTGGTAAAAGAAGTCACCCATTGCGGCGTTACCATTAGCAATCACGAACAGGAAGCATATTTACCGCTACTGAAAGCCGATTGCTACGATGTCTATAAAGAAACGGAGATCGGCCTGGCCAAAGGCGACACCGTGCGGATCACACGCAATGCCTTTGATAAAAGCAACAGGCGCATGGATAACGGCCAGATGCTGACCGTTAGTAAGGTGGCTAAAAATGGCAATGTCGTATTGATCAGCAAATCAAAAACGACATACATGCTGGATAAAGATTTTGGCCATCTCGATCACGCCTATTGCACCACCAGCCATTCGAGCCAGGGCAAAACAGTGGATGAAGTTTTTATCTCACAACCGACATCGACATTCACCGCTACTGATGCAAAACAGTTCTATGTTTCGGTTTCGCGGGGCAAGGATGCCGCTCATATTTATACAGATGATTGCGCGGCTCTCCTGGAACATGCTGCTCAATTGGGCAACCGGCAATCGGCGATTGAATTGGTTAGCCACCAGTATCAGGACATTGATTATAGGCAGCAGCAGCACAAGGAGGTGTATAAAAAAGACAACCTGAAATTAACTGAACACTAGGGCACCAAACCGACGATTAAATTTGATGAATAAATCCATAGAAATTAAAATTTTGATTTTCAGTATTTCACAATTAATTTACTGGCAAAAACCTAAATCAATAGCAATAGATGGAGAATCATCACAACAATCAGAAAAGGGAGTCTAATAAGATGTTTTGATTTGTTTTATGATGAATCGAAAGCCATCAGGTAGAGGCAAAAGACATTATTAATTTGGTGCTTTTAAACCTGTTTCCTTGTAATACCATAACTACGTAGTTAGGATGTAGTTGAATCAAAGGAATTGTGTGATTACATTTGAAAAACATATGATAGCATCGATAACTTACTCATCAGCATTTTTTGAAAAAATAGATGGCATTTTATTCAATGAAGACGTGCCGGTGCCCGTCTTGTATAGAAAACGCCGAATAGAGTTTTTTTCTGATTTAAAACAATACAAAAGAACATATAAATATAATTTCATAGCCTTTCCTGTTGATACTATTCCGAACGCGGATCGCATCTATATTAATAGCGACTTTATTATTGGATACAAAAAGTATCATGCCATTAGGAACAAATTCAGCAACGAAACTATCGAAAATGAGGTCGAGAAATACGACAAGGACTCGGTTGTAGAGTTCATAAGTGACATCATTCACGAAAGAATTAGCAATCTGTCTTTTGAATTTGAGGCAGCATTGAAACACGCAAAGGCTTCTTATATATTCGCGGGAATCACGGATAATGTAATTATTATAAGAAATTTATTAAGTCACTACAGAAATGTCTTGAATAGTCCTAATATTCAAATCTCGCATTTTAGCGGATTATCTTTACCGAAAGTCATTTCGGACGTTATGACTGAAGTCTATATCTACTATCTGTCCGACCGATTGGAAATGATGGAAATTCAAAGTGCCTCGGAAGTTCTATCTGTCAGCGAGGTTGTTGATGATGGGCTAAGAATAAAATGGAATGGAAGACAGCAGGACTTGGCCGAACTTTTTATTGAGCTTGAGCGAAAGAATTGGACCACGCGCGGAGAATTATCTATGATTAAAGTATGCACGCTTCTAAGCAAAGTTTTCGACCTTTCCGATACAAAACGAAAACACGCATCTAACAGTGCCGCCAGTTTGTATCAATTATTCAAAGGCTCTTACCCCGAAGAGAGCAGGGGCGACCGCAGGTACTTCTTCGATGATAAAAAACACAAGAGGCAATTTGAGAACATAAAAGAATTTAACAAGTCCTAAAACGCAATTCCAATTCCGTTAAGATTTATAGAATAGCCAGCGCTACTAACCTATCAATTACGGCTTTGGCGTTTTATCTGGGATGGATAATGCTTAGCCCGGCTGGCGGGCTAAGCGTCTTGGGCTTAAAGTTTGTAAGCCGCCTGCTTCAGGACTGTCTCATCGAGTGTGATTTGCCCGATGTCGCGCGCGGCTTCTGCGTAAACGCTGATTGGATATTCCCCGTTGAAATACAGGTCACGTTCAAGCCTTTGAAATGGGCCTTGCGCATCTGTTATTTCCTGGATGCTGACATAGCCGATTTCAGGGAAACCCATCCCCAGATCGCATAAGCCGAAAGCGATATCGGGCTCGTCCGGGCAAAGTTCCGTCAGTAGCCAGGTGCAAGCCGTGCCGGTGATATATAATCGCACGACAGGATGATGATCCTTGTATTCGCCCATATCTTTTCCGTTCTCTATGAGCTGGTCGTATTGTGTTTGGGTAAAAAGTTTCATTGGTTAGCCTTTCTGTTGAGTTGATGGTTGCAGGAGATGGCCGACCGGAGGCCTAGTGAGCGAACCGGCTGTAATTTTGGATGGGCGGGTGAATGCCTGAAAGGCAGAGGAAAATTATAGTTGGTGAACGAGCGGCTTCGGTTAATCTCATGCAACGAACTATCGGCTCATTCGATAGGAAGGCTATCCAGGGTGTAACTTTTGGTAACCAATCGGCATCAGGCCCTCATCCGCGAACGAAAAGTAATTATCCGTAGCGAGGATGATATGGTCGAGTACGGCGATGTCCAAAAGCTTCCCAGCATCGTAGAACTTTTGCGTCATCGCCTTATCCGCATCGCTGGGCCGCGAGTTGCCGGAAGGGTGGTTGTGCGCAAGGATGATGCTTGACGCATTCGCTTTAAGCGCGGTCGCGAAAACGATTTTGGGATCGGCCGGGCAAAGCGCTGCGCCGCCGCTCGCGATACTAGAAACACCGATACAGCTATTGCCTTTCATCAGCAATATCTTGAACTCTTCCACGAGGCCGATGCGGGCATAGTCCCAGGAGAAGGACAAGATGCCATAGGCTTCCGCTGGGCTGGATACGTTCAGCCTGTCTTTCGGCCTGACGGGGTTGCGGTAGGTGATTTCGATTTCGGTGACCTGGAACAGCGATTGGCTCATCATCGCTGCCAACTACAAAGAAAGGTTGAGCTGATGCATATGCCATGCGTTCACATCTTTATGCGGCATATATAAATCATTCATCGGCACATGCTGCAGTTCGGCTTCAGTCTGGAAAAATTCTGCCAGCACCCTTGTCGCTTCCCTGCCCATGTTGTCGTTATCCATCCACGTCATCGCGGTTTTGTAACCGTAATTGCGGATATACCCTGTGGCATGGGGGATCATGCTGATTGAATTCAGGATAATGGCATCGTCCTGCAGCACGTCTTCCTTGCGGATGATGGCCGAAAGGTAATCCATGAATCCTTCGAACAAATGGACGCGCTCGGGCTTCGCCACGGAGCCGCGAATAAAGGTGATGGTTTTAGGTGCGGTACAGCTTTTGAAAAAAGAATTGCGCAACTCGTAACCGCCATCCTCGTTCTTCATCCCCAGCGCATAGATGCGGGTGTTTTTTACCGAGTGCTTTACGTAGACTTCTACCAGGTATTTCTCCGCGACAGAAAGCGGGATGCCGCGATGCTCCAGGTAGCGGATAAGGAAAAGGTCTTCTATTTTATTGACCCTGGTAACGACCCATTTCGGTTTTTCATCCAATGCGACAGGTTTCACGGTATAAGCGGATGGATTGAAGGTCATGTTACCGAGCCAGCGCAAAGCGTCCGATACGTTGCTGTCCTTGCCCTGACATTTGAGCCACAAGCAGGCGAATGCAACCGTATCGCCGCCTTTGCCTTCCCCGAAATCATACCACTTGTTCATGTGCTTGCTGACATGGAAACTGGCGGTTTTTTCGTTGCGGAAAGGGGAGAGGTATTTTGCCTCTTTTTTGTTTTCAGATGCGGGTTCGATACGCAAGGCATCCAGGATTGCAGTCATAGAAATGGCTTTCGCCTGTTCGATGTTCATCGGGCGTTCCTTATAAAAATAATCAGGTTGTTAGGTAAGGGAGGGATAAGGGAGGATTGGTTACACCTCCTTATCCCGGATTTATTTGATCAACCGGTCTTCAAGAAATCTGTCCAGGTCGGATCTGTGATAGCGAATGGCGCGACCAATCTTGAAATATTTTAAGTTGTAACGTTTCTTGCAGGCCCATGTGGCCAGCGTATTAGGCGCATAATTGATATAGGCCGCTGCCTCTTTGCGGTTCATGATTTCTTTCGGTTTTGGTTTAGTCGGCATTATATTCTCCGTTAAAGTGATAACAGTCCCGAGCGATTCATCGAATGACAGGAAACGGGGAATGTTATAAAATAAAACGCCGTCCAAAATCAAAAAAAGTTGGCGCATCAATAAAGAACAACAAACATCAATTTGCAAAAATACAATCGTATTCATGTGCAATAGCATTATACGATGTTCCATTGCTTGCCATCCCGAAGCTGGTCATCGCAAATTTCAAAACCGTCATGAATGATTATTCATCGCCACACTGTTTTCGGAAATACGAAACATCGCATCAGTAGCCTTTTCAACCGCTGCCCGGACCGGGTCAAGATGCAGCCTTGCATAAATCAAAGTTGCCTCCGGTGAACGGTGTCCTAACGATTTTCCGATGATTTGCAAACTTGCCCCGGTAATCGCCTGATAGCTTCCTAATGTCCGGCGCAGATCATGCATCCGAAAGTTTTCTATTTCAGCTGTTTCCAATAATTTTTTCCAGCTATGTGCGGGGCAGGCAATATGACCCGTTTTGCTTTTCTTGCTTGGAAATACCCATTTTGGTTTCTTAGCAGATTGTCCGCATTCCACTAAAGCCTTTTGCCAGCGTTCGTTTAAGATTTCCATGGCTTGCGGCGTTAAAGGGATAATTATTGGATCGCCGTTCTTGGTGTTAGGGATATGCCATTCCTGCTGGTGCCAGCGAATATCCGCCCATCGCATTGCCGTTACTTTCGATTTGCGAGATCCTGTAAGGAGTAACAACCAGGTATAATGCCGTATAGTAGTTTCTTCTTCATTCAGTGCTGCGAAAAACCTCGGCAGTTCCTCCGGCTGCATGAACCGGTCGCGCGAAACTTCCTTGAATTCCTGAATACCCTCGGCAGGATTTTTCCCTTGCCATCCCCATTCAATGGCCTTGTTAAAGATAGCCCGCAACCGGGCAACTGCATTATTGGCTGCATAGGTTCCGTTATGTTGACCGATACGGACATGCGTTCGTTGCACCTCATTCTTTGATATGGCAGAAATCTTTTTGTGAAGGAAATGGCTGAAATGGTTTTGGATAACATCCTCGTCTTGCTTCCAGGTCTCTTTGTGCTGTTTGCTGTAACGTGACATGTATTCATCAAATAGTTTCTGGAAGGTCATTTCATCGCGGATGTTGCGCTTTTCCTGTTGCGGGTTTTTGCCGGAAGCAATCTGGCCTTTTAAGACCGAGGCAGCCTTGCGGGCATTTTCAACGCTTATATCCGGGAAACTTCCCAGGAAAAGGCGCTCGGGTCGCCCGTCAATTTTCTTATACAGGTAAAACGATTTCGTGCCACTGGCCCGGACATCAAGAATCAGGCCTTTTTCACGGGTATCCCGATAATAGATACGGCTGCCGGAATCAGGTAATTTTAAGGCTATTAAAGCAGGCTTGGTGAAATTGAAAGTCTTGGCAGAGGTCATGAAAACACATTCTTTCCGGTGCGCCCCAGCCGTGCTACTGTGGTGCTACCTTACAGGTCAAAAACAATGCATTTCGATATATCTCACAAACGGTATCTAAGGGTTTAAATGTTTGTTTTATCTAACATAAACAACAAACATCAACACCCGGCAAATACCACCCTTTCTCACTCAGGATGAGGGCGGAATGAGACCAGACACCGACAAAATCTTTATAGATGTCAATTATCTAAATGCACACACATTCATATTGATTTGAACAAAGTGCTACTATGGTGCTACCTGCCAAATCAATTATAGTCTACCAAACATGCCTGAAAGAATCAAGTCAATTTGTTAGTTATAGTGTGTTGTAGAGTGTGTGCAATATGCTAGACAGGCAAGATTACTTTTACCTTGTTATCCTGAATTTTTTTCAAAAAGTCGTCTATAGGACTTCTCATCGTACCCAGTTTTTATAAGCTTCTTTTTCAATACTTTCGATGAGTCGTCTAACATATTCGAGATCTGCCAACTTGGTCCGTCTGTTAAGTAATGTATTAAGTGTTGTTGAGATTCTGGTATTGTCACTACGATCTCGGCTTGTAAACGTGTTATCAAATCGTCTGCGTAACTGTTCAAACTCTCTTGCAAGTTCGATTTCTTCAAGTCTAGCCCATTCTGGTAGATTTTCTTCTTCTCGGCAAATTCGTTCAATCTCTCCGTCACTTTGTTGTCGAGAGTCGATTTCAAGTTGTTCAAATTCTTTTGGTAAATCATCCTTTCGGCGTTGTATGCCTGAAGTTCCTGCGATTGCTCGGCCAATACTTTCTGCAATTCTATCTGTAAGTCCTGATAATTCAATAAGGCGCTCGCTAAATTCGAGTTCTGTGTCTCGTACGTGCTCGCTAATTGCTCGTTCTTCTCGTTCAATCGCAAATTGAGTTTCTTTTGTAGCATTATTAGCTGCGTGTTCAAGTCGAGTAAATTCTTCTCTTTGCTCTGTAAGAGTTCGGACATCGTTTTCAAGTTCAGCAACCTTATCTCGATATCGCGTTTCCAAGTCTGTTTTGTCTTCTGAAAATCCGTTTCGTTTTTCGTCAAGCTCCAATTGGCTGATTGCAATTCGTTCCAGTTCGTCTTTAGAATGTCTTTCAACGTCTTCTCGTATTGCTGCCTCAAGATCAATCCGTTGTTTTCGATAAGTTTCAACAGTTCGGCGCTCGTCTCGCAAGCGACTTGTAACTCTCGACTCAATTTCGCGGTATTGTTCTGATTGATAGCATTTATTAATAGATCGTATGAGGTTCGCAATTTGGTTTCGTCTGCACGTGACAGATTCTGTGTGAAGCCGTTTCTCGAACTCATCAATTGGTTCACTTCTTCCAGAATTGCCGCCGGAAGGGCGTAAGTAGTTTGTGAATTGTTGTTCATTTGTATAGACCCATTTTGAACGCCCTGATTGAAAGAGCGATTGAAAAATAGCTTCCCGGGAATCCTCTGGGAGTGTGATTTGCAGCGTATTTATTCGAAGTCTCCGTAAGTTGGCTTTATCGGCTTCTGATATTGAAAATTTCTTTACGATTTGTACGAGTAAGATGGGTTGTTGATCTTGAAAGAGAACAACGTCCGGTTGAAACAACATGATACAGTTATCCAGGAGCAACTCTGAACCTATCGCGACAAGGCCTGATGCATCCTCGAAAAAAAGTAAATTCCTTTTAACGGTTGTGGCATAAACGAAATCCGAAGATTTCAACGTCATTGGCGGGTCGTCAAAATTATTAGGGTTGAATTTGTAAATCGCCGGCACCTTAATCCTTTTTTCTAAAACTAAAGAATCAATTGCAATATGCTTACGGTATTGATGATCCGAAAAAGTACATTTATTGTTCTGCTTAACGTACTTAGCGTCATGCCGAAAAAAGTCAGTTACATGCGTCTTATGCTTGACTGCTTGCATATCTCTACCGCATCCAAGACAAGTATAGCCACGACCGCTAACTGCTTCCGAAATATGAACTTCGGCAGCATCGATAACCCTCATGGCATAAAAGTGATTTTCTCCCAGGTTTTCTGACATCGATAGTTAGGCTGTAAGGATAAATCAAATTTCACGTTCACGCGATTGTTCACGTCCTTTCTGCGAAACTTCACGTATGCGTTCCAGTTCGTATTGCCTTGCCCCGGCAGCCATACCCTTAAAGCGTTCGCCCTCCGCTTTGGCAGATAGCATTTGCTGTGCAACTTCTGGCATTTCCCGTTTCAGTTTATACATCTGATTAAAGCCTTTTATATATTCCGGCGATGGGTCTTGTTCTTCTTCCATATAAACTTAATCTTTTTTGTAGCGTAGCAAAAATATATTTTCGTCAATCGGTTCCAGTTCCAGCTCTTTTCTAAGTTCGGCCCTTAAGTCGTTTACTAGATCATTAATATCGATTGTTCCGCCTTTTTGAATATCATACGCCAGTTTCTTTGCAAGCTCGATTTGTCGCTTGGTTCCGAATAACTGTAATTCAACTAATGGAAGTTCAAGTTTTCGCACTGTTTCCTCTGAATATTCCCGGTGGACGATATCGTAGGCAAGGATTTTATACGTATCAATCAGATGCTTGCTAATAATCTCTCGCCGCTTTAGTGTCTTATCCCGTTTGCTGCTGAAATAATGTGCAGCTATCCAACCTATAACAGCAATCGCTACCGTAATAATGGTTTTTATAATATCAGAAATATCCATGCTTAAAATGTCTCATAAGTGAAATCTTCAATAAAATCGCGGATGCTGTCAGCATCGTATAGTATGATTTTTTTCTCGGGCTGGCTGTATCGGATTTTTCCTTCGTCACGAAATTTCTGCAACGTAGTTTTGCTGGTAATGCGTAGCATGCGCATGGCTTCCTCGCCGGACACCCATTTGTCGCCTTGTGTTTGTTTAGGTTTTTTGCTGTCTATATAAGCTTCAAGTTTATCAATCATCGCGTAAAACGCGCGATCTTCAAAGCATATCACTTCCATCGGTTCAGGATTTTTTATGAAGGTAAAAACTTTAAACGATATTCCAAAGTGCTTACCGCCAAGCCATCAGGAACAAAAAGAAAAAAGATTATAAAAAAAAGCGGCGTTTTCTTACCTTTGCGCTCCACGCACCGAAAGGCGCACCGTTAACAAAACCGTTAACAAGTTTGACAACTGAAAAAAGCCACTTACGGCACAAATCGTAAAAAGCTGATTATCAGTATAAATAACCACCCGGCGGGGTAGCTCAGATGGTTAGAGCGTAGGATTCATAACCCTAAGGTCGGCAGTTCGATCCTGCTCCCCGCTACATTAGCAGAAGGCCCCTTGAAAAAGGGGCTTTTCTCGTTATTACCATTTACGCGCTATACTCGCCAACTTTCAACCAAATTTACATCGGTAGTACATCCGATATGGCTAACCGATTCCTTTCTCATAACGAGTTAGCCACTAAAGGGCATACGATAAAATATCGCCCATGGGTGATTGCTCATATCGAAGAGTATCCAACAAAAGCCGAAGCGGTGAAACGCGAAAAACAACTTAAAACTGCTAATGGAAGGCAGTTTATACGGGGCATCGTTAAATCAAAATTTGATAGCTCAGATGTTTTGCGCGCAGGTTAATATCCGCTGGTAAGCGGACGGCAGTTCGATCCTGCTCCCCGCTACATTGGCAGAAGACCCCTTGAAAAAGGGGCTTTTCTTGTTATTATGATTATGTTTACCGTTTAAGCGGTATACTCGCCAATGTTCAAAACCTATGGGCAATAATGAAATAAAGAGTTTAACAGGTGTACGCGGCTTGGCTGCTGTTTATGTAATTATTTTCCATTGGTATGGGGTGTTTTTTCATAAAAAACCGCAGCCGATTAACGATTATTTATCGGTTTTTATTGGTCATGGTTATCTATCGGTCGATTTATTTTTTGTGCTAAGTGGCTTTTTATTAAGTTTAACATCATCGGCCAACTTTAATAATCATCTATTTAAAAATGATTATAAAGCGTTTATGTATAAGCGATTTTCCAGGATATTTCCCTTATATATCGTTGTAACGCTATTATATTTTCTTCTTTTTCATTCCCGTGATTTTGAAAGCCTCATTGTAAATTTAACTTTATTACAGGGGATATTTCATTTTTCAAACGACTCCCTGATTTTACCAGGGTGGTCATTAACAAACGAATGGGTTGTTTATTTTTTCTTTCCGGTAGCGTTTTATTTTATAGGGAAAATTAGGAACAAAGCCTGGATACTACTAATGGCGTCAATTATCATATTTATAGCGATAAGCACTTTTAGAAGTGCTTTTTTAAACTGGGGTAATTATTATTATTTATATAAAAATCACGGTTTTTATCCGGTAATTTCATTCACCCGTGGTCCGGCTAGCTTTTTACGAACTATTGCAGCATATCTATTAGGTATTTTTGCCTATTTGAGTTTCGAAAGAATAAAACAACAAGTTGTGTTGGTAAAATACTTAGCCATTCCGCTATTTGCTTTACTTTTTTTTAAAAGGACGGACATTTTGATCATTCTTTCGATGCCCTTTTTTATCGTTTATATAACAGAAAGAAATATGGTCAATCGGTTTTTATCCAGTAAAGCTGTTTACTTTTTAGGCCTAATATCCTATTCGTTATATGTAAATCACTTTTTGTTTATTGAAACCTTTGATAAGGTATTAAAAATACTGGGCATTAACCTTAATAACTATCTGATTGTCAGCTTTTTATACGTAGCTATAGGAACATTAGTGTTTAGTGCAATCACTTATTATGCAATTGAAATGCCAGCTGCAAGGTATTTAAAAAAAATGCGCGAACGCTTTTATGTAAGCAATTAGGGTATCGCAATTAACAGTATATGGTGAATGTGTTAGGGAAGTAAAGTTTGCTATTTCGGGAACCACAAACTGACACAAGTATCTGCACAGGGTAATTGAACGGGGCTAATTGATGCCTTTCTTATATTGGGTTCAACGTAGGTACAACTTGAAACTTCTTCGGCAGGCCTTCATACGGCGCATCATCAAATCAAAATTCGATAGCCCCAATTAAGCGGAAAATGATCTGAAGAAACCATTTTTGACTCGTATCTGCCTTTTTCGCCTGATGCAAGAATTTCCGCACTTTAATTGCCACAGCGGTCGGTCATAGGTGGTTAGTACAAACACACTGACTTTGGTACTAAAGGGAAGATCTGATGTTATTGTATTTTCGAGCCTGTTTTTTTGTCAATTTTGGGGTTAAGCACAACGCTCCCAAAGCGGTTTAACGCAGATTGTCTACGGAATACCGAAAGCGTCGATACAAATCGGGTTAGTATCGACTCTCTTTTTTTTTACGGGTTTTATGTTACTCATTTGTGCCTTTAAAGAGCATCATAGCATATGACCAAAAAGGCATTTTTTTTATTTTTCATCTGCCAGATCGGCTGGGTGGCAGCGTTTTCCCAGGACAGCCTGAGCGTTGTAAAATGGGACCTGCAGACCTGCCTGGATTATGCCAAGAAAAACAATATTCAAGTGAACAGTGCCCGACTAAGCCAGCAAACCAGCCAACAGGAACTGATACTTTCCAGGGGGGCTGCGCTACCAAATTTATATGGCTCTGCCACTCAGTATATCAACCACTACCATAATGACGCGGTTTATGGGTCTGGTAACTACGGACTGACTTCGTCCTGGACCCTTTATCAGGGCGGTTATATTAAAAGCGATATCCAGCAAAAGAATGTAGAGGTGGAGCGGGCAAACCTGAGTATCCTGCAACAGGTTAATGACTTAACCCTGCAAATCACCCAGTATTACCTCAATATTTTACTGGATAAGGAAACCATCATTTACCAGCAAAATGTAGTTGCTACTTCACAGGCACAGGTAGATCGGGCCAAAAAACGGCTTGATGCCGGCAGCATTGCGCAAAAGGACGTTGCCCAGCTCTTAGCACAACTGGCGAACGATAAGTACACACTGGTTACTGCCGAAAATGCGCAACGGCAAGACCTGATCAGTCTGAAACAACTCCTTCAGCTGAGTGCTACAAGCTTTGATGTGATCACACCTGATACTATCATTTCTAAAAAAGCGGTAGATAATCTACTGAACGTACAACAAACTGCGCTAAAAGATCGACCGGAGGTAAAAAGTGGCGAATTGTATGTTCGATCGGCCGAATTTGGGCTTCAAAAGGCCAATTCTGGCTACCTGCCAACCCTTACCGCCTCGGGCTTTGCCGGCAGCAGCTACCAGGGCGCGGGGAGTGGTTATTTTACCCAGTTGAACAACGGCTTTAACCAGCAGGTGGGCCTTAGCCTGTCGATACCCATTTTTACCCGCAAGATTAACCAGGTGAACCGGGCACAAGCAAAGATCAACATCGATCAGGCTAAACTCTCGTTAAAAGATACCAAAACAACCCTTACACTTACTATCGAAAAGGCGTACATCAATGTCGTCAATTCGCAAAATCAATATGACGCGGCAGCCGAGGCCTTTAAATACAATCAGGAAACTTACCGCGTTGCCAATGAGCAATTAAAAGTGGGTGTTGTCAATATGGTTGACTTTCTACAGCAAAAAAACCTGTATACGCAGGCCCTACAGCAATATATTCAGGCTAAGTATAATGCAGCGCTTACGATAGAGATCTACGAATTCTACAAAGGCACCCCCGTTAAACTTTAACCGCGCACAATCATTATGAAAAAAAATACAAAAAGAACGCTCATTATCGCAGCCATTATTATAGTGTTTGGCGGTATTTGGTTCATTACGACAAAAAAGAAAGAAAAACCGGTAGTATTGCCCACAGAGGTGCCCGCTTATGGTTATATTGCTGAAACCGTCACAGCAACCGGAACTATTCAACCGGTTGATACTGTAGCGGTAGGTACCCAGGTGTCGGGCATCGTTAAAGTGATCAACGCGGATTTTAACTCCAAGGTAAAAAAGGGCCAGTTATTGGCGCAACTGGATAAATCGCTACTGCAGGCAACGGTCGATCAGGCCAGCGCTACCTTGCGCACTCAGCGAAGCCAGCTGGTTTATAACCAGAATTTCTATAACAGGCAGCAACTGTTGTACAGTAGCGGCTCTATCAGTAAGCAGGACTATGAATCGGCTCTGAATAATTTTAATTCATCTAAAGCAGCGGTCGATAATGCTTCGGCTGCGCTCCGTTCAGCTGAAAAAAACCTGTCCTATACAGATATTTATTCGCCGGTAGATGGTGTGGTGCTTTCGCGCAGTGTCAGCTTAGGCCAAACCGTTGCGGCGGCATTTAGTACACCAACGCTTTTTGTGATTGCTAAAGATATTTCAAAAATGCAGGTACAGGCAGATGTGGATGAGGCCGATATCGGCAATGTGAAGATTGGTAACCGCGTCAGCTTCACGGTTGATGCCTATATAGATGATGTTTTTAAAGGAACAGTATTTGACGTTCGCCTGCACCCGAAAACCACCTCAAATGTGGTGACCTATACAACCATCATCTATGCTCCAAACGATAGCCTGATGCTGAAACCCGGGATGACCGCCAATATCAATGTTTATACCAAAGAGGTCAAAAACGCGCTGATGGTCAGTTCCAAGTCTCTGAATTTTGCGCCCGATTCTTCGTTAAAGAAACAATTTACTTTAAAACCAATGCCGGTAGCTAATACCGGTAATGCTGCCAAAGGGGTGGGTAAACCGGGGAGCGTATGGCTTAAAAAAGGAAAGGACCTGATACAAACACCGGTTCGCTACGGCCTCGATGATAATACCCACGCCGAGATCCTTTCGGGGTTATCTGTAAAAGATACCGTTGTGTCCTCGCTGCCTGTACCGTTGCAGGCCGAAGCCGGTACATCTATCCTGCCGAGCCCGGGCGGTAATGATAAAAACAAAAAGCCGTAATGAAAAAGATCTTAGAGTTACATGATATAATGCGGGAATTCCAGATGGGGTCAGAAACTGTGCGGGCGTTGAAAGGTGTAAGCTTTGATGTATTTGCCGGTGAGTTTGTAACCATCATGGGTAGCAGCGGCTCGGGCAAAACAACCTTATTGAATACCCTGGGCTGCCTTGATAAACCAAGCAGCGGAACTTACCTGCTAGATGGCGTATCTGTGCGCGAACAGAGCCGGGATCAACTGGCCAAACTTCGGAATCAAAAGATCGGTTTTGTATTTCAGGCCTATAATCTGCTTCCGCGTACTACTGCCCTGGAAAATGTGGAGTTACCTCTATTTTATAACCCAACAGTAACGGCAGCAGAGCGTCGGGAACGGGCCGCCGCCGCCCTGCAAGCTGTAAAACTGGGCGACCGGATAAATCACATGCCCAATGAAATGTCGGGCGGCCAACAGCAGCGTGTGGCCATTGCCCGTGCACTGGTGAACGAGCCGGTGATGATATTAGCCGATGAAGCTACCGGTAACCTGGATACACGCACGTCTTATGAAATTATGGCTTTGATGCAGGACTTGAATCAAAACCAAGGCAAAACTATTGTTTTTGTGACGCACGAACCGGATATCGCAGCTTTCAGCAGCCGTACGATCACGCTAAGGGATGGCCGCGTGGTGAAAGATCAAGTAAACCAGCAGGTACGTTCAGCAAAAGAGATGCTGGCCGCCTTACCAGAAACCGAAGATTACCACGTATGAAAGTTTTAAATCTGATCAGGCTCGCGCTATTGGCTCTGCAACGCAATAAGCTCAGGGCCGTACTAACCATGCTCGGTATAATTATTGGTGTGGCCGCTGTAATTACTATCGGTGCTATAGGCGCTGGCTCAACCGCAAGTATACATAGTTCGCTGTCTAGCATGGGGTCAAACTTAGTTATGGTGATGCCTAATAGCAACGCACCTGGCGGCGCGCGTTTACAGGGGGCTAACGTAGAAACGCTGACCGAAAAAGATTTTGTCGCCTTACAAAAGGAATCTACTTATATTAATGCCATATCACCTTCATCCCAATCAAAAGGACAGGCGATCAATGGTTCGCTTAACTGGCCTACCACCATTGAAGGTGTAAGCGAGGGGTATCTAGCCATCAAAAATATATCGCTCAAAGACGGTAAAATGTTTTCAAACCGGGATGTACACACTTACGGAAAAGTTTGCCTGCTGGGTCAAACCGTGGTAGATAATGTATTTCCAAAAGGAGTCGATCCGGTCGGTAAGATCATTCGCTTTAATAAAATTCCATTCCAGGTTATCGGCATACTAAACAAAAAAGGGCAAAATACATTCGGACAGGATCAGGATGATATCATCCTGGCACCTTATACCACCGTTCAGAAACGGGTCATCGCATCCATTTACTTCGGCAGTTTTAATGCCTCGGCCAAATCTGAAAACCTTTCACAGGCCGCCGCCGATGAAATGGAAAAGATCCTTCGTAAAACGCACCGGCTCCGCCCTAACCAGGATAATGATTTTACAGTGCGCACACAGGCCGAGCTGATCCAAACCCTCAGCTCAATCACCACATTGCTTACCGCGTTATTGACCGCCATAGCAGCCATATCGCTTGTCATCGGGGGAATTGGTATCATGAATATTATGTATGTTTCTGTAACGGAACGAACCAAAGAGATTGGCTTGCGCATGGCGATTGGGGCACGCGGCAGGGATATCCTTAGCCAGTTTTTAACAGAGGCTATTATCATCAGCGTTACCGGCGGTCTCATCGGTATCCTGATAGGCGAGACGCTGGCTTTTGTCATCGCCAACGCGCTAAAATGGGAGCCTGTTATCGATAAAGCATCAATCATTGAAGCATTCGGTTTTTGTACGCTTATCGGGGTTTTCTTTGGCTACTACCCGGCACTGAAAGCTTCCCGGCTTGACCCTATAGAAGCTTTGCGATATGAATAAATCAAATATTACCAATAAACCTAAAGCCATGAAAATTAAAAAACTGACTCTCGCGCTAATGGCTATGGCCATTGTAACTGTAGCTTATGCGGCCACCGATATTAGCGGCCATTGGAAAGGTTCCATCAATAATGAAATTGAGGTTGCCTATGATTTTAAAGTTGACGGACAAAAGCTAAGCGGCAGTACCAAGGGACCTGACGGCAACACCATTCAATTAACCGATGGCTGGTTCAAGGACGACAGCCTGGCGTTCACCCTCCCCATCATGGATCAGCAGTTTAAAATGACCGGTAAGGTAAAAAGCACTGACCAGATCGTGCTCTACATGAAGGGCGGCCCGATGGGCGATATGAGTTATGTGATTAAAAAGGCAAAATAATTCAGGAACCAGGCAGGCGCCAGCTTTTCATAAAATTGCCGAACACCTCCCGGTAAGGTTCTGTAACCGGGATGGTAGTTTGGCCAACCTGCACGGATGCTTTGGTTATGGCGGTTACTTTATTTTTGGCCACGATGAACGAGCGGTGCAGTCGCACAAAATGGGTAGTGGGTAGTTTTTGTTCCACCACTTTTAAGGTCATCAGCGTCATCACCGGCTTGGCGTGGTCTTCCAAATAGATCTTGATGTAGTCAGCCATGCTTTCTACGTAGAGGATCTGTGCCATATCGATGCGTACCTGTTGGTAATTAGCATATACGTGCAGGTACTGCGGCTCGTGTTCCTGTTCCAGTAATTTAAAATATTCCAGTGCACGGTTAGCTGCGCGTGTAAAATCAGCGAAATTGAAAGGTTTTAACAAGTAATCCAGAGCGGCTAGCTTGTGCCCTTCCAGCGCGTACTGGTCAAAAGCGGTGGTAAAAACAAAGCGTACCAACCGGCGGGTGTCACTACGGTTAATCCTTCCGGCAAACTCCAGGCCGTTCAGGTCAGCCATCTTAATGTCTAAAAAAACAAGCTGTATTTCGGGGTGTTCATCCAGAACGGTCAGTGCCTTTATGGCGCTGGCGCATTTATCAACCAGTTTTAAAAATGGGGTTTTGGCCACGTAAGCGGCGATCATCTCTAAAGCCACCGGCTCATCATCAACGGCGATACAGTTAATGGTCATGAAAGTGATATTTGAAGTTCGACTCTGAATTCCTCAAGCTCGTGATCTTCCTTAACAGTGAGTTTGTATTTGTCCGGGTAAATCAGTTCCAGGCGCCGCCGCGTATTGGCCAGGCCAATACCGCTACTCTCGTCCGTTTCGTTTGCCGGTTCCGCAAATAAAGTATTACGTACCTCAAAGCGCAAAGCTCCATGAGATAATTGCGCTGATATGTAAATGTGGCTCGGCTGCACCGTGCTGATGCCATGCTTAAAGGCATTTTCCACAAACGGGAGCAATAACATCGGCGAAAGCGGGGCGTTAATCGGGCTTTTTGGTCGGTTGAAAACAACCTGCACATGTTCCGGCAGGCGCAATTGCATTAACTGGCGATAACTATCGATAAGGTGAAGCTCTTTTTCGAGGGTGGTTGATTGCTGACGGGTATCATATAAAACATAACGCATCATGTGAGATAGCGTGTAAATAGCTTCACGGGCCCGGTCAGTATCTATCTCGGTGAGCCCGTAAATAGTATGCAATACGTTGAAAAAGAAATGCGGGTTGATCTGCGACCTCAAAACCGCCAGTTCGCCCGCGATGCGGTCATTCTCAAGTGCTTTTTCCTTCAATTGATCTGCCTGTATTTTCCGGGTAACAGATATGATAATGGCAATCCCGATGACGATCATCGTAATGATCATAATACTGAGGTCGCCAACAGGTGTATTTCGACTGTCCGCAGGTCCTTTAGGAGCAAATTTATGGATCAAGCCAGGAAGGTCCATTAATTTATCAGCCTGGTGGTTTAACAACGCAGCGGTGATACAGATCAGGAAAACGAGCAGCGCAAAGGTCCCCCCACGGTTGTTATAAAGCAGTTTTGGAATAAGTATCCTTAGATGGAGGTAAAATACACCTACCAGGGCGGCATATAAAGCTAATTGCTTGATCCAGATTTGTATGGGTAGCGAAGAAGTTATGGTAAGGGGGATGCAGGTAAAAACCATTAAGCCCAGTAACACCGCAAAGTGTACAGAGAAGATTAGGGCACGCAAACGCGTAAGGATAGTCCGGGATACCACATTACAAAGTACCGCCTTTTATTTTCAAAAGCAAAGTATCTCTAATTACGCGCTTGGGGTTTCTATAGGAACATATTGCCTTTCTATCGATACTCCTTTTTTAAGCGGTTCTTAATCCCTTATTTGCATCAGATGACTTATAGACAAACCAGTAGAGAGCAGGCCAGGGAATTACAGGCCAGGCGCCACATATGGCGGGCTTTTTTCGTTCTGGAGGACCCTATAGATCCGGATTCCTTCATCTCGCAATTGAGAAAATCCGATTTGACAATCGAGCGCAGCCAGGTTTACGATACGTTCGCTTTACTAATTGAATATGGTTTTGCTGATCGCAGCCGTAACGAAAGTACAGACATGACTTTCTATAAATGCCGCTGATACAGCGAGTGTTTTGACGAGTAACAAGATAAGATGTGAAAATTTCGCTTTCCCATCTGAAGAACTTTTAATTTTTAACATTAAATGCCGGGAACCTCCCGTTAGTTCAAGCTTGATTGAGCAACTTCTATCATTAAGCACTATGTGGTACCCGATACCCCATGATAAGCAAAATGTTTATTTTCATATGCCGTGATTAATCAATTGAAAGCCCCACTTGTCTATGACTGAATAAAGGTACTAAGCAACCATAATATTTGCGAATTCTCGATTAGTTTATCAATTCGGCTTCAAATCTTCCACAAATTGGGTGGGAAATCTTTTACTTTCGACTGCGCTGGCAGGAGGCCATTCGAAAGAGTGACCTTCTTTGTTTTCAGTGCACTTTTGTCGCTCAACGCTGGCAAAGTATTTAATTTATCATTTTTCGGCGACCAATCACAATTAAGAGCTCTTGTGCCGAACGATGATCACCATCATTATCCGCAAGTTCCAGATAGTACCTTGCTTTTTCAATTGAGCGCTCAACAACATCGCCTTCTAAATACATTTTGCCTATCAAAAAATTAGCTTCGTTGATATCGTATTCTGTATTGTAGCCTTTATTCACTGCGTTAAAAAATTCCAACGCTTTAACTTTGTCTTTTTCTATGCCAATACCGTAATAATAACACAGGCCGATTGTGAGTTCTGATTGGTTTCCCTTCGAGTAAAGTTCAAAGGCCTTTCCAAAGTTTTGTTTGTTTCTGTATTCAAGTCCTAAATTGTATGCTGCGGTACCCGAACCAGCATCCATAGCTTTTTCGTAAAGCTGCATGGCCAAATTAACATCCTTTTCACAATATTTATACTCTCCATCGCACAGATAGTTAGCGTACCTTTCAATGCCTTGTATATCGCCACTTTGGTATGATTTTTTGGTCCAGTTAAATGCTAGTTGTTTATCAATTTTAACAATTATTGCATCGTTAATTGTTAAACCGTCTTCATAGTAAGAAGAAACTTCGTTTTGCGCTTCACTGTCTCCATTTTCAGCTTTCGCTAACAGTGAATTCCAATCATCAATATTTTTTATTTCAATTCTGTCGGTCATGATTTTCTTTTAGATGTCCCGTTTCAATTTCAAGCATAATATGCCAGCCTATCGTTGGTTTTATAATTACAAGGTCGGCAGTTAGATTTACTCCCGCCACTTAACAAAAAACGCGATGAAAATGCCACTGCTGGTTTTCATCGCGTTTTATCGTTTCGCCAAATGGCTAATCCCTAATTCTTCAAACTCAGCTCTTTGGTTTGCATCATTTTGCGGAGGTTGTTAAGGGCGTAGCGCATACGGCCGAGGGCGGTATTGATGCTTACGTCGGTAACGTCGGCAATTTCTTTGAAGCTCATATCGCCAAAGTGGCGCATAATCAGCACTTCTTTCTGTTCGGATGGCAGCAGCTGTATCAACGATTTTAAATCTTTATGGGTTTGCTCGCGCACCAGGCGGTCTTCAGCGCTTTCATCATAATTGCCCAGCACCTCGAATATATCGAAGTCGTCGCCGTTGCTAACCATTGGCGCACGTTTTTCGCGGCGGAAATGGTCAATCACCAGGTTATGGCCAATACGGGTTACCCACGGCAAAAACTTGCCCTCCTCGTTGTATTTGCCGGCTTTTAGCGTATTAATAACTTTTATGAACGTATCCTGGAAAATATCTTCGGCAAGCGCCTCGTCTTTTACGAGCAAGTATATAGAAGTATAAATTTTGGCTTGGTATCTGCGGATGAGCTCTACAAGTCCTGCTTCGTCACCGCCGACATAGAGATGGATTAAATCCTGATCACTTTTCAATTGAAAATCCATAGAAACTACTAATAAACTAAATTAAAATCTTTATCGTTATTTATTGAGTAGAGTTGTATCTATAGCGTTTCTTTTAGGGGTTGAAAAATGTTACCCTCAAATATAATAATCTTAAAAATAAAAACAAATATTTTTTGAGGGGGTGCCATGTCATGTCATCATCATTTTACGTACATGTCAGCCCATTGCAAGTATTCGCCCAAACGCTACAATATCTCTATATTGATGTAAACCCATTTGGAAAAAGCTAAATATTTTAGGATTTTTGCGGCTCCAAGCGTTTACAGTCTTTAGACTATGGTATATAGCGAAAGTTTAACACCATATTAAATATAAAACGTTTATTTCCACGGTATATCCACCATGGACATTTTAAACAAGCAATGATCGAAGAAGCCGAAAAAGACCCGCAAAAACATATCATCATAAAAGGGGCCAGGGTGCACAACCTTAAGAATATGGATGTGGCCATCCCCAAGAACAAGCTGGTGGTTATTACCGGCATGTCGGGGTCAGGCAAATCGTCGTTGGCGTTTGATACCCTTTACGCCGAGGGGCAGCGCAGGTATGTAGAAAGCCTGAGCAGTTATGCACGTCAGTTTTTGGGCCGCATGAACAAGCCCGACGTAGATTATATCAAAGGCATAGCACCTGCCATAGCCATTGAGCAAAAAGTAATTACCAGCAACCCACGCTCTACAGTGGGCACCAGTACCGAGATATACGACTACCTTAAGCTGCTTTTTTCGCGCATAGGCAAAACTATTTCGCCGGTATCTGGCGGCGTGGTAAAAAAAGATAGCGTTACCGATGTGATCAACTTTATCATGGGCTTGCCTACAGATACCCAGGTAACCATCCTTTGCCCGCTGCATCCGCATAATAACCGCAGCCTTAAAGAGGAGCTGGCGGTACTGATGCAGAAAGGTTTTATCCGTGTAGAGTACAATGGTCAACTGAACCGAATAGAGAGCATGCTGGAAGATGAAAGCATCGATAATAAAGCATTCGAGGAAAAAACGGAAAGCGTAAAGCCGAAAGGCAAAAGTAAAAAAGCAGCGGCTGAAGCAGAACCGGAAAGCGCGCCACTTGCGGCGAATGATTCGTTGCGGATAGTTATAGACCGTATTACCAAAAACGACGAGGACGAAACCATCAGCCGCCTTGGCGACAGTATCCAAACCGCTTTTTTTGAAGGTAAGGGTGATTGTTTTGTACGTTATGATGCCCCACCCAAACCCTCTCCGCTGGTTAGCGGAAGGGCTTTAGAATTAAACATTTCCCCGGCCGGGGGAGATTTAGAGGGGGCTGTGGAACGCTTCTTTTGCGACCGCTTTGAGCTGGACGGCATGCGTTTCGAAGAACCATCGGCAAATTTCTTCAGTTTCAACAACCCTTACGGCGCCTGCAAGCGTTGCGAAGGCTACGGCAAGGTTATCGGTATAGATGAGGACCTGGTTATCCCCGATAAAAGCAAAACCGTTTACGAGGGAGCCATTGCGCCATGGCGTGGCGAAAAAATGCGCGAGTGGAACGACAGGCTGGTGAAAAGTTCCATAAAATTCGATTTCCCCATCCACCGCCAATACAACCAACTTAGCCCGGAGCAGCAACAGCTGCTATGGAGCGGTAACCAATACTTCCGCGGGTTGGACGACTTTTTTAAGGAGATGGAGGAGCAAACGTACAAGATACAGTACCGGGTTTTGCTATCGCGATACCGGGGCAAAACCACTTGCCCCGAATGCAAAGGCAGCCGCCTGCGCAAGGATGCATCGTATGTAAAAATCGACGGTAAATCTATTACCGATATCGTACTGATGCCTTTAGATACCGCGCTGGCATTCTTCAGTAGCCTTAACCTTAGCCCTACCGATGTTAAGATAGGCAAACGCCTGCTGCTGGAAATTAACAACCGCCTGCAATTTTTAAATGATGTGGGTCTCAGCTATCTCACCCTTAACCGCCTTTCCAACACCCTATCGGGTGGCGAATCTCAGCGCATCAACCTGGCAACTTCGTTGGGTAGCAGCCTGGTAGGTTCGGTTTATGTGTTAGATGAACCCAGCATAGGCCTGCACCCGCGCGATACCCAGCGCCTTATCGGCGTATTAAAGTCGCTACGCGATGTGGGCAACACGGTTTTAGTAGTGGAGCACGAGGAAGAGATAATGAAAGCGGCCGATCATATTATCGATATCGGCCCTGAAGCCGGCACGCATGGCGGTAATCTTATCTTCACGGGGACTTATGAGCAAATCATTGTAGATGATAATAGCCTTACCGGTAAGTACCTGAGTGGCCGCGAGTCAATCGCAATCCCTTCTCATCGCCGCAAATGGAACGATTATATAGAGATTAAAGGTGCACGCGAAAACAACCTGAACCATGTGGACGCGAAGTTTCCACTTGGTGTGCTTACTGTGGTGACAGGCGTATCCGGTTCGGGTAAAACCAGTTTGGTAAAACGCGTACTTGCTCCTGCACTGCAAAAGGCATTGGGTAACTACAATGGTGAGCAAACCGGCAGTTTCGACGGCCTCGACGGTGATATCGCAAAAATAGAACAGGTAGAACTGGTGGACCAAAACCCAATTGGTCGTTCATCCCGCTCAAACCCGGTTACTTATGTAAAAGCCTGGGACGAGATACGTAACCTTTATGCGGCACTGCCAGTGGCCAAGGCCGCCGGGCTGAAACCATCCGCGTTCTCCTTCAATGTAGAAGGTGGCCGTTGCGATGTTTGCCAGGGCGAAGGAGAAGTGAAGATTGAAATGCAGTTTATGGCTGATATCTTTTTAACGTGCGAGGCCTGCGGCGGTAAACGATTTAAACAGCATATACTGGATGTTACTTATAATGAAAAGAATGTATCCGAAGTATTAGAGTTAACTATTGATGAGGCGCTGGAGTTCTTCGGCAAAGAGCCTAAGATACTGGCCAAGATAAAACCATTGGTTGATGTCGGTCTGGGTTATGTGCAATTAGGCCAATCGAGCAACACGCTATCTGGCGGCGAGGCGCAGCGTATCAAGCTGGCGTCGTTCCTGGTAAAAGGCAATAACACGCATAAAACGCTCTTTATATTTGATGAACCAACCACCGGCCTACACTTTGCGGATATTAAAAAGCTGCTGAAATCATTTGATGCATTGCTGGATCATGGCAACACCATCATTGTGATAGAACATAATATGGACGTGATAAAATGTGCCGATTGGGTGATAGACATTGGCCCGGGCGGCGGCAACCGTGGCGGTAATGTGGTATTCGAGGGCGTGCCCGAAGATTTGATCAAACAGGAAGATAGCTTTACCGGAGCGTTTCTGAAAGAGAGATTTGAGTAGCCCCCTATGCTCCCTGAAGGTGTAGCATAATAAAGATAGCGATGGGTGAATCCTATCGCTATTTTTATTATAGGTAGTTGCTATCTATTAATTTTAAGACGACCAAGTAGAAGGTTTTGCGTTGCGTCGTTAGGTATTAAACTGCGGATTATCGAGCACCAGTAGGGCCAGCACATCTTCTTTATCTTTCCCTAGTTGTACAACCAGTTCGTCCAGCGATGCAAAATGGATATCGTGACGTACGAAATGAAGAAACTCCATGCGGAGCTGTTTATTATATATTTCCTGATTGAAATCGAAGATATTCACCTCAATGTTGCGTGTCATGCCGTTAACGGTGGGGCGGTGGCCTATATAGGCCATGCCGTTGTAGTCTTTTCCTTCTACATTTACGCGCACAGCATAGATGCCATCCGATGGGATAAGCTTGTACTGCTCCTCCAGCATCAGGTTGGCGGTAGGGTAGCCCAGTTGCCTGCCCAATTGGTCGCCACGTATAACCTTGCCGGTGATGAAGAAAGGGTAGCCCAGGCATTCGTTAGCGATATCGATCTCCCCATCGAGCAGGGCAGTGCGAATGCGGGTGGAACTGATGGCTACATCGTTGATGTCCTGCTCCGGTATTTCCAATACTTCGAAACCGTATTCGGGCGCAAGGCGCAGCAAGTCTTCGAGGCCACCTTTGCGGTCTTTACCGAAGCGGTGATCGTAACCTATGACGATTGTTTTGGTGCCAATTTTCTTCACCAGCACATCGCGGATGTACTCCTCGGCACTTTGGTTGCTGAAATCCCTGGAAAAAGGGGTGATAATCAAATGGTCTACCCCCAGCTGCTCCATCAGCGAAGCTTTTTCGGCAATAGTGGTGATGAGCTTGATATTTTCATCCTCGGGGTGCAGTATCATCCGCGGATGCGGGAAAAAAGTAAGGATAACTGTTTCGCCGCCCGATGCTGCGGCGAGTTCTTTTAAGCGCGATATTATTTTGCGATGCCCGATATGCACGCCATCAAAGGTGCCGATAGTAACTACGGCATTTTTTACTGGAACGAACTCATCGATGTGGTGGTAAATCTTCATAGTAGTGTTAGCGCAAATGTAATGGCATTAAGCCTATACGAGAAACGTTTTTGTTATCACTCAAAATTAATGACCCGCAATTGATGCATCACTTGCTTGCACGCTTTTTAAATCTCGTATGCTAGTCACCAATTCCATCACTTCGTGCGCATCTTCTATACGGTAATTACCGCTACGGGTGCGGCGCAGGCGCGATAAATAGGCCCCATTGTTAAGGGCGGCGCCAAAATCATTCGCCAGCGAGCGGATGTAAGTGCCCTTGCTGCATACTACCCTAAAATCTACCTCGGGCAATTCTATACGCGTTATCTCGAATTCGCTAATGGTAACGTTGCGCAGGCGCAGTTCTACTTCCTCACCGCGGCGGGCCTTTTCGTACAGGCGTTCCCCATCTATTTTTATAGCCGAATGGGCTGGCGGATATTGCTGAATATCGCCGGTAAACTGCGCTGTGGCAGCTTTTATCTGTTCTACGGTAAGGTTCGTGGTATCGAATTTCGCCTCCGGCTCGCTCTCCAGGTCATAGGTAGGGGTGGTTGCGCCAAGCACCATGGTGCCGGTATATTCTTTTTCTTCGGCCTGGAAGGTGTCTATCTGCTTGGTCATTTTGCCGGTGCAGATAATGAGCAGGCCGGTAGCCAATGGGTCCAGCGTCCCTGCGTGGCCCACCTTTAGCTTTAAGGGCTTAAAAGCGTTGCGCAGTTTGCCTACCACATCAAAGCTGGTCCATTTGTAGGGCTTGTTTACCAGCAAAAGCTGGCCATCGGCAAATTGCTGTATGTTGTTGAAAGAAGTAGTACTCAATGTAAGGATTTAAGCGGCAAAGGTAAGCGTCTGAACTCGAATTTTAAGGAATTTTGAGAATAGTCAGCATTTGAAAAGCATATCACCCTTTCTGTGCATTCAATAAATTCGTTTAATTCGAGTTCAGACAAAAAAATAGCGATGGCTTTTTGGCGCATCGCTATCAATAAATATTTTTAAGAGAGCTTTATATCACTTGCAGGTCGTGTTTGGTAAGTATCAGGATAATGATAATCCCGCCTACCAGAATACGGTACCAGCCAAATAATTGGAAGCCGCGTTTCTCCAGGAAAGAGATGAATGTTTTGATAGCCAACAAAGCCACTATAAATGCAATCACATTGCCAATGGCCAGTAGCTTAATTTCTTCGCCGGTGAAAACATGGCCGTCGTGGATAAAATCGAATAACTTTTTGGCCGTTGCGGCAAACATAGTAGGTACGGCCAAAAAGAACGAGAATTCGGCAGCTGCCTTACGGCTCAGTTTTTGCGACATACCGCCTACAATAGTAGCAGCAGAGCGCGACGTTCCGGGTATCATAGATAGGCATTGGAAGAAACCGATTTTGAGGGCAGTCAAATAGCTTATCTCTTTTTCTTCTTTAACATCGGGCTGGTTAAACCATTTATCAACAAACAGCAAGATGATACCGCCGATAAATAAGGTTATACCTACGGTTAGCGCGCTCTCCATCAAGGCATCTATTTTTTTGCTGAACAACAAGCCGAACACAGCAGCCGGCAAGAAAGCTACGAACAGTTTATAATAAAAATCGAGGGTTTGAAAAAAGCGTTTCCAGTACAACACCACAACCGAAAGTATGGCGCCTAACTGTATGGCCACTGTAAACAACTTGATAAAATCGTTGCTTTGGATGCCCATTATAGAAGAGGCAATAATCATATGCCCGGTAGACGATATAGGCAGAAACTCAGTAATGCCTTCAACTATTGCTAATACAATTACGTGTAGAAGATCGTTCATGCTTTAGCGCTTGGTTTTTTTAGAATTGCGTAAAAGCCCAAACCAAAGCCTGCCAGCACTACCACCGGGGCAACAACTATTTTTGTTGTGCTGTAAATGTCTGTGGTACCGCTCATCAGCACGAAACCGAAGGCCACAACAGCAATGCTGATAATAAGCCAAAGATAATTCTCTTTACTGAACACGAATTGTGCCTGTGGGGCGTTGCTTACCGGCTGTGTTTTTGCCGAAGCGGTTGTTTTAACCGGGCCAGCCGGTTTTGATACTTGTGCCATTTTTTATTTAGTGAATTATTGAATGAGTGATTTATTGATTTAGCTGCACCAATGAAAAATTGATCCAGTGAACCAATAACCTACCTATATAAATCGTATATTTTTAAACGCAGGAATTTGTTTACCGCAAGGTAAGTGCTCATGGCCGACATGATAACGCCAATGCCAATAACACTCAGGAACACGATGCCGAACTCGGTATAGTTGCGCAGGATAACCAAATCGGGTATTTGCTGGTAAGCCAGGTAAAGCGTGCCGATGAGTATCAATATAGCGATCAGACCGCCTAAGAGGCCATGCCAGATACCATACAGCAAAAATGGCTTGCGGATGAAACCTTTTGTTGCGCCCACCAACTGCATCGATTTAATCAGGAACCTTTGCGAATAGATGGCCAGCCTGATGGTGTTGTTGATCAACGCCACCGATAGTACCACGAATATGCCGGCGAAGGCCAGTATCACCAGGATGATAGATTTTAAGTTCTGGTTCATTTGGTCAACTAAGCTTTGCTGGTATTTTACATCTTTCACCAAAGGGTTCTTCAGCAGTTCGGCCTTGAATTTTTCGATGCCGGCATTATTGGCGTAATCGGCCTTGAGGTACACATCAAGAGATTGCGAAAGCGGGTTGTAGCCCAGGAATTTCACGAAGTCTTCACCTAGGTCCTTCCGTAGGTTACGCGCGGCAAGTTCCTTGCTTACGTACTGGGTTTGTTTTACAATGGGGTTGCCTTCCAGTAGTTTCTGAAACTGTAGCACATCGGTTTCGTGCGCGGCATCGTCCATAAAAATATTTACTACAATGTTCTCTTTCACGTAGCGCGAGAGGTTGTTGGCATTCACTAATATCAGCCCCAGCAGCCCTATCATCAATAAAACCATGGCAATACCAAAAACGGTAGATATATATATCGTTTTGGTTTTCCTGGCCGATGCGCTTGTTTCGAATTCTTCCATATTTTTAGATATGAGATGTAAGATTTTAACTATGAGACTAAGAAAGCCTAGCTCACAGCTATCACCGTAGTTTGCGAAAATAGCAAACCTGCCCTAAAGGTAAAAGTTTATGCGGGATAATTAACAATTATTAACTACACGACCCAAAAGGAGAGAAAAAGAACAGGATTAAGGGATTGAAAGATTGAACAGGATTTTTTTCTGAACCTTGATTAGTAGGATTAAAGGATTGCCATGACTCTTTTCATCATGAAATCCCCTAATCAGGTAAATCATGGTTCAGAAACTATCAACGAAATCTTAAAATCATTTAAACGGCGTAGCCCTCTCTTGAGTACCTTTTTAAAATAAATCATAAACGAAAAATCAGCGGTCAACAAAATTAGGTAACCTGGTGTTATCCTTACATGACGACACCCGCAAACGACCATAATAAACCATCTCCGGCAGATACGCCTACCGAAAGGCCTGCCGACGAAGGACACAAAAGCGTAGTAAAAAACCGCGATAAGCAATACCATGCCGACGAGCCCGAACAGCAGGACGTTGCTAAAAAACATGAGAATGAGGAGCAACCGGTTACCCCGATAAAGAAGGCCCCGAAAGACGATCAACCCGATGCATCTGACGATGACGCCCGTGGTTTGGAATCTAAGTAAAGTTAAACCGGCTTAGCTATCCCCGCCGAATTGAATTGCAGATCGTAAAGCTTGCGGTAGTATCCGTTCTCAATCTTCAGCAGTTCCTGGTGGGTGCCACTTTCCATTATCTCGCCATGGTCTAGCACGATGATTTTGTCGGCATTTTGTATGGTGGAAAGACGGTGCGCTATCACAATGGCCGTGCGCCCCTGCATCAGTTTATTGATGGCGTTTTGTATCAGCAATTCCGTCTCAGTATCAACAGATGAAGTTGCTTCATCCAAAACCAATATAGTGGGGTTATAAACCAATGCGCGGATGAACGAAATTAATTGCGCCTGCCCCGCCGAGAGGGTTGCACCGCGTTCCATTACATTGTAGTCATACCCGCCGGGCAGGCGTTCTATAAATTCATGCGCGCCTACGTCTTTTGCGGCAGCGATGATCTCTTCGCGGCTTATCTGCTTATTGTTCAGGCTAATGTTATTGCCAATGGTATCCGTAAACAAAAATACATCCTGTATTACGGTTGCAATTTTGGAGCGTAGATAGTCTACCTTATAATCTTTAATATCTACGCCATCTACTGTTACGCGGCCTTTGCCTATCTCATAAAAACGGTTGAGGATATTGATGGTAGATGATTTTCCTGCGCCTGTTGCACCTACTAACGCCAGCGTTTCGCCGGGTTTAATGTGAAAGTTGATGTTTTTGAGTACCCAGTTTTCGTCGTTATACGCAAACCAAACATCCTTGAATTCGATATCGCCCTGCAATGCCGGAGGTGCAAGCTTGCCGTTATCGGCGGCTACCTCGTCGGTATCCAGCACTTTGAAAATTCTGTCGGCACCTACCATACCCATTTGCAGGGTATTGAATTTATCGGCCAGCTGACGTATAGGGCGGAAGAGTATGTTCAGCAGCGCAATAAAAGCGGTTATCTTGCCTATGGTTACCCCTTTTGGGTCGGCCGAGAGCATACTTATCTGCTGGTCGGTCAATATCCGTTTGCAGCCGTACCAAACCAACAGTGCCATACAAATGGCAAACAAAATCTCCACTACTGGGAAAAAGATAGAGTAGTACCAATTAGAGCGGATGTTGGCATCGCGGTATTTTTGGTTTACCGAGCGGAACTTGCGCATCTCCTGCTCCTCACGGGCGAAGTATTGGATAATGCTGATACCGCTGATGTGCTCGGCCAAAAAGGTGTTGAGCTGTGCTACTTGCGTGCGCACTTCCTGGAAGGATGATTTGATGGCCTCCTTAAACACGTAAGTGGATGCAAAAAGGAAGGGCATAGGAATAAGCGTGATGAGCGCCAATTTCCAGTCCTCAACCAGCATGTAGCCAATTACAGCAATCACCAGCAGCATATCGCCCATGATAGAGATAAGCCCTTCGGAGAAGATATCGGCAATGGTTTCCAGATCGGATACCGTACGGGTAATGAGCATGCCAATTGGCGTGCGGTCGAAATATTTTAATCTCAGGCTGGTGATGTGGTTGAATACATCGATACGTAGATCGCGGATGACGGATTGGCCCAGGGAGTTGGTGAGATACGTTTGGTAATACTGCGCCACGGTTTGGATGATGAGTTGGCCCACCATCAGCTCCACCATAAAAACCAGCCCCTGGTAGTTGTTGGTGAGGATATATTTATCGAGTGTGCGCTGGATAAGTATGGGCTGAATAAGCGCGACCACCGCCAAAAAAACAGTAAGGAAGCCTGCCAGTACGAACACACCTATATACGGTTTTACGTAACGCATCACGCGCTTGAGTAAATGCCAATCGAAGGCTTTGCCGGTAATGGCAGGTGCCGAGCCCCCCCCACCCCCTGCAGGGGGAGCTTTTTGAACGTCTTTCTTATCTTGGTTTTTACTCATTGCTTATCAAACTTTTGTTCGCTCTTCAGTGGCTTGGGCGCATACTTCACTTCTGTTAAATAGAGTCCGCAAGCCGGCACGCTGGCACCGGCTTTACTGCGGTTCATACTTTCGATGATATCGCGGATGCCCTCCGGCGGTATCTCGGCGCGGCCAACCATGATCAGCGTGCCTACTATGGCTCTTACCATGTTACGTAAAAAGCGGTCGGCAGATATTTTGAACACGATGCCTTTTTCGGTATGCTCCCATACTGCTTTTACAATTTTACAATTATTGGTTTTAACCTGCGTATTAGATTTGCTGAAACAGCTAAAATCTGTGTATTCCATGACGATTGCTGCCGCCTGGTTCATCAAATCCAGGTCGGGCCTGTCGCGCAGTAGCCAGGAATAGCCATGCCGGAAAGGGTCTTTCTCAAAATGGATGTGGTACTCGTAGCTCCGCAGCGTTGCATCGAAACGGGCATGCGCTTCGGGAGCTACCGGGATAATATTTTTTATAGCGATATCGTAGGGGAGGAGGGAGTTGAGGCTTCTTTTGTCCATGGTCCATGGTCTATAGTCCATTGACTGAAGATCAAAATGCGCAAAATATTCCTTTGCATGTACGCCGGTATCTGTGCGACCGCAACCAGTGGTTTCTATGGGCTGGCGCAATAGGGTGGATAGGGCTTTGTTAAGCAATTCCTGTACGCTTACGGCATTTTGCTGCACCTGCCAGCCGTGGTATTTGGTACCATCGTAAGCCAGTTCGATAAAATAACGCTGAGTATTTGCCACGGAGCAAAGGTAATAAACTACTGTTACGTAGGCAGTGCCCGAAAAGATTAACTGCTGTGGATGTTGTTGCTAAAAATCAATTTGTTCCGATAGGCAATGTAGATGGCAACCGCGATTGTAATAATAATACTAAGCATATTTACCGTAGTCCAATAAACCAGGTTGGCGTCTGGTGAATTTGTTATTAATAAAAAGGGGGTACCCACCAAAGGGAGGGAGATTAATACACCTAAGCCAATAAATCCCCAGGCTATAGGTTTGCGCTTAAGCTTATAGCCCAGATAGGCATACACAAGAAAGACGATGATTGCTATTAACCCCATTTTGAAATTTTCAGATAAAAATACATCTTTATTTCATCTTTGCGGTGGCAGTAACAAATAGGCATTATCAATTGTGAAAACAATTATCTTTGCTGATCTTAAATTATAAAAATGCTACAACGAATACAAAGTATATACCTCCTGGCGGCCTCTATTGTGATGTTCGGGCTGTTTGTTTTCCCGCTGGCAAAAGACGTATCCGTTGCTCCCGGTGTACTTGACGGGCCAATGCTGACTATTTCAGTAACTGGTGTACAAACACGAGGCGGTTTCAGCGACTATAAGCAAACGGAGACCTTTGCAGCGCTGCCAATCGTTACCGTAATCGCGGCACTGGTTCCCCTGGTTATCATATTCCTTTATAAGAACCGCAAACAGCAGATCGCTTTATGTTACAGTGCTATTTTGGTGTTCATTGGCTACAGTTTCTGGATGGCGCAAACCGTAAAGAAGGTGGTTGGCGAAATTACCCTCGAATACAGAAACATGGGGATTGGCTTGTTCCTTACCTCGCTCAGCATTATCCTGATCATCTTTGCCTTTAAGGCCATACAACGCGACGAGAAGCTCGTAAAATCGGCGGATAGGCTAAGATAATTTCGGATTTTAGTGTCTTAAGGATTTAACTGGCCTTAATCAAGCCCGTGTTTTGTGCGGATATTATCCATAACCTCATTAATAGGCGTGCCTAAGCCGGCGTCCGCTTGCGCCATTGAGGCTTTAAGTTGCTGTTTTTGAAACTCCGGTAAAGAATCCCATTCGTCATCATTACTATCCTGATTGCAGAGATAGTCGGTTATCAACTTATTAAGTTCTTTCAATTGTTGATGGTTAGCTTGTTCTATCTTGTGAAATATTTCAAACCGTAATATATCTGCATCCATAATCTACCGTAAAAATCAAATTGAAAATCTTGTCCTTATAATTCTATAAACGACGAAAGCCTCCCAATCGGAAGGCTTTCGTCGTTTATACAGGTGCAATCACACGTTTTTTAATCGGTGCGATCCCAATTATGCTTCCGCAAGGCTATCGCCGGTTACAGTGGCTTTTATCTTCTTTTCCAGTTCGTCCATCAACTCGGGGTTATCCAATATCAATTGTTTAACAGCATCGCGGCCTTGGCCCAGGCGGGTATCGCCATAGCTAAACCATGAACCTGCTTTTTTGATGATATTGTACTCTACGCCCAGGTCGATGATTTCGCCGGCTTTGGAGATACCTTCACCAAACATAATATCAAACTCGGCTATACGGAATGGTGGAGCCACTTTATTCTTAACGATTTTTACCTTAACGCGGTTACCCGATACCTCGTCGCTGTCTTTTATCTGCGATATACGGCGCACATCCAAACGTACCGAAGCGTAGAACTTCAAAGCGTTACCGCCTGTCGTGGTTTCCGGGTTACCGAACATTACGCCAATTTTATCGCGCAACTGGTTGATGAATATACAGCAGCAACCGGTTTTGCTAATGGTACCAGTCAGCTTACGTAAGGCTTGCGACATTAAACGTGCATGGAGGCCCATCTTCGAGTCGCCCATTTCACCTTCAATTTCGGCCTTTGGTACTAACGCCGCAACAGAGTCGATAACCAGGATATCGATAGCGCCCGAGCGGATGAGGTTATCGGCAATTTCCAATGCCTGCTCGCCGTTATCCGGCTGAGAGATGAGCAGGTTCTCTACGTCCACACCCAATTTCTTGGCATAAAACCTGTCGAAAGCATGCTCCGCATCTATAAATGCAGCAATGCCGCCTTTTTTCTGCGATTCGGCAATGGCATGTATGGCAAGTGTTGTTTTACCCGATGATTCCGGGCCGTAGATTTCTATCACCCGGCCTTTTGGTAAACCGCCTACGCCTAAGGCAATATCCAGGCCTATGGAGCCGGTTGATATTACTTCTGTCGGCTCTATGGCTTGCTCGCCCAGCTTCATGATCGTACCTTTTCCGTATGATTTTTCCAGCTTATCTAAGGTAAGCTGTAGTGCCTTCATTTTATCTGTATTGCTCATCTCTTTTTTTTTCGTGGAACAAATATAAAAAGTGTTTTCGGTATTTGCTAATAATTTTAGTAAATATTTATTATTATTTCTGCTTCAATGAAGCGTGTGGTACTGCCGCATGAATTTACCCCAAGGCATCCGTCCTATCAAATATCTTTATCAACACTGCGCTTCTTCAATTCCTTGCTTATGGCGTTCAGGGCTTTCTTCTTTTTAGCATCCTTTACCTTTTTCAATTTCAGGGCTTCGGCTTTCAATAGCGCGGTTTCGGTATTGTGTTGCGCATAGTATTTGCAGAACCAGGTTAGGGGGCAAATGTCGCATTTCGGGCTGCGGGCCACGCATATATACCGCCCATGCAATATCAGCCAGTGATGTGCTATGGCCAGTGTGTTTTCGGGCAGGTTTTTTACCAGTTGCTTTTCCACTGCCAGGGGCGTGCTGGCACGCACTAATCCCAGGCGGTTAGCCACCCTAAACACGTGCGTATCCACCGCAATTGCCGGCGCATCGAACACTACCGAGGCGATTACATTAGCCGTTTTGCGGCCTACGCCCGGCATCATCTGCAATTCGTCCAGCCCCGAAGGTACCACGCCGCCGAAATTTTCCATCAGTATCTTGCCCATGCCAGCCAGGTGTTTGGCTTTGTTATTAGGATAGCTTACGCTGCGGATGTAGGTGAAAATCTCGTCGGCATCCGAAGCAGCTAGCGAGGCGGCATCGGGGAAGCGTTCGAAAAGTTTTGGTGTTACCTGGTTAATGCGCTTATCGGTACATTGGGCAGATAAAATTACAGCCACCAGTAGTTGGTAAGGGTTTTCGTAATGCAGTTCGGTAACCGCATCGGGCTGGTTCTTTGAAAAGTATTCTACAAAATGGCGGTAGCGTTCGGTTTTTAACATGGTTTTTTAGTCCATGGTCGATTGTCTATAGACCATAGTTTTACATTACAATAATCCCTATTTAACGGGATATATGGAAATGAATATTGCCATGGACTATCGACTATGGACCATGGACTTAAACTAGAAAGGTTCATAAATCCAACCATCGGCCTTGCCAATAAGTAGGATTCATGAACCAGTGTCGGGGGGGGGGCGGTGCTTAGCGCAAGCTCTTTGAATAATCAAGGATGTGGTGGATGGTTTGCAGCTTTGGCTTCTTTTTAAGAAGGTTCAGCTCGGCATGGATAGAGTGATAGAATATCACTGAGTCCGCGTCCAGATTTTCCATTGTTCCTGATTCTTTCATCTGAGCTTTGTTAGTGACCGCGTAAAAATTTGTTGTAAAGGTTTCACCCATAAGCTATCTGTTTTTTTATTTAGAAAGATAACGATTGTTAAACACGATTATTTTATAAAGATGAAAATTAAATGAAATTTTTTTCGTCTTCTTAACCTCCTGATAATGTTTGGCTAAAGCGACACTCATTGTGTTGGTCCGACGCAGGTAAATCCGGCTCCATTACCGGTCGCATCGCCACATAAAAAAGTACATGCAAAGGCCTTTGTGCTATTCGCGATAGCATATTTTTATTTAGCTTTAAGGCAAAATCAGCTTCCCCATCATGAAATTAAGAACCCTTATCCTTTCAGCGGTAATTATTGTTGCTGCATGCGTATCTGCCTGTGTTAGTCCCGCTGCGAAACCCTACGAGACCCCGGCTTTAGGTGATTATTTTAAAGACACCACCTCGGGCGTTAAAACCGGCGGCGTTGAAATGGTAACTATCAATACACCCAAAGGCAAGTTTAGGGTATGGACTAAAAAACTGGGTAACAGCCCCACCATGAAATTGCTGCTGCTGAACGGCGGCCCGGGTGCCACGCACGAATATTTCGAATGCATGGAAAGCTTTTTGCCGGCAAAAGGCATAGAACTAATTTATTACGATCAGTTGGGTTGCGGCAACTCCGATAACCCGAAAGATACCTCCATGTGGGATCTGCCCCGCTATGTGGAAGAGGTGGAGCAGGTGCGCCAGGCTCTGCATTTGGATAAGGATAATTTTTATCTGCTTGGCCACTCCTGGGGCGGCATTTTAGCTACCGAATATGCGCTGAAGTACCAGGCACATCTCAAAGGCCTGATCATCTCTAACATGATGGTGAGCTGCCCCGATTACGGCAAATATTCTGAAGTGCTGGCTAAACAAATGGACCCGAAAGTATTGTCCCAGATACGCGATATCGAAGCCAAAAGAGATTTTGCCAACCCTAATTATATGGGTTTACTACAACCCAATTTTTACGAAAAACACATCCTGCGGATGCCAAGTGCCGAATGGCCCGAGCCGGTGACCCGTTCGCTAGGCAAAACCAATCAATCCTTATACGTAACCATGCAGGGCCCAAGCGAATTCGGCATTGCAGGCAAACTGACTACCTGGGACCGCAAAAAAGAGATAAAGGGCTTAGCTGTACCAACCTTAAGCATCGGTGGCGAATACGATACCATGGACCCGAAACACATGGCCTGGATAGCCACACAGGTGCAGAACGGCAGTTACCTTTATTGCAAGAACGGCAGCCACATGAGCATGTACGACGACCAGCAGACCTATATGCGTGGTTTATCCAGATTCATCACCGGCGTAAACAACGGCTTGAAGAAGGTGGAGCTGTAGAGAGTCCATAGTCGATAGTCCATGGACCATGGTAGATTGTCGCTGGTTCGATAAACCATAGTCCATAGCAGTTTTTATTTTTGCTATGGACTATGGTCTATTGACTAAAGTACAGGTTTCTGCTCGAAAGCAGGCCCCTCGGCAGTGTTACCACCACGCCCCTTGTCATCGAATGCGCGGAATTTTACGGTTCCTTTCGCGTCGATAGGATTGGTGTAAACCTTGCTTTTAGCCGTTGGTTCGCTACCATCAGTGGTGTAGCGGATGGTTAAGCCCGGGTATTGGATACTGCTTTGGTATTTGCCGTCCTGAACAATTACACCTGGCTTAGGTATCCTGAAGCTGTAGCCGCCGTTGTAATAAGCCAAACGCGGCAGTTCGCGTTTGCCCAATATATTCAGGAATTTGCTCCAATCCTGGTTATACAGTTCCCTTGCTTTGGCGGTATCTCGTTCCATGGCCCATGCCGGGTCTTTCGCCCAGGCGCGTTCGGCCAAACCGATTAGTTTTGGGAAGATCATGTAATCCATCCGGTCGGCGGTTTTAACGGTTTCTGTCCATAAGGCACCTTGCAGGCCTATAATGTTGCCCTTGCCATAATCGGTAAGGCGCTGTTTGCCTACAAACAGATTGCGGTTTATAGGAATGCCGTTTTTATCTACATCGGCATTTTTAAAGTAATCGTAGGGGATAAAAGAGAAGAACTTATCGATGCCCAAAAACGCGCCCCAGTAGTAACCCGGCTCGTCGAAGGACTTGTAGTTAGCCATATCGAAGTACAGGTTGGTAACGCAGGTAAGCACTACCTTGTAGCCGCCGTTAGCCAGCTTATAGGCCAGGTCTTCCTGCCCGTCGCCCAGTACGTTGTTCCAAACATCTACCTGCATACCCTCGCCCACAAATTGGGGGTTGGGTACGTAGGTGCCCTGCCCGTCTACCAGGGTTTTGCGCAGGGCCATTTCTTCCCAGCCGGAGAGTTTGATGTTGCGTTTTTTGAGGATATCGTTTACGCGGCCGTAGAAGTAGTACCACAGGTCGCCGGTACTTTGTATCTCTGGGTGGGTAGCTTTCAGGGCAAGGTAGGCGGGCGATTTTTCCCAAACGTGGGCGGGCACTTCATCACCGCCAAAGTGGATGGCAGGCAGAGGAGCGTTGGCATCTTTGTAGATGTTCACCAAATCGCCTACTACGGTTTCAATATAGGTATAGGTTGCCGGTAGCGATACGTCTATTACATTATCGTTCCAGTACTGAACCGAGCGGTAATCGGATTTATCGTTCAAATCGCGCAGTAGGTAACGTTCTGCGCCAGGTTTATCGCCGGCAGCCAGCAAACGCTCGTAACGCACATCCATCGCTTTGATAGACGCGCGGGCGTGACCGGGGGTTTCTATCTCAGGAATTACGGTCACATGGCGCTCGGTGGCGTATTTCAGTATCTCGATATAATCGGCCCGGGTATAAAAGCCGGTACCGGCGGTATTGCTAAAATCGGGACCAGAGCCATGCGAGGCGGGGAGGTTGGTTTTGCTATCCAGCGTGTGGCCGCGCTTAGAGCCGATGGCCGTCAGTTCGGGCAGCGAGGGTATCTCTATGCGCCAGCCCTCATCATCGGTAAGGTGCAGGTGCAGGGTGTTTAGCTTATACACGGCCATCAGGTTGATTAGCTTCAAAACCTGCTGCTTGCTTTGGAAGTTACGTGCTACATCCAGCATTACGGCACGGTATGGGAAACGCGGTGCATCGCTCACCTCCAGGCAGGGCACGGTAATAGCGGCTTGTGGCTTTACCCATGGCGCTGCGCTGATAGCGGTTTTGAATGACTGGATGCCGTAGAACAAACCGGCGGGTGCAGCGGCGGTAATAGTCATGCCATCGGGTGTTATGCTGAGCTTGTATGCTTCGGCACCCAGGCTGGCATCCTTTTTAAAGCTGATTTTTTGGGTGGTTGACGTGCCCTTCAGTTTGCTGCCCAGCAGTTTTTCTATGCCGGTTATAAAGTAGCGTTTCTCGTTGTCGAAGAGTGGGTCGCTGATGATGCTGACCGCATTGGTGATGATGAAACTGCCCGCATTTTCCTGATAGCCTACCGGTGTAGGGATTATCTTTTGCAAATCGGCGGCGGGGATATCCAGTATGGTTTTGTTTTGGTTGTAGATAATTTCGGGGGTAATGAGACCCTGGTAAGTAGGGTTGAAGGGAGCCACCGTGAACCCGCCGAGTGCGTACCCTTTTGCAGGATCGGTATCCCAAACCAGGTAGGGGCCTTCTATGGCATCAGTAAAATTCACCACCGGCGATTCGCAAACGTATTCTATGCGACCGGTTTCGCCGGGTTTTATCTCCGCGAATTTAGCGTTGGGGGTGATGCTGTACAGGTCGCCGTTTACCTGGGCAATGGTGGCGTTGCCGCTGGCAGCCTCGGGCAGGAAATTACGCGAGGAGTTGAAGTAGAACTTCCATCCGCCTGCGGGCAAGCTGGTTTTGCCTTTGTTGGTGATTACAATGGCCGTAAGCGCTTGCTGCTTGTTCTTGAAGTTATTATCTACCACCTGCCATCTGATATATAAATCTTTGGCGTTGAACTTCGGCTCATCGCCGACAGCGGCTAAAGCATGTAGATGGGCAGCAGCAACAAGCAGCAGGATAATAATACGGCGCATATTTTTAATTATATGAGGTTGAGAACCGTAAATATAATCAAAATATCGATTTACGATGTTTGCTTAACTTTTTAAAATATTTTTTAAAGTGCGAATTTGATCCATCCCGAGCCCTCATTGCCGAAGATGAATTGTTTGGGGTGCAGTATCTCGGCCAGTATCTCTACCGAATCTACAATACGTGTACCGGGGCGGTTAAAGTATTGGTTGCCATCGGCTATGTAGATGCGGTTGTTTTTTACCGCCTTTAAATCGGCAAAGCCGGGTTGCTGTAGCAGGATATCGATCTCGCGCATGGTACGCTCGATCGAAAATCCGCAGGGCATCAGGATGATTACGTCCGGGTCGGCAGTTTGTATATCGGTCCAATTTACATACGGAGAGTGTTTACCTTGCTGCGCTAATACGGGTACGCCGCCGGCAATAGTCACCAGTTCGGGCACCCAATTACCCGATACCATCATCGGCTCCAGCCATTCTATACAGGCCACGGAAGGTTTGTTTTCCAGGAATTTCAACTTATGGCGGATGATATCTACCCGTTCCTGCAAATCCTCCACTAATCGCTCACCGACTTCGATAGCATCCAGCGCTGTGGCTACGGTACCGATGTCGTGAAAGATATCCTCCAGGCTATTCGGTTGCAGCGAAAGGATACGGGCGGGTTTATCCAGGTAATCTGTTAAGGCCTGCTCCACTTCGGGCAGGGAAACGGCGCATACTTCGCATTGCGCCTGAGTAATCACTACATCGGGCTGCAATTCTTTAATTACTTCGCGTTTTACGGTGTACACAGATAATGCATCCGCCAGCAGTTCTTTTACTTTGGTATCTATAGCGGCACTGCTCATGCCATCGGGGAAGTTGGCTTCAGAGCATACGGGCAGGGCTTTTACGGTTTCAGGGTAGTCGCATTCGTGCGAGCGGCCCACCAGGCTGCTTTCGAGGCCGAGGGCGCATACGATTTCGGTAGCGGCAGGTAACAGGGAAACTATTTTATGAGCCATTCTTTTCAGTTTGCACTTGGCAGTCTTCAGTTTACAGGAAACTGCCTTGCCAATATTTAAGCTGCAAATATGCGAAATTTATGCATGGCCGACCAGCACTTGCCCAGCGGCTTTTTACGGGTGTTCCACTTTTTTGCGTGGAACACTTATTTTTAAATTTATATTGATTGTCAGTGTTTTACATTTTTTTCTGGAACACTTTGGAACGCCCCTGTTGTTTAAGTAACGGATGTAATTGTCTTATATACAATATTTTGACTAAAATTGAAAAATTAATGCGGGTGTTCCGCTGTAAAACGCTTGTGTAAAGCTATTGCAGGATTTTACGGCCCTCGCCACCGGCTGCAAATGCCTGCTTAATTACTATCTTTACCGCCGATGATATTCCTAACCTTACTTGCCGGGGTAATAGCCAACTTTATAGGTTATATACCGCCGGGCAATATCAACCTTACGCTGGTACAGATCACCATAAACCGCGGCCTTAAGGAGGCGATGAAGTTTATCATTGCTTTCTCCTGCGTAGAATTTCTGTTCACTTATGTGGTAATGCTGGGCGCCAAATGGCTGTCGGAAGAGGTGCGCCTGGATACCATTATCGATTGGATAATGACGGTGTTATTCGGTACGCTGGCTGTAATTACCTGGCTCAACCGCAACAAGCCGCCCAAAACCACCTACTCGCAGCACGCCAGCATCAAATACGGCATATTGCTGGGCTTTATAAACCCCATGCAAATCCCCTTCTGGATGGTGACCGGCACCTACCTCATCACCCACGAATGGATAGACGATAAACCACTCGACCTCGTTTTCTTCAGCATCGGCTCGGCTGCAGGTGCTTTCATTGCGCTGTTCCTGTACGCCCGCTTTGCCCGCTTCCTGCAACGGAAATTTGAACTAAGTACCAAAATTATCGATACGGCCATTGCCATCCTGTTCTTCGGCTTTGCGCTGTACCATGTATTTAAGCAGATTTATCTGGTTTTTTTTAAGCATCATTAAGCTTATCGAGGGATGTGATATGAAAGCAGGATTTTTTTTAATAATCGCTATCATCTTGTTAGGGTGCAATTTTAAAAGCACTAATACCCCAATTAAAAACCCTAATTTGATTACACCCCGTGACAGTATTCTCTTAGGGGGGTGGACAACCTGCGAAAGTAAATCAGGTGACATGATGATTACCAGAAACTCATGCATCAAGTGGCTTTTTCAAGCAAACCATTGCGGTTTTGTGGGCTTGGAAAACGCCACCTTACACTTCGATTGGCGTGTGGCCGGCGATACGCTTTATATCAGGAACAAAATTGGAAATCTGTTTATTGAGAATGGCAAATATTCGGTCAAAGTACGCAAGAATGGTAATGACAGGATTGTTATAATTTCAGATACCACGCAGCGTCAAGAATATCTTCTTAGCGGCCCACCAAAATAGTTACTCTTCTTACTCTCCCTTCACAGCGCCGGTCTTTCTCCCCACATTCCATATCTTCTCCGCTTTGCGGCCAACCAGCCAGAAGGATAGGGCCAGGATGGAAAAGAACAGCGTTTTATTGGTGCCATCCCAAAAGTACTCGAAGTATTTGGTGTACAGGAAGATGATGAGGAACGTAATGCCGAACTCCCGCGCTATGGCATCTTTGTTTTTTAGGCCGTATAGCAGAAAGCCTCCGGCTACTACAGCCGAAATAATGCCCCAGTAAAACAGGTTGAGCTGCTTTATGCGCCACCAGGTATCCAGGCTGCCGTAATTACCGAATATGCTGAACAGCCAAAGCGACATAAACAGGTACAGCATACCCACCACATAGGTAAGTTCCCAAAAAAAGGCGAACCATTTTTGATTTTTGAGGATATGGCAGGCAGCAACCAGCAACAAGCCGAATAAGATGAAACGCAGCGGGTAATTCATGCCCAAGAAGTAGAGTGCCCAATTGGTTTGGTAACCCGTTTCGGTACCGAACCAGCTGCCGAGCGATACCAGCGCGAACAGCCAAATGAGCCGGGATTTCATGTGCCAGGCTAAAAAACCGTACACCAATACCGAAACCAGGAACAGCAACGAGTAGTGCCCCGAACCGTTATCGAAGGTTTTACCCAGGTAGGCTATGCAGCATGCAGTAGCAAAAACGCCCATGAAGATAATAGCCTCGTTGCTGAACACCGTTTGAGGGTACAGCTTTTCGCGGCGGCGACCGAGATAAAACAAGCCAACGGCAGCCAAAGCCGAAAGGATGCTGATAACGATATCCGGCGTATCATACAGCTTTTTAAGCCAGTTGATAACAGCATCATCCACAATTAGCGAACCAACGGCTACCGCGCCGCACAGCAAGGCCACCCAAAACGAGTATTTGGCCAGCCGCATCCAGTCGAACCCCTTTATTTCATAGGAATCGCGCAGTTGAGCAGCCTGTTCAGCATTTATTAAGTTGTCTTTTTCCCAGTGGGAGATGGTGCTGTTTAAAAATTCGCTTTCTTGTTTATCGAGGTTGAGTTTGGGCATAATGTACAGATGTGGCGCATCGCCCTAGGGCAAAAAAATCAGTTTAGAGATGTGTTATAAACCTGTGTCTAAAAAATCGCTCAGGATAAAATTGGCTTTGTGTTCTTTGTGTTTCTTCCTTTGTGGTAAAAATTAAACACAAAGGGCACTAAGGTTTTGCACAAAGTTCACAAAGATATATTGACCAAATTTTTATTTTTGCTTTTGACAGAGTCTCTTGGTTAATATTTTAAAGGTAAGGGATATTTTTTGCTTTTAGATAATACGCGGCGGTGGATTTTAAAAGTAAACGAAAGCCCTCATAAACTAATCCCCAATCCCGCATAATAACTCCTCGGTGCCGATGGGTTATAATAGCGACTGCCTATAGCATTCAAATCGTTGCCGAGGCTGTATTTTTCGTTCAGCAGGTTATCGGCTCCCGCGTAAATTTCCAGGCGTGTTTTGCCGATGGGGTGCTGCCACGATGCTTTGGCTTGTAGCAGGTTGTACTTGCCCGCGTAAACGGTATTTCCATCGGTAAGCGGTATTTTGGCGGTATAGTTGTGTTGTACGAATAACGAAAATCCCTGTGGGAACAAGGCTTGCAGGGACGACACCAGCACCTCGCCCGGTACACCCGTTAGCTTATTGCCCGAGTAATTGTTGCCCGCCACATTATAATCCCTGAATTTGAAACGGCTGATGCTTACAGAAGTATTGAACTGCAGGCCACGCAGGAACCGCACATTGTTTTGGCGGATGAGCCACCAGGTAAAGGCCAGTTCGGCACCCGGTTGCTTGGTGCCCCCGGCGTTGAGGTAGTACTCGGTTTCGTCGGGATTAAGCTGGCGCACAATGGCGTTGTTGATGCGGTAATAAAACACCGAGGCATCCAGCAGCAGGCTTTCATTGTGATTGCGTAGGCGGAACCCCGTTTCATAGTTCCAGCCGAATTGTGCCTGCAAGCCGGTATTGACGATATTGTTGGTGGGGCGTACCTCGGCAGTGGTTGGGGTAGAGTAGCCGCGACTAACCGATGCACGCCAGATAAAATCGTTGGTGATCTTGTAGCTCAGCGCCAGCCTCGGCATCAATTGCGGACTAAAATCACGGTCGGTAAAAGCTGCCTCGTTCAGCGGTGCGGTGTTCCTGAATGCGTAGTGGTAGTAGTTGAGGCTGAGCGCCGCTTCGGCATGCAGGCGTTTGTAGATATCTGCTGCGTAGCGCGCAAAAAAGAAATGCTGATTGGTGTTGATCTTATCAATCTTCTGCACATTGCCCTTTACGCCCTTGTTGTTATCGTAATTGCTGATGAGCGAATTGGTTTGCTGCCATTCCAGTCCAAGGTTAAGCTTGCCCTTATAATTCTCGCTGGCTTTACCCGCAAACTCAAAATAGCTGCGCAGGCCGTAGGTATCCTCGTTGCGCTGCTCGTAATTGGTAATGAAGGGGTTGGCAAAATCTACATGGTTGCCAAATACGGCCAGTACATTGCGTATGCCCGGTGCCAGCAGTGCATCATTGGTGATGCCGCCTAACAGTATTTTGGTATTGATGCGTATCTTTTGGTCGATAGCGCTGGGTAGCGTTTTGGTGGCCAGCCTCGCCGAGCGCGGGTCGGCCTGCATTTGGGCCATGGTGAGGCCGCCGGGTGTTTGGTAGTCGAGGTCGGAGTACAGCACCGTGCTGCGCAATTCGCTGGTTTTGGCATATTGCCAGGCATAGCCACCCTGCAGGTAGCTACGGTGCATGCGGCTGTTTTGGCGGTAACCATCGTAGTTTTGGTAAGATTGATTGAGGTTGAAACGGGAATTGTTGCTCATCTGCTGCAATGACACTTTCTGATGGAACAAACCGTACGAGCCACCGTTGATGCCTGCCGAAAGATAACTGCTATCGGTTTTATTTGCCGGGTTCAGCAGTACCACGCCGCCGCTGTTGGCGCCAAAGAGGCTGCCATCGGGGCCTTTCAATATCTCTATGTGGCGGATGTTGGCGATATCGATCGTATTCAGGTAGGTATTGCCGCCTGCATCGGTTAGCGGTATCTCGTCAAAATAAACCTTTACATCGCGCACGCCAAATGGCGAACGCAGCAGGCTGCCCCTGATAGATAATCGGTAACTACCCGGCGAGCGTTCCTCGGCCCTTACACCAGGCACGGTATTCAGGGCGGTAACAAAGGAATTATCGGGCTGTAGTTTTAGCTGCTTTGCGCTTAATACGCTTACCGAAGCGGGTACGCTCAACACGGGTTGCTCGCTCAGGTATCCTTTTACGGTAACAGTTTGCAATTGCCTGGTGGTATCGGCTTTGGGTTTGGTTTGAGCGATGGCGTGGACAGCTAATAGCGAAAAGACAATTACGGCAGAGTAGATTTTCTTCATATCGATGCAAAACAAAAATGAGGCAGTAGCATAAACCGGTTAGTAAAAACCATTCAAAAATAAAACTTGGCTTTGTGCTCCCTGTGGTCCTCCCTCTGTGTACTCTGTGGTAAAATTAACCACAAAGAGCACTAAGATCTTTCACAAAGGTCACAAAGTTATGTCCTTCGCCAATTTTATTTTGTTGTGCAGGTGGTTTTTTTTTTGATACAGCGTCATCCGTCAGCAACAATTACAAATTTTTACTTTACGGCTACGCGCCATATTTTATTGCCGCTGTCGTCGGCTACCAGCAGCGAGCCATCGCGGGCTGCCATTACGGCAACGGGGCGACCGTAAACTTCCTGTTTTACGCTGTCGGCTATAAACCCGGTCAGGAAATCTTCCATTTTGGCACCGGGCTTGTTATTGGCAAAGGGCACAAAAGTTACCTTATAGCCCGATAGTTTAGCGCGGTTCCAGGATCCATGCTGACCGATGAATGCACCGCCTTTGTATTTAGCGGGGAATTTATCGCCATTGTAAAATGTGAGGCCGAGGGATGCGGTATGCGCACCGAGGGCAAAATCGGGCGTGAGGGTTTTCTTCACCATATCGGGCCGTTTTACTTCGGGGCGAGGGTCCTCGTGCTGGCCAAAGTAAGCCCAGGGCCAGCCGTAAAAGCCGCCTTGTTTTACGCTGCTCAGGTAATCGGGCACCAGTTCATCGCCCAGTTCGTCGCGCTCGTTTACCACGGTGTACAGGGTGCCCGTGCCGGGTTGCAGGGCCATACCCACCGGGTTGCGCAAGCCCGCACCGTAAATGGTCTCGCCGCTACCATCGGGGTTAATCAACAGAATGTTGGCGCGACGGCGCTCGTTTTCCATACCGTGCTCGGCTATGTTGGTGCCAGAGCCAACCGATACGAAGATTTTATCGCCTGCGGCGTTGGCCAGCAGGTTGCGCGTCCAATGGTTGTTGTAGCCACCTGCGGGCAGGGACAGTATCATTTTACCGGGATCGGTTATTTTTGTTTGCCCGGCTTTATAAGGATATTGCCATAGGCCATCGGTATTGGCTACATAAAAGGAATTGCCCATAATGAGCATGCCATAGGGCTGGTTCAGCTTATCCAGAAAAACGGTTTTGGTTTCGGGGATGCCGTCGCCGTTGGCATCGCGCAGCAGGGTAATTCTGTTGGCGCTTTTATTGAGGTTTTGCGAACCGGCTGCGCCGATGATTTTGGCCCCCAGTTTTTTGATGCCTTTTAATTCGGTGTTCGCTTCGGAAACCAATATATCGCCATTAGGCGCTAGGTAGATATTGCGCGGGTTGGCCAGGCTATCGGCAAAAAGGCTTACGCTAAAGCCTGTAGGCGCTATGGGCGTCTTGCCCTTTGGCCAGCCAATAACCTTGCAGTAATTGCGTGCGGATTTTGTTTGGAAAGGGGCGGGGAGGGCAACCGTTTGGCTATCGGGAGTTTGCAGGGTATCCTGTTTGCTTAAGTCGGCCTTTTTATTTTGCGAGCATGCCGATAAAGCAACAGCCAGCAGTAGGGTTGGTATTAATTTAATTTTCATTTTATATCGTATCCGGTAAATTAATTAACCTTTTAGCCGGATGCATTGTTTTGGTGATTTATGTTTTGCATAATGTTATCCAATATTGATAATAAACATGCATCCTATCTTAAAAAGTTTATTTTTGGCGAATTAACTGTTTGTATAACAGTGTACCCATGCGACCAATAAAGCTACCTATTTTTATTTTCCTGTTTAGTGTCCTCAGCATCTTACAGGTGCATGCCCAGGTGTGTAAAGGCAGTTTGGGAGACCCGGTTATCAACCAGGATTTTGGATCGGGCAATGGACCCGGCGCACCGCTTGGCACCCTCGTAACCAGTTATAACTACACGGCCGATAGCTGCCCCAATGATGGCAGTTATTCTATCGGCAGCCGTACCAGCGGCTGCTTCAGCGGATCCTGGCATACAATTACTAAAGACCATACGGGTAACGCCAACGGCTATATGATGATCATCAATGCATCAAATAATCCCGGGCAGTTTTTTCAGCAGCTCACACCCGTGGGTGCGCTGTGCCAGAATACCACTTACGAGTTTTCGGCCTGGATATTGAACCTCATCCTGCCATCATCCTGCAATGGGCAATCATCAAGGCCAAATATTACATTTATCATCGAAACACCTGATGGTGTTGTTTTACCAACCTCGGATCCTAATACCGGTGATATTTTACCAACAAACCTGCCCGATCAATGGATTCAGAAAAGAACTTTTTTCACTACGCCGCCGGGAGTTACGCAGGTAGTATTGAAAATGATAAATAATGCGCCCGGTGGTTGCGGTAACGATTTGCTATTGGATGATATCACCTTCAGGGCCTGCGGGCCGGTGGTGCAGGCGGGTTTTGCAGGCTCGACATCAGTTACTACCCAAAATGTTTGTGAAAAGCAGCCCGCAGTTTTTGATATCAGTGCTACACCAGAAGAGGGTTACACCAGTGCGGCTTTCCAATGGCAGCGTAATTTTAACGATGGCAAGGGCTGGGTGGATACTGTTGGCGCAACCGAAAAATCCCTACATATCGTGTTTCCCAATAGCCAGGTGGGCGATTATATGTACCGCATGGGCGTGGCCGAAAGCAGCAACATATCGTCGTTAAACTGCCGTGTGTACTCAAACCCGGTTACCATAACGGTTAGCAAATATCCGGTGGTGCCCGCCATACCGCCAACAGAAGTTTGTGAGGGCGAGACACTAACCTTAACGGCCACAGGCGGCGTACTCTACAGCTGGACGGGCCCCAACCTGCCCGCCACCAGCCAGAACCAATTGGTTATCAGAAATGTAACGGCGGCCAATGCCGGGAAGTATCAGGTAACGGTTACCTCGGCGCAGGGCTGCGAAACCATCCGCTTTGCAGATGTTACCGTAAAACCAAAACCTGTGATTACGGTGAGCCAGACCGCTACGATATGCCGGTCGGCAAGTACGGTAATTACCGCCAATGCCCCGGGCGCGGCAAGTTATAGCTGGGCACCTGCAACAGGCCTGTCTGATGCCAATGTGGCAAGCCCCATTGCCAGTCCCGATGCTACTACCGTTTACACCGTAACCGTTACCGGCGCCAATGGTTGCAGCAATACCGAGCAGGTCACCGTAAAAGTAGTAGACCGGCCCACTGCCGATGCGGGGAAGGACAAGAAGATTTTCCAGGGGCAATCTGTAAAACTGGATGGCAGCAGTACTGGTGAGGTGCTAAGCTATAGCTGGTCACCCACCGATTATTTGGACGACCCGAACTCGGCAACGCCAACGGCATCGCCCATGGAAGATATTACCTACACGCTTACCGTAACATCATTAAATAATTGCTTCACCGCGCAGGACGAGGTTTTTGTGCGCGTGTATAAGAAAGTTGTTATTCCCAACACTTTCTCGCCCAATAACGATGGCACCAACGATATCTGGAACATCGAGGCGCTTGAAACTTACGCGCAAAGCACTATCAAAATATTTAACAAGAACGGGCAGCAGGTTTATGCCAGCACCGGCTACGCCAAACCATGGAACGGCACGCTTAACGGCAAACTGCTCCCTGGCGGTACGTACTACTACGTTATCGACCTGAAGAACGACTCGCCGCTGCTATCGGGCTGGGTGCTGTTGGTGCGGTAAGAGGCTTTGCAGGCCAATTAAAACTTAATAAACTTATCTATCTGTTCGTCGGTAAATTTAAGGGTATCGGGCAAATGCAGGTTGCCCTCGGCATTCAGCTCGGTCTTGATAGCGGGAATATGTAGTTTAAGCGGCATTACGTGCAGATGCATGTAGTTACATATGCCGGTAAAATGATCTATACCCCTTATGTTGCCGTACTTTCCCGAGGCCAGGCCAACCAGCGCGGCTTTCTTCTCATAAAAACTTGCCTGGAAATCGCAGGCATCCATAAATACTTTTAGCACGCCGGGGAAACTGCCGTTATACTCGGGTATCACAAAGAGGAACTTATCGGTATCGGTAATCAGTTGCTGTATCCCGGCAAATTCCTGGCTGCGTTTGCCGTAAAGATCGGTGCTGATGAAGGTTGCAGGTAGGTCTGTTAGGGCCAATAGGTTGGCCTGAACGCCTTTTTCGGCCATGCGCTTTTGGTAGTATAGGGCCAGTTTATGCGTGAAGCTATTGGGGCGGTTGGTGCCGGATACAATGGTGATCATGTGGGTTTATTGAATTTTTTAACTTGTGATTTAGCGCGTAACAGTATTATCGTACATCGTGGAATATCGTGGCTTCGCGGTTAGCCAAAAGCACTAAATAACTCATCTATCTATGAGGAGCAAAGTAACGCCCTATAAATCACTAAATCAATATCTGCCCGGTGAGTAGAGTAATGAATTAGCGAATTATTGCATAAGGATGTTGCCGAATCAGCCGTGTGCCGGTATAACAGCAATTGCCAATTTGCTAATTCAATAAATCAAAAATTTCTTAAATCAATAATTCATTAATTCAATAACTCAACTATTCCCCAATTACCCCCTAATTTGTTTGTAAGTTGACAAATGCTGTGGAATTCTCAATTGTTTTAATGCGTATCTTTATCGCGGATAAAAAACACGGCAAACCAAAAAATTTCTGCTGTGTTTTTACGTTCAAATAAACCGCTTAATTAATTTTGGATATATATAATGGGTAAGATAATAGCTTTGGCCAATCAGAAAGGCGGCGTTGGTAAAACAACGTCATCTATAAACCTGGCAGCGAGTTTAGCAGTACTTGATTACAAAACCTTGCTGCTCGATGCCGATCCGCAGGCCAATTCCACATCAGGTATAGGTTTCGATCCGCGTAATATCAAAAACAGCATCTACGAGTGTATCATCAATGATATCGACCCGCACGAAGCTATCCAGAAAACAGATACCCCCAATCTGGATCTGCTGCCCGCGCACATCGACCTGGTGGGTGCCGAGATTGAGATGATTAACCTCGCCAATCGCGAGTTTAAGATGAAAGCCGTGTTGGAGAGCATCCGCAATGAATACGATTTCATCATTATAGATTGTTCGCCATCGTTGGGTTTAATTACCATTAACGCCCTTACCGCTGCCGATTCTGTCATCATCCCGGTACAATGCGAGTACTTTGCATTGGAGGGTTTGGGCAAATTGCTTAACACCATCAAAATCGTTCAAACACGTTTGAACACTTCTCTGCAGATAGAAGGTATTTTATTAACCATGTACGATGTGCGTTTGCGCTTATCTAACCAGGTGGTTGATGAGGTAAAAACCCACTTTGAGGATATGGTTTTCGAAACCATTATACAGCGTAATACCCGCCTGAGCGAGGCGCCGAGCTTCGGGGTATCGGTAATTATGCACGATGCTAACTGTAAAGGCGCCGTAAATTACCTTAACCTGGCCCGCGAGATCATCCGCAAAAATGGCCTGGTGAAAGACGAAGAACTGGCTACTACCGTAACTGCATAAGCCCTATGAGTGTAGAGAAAAGAAACGCCCTGGGTAAGGGCCTAAGCGCGCTATTGAACGATTCGCCGAGCGTAAACACAGGCACAAGCACCGGCAGGCAAACAACGCCCGGCGGGCCCGTATCAGAAACGCAAAGCCTGGGCAACATAGGCGAAGTGAAGATAAGCGAGATAGAGGTAAATCCCTTTCAGCCCCGTACCGAATTTGACGACCAGGCCCTTGCCGACCTGAGTGCTTCCATCAAACTGCAGGGCCTTATACAGCCTATCACCGTTAGGCGCATCAACGCGCATAGCTACCAGCTAATATCGGGCGAGCGTAGGCTGCGTGCCAGCAAACTGGCCGGGCTTACACAGATACCCGCCTACATCCGCAGCGCCAACGACCAGCAGATGCTGGAGATGGCCCTGATAGAGAACATCCAGCGCGAAGACCTGAACGCCATTGAGGTGGCCCTGAGTTTTCAGCGGATGATAGACGAGCTTAAACTGAAACAAGAAGAACTGGGCGACCGCGTAAGCAAAAACCGCAGCACGGTAACCAATTACCTGCGTTTGCTTAAATTGCCGCCAACCATACAAATATCCCTGCGCGATGGCGAGATAAGCATGGGCCATGCCAAAGCCTTATTGGCTGTTGACGATGCCACCACGCAACTCTTTATACACCAGCAGATTGTAAAGCAGGGCCTATCTGTTCGCCGTGCCGAAGAGATGGCGCGCGATATACAGCAGGCACCCAATAAGCGCGAAGGCAAACAGCCCGAGCCGCTGCCTTTCCAGATGCAAAAGATACAGGACGAACTGGCTTCTAAATTCAGCACCAGGGTTAAGCTAAAAGTTAACACCCAGGGCAATGGATCCATAGAAATCCCGTTCCTATCAGAAGACGACCTGGGGCGCATACTGGAAATGCTGGACTGGTAACTTATGCTGAAACAAACTTTCGTATTCTTGCTTTTTTTAAGTTTTGCGGGCTTGTGCCATGCGCAAACTGTCGATACGGTGGTTAGGGCGAAGGATGCCGTGAAAGTTGTCAAACGCGATACTGTTGCGCGTGGCTCCTTCGCGCCCAAAATAAAAAAGGAAAAGGTTTACCACCCCGATAGTACGCACATACCCAGCCTGGCGGTAAAACGTTCGCTCCTGGTACCCGGTTGGGGGCAGGTATATAACAAAAAATACTGGAAAGTGCCGCTGATATATGGCGGCCTTGGCCTTTTGGGCGCTGCCGTAATTTACAACCAACAGTATTTTAAGCAGTTTTTGGCCCTGGCCAAACTGAACAAAGTGGGGACCGGCCAAATACCTGCCGAAACCAGTCCCCTGTACCCGCTGTATGTTAAATACAAAGTGGAATACGAACTGTATAGCCGATACGATTACCAAACCCTTGCCGATGCATCTGACGGTTACCTGCGCAACCGCGACCTCAGCATATTGGGTCTGCTGGCCGTTTGGGGCGTACAGGCTATAGATGCATATATCGATGCCAAATTCATCAACTCTTATACCGTAGATAACAACCTCTCTATGCGGGTTACCCCGGGTTTCATCAACCAGCCTGTTTTTGCATCAAATTTTAATGGTGCGTATATTCCGGGTATAAAAATTACCTTTACGCTTAAATAATAAGCTGCAATAAGATATCAGGATGAAAATCGCATTATTAGGGTACGGTAAAATGGGCAAAATTATCGAAAGCATAGCCCTCAGCCGCCAACACCAAATCGTACTTAAAATAGATAAAGACAACCAGCACGAGCTTACCGTAGAGAACCTGCAACAAGCCGATGTGGCTATTGAGTTCAGCACGCCAGGAACGGTTCTGGATAATATAAACCTTTGCCTGGAAGCGGGCGTGCCCATAGTAGTAGGCACTACAGGCTGGCACAATATGCTGGCTTCGGTACAGCAAAAATGCCAGGATGCCGGGGGCACCGTGCTATATGGTACCAACTTTAGCGTTGGGGTGAATATCTTTTTCCATGTAAATAAGCTGCTGGCCAAAATCATGAATAACTACCCGTACTATGATGTGCAGGTAGAAGAGATACACCACGTGCAGAAACTCGATTCGCCCAGTGGTACGGCTATCACCATCGCCGAAGGCATACTGGATAACCTGGATGCGAAAAAGGAATGGGTGAATATCCTCACTGGTGGCCCAACGCCCGAGGAAAGCGCGGTAACAGCCGACCAGCTACTGATAGAGAGCCACCGCATTGATAGCGTACCCGGCACCCACACCGTAATTTACGACTCGGAAGTAGATACCATCGAATTCAAACACACCGCGCACAACCGTAATGGATTTGCGCTGGGCGCTGTTTTAGCCGCAGAATGGGTGCAGGATAAGCAAGGTTTTTACTCGGTAGAGGATATGTTTAATTTTCAATAAATAGCAGATAGCTTAGTCCCAATATTAAAAAAATGAACTGGAAATTCTGGAACAAGAATAAAACGGCCAAAAAGAAAAAAAGCGCAGCTCGAGAATGGGGCGATGCCATTTTATTTGCCGTTATAGCCGCCACCGTTATTCGAACGCTTTTTATAGAGGCATACACTATCCCTACTCCTTCGATGGAGCGCTCGCTGCTGGTAGGCGATTTCCTTTTTGTAAGCAAGGTTAACTACGGTGCACGCACACCTATGACACCCGTATCCTTCCCTTTTGCGCACCATACTATGCCGCTGCTGGGTACAAAAGCCTATTGGGACGGCCTCGAACTGCCTTACTACCGCCTGCCCGGTCTGGCCGAGGTGAAGAAAGGTGACGTAGTGGTATTCAATTACCCTATGGAAGCTGATGCGCCCTTTAACCGCCCGGTAGATAAACGCGAAAACTACATTAAACGCTGCCAGGGTGCGCCCGGCGATACCATTGCCTTGCTGCATGCGCAGGTGTATGTAAACGGTAAAGCCATGCCTAACCCTCCGGGTGAGCAAACCGATTATACCATCGTAAATAACGGTACCGACCTTAACCCCGAGATAACCGACGAGCTGAAGATAACCCAATACGAAAACGGTGCCGGCCCAACAATGACTAAGGAGTCTGCCGATAAAGTACGGACCTTTTCAAACATCAAATCGATCACGGCCAACATCAAACAACCCGGTGCTGCCGACCCAACTAACCCCGTGTTCCCGGCTGCAACGCCGCAATACAAGCTGCACCCGGGCGACAAAGATTTTAACTGGAACGTAGATAATTTCGGTCCTATCATCATCCCTAAAAAAGGATGGACCGTAAAGCTGGATAGCCTAACCCTACCGGTTTATGGTCGCGCCATCGAAGTTTACGAAGGTAACAAGCTGGAGATACAAAACGGCGAGATAAAGATAAACGGCCAAAAAGCCACCACCTACACCTTCAAGATGAACTACTACTGGATGATGGGCGATAACCGCCACGATTCTGCCGATTCGCGTTTCTGGGGTTTTGTACCCGAGGACCACATTGTGGGCAAGGCACTGTTCATCTGGATGAGTTGGGACGATAACGCCTCCTTTCTCGGTAAGATCCGCTGGAGCAGGCTGTTTAGGGGGATTGAATAAGAAATCTTAAACGACAATGCCGGCGAAAGCCGGCGTTGTCGTTTAAAGCCATCGTCTTTTTCCACCGCGTCATTGCGAGGAACGAAGCAATCTCTAAGAAGGACAAGCGGCATGCAAAGCCGCCCTGCTTAACGGGAGATTGCTTCGTGCCTCGCAATGACGCGGTGGTTAGGAATTAAGTGTAGGGTTAGGCTTGCTACTCCCCAATAAATTTCAGCCCCACCTGCTTTCTTGCTTCATCAATCATCCCGATCATCCCGCGCGACATGGCGTAAGGTATTATGGGGCTCTCTACCTCGCCCGCGCGAAGTAGCTCGGCAAAGTGGGCTATCTCGTAGTTGAGGCCGCCATCGGTAAAGGGTTCATCAAGCACCACCGTTCGGCCATCGAGGTAGTTGATGGTAGCTTTGGCGGGATTCCACCAGTTTTTGTGGATGGTGACATTGCCCAGGGTGCCGCAAATCAAAGCATCGCCCTTGCCGTGCAGATCGAACCCACAGTACACTTGGGCGTAGCCATGCTGGTGCCTGCTCTGGAATATGCTGAACATATCAATCTGCGTATCATCTATATACCCCATGGCCTGTATTTCTTTCGCTTCGCCAAGCCAGGCAATAGCCAGGTAAGCCTCGTAAATGGCAATGCCCATCAGGCTGCCGCCGGCGAGTTCGTAACTAAAATTGGGGTGGCTGGGGTCTATATCCGCCACAGAAGAGCCTGCGCGCACATACGCCACGCGACCTATCGGGTCCTTTGCAACATATTCCGTCAGTTTACGGTACAGCGGGAAGAAGGGCGGTTTCATACCTTCCATAAACAAAAGTTTCTTTTCGCGTGCTACGGCAAGCACTTCATCCAGTTCGGGCAGGTTAAGGGTGGCGGGCTTCTCACAAAGAACGGGTTTACCGGCATTCAGGGCTTTGATGCAGTATTCGGCATGGCTATTTGGTAGGGTGGCAATGTACACAGCATCGATATCGCTGGCCAGCAAATCCTCAACGCTGGTGCAAGCCAGGCCGCCGTATTGGGCAACAAAGGCATCCACCGTCTCCGCCCTGCGCGACCATGAAGCCGACAGTACATTATCCGGCAACGAGTTTAATCCAAGCATAAAACGGTGCGCAATGCGCCCGCAGCCAATGATACCCCATTTGATGGGTGAGTGGTTTGAGGTGAGTGGTGAGTGGCTGGTCATACTTAACTTCAAAAATGCGATTTCCTTTTCAATAAAAAAGCCCTAAGCTGATGTTTGGTCAACTTAGGGCTTTTGTGTATAGTCAAAAGAGTGTACTATTAACCACTCTCTACTCTCCATTCACCACTCACTAAAACTACTGGTACTGTATATAAATAGGATACGGTTTGTAATTATTTAATACCTCCGTTGGAGTAAGTAGGTGGAATGGTTTTTTCTTGATGTCGTTTTTATAAAACAATTTAAAACCGGTGAATTGCACCGGTTCGCGGTCGATAAAGTAGCGGTAGGTGCCGGTTTTCAGGTCAGGTTCGCCCCAGCCATCCATATCCATTACTACCTGTACCTCGGGGCGCAATTTGATGTTTTTGTAATTGGTCACCATTTTTTTGGTGAAGCGGTGTACAACCAGGATTTTTGGCGGCAGGCCGTTCTTTTTTACGATTTTGGCCAGGTAATCAGATACGAAGTTGATATCTGCAGCATCGTAAGTGCCAATTTTTTTACCGGGCTTGCTGCCGTCTTTCATAGAAAACTCAGGGTCCATGCCAAAGTGTACTTGTGGCATTTTCAGGTATGGCTCAAACAAAGGCAGTTCCTGCTGTATAGTGCTTAACGATACCTGCACATCCAAAAACACCAATGCATGTGCCGATTTTGCCATGGCCAACACGCTGTCTATTTGTTTAAACGGCATACGGTAACGGTATTTGCCATCTTTACCGGCTGCGCCTTGTGCCACAACGGCAATGTAATGCAGTGCAGGTTGCACAGGTGTTTTAGGATCGGCTTTTTCCCATGCCTTTACTTCGCCTTTTAGTTTGGCCAGCATTTCTTTTGGCGGCAATTCGCCAAGGATGCCCATCTTTTTTGAGTATAGGTTGCCGTAAAAAGCGACAACGCGTTTAAATGGCAAAATAGCGCCGCCTAGTGGCGTGGGTTGGTTTTTAACCGGCCACCTGCCGCTGGTATCACCATGGGCGTTAAATTTCAGCAACGAATCGTACAATGCTTTATCTGTTGGCGGGTAGCTCGATTTTACTACGCTCAGCGTATCGGGGCTGTCAGTAGTTTTTTTGGCTGTAGTATCGCCTTTTTTATCGGTTGCCTTTCCGCCACCGCCGGAAGTACAATTAGTGAAGAATACAGCCGTGCACAACACGAACAGGACAGGGAAGAACAGTTTTCTTAATTTCATAGATATAGTAAAGTATGTACGTTGAGCGGCTTGCGGGGGATAATAATTTAATATTTAGATAAAAATAATTCGCGTAAAGATATAGATTCAGGGGCTATCAGGCCATATTTTTATAAAATTTACCAAATACGCCCAGGGGTAATTTAGGGCCTGCGGTAGCCTGCAGATAAAGCTCGCCTATTTCTAAATTTTCAACTTTGGGGAAAGCCTTCCTGATCAGGTTCTCGATGATTACAGAAGAAAAGCCGAGCGAATAGGTATTGAGGATGAGGAAATGTTCTTCAGGATCCAGCAGTTGGATAACATCGGTCATCATTTCGTTGATGCTATCTTCCAGCTTCCATTTTTCGCCATTGGGGCCATTACCATAAGCCGGCGGATCAAGGATAATGCCGTTATAGGTTTTGCCGCGTTTTAGCTCGCGTTTCACAAATTTTAGCGCATCCTCCACCATCCAGCGGATATCTTTTATGCCCGATAGTTCCTGGTTTTCGTTGGCCCAGCTAACCACCTGCTTTATCGAGTCTACGTGGGTGGTATCGGCACCGGCTGCCTTGGCTATCAACGATGCGCCGCCCGTGTAGGCGAACAGGTTGAGTACTTTGGGCGTTGGGGTTTTGAATTTTTTGATATTATCAGATATAAAATCCCAGTTTACGGCCTGTTCGGGGAAAATTCCGAGGTGCTTAAACGAGGTTAAACCCAGTCGGAACTTGATGGCTACATCATTATTTTTATATTCGATGTGCCAGCGGTCGGGTGTTTTAGGGTCTTTCTTTACCCAGTCGCCCGCAGTGGCAGATCGGCCTTTGAATTTAATATGGTGTATTTTTTGCCATTGATCGGCACTTAGGGTTTTGCTCCAAACGGCCTGCGGTTCGGGCCGTATGAGTACGATATTGCCAAACCGTTCCAGTTTTTCAAAGTCGCCGCAATCAATCAGCTCGTAATCTTTCCAGTGGGTTGGTGTAAGGAGTTGGATCATTATTCAGTTTGCAGTTTTTTTTCAGTTTGCAGTTGCCGGTTGGCAGTTTGCAGTTATTAAGCCGGTTCTTTATCAATAAACAACTTGCGTTGCTGATAAAGTCTGCAAATATAAGTATTACAAATTAATGCGAGTGCCACATGCAAACTGCCCACTGCAAACCGCCATCTGCCAACTGCTCTACAGTTTCTCCTTCGCCGCCTGCATAAATTTACTGGCGAATACAAATTCGTTCAGTTCTTTATTATCGGTATGAGCAATTTCTTTGTTGCTGCCTTCCCACCATTTCTGGCCCTGGTGCAAAAAGATGATATGGTCGCCTATACCCATTACCGAGTTCATATCGTGCGTAACAATAATGGTGGTCATGTTATATTCGGCGGTCAGGTCGTTGATCAGGTCATCTATAACGATGGAAGTTTTTGGGTCGAGGCCCGAGTTTGGCTCATCTACGAACAAATATTTTGGCTGCATGGATAAAGCACGGGCAATACCCACCCGTTTTTTCATCCCGCCCGATAGCTCTGCAGGGTAAAGTTTGTTTTTATCTTTCAGGTTCACCCGCTCCAGGCAAAAGTTGGCGCGGTCAAGCTTTTCAGCATGCGACTGGTTGGTGAAAAGGTTGAGCGGGAACATGATGTTTTCCTCCACTGACATAGAATCGAAAAGAGCCGAGTTCTGGAAAAGCATACCTATCTGCGTACGGATGGGAACGCGCTGGGTAAAATCCATATCGGTAAAATTCTCTTCTTCAAAAAAAACATCGCCTTTAGTAGGTTCGTGCAGGCCTACGATGCATTTTAGCAACGTGGTTTTCCCCGAGCCCGAACCGCCTATGATGAGGTTGTTTTTGCCCGTTTTAAAAGTGGCGCTGATGCCTTTAAGTACGTCGTTATCGCCAAAGGTTTTGTAGATGTCTTTTATCTCGATCATAACATTAAACGGGTGATAACCAAATCGGCAAATAATATCATTACACAACTGAACACCACGCCACGCGTAGCCGATTGCCCCACCTCTAGTGCGCCGCCCGAGGTGTAAAAACCCTGGTAGGCACAAATAGATGCGATGATGAAGCCAAATGCGCAGGCCTTAACCAGCGCTACCTGAATGGTAAGCGGCATAAAACCATCGCGCAGACCCATGATGTAGTCAGCCGGCGTTACTTCACCGCCGAAAAGGCAGGCTATCCAACCACCGGTCATACCCAATACTATAGATACGATAACCAGCATGGGTACCATGGTAACACAAGCGATTATCTTGGGGGCAATGAGGTAGCCCGGCGCGTTTACGCCCATAATTTCCAGTGCGTCTATCTGCTCGGTAACGCGCATAGTGCCAATTTGCGATGCAATACTACTGCCCACACGGCCCGCCAAAACCAATGCCGATATGGTGGGACTGAATTCCAGTATGGTAGAATCGCGGGCTATTTTGCCGGCAGTGCTTAATGGCACCAAAGGGCTGGATAGCTGGAAAGCTACCTGTATAGTGGTAGCTGCACCAATAAATAAAGAAATGATGCTGATGATACCCAGCGAACCGATACCAACCGACACCATCTCGCGCATCACTTCGGCCCAGTACACACTAAACTTTTCGGGCCGCTTAAAGCTGAGGCGAAGCAGCAGCATATATTTTCCTAAACTATAAAACATGGTAAATGCAAAATGTGGTTAAAAATACATTTTTTAATTTTAAGCTTTACGACCTGTTATAATTGAGTTACTTTTAATAAGAAAATTACCTGGCAATTGCCAAAACAATAACACCTACCATGAGCAAAAACGCATTAATAACCGGAGCAACAAAGGGCATGGGCCGTGCCGTAGCCATAGCTTTCGCTAAACAAGGAATAAACCTGTCAATTTGTTCGCGAAAAGAGCAGGAATTATTAGATTTTAAAGCCGAGATACTACAAATAGCCCCCCAAATAAGTGTACATACCCTGGTTGCCGATGTGAGTAAACGCGATGAAGTGAAAAAATTTGCCGCATTCACCGAGAAAAACATGGGTTTCGTCGACATTTTGGTGAATAACGTGGGTATGTACAAGCACAGTTTTATACTTGATGATAGCGACGATTCCTTTCAAAAACAGATAGATACCAACCTGATGCCGGCCTACGAACTGTACCGTTTCTTCGGTAAAAGCATGGTTTCTGTCGGTAAAGGGCATATATTCAATATATGCTCTATTGCAGCTATAAACCCTGTGGTAGAGGCGGGGGTATATAGCGTAACAAAGTATGCGTTACTAGGTCTTAATAAGGTAATGAAACTCGAAATGCAGCCACACGGAGTAAAAGTAACAGCAATAATCCCGGGCTCAACATTAACAGATTCGTGGGCCGGGATGACGGTTGATAAAAACAGGATGGTAATGCCGGAAGATATAGCAGAAGCCATTGTTACGATTTACAACATGAGTACAGGCGCTAACGTAGATGAGATGATCGTTACACCAAAATTTGGACAGATCTGATTATTTAAACGCAATTAAAAACTAAACAAAATGGAAAAGAAACTTTATAGGAACGAATACGGCAAGATGATAGGCGGTGTTTGTTCGGGCATTGCAGATTACTTAGGCATCGACCCTACTATCGTTCGCCTCGTATTCGTGGTATTATTTGTTACACATGGTGCAGGCTTTTTAATGTATATTATCTTATTGGTAGTGTTGCCAAAAAACAACTCGTTTGTTAACCCTAACTTTAGGCCGGGGGTAGATGATAAAGATTACCAGGTGCCACCAACACAGCCCTTCGGTCAGCCCTTTAACCAACCGTTCGGCTTCCCGCCGGTAGCGCCAAAAAAATCGTCTAATGCAGGTATGATATTCGGTGCAGTACTCATCGTATTGGGTACCATATTTTTAGCCGATGAGTTGAATTTTATCCCCGACTGGGATTTTGACAAGCTTTGGCCACTGATTATTGTTGGCGCAGGTGCTGCATTAATATTTGCCGGTAAAAAGAAAGAACCGTGGGAAAAGCATGATTGGAACGCAACTTCTGCTACAACCGCAACCGAAGTGACTGAAGACGATAAACCCAAAGCTTCTGCTTTTGATTTGAGCAAAAAAACCGACGAACCATCAACCGATAACCCTACAACTATATAATCATGAAAAGCAATAAAATAATGCCGGGCGTAGTCCTGGTTTTAATAGGAGCCCTTTTTTTGTTGGATAACTTCCATGTGATCAACTTCAGATGGGAGAATATCATCTCGCTTTGGCCGGTATTTTTGATCATGGGCGGCGTAAACCTGCTGTTATCAAACAACCCGGCCCCGTGGGCTACAGCAACAAAGATAGGCGTAGTGGTAATTTGTTTTTGTCTGCTGGCTTTTGTGCCAAATAATCACCGCTACTTTTGGAACCACCATAATGGCAACTGGAACTTTAGCGACGACGACGATGATAACGATGACAACGATACCACTTCATCGCATGGCGTATTAAAAATTGAAGGTGCCACCACCTACAGCGAGCCATACGTTGCATCAATCAAATCGGCCCATTTAAACATCAGCGGCGGCGCATCAGAGTACACCATAAAAGATACCACCGGCGAATTGTTCAATGCAGTAACCAAGGAGTTTTATAACAAATACGATTACACTCACAGCCAGGACAGCGGCGTATTTACAGCCAACCTGAAGATGAGGGACCAAAAAGGCAAAGATTTCCATTGGGATAGTGATAAGATGAACTCGGCGGTAATTAAACTGAATACTGCGCCGGAATGGGATATTAACGTAAAAACCGGTGCCAGTGCGCTTGATTTTGATTTGAGCAAATTCAAGGTACGCAACCTCATCATCAATGGCGGTGCAGCTTCTTTCGAAGTGAAGATGGGCCAACCCCTTGTAAATACTAATATTGAGGTATCTACCGGTGTATCGGGTGTTACCATCCAGATACCAGAGGATGCTGCCTGCAGCATCACTACCAGCTCGGGCCTGTCATCTAACGATTTTGAAGGTTTTGATGATAAAGGCAACAGCCACTACGAAACCCCTGGCTTTAATGCCGCCAAGAACAAGATGTACATCAAACTGAAAGGTGGCCTGTCGGGCTTCGAGGTGAAGAGGTACTAATTTATATGAAGGGCCGGGAGGGTATAGGTACAAATGTTTAATTTTGACAGATATGCAAGCTCCCGGCCTTAACAACCCTACAACTACCCAAAAATATGTGCTGGTAATAGCCGGCAAACCCGAGGGGCCCTTCAGCATAGAAGAGTTAAAGAGCCGGAAGATAAAGCCGGGCGATTTTGTTAAGAGCCCCGGGATGGACGATTATAAAGAAGCCCATGAAGTTGCCGAACTACGGCAACTTTTTGGCTTTAGCAGGCAGCCCGTGCCCATGCAGTACTTCGGCAGTTTCGATCAGCGGGCAACAGCCTCGGTGGTAGATTGGTTCCTGGTTTTTGCAGTGTTCGTGATGGCAGCTTTCCTGATAATGCTGCCACTGATGTTAATACTTCCCGGCGATGAGAATAAATATATGCGCCTGGGTATATGCGGTGCTGTAGTCGCCCTGGCCATACCCGCCAGGCTCATTTACGCGGTAGTAATGGAAAGCGGCCCAAAACAAGGCACCTACGGCAAGCAACTGCTCAAGATACGCGTATGCGATATGTACGGCGAACGCATAGATACCTCCCGAGCTTTAGGCCGCAACGCAGCCAAATTAATTTCGGTACTTACCTTTTTCATTGGCTATTTCTTCATCTTTTTCAGCAAAAAACAACAGGCTCTGCACGATATGATAGCCGAAACGGTAGTGATAAAGGATAGATTGGAAGGTTAAACAGTTGGTAACATTATATTATTAAGCAGAAAAGCGAGGAAACGTCCTCGCTTTTCTGCTTAAATAGCCCCATCGTCATTGCGAGGAACGAAGCAATCTCTAAGTTGGACAAGCCGCTCTGTAAGTCCGCCCTGCGTATCGGGAGATTGCTTCGTTCCTCGCAATGACGCGGTGGTAAGCAACCTTCCAACTCCCCCTCCCCGAAACGTTAAAAAATGTTAAAATCTACGAAATAATCGTAGATTAACTAATTGGCTAGTTATATTTGACTGGTAATTGATTGCAACCTGATTTTCAATGAAAACGTCAACTTAAAAAAATGAAAAGCCTGATTTTCTTTTTAACTTTTTCAACCACTCCAACCTTTTTAACTTAACCACAGTAAAATGAAAAGCTTAATTCTACTTTTAACGTTCGGCATCGTTGTACACAACGTTAAGGCGCAGGGCCCCGAGATGGCGAAGGCCATTGTACATTATAAATTTTCTCACCTGCGCGATACCACCCAGAAAGACAAACCCTACACCGAAAATATGGTGTTGTTTTTGGGCTCAACCACAAGCGCCTACAAAAGCTACGACCGCAAACTGCAGGATGCCATGATGAAGAAGCAGATAGAGCAGCAACTGGCCGAGCAAAAAGGTAGCGGTAATGTAAACATCAAAGTAACCGGTAGCAGGCCTACCACCCGGGTAGAGTACTACCAGTTTGCCGCTAAAGAGCAATTGGTACGCAAAGAAAACCTCATAACGCCGTACCTGATAGAGGAGCCTATGCCCATCATCAACTGGAAGATAAGCGCCGATACCGCCACATTTGGTACCCTGCTTTGCCAAAAAGCTATGGGCCATTTCAAAGGGCGCAATTATACCGCCTGGTTTTGCCCCGACCTGCCCTTCCACGCCGGGCCATGGAAACTGAACGGCCTGCCGGGCCTGATTGTAGAGGCTTACGATACCAATAAAGAAGTGGTGTTCAAGTTCGATGGGATGGAGCAGGTTACGGCATCTGATAAACCGGTAGTGGCCGCCGAACCGGCCCCTGGGCAAGGTGGCACCATAATAAAGATGGGTGGACCCGATGATAATACTGACCCTAATTTGATTGCGCTGCCCACCGACGCCGTAAAAACTACCGAAAAAGAGTTCGATAGGTTGCAGGCGGCTATGCGTAAAGACCCGCAAGCCTTTATGGCTGCTATGGGCGGCGGTAATGCGGCCATGAGGCCGGGCGGCCAGGGCCCTGGTGCTGGCGGCGGCGACAGGGTGGTGCGCTCCGTAGTAATAAACAGCGGCACACCCGATGTGATCAATAACCCGATAGAGCTGCTCGAAAAGAAATGATAAAGCTATGCAAGTTTGCGCTGGTGTGCATGTTATGCACGCTATGTGCCGCCGCGTGCCTTGCCCAAAGTATAAAAGGCACGGTTACCGATAGTTTGGGCAAGGGGATTTCCTTTGCCACTGTAAACCTCAAAAGCGGCAACCTGATACTGGCCTATGCAACTACCAACGATAAGGGCGCTTACGCCCTCGCCGTACCTGCTGATGCCGACAAAAGCAACCTGCAATTGGCCGTAAGCTGCGTGGGCTTCAAAAAGGCTACGGTTAAAGTTGAGGGGCTTGCATCGCCCTATAACTTTAAGTTGAGTTGGGCATCTAACCAATTGAAAACAGTAACCATAAAGGATAACAGCCCCCGATTGCGGGCTCATGGCGATACGCTGGATTATAAGGTATCTGATTTTGCCAGTCCGCAGGATAGGGTAATTGGCGATGTAATTAAAAAGTTGCCCGGCGTTACCGTAGCGAAGGATGGTACCATCAGCTACAACGGCAAGGCCATATCCAACTTTTACATCGGCGGCGATAACCTTACGGACGATAAATATAACATCGCCACTGGTTCTATCCCCCAGGGCGTGGTAGATAAGGTGCAGGTGCTGGATAACCATCAGCCCATCAAAATGCTGAAAGATAAGGTGGTGAGCGAGGATGTAGCCATGAACATCACCATAAAGAAAGATGCCAAATTGCAACTGGTGGGGCAGGAAACCCTGGGTGCCGGTCTGCCTGATAAATACTATGCCGATATCAACGCCATGATGTTTAAGGATAAGTATAAGGCCATTAACTACATTAAAGTGAACAACACCAACTTTGATGTAGCGGGCGATTTGGTGGCGCACAACAACTCGAGCTACCTGTCGCGGTTGGATAATGATAAGCCCGCAACCGTACTTTCTTTAGGTACCGCCGGCGACCCCGACCTGCCGCGTAACCGCTACCTGTTTAACCAGGCGGGCATCATCAACCTCAATAATCTGGTGAACCTGAAAAAGGATGTACAACTGAAGGCCAACCTCAGCTACCTGCACGATACGCAGAAACAAACCTATACCAAGTTCAGCGAGTTTTATTTGCCGACCGACACGATACGATATGCCGAAGTGCAGAAAAACAAGTACCGGCCCGATTATATGCACAGCCAGCTGAGCCTCAACATCAACAAGGATAAATTTTACCTCTATGATAATTTCGTGGCCGATTACAGCAAAAGCACAGGCTACTCGGCTTTGGTAACCAACGGTACGCCCGTGAACCAGGTTTTCAAGGATAATTTGATGGATATATCCAACGAGTTCAACTACATGAAAACCTTCAAAAAAAATGATATCATCGAACTCTACAGCTACCTTAACCGCTCTACCGAACCGGAGCTACGGGTGATAGACCCCGGCCTAAACCCCGATATTTTTAACAACGGACAGGCTTATAAGCAGCTCACCCAAACTGCCGATATCCCTACCTGGTTTACCAATAACTATGCGGGTTATAAAATACCGGGCAATAACGTAACGCAAACCTACAGGGCCGGGTTCAGCCTGCAATCGCAAACGCTGAAATCTGATCTAAGCTTAACCCAGCTGAACAACAGCAGCAATTTGGTGGCCGACAGCGCATTGAACAACTTGGATTGGCAGCGGCGAAAAATTTACGCCGAAGCAGGATACGACATTCCCGGCAGCGTCCTTAAAATCAACATCAGCCTGCCGGTAAACTACCTCAACATCCATTACAACGATGGCTATTACGGCTTGAACAAAAACCTCGACAGGCTGTATTTTAACCCGCGACTGTACGTAAAATACCAAAGCGGAGTAGAGAATTACTTTTCCGCGGGGTATAATTTCCGTAACGATATCGGCAGCATACAGGATGTGTATAACGGCTATATCCTCAAAAACTACCGCAGCCTGTACACCAACAATGCCGACTTAACCGAACGCAAAACGCAGTCGGCTAACCTGGGCTTTAATTTCCGCAGGGCTATACAGCTGTTCTTTTTCAGTATAAACGCCGGCTATATGCACCAAAATGCCAATAATATCGCATCCAGCGTGCTCACCAATAACATACAGCAGCGCATCGTTTTGCCATACGATAACAATATCGATTCCTGGTCGCTGGCGGGGAATATCAGCAAATACGCTTTCAGCTTGCGCACCACGTTCAGCGCAGGGTTGGCGGTGCAAACTACTAAGTTGAACCAGATACTGAACAACATTATCCTGCCTTACAACACCGTATCAAAAACCCTGAATTTTGGTGCGGATACCAAAGTGAGCAGCAAAGTAAACTTTAGCTACAAGGCGGGGTTCGACCAAACCACCAGCAAATCTTCCGCAGTAGCATCAACCAGCAAATTCGATCGGCTCATACAGCAGGCATCGGTTAACTACAACCCAACGGATAACCTGTTCTTCGCCATCAGCGGCGACCATTATTACACCCACCAGCAGCAAGCTAACGATTTGAAGTACATGTTTGCCGATGCGAGTCTGCGTTATAAATTCAAAAAAACAAAGATGGATGTGGAGTTAAGTGCCCAAAACCTGTTCAATACCAAAACCTACAGTGCGCTGTACCTTTCGGCAAACTCGTTCACCCAAAGCACCTACAATATCCCGGGAAGGTTTTTGCTGATGAAGGTGACGTTTAATATTTAGTGAGTGGTGAGTGGAGAATAGTGAGTAGTTGTGATTGTTGGCGAAACAAACCATCAGCATAACTCACCACCTCGTCATTGCGAGGTACGAAGCAATCTCTACGAAGGCAGAGCGGATATACAAGCCGCCGCGCATTAACCACTTCAATGACGCGTGCAGAGCAGAGCCGCTCTGCAACTCTGCCCTGCTAATCCGTCAAGCAAGCACAGGAATTTATTCTTCAAGTAGTCCATCGTATAAATCCTTCCACTCTGGGTTCATAGCGTTAACCAATTGCTTTTTATATTCCCGGCTACTGCCTTTAATTACTTTTTCTATTGCTATAGCTTCTTCAATATGTGTGTAGAAGCAGTAGTAAACTAGTTTATAGCAATTATACCGGGCGGTGAAACTTTTAGGATAAGTCTTGTTTTTATGATCCCACACGCGGCTGATGAGTTCTGATGAAACACCGGTATACAAAACCGAGTTGTATTTGTTAGTCATGATGTAGACGCAACCGCCTCCTTGAAAAACCATATTGCAAAATAGTAATTCTTCGATATAATTGCCGGTTCTTCATTAACAAACGCAGTCATTGAACGAAGCAACCTCTAGGCTATCGATAGCCACTCATTATGAACACTTTGCGTGGTGGTTTGTCATGCGTAGAGATTGCTTCGTGCCTCGCAATGACGCAGTGGCTAGGGCTTCGTGCCTCCCAATGACGAATTGGCAAATATAGAGGCCGGTAAACATTTTGCTTACCGGCCTCTCTTATTTAGATTTTTATTGTACGCTAACGCTTACAACGATGAGGGTTTTAAAAACCACTCACCACTCTCTACGCACCACTCACTAAACCGCATCCGATAACGACGTAAACGTAAACTCTTTAATCCGCATAGGCGGTATCAGCGCGCTTTGGCTACTTTCGCCGCTTACGGTGCGTTCTGGTTTGCCCAGTGCATCCAGGTTGTTCAGCATAATCACCGGGCTTTCGTTAAAGCGCAGGTTTTTGATGGGGAATTTTATCTGTCCGTTCTCGATGTAAAAAGTACCGTCGCGGGTAAGGCCGGTAAACAGCAGCGTTTGCGGATCTACCGGGCGTATGTACCATAGGCGGGTTACCAAAATGCCTTTTTCTGTACCTTTTATCAGGTCTTCCAGCGTTTGGTTGCCACCATCCATGATGATATTGCCCGGGTAGGGGATTGGTGCAACGCCTTTCTTCTGCGCCCAATAGCGCGAATAGTTAAAATTCTTCACCACGCCTTTTTCTATCCAGCTGCGTTTTACCTGCGGCTGACCATCGCCGCTCCAGCTGCTGCTGGGCAGGTCGGGATGCCATGGGTCGGTATAGATATTGATGCGTTCATCTACCAGTTTTTCGCCCAGTTTGGTTTTACCGCCGGGTTTGCTCAAAAAGCTGCGGCCTTCGTCTGCACTGCGGGCATCAAGGCTACCGTACAATTGCTCCAATAAAACAATACCTGCTGCAGGCTCCAGTATTACGGTGTATTTACCCGGCTCAATAGCGCGGGCACTTGCCGAGCCACTCGCCTTTTGCGCAGCAATTTTAGTAAAGGCCAGGGTATCCAACTTGGCAACATCGTTGTAATTTTTTGTGGAGTAGCCCGAGCCCTGGCTATCCGCCGTCCGCAGCGTAACCGAGAAGTTGATATCGGTTGAGGTATTGTAAGCAAACAACCCATGCGAGTTCATCATGGCCGAAAAGCCTGTGCTGTTTTGCAAAAAGCCGGCGGCGGTCAGTTTATTCTCTTTGGCTACATTAAGGCTTTGCGCTACCATATCCGTGCGTTGCGCGGGAGTGATGGCTGCGGTTGCAGGTACGAACATCTTGGCACTGGGGGCATAGGTTTGCGGACCTAAAAAGGGCATATACTCCGGGTTCTCCGGGGCCAGTTTCGCCAATTCTTCAGAGCGTTTTACGGCTGCAGCTATGGCTTCGTCTGTATATTCATTAAGGGTTACGATGCCCAGTTTTTTGCCAAAGGCAGATGAAATGGCCATGCTGCTTGAGCTTAACGCGCCGCTGGTTGATACCGAATTGCGGGCGTAACGTATATTGGCAGAATCGGAGCCGTTAAGGCTTATTTCACATTCGTCGGCTTTGGAGTAGCTAAGCGCCTTTTTCAGTATCGCTTTGCATTCGTCTTCAGTTAGGATAGCCATATCTTAAATTTTTCTTGCTGTGTTAATTACGTTAACCCCTTTGAACAGGGCAGTTGATGAACCATGCGATACCGCGCTGCTTTGCATCGGCTGGCCCTTACCATCAAAGAACGATCCGCCCAAGCGGTAGTCGTTTTTATCGCAAACGGCGGCGCAACTGTTCCAAAATTCCTGCGTGTTGGCCTGGTAAGCTACATCATTCAGCATACCTACTATTTTGCCGTTCTTTATCTCATAATAAAGCTGCCCGCTAAACTGGAAGTTGTAGCGCTGCTGATCGATAGAGAAAGAACTATCGCCGATGATGTAGATGCCTTTCTCTACCTTGCTGATCATCTGCTCCACATTAAGCGGGGTTTTACCCGGTTGCAAGGATATATTCGGCATGCGCTGGAACTGCACATCCTGCCAGCTTTGCGAATAACAGCAGCCCTGCGATTCGGTAAGGCCGATGATATGTGCCTGATCGCGGATGGCCTGGTAATTTACCAGTATGCCGTCCTTAATAATATCCCATTGCTTGGTGCCTACGCCCTCATCATCATAACCCACCGCGCCAAGCGAACCCGGCTGCAGTTTATCAGCTACGATGTTTACATGCTCGCTGCCGAATTTGAATTTCTTGGATTCCCATTTATCCAGCGTCAAAAAGCTGGTTCCGGCAAAGTTTGCTTCGTAACCCAGCACACGGTCGAGTTCGGAAGGGTGACCAACCGATTCGTGGATGGTGAGCCACAAGTGGCTTGGATCGAGCACCAGATCGTATTTGCCTGGCTCAACCGATTTTGCTTTGAGTTTTTGTGCCGCCTGCAATGCCGCTGCGCCTGCATCTTCCAGCATGTCGTAGCGGTCGCGGTACAGGGTAGTTTGGCTCTTTATTTTATCGCTTTCGCGGGGGATCAAGTACTCATAACCCATGCCGCGCGGCGCGCTAAGGCTGCTGCGGGTTTCAAACTTGCCGCTCTTTTCGTCAACTTTCGTAATGCCAAAATATGGCCATATACGGTGGATGTCCTGGTCGATGTACGAACCATCGGTGCTGGCGAAGTATTTCTGTTCGTTCACAAAAAACAATACCGACTGTGCATAGCTGGCACCGTTTTTAAAAGCGGCATCATTTACAGATAGGAGCAGGTCGGTTTTGTCCTTCATTGGCACCTCGAAAGCGTTCTTTTCGATAGGCGTTTTCCAGCTTACCTCGCCATAGCCTTTTTGCGGAGCCAGGCGCACAGGCTCGCTTTGTATGCGGGCATTTTCTTTAGCTATGGCCACAGCCGTTTCGGCGGCTCGGGCTATGCTGTCGTTATCCAATTTATCGGTAGCGGCAAATCCCCAGCAGCCATTGGCAATAACGCGGATGCCCATGCCGTAGCTTTCGGTATCCACAATATTCTCAATGTTTTTATCGCGGGTAACCACAAATTGGTTAAGGTAGCGGCCAATGCGCGCATCGGTGTAGGTAGCGCCTTTTGAGCGGGCTGCGTTGAGGGCAACATCGGCCATTCGCTTTTTAAGGGCTACATCAACATCGCGCAAAACGGTGCCGGGCATTACGGGATGGCCCATGGCGGTCATCCTGCTGAGCATGGTGGCGCTGATGCCCATGCCGGTAAGGTAAAGGAAATCTTTTCTTTTCAAGGTGATACGATTAAAAGCCTAATATAAGCAACCTGACTGAGGTTTTATCAGCCCAGGATGTATTTTATTACACGTCGCGGCGGATAACGTAGGTTTTGGCAATCATATCGTGCCAGGCCTGGCGGCGTTCTGTCCAGAGGATAGGCAGGAAACCTATGTTAAGCGGCAAGCTTGATAAAATTTTGAAAAAATTGCGTAATAATGCCCTGCCAACACCAAGCCTGCGGCCATCGGCATCAACTACGGCAAGCCGGCATAATTTCTTGCCGATGCTGCCGCGCATCGGGGTAGATTCGCAGAGCGTGTTATATAGAGCCAATAGCACATACAGCGCCATGCTGAATTTCAAGCGTTCGATAGCCTGCTCCTGGTTAGGGTTTTCGATATTGAATGATTTGGAAAGCTCCAGCACATAATCCTGCGCAACAAGAGAAAGCACTATCGAAATAATAAACAGATCCAAAAAATAAGCCAGCAGCCTTATCCAAAAGTTAGCCAGATTGCCTTCTGTAGGGAAATATATACCTCTATCCTCAAAATACTCAAATAATTCAGGGATGTACGATGCTTCCTGCCATTCTTCGTTACCTGGCGTTAAAACCATCGTGTCCACATCAAGGTCCAGCGCTAATAATTCTTTAAGCGTGTAAGGGCCCGTTTGCTGGCCATTGTCCTGTATGTAGTAAGTATCGTTCATTGTATAGTATTAACCATAGCAAACATAGGTAAACCGCATCATGAATTCATGGCGTAAACAATAATATTCACCCCGAATTTGGTGTTGTCCTCTGCCAGGAAGCGCTTATTGCGGAAATCGTAATCCCATTCGCAGCCATAATCCTTGCTGCTGTACAATACGGCTATGCGGTCATCTACTTCTATAGCCTTAAGGTAATCATGCACCAGGTCGTCGCCCCAGCCGTTGAGTTCGAAAGACGTGGTAGGCGGCCCTTTATCGAAGCTGAAAAAGGAATGGTAAAGCTTATGGTTGTTGGGTATCTTTTTTAAGGCAGCCGGGCCAAACAGCACAGCCATTTGCGCCTCGAAGGATTTGGCGAACAATCCGTCGATATCGTGGTTGCAATCATCTACGAATACAAAGCCCCCGTTCTGCACGTATTTTTTGAAGTTTGCCTTTTCCTTCGTGTCGAACTGTACCAGTTTGTGGCCGCTAAGGTAACAGAAGGGGTAATTAAAAATATCGTCGCTGCTGAGGGGAATAACCTTTTCGTGCGGATCGATGGGGATGGTGGTGTATTCTACTAGTGAATTGAGCAGGTTTGAGGGCATGCGCTGGTCGGTATCCCAATCGCCGCTGTGGTAACTTAACCTGGTAAAAGTAAACTTTGCGCCCTGTGCCATCAATTACAAAACCCTAAAATTAGGATAAAATTATTGCCCGCCCTGTATCAAAAGCTAACAAGGTTGTAAAGTTTTAGATACTTTGTTGAGTTTTTGATAAAAAAACTGGGTATTTAGTTAAAAGGGTAATATCTTGTGAGGGGAATCCGTAGAGGTGGTTAATGCCCGGACAGCGATGGGTTTGAAACCTTGGGTGTTCGAAACATGGCGGTTAAACGATTACCGATTGATTTGAACGCGGTTAAACCCTAATGCAGCCGTAGTCCGTCGACTAAAGTCGACGGCAATGAAGGTGGGTTGCGGTTATAGGCGCAAACCCACCTTCATTGCCGCTCCATTTATGGAACGGATGAGCAATGCTAAATATAAATGGCAGCGAACTTTCAAGGTTACATACCCATCGCTATGCAACGCAATGGTTGCCTTGCCGCTTTCCCGTTTACTCACCCCGGGTTCGCTTCGCTGCCCGACCATCTCTTCCTGCGGAAAAGAGGGTGAGCTTCTTTTTTAACCCTCTTTGCGAAGCAGAGAGGGTCGACGCCCGCGCATGCGGGCCGTCGGGCCTGCCTGTCGGCAGACAGGGTGAGTCAAATAACGACGCATGCCATATCGATTGGTTTCAAACCCATCGCTACGGCAAAAGGATTTAACAATAATATAAACACGATAAGATTGGAACTTACCGAGACTAACATTAAAGCCCTGCTGGCCAAATTGCCGCAGTTAAAAACCGAGATACAAAAGGTAATCGTAGGGCAGGATCATATATTGGATGAACTACTGGTAGCCTTTTTGGCTGGCGGACATTGCTTGCTGGAGGGCGTGCCCGGTCTGGCGAAAACGCTCATCGTAAAAACCATGTCGCAAGCGCTGCACCTCTCGTTCAGGCGCATACAGTTTACGCCCGATCTGATGCCTACGGATATCATTGGCACCGAGATATTGGAGGAGGACCATGCCACAGGTAAACGCTTCTTTAAATTCAATAAAGGGCCTTTGTTTGCCAATATTATACTGGCGGATGAGATAAACCGCACGCCGCCGAAGACGCAGTCGGCCCTTTTGGAAGCCATGCAGGAATTTGAAGTGACCTACGGCGGGCAAACTTACCCGCTGGATAAACCTTTCTTTATCCTGGCCACGCAAAACCCCATTGAGCAGGCCGGCACTTATCCGCTGCCCGAAGCACAGCTCGATAGGTTTTTGCTGCTGATAAAAATTGGCTACCCAACCGAGCAGGAAGAATTTGCGATACTGAACCGCACCACCGGCACCAAAAAGGCCGACGTGAAAGCTGTTATCACCGCCGAAGAAATCACCCAAGCGCAAGAACTGGTGAGGCAGGTAACTATCAATGAGGATCTGACGCGCTATGTGAGTCAGATCATCCGTGCCACCCGCCCCGATACCACCGAAGTTGCCTATATAAAAGAATGGGTGCGCTGGGGCGCAGGCCCGCGCGCAGGCCAGGCGCTGATACTAACGGCTAAAGCGCGCGCGTTGTTAAAAGGCAGGTATTCGGTATTGATGGAAGACATCCACGCCATGGCCCCGGCCGTATTAAGGCACCGCATCCTAATGAACTTCAAAGCCGAAGCCGAGGGCATCAATTCTGACAGGGTAACGGAGGAGTTGTTGAAAGTGATAGAACGAAACGGCAGCATATGAATAGTCAGCCCCACCCAACCCTCCCCGGAAGGGAGGGCTTTGAAGCCCATTACAAAAAAGTCTCCCCTTCCGGGGGAGATTTAGAGGGGGCTGCCCATGCTTAACCCTAAAGTATTAATGACCATCAAAGATTTGCCATTACTGGCGAAAACGGTTATTGATGGCTTTATGAATGGGTTTAACAAAAGCACCGTAAAGGGGCCCGGACTGGAATTTAGCCAGTACCGCAGCTATCAGCCAGGGGATGATTTAAGGTGGCTGGACTGGCGTATGTTCGCCCGCAGCGACCGGTATTACATCCGCGAGTCGGAGATTGAAACCAGTATCTCTGTAAGGTTTTTGGTAGATGCCAGCGCATCCATGAACCATGATGATGATGGAATTAAGAAAATAGATTATGCCAAAGCCTTGACGGCATCGTTGGCTTACCTGGCCAACCTGCAGGGCGACAGCGTTGCACTGAACGTGTTTAAGGATGGCGAGTTGTTCTCGCTCCCCTCTAAGCCAGACCCTCAGCATTTGCAACGTTTATATTATCACTTGCAGGGTGTCGAGCCATCGGGCACATTTACCAAGCCCATACATTATAAAGAACTTTTTGCCGGGAATGGCCGCAAGGAATTGCTGGTTTTTATCACTGATATGTACCAGGCTGACGGTGAGATTGATGCCCTGCTCAGCTCGCTGGCGGCATTGAAGCACGAATTAATCGTTTTCCACCTAATGGGGCAGAACGAGCTGGATTTCGATTTTAAAGGATACACTACATTAGAGGATTTAGAAACAGGTGACACGATACAGGTGAACACCCAACGCGCAAAAGATGCCTATACCGAACGCCTGCAGGGGCATCTGGCCGCAATCCGCTCAGCGCTATTGGGCAAACGTATATCCTACCGCATGCTGAGCACATCGCAACCACTGGATATAGCCCTGCGGGATTTTCTGGTACAAAGGAAGAAGGGGGCTTTATGACGGGAATATCAGGTTTGGCATTTTGTCATGTTTTTTTTAAAAACGAAGTTTTTCGAAAGGATTTTTTTGCTCCCCTCTCGAGAGGGGGTGCGCCAGGCCGCGCGGTGGCGGGGGTGTGTTCGCCGCCAAGCAATTGCGAAAAGCTCGACGCAGAGAACACACCCCTCCACCCCTCTCAAGAGGGGAATCGCACATCCCATGCTTTTTTTAGTTTTGCCTACTCAGGGTTTCAATATCTAGTGGCCTTGTTCGCGTCGCGAGTCGACTCACCCCCCGCCCCCTCTCTACTTCGTAAAGAGGGGGAGACTTGGTGGCTATTTTTCTTCACCCTCTTTGCGGAGCAGAGAGGGTCGACAAGCGATAGCGATGTCGGGGTGAGTCAACTCTGCAAGCGGACATTAGCGCTATGCTCGGCACACCAGGGTTTCAAAACCACCCCCCATTCACTACTCACCACTCCCCAAAGATGAGTTTCCTATCCCCCATATGGTTCATTGCACTGGCTGCCCTTGGCATTCCGGTACTGATACACCTATGGAATATCCGCCCGGGCAAAACGCTTAAGGTGGGTAGCATCTCGCTCATTACCGAAGCATCCAAAACCACCAGCCGCAGCTTTAAGTTATTGGAAATCCTACTGCTTATTTTGCGCTGCCTGCTGTTGGCCTTATTGGCTTTCTTTTTGGCCGGACCGCTGTGGGCCTGGTTTGCGCCGGAAAAAAAGGCCAAAGGTTGGGTGCTTATTCCCAAGGAAAACTTAAAAGAAAGCTATCAAAAATTCAAACCACAGGTTGATTCTCTGCTGAAAGCAGGCTTCGAGTTCCATTACTTCAATAAAGGTTTTACCACCGCAGACCTGAAGCCTGTATTGGCAGATACCACCCTAAAAGATACCGTTACGCAGGCCAATTACTGGCGCCTGGTAAAACAGCTGGACGAAAAAGCGCGTGGCGTGCCACAAATCTACCTCTACACACCAAATGGCTTATGCCACTTTACCGGTAGCAAGCCGGTAATTAAATCGCGTATAAATTGGTCCACCTACACCCAGGCAGATTCTACCAGCCGCTGGATTGCGGGCGCCTGGCTCAATAATTCGGGCGAGGTTAAGGTACTGCTGGGTAACAGCAACCCGCTGGGAACGCAGTTTAGCGAAATGCAAGTCGAGGCCGGCGGCGATGGCGATTTGCAGCTAACTGTGCAAAATGGAAGGCCATTGGTGAGCCTGAAAGGGGCGAAGCAGCAGGCGATAGCTGTGGATACCTCCAGAATCAGCGTTGCCATCTACACGGATAAATATGCTTTGGATGCGCATTACCTGCAAGCTGCGTTAAAGGCTGCCACCGCGTTTATGGGGCGCAAGGCTGTGGTGAAACAGTACGCATCGCCAAATCAAATCCCCGCAGGGCAAACCTGGTTATTTTGGCTGAGCGATATGCCGGTTGATGGCCGCTTAGCAACAAATTGCAAGAATGTTTTTCAGTACGAAGGTGACAAAACACTTGATGTGCATACCGTAATAAACCTTGGTGATATTGCCTTAACAAAACGTACTACCCATATGGACGAGGGTACCGTGTTATGGCAGGATGGCTTCGGCTGGGCATTGTTGAGGCGGGAACAAGCTGATAGAACCAATACTTATCACTTTTACACCCATTTCAACCCCGCCTGGAACGACCTGGTTTGGAACGACGCTTTCCCCAAACAAATATTGCAATTACTGAACGATAAGCCCTATGCCCTGCCTGCGGAAAACGAAAAGCGCGTGCTAAGCCATCAGCAATTAATGCCGTATTACATAATCAATAGCTATACGCCATCGTCCATAACTGCCACTGATCCAAAAGATATATCGCCGTATTTTTGGCTATTGATCGTATTCGTATTCGCTGCGGAGCGTTGGTTATCCCACAGAATAAAATCTACCACCAATGGCTAAGCAGGCATTACATAAAATAGATGCGTTGCGCCGCCGCTGGGTTGTTTACCAGGTGCTGGCCGATGCGGCTCTGTCGGCAGCCATTGCGCTGTTAGCTGCTGGCGTGTTTTTGTTGCTGGGCTGGTTGGTGTGGTGGGCTTTCCCGGTGTTTTGGAGCGTGTTCAGTATCATGCTGGTCCTGCATTGCCCCTGGCGCATCGGCAACCAAAAAATCGTGAGCTTTCTTGATAGGGAGTATCTGGAATTGCAGGAGAGTACGGGCTTGCTGTTACTGCCTGCGGAGGAATTGAATGTGTTGCAGTCGCTGGCGCGCGCAAACACTGAGGAAGCATGGGCCAACTTACAGGTAGGCCATAAGCTCTTCGCCAAACGCTTTTTGCGCTCGGCTTTGTTGATGGCCTTAGCAGCATTGTTTTTTATCGCGATTGTAATACTGTACCACCCCGCAAATGGCGGCAATAGCCGAACAAGAGGAATAGGCATTGCTGAGCAAAAGTTTCCGATGGAAAAACCCCTCCCGCAGATAGACGGTATCGGCGTTACTATTACTCCACCCGCTTATACCCGGAGGGCGCAACGCAGTCAGGATAGGTTCAACATTTCCGTGGAGGATGGCGCAAGCGTAAACTGGCACATCAGTACCAATGTGGCCGTTAAGCAGCCGTATCTGTTATTTAATGATAAGGAGCGTATCAGCCTGAGAAATACCGGCGAAGGTAAAACCTGGCAGGCCGCAAAAACCATCAGCGGGCCGGGCTATTACCAGGTAAGCATCGATGGCAAGCTGTCGGAGCTTTACCAGGTGCAGGTGATAAAAGATGCGCCGCCGGTGATACAAGTCAAAACACCCAAGCCCTATACTTACATTGATGCCGGCGAGGCACAGCGCGTCACTATTGATGCTGCCCTTACAGATGATTACGGCATTGCCAATGCGCAGATTATGGCTACGGTGGCAAAGGGCCGTGGCGAGGGTGTTAAATTCAAGGAATATAAACTGAATTTCAATACCGTCTTTACAGGTCAGCCCCAATACGATGCGCAAAAACTGGTAGATCTGCCCGCCTTAAATATGGAACCCGGCGACGAGCTGTACTTTTACGTGCAGGCCCGCGACACGCATCAGCAGCAAAGCCGTACCGATGTATTTACCGTTGCCGTACAGGATACTGCCGAACTGCTCAGCATGGATGGCATCCTGAGCGGCGCTAACCTCAAACCGGAGTTTTTCCGCAGCGAAAGACAAATCATCATCGATGCGGAGCAATTGTTGAAGGATAAAGACAGCATCACGGTTGAAAAATTCAACGCCCGTAGTAATGATCTGGGTATCGACCAAAAACTGTTGCGCCTGCGTTACGGTAAGTTTTTAGGCGAAGAAGATGAAAGCCAGGAGGTACCCAAAACCAGCGATGGCGTGGCCGACCCGGCAGATTTCAGCAACGCGGCCAAAATATTAAAGGAGTACACCGATGATCACGATAAGGCCGAAGATGCGCAGTTTTTTGAGCCGGCCATTAAGGCGCAATTAAAAGCCACCCTTACCGAAATGTGGAAAGCCGAGCTGCAATTGCGACTATACAAACCACAGGCAGCATTGCCATTTGCCTACAAGGCTTTGCGTTTGCTGAAAGATTTGCAACAAAAATCACGCTCCTTCGTGGCTAAAACTTCCTATAACCCATCGCCCATCAAACTGGATAAACGCCTCACAGGTGAATTGGATAAGATTATCCAACCGGTAAATAAGCAAGAAATAAAACCTGCGGGAGATGCTTTCGGGGCCCTCCGCAAGGCCATAGAGGTATTGGAACAACTAAAAGCCAAACCCACGTTAACTACTGCAGATGCCCGCGTATTGCAGGTAGCCAACCAGCAATTAAGCTTGCGCGCATCGGCGCAGCCTGGGACTTATCTCTCGGCTTTAGGTGCTATGCGCAGGATATTATCGGCACAAAAAATAAGTGCAATAGATATTGGTGTGGTGGAACGCGCTATCCAAATAACCATAACGGCACCTCAAGTGCTGCCATCTGCAAAGGCACAACCGGCGGATGGTGGGTTATCGCGCAGCTATTATAAGAACCTTAAAAACGCCAAGCCATGATGCAAGTCAATTGGATTTATATGGTTATCGGACTTTGCATATTGCTGGCGGCGTTCGCGGTTTGGCTGGAAATCCGTCGCGCCAATAAAAAACGGTTAGCCTTACGGATGTTTGCAGTGTTAATTGCGGCTATTGCGCTGGCTTGTTTGGCACTACCGCTAAGTTATCAAAAAGAAGCAAAGCAAAATGACAGGGAGGCGTTTGCCCTGCTCACAACAGGATTTGCTGCCGATAGCATCCCCGCAAACGCACGGTTGTTTACCTGCGATGCGACTATTAAAAAGGCATATCCACGTGCCATGTTTGTTCAAGGCTTAGATATGCTGACTGATACCTTGAAGGACTACCCCCTGCATATTTACGGGGATGGCTTGAATAAAAGCCAACTGGATGATTTGGGTAACCTGCCTGTGATTTTCCACCCGCAAGCATTACCCGCAGGCGTAAGCCATATCAGCTGGTCCCAAAAGCTAAAGGCAGGCAGGGTCTTGCAGGTACAGGGCACTTACCAGAACCCATCGGCACAAAAAGTAACGCTGTTGCTGAAAGGATTGAATACGATTTTAGATACGGCCACAATCCAACCAAAGGGCCGAAGGAACTTTGAGCTGATGGCTACGCCAAAATCAAACGGTAAACGGGTTTACCAGGCACTGTCGGTTGCCGGCGGCGATACCGTTCTGCAGGGTAGCATCCCATTCAGCGTAGAACCGGTGAAGCCTTTAAGGGTATTGTTGCTTTCCGCGTCGCCCGGTTTCGAAACCAAATTTTTAAAGGGATGGCTCAGCAGACAAGGCTATGCCGTGGCCGCGCGTTCGGCTATCAGCAAGGATAAATTCAACAGCGAATACATCAATATTAAACAACTGCCATTGGATAGGCTTACAGCCTCAACTCTCGCGCAATTTGATGTGGTGATAGGCGACCTGTCCACTCTCAACACTCTGGGCGGTGCGGACGCCGCTTCCCTAAGACATGAAGTAGAAGATAGCGGTCTCGGCATCATTATGCGGGCGGATAGTACCGGCAAAACATCATGGCTGCAAAAAGATTTCCTGCTGGAAAATATCCAGGGTAAAGAGGTATTTTCTGCGCTTAATATCAACGGTAAAAGAAGCTCATCAGCTAAAATAGGTAATGGTACAACAGGCATCCGCTATCATGAAGGCACGCAGCCGTTGATTATGGGCGCCCAAGGCAGGGTACTGGCAAGCAGCAGCATTGCAGGGCAGGGGAGATTGGTGTTCAGTACTTTGGGTAATACCTATAGTTGGGCATTAGGTGGCAACCAGCAGGATTATGCTGCGGTATGGAGTGCCCTAATTAGTAAGGCCGCCCGCAGAGACACAAGCGCAAACATACCGATAGAAGTTGATGCTATGCCGTTTGCGGGCCAGCCTGTGCAGCTACACATTGCAAACGGTGTAAGTTCGCCAATCAGTATAAACGGCGAGGTGCTGGCCCCTGAGCAAAATCCTGCGATGCCTTTTGAATGGTCGGCACGCTATTGGCCAAAGGAGGCAGGTTGGCAATCCCTAAGGCATGATAATATCACTGATTGGTTTTACGCCTGGCCGCAAACCGAATGGAAAGGTGTACAAGCGGCTGCGAAAACCGCCGCCACGCAGCAATATGCAGCGGGCCATACGCCGGGCAGTATTGTAACGAAACAGATACATCAAAAACTTCGGATTGAAGTGCCGAAAATTTACTTTTATATCCTGCTGCTGGTAGCTTGTGCTTTCTTGTGGGTAGAGCGGAAGTGGTTGTGAAAATATCGCGCGATATAAACTGCGCCTGTTCAAGCGTCCACGCTTGAATAATAATCTTTGTAAGCGTCCACGCTTACTTTTTAACTGCGACGGGAGCGAGGACGCTCCAAAATGTGTTTCGGTCAAGCGGGGACGCTTGACCGGGCGGTAGAATAACAATACGATGATTAAACGTATCATAATATGAGAAGAAGAGACTTTATTTATTTAACAGGGCTTGGCGCAGCGGCAACCGCACTCCCCAATCTCGGCGCATTCGGTAAAACTATCGATGTGCAGGATGCCCTGAACCCGGTGGATGCCAAAATTAAAAAGGAGCTGGCCGACGCCGGGCTAAACGCCGCTAAAGCAGCCGGTGCAAGCTACGCCGATGTGCGCATTGGCCGCTACCTTAACCAGTTTGTGATCACCCGCGAAAACCGGGTGCTGAACGTAGCCAATACCGAAAGCTATGGCGTGGGTATCCGCGTTATTGCCAATGGCTGCTGGGGCTTTGCGGCTACTAACGATGTAACCAAGGATGGCATTGCCAAAACCGCCAAACGTGCGGTTGCCGTTGCCAAAGCCAATGCCAAACTGGGCAGTGCGCCGGTACAACTGGCTCCCCAAAAAGGCTACGGTGAGGTAAGTTGGAAAACACCCATCGAAAAGAACGCTTTTGAGGTACCCATAAAAGAAAAGGTAGACCTGCTGCTTGGTGCCAACGCCATTGCCATGGGTGCCGGGGCTAATTTTGTTAACTCTACCATCTTTGCTGTAAATGAGCAGAAATATTTTGCTTCTACAGATGGTTCCTATATCGATCAGGACATTCACCGTTTATACCCCAGTTTTACCGTAACAAAAATAGACCCTACCAAAGGTGCTTTTGAAACCCGCAGTGCGCTTAGTTCGCCGGTAGGTATGGGTTATGAATATTTAACGCCTCTTGCTGCTGAAACGGTTGGCGGCGTAACGCCCCGGTATAAAAATCGCTATGATATGCTGGAGGATATGAAATTTGCTACCAAACAGGCAGGCGAAAAATTGACCGCAAAATCTGTAGAGCCCGGCAAATATGATCTGGTGCTCGATCCAAGCCACCTCTGGCTCACCATACACGAATCGGTAGGCCATCCAACTGAACTTGACAGGGTATTAGGTTACGAAGCCAATTATGCCGGTACCAGCTTTTTAACCTTAGACAAGTGGAAATCAGGTAATTTTAAATTTGGTAGTGATAAGGTGAATATTGTAGGCGACAAAACGCAGGTAGGCTCTTTAGGCGCGGTTGGTTATGATGATGAAGGCGTAGGTACCAAAAAGTGGGACATTATTAAAAACGGTGTGCTGGTAAATTACCAGGCCATCCGCGATCAGGCGCATATCATCGGCCTGAAAGAATCTCAGGGCTGTTGCTATGCACAAAGCTGGCAGGACGTACAATTTCAGCGTATGCCCAATGTTTCCTTACAGCCTGGCGCAGGTAAGTTAAGCGTGGACGAAATGATCAAAAACGTAGAGAAAGGCGTTTATATCATTGGTAATGGGTCGTTTTCTATAGATCAGCAACGCTACAACTTCCAGTTTGGCGGCCAATTGTTTTACGAAATAAAAGAAGGTAAAATAGTGGGCATGCTGAATGATGTATCCTACCAGGCCAATACGCAGGAGTTCTGGAATAGCTGCACCCAGGTTTGCGACGAAAGCGATTACCGCCTTGGCGGATCGTTTAACGATGGCAAGGGGCAGCCGGGACAAAGTAGTGCGGTATCGCACGGCTCGGCCACAACAAGGTTCAATGGGGTTAACGTAATCAATACAAAAAGAAAAATCGGTTAAAACATGGCTATATATACAAAAGAACAGGCACAGGCCTTACTAAAAAAGGTGCTGAGCTATTCCAAAGCCGATGAGTGCGAAGCAAGCCTCGGCGGGGGCGACGAGGGCAACGTGCGCTATGCATTAAACGCGGTTTCTACCGCAGGCGATGTAAGCAGCATTGGCCTTTCGGTAACATCGGTTTATGGTAAAAAGGCCGGCTCGGCCTCTATCAACGAGTTTGACGATGCTGCGTTAGAAAGAGTAGTGCGTCGCTCAGAAGAGCTGGCGCAGTTGGCGCCTGAGAATCCGGAATATATGCCTATGCTGGGCCAATCAGAATTTAAAGAATCGATAACCTATAATGCCAATACAGCGGCCATGACACCCGATAGCAGGGCCGAAATGGTAGGTAAAAGTTTGGCTATTGCCAAAGAGGCCAAATTAAGCGCGGCCGGGTTTTTAGATAATTCAACCAATTTCAGCGCGGTGATGAATTCCAAGGGCTTATTTGCCTATAACAAAAGTACCGATGTGTATTTTTCGGTAACTACACGTAACGATGCCGGTACAGCATCTGGCTATGCTGCCCGCGGCTTTACCGATGTGAGCAAACTGGATACCGCTTCCGCAACGCGTGTGGCTACCATGAAAGCCAACGCCTCGATAGGCGCGAGGGCCATGGAGCCGGGCAAATACACCGTGATACTGGAGCCGGTTGCCGCAACTTATATGCTGGAGAACATGTTCCGCTTTGATGCCCGCAGTGCCGAAGAGGGCCGTAGCTTCTTGAGCAAAAAAGGCGGTGGTACCCGCCTGGGTGAGCAACTGATGGACACGAAAGTAAACATCTATTCGGACCCCTTTAACCCCGACCTGCCCGGCGCAACGTGGGGCGGCGACGGCCTTCCGCGTGAGAAAACCATGTGGATTGATAAAGGTGTGGTGAAAAATCTTTCTTACTCCCGCTATTGGGCGCAGAAGAAAGGCGTTGCTCCCGTGCCCGGCCCAAGCAATATCATTATGGATGGCGGCGATGCCACCCTCGAAGAACTGATCAAAAGCACCGAGCGTGGGATATTGGTTTCGCGATTGTGGTATATACGCATGGTAGATCCGCAATCGTTGCTGTTGACCGGCCTTACCCGCGATGGTACGTTCTACATTGAAAACGGCAAGATAAAATTCCCGGTGAAGAACTTCCGTTTCAACGAGAGCCCCGTAATCATGCTGAACAACCTGGAAGCCCTGGGCAAGCAAGAACGGAGCATCAGCGTAGAAAGCTACCGCAGTTACCTTATCCCGCCGTTGAAGGTGAGAGACTTTACGTTTAGTTCGTTATCGGACGCGGTGTAAAAAAACACAATACCACCGCGTCTTTGCGAGGCACGAAGCAATCTCCCGGTAAGCAGAGCCGAGTGCATATCCGCTTGTCCTGCGTAGAGATTGCTTCGTTCCTCGCAATGACGGGATTGCTAATCTTATCTCAATACACCCACATCCCCGAAAGGGGATGTTTTGTTTTAAAGCTTTGCTTACCTGTTTTAAGGCTAGAATATTACCCATGAGAACTCCACGGCAAAATACCAATCGCCCGGCAACGCCCTCAACGAGTACCGGCCAGGTAGTGGTATTCAGCAAGAAAGACTGGAAGGATTATGCCCGAGCAGGTGAAGATTTGACAACTTTTTAAATTTGTGAAATCTAAATGCTAACAATAGTTTAACGCTATTGCCATAAGTAATAGCGTTTTTTGTTTCTTTGCACCCCCCCCCCAAAAAAAAAAAATTTTGTTTTATGCGTCCTTTCCCGTCAATCAGTTCTATCCTCTCGGCAAGCCATTTGGCAATATTCTTAAAGGACAAGTACAGCCTGTCGGCAAACACAAGCTGCAAATTGTTAAAAACGGGTATCAACCATAGTTACCTGGTAACAGACGGCGCCGACAAATTTGTTTTTAGGGTGTATAGCCTGAATTGGCGCAGCGAGACTAAAATTAACGAGGAGATACGCTTATTAAACCTGCTGAAAGAGGGCGGCGTTTCAGTTTCTTATCCGTTGACGGATGCCTCGGGCGAGTACCTGCAGCAGCTGGATGCGCCGGAAGGCATGCGTTTCGGGTTGATGTTTTCTTTTGCCGAAGGCGAAAAGTTCCTGAATTTATCCGAAGAGCAGCATTACCGCATTGGGGAAACCATGGCGCGCATCCATCGCTTAACGGAGGGCTTGCAACTTCAGCGGGTTCAGTACTCGCCTAAGGTTATCCTGCAGGACCCATTTATATACCTCAATAATTTCCTCCCTGTCCAAGCTGATGAAATGGACTGGATGCTATCGGCACAAAAATACCTGTTGAGCGAACTGGCTAATGCAGATGATAAGCAGATGCGCAAAGGCGTGGTGCATCTGGATATCTGGTTCGATAACATGAATATCACCAAGGATAGCGTGGTAACCATCTTCGACTTCGACTTCTGCGGCAACGGTTGGCTGGCTTATGACCTTGCTTATAATATATTGCAGATACACAGCACCGAGAAGGACCCCGCCGAACGCGAACTGAAAAAGAAGAGTTTTTTGGATGGTTACGAATCGGTTGTAAAAATAAGCGACGAAGAAAAGCGATTGCTGCCCGCTTTGGGCGTAAGCCTCTACTTTTTTTACCTGGGCATACAGTGCCAACGTTTTGATAACTGGAGCAACGTGTTCCTCAACGAAACCTACCTCAAACGTTTCATTAGTCTGCTGGTAAAAAAATATTTCGAGGAAAATGTACACGCCGGGCTATTGCCGGGTTAGCGTGTATTTCAGCTTGCCCAAAACTATCAGGGTGGCCTTAGTGTTAGGTTTTGCTTCGTAAAGCTTTAGGGTATTGTCTTCGAAAACATAATGATAAACCGCGCTTTTGCTGCTGAACTCATCGAAGGTGATGAGGTCCATATTCTTAAGCGGGCCGGGTTTAAGGTCGTTCTCGATAAAATATTTCCGGAATCCCGCCAGGCCGGTCACCGTGCCGTCGGGTGTAAAAATAACTTTGCTGGTTTTTCCCGTTACGCCCTTAACGGCATAACTGCCCGCTATAAGGGCTTTATTAATGACGTAATTGATGCCGTCGCTAACGTTTTTGTTAGCGTCAACATTAGCTATTTTATGGTATGGCGTAGTAAATAATTGCTTGTTGTAAACCTGATAAAGCAGCAATGCTGTATCGCCATTGGCAACGGAATAGCCCAGCTCATCGTCACCAAATTGTAGCGTGCCGGGCCTTTTGCCGTGTTTTAACCTAATCGCTACGCTGCCGGGGTTTTGGTTATCCCAACCTACGGTTACCATCAGGCTATCACCCGTTATTGTCGCGGTATCTATCTGCATGCCGGTTATTCCAGCTACCAAATCTACCGATGCTAATACAGATTTGGTTCTCCTTATCTTTTCTATATAATCGCTTTTTACCCAAACGCCCTGGTAAACAGGCAAAAGATTTGTTCTTTGTTTAGCAGGTTTTGGTTTAGCAGCGGTAAGGGTATCGGTGTGTTTTTTTGTGGGGTTGCTTGTGCAGGATAAGAGAACAATGATGGGGGCAAGCAAAAAAAATAGCTTCTTCATTTCGGGGTTTTTCTCGTCACTAAAATACATAATAATATGGGCCGATAATCAGATATTTGTTTTATGGATAAAAGCAGGATAGGATGGATAGGCTTGGGGCTGATGGGTACGCCCATGGCTCAGCAATTGATAAAAGCAGGTTACCCTGTTACCGTTTATAACCGCAATAAAGATAAGGAAGCCACCTTGAAAGCGGAGGGTGCGGGGACCGCCCCAACACCAGCCGAATTGATCGCTCAATCAGCTATTATCATCATTATGGTAACGGATGATAAGGCCATCAAGGATATTTTCCACGGCGATAAAGGTCTGCTGGATGCAGGAGCTACGGGTAAGGTCATCATTAATATGAGCACCGTATCGCCGGCCATCAGCAGGGAAATTGCAGGGCTTTGCGCTGCGCAGGGTAATGCCTACTTAGATGCGCCGGTATCAGGCAGTGTAAAACAAGCCGAGACCGCCCAACTGGTTATTATGGCTGGTGGCGATGCCGCCACGTTTGAGCAAGTAAAACCCGTATTAGAGGTTTTGGGCAAGAGCGCTACCCTTATTGGCGATGTAGGCGCGGGGAACGTGGCTAAACTGGCTATCAATACCCTGCTCGCCATACATGCGCAGGGCCTGGCCGAAGCCGTAGTTCTGTCCAAGCAAAACGGCATCGCTCCAGAAACCTTATTGAATCTGCTGAATAACGGCGCGCTGGCCAACCCTTTCATGAAAATAAAAGGCGATGCCATTATTAACGATAACTACAAGGCGGCATTCTCGCTCAATAACATCGTTAAGGACCTTAAGCTGGCTCAAGACATCGGATTGTCGTCGCCACTGGGCGAGGCTGCGTTAAAAACTTACGAGGCAGCACAGGCAGCATTTGGTGAGCAGGATTTGATTGCGGTGATAAAACAGATCGAATAGTTTAAATCAGGATTGACAGAATCTCAGGATTTACCGAATAAAAACATGCGGTGAAACACGAAGGGATTTATTTTTGAGATAAACAGGATTTAATTACAATGTTGCTTCGAAAATAAGTTCGATGGATTTTATCTCTGGAACTTATTTTTAATATGTTCCAAAGATGCGTATTTCATTTCCCCTCTTTCTTCCTCATCAAGCATTTTGTCCATCATTAGCTTGTATTCGTCTGAAAGTTGGGGATAAGCATCGTGCTCAGGTGCCGACTTTTTGTTTCTATCCATCTTTTCTTATTTCTGCTTTACCAACGTGTATCTCAACTTATCCAAAACCAATAGTGTAGAATCTTCATTGGGCCGGGTATCGTAAAGTTTTAAGGTGTCGCCGATAAATTTAAAAGAATACGATGTGCTTGCTTTGTAATCGAAACTTATCTCATCCAAATTATCCATCACGTCGGAGTTGAGGTCGATATTAACATGATACTGTTTAAAAGCGAAAAACCCCGACAAAGTACCATTAGTGCGAAAAATAACGGTTGACGTTGTGCCCGTAGTGTCTTTGAAGCTGTAGGAGCCGGCAATTAGCCCTTTATTTATCGTTTGGAATGTTCCTTGTGCAAAGCCTTCGGCTGATTTAATTGCTACTTTTCTATAACGGGTTGCAATGATGTTTTTATTATCATCCGGCCAGTATGTGGTTAAAATGGTATCGCCGTTTTGTATAGAATAACCAAGATCGCCCGGACCAAGTTGTATGGTGGATTTTTTTTTGCCCGGCTTAAATTTAAGTATGAGATCTCCTCCTTCATGATTGCTCCAGCCGCCTTCTGCAATAATGCTATCTCCAGCAATTTTACCGGTACTGATATTCATGGCTGTTAATCCGGTCGCTAAATCGGCAGCTGCCAAAGGCGATTTGGTAGCTATCACTTTATCCACATAATCGCTTTTTACCCAAACGCCTTGAATAATGGGCTTGAATTCTGCTATAAGTGCTTTAGTGCTGTGGGTTTTTGGTGCCGCTGTAACGGAGTCTTTTTCGGGCTGTGTTTTGTTGCTTTTGCATGCAAATAAAAACACAGGGAGCAGAAGCAGGTATATTGATTTCTTCATCATGGTGCGGATAAGGCTGTGCTAAAGTTAAAAAAACAGCCATGAAATCCGCAAGCTTCCAGCAAATTAATTGGACATACTACACCAACACCAACCCGTCTTCCAAAGCCTTTTCATACGTATCCTCGTTGAATTTATAATATGTGGGCGAGCGGTGGCCGCCTATGCTGCGCTTTTCATCCAGTTTGGTGAGCAGGCCCAGGGCTATCAGCTTGTTGGGGAAATTAGTAGGGTTAAGCGTTTTGCCCGAGAGTACCTCGTAAAGCGTTTTGATTTCCTTAAGCGTAAATTTGGGCTGAAGCAGGTTTTTGCCTATGGGGAAGTGGTAAAGGTCTATCCGCATGCGGGATAGCGCCTCAGTCACGATCTCTTCATGGTCGAAACCCAGCTCGGGCAGGGCATCAACCGGGAACCAGCGGCAAGCCTCCGAAAAAAAGTCGGCTTTTGGGCTGGCGTTTACAATATCGGTAATGGCGTAAAAACCTATAGTTACCGTTTCGCCGGCGAGCCAGCTGCTTTCATCTATCCTGAAACCGATTATTTGTTCGAAGGCTTCCTCGTCAAACACATCCAGCGTAGAGTTGCGGCCCACATCGCCAAAGGCTTTCACCTGTTTCAGGAACAATTTTTCCAGCCCGGTGCGCTCGGCCGTTATGCGCGATGCAGCATCATCCAAACTTTCGGTTTTCTTGATAAAGCCACCCGGCAGGTACCATTTGCGTATCAGCTTGTTTTTTACCAATAGTACTTTAAGCTCACCATTGTGGTAGCCGAAAATGGCACAATCGATGCTGATATTAGGACGATACTCCAGGTACCCTTTCTCAAAAAAATCGCGTGCTTCCTGTAAGTTCTCCATCGGTACAAAAATGCCAAAAAAATTATTTCTTAAATTTTAATAAATACAAATAAAATTCCCCTACCTTCATTTATTAAAAATGAATAAATGAAGTTGCCAATTATAATTATTTTTAGATGATTAAATCGCTATTGCGATAAACCGGCCTTGCGCCCGGCTATTAAACCGATATGAGTAATACATGAAGAAAGCTTTAAAAATAGCGCTGCGGTCGGCTTTGGCCATCGTAATCTTGGCGGTAGGTGCCATCATGCTGTTTGCCTACAAGGTAACCCATGGTTTCCCGGTATCTTACGAAACGGAGGTGCCGGTAATCACATTCCCAACGAATCAGAAGGCAGCGCTGCTGTTTTCTAAATCTACTGGCTACCGTCACGGTGAGTCGATAGAAGCGGGCAAGAAAGCTTTTGACTCCCTTGCTAAAAAGAACAACTGGTTTTTATACAGTACCGATGATGGCGGGGTGTTTAACGCTGCGCAGTTGGCCAAATTTGATATCGTTATCTTTAACAACTGCACAGGTCGGCTATTGAATGATGAGCAGCAAAAAGCCTTGCAGGCTTATGTTAGCGGCGGCGGTAGCTGGCTGGGCATACATGGCGCGGGCGATAACTCGCACCAATGGCCCTGGTACGCAGAGAACCTGATAGGGGCAAGCTTCTCGCATCATCCGATAGAAAAACATTTGCAGCAGGCAACAGTTACGCTAAACCCGGTAACTGATAGTTTAGTAGTAAAGGGTTTGCCCAAAACCTGGCAGCATCCCGATGAATGGTACGTATTCTTTGATAACCCGCGCACGCACGGTGCACATGTTATTTACGCGATAGATGGCCAAAAGATAAATCCCAACGGTAATATACTGTTCGTAAAAGACAAAGACTTCGGCATGGGCAAAGACCATCCGGTGGCCTGGTACCGGGAGGTAGGTAAAGGCCGAGCGTATTATACATCTATAGGACACGATGCGAGCGCCTGGGCGCAACCGACTTTCCTAACGCTGCTGGAGAATGAACTAAAACGCAGCGGTACCAAATAAGCACCAATTTTAAAACCATAATTAAAAAAAAAACATGAAAAAGTTCAACTTACTGCTGGCCGGTTTACTGACTTTCTTATTCATCTCGGTAAAAGCGCAGGCACAAACTACGCCCCCGGCTTATTTTGCAGGCAAATGGGATATTTTGATAAAAGGCACGCCCAATGGCGACGTACATATGTTTTTCACCATAACCGAAAAAGACGGTGCCTTTACCGGCACCATGGAAAACCCCGAAACCAAGAAAGATGAGCCGGTAACCAAGGTGGATAAGAACGAAAAAGGCATAGCAATATTCTTTACCACCCAAGGCTACGATGTAAACATCACCCTGGAGAAAAAGGACGACGACCACGTTACCGGCAGTTTGCTGGGCATGTTTGAGTGCACCGGCGAACGGGTGAAACAATAAACCAAAAGCTTTTACTTTAACTGATCTGATAACCGTACGCGGCATTGCTGTGTGCGGTTATTTTTTAATGCGCTGCCAACAGTTTTTATGATAGCGTTTTATATAATTAATTTATCTTCGCGCACAAATTTACGATCGAATTTACATGGCAAAGGCATCTGAAGTTAAAGTAGGGAATATATTACGCTACAACGGCGAACTGGTAATTGTTACCGAGGTTTTACACCGCACACCCGGCAAAGGTGGCGCGTTTTATCTGGATAAGTTCCGCAATATTAAAACCGGCAGGGCGGTAGAAGCTCGCCTGGGTACCGACGAGCAGGTAGAGATATGCCGCGTAGAAACCAACGATTTTCAATACCTGTACGAGGAAGGCGATTATATGGTTGTAATGGATAACACCACCTACGATCAGCATAGCATCCCAAAAACCCTGTTCGGCCCGGCGGTTAAATTCCTTAAAGAGGGTATGAATGTAATTGTATCCTTCGAGAGCGAGGAGCCCATTATGGCAACTGCCCCTAACCACGTGGAGCTGGAAATAACTTACACAGAGCCTGCTGTTAAAGGCGATACCTCATCTGGCGCCATGAAAAACGCCACCACCGAGAACGGTGTGGAGATTAAAGTGCCTCTGTTTGTAAACCAGGGCGATAAAATAAAAGTAGATACCCGCACCGGCGAATACGTTGAGCGTGTAAAATAGCAAACTGTTGCAACGCATTTAAAACGGGTAGCCCGGCCATTGCGCCGGGCTACCCGTTTTGCTTTTATTTAAAAACTTTCACGCGGTACCTGCCGCGCTTATCTACGCTTTTTGATCTGCTACTTTAGTTTGATGTAAGCCTCTAAGGCAATTAAGGCCAGTACAATCGATAAGTGTACAATAAGCCATGTCTGCTGGTAAAAAGGCCTTTGTGGAAAAGGCTGCTTCAAATCAAAGGGGTCAAATATCAAACCAAGGCCTAAGAACACTGCGGCTTGTGAAAAATCGCGCAAAATTAAAAAGACTATCCCTATCAGGGTTGCTACAATATAACATGGGCGGTTGATATTGAAAGCACGTGAAGTTGTTTGATCGGTTTCCATTGTTGTAATAGTTTTTAAACAATTAGTATCGGTACGCTAATTAAAATTACGGGGTATATCAATTATTTTTCTGTTTCCAATTCCTCAATGTATTGCTGCAGGGCATTCAGGTGATTGCCAAAACTTATTTTAAACATCCACTTGGTAAGCAGGTGACACAGGGGTACCAGTATGGCAATTACCACTAAAAATATGATCCAAATCAGCGGTTTGTTCATAAAAAGTGCCACCGACTTGCCAGATCCTACAGCGCCGCCAAGCATAAAGCCACCGGCTGCACTTATAGGGTAAACAAACAATGCCACCCGCGACTGCTGTTTCATCCAGGAAACGATGGATGAATGCTGGTGTTTCAATTCTTGCAGCAGAGAGCTGTCGGCTAAAATGCCGGTGTGCATCTTTCGGTACTTGATAAAAGCAGTAATTAATGCCCATAATGAAAAGACAAGCACTAATCCCAGGCAGAGCCTAACCTCTATATAATTAAAGCGGATAAGTACGATTACATATAGGCAGCAAATCAACACTCCCCATATCATATTAATAAGGAGGTTTTGTTTTATTTTCACAAGCGGGTTTTGAGATCGTATTTTGGGAATGCGGGATTCATCGATCATAGACGACAGGTCTTGATCGATATTGCTTTCCAGTTGTTTCCAGTTTCTATTGTCGGCGTTCATAGTTGTTTCTTTAATAATTTAGATAACTGTTCTTTACTGCGGTAAAGTTTTACTGCTACCAGGTTGCTGCTAATACCCATTATCCCTGCAATCTCGGCGTTATCATAGCCATCCAGGTGTAAGGATACAATTGCGCGGTCTATTTCTTTTAATGATCTTATTGCTTGTCGTAATTGCATCGCATCATCATTTGGTGCGGCATTTCCATCGGCAATCCGGGCAAATTCGTCTAATGATTCTTTGTATTCTACCCGCATTGCTTTACGTTTTTGCGCAAATATGGTATTGAGGCAAATACGGTAAAGCCAAGTGCTGAATTTAGCTTCGCCCCTATAAGAGGGCCAGCCTTTCCAGGTATTCAGTAATATCTCCTGGTACAGGTCTTTTTTCTCTTCGGCATCTGCTGCGTAAATGCCCACCAGTTTATAAATGATACCCTGGTTTTGCTTTATTTGTTGTAAAAACTCTTTTTCGCTCACGGTTAAAGTTTTAAAGGGGTAAGGGTAAAGCCTTTTGCACGCAGCAACGCTACTAATCCGTATTCGCCGGCCAGGTGTAAGGCACCTACCCCTATAAACTGCCTGTCCTTTCGCAGCAGGGCTGGCAAGCTATCCATCCATTTTAAATTTCTATCCTTTAACAAGTAATCTGCTTCGCCGGATAGGGTTAGGCTTTTTTGGTAAAGTGTATTCAACTGCGCCAGGTCGTTATTTAGCCAACCGGCCATCATCTGGTCGCCTATGGCAATCATTTCGCTCTTATTCTTCAGAAAGTATTGTAATTCCTTAATCTGCTGATCTTCGCTGGTGTGGTTGAAAAGCATGTCCATTTGCCCTTCAATGGTTTCGAGTGGGGTTAAAGTTTTATGGTTGCTTTTGCCAAAATCGGTAAAATAAATATCCAAAGGCTGGCCGGTGTATTTGTCAAGCATTGCTTTGTTGTTTTTGATCAGGTACACCATTGATAGGGTTAGTGTGATGTTTGCAGGTTTAAATTGATCCAGCTGGGCCAGCCCTATGCCAAGGCTTTGCTTTAGCTCCGTTTCCAGGCTGTCTGTTAATGATTTATTCAGCATACCGGTTAGTGTCTTGCCCTTTAACATGCCCATTGTTTGTGCCAGCTGTATTTTAGAGGAGTCGAGCACTATTTCGGTAATAACGCCATGGCTTTTTTGCAAGGCCTTCTGTACGTTGGGCAAATTTTTCATATAGCTGCTCTTAATAAGGTGGTAGGTGCCGAAAAGATAGGAGGTGTCTTTTGAACCTGGCCTTGTTACCGCATAAAAAACACCCGGTTTGCTGGTGTTGCCTGCTGACTGTGCATGAACAAATGGAATGCTATTTATCAGGAAAAATAATGCAATAATGGCTTTTACAATTTTGCTGTATGGCGTTGCAAAACGCAGTTTGGTTTTTGGTGTCATGATTATTTTTTTTTAAGATTACTAATTACCACAGTGTGCACCTGTTACCAATTAGTAGCAGTAAACGATTCTTAAATTACAGCATAACCTAAATTTATAAATTGATGCCGATAGGCGAATTTATCAGCTAGTGGCGATTGGATGCTATGTATCTAATTTTCAAATATATAGCAAATAATGGCTTATTGTATCGCATTAATTTTGTAGGTTTAGAAAAGATGTAAAAACCAATACTGAGATTTATTGTTTAAACGGTGTTTTTACAAGATGGGTGGTGGCTTATTCGTGTTTTTGCCGATACTTCATTTGTTTTTCCTGCCTGTTTACCTATGCGTGCGATAGGGCCGTAACACCATAGCCGGCTGCTTAGCCGGGAGCTGGGCTCTGTTTATTGTTTTTTTATTTGATACGCGTGAGTTACAAGTTAGATGAGGAATTTAATCTTAAATAATGGAAAGTAGCAAGAGCTTGACGCACATGCCTGCAAAATGCGGTACTTTATGCGGCAACAAAAATGTTTCGTCGCATCCAATAAATCAAAGCCTGTTAAGCCAGGTGAAACACTTTTTTTCGGAGCTATTCCATACATCCGATTGGCCCGCCAGGTGGTACTGCGGAAATTGGGACCAGTTCCACGGTTGGTTGTATATCCTTTCTGATGCCGCTATCTGGCTTGCCTATTTCGCTATCCCTATACTGTTATTCCGCATCATCAGCAAACGGAAGGATATTCCATTTCCAAAAATCCTTTGGCTTTTTATCGCATTTATACTGCTGTGTGGGTCTACCCATTTACTGGATGCTATCATTTTTTGGTGGCCGGCTTACCGGTTAAGCGCACTGATAAGGTTTATGACCGCTATCGTATCGCTATTCACCGTGTACGCGCTTTATAGGCTTTTACCGATGATCTATCACTTACGAACGCTTGACCAGTTAGAAGCGGAAATAATTGAACGAAAAAAAGCAGAGGAGGAGCTGAGGCTGCAACAAGTATCGATTAAAGCTACAGAGGAGTTGATGGCCAAAAAGGATGAATTTATGAGCATAGCCAGCCACGAGCTAAAGACACCCATAACTACCGTTAAAGCATCTTTGCAGGTTTTAGAAAAAATGGTTTCCCAAAACGATGACCTAAAGGGTATTGCACCCTTTGTTCAGCGTTCATCCAAACAGGTAAACAAATTAACAAACCTGATTGATGAATTGCTGGATGTGACAAGGATACAGGCCGGAAGACTTGAATTGAAAAGGAGCGAATTTAACCTGATGGAACTAGTGACCGAGTGCGTTGAACAATGCAGACTGGCGGACGGGAAACATAGTATTGGTATCCGGGGAGATGAATCCCTCCTGCTTTTTGCAGATCATGACCGGATTGAACAGGTTTTAAGCAATTTTTTGACGAATGCATTTAAATATTCCCCGGAGGGTAGCGCGGTTGAAGTTCATATTGAACGCTTAGACGATAGCCGGGTGAGTTTGAGCGTTACAGACGAGGGGATAGGTATACCCGAAGCTAACATAGGCCACGTTTTCGACCGGTTCTTCAGAGTAGAGAAAACCTCGCAGAATTACTCCGGGATGGGACTCGGCCTATATATCTCGTCGCAAATAATACAAGGGCATCATGGTGAAATTGGTGTCAGAAACAATCCATTAAAGGGAGTAACTTTTTGGTTTGCTATTTGATTTTAGCCGGGCACCGTGGACATATCCCGTTTAGTATTGCCTTTCCAAGCTTACGATAGCCTTAATCTTGCTTTTGGAATATTTCGGGGTACTTCCTGATGAAATATACCGGCGTGCAGCTCCATGCGTGGCAATAGCTATTAATGGGGAAGAAGCCGTATGGCGATAGGTATTGATTATTGGGATCGTAAACTTCCCAAAACGTATCCGCGCCTTTTTTCACCATCCCGCCCCAGTAATTCAGCACGGTTGCTTTTGCTTCGGCATTTAACCCAGCGTTGATGAGCGCGTGCACATAGTAGTGGTACAGGTATGGTGCGCCGGGGTATAAAGCATCCTTGCGTTTGGCTACATTTAGCAATACCTGCTTGCTCTCCTTATCACTCAGTACGCCCGAAAGTACCAGCCATATCTGCGAGGCGTAAGAAACCTGTCGTGCTTTGCCGCTGTAAACTAGTCCGCTTTTGGCATCATATAAATTGCTCTGGGCAGCGGCACTCATCTTTTTGATTAGCGAGGGTACATCGGCCAGTTCCTGTTCTTTATGCAAGGCTTTGGCCAGGCTGTAGGTTTGTTTGAGGGTGTAAATGGCCAGTCCCTGTAGCGCGGCTTCACGGTCGAGGCCATCTTTCCAGTCGAAAAACAACCACCATTCTTTGTTGGCGCGTTCGTAATCCATCATGCCGTTGGGCTGTAAATACGTGCGTATGATATCCAGCTGGCGTTTGGCTACGGGCCAAAGGTCGTTTGCGGTTTCGGTATCGTTAGTAGCCGTAAGGTATTCTTTTAGTGCCGAATTATACAGCAGCGCATAATCCATCAGGTACTGGTTGGCCTGCGGGTGCGGCTCGGGTTTTTCGAATACGGTGCCTATCAAATAACCTTTCTCGCCACTGAGGCCGGCCAGCAGGTACAGGCACCGTTTAGTAAGATCGTGGTTTTTGAAGGAGTAGCTGTTGGCCAGCGATTCGAGGTACAGGTCGCCTATCCACAGCCTCCTGTCGCGCTTGGGGCCGTCTTCATACACGGTTTGCATGCACTCTTTCAGCGTTGCCAAACCAATAGAATCTATGGCACGGATGCCCGATGCTGTTGCAGTGCTCAAAGGTGCAGGTATATTGGTAACCGATGTAACCGCCTTGCATTGGATATCGCCTATGGCAAAATCAAAGTTTTGTGAACTGCCTGTCAGTTCGATTTTTATGTAGCGGAAAGCAACCCGACGGGCAATGCTTACGGTGGAGGGGATATCCATTACGGTGGCTACTTCATCCTGCAGCCACGCGCGGCTAAGGCCACCTGTGTAGGGGTCGAAAGGCGTCGCGATTTCTGAAGGCACCTCGCCAAAGGTGAGCTTAAAACGGGCCGGCGCATCGGCCGTGCCGGTAAGCACCTTCAGGCCGAAGCTTACGTACCCGGTAAGGTGCTCGCTAAAATCGAGGATGATTGATTTTTTCTGGCGGAAGGAGCTCGCATAGAAGATATCCAGCGAATCGGTTTTCTTAGCTGCCCATCCCTGGAAGGCTCCTTCATCTTTCACCAATGCCACCGTGCTTACCGGTCGTTTTATCGTCTCATTTAATTGAGGCATCAATTGCTGCGCTTTGGCAAGCCATTGCGCGCGGGTTGCCTGGTAAGGGTCTTGTGCATAACAACAGGTAGTTATACATAACAGCAGTAACGAAAAAAGGCCTGGCTTAATCATTGGTTTGGATTGAGGGGAGCAATATAATGGTTTAGCAGGGGCGCGGCATCCTCATCTTACCTCATCGGCAAAGGTACCGAGCAAGCTATCGTATTTGCAGATTCCCAACCTTTCAACTTTCTAACCTTAAAACCTTCCAACTCATCCTTCCCCTTAATGCGTCACCTTCTTCAAATCCTTTTTAGGCTGCAATATGTGGCTGTCTTCCAGCCAGTCGGCTAACCTGTCGGGCCAGTGGTTGATGGATTTTTGCTTGCGGTTGGTACCCATGTTAAAGGCGTGGTCGCCCTGGGCGTACATATGCAGTTCTACGGGTACTTTGGCTTCGCGGTAGAGTTGCAGCAACTGGATAAGCGGTAGCGAGCAGCAGGCATCATCGTTGGCGGCCACCAGGAAGGCAGGTGGGGCATCGGGTGCAATAGTTGCCGGCACATAAGAAGGCCCGGGGTACACCTGCACAATAAAGTTGGGTTTGGCGTTTGCGCGGTCTATCGGGTCGGGGGCATTAGGGTCGCCATCGTATCCGCCGAAAGCAATCATATCCACCACTTCGCCGCCGGCAGAGAATCCCATGAGGCCGATGCGGTTAGGGTCGATGCCGAACTCGGCAGCACGGCTGCGTACCAGGCGCATGGCCCGGTAACCATCCTGCTTGGCATGCACATCAATTTTATAGGGCGAAAGCGTATCGCGGCCCAGGCGGTATTTTAAAATAAAAACGGTGATGCCCAGGCTATTGTAGAATTTGGCCGGTGCCACGCCTTCAGAATTGTAAACCAGCAGGCGATGGCCGCCGCCGGGGCAAACCACTACAGCGGCTCCATTGGCGGTACCGGCAGGCGGGGCGTAAACCGTAAGCGAGGGGTTGTGGATGTTCTTTACCCAATAATCCTTAGCCTGCTCCGGCTCGTTGCGGCGGCTCTCGAAACCCGGCGCGCCTTTTTCCCAAAGGGGTATAACCGTTTGTGCCGATGCACCCAATGCGCAAAAAAAGAGCAATATCGCGAAAATTTGGCAGCGGACAATTTCTCTCATAAAAACAACTGAAGTATTGATGAATAAGCAAGACCTACGTCACGTTGAACTTGTTTCAACACCCCATCATAAAAGTGGCCACAATGCAAGGTCGCTTTGCACGGCGGTTACTCAACAGGAGTCCTTCGGATCCGCCGTGTGGGGTGCCGAAATGAATTGACATGACGTCTTTTTGTTTAGCTAAATATCTGTTTTATAAATGAGTAAAGCAATTTCTCTAACTCATAAACTTTTTCCACCAGTTGCTTACCAAAGGCTCATCGGCCTCGATAGGTTTTCCCGGCTCGGGTAGGAGCAGTTTGATGTTTTTATCTTTGGCATACTGCACCAGCCGTTCGGCAGGCTCGTACCAGGCGTGTGGTGCAAGGTTGAAGGTGCCCCAGTGGATGCCCATCATGATATCGCCTTTCAAATCCAGGTGGGCGTTGGAGGCGTTATCCGGTCCCATATGTATATCGGCCCAGTATTGCCCGTAGGCACCAATCTCCAGCATGGTCAGGTCGAAAGGGCCAAAGGTTTCGCCAATCAATTTGAAATCGGGAGAGTAACCCGAATCGGCGCCGAAGTAGATATTATTGACAGGGCCTTTGATCACAAAAGATGACCACAGCGTTTCATCGCGGTGGGTAATACCCCTGCCCGAGAAATGCCTGGCGGGTGCAGCAGTTATAGTGCAGTCGCCAATCATCACGCCATCGCCCCAATCTACCTCGTGGATGAGTGCCCTGCCTATACCCCAGCTGATGAGGTATTGTGCTACGCCTAACGAACAGATGAAGGGTACCTGCTTATCTGCAAAAAACTTAATGGTGGCTTTATCCAGGTGGTCGTAATGGTCGTGTGAGGAGATGATCACATCTATCTTAGGCAAATCGGCCAGAGCTATGGGTGGCTGGTAAAACCTTTTTGGCCCAAATGCTTGCGAGAACGATACGCGCTGGCTCCAAACCGGGTCGGTAAGGATGCGGATGCCGTCAATCTCTATAATAAGGCTGGAGTGCCCCACCCAGGTTACGCGCAGGCCGCTTTTGGGCGGCGTATCATAAACCGATACATCAGTACTAAATGGGCCTAAGGTCTTCTTCGGCGTGTTCTCTGCCGTGTTGTTCATATATTCCCGCAGAATAGGTGTCATTTTGCCAAAGCCCGCCGATTCGGTAGGGGTGGTATTGATGAACTTGCTTCCTTTTTTGCGGGATCCGGATATACTCATAAGTACAGCTATTTTGATGCAATAACGTAAAAAACTACCTTATTGATTGTAATAACTGACCTATTGTTTCAAGAATTCAATACAAACGTTACAAAATTGCAATAATGTGGCAGGTAGTTCCGCTTGCAGGTAGGGGTGGGTAGCGTTGAATACATGGTCGGCCCCTTTTATAACCGCCAGTTGTGCCGCGGGTTGGGCGGCATGCAGTTCCTGGGCATGGCTGAGCGGTACGCTGGTATCTTCATCGCCATGTACAATGAGCCAGGGTTGTTTTATAGCCGCAGCTTTTAGCGGTATATCAAGTCTTTCGGGGTTCTTCTCCAGATCATTCAGCAGACTTACTTTATAAGGCATGTTTTGCTTTGTGCGCGAGTTGACGATATACATTACGCCCTGCAGTTTCCATTGTGCTTCGGCCTGTTTGGGCCATAGGTTGTAGAAGCTGGAGATGGCCGCCATGGTAACCAGTTTGGTGATGCGCTTATCCTCGGCAGTTTTTACGATACTGATGCCGCCGCCGAGGCTATGACCAATGAGGTAAACCTCGCGCACAGCGGGTACATAGGAGCCGCCGCAGGCGAAATCGATCACGGCGTTAAGGTCGTCTAGCTCTATGCTGAAGGTGTTATCGCTAAAGGCAATTAGGTCGGCAAAATCGGTTGGCTTATCCAACGTGGTGCCGTTATGCGAAAAGTTAAACTTGAGGTAACGGAAGCCGTTTTGGGCAAAATGCTGCGCCACCAGGTTGTGTGCGCCCCAGTCTTTAAATCCGCGTATGCCGTGGGCAAATATCACCAGCGGCGCTTTGGGGTTGGCATCATCAAAAGTAATATCGGCCAGCATACCCCTGCCTTTGGCACCGGGGATGGTGTAATAATTTTTGCGGATCATGAGCGCAATTTAGTAATGATGCCGCAATGAAAGGATGGGGATGGAAAAGATTTATTCTGCGCCCATCCGTTCCATGAATGGAAGTTGAATAGAAATCAGAATCTCACCTTCATTGCCGTCGGTTTCCAACCGACGGAAGACAGCTGTTTTACACCTTCTTGCTGTTTATACCGTTCCATGAATGGAACGGCGATGAAGGTGGATTGGCGCCCGATGTTGAATACAAATCAGCATCCCACCTTCATTGCTGTCGGTTGGAAACCGACGGAAGCTTACACCTTCTTCCCGTTAAACATAATACTGTACAAATCCGTACGGCGGTCCTTCAAATTTTGAACGCTGCCATACTCGTGCAGTTCGTTCAAAACGGAAAGGTCAACATCGGCAATTACAATCATTTCGGTGTTGGGCGTAGCTTCTGATTGGATGCCATTGGTGGGGAAACCAAAATCGGAAGGCGTAAACACCGCCGACTGTGCATAGGATATCCCCATGTTATTTACATTGGGCAGGTTGCCCACGCAACCGGCTATAGCCACGTAGCATTCGTTCTCTACCGCGCGGGCCTGGGCGCAAAACTTAACCCGGTTGTAGCCATTTTGCGTATCTGTAAGGAAGGGCACAAAGAGTATTTGCATATCCTGGCTGGCCAAAATGCGCGATAACTCAGGGAACTCCACATCGTAACAGATCAGGATCCCTATCTTGCCGGCATCGGTATCAAAGGCTATCACCTCATCGCCGCCGCGCATGCCCCATGAGTTTATTTCTGCCGGGGTAGGGTGTATTTTGGTAGTCTCTTCCATACTGCCGTTGCGGCGGAACAGGTATGATACGTTGTAAAGCGAATCTTCCTCTATCTTAGGCATGCTGCCGGCAATAATGTTTACGTTGTACGATACCGCCAGTTTGCTGAAAGCTTCTACAATAGGCTGCGTGTACTGGGCCAGCTCGCGCATGGCCCGGGCAGAATCGAGGTGGTTGTACTCGGCCATCAACGGGGTGTTGAACAACTCAGGGAACAAGATAAAATCGCTTTGGTAATCGCTCACGGCATCTACAAAATATTCGGCGTGCTTTAACAACTCGCTAATGTTATTGTAAGGGCGCATTTGCCATTGCACCAAACCAATGCGCACAACGGTTTTATTGTTAATGGCGGTGGTTGGCTCTTCAAAATAAACATTGTTCCACTCTATCAGCGTAGCGAAACCTTTTGAGCGGCTATCCTCGGGCAGGTAGTTGCGCAATATCTTGCGCACGTGGAAATCGTTGGCCAGCTGAAACGATAGGGTAGGGTCGTATATTTCTTTGTACTTAACCTTGTCTATATATTGCTTAGGCGTAAGGTCGTTCTGGAATTTTTGGTAGTTGGGAATGCGGCCGCCGGCTATGATGCTTTTGAGGTTGAGGTTTTCGCAAAGTTGCTTGCGGGCATCATATAAACGGCGGGCCAGGCGCAGGCCACGGTATTTGGGGTGCACAAAGATGTCGATGCCGTAAAGTACGTCGCCTTTATCGGTATGCGTTTTAAAGCTGCTGTCGCCGGTGATTTGTTTGTAAGTATGGGTATCACCAAATTTGCTGTAATCAACCATAATGGATAGCGCGCAACCAACCACTACATCATTTACGGTAACGCAAATTTGCCCTTCGGGGAAAAGTTTTATCAGTTTTTTTATCGATGCGGCATCCCAGTAATCCTCGTCCATATCCATGTACGCCGATTTCATCGATTTCTTCAGTTCCTGGTAATCCTGTACATCCAGGTTACGAAGTTCAATACTTTGCAGATCCATATGTTTTGGGTAACGGTGTTTGTTTGTAATTGTTTGTGTTTTGTGAGTAGTTGATTAAGTGAGTGGTGAGTGGTTTCGAGCTTGTGCAACTATTCTCTAATCAACTATTCACCGCTCACCTGCGATGCCACCACGCCCACAATATAAGCAACGGCTGCAATACTACCAACCTTATCCAGGCAACCAAAGGGGATATAGCTAACGTACCCAATATAAAAGGCGCATCAATAACCATCTGGATATGTACCGGTAAAAAGGCAAGCAACATTAACATAATGCCATAAACCGCTAAACGCCTTGTTTTTGGCAATAGCAACAACAAGGCGAATAAAATTTCAGCAATACCGGCTAAAATATTTAATGCTACGGGATAAGGGAGGTACTTCGGAATTAAACGGTAATACGATGATGGGTTGTAAAAGTGGTTGGCCCCGGCTAATAAATAGAATATGACCAAAATCACTAAGCTTATTTTTTTAATATTTGTAATTTTTACCGCCATAATATTATTAAAAACGAAATTATTGTAAAATGAGATTGCTTATATTGTAAAATTCATTTTATTTATAAGCATTCTAAATACCTCTGTTTGACAAAGCCTTGACATTGCATCCTACACAGTATGCTATTTTTGTTGGGTCAAATTTAAAACTGCTTTGAAGTATCTAAAGGTAATAGCTTTTACGCATAAACAAATTGAGTTGAAGGAATTGGGGAAGTTGGTTATATGCCAGGAGAACCTTACCGACAAGCTTCATGAAGTTAAAGTTCGTTTTGGCATAAACGAAATTTTTTACCTGGCTACTTGTAACCGTGTAGAGTTTGTATTATCAACCCCGCAAAAGGTAGATAGGGATTTTGCTCAGGAGTTTATAGATGCGCTGGGCATTGGCCTTTGTACCAATGCGATGGATACTTTTTTAGATGCCGCCTCTATTTACGAGGACCACGCTGCAATGGAGCACCTGTTGCGCACCTCTTGTTCGCTGGAGAGTTTGGTGGTTGGCGAGAAAGAGATACTTGCGCAACTGCGCAAAGCATACGATAGTGGCCGTGAGGCCGGCCTCACCGGCGATAAACTGCGCGTGATAATGGATTGCGTAGTAAAAACCGCCAAGGAGGTTTATACCTACACCAATATTTCTAAAAACCCAATTTCGGTTGTATCCCTGGCTTATCGTAAACTTAAAGATTTGAAGCTTTGCGCTAACGCACGTGTACTCATCATTGGTGCAGGCGAAACCAACCGCAACATTTCTAAATACCTGCAGAAACATAAGTTTAGTAATTTTTCGGTTTTTAACCGAACGCTATCCAAAGCGCAGCAATTGGCCAATGACCTGGGCGGCGATGCTTATGAATTGGAGGACTTGAAAACTTATAAAAAAGGTTTCGACGCTATTATAACCTGTACCTCGGCAGTAGAGCCCATTATTACTACAGAAATTTACGCTTCGTTGCTGAATGGCGATACTGATAGGAAAACCATTGTAGATTTGGCCATCCCGAACGATACTGCTGCAGAAGTTTTAGAGCAATACGATGTGAACTTTATAGAAGTACACTCTCTTAACGAGGTTGCCAAAAAGAACCTGCAGGAGCGTTACCATGAACTTTCACATGCCGAAGCCATCATTGAGCAAAACATCAATGAGTTTTTGGTGATGCTGAAGCAGCGCCGCATAGAATTGGCCATGCGCCAGGTGCCCGAGAAGATAAAAGAGATACGCCACAACGCCGTTAATACCGTATTTGCCGAAGAGGTGCAAAGCCTTGATAAAGAATCGCGCGAGATACTGGAAAAGGTGATGAACTATATGGAGAAGAAATATATCAGCGTGCCTATGATAATGGCAAAGGATATATTGATTAACAGTAATTAATTCAAACGCTACCTATCTTTTTAAAATTTGTTAGCTTTATTCTCATAAAGCTATGCATCTTTTTACCCCTAAAATTATTGTATGTAACCCTGTTCCGCAGGAAACAAGGATAATCTATTCTAAAGACGATGCCCTTGTTAAGGCCATTGGTTTATTTATCTTTTTAAGCTTCGGCATACCTTTCCTCTACATACGCTCGTATTGGTTTGGGCTGCCGTTTTGTTTGTTTGCTGCTTACCATCTTTACCTAAAAGGGAAGATCTGTTTGAATGATAGCCCGCAAATAGTAATTAACTTAGAAGGGATGCGAGCCAATAATGCGCCATTTTATGAATGGGAAGAAATCCATGATGTAAGAATATCGGGAGAGTTATTGGGGAGAGGCGCACGGCCATGTTTAGAATACAAATACCCTGGCGGTAAAGTTAAACTTAGGGTGGAACATTTAAACATCAGTCCTTTAGATCTTAGTATCTTGCTGGCTTATTATCAAAAACCGTGGGAGTTTAAAGGTAATAGTAAATAATTCTTGTTTGCCGGGCTACCGCGAGTGATGCTGCGCTAAACTCGCGGTAACCCTACTCAATAAATTCCAAACATTCCTATATTTAAGGGCATCAAAAACCTTATCCCCATGTTCGAAACCGTATCCGTTGGTGAAGCCTTAGCCCGCGGCAAGCGAATGGTTACCTACCCGGTATATTTTATTCAATTAGTACCTCCCGCTATTACTATCTGGTTGTTTATACAGTTCCAATTTAACGGCTGGTTAACTACAGGCATTGTGGTGTTAAGCTTTATTGCCGCCTGGTTATACTGGAGTGTTGCCATACCTAAATGGCGACTATGGGCATTTGCCAATGTGCGCAACGTACACCAACTTAAAAGCAGAGCAATAAAAGAAAAGTTAATATGGCCGGATGGTAGCATTTTCAATAAAACGGAAATTTGGTCGGCCAGTCGAAAGCTGCAATGGGCTTCGTTACAGCATAAGTTTGATAAAGAGGATGTGTTGGAGAACCAAAATGTTTTTGACATTGACTTATTAGTGCCTCCGCAAATAGAGATATATTACGCTAAAACCAAAGCGTTTGGCAACATAGTGGTTGGTGCAGGGTTGGTTGCGGCAGGTATTTTTCTGTACGGTACAGATGATTTAACCTGGCTGGCATGGTCATTTATTGTTGTTGGTTTGGGGTTGGCCGTAATGGCTATCCGGCATTTGAGCAACCGTACGCCGCAGTTAACATTAAGCAACGATGGTGTTAAATTGGCCAATAATCAATTTTATTATTGGGTAGATATTGCAGGCGAAAACACCAAATTGGCGCCTCGCGGTTTGGGCGATACCGCGTACTTCTATTTTTCTTCCCCCGATGGATACAAAGAAATAGACATTTCCGAATTGGATATTAAGCCGGGCAAATTGATGGGTTTTCTACATACCTATCGCGCCCGCTGCAATAAAAGATATATCGGCAAAACCAGGTTTAACACGGCTAATGATGTTTAAACAAAAACGCAAACTGCTAGTTATAGCAGTATATGTACTTATAATGATAGGCTTTGCCCTTTATTGGGGTAATAATTTTTCAAAATTCGTCCACTACAAAGGTGGCGCAGAAGAAGCGGCTGTTAAATTCTCTGTATTATTGTCATACCTCTTTTTTACAGTGTTGGTTTTTAATGATGTTAAATTTAAAGGCTGGTTGATTTTGCTATTGCCCTTAGCACTAATGCTTTTAAGTTTTTTTTCCGCAATTGCACTATTATTTATTCTCGGACTGGGCGGAACACCCCGGCAGCTTATTTGGATATACTTAGTACCGTACATCATATTTGCTGTTTTGGCTACACTTATGGCGATGAAAAACAAAAAAGCCATAGCCTAATTGCCGGCAGCACCCGCCTTTTTGCTTTTACCTTTAGCCTTTTACCTCTATTAGGTCATATTGTTGCAATTCGTGCAACTGTTGTTCCTTATCATCCCCATAAAAAATTAAATTTGCAGCTAAATAATTTACCCCTTTGGACAGAAAAATAATTATAGGAACGCGTGGCAGCGAATTAGCTTTATGGCAGGCCAATTTTGTGAAAGATAGCCTGGAAGCGATACACATATCCGCCGAACTTAAGATTATCAAAACTCAGGGCGACCGCATCCTTAACCTCAGCTTCGATAAGCTGGAAGGTAAGGGTTTCTTTACCAAAGAACTGGAAGAAGAATTGCTGGCTGGTACCATTGATATTGCCGTGCATTCGCACAAAGACTTGCCTACCGAAAATCCTCCGGGCCTCATCATTGCCGCAGTTTCTGAAAGGGAAGACCCAGCCGAATTGCTGCTGGTTTTAAAAGACTGCACCGATGTTCGCCAAAAACTATCTGTAAAGTTTGGCGGCTTGGTAGGTACATCATCTAACCGCCGCAAAGCGCAATTGCTGGCCGTGCGCCCCGATCTGGAGATAAAAGAACTGCGTGGTAACGTGCCCACCCGTATAGGCAAACTGCGCGACGAAAAATACGATGCCATTATGCTGGCCAAAGCCGGTGTGAAGCGTTTGGGTATTGATCTCAGTGAATTTCATGTAGAAGAACTTGGGCCAACCGAATTTATACCTGCGCCTGCGCAAGGCGTAATGGCCATACAGATACGCGAACGCGACCATATATTATACGAAGCCTTGCAGGATCTTAACCACCCTGATGTAGCGGCAGAGCTTTCTGTTGAGCGTAATACTTTAAAGCTGTTTGGCGGTGGCTGCCACTTGCCACTTGGTGTTTACTGCCGTAAGGAGAACGATAAATTCCAGGTTTTTACCAGCAAGGCCGAGGATGGCGAAAGCTTCCCCGACAGGCTATTTATAGAAACCGATACGCTTGAAGGCCTTCCTGAACTGATCGTAGCAAAATTTGCTAAAGACAGGCAGTTTCCGTCGAAAGTATTCATTTCACGCGATATTTCTGCCGGCAGTTACTTCCGCAAGGCATTAGAAAAAAATAAAATAGAGATAGAGGCCCGTTCGTTGATACGCACGGTGCGTACCATCAATAAATTCGATAGTTATATCCTTAAAAATATCGATTGGGTGTTCTTTAGCAGTAAAAACGCGGTAGAATACTTTTTTCAACTGGAGCCTCAATTCCCCAAAGGTGTGAAGTTTGGGGTGATGGGTACCGGCTCGGAAGATATGCTGCGCAAGAACGGCCACTTTGCCGATTTTGTAGGCGAAAGCACCGATACAGCCGATGTAGCTTCCGATTTTGCGGCCATAGCCAACGGCACGGCCATACTGTTCCCCGGCGCAGATAGCCCCATGAGGAGTATACAGCAGGGCTTATCGGCAGAAACAAAAATTATCGACCTGCCCGTTTACGAAACTGTACAGGAAGAAAACGTAGAACCGACAGGTGCCGATATACTGGTATTTACCAGCCCAAGCAATGTGGAAGCCTATTTTGTAGACAACCTGCTGCAGCCGCAACAAAAAGTAATAGCCATTGGCAAATCTACCGGCAAAAAATTTGAAGAAATGGGCGTAAGTTACAAGCTGCCTTTCTCTCCTGATGAAATAGGCCTGGCAGAAGCGGTGTTTGGCATATAAGAAAAGTCAATAGTCGATGGTCGATAGTCCATAGACGAAGAGAATATGTTTTGAAGCTGACTATGGACTATCGACCATGGTCTATGGACTGAATTTATGTTACAACGACCAAGAAGAAACCGGAAGAGTGAAGTGATCCGCCAGATGGTGCAGGAAACACATGTTAGTGCAGCTAACCTGATATTCCCGCTGTTTATTGTGGATGGGGAGAATCAGAAGACGGAAGTGGCATCTATGCCCGGTATTTTTCGTTATTCGATAGATAATTTGCTGCGCGAGGTGGACAGCTGCCTCAATTTGGGCCTGAAATCATTCGACCTGTTCCCCAATATACACGACGACTTTAAAGACAAATACGCCACCGAAAGCTACCGCGAGGAGAGTCTTTACCTGCGTGCCATCCGTGCCGTAAAAAAGGAGTTCCCCGAAGCTTGCGTAGTAACCGATGTGGCGATGGACCCTTACAGCAGCGACGGCCACGATGGTATTGTAGAGAACGGCGAGATACTGAACGACGAAACGCTGGAAGTTTTAGGCAAAATGGCCCTGGCACACGCCCGCAGCGGTGCAGATATTATTGCCCCAAGCGATATGATGGACGGCCGTGTAGGCTACATCCGTAAAACGTTGGATGATGCGGGCTTTAGCCATGTATCTATCATGTCGTATTCGGCAAAATATGCCAGTGCTTTTTATGGTCCCTTTAGGGATGCCTTAAATTCGGCACCAAAATTCGGCGATAAAAAAACCTACCAGATGAACCCCGCCAACCAGCGCGAAGCGTTGATAGAAGCCAACCTGGACGAGTTGGAAGGCGCCGATTTTCTGATGGTAAAACCCGCCCTGGCCTACCTGGACGTTATAAAACTAATAAAAGACAACACCGAATTACCGGTTGCTGCCTACAACGTAAGCGGCGAATATGCCATGATAAAAGCAGCAGTACAAAACGGCTGGCTTAACGAACAACGCGCCACTATGGAGGTGCTTACCAGCATCCGCCGGGCGGGCGCAACAGCGATACTAACCTATCACGCTAAAGAAGTGTTGTTGAATAAGTGGTTGTAACAAAATTTGTCATTGCGAGGAGCGATAGCGACGTGGCAACCTCAGCATAAGGTGCACTATGCAATTCCGCCCTGCTAATGAGATTGCCGCGCCGCACGAGTCCAGCGCACGCCCCTGGCTCGCAATGACAAGGGGGGAATGAAACTACAACCACCGCGTCATTGCGAGGAACGAAGCAATCTCTAAGCTAAGGATTATCGCTTTGCAAATCGGGAGATTGCTTCGTGCCTCGCAATTACGGATTGAAATAGAATAAAGAAAAACATGCAAATACCTGATATCAGCAGAGCTAAATCTGCAGCACTGTACGAGAAAGCAAAAACCTATTTCCCGGGTGGGGTTAACTCGCCTGTGCGGGCATTTAAATCTGTATACGGTACCCCGCTTTTTATCGAAAAAGGCGATGGCAGCCACATATGGGATGCCGATGGTAATGAGTTTATTGATTTTTGCTGCTCATGGGGGCCGCTGATTTTGGGTCATAACCATGCATCGGTACGCAATAAGGTGATGGAAGTGATGCAGAAGGGTATGTCCTTTGGCGCACCAACAGCTTTGGAGAACGAACTGGCCGAGCTTATCCTCAGCAATAATAAATATATCCAAAAAATACGTTTCGTAAGCTCGGGTACCGAAGCGGTGATGTCGGCCATCAGGCTGGCGAGAGGTTACACCAAGCGCGATAAGATATTAAAATTTGAGGGCTGCTACCATGGCCATACCGATGCGTTACTGGTAAAAGCAGGCTCCGGATTAGTAACCTTTGGCGAAACTTCATCTGCCGGCGTGCCCAAAGCCTTTGCCGATGAAACCATCGTGGTGGCATTGAACGATCAGGATGCGGTGTTGAAGGCTTTCGAAGAGTTTAAGGATCAGATAGCGGTTGTTATCATAGAACCAATCCCGGCCAACAATGGCCTATTGCTGCAAAACAAAGCATATTTGGAGTTCCTGAGGGAAACCTGTACCCAAAACGGTGCCTTGCTGCTGTTTGATGAAGTAATCTCCGGTTTCCGGGTAGGTTTTGAAGGTGCTGCTGGTTACTATGGTATTCAGCCGGATATCCTCACTTATGGCAAAATTATTGGCGGTGGCCTACCTGTTGGTGCTTACGGGGCATCGGCAGAAGTAATGGATCATGTATCGCCGGTGGGTTCGGTTTACCAGGCAGGTACGTTATCAGGCAATCCGGTGGCCATGGCTGCGGGTATTGCGCAACTAAGTGAATTGCTGCAGCCCGGTTTTTACGAGGAGCTGCATGCAAAGACTGCTGATTTTGTAAAGTCGTTAGAAGACTTTATTGCCGAATGCGGATACGAACTAAAGATATTTACCATCGGGTCCATCTTCTGGTTCGCATTTACGGATAAGGAAAGCATCCGCACTGCCGAAGATATAGACCCGGCAAGTATGCTGAAATTCAAGGCCATGCACCGCGAACTCATCAATCGTGGCGTTTATTTAGGTCCATCCGGCTACGAAGTAGGCTTTATATCATCGGCTCACACATTAGCCGATTTGGAAACCACAAAAACCGCTATCTTTGATAGCCTTGATATTGTGTTCAGCCCCACCCAACCCTCCCCGGAAGGGAGGGCCTAATGTCGGCTAATCAATTTATAAACAATAAAAAATAAAAAAGTCTCCCCTACCGGGGGAGATTTAGAGGGGGCTACATGAAGAGATCGCTTGTTATATTTTATGCCATTATCACTTACGCTCTTGCGGAACTGATGTGGTGGGGGTACATGCTGGTGAGCTTGCAGCCCCGTCGTTTCGCCATGATCATGGGCGAAGGGTCTATGTTCATCATCGTGTTTTTATTGGGCGCGTACCATATGCAAACATCTGTAAGAAAAGAACGTAAGCTGATGGAGCAAAAGAGGAATTTTTTACTCTCGGTAACGCACGAACTGAAATCGCCGCTTGCATCTATCAAAATATTGCTCCAAACCATCCAGAAGCGCGATTTGAGCAAGGCCCAGATACTTGATTTTATTGATAAATCATTGCTCGATGTAGAACGGTTGGACGATATGGTAGAGAACATGCTGCTGGCCGCAAAAATTGAAAACAGTTCATACACTTTTCCTAAAGCACAATTTAACCTTTCGGTATTGGTGGATAGCATTGTAAACCGCCTGCAGATAACCAAGTGCGATTGCAACCAGCAGATTATCAACGCCGAAATAGAACCCAAAATTGAGATAACCGGCGATAAATTCGCGCTCACATCGGTAGTGACCAACCTGGTAGAGAATGCCGTAAAATATTCTAAGCCTTGTATGGCCGTGGATGTGAAGCTGTTTCAGAAAGATGGCAAAGTGTTTTTCCAGGTGGCCGATCACGGGATCGGAATATCTGACAGTGAAAAAACACGTATTTTTGACAAATTTTACCGTGTTGGCAGTGAAGATACCCGAAATACCAAGGGAACCGGCCTTGGCTTGTATATTGTAAAGGAAGTGCTAGACAAACACCAGGCCAGCATCAGGGTGAAAGATAACCGCCCCGCCGGTAGTGTGTTTGAAGTTGTATTTGCATAAACGTAAATTAATAGTATGATACCTGCTAAAAAAAGAATATTACTGGCCGAAGACGAAGAACATTTGTTGGAAGCCATCAAATTAAACCTGGAGCTGGAAGGTTATAAAGTTTCTACAGCAAATAATGGTAAAAAAGCCCTCCAGATATTTAAAGAGGAACGCTTTAACCTGGTAATATTGGATGTGATGATGCCCGAGATTGACGGCTTTGTGGTTGCAGAAACCATCAGGTTGGAGAACTCCGAGGTGCCTATCATGTTCCTTACTGCTAAAAACACCAACGAAGATAAGATATCGGGCCTTAAAAAAGGTGCGGACGATTACCTTACCAAGCCTTTCAACCTGGAAGAGCTTATCCTTAGGGTAAACAACCTGGTAAAACGCAGTCTTAAAGGCGATGACCTGAAAGAGTTTAACAGCTATAAGATTGGCGAGAAAACCATTCACTTCAACTCTTTTGAGCTGGTGAACGGTGATGAGAGCATTACGCCGCTCACCAAAAAGGAGACCATGCTGTTGAAGCTGCTGATAGAACGCCGCAACGAGGCCGTATCGCGCGAGCAGATACTGGAAACCGTTTGGAACTACGATGTGTACCCATCAACCCGCACCATCGATAACTTTATCCTCACTTTCCGCAAGTATTTTGAGCCGGATCCTAAAAACCCGGTTTATTTCCATTCAATACGCGGCGTGGGGTATAAGTTTACAGATCAGCATTAATACATGTTCACGGTACGGGCACGCATATTAGTCACCGGTCTTTTTGTGGTACTGCTTACGGTAGTATTATATATGCACATCTACACTTTGGCGGCGGTGTGCGTTATGTTCATTGTATTGCTGGTATGGGGCTACTTTAAGCAGGGGCCCATTGTATTGGCGGCAAAGCATTTCCATAACAAAGATTACCGCGGTGCAGAGCGCCTGCTGAATGAGGTGAGCAGGCCCGAGTGGCTAAGTAAGCGCAGACGTGGCTTCTACGAGTTTATATACGGCGGCATATGCCTGCAAAAAAAAGACTATGAAGGGGCAGAGCAGCATTATGAAATTGCTGCCCGATACCCCCTGCGCAGCGCGAATGATCACGTGGCTGCACTGGTACATGTTGCCAATATAAATGTACGCAACGGCAACTACGAGAAGGCACGCGCCTACCTGCAGCTTGCCGAAAAGCATAGAGATAATATTACTGCCAAAATGAAAGACGTGATAGATCGCGTGGAGCAGGAACTTAGTAAACATTAAAAGACAGAGGCAAGAGCTTAAGATACAAGAAACAAGAGTTAAGATAAAAGAGTTTTTCTTTCATATTACAGTCCTGATTCCTGCATCTTGAATTCTTGCTTTTCAAAAAAACGCTGTAGAGACGCGATACTTCGCGTCTTATGTAAGCAGAGCAAATACAAAATGACCGTAGAGACGCGATACTTCGCGCCTTTTACAAGCAAAGGAGACACAAAGTATTGTGTCTCTACAAAAGAACATATGAAAGACTCGTTATTTATAAAAGCCGCATTTTCACAGGAAACAGAACGCCCGCCGGTGTGGATGATGCGCCAGGCAGGCCGTTTTATGCCCGAGTACTGGGAAATTAAAAACAAGTACTCTTTTCTGGAGATGTGCAAAACGCCGGAAATTGCTGCTGATGTTACTATGCTGCCGGTAGATTTGCTGGGTATTGATGCCGCTATCCTTTTCTCGGATATATTGGTAACAGGCGAAGCCATGGGCGGCGATTTAAGCTTTACCCAGGGTGTAGGCCCCAAGTTTGCCAACCCGGTGCGCACCCAGGCTGATATTGATAACCTGCAAACCAACGTAGGTGATAAGCTGCAATACGTGGCCGATGCGATAAAAGTGATACAGCAACGTCTTAATGGCAAGATACCTTTGATTGGTTTTGCGGGCGCACCTTTTACGGTGATGAGCTATCTGGTAGAAGGCGGATCCTCAAAAGATTTCAAGCTGACCAAGCTGATGCTGCATAACCATCCGGAGATGGCGCATCAACTGTTATCGAAAATTGCAACAGTTACGGCGGATTACCTTAACCTGCAGATTGCAGCCGGCGTAAACGCGGTACAGATATTTGACAGTTGGGCACAGGCCTTATCGTGGGATGATTATACCGAGTTTTCGCATCGCTACATCGTCGAGATCATTAGCAAGCTAAACCGTAAGGATATCCCGGTAATATCGTTCTGCAAAGGCAGCTCGGTTTTTGCGCCACTAATGGCAGAGGCAAAGCCCGATGTGATTTCCATTGATTGGAACGTAGATCTGTTGGATATTAAGAACCGCTTGCCGCAAGGCATCGCCCTGCAAGGCAATCTCGATCCACATATTTTATATGCCGATAAAAAGGTGATCAAGGAACGCATCCACCGACTGTTCGACCGCATGAAAGGCCAAAACGGCTTCATTTTCAACCTGGGCCACGGCATTATGCCGGATATCCCGTTTGATAATGTAAAATACGCAGTGGAGTTGATAAAAGCATACAAATATTAAATCTGTTAAAATTGAGAAGCTTCCTTTCAGAATACTTGCTTTACATCAAATCCCTTCATATCATATTTGTGGTATGTTGGATGGCTGCATTGTTTTACATCGTCAGGCTCTTCATTTATCATACAGAAGCACAGCAGAAACCCCAGCCAGACCGTTCTATACTTTCAGGTCAGTTTGAAATTATGGAACGTCGTCTGTGGTATGTTATAGGTGTGCCATCTATGGTCATAACCTTTATTGCCGGCGGTGCCATGCTTTATATACTGCCTGGTTACCTCAACGCAGGGTGGATGCATTTAAAGCTTTTATTTGTAACGGGCCTTTTGGTTTATCACTTTGTTTGCCAGTATAAAATGAAGCAAATGGCGGCAGGCATTTATAAGTGGACCTCTACGCAACTGCGGCTGTGGAACGAACTGGCTACCATTTTACTCTTCGCAATTGTATTTTTAGTGGTGGTACGTAGCGCCATAAACTGGATTTTTGGCGTTATCGGCATCATCCTGTTCAGTCTCATTATCATGTCGGCTGTGAAGATTTACAAATACTTCAGGGAAAAAAAATAAAGGCCGCAAGCAAGTATGGATGTAGCCCCATCGCTTGCATTTGTGTTCAATTTGCCTAAATTTGAATATCAACCTTGCAAAACAACCCTTCTTATGATATCCCAAACCCCGCAAGCGCCTTATTACGCCGTTATCTTTACCTCTATCCGTACGGCAGGCGACGATGGTTACGGAGATATGGCCGCAGAAATGGGCAAGTTGGCGGCAGGGCAGGAGGGGTACCTGGGCGTAGAATCGGCCCGTAACGAAATTGGCATTACGGTGTCTTATTGGACAAGCCTGGAAGCCATAAAAAACTGGAAAGCTGTGAGCCGGCACCGGTTGGCGCAGCAATACGGGCAGCAGAAATGGTACCAAAGCTACAAAGTGCGGATATGTTTGGTTGAGCGCGATTACGAGTTTTGACGGCTTACACACCTTTTGTTTTACATAACCGTATTGTTACACTACAGGCAAAACAAAATGTGGCCTGTAGGCAAGTTTTACTTACTTTGCAGTCATTAATTCGATTGCTTTTTTTTAATTAACAACGGTTAGGAGTATAACCTTTTTAATTTTGTTTCCGTATAAAGATTATATATGAGCCCTAATAACACCAAAACCGTTAGCGTCTTATTAGTTGATGATGATGAAATCAATAACTTCATTTCTATCAAACTAATAAAGAAAGCTTTAACTAATACAGACATCATGGCATGTCTGAATGGGAGGTTTGCGATCGATCAGCTCGTAGAGATACAGCGCAAAGATCCCAGCCAACTGCCTGATTATATCCTGCTGGATATCAACATGCCGATTATGAACGGCTGGGAGTTTTTAGACGAATACAAGCGCATCAACCTTGATCCACTGGGCAAGAGTAAGATTTTTATTATTTCTTCATCCGTTTTCAGCAACGATATCAACAAGGCGCGTTCGTACCCGCTGGTGAAAGATTTTATCTCCAAACCACTCAACGTAGATAAAATAAAAGAACTTTTCGGCGTTACAGAAGGGGCGTAACCGCAAACTGCTCGTCCTGGTAACTTACCGTGCCAATGGCATTTGCCCTTGCATGGTAAAACAAACAGGTATAACCTTCTGCCGCTGCTTTTTTGCCGTATTGTATGCGCAATTCTGCAGAGCGGTGGCCATCATAATCATATTTCGCAACGAATTTCCTGATCAGCTGTTCCGGCTCGGGTAGTTCATCTCCTCCAAAAAACACTTTGCAGCCTTCTAAATTAAACCATAGCACCTGGTGGTATTTGCTGTGGCCAGCGCTCAACTCGTAAGTGATGCCCGGCCTGAATTCGCCTTCACTATCTACCAGCGTCATTTTTACTTTACCGGCAAGCGCCTCGAATATTTCTTTGTGATACGATGAAGATGCGCCCGTTAAAGCGTATTCCCATTCCTGTTTGTTGATCATATGCTCCGCATCCGGAAAGCTTGGCTCCAGCTTGCCGTTGCGCTCTACCACCAACCCGCCCGAGTGGTCGTAATGTAGGTGGCTCATCAGTACGAGTGTAACCTCTTCCGGATCGAAACCGGCGTTGCGGATGTGTTGGTGCAGCAACAGTTCGTCGCGGGTATCCTTGTAACCAAGACCGGCATCAAGTAGGATTAAATCCGTTTGAGTTTTGATGAGGAAAGGGTTCACGTGGATAAACAATGAGCCGGGGCGGTCCTTACGGTTGTCGGTCTCCGGGTTAAAAGGGATAAACTTTTTAGTACTGTCTACCGAATACGAGCCCTCGCCCAATGCAAATATTTCCATAGTGTTGCAAATATACGGGCCAGGCGGGTTTTTTGCAGTTTGGCTGGAATAAATGACAATGAACTGTAACGAAGTGGTCTTGTTAAGTGTCTTTTGTGTTGGCGATGTTTTGACGCAGCGGAAGCAGAGTAGGCACACAGAGTGCAGAGGGAAAGTTTGATTTTAAGTAAACACGAATTTTCACGGATTGAATCGAATTACACGAATTTTAGAAATTGATTTAAGGTGTTGATTTATAAAAATTAGGCCTGATTCGTGCCAGTCAGTTACTTCAATTACAAATAGCAGGAGTTTAAATACGAATTTTCACCAATTGATTTAAAGTGCTAATTAGTGAAAATTAACCCTAATTCATGAAATTCGTGTTCACTCAAATCGCCAATAGATAAGCTAGTTAGTTAAAATTTGTTAAATAATTTACGAAACTCTTGCATATACGAAAACTATCGTACTTCTTTGTACGAAGGAATTCGTAATAAGGATAAAATGGAACTGAAACCAACAGAAAGCGAGCTGGAAATTTTACAGGTTATTTGGAAAAAGGGCGAATGCACAGTACGCGACGTGCACGAGGAACTTGCCAAGAACAAAGAATCGGGTTATACCACCACCCTCAAGCTGATGCAGATAATGCACGAAAAAGGTTTGGTTGAACGCAATACCGATGCTAAAACCCACCTGTACAAAGCATTGATAACACGTGGCGAGGCGCAGCAGGGCGCGTTGGATAAGATCATATCTACCGTGTTCAAAGGCTCTACCAGCGATTTGGTTATACAAGCGCTGGGCCAGCACCGCGCCTCTAAGGACGAGATAGATGCTATCAAGAACTTTTTAGACCAGTTTGAGGGGGAAAAGTAGAAGCGAGAATCAAGCGTTAAGAATCAAGAAGAAGGAAAACGTTTGCACGGGGATTTGACTCTTTGATTTTCTTACCTGCCTCTTCAACATTTAGGATTTAGGCCTTAGATTTTAGAATTTAAATAACATAGTATGCAAAGCTTGTTTTATAACATCAGCCAGGTTTTAGGTATCGCCATTTTGCATTCGCTTTGGCAGGGTTTGTTGATATGGTTCATGCTGCGTGTGGTGTTCAGCGCTTCGCCGGCATTATCAGCCATAAAAAAACACAACATGGCTGCTGTGGCTATGCTGGGCATAGCGGCCTGGTTTATGGTAACGCTTTTTAACGAGGCAGGCAACTTTAACTGGCACCCGGTAGTGCCGGCGGTAGCGGCCTTTGCGCCGCAGGCTGGCATGATAAACCAGCTATCGCCCTTTACGGCCCCGGCAGACAGGTATTACTATGTTATAGAAGGCTATTTGCCCTATGTTACCATCCTTTACCTGGCGGGCCTGGCCATAAACCTGTTTAAGCTTAGCTATTGCAGGGTGAAACTGCTGCGTATAAAAAAAGCGTTGTTGCCGCCGGGCGACATGCAATGGCTTGCAGACGAGTTTGCCGAAAGGCTGCAAATCCGCCGCTATGTAAGGGTAAATTTCAGCTCGCTTGTTGATGTGCCTTGCATGATCGGTTATCTTAAGCCTATTATTCTTTTACCTATTTCCTTGTCCACCAATCTGTCCGTTGCCGAAACGGAGGCTATACTATTGCACGAACTCGCCCACATCAAACGGAACGATTATTTGGTAAACCTGCTGCAGCAGGTAATCAATTCCTTATTGTTCTTTAATCCTTTTGCCCAGATGATTAGCCGTTTGATAAGTGCCGAGCGCGAAAACTGCTGCGACGACCTGGTGGTGCAAACCACCAACAACCCGCTGGTATACGCCCGTGCCTTACTGAAGCTTGAAGAAAGCAGGCACGCAAACCTGCAACTGGCGCTGGCCGCCAGTACCAACAAACACTATTTATTAACCAGAATCGAACGCATCATGAAAACCCAACAAAAAATAGGCAACATACGCCATTTGGTGCTTGCCATATTACTTTTAGCCGGCAGCTTAAGCAGCATTGCCTGGTTAAACCCCGAAATTAAGAACGGTAAGATTACCGTTAAGGCCGTAACGCCCCGCGAAATTATCAATACCCTGTTTGCCGATACTACCCGCAAAAAAGCCGTTAAAGGCAAACCCGCAAAACAAAAAGCAACTAAGATTTATAAAGACAAAGTACTCCTGGATCATGAAAACTTCACGTTTAACGACGGCATGAACGACCCCGAACTGCGCCGCCTGGGCGCCGAACTGGATAAGCAAAGCCAGGCTTTGAGCAAATACTACGATAGCCCGGATTTTAAGGCCCTTACCCAGGAACTGGAGAAACGCGGCCACGAGATAGATGCCTATTACAACAACGACCAGATGAAGGCCCTCACTGCCAACCAGCAGAAGCTTGGTGCCGATTTCGACCGTAAATACGGCCACAACAAAGATATAGAACAGTACGGTAAGCAAATGGAAGCACTGGGCAAAAACATCGATAGTTACTTCAGCTCTCCCGGGTTTAAGGATATGAATGCCAGGCTGAAAAAGAAGTTCAACATTACCAGCGACTATAACGACGACCACGACCCGAACTATAAAAAGTACCAGGAAGAACTGCAGGCCAACCTCCCCGCCCAGATAAACAAGGACACAGAAGAGATGAAAGTGCTGGGCGGAAAGATGCGCGGCTTTTTCCAATCGGCAGATTTTATGGCCTCAAGAGACAGTATGCGCCAGATGGGCGACAGCATGCGCAGGGCATTTGATAACCCCAAAATGAAACTACAGCAGGAGCAGATGCGTAAGCTAAGCGACCAAATGCGTGCCTATAGCAACAACCCCGACTTTTTACGCATGAAGAAGCAAATGCAGGATGCTGCCGCCAAAATGAGGACCTACACCCAATCGCCCGCCTTTAAAAAGAAGATGGAGGAGTTTCGCAAGCAAATGAAAGCCTTTAATTGGAATGACAACAACAATAATAACGACAACAATTACCACATAGACAGGGACAGCGTATCAAACCCTAATCAACCGCAGGGCCCCGGTAAACCTTAAAGAGCCGATGTTTTGGTGTGTCAGTATTTAGTTAAGCCGGTTACCAGGAGTGGTGGCCGGGCTTTTTTTATGGAGGAGGAAGTCTATAAATCAGGCTTGAATGCGTTAGGGGTAATAGCGGATACCGGCCTGCGCCTAAGGCCTAGTGCGCGTATGAGCGGATAACCCGGGCCGCAGGCAACGCTATTATTGATGAATAGTGAGTGGTTGCTGTATTGCAAACTATTCGCCACGCACATGCTCACCGTTTACCATCCTTCGGATGTTAATAGATAAAATCAGCAGGAATATTTTTCTTTAACCATCCACCACTCAATAATCAACCATTCACCACTGTTCCAGCGCTTAACCGAACCTACCTGGCTAAGGTGAAAGGCAATGCGGCTGCTATTATCGAGGCAGAGAAACTAAAGCTTACCAATAACCCCTATTATTTTACGCTCCTTGGCGAGTTATATAAGACAATCGACCCGGAAAAAGCCCTTGAAAATCTAAACCTCGCACCGCACATTGCGAAAACTCAGGTGGATAAGCAAGCGATAAGTAAGAAGATCGAGGCAATCAATGGAAGCTAAATTATCAAGGAAATCAAATAATCAGGAAAATCATGGTTCAGAACATTCAACGAAATCCAGTGAATCATGGTTCTGTTTAGTACTTTTGCTGCTCATTCAATCTACGTTATGAATACCACCCGCATCGTTATCCTATTCGCTTTTTTGAGCCTGTCGGTTTTTGCCTGTAATAATGCTGCTAAAACCACTTCAACAAAAACAGATAGCCCAGCCACTGTCGCCAAACCCGCAGCCGCAGCTACCGGTACGCTGATAGGTGCCTGGCATGATGCCGCTATCCATTCTGATAAGGGCGAGCAGATAGCTTACGAACTCGTTACCAGCGGCGATAAAACGTATATACAAGCTATTACCTTTGTGGGTACGAAACTCAAACTGAACGATACGCCGCCTATCAGCCCTTCGGCATCTGAACTGAAAAAGGACGGCGATAAATACACCAGCGTAGAACGCCCCGGCGAAAGCTACGAAATAGCCAAAGACGGCGACCTGCTCATCTATGATGGTGCCGAACTGATTACGAAGTGCAAGAAACTATTATAAATGAGTGAATACGAATTGAGTTAACACGAATTTTACGAATAAAAGCGAATTTGCACTAATCAATTTGGTGATTTGATTAGTGAATAGGACGAAGTTAAAAATTCGTGAAATTAGTCGGCATTCGTGAAATTAGTGGTCACTCAATCCGTAAAATTAGGTGGCATTCGTGAAATTAGTGTTCACTCAATTCGTAAAATTAAGTGGCATTCATGAAATTAATGTTCACTCAATTCGTGAAATTAGGTGGCATTCATGAAATTAGTGTTCACTCAATTCGTAAAATTAGTCGGCATTCGTGAAATTAGTGTTCACTCAATTCGTAAAATTAGGTGGCATTCATGAAATTAGTGTTCAATCAATTCGTGAAATTAGGTGACATTCGCGAAATTAGTGTTCACTCAATTCGTGAAATTCGTCTTAATCTGTTCAATTCGTGTTAGCTCACTCGTGTTTAATCTTTCTTGCTTTGTAACATCCTTGTGCGTTTACGCTGTAAGCGACTTATCGTCTACTATAGTATTAAACCATCGCCCAGCCCCACCGTCTATCCCTACAAATAACAATTAAAAACATGAAAAAGATACTATTGATGATAACCATGGTGCTGGGCATAAGCGTTTTAGCCCAGGCGCAAAACAAAGACAGGCAAAAACATAACCCCCAGCAAAGAGCACAGCATGTAAGTGTTATGCTACAGAAAAAACTGAACCTGAGTGCCGACCAAACCGCCAAAGTAAACACGATCCTTTTGGCGCAGGCTACGCAGATGGACAGCCTGAAAGCCAATAAAGCCGGCGACAAAAAAGCAAACCGCGAGGCGTTTAAAACACAACTGCAAAAAACCGATGGCCAATTGGCAGCCGTGTTCACTGCCGAACAGAACAAAACCTACAGCGCGTTTAAAGCGCAGATGAAAGAAAAATTCAAGGGCGGCCGCGGCAAATCTATGGCACACAACCGGAGGGGCGATATGAAGAACCCCGCCCAGCGTGCCGACCATATGACCGGTATGTTGCAAAAGAAACTGAACCTGGATGCTGCACAATCGGCTAAGGTGAAAGCAATATTCGTGGCACGTGCTACACAGGTGGATAGCTTGAAAGCTAAAAACCCCGGCGACCGCAAAGCCAACCACGCAGCTTTTAAAGCCCTAAGACAAGATACAGACAAGCAATTGCAGGCTGTTTTAACAGCCGACCAGCAGAAAGCATATGCCGACCTTAAAGCTAAGATGAAAGAACATCATAAAGCAAAAAGGGATAGCTTAAATGCGCCAAAGGCAGGATAAGAAGATGTTGGGTTGATTTATGTGGAGCGGATGGCCTTTGGGCTGTCCGCTTTTTTTGCTTAGTGCGGCAGCTTTTCGCGCAGCAAACCATATACCCACGTTCCTACGATAGCACTAAGCAAGGTAACCAACACCACCGCGAAGCCACCACCCACCTGCGCAAATAGCGGGCCGGGGCATGCACCAGTAATGGCCCAGCCAAACCCGAATAGCAACCCGCCATACACATTGCCCCAGCTAAAGGGCTTTTGAGGGATAATAACGGGATCGCCGCTGATGGTTTTGATGTTAAACCGTTTGATGAGCAGGATAGAAATCATGGCCACCACAATAGCGCTGCCAATGATGCCGTACATGTGGAAGGCCTGTAGCCTGAACATCTCTTGTATGCGGAACCAGGATACCACTTCAGATTTGATCAGGATGATGCCAAACAGCAGGCCAATAAAAAGGAATTTGATGTTTTTCATATGGCTAACAAATGAGGGAGTATAAACCAGGCCATAATGAAACCGCCCGCCATAAAGCAGCAGGTGGCCACAAAAGACGGCCATTGGAGCGAAGATATGCCCATAATGGCATGCCCCGAAGTGCAGCCCCCGGCGTACCGCGTACCGAAGCCTACCAAAAAGCCCCCCAATACCATAAACACCAATCCGCGCAGTGTAAGCAGCTGGCTAAAGCTGAAAATATCCAATGGTAGCAAGCCGGTAAAATCCTTTACACCCTGTTTTTGTAGCAAGGCAGTAGTTGCCGGATTGATTGCCACCGGTTGGGCGTTGGATAAAAAATGCACCGCCATAAAGCCGCCCAACACAATACCCGCCACAAAAAACAGGTTCCAGCTTTCTTTTTTCCAGTCGTATTTAAAAAAAAGGATGCCCGCAGGCAGGCAAGCCGCGCAGATATGCCGTAGCGAAGAAGATATACCAAAAGCCTTATTGCCAAGCAATAGCAGCGCCGGCACAATAAGACCAATAAGCGGGCCGGCCAGGTACCAGGGCCAGGGTTGTTTGATGAATTCCATTAACGCATTAATTTTTCTGCATCAGCATTGCTGCGGATAAAGATATAAACCCAAATCAAATATCTGTTAATTAAAGGCCCAGGTGCCAGGGAAATCGCGTTTAAATTAATGCGAGCCAGGACTTGTGCGATTCCCCTCTTGACCGCGTGCCGCTGAAGCTTTAGCGGAGGAGCAGAGGGGGGAGGGGTGTGTTAGCCGTCAAGAAGCATAGCCTAACACACCCCTGATCTCGCTCAATACCACCCACCCCCTCTCAAGAGGGGATTAAAAACCTAAAAGCTACCCTTGCCCAGGTGCTGTTTGAAAATATTGCTAACGCCACCAAAATGCTTTGTTATATTTACGCTGATTAGTTTTTTTGATTATGGATGATCGGTTTTTGCTGCGTACTGATGGCGTTTGTGTGTACATGTCTGCCGGTATCAAAAGTTCTGTATGGGGGAAATTATTACTATTGCTGGGCAATGGCATGGTAGTGGGCGTACTCGTACTGGCTGTTGTTTGGGCCATTCCCGGTTTAATGGTTTTCGATTTGCTGATATGGGTTTGGTTGGGGCGATACACCTTATGGAATATTTACGGACAGGAACATCTCATTATCAATACCAAATCGCTTAGTTTTCAGCACGATTATGGTTTCTTCAAACTGGCTTATAAAACAGTGCCCTTAAAAAACAAGCTGAAGATATTGGTGCTGCCTTCAAAAGAAACCAAAGTTAAAGAGCTGTATATCCAATTCGTATCCTATAACGATACCGATTTACCGGTCGAAGTTTATCAAATGGCGATACCTATCCTGGAAATCAACGCCGTTAGGTTGAGCAATATGGTGAAGCAACTGTACGTAGATAAATTGAGTGAAGAATACGCGTTACCTTTTGTGAATTTGAACTAGTGGCCACGCCAGGTATAAAGTGAGAAAATCCTAAAATCTAATCTCTAAATTCTCAAGGAAAAAATTACATAGCTAATGTAAACAAAGCATGGGTTTTATTTTAGGATTTGGAGTTTCTTCTCCCACTTTAGAATTTAGACTTTCGGTTTTAGGATTTCTTTTCCTTAGAATTTAGGTTTTAGCTTTTCGGTTTTAGGATTTCTTTTCCAGCAATCCCCTTCCCCTTTAGAATTTAGGTTTTCGGTTTTAGGATTTCCTCCCCTATCTTAGTCCCTCCAAATCACCTATGAACAATACGCCACCGCAATTACGCACCGTTAATGTTACCCGCTATGTTACTCCCCTGCGGGAGGGCGGCTCGTTGCCTGCTATAGCCGAGGCCGACGACGGCTTTTTGTACGTGCTTAAATTCCGCGGGGCAGGGCAGGGGCCGAAAGCACTGATAGCTGAATTAATCGGCGGCGAGATTGCCCGTACCCTTGGTTTCAGGATGCCCGAACTCGTTTTCGTGAACCTCGACGAAGCCTTTGGCCGCACCGAAGCCGACGAGGAAATACAAGACCTGCTGAAATTCAGCGTGGGACTTAACCTGGCTTTGCATTACCTGCAGGGTGCCATTACTTTCGACCCTGCGGTTACGGTGGTAGAACCCAAACTGGCCTCGCAGATTGTGTGGCTGGATGCCCTGCTCACCAATGTAGACCGCACCGCCCGCAACACCAATATGCTGATGTGGCATAAAGAGCTTTGGCTGATAGACCATGGCGCTGCCCTGTACTTCCACCATAATATGGATAACTGGCAGGAGCAGGCCCTGCGCCCCTTTGTGCAGGTAAAAGACCATGTGTTGCTGCGCAAAGCTGAATTGCTGGAGGAAGTGGATGCCGAATTCAGGGCCATCCTTACGCCGGAGGTAATCAGCGCTATCGTATCCATCGTGCCTGATGCCTGGCTGGTTGACAGGAGCTTCGAAACCGAAGACGACCAGCGGCAGGTTTACGCGCAGTTTTTGAACGCCCGGTTGGCCAACTCCAACATATTCTTAAAAGAAGCACAGCATGCAAGATCGCAACTTATTTGAGTATGCCGTTATCCGCGTGGTGCCCAGGGTAGAGCGCGAGGAGTTCATGAACGTAGGGGTTATTTTGTATTGCGCCAAACACAAATACCTGCGGATGATGTACCAGGTAGATAAGGAACGCCTGCTGGCCTTTTACCCGGATATTGATTTGGAGGGGGTGGAAGCAAACCTCCGCTCGTTCCAGCAAATATGCAAAGGCGGTAAAGATGCCGGCCCGATAGGTTTATTGGATGCACCATCGCGGTTCCGCTGGTTAACCGCTACCCGCAGCACGGTGGTGCAAACTTCTAAGGTACATCCCGGCTTTTGCATAGATGGGGATGAAACGGTGGAAAGGCTTTTTAAGCAATTGGTTGAGTGATGTTGTCGATGAAAAACATATTGCACAAAGGTTGAGTTCGTGGCATTGGTGCAATCGTGCTTTTTTTTCTCATAGTTTATTTTATTGAGCGCAGAGCCGGGACTTCCAAAGAAGTCGACGGATTCTATAACAACCGGGGAGGATATGACGACGTTGAAATCCCACTCCTGAAACCTTATTTTTTAATACAACTTAACAGACAGGGAGCTTGGTCGATGAATTTGGAAACCAATGGGGCATGGGCGTTGTTGGGGGCTTCGATTGAGAACGTTAAAAAAGTGAACGTGGTCAACTGTGCCATTTTAATGTACACTCCGGCAACGCACGTGATGGGCGAGAAATTTCCTAAGCCAGCTTGGGCTATCATCATCCCCTCGAAAAATATAGAGGAGGGCTTTGTTGACCATAGTGCTTACGTAAATTATCTTCGTTCCATTGGCTTTAAAGTCGAACCGGAATTGTACGATATGAAAGACGTTGTAAAAGCGGCAAATGATAACGAAGTTATCGATTGGTCAAGAATTATAAGCAATTAATTTACTCAACTAAATAGATCTCAATCTCACAATCAAATGAAAATCAAATTCTTAATCCTCCCATTACTAGCTCTGGCCGCCTGCAAGCAACCCGCTGCCGAAACTAAAACCGAAGAGCCTGTCGCCCCAATACAGGGCACCTGGAAACTGGTATCGGCCCTACAGATAACTAAAGGCGATACCGTTGTTACCTATCCCGAGAAAGGGCAGGAGCAGGAAATGATCAAAGTAGTCAACGGCGACCATTTCGCATTCTTTAAACACGACTTGAAGATGGCCGGCACCAAGACTGTATTCGGTTCGGGCGCGGGGACCTACACACTAACCGGTGCCGATTATACCGAGAACCTGCAATACTGCAACTATCGCGAGTGGGAGGGGCATTCCTTTAATTTTAAAGTGAGCTTCAAAGGCGATACGCTGGTGCAAAAAGGCATCGAGAAAATAGATAGCCTGAAAATTGACCACGAGATAGTAGAGACTTACATCAAGCTAAAGAAGTAAGTTCCAAACTCAGCCCTTCCCGTCATGCCGAATTTATTTCGGTATCCCATCATAAAAGTAGCCACTACGCTTTACCGCTTTGCATATGCGCTACCTGCCGCGTGGGGTACTGAAACAAGTTCAGGATGACGGTTCTTTGTTTTGATTTTTTCAATCATTAATACCCAACACCATGCGTCAATCAATCAGCATAAAAATATTTACGATCGCCCTGCTTTGCCTGTGCATAAACAGCAGTGTGCATGCCCAAAAGAAGCCGCGTTTCAAAGTGATTGCTTTTTACACGGGCAAAGAGGATCAGGCACATATCAGCTTTGTGCACGAGGCCAATAAATGGTTCCCGTTGATGGCGGCCAAATACAACTTCGGGTACGATTCTACCAGCAACTGGGGCAACCTCAACGAGGCTTTTCTCGCTAAATATAAAGTGGTAGTTTTTTTGGATACCCGCCCTGACGACCCCGCCCAGCGTGCGGCCTTTGAAAAATACATGCGCAACGGCGGCGGCTGGATGGGTTTCCATTTTTCGGCCTTTGCGCTTACGCCATCAGATTTCAATGCCGATTGGGATTGGTACCATAACGAGTTCCTCGGCTCGGGCCAATACGCCAGCAATACCTGGCGGCCAACGTCGGCTATCCTGAGGGTAGAAGACCGAAAGCACCCGGCCACCAGGAACATGCCCGAAACCTTCAACGCATCGCCTAATGAATGGTACCGATGGGAGAAAGACCTCCTTAAGAACCCCAACATCAGGATACTGATGTCGATAGACGCTACCAGCTTCCCGCTGGGTACAGGCCCAAAACAAAACGAGATATGGCACAGTGGTTATTACCCGGTTGTATGGACCAATCGCAGCTACAAAATGATTTACCTCAATATGGGCCACAACGATATCGATTACGAAGGCAAAACCAATAAGGACCTCTCGCACACCCTTGGTAACCCTATAGAAGATCAGTTTATCCTCGATGCAATTGAATGGATGGGCACCGGCAAGCGTATTGTGGATAAATAATGGGCTTGTGATTAAGGCGTATAAATTTGTAAGGCGCTTTTACTACTTGGAAACAGAAAATGTTGATTATAAGCCGATTTAATTAAATATTGCTTGGTATTTAAGCGTATCAAAAACATCATAAATAACTAAATATCAGTTATTTATGATGTTTTTCTTTGTTGGATTCCGCGAAACTTTAATAGCTTTGAATCCGTAAACCAATACGATTAACCTTTCCCGGCTTAACAATGAAGAAAACCCTTTTATCAATAGGTTTTATATGCATAGCGGCGGCGGCGTTTTGCCAGTCGGCGATGAAGCCAAAAAAGCTTTATTCTGCAACCAATAAAACGGTAAAAGTATTCGTAACCGAGAAGGAAGGCAACAAAAGGCTCGCACCTGCTGGCACATTAATCTTTACATCTAGTCCGCAGCCACCCGAAACCGAAACGCTAATATTTGTAGACCCTACCAAAACATTCCAAACCATGCTGGGCATTGGCGGTGCATTAACAGATGCCAGTGCCGAGACCTTCTATAAACTCCCAAAAGATAAACAACAGGAGTTTTTAGCCGCCTATTTTGATAAAAACATCGGCATTGGCTATACCCTGGCACGTACCAACATCCAAAGCTGCGATTTTAGCAGCGGCAGCTATAGTTATGTATCTGATAGCGATAAGGGCCTGCGCACCTTTGATATCAGCCACGACAAAAAATACCGCATACCATTTATTAAAGAGGCTACCATAGCCGCCGGCGGGAAACTGACGCTATTCGTTTCGCCCTGGAGCCCGCCGGCTTTCATGAAGGACAACAACGACGTATTGCACGGAGGCAAGCTTAAGAATGAGTTTGCGCAAAGCTGGGCCAGATTCTATGTAAAATTCATCAACGCCTACGAAAAACTGGGCATCCCGGTGTGGGGACTATCGGTACAGAACGAGCCGATGGCTACGCAAAGCTGGGAGAGTTGCAAGTACACTGCTGAGGAAGAGCGCGATTTCGTGAAAAACTTCCTCGGTCCAACCCTTGTGAAAGGCGGTCTGGCTGCCAAAAAATTGATTGTATGGGATCATAACCGCGATTTGCTTTACCAGCGGGCCAGTACCATACTGGAAGACCCTGCAGCCGCCAAATACATCTGGGGCATCGGCTTCCACTGGTACGAAACCTGGACAGGCGCGGGCCAAAACTTTGAGAACACGCGATTAACCCACGCGGCGTTCCCCGATAAGAATTTGATCTTCACCGAAGGTTGCGTAGAGAAATTCGATTTTAACCGCCTTGGCGATTGGGCCCTGGGCGAACGCTACGGCCTATCCATGATAAACGATTTCAACGCCGGCGCCGTAGGCTGGACAGACTGGAACGTGCTGCTCGATGAAAAAGGTGGCCCCAACCACGTAGGCAACTTTTGCTTCGCGCCCATACATGCCGATACCCGCACCGGAGAGTTGATCTATACCAACTCGTACTATTACATGGGGCATTTCTCCAAATTCATACATCCGGGCGCAAAGCGCGTAGCCGCAGCGGCAAGCAGGGATAAATTACTGACCACCGCGTACATGAATCCGGATGGTAAACTGGCTGTTGTGGTAATGAACCGCACCGACGAAAAAATCGAATACAGTTTGTGGATAAAAGGCATGGCCGCAAAAACCACCGCCGAACCGCATTCCATAGCAACGCTCATCGTACAATAATTCATAATCAACTAAATCTCTGAGGAAGGGGCCCGATTAACTTCGGTGCTCCTTTTTTAATTTCAAGGGGGCAATCCTTTCTATTACCCGTAGAGACGCAATATTTTGCGTCTCCCGTTGGATGATAGCGGCTTTGCATGTGCAGACGCAAAATATTGCGTCTCTACGGCAGGAATCTTAACAATCCTTATATTTGCCTTAACCAATTACATCCCGCCCATGAAAATTGCAAACCGTTTATTGTTGGCAGTACTTTTTTGTTTTACCGCGTTTACAGCATCGGCACAAACAAAACGGCTTACTTATTGCAACCCGCTCAACCTCGATTACGGCTACACGCCTTTTGAAAGTTTTGCGGCCTGGGGTAAGCACCGCGCCACGGCCGACCCAACCATGACTTTTTTTAAAGGCAATTACTACCTCTTCAGTACCAACCAGTTTGGTTACTGGTGGGGGCCGGATATGCTGCACTGGACCTTCGTGCCGCGTAAATTTGTGCGGCCCTACAACCAGGTAAAAGGCGATGAGCTTTGCGCGCCTGCTACGCTGGTACTGGGCGATACCCTGCTGGTTATTGGCTCTACCTATAATAAAGATTTTACCCTGTGGATGAGCACCGACCCCACGCACGATACCTGGAAAGCCGCTAAGGACTACTTCCAGGTGGGGGCCTGGGACCCAGGCATGTTTGCCGATGACGATGGTCGCGTTTACATTTATCATGGCAGCAGCAATACCCTGCCGCTATACGGGCAGGAGATAGACCGCAAAACCTTCGAACCTATCGGCCCCAAAAAGGAGATGATAAAACTCAATTGGGAGCAGCATGGCTGGGAGCGCTTTGGTGAGAATAACGATAACGTGTTCCTTACCGGCTTTATGGAGGGTAGTTGGATGAACAAGCACAACGGCAAATATTACCTGCAATATGGCGCGCCCGGCACCGAGGGCAAGGGCTACGGAGACGGCGTTTACGTAGGCGATAAACCGCTTGGCCCGTTCAAATACCAAAGTCATAATCCCTTCAGCTATAAACCCGGCGGCTTTGCCAAAGGCGCGGGCCACGGCGCAACCTGGGCCGATAAATGGGGCAATTACTGGCACATCAGCACCATGGTGGTTGATGTGAAGAACAACTTTGAACGACGCATAGGCTTTTGGCCGGCCGGTTTTGATAACGACGGCACGCTGTACACCAACACCGCCTATGGCGATTATCCGCATTACCTCTCGGCAGGAAAAGAAGATCATTTGAATAGCAATTTCACCGGCTGGATGCTGATGAACTATAACAAGCCCGTGCAGGTGTCATCAACCCTTGGGGCGTACGTACCCAATTTAGCAGTTGATGAAGATATCAAAACCTACTGGAGCGCCAAAACCGCCAACAAAGGCGAGTGGATGCAAACCGACCTGGGCGAAGTAAGCACCGTGCGTGCCATCCAAATCAACTACGCAGACCAGGATGCCACTTTCATGGGCAAATCCCTTGGGGTATATCATCAGTACCTGATAAGCTCTTCTATCGACGGTAAAACCTGGAAGCCATTGGTAGATAAACGCCAAAACAAAACCGATGTACCGCACGATTACGTGGAACTTAAAACGCCCGTCAAAGCGCGCTACCTCAAAATAACCAATTACCATATGCCCACCGGTAAATTTGCCTTGTCGGGTTTCCGGGTGTTCGGCAAAGGGGCGGGCATGGCCCCTGATACCGTTAGTAATCTTATCGTTTTACGCGGCAAAGAAGAAAACCGTAATTCCTGGCTGCGCTGGCGCCAAACGGATGGTGCGGTAGGTTACACCATTTACATGGGCATAGCACCCGATAAGCTTTACAACAACATTATGGTGTATAACGTAAACGAGTATTACTTTAACGGTATGGAAAAAGGCGTGCCTTACTATTTTCAGATAGAAGCCTTTAATGAGAATGGGATAAGTAAAAGGACGCAAGTAATTAAGGTGGAGTAAGCTGCGGATGTGCGGATTTCAGATGTGCGGATTTCAGATGAGGGTATTTCAGATGAAAAACGGGCTCTATCATTTTTCATCTGCACACCTGCACATCTGAAATCTGCACATCTGTTTTCCGTCTGCACACCTACATCCCCCTCCAAAGCTCCGTAGCCGGGTGGAATTGTTTCCATGAACGCCAGTATTCCTGGTAAGATTGTATGGTGCTGAGTTGCTTGCCCTTGTTCGGGCCGGAGATGCATTTGCCCTTCCAGTCCCAAATAGAGGCGGTTTCCTGGTCGGCCAGGCAGTTGTCTTTATCCATCATGAAGTGGAGCTGTTTGCCGTCAACCAGGCTACTCCAGGTGTGGAAGCTTTGCTGATCCTCCTCTACGGCTATTACCAGCGGCGTGCCGTTCAGCTTATCGTTTAATATCTGCTTTTTCACCAGTTGCCGCCAATCGTACGCTTTGGGTTTGCCGTTGGCAATAATGCCTACCATCCAGCTTTTGCGTACTAAGGAATCTTTATTTTTTAAGGTGCTGTCTTTATCTACGGCTTGTTTATGGTCGTAATCTTTCAGGTCGATATAATCGTCGAGGTAACCACCATCGGGTTGCATAATGAGCGATGCAGGGTATCTAGACAGCCATGCGCCAAGCGTCATCTGCTCGTAGGGCAGTTCTTCCAGATGCGCGCCTTTCATTGGCCCTACAGCGGCCACGCCGGTTGCCTGGTACCACCAGGTGCGTGTGCTTACGTCTTCAATAATAGCATTGTAGTGCCTTGCACCCACCAGTCTGAAGGTTTGCTCGATGCCTTTAATAACCGGGTCGTACACGCGGCCTGTGCGACACATGGTGCAATAAGTAACCAAAACGGGTTTGCCGGCCAGGCTATCCTGCACTTTATGGTGATAGCCCAGGTAAATAATAGGGTAGGCCTTGGCCACACCATTGCTCACCACCCCTATAACCAAGTAGCTTTGTGGTACTTTATTGGCGAGTCCGTTGGCAAACCTCGCCTTTTGGGTTTCCTTGAACATCACCTCGGCCTTGAACATATAATCAGTAAAGTAAAAACTGCCCAGGCAGATGATGATAACCGACACCTTGATGATTTTATGCTTGCGTGTGTTATTGGCGAAGAAGCGGATAAAATAAATGATCAGCAATATTGCGCCGATGATGCGCAGCGGAAGCACTATTTTTTCGAGGTAATAACAAATGGTAATAGCGTTGATATCCTGGCTGCCGGGGAAAGGCATCAGCAGGTAAGCATGTAGCAAACCGGGCAAAATAAGCAATACCATACCGGCCCAAAAAAGCAAAGGTTTAGTGTTATGATTCATTTGTCGGTAAAATGGGCTTATCGTATTGGTCAATCAGGTACAGAAAGACTAAATTATAAAAAATATGCACGCTGTCAATATCATGCTGAAAATAATAGGGCAGTCGTGTTTAAGAGTAATGCGAGCCGGGGCGCGTGCGATTCCCCTCTTGAGAGGGGCGGAGGGGTGTGTTGGTCGGCAAGAACCATAGCCTAACACACCCCTGCTCTCGCTCAACCCAACCCGCCCCCTCTCGAGAGGGGATAAAAACCTAAACGCGATTCCCGGCTGAAAATAAACGCTTAAGCAGCTTTATGCTTCTTTTTTGACTTTGCGTCGACCCGCGCTTTGCTGCACATCTTTACCTTTACGGAAAATATAGAACACCATGAAAGTAGAGATATGGAGCGATGTTATGTGCCCCTTTTGCTATATAGGCAAACGCCGGTTCGAGGATGCATTGCAGCAGTTTGACGGTAAGGACAAGGTAGAGATTGAATGGAAAAGCTTTCAGCTTAACCCGCAAATGGTGACCGATCCATCGGCAAACATCAGCCAGTACCTGGCCGATATAAAAGGCTGGACGCTGGAATACGCGCAACAGATGAATGACCACGTAACCAAAATGGCCGCCGAAGTTGGCCTTACCTACGATTTCGACAGGGCAGTTGTAGCGAATAGCTTAAAGGCCCACCGCTTTAGTCATTATGCCAAAAGCAAAGGCCTTGGCGATGCAGCGGAAGAAGCGCTGTTTAAAGCCTATTTCACCCTCGGCAAAAATACCGACGATACCGAAACCCTGGCCGGTTTAGGGGAAGAGATCGGCTTGGAAAAGGACGAAGTAACAGCAGTACTAAACAGCGACGCCTATACCGACGACGTAAAGCAGGACATTGCCGAAGCCGAATACCTGGGCATACGTGGCGTACCGTTTTTTGTGATGGATGGTAAATATGCCGTATCAGGCGCGCAGGCCGTACCGGTATTTACCCAAACTTTAGACAAAGCTTTTGGCGAATGGAAGGAAGCGTAAAGCAAGCCCGATTTGGCGGAAGTAAATGGGCCGGTATGCGGACCGGATGGGGATTGCTAAGGATTATCTGCCAGCACTAAAAAAACAGGGCAATTTTGCTTAACGGGAAATAAAACGTATATTTAATGCATAAAGAATCTAAACCTTTATCCCATTATGAAGCGTTTTTTTTATCGCCTTTTCGCCTTAATTTTTTTAACAACAGCAATTTCTGCGTGCAAACTTGATGCCCCCGTATATCCCGTTGGCGGTACGGGAACTGGCACAGGAACCGGAACTGGCACAGGAACCGGGACAGGAACTGGTACGGGAACCGGTACTGGCACAGGAACTGGTACGGGAACCGGGACCGGGACTGGAACAGGCACCGGTACAGGGACAGGAACAGGTACCCCTGTTGAAAACACAGGCGACGGCCTGCCGATTGGTGCAGAAAACACGATTCAAATTCAATACACGGCAGGTGGCCCTATTAAAACGTTCAAAAATAACCTTGGTGTTACATCCGCTTTTGGCGCCGGCGGCATATCAGCTATCGAAAGCACAACCTCTACATTCTTAATGGGTTTTCTGGGTACAACACCTGGCACTTACGATATTGCCGACATTCAGGTGGATAACTATTTTTTAGACTTCAGACAGTCGGGGAAGGTTAAGTTAACATCATTTTCGTTCAATGCAGCAACCTTTAAAGGATCTGCCAAGGGAACATTCAGCGTAGACCTCACAGATGATAAAGGAGTCATCTATCAGCATGTTATCGGCTCGTTCAATATCAAACAATAATAAAAACGTCTAAATTTTGTAATTATTAAGGGTAATACAAGTATTTTTATCTATATTTATTTATCATTTGTATCTTAGTGTAATATTTACACTAACTAAATATTTTGGATACTATACCCTCAACATATAATTACCCCCGCACCACTTTGCGCATTGCCGTGGCGGCTATGTTTTTTATGGCTGGGCTCAGCTTTTCGAGCTGGGCATCGCGTATCGCGACCGTTCAGCAGGAACTCGACTTGTCTGACGCTGCCCTGGGTGGCGTACTCTTTGCCCTGCCGGTTGGCCTCATGTGTTCACTCCCTTTTTCGGGCTGGGCCATTACCAAGATAGGCAGCCGTAATTTGCTCGTAGCCGCCCTTATTGTTTACAGCATCTCGCTGGTAACGCTGGGCCTTGCGCAAAATACTTTCCAGCTGATCATCTGCCTGATGGTTTTTGGTTTCAGCAGTAACTCCGTAAATATATCCGTAAATACCCAGGCAGTCGCCGCCGAAGAACTTTACGGGCGGCCTATACTGGCCTCCTTTCACGGCTTGTGGAGCCTCGCAGGCTTTACCGGCGCAGCCATCGGTTCGTTCATGATCGGGCATGAAATTATCCCGCTGTACCACTTCATATTTATACTGGTCATCATCATCGTGGTGGTTTTATTCACTATGCCCTACCTCAAACACGATAAGGTGGCCAACGCGGGCCCCGTATTTGTGATGCCCGATAACTCGCTGATTAAACTAGGGGCAATCGCTTTTTGCTCGATGATATGCGAAGGTGCCATGTTCGATTGGAGCGTTATTTACTTTAAGAAAGTGGTACTCGCACCCATTGATTGGGTAGGAACGGGCTTCACCGCCTTTATGTTTACCATGGCCGGCGGCCGCTTTGTGGCCGACTGGTTTTCGCACCGTTTCGGGTTGAAACGCACCATGCAGCTCAGCGGCATGCTTACTGCAACCGGCCTGCTCATCGCCGTGATCTTCCCACACCTTTATACCGCGCTCATTGGTTTCCTTTTTGTAGGCGCTGGTGTATCCTCTGTAGTACCTATGGTTTACAGCGCAGCGGGTAAATCTAAAACCATGCAGCCCGGCGTGGCTTTGGCAGCGGTATCTACCATTGGTTTTATGGGTTTCCTGGTTGGGCCGCCCATGATTGGTTTTATAGCCGGCCTGGCATCTCTAAGGGCATCCTTCACGCTCATTGCAATGATGGGTATCAGCGTAACCGTAGTAGCCACGAAGGCAAAAATTTAAGCCTCGTTCAAGTCGGCTTCGCCGGGATTCAGCACGTATTCAAAATTTTCGTATCCATTGTGGAAACGGAATTTTAACCGCTCTTTAGGCAGGGTAATATCCAACGAAATCAGGGCCAGCGTTTCGGGTAGGTTATCCCTGATTAGTTTAAGGTCGGTTATGTGCGGCATCTCAATATAGATGTCATCGCCCACCGGTTCAATCTTCCAATCCTTTAAATTGGCCGCTGCCAATACATCTATCCATTTTTGTTGATACGCGTTCATAAGTGTTTCTGTTGGTACTTATGGGGAACAGGTGGAGCGGAGGAAAGTTTTGGATGGATTTTTTTGGCTCATTACCCACCGCGTCATTGCGAGCCGCGGCGGGGAGGAGGTGTGACGGGGCGGCGTGGCAATCCTTGGGTAGCAGAGCCGCTTTGCAGGTACGCTCTGCTATCCCCGAGGCTGCCGCAAGCGTCCCCAGCCTGATCGAGGCGGCTTTTCCGTCAATTGGGTTATGAATGTGCGTTAGTTGTCCTCCTTTACAAAAGAGGATACTGTTAGCCTGTGCACTCCTAATATCCGTCCAATTGCACTATATGATATTTTTTTGTTGATAAGCCGTTGGATTTCGTCCTCTTTTCCCGTAAGTTTCTTTATTTGCGATTTGCTCCCTTTGGGCCTTCCTAATATCTGCCCTTCGGCTTTACGTCGCGCAAGCGCTTCTTTGGTGCGTTGGGAAATTAAATTGCGCTCAATTTCGGCTGAAAGGCCGAACGCAAAAGCAAGAACCTTTGAATTGATGTTATTGCCTAATTCGTAATTCTCCTTTACAGTATAAACCATTACGTCCTTCTCCATACAGTCATGCAGAATTTTCATTATCTGCATCAGGTTACGTCCCATTCGCGACAGTTCAGATACGATTAGAATGTCTCCTTTTTGCATGCGCTGTAAAAGCTCACCAAATTTACGTACGCTAAGTTTTTTTGTTGAACTGATTGTTTCTTCAATCCACTCGTCGATGACGATTTGTTTGATATTAGCGAATTTTAAAATTTCATACCGTTGATTTTCGGTTGTTTGTTTGTCTGTACTGATGCGGATGTAGCCGTATTTCATATTGTTTAAATTATTAGCATTATTTAATTATACGGCAATAAGATAGGTTAATTAAAATTGTTGAATAAAAACAACACTATTTTAGTAGACAATTGGAGCGATTTTATTAGACAGTCAGTTACTACGCAAAGGGGCTTTAAACCAGATAGCGGATGGGTAATACTTTCACCATTAGAAGCCACCATAAAAAACAAGATTGAAGCGGTAGGCACTCCATTAAAAGATTGGGATATCAATATCTACCGAGGTATATTAACGGGGTTCAACGATGCGTTTATTATCGACCAAAAAACGAGAGATGCCCTAATTGAGGCTTCGCCTAAAAATGACGAAATTATACGTCCGATT
>NZ_SOZE01000090.1 GCF_004519315.1 Mucilaginibacter psychrotolerans
AAAAAGAAAAAAATATGAGCGCAAAAATACATAGTTTGCCTTTATGGCAAACTACGCCCTGTTTAATTTACAAAAATTAAAAAGATTTTTAACCCATTACCCTTAAGTTGACGGCTATGCCCCTTCAGGGGGAGATTTAGAGGGGGCTAAATACTTCTCTAGCCTTAACTTAATGACATTGCACGCGCGATAGCAAGGGAAGTGAAACTGAAGTTTGAATGCTCCGATGTTATCCGAGTCGGACATTGATTATTTAAACTAATAAGATTTTTGAATGAAGTCATGGAATAATTAAGCTGCCTAAAATCTTATTTTATATCATATTTGTTCAATAATTATACCCTCAGAAAATCAACTTACCAACGAATGAAAGAGCTTTCTGATTTTATCAAATCCAAAATTACTATTGATGGGCTGGATTTGGAAATAATCCTTTCTAATTTCAAAACAAGGCAGGTAAGGAAGGGGCAACTGATCTTAAAACGCGGTCAGGTCGCTTACCAGTATTTCTACATCAAGTCCGGTGCGCTCCGTTTCTTTTTCGGCGAGTTTGATGAATAACTTACCGCATGGGTCGTTTTTCAAAATGAATTTTTAGGATTATGTATTTAGTTCGCAAAACGTTTTTTTTGTTAATAAATTATTGATAATCAGTAAGTTATTTAGTATATTTAAGCTAAATAACTTGCTATGTTTAGCGGAATTAGTATCAACGA
>NZ_SOZE01000091.1 GCF_004519315.1 Mucilaginibacter psychrotolerans
ATTTTTTACAACTAACTGATATTAAACTAGTTGCGGCGTATCGCTTGCGGTAAATACCGATGGCAGGATGGTCAGCCCCAGCTTCTGTTGGATGAGGGTTTCCAATGGCTGGGCGGCAGAGCGCAGATAATATTCTTTGCCATCCTGTTCTATCAAACTTACCTGCATCCTTTCAATTGTTTTCCGCAGCTCTGCTTCTGTGGTCTTCACGCCTGCCCGTTCCAGCTTTAGCAAGGTATAGTTTAATAGTGTATAGGATAAGTAGCACAGGCATAAATGGCCCTCGATCCTTTTGTCTGTCCAATGGAACATAGGCCGCGTTTCCAAGTGTGACTTAAAGGTGCGGAAGGTATGCTCGATACGGTAAAGTTGTTTGTACTGTTCAAGTATAATATTTATATCGAGTGTAGCATTGTTGGTGGCTATGGCCAAAAAGCCGTCGAACCGTTCATCCTTTGCTACTTTTTGCTTGTCGAGTTCATATTTGGTTTCGCCATCTTTTTTAAGGAAGAAGCGCCCCGCCTTTTTGGCAACCAGGCTTGGGTTTTCCAAAAGTTTTTCTGCTGTTTTCAGTTTAACTTCCCTGTCATGGGCATCTTTTTTGGCCCGTTTTGCCGAATAGGTGCCAATGATAGTTCTGCCCTGAAAGGCAACGGCACAGTAGCGGACGGTAAC
>NZ_SOZE01000092.1 GCF_004519315.1 Mucilaginibacter psychrotolerans
GGGTATTTGATCAGCTGATCGGCCACCGTAGCATCCATTTTCAGTTTCCCTTTCGGAGATGGCTCATTTTGTACTGGCTGGTCTGCCCCGGTTGCGCTTTGATCAACACGGGCATTATCCCGGTCGCCTGGTGGTTTACCTTCCTGTTTTTCAGCTGCCTCAGTCCCTGGAATACCCAGGGCAGCAGCAATGATCCGCTGGCTCATCAGGTCAAATTTGTCCTGACCTAAACGATAACGAAAAGCGGTAAACAGGCTTCGGTCAAACAACGGTTCTGCGGTATAAGCACTTAATCCCAGGAAGTATTGCAGGTAGATGTTTTCCCTGATGGTCTCTACCACTTCCCGGTCATCAAGCTTTAGCTTATGTTTGATGACCATCGAGCCGATAACGATACGGGCATCGATAGATGGCGCACCCATGCCCGTACTCATCGACTGGTAATAAATACCTGCCAGTTCATCCCAGGGAATGATAGAAGCCAGCTTTACCCAGCGGTTCTCTTTATCCAGCTTAAGCTCAAATGGTGTCCGAAATTCTTCAATGCTTAGCTGATTAGCAGATTTGTACTTGATCATTAGTGCAAGGATTATGACCCTAAAATACTAAAACCTTTGCACTTTTAAAAGGAATTTATTATATAATATACTAACAATCAATTATATATAC
>NZ_SOZE01000093.1 GCF_004519315.1 Mucilaginibacter psychrotolerans
GGTTTACACTTTTGGAATAATCGTATTCCAAATGAAAGAAAAGATGTTGGAGCAGTTTAGCTTCACGGAAGAGTTTAAAGAGAAACTTGTCCACTTAGTGATGTATCGGAACCAGTCGGTAAAAGAGGTAGCGAAAAGTTACAATTTGCCAAATTCTTATATCTTAGTGAACTGGATCACCCTATACAAAAAGCAATTGGAAAAAGGAGCTGTCACTGTAGTCGGTATCGATCCTAAGAAGAAAAAGGATAATACTGCCCTCAAGCAACACATCATGCAGCTTGAGAAGGCTTTGGAAAAAGCAAATGTTCTTATCTATGGGTTGAACGCCATGATAGACTATGCTGAGAAGGAGCTCAAAGTCCCGGTGCGAAAAAAGCGTGGTTCCAAATAGTCAAGCTGATCAAAGAGAAGCGCATCACCAGGATGGGCGTGGGCCCTTTATGCAGGCTGTTTGGGAAATCACGACAAGCATATTATCAAAGGGAGTTCCATCTGAGCGATGTAGAGCAGATGGAAATTATCGTACTGGAATTGATAGCGATAGTCCGGAGGGAGTTGCCAGGCTTGGGCTTACATAAGCTTTACCGGTGCATATATCAGCCCCTTAGGACGAATAACATCAAGATGGGCCGGGACAAGCTTAA
>NZ_SOZE01000094.1 GCF_004519315.1 Mucilaginibacter psychrotolerans
TACTTCTTCCAATATGTCAAAGAACTTGTCCCAATATGATATCAATATCATAACTTGCATTATATCCTAACCCTTTCGGGCATCGGTGGGAATGTGGAGAATAACGGATTCGAACCGTTGACCCCCTGCGTGCAAGGCAGGTGCTCTAGCCAGCTGAGCTAATCCCCCTTTCAGATGTTGGTTGATTAAGTGAGTTGTCGATTTGTAAGTAGTTATATAACCACTCTCTATTCTCCATTCACTAATCTCCGCCTCTAGTAGTCCCGAGCAGATTTGAACTGCTGACCCCTACATTATCAGTGTAGTGCTCTAACCAAACTGAGCTACAGGACTGTTTTTATCGTACAATACTGCCACTACATGGCTGAACCACTGATGGCTTCATCTTCCGGGTTGTTTCATCAGAGATATTAAGAAAATAATCATGCAGGTAACAGCTTTTGAGCTGTTTGTTAGTGGAAAATACTTTTTGCTTAAGATTAGGGATAATGCTCCAGAAAGGAGGTATTCCAGCCACACCTTCCGGTACGGCTACCTTGTTACGACTTAGCCCCAGTTACCGACTTTACCCTAGGACGCTCCTTACGGTTACGCACTTCAGGCAC
>NZ_SOZE01000095.1 GCF_004519315.1 Mucilaginibacter psychrotolerans
TGATGATGGATTCCCCTAAGCCAGGCTTTGAACATCATGATTTGCCTGTGCATTAAGGGGTGCCGTTTGCCCTTGTCAGATTTTTCCTGCTCCAGGTTAGGGAAATTTGCTTTAGAAGGCGTATAGCCAGACCATTTATCCGTTTTTATGGTTGCCTCAGCGTCTATTTTCTCCTGTAAGAAAGCCCCTAACTCATCGCTGCTTGCATTGGGGATTACTTTAGCATAACAGCGGTGTATCCCGAAAGCATCGACCTGTAGGGCCATCACCACCAGGCTTTTTTTCTCATTACCTCTGCCTGTTTTACCTTGTTCAGGGCCGCCAACAAAAAACTCGTCCACTTCTACAGTCCCATTAAGCAGGTTCTTCCCCGCACTACGCATGGCTTCCTGCACTTTCCGCTGGAAAAACCAGCAGGTCTTCTGCCGGAGGCTCAATTGGCGGGAAAGTTCGTAGCTGGAAATACCTTTTTTGTTGCAGGACATCGTATAGATAATATGGAACGCCTTACGTATAGGGAATTTAAGCATATGGAATAA
>NZ_SOZE01000096.1 GCF_004519315.1 Mucilaginibacter psychrotolerans
ACAGGCCAGAAACCGGAAAATAAAAAAGTTGGCACACTACACTTTTTGAGAAAATATCGCCAAAAACCGCCCCCACGTCATTCAAATGCACTTTTTAAAACCGGAGGTGTCAAACTCAAGAGTGGCGTCAGTTTTAGGCAAAGCGATAGGCAAACCCGATTTGAAATGGGTGGAATTTACCGACGAGCAATCCCTACAAGGCATGCTGCAGGCCGGGCTTCCGCAGGAGTTTTCCCGTAGCTATACCGAAATGGGCGCCGCAGTAAGGGAAGGCATCCTTTGGGATGATTACCTACGACACAAACCCGAATTCAGCAAAACTAAGCTAGAAGATTTTGCCGGGGAGTTTTCGGCGGTGTATAACGGGTAAAAAAGACGCGATGTATCGCGTCTCTACGGACTATTCATTTTTATACGGACAGGCCCTATGATATTTTCAGTATCAACGGGCCTTCCTTTTT
>NZ_SOZE01000009.1 GCF_004519315.1 Mucilaginibacter psychrotolerans
CGCCTTCTAAAGCAAATTTCCCTAACCTGGAGCAGGAAAAATCTGACAAGGGCAAACGGCACCCCTTAATGCACAGGCAAATCATGATGTTCAAAGCCTGGCTTAGGGGAATCCATCATCACTGCTCACACCTACAGCGGTATATTGATGAGTTTTGTTACCGGTTCAACAGGCTTAAGTATCCTGACAATATGTTTCATAACCTTGTCAAGACGATGATTGCGGCCGGACCAATATTTCTGCAAAAATCATGGGTTGCTTAAACGCCTTATTCTATAAAAAAGATCGACTTGGGAACCAGTACTGGAAAAATTTATTTTACCTCGAAAATGCTAACCGCACCGGTCCCTGTAGTCTTAATATTCGTCCGCAAACTCTGGAAAGGTTGGATTTTTGTTATGGTGTTTGCCGGGTTGATAGTTGGATTCCTAATAAGGCAATTACTAAATACAAAGAAAGATAACGAAATAGTTCGGCTAACAGGGCTGCAACTTATTGACGACATTGGGGAATTTTTGAAGACTATAAAGAGTTTTGAAACTGAAGCCAGATTAAAACAATTAAGCGGCGAAGTGATATTAATCTTAAATTCAAATCTTAATGCTTTAGTTCCCCAAGCCCCCCAAGCATTAAGCAATATCCAAGCAAAACAGGAAGAGTTCGATAAAGAAAAAATGGACTTTAAAAACGATTTAATTGAAATCGCAGAGCAGCTAAAAAAACTGTATAATATCCTAAACAACCCCAATCTATTGGAGGTAATCGATACATACCTAAATCGCGCAAAACAACAGGTCCAGATAATTAAAAATCTAATCGATGCCAATAACTTAGATGATGCTAACCTGACATTAGAAGATTTTTACGATGGTTTGAATTCAGATATAAATTTATATCGGTCCTATTTTCAAACTGTTAAAAACTACTTGACAACTGATTCGAATTACCCTAATGTTGCACCAGTTACAAAAGACAAGACCACTAAAAAGGTTACCGATTATTTTACAGATCTACAAGCAATTATCTTTGATAGAACAGCACCTCAAAATGCGATACTGGCCATTAATGATAACCAAAAAAAATTCGAGCAACTTCCAGACAACATAAAAGACAATCTCATCATGGAGTTCAGTTCGTTGAAACGATTTCAGCCCAACACTGAATTGACCGAAGCAATCGACAAATGGAAAGAGTTGGTATCCAATATCGTAGAAAATAAAAAAATGCTTTCTGATTGTGATAAATATCTCAGCGAAGCATTTAAGGCAAATCCTAATATAATTAACGACATTGTTAAACAATGGAACAATGCAACCCGTGGCGCCGAACTGGATGCGGCAGGTGGAGCATCAGAGGAAAATGAGTTTTCCAAAACAGTTGCTGCCGACACCGAAAATCCATTGAACATTCAAGTAGCATCCTTCGACCAATCCAATCTGAAAGCGAAGCTCGCACGTTCGAGAAAAAACTACTACTTGTTCAATTTTCTTCAAACCTTTGTGTTGGCAATATTAATCAGCTTGGGTGCATTCAAATCACTGGAGGCAAGTTTCATTGGTCATGCCAGCGAATTTATCGGCATATTTTTATTTGCATTTTCACTTGACATTAGCATAGCAAATGTTGTCCAGTTTAAAGCTAATATATCCTAATTTGAAATCCAATTTGGACAATTAGCAAGCCCCAAGTAGTTCAGCGAGCTCCTTTAATCAATAGTTATTGTTAAGGATCGTCTGCATTACTTGTAGGCTCTGCTTTACTTTTCTGCTTTTAATCACTTTAAACAATTCCTCATGCAGATGATGGTTCATGGCAAAGTGTGTAACGCCCTGTTTTTTTTTCCTTAATTTTCCTCGAACAGCAGCTTATACTTGGTGTATAAAGCGATGAAAATCTTATCGAGTAAAACCAATAACGTAAATCTAACAAAGTAGTTATCATCCTTTGGGTTGGACTTCAGCAAGGTATTGAGTGTCGGAAGGTTCTCCTGGTAGGAAAATGTGTTATGTGCGCATCGATTCCGGTGATAATAAAGGAGGTTATATTTGGATTGAAGCACGTTCTCAAACAGCTTCCCTGTAGTTGCGAATTGATTCAAGGGAATTATCGCGTTGTCCCCCATAAACTCCAAAAAGTTATTTTGCGCCCAAGTTGCCAAATTACTACCTGAGAATAGCGTCTTAACCTCGGTTATCGTCTCATTTTGAATTGCTGCTTTATCAATGCCAGTGTTTACATCGAACCCAGTCTCATATTTGGTAATAAGCTCAACGAGGTCAAGAAATATCTTCTTCTTATCCTCATAGGAGGAACATTCACCCAGCGTTGATTGCGAATAACGCTTATATCGGTAATCATAATCATCAGTCGCCAAATCCCAGACGATACATTTCATCTTCTGCTCCTGGAAACCAGTCATTTTTAAAAATACAGATTGGAAGATATACTCGCTCAATGGGTAAGTTTCCATCCCATCACCAATGCCTATGTTTGCTGCGACAACCTCTTTCAAAAGGCCTGTAACAGGCGATAAAATAAAATCTCTATGCCTATCCATTTATACCATGAATGTATTGAAAATGCCAATTGAAGCATCCATACGTGCCCTTAAATACTTTAGGGCCGCTGGCGCTTTTCGATGACCGTAATCGCTTCTGAATCCTGCTGCGGCATCGTCAAGTGCAGCTTTTAATTCGCCTTTCCGGTCAGGGTTGATATCCCGTCCACCAAAGACAACTTTATAGATCAGCCCGAAAAAATACACATCCATATCGATGATCGAAGCAAATGACATCGGGATCTCTAAGGCTTCCATGTTTCGTTTTAACTGCTCGAACCGTGGCGCATAATTCCGGTCGGGAAAAAGCTCTGAGAAGGGCTTGAACCAGTGCGAGGCCGTATCACCAACCATTGAATAAACAAAATCCTCATAATACTTCTCCATTTTGAGCTTATAACCTCGTGCCACGCGCCCGCTGCCGGTATCCTTAGCATATTGAGATAACAGCGAAAGAAAACGCACAAAGTCAGCGGAAGTATCAAGACTTTGGTTTTTGACCTTATAATTCGTAATAAAATCGGGCTCAAAAAATGCGGCAAGATCTTTATTCAGGAAATATAAAGATGCCCTGCTTTCCTGGGGCAGCAGCCGCTCCCCCTGAATATTGATATTTCGAAACACGGATGAGTAAAATCTTTGCTGAGCGAGCTGATCGCCGCCGTGTGGCACCAGGTAAGAAAATCCCAGAAAGGTCTTTTTGAAAAACTCATCATCGACATTTAAGTCGGAAGCTCTGTAATTCCCAGGAACGAGGTTTTGAAGGATCTCTTCTCTGGTTTTGCCTTTATCGGTTAAATTGCTGAAATCCCAGGCTAAGATATCATCGAATTGCTCTTCAATATCGTCCATATCGTCATCATTTTCGTTGGCGAGCCTTAGGCTTTCTATTTTACTCTTGAACTCCTTCTTATCAGGGTATAATTTCAGGTAGGCCAGTAATATACTCGTTAGCCTTTGCTGGCCGTCAAGGATCAGGTTGACGTTAAGATCTCCATCTTTAAAAGCGCCAATGGTGATTGGCGGCACAAACTCCTGCTTCTTAAACGTATCGATCAGGGTAATTACTTTATCCTGGTTCCAAACAAAATACCTTTGATAGTCCGGAAGAATGATGTTTTTTTTGAGAATGAGATCAAGCCAATGACTTAATGAATATTGGCCGTAGTAAACGCGGTTGTCCATTAATGATGAAAGATTTAAGGTGGTGTTATCGCTGTTGATGATAGCAGGTAACACGCTCCAATATTAGGAAATATTTATAATATTCACTTGCTCTTTTCTCAATTCTTCTCAGTTTCCACCCTCACTTTCTTTCCTTTCAAAGGTTTATGCCCCGCCCTTCCTCAAACAAAAGTTAACCAGGCCCTACGTGTGCATCGCCTGGCAATGGTAACCGGGAGTGCAGTTACCTTTTGTTTACCCCTCTTTTTAGCCCCTCCTTTCTTCTTCTTTTCAATGGCATTTTTGTTTTCAATGGTTCACATTTAGCCTTAGCTGAGGCAAATTTACTCCTCTTCGGCAGCCAAGGCCATGCAAGTGCCGCTTATATTCACCACAGATATCGGCCAAATTATTTAAATCTTCGAAGAAATTATTGAACAATTGTAATCTAAAGGTGCGGTTGTATACCATATTAGCCACGAAATCAAAAATATCATTATTGAACGGTATTCATTTTTTTTCCAACCGTCCAAAAACACCAGAAAAGGCATCAAAAGTTCGATTGAACTCCCTAACTCTCCAGATAAAGAGATAACATTGATTTCATCCTGTTAAATTAGAGAAATTAAAATCACTCCCTCTCGGATTAAATGATGGTTTGTAATCTATATAGCCAAAGGCACTAAGTTCCTGCACGCACTTGTGATAAGTCGATGAGGAATGTATTTTGGCCAGCTTCATAAGCATTTTTCTCGACGCCCTTATTGGAGCCTTCCAGCCGTTATCTTCCCAGCAGCAGAACAATGCAAGCAAGAAACTCATATGAATTGGCGTAATTCTGCCATCTTCCTGAGTACGTTTAATTATGGGCGATAAACTCTCTCTTTCAATCATAGTTTATCCCCTTCTACCAACTTTCTAATTTCTTCAAGCTTGTAAAAAAAGATACTTCCAACTTTGCTATAGTTTAATTTGCCGCTGATACGGAGTGCTTGTAAGGTATTGGGCGATATGTTCAGCATCCTCCTCACTTGACTGCTGCGTAGCCATTCACCGGCAGGCTGTTCTTTCCTATCAATAATCTTTCTGATGTCGCTTAACAATTCTTCTTTAAAGACCTGTAAATCTTCCTTCGTTATAATTTCAGTTGCCATTTCATATATTTTAGGCAAAGCTGCTGGTTCTTACTTTAAGAAATTAACGAGCATTTCGGTACTACCGAAAAATAAACCCGACCGGCAAATCATTTAACCAGTCGGGTATATCAATGTATTTAGCGTTTTGGTTCATCAGCACCAATAATCTGGTGTTCAGATATAAAATTATTTTTTGCCAGCCGCTTTTTAAGTTTAGCCATGTCCTCATTGACCTTGATACCGGTAACCTTCGCGTAATGCATGGTTTGACGTAAACTCTTATGCCCCATCATTTCCTTGATGGACTCCAGTGGTACATGGTTGGCTAGTGTTACAGTAGTTCCAAATGTGTGCCTGGCCATATGCGTTTTCAACTCTTTATTGATACCGCACATATCCCCTATTTCTTTCAGGTAAGCGTTGTACTTTTGATTACTCAATACAGGCAATAACTGATCTTTGATGATACATTGCTCATTGTATTCATATTTGGCTAATATTCGTTTGGTGATTGGCAGCAATGGAATTATTGATGGCGTTCCTGTTTTCTGCCTTCCTTTATAGATTCTTAATTCACCATCGATACCAATATCCACTTCGGACTTTTTCAATTGCTTTACATCTGCAAATGCAAGTCCTGTAAAACAGCAGAAAATGAACACATCCCTTACCTAACAAAGCCGGTTGTTTGTTATCTCTTTGTCAGCAATGGCCTGAATCTCCTCCTTTACCAGGAAGACTGTCTGAACTTCTTCTCTAGTCTCATCAAATTTTGCGAACGGGTCATTTTTCAGCCAACCGTTATCGACGCAGGCGATAACTATTTTCTTCATGTTGGCAATATTTTTAAGGGCACTGTTATGGCCCAATTTTTTGACCGTCCTGAACCAGTGATAAAGCTTTTTAACAAACTCCAGATCGAGAGCAAGGATGTTGATTTCCCTGACATTATACTGCGAGTACAGGAACACGGACAAGTGGCGGTAAGTCGTATTGAAATTTGTCCAGGTACCTTTTGCCACCCCTTTCCCGATCATTGCTTTCATATCATCATTATGGCTTTTGAAAAGTGACATCAATTCCCGCTTGCGCTGCTCCGCACCACTCATTATGTCCATGATTGAAATTGCAGTCACAACCCGCCCGGATTCAATCAGCTGCTTGCGGGCATCATAGGCTTTGCTTTGCAATACATCCAGATAGTGATTCAATTCTTTTGCGTCCTCTTTACTACCGGACGCCCTGTTAGCGCCTGCACTCCATCTGGCAGCACTCCAGGTTCTTTTGACCGACACGTCCCTTGACAGGCCGTCCACTGTAATTCTAAGGTAAATGTACATGGTACCCTTGTCGGCATGACGTTGTTTCCTAAGGTAAAACAACATTCCAAAGCTTTTCTCTAACATAACGAAACAATTAAAAGTTAATAAATATCGAAATGCAGCCTATAAAAGTCAAGATGTTTAGTAGAAGAACATGTTGTAATTCAATTAATTACAACGTTTCCAGTGTGACATTTCCACCAAAAAAATGTCACACTGAATGTCACACTAAAACTATGCGAAATGAGACATATTTTGAGTAGCCCCGGAAATGAAAAAAGCCTGTAATTCAGTGAATTACAGGCTTTTGATGTGTTTTGATTATCAATCTGGCGGTGAGGGAGGGAAATGAACCCAACAATCAATTGTCTCTTTATCAGTTTATTAGCGGTGATATTTTCAGTTACTACACGATTGACGCAAATTATCTATAAAACGCATTTTTTCTTCCCTAAAGATACCGTTATTTAGGAATTTAAACAAAAATTTAAAAAACTAGTAACCAAGATTCTCATTAAAAAGCATAAAGGAAGATTGACTACTACAAGCCTTGTAATGATGTGAGTTTGAAAACTTCTTAATATTATTAATTAAATAATATTAAAATCGTTGCCGTATCCATCCTAAAAAAAGTCGTTTAGATATCAAGTAATCTTAGTAAATACAAGTTTCAAGTTCGAATCCCTACAGGTTCACTCTAAGGGATGATTGAAAAATCATCCCTTTTTTCATAAATACGATGATCTATTCGTTCATTATCAATGAATTATGGGATAACACATTCAGCATAGTAGGTGTTCGTTAGATGTTCATAACGTAAAGATAAAACAGCTATTAGATCACTTAGTTTCAAATCTTCAAGTAAATGGCTCGAGTTTTGTACCATAATGTTCAGAGATGGCCTTCAAAAGAAGGCCGTTTTTGTTTAAATACCCTTCTAATTGCTTAAAAAGGAGCTGTCCTTGACTATAAACAGAAGATGTTTGTCTACGCTGTCATCGTTGACTTGAATTCCATCAGAATTTCGATAGTGTATATTAATCTTTTTAAAAGAAATTAGAAAAGCAGTTGTTTATTGTTGTCGCATATACTATATTTGCGACAACAATTTAAATAAATCAGAATGATACAATTAACATTTGCATCTCTTCAAGTAAGAGATTTAGAAGCATCAAAAGCATTCTATACGAACAAATTAGAATTTGAAATTGACAACTCTAACCCTCAAGCCTGTATTTTCAAGTATAATCAAGGACAAGCAAGTTTTGCTATTCGCACACCTCTTGAACCACTTGAAGGAAAAGAATTGGGAATTGGTGTGGCGCTTTGGTTTGCAGTTAACGAAAATGTAGATGAACTGAAAGAAAAATTAATCGCGAATGGAATAACTACTGCAGGACCAATTATAGAAACACCTTTTGGCCGGGCGTTCCACGTAAAAGACCTTGACGGCTATAAACTCACGTTTTTGAATGCAAAATAGAGGTGAATTACTTACCAATAACACATGAAAAATAAAATATTAATCACAGGGGCGACAGGTGGATTAGGAAGTAAGGTTATAAACCTTCTAAAAGAGAAAACCGAAAGTGAAAATCTTGCTGTTTTGGTAAGAGACGAAAAAAATGAATTGGCAAAGCAATATGCCAATGATGGCATTGAAGTAAAAATTGGTAATTATGCCGATTTTGACAGCTTGAAGAACGCTTTTAAAGGCATTGATGTGCTGTACTTCGTTTCGGGAGGAGACGATAGCCAGCGTTCAAAGCTTCATAAAAACGTAGTTGATGCGGCAAAAGAAATGGGTGTTAAGCATATTATATATACAAGCGCCGTTTGGAAAGACGAAAGTGATGCTTCTCCATTAGCGACCCTTGTAGATTCTCACATCCAAACTGAAAATTGTATCAAAGCATCAGGTATTACTTATACTATTTTGAGACACAATTTATATGCCGAAGTAATCGAAATGATGATCGGAGATAAAAGTCAACTATTAAAAACCAAAACCATTTATTTACCCACAGCAAATGGATTAACCTCTTTTGTACCAAAAAAAGATTTAGCAGAAGCAGCAGTAAATATTCTTTTGAATCCTTACACCTTTGCTAACAAAATATTGGAATTTAATGGAAGTGAACAAATCAAATTTTCAGAAATCGCTGAAAAAATATCCGAAATTGTGAATGAACCTGTTCAGTATATTTCTCCGGAAGTAACTGAATTTGAAGCTACCATGAATAAATACAGATTACCAAATCACGTTATCGAAATACTAAGCACATTCAGTTTAGCCATTGCTGATGGAGAATTTGACCAAAAGTCAATTGATTTAGAAACGGTTTTAGGGCGAAAAACAACATCGTTAACAGATTTTCTGAAGGAAACCTATAATTAAAACAAATGTCAAAATTCGATCAAGTTGTCGTGTCTGCTGGTGATAGCATTACACAGGCCACCTTTAGTAGTGATTATTTATCAACTCTGCGAAAAAGATTAAAGGGGCAGCATTATGAATTTGTCAATGCCGGACAAGTTGGCGATACATCCGAAGGTCTTTTAAAGAGAATTGATAAAGATGTTTTAGCGCACGATCCCAACTTTATTACCATTCTGATTGGCGCAAATGATGCAAGACGGGATATTGAACCAAAACATGCAATTGAATGTTATCGTCATACTATCGAGGCAATAATTTTAAAAATAAGAAATAAAACAAATGCTCCGGTTGCTTTAATTTCTTTAGCACCGTTGGGTGAAAACCCCCACAGCAGCAAGAATAAAACAGTGGAACAATTTAACGCTGTTTTAAAAGCGATTGCTGCTAAACACAATTTAGGGTATTTACCATTTTTTGAAAATCTTATACCTGCTCTAATTGATAAAAAAACACTCGATAAATCTGAGTTTAAATTAAATTTAGCAACCGCACTCATAAAATCTGCATTTAAAAAGTATATCCTAAGAAAAAGTTGGGATGCAATTTCAGCGAGTAACGGATTTAGTATTTTAACCGATGGGATTCATTTCAACGACAAAGCCGGAAATATTTTAGCTGATTTGATCCTGGAATGGCTTTTAAGTGTAAAAAAAACGATTCAACATAACTATGCCTAAAGAAATTGATTTTCATTTTAAAAGTCCAAACGACAGTCCTGGTTATTTGCTCGGACAAGTTACAATGCTTTGGCAACGCAAACTAAAAAAAGTTTTAGACCCTTTGGACTTAACGCAAACGCAATTTGTATTGTTGGCTGCGTTAGGCTGGCTTTCAAAAAAAAACAATGCTGTTACACAAGTTGATATTGCCAACCAAAGCAATGCCGACAGAATGATGGTATCGAAAGTATTACGGACGTTAGAAGATAAAGCATTTATAACAAGACAGGAACACGAAACCGATACAAGAGCCAAAACAATTCGACTGACAATTGATGGCGGAGTTGTTTTACAAAAAGCACTCATTGAAGTAGAAAATGCTGATTTAGATTTTTTTGCTTCATTAGACACGGAAATATCCTTATTTAATAAAAACATGACGCAACTTATTGACAACAACATGCAGTAAGATCATTACCGTCAAACAACCCAGTTTTCATATCATGACAAATTATAAATAGCTTTTTATACCGGTTACAGGCCCCGGATTTGGAGATTATGATGAATGAGATGAAATAGTCAAGACTTAATCTGACAGTTACGAAAAAAAAGTAACTTTAAAAACAGATTAAAATAATGACAACACAAGCAAAGATCATCAAAAACAAGTTGGGCATATTAGAACTTGCCCAGCATTTAGGTAACGTATCACAAGCCTGTAAAGTAATGGGCTATTCGCGTGATAGCTTTTACCGATTCAAAGAACTTTACGATCAGGGGGGCGAACTTGCTCTTCAGGAAATCAGCCGGAGGAAGCCAGTGTTAAAAAACCGGGTTGAAGAGCATGTAGAAAAAGCTGTTGTTGAAATGGCGATTGAACAACCCGCTTTAGGCCAGTTACGTGTATCCAACGAACTCAAAAAGCAAGGAATTCCAGTTTCGCCGGGTGGCGTAAGGAGTATTTGGTTAAGGCATGATCTGCATACCTTTAAACTGCGTTTAAAAGCCCTGGAAGCAAAGTCGGCACAAGAAGGGCTGGTACTGACCGAGGCGCAAGTTGTGGCACTGGAAAAGGCCAAAGATGAGAAAAAGGCTCATGGCGAAATAGAGACCCATCACCCCGGCTATCTTGGATCACAGGACACTTATTATGTAGGGAACATTAAAGGCGTTGGCCATATTTATCAGCAGACGTATATTGATACTTATGCAAAAGTTGCCTTTACCAAACTTTATGACCGTAAAAATGCTTTGGTGGCAGCGGAAATGCTGAATGATAAGGTGGTGCCTTTTTATGAACAGCACGACCTTAGATTGCTCAGGATACTTACAGACAGGGGAACAGAATATTGTGGAGTGAGAGACCAGCACGAGTTTCAGCTATACCTGGCTATTGAAGATATTGACCATACTAAAACCAAGGCTAAAAGCCCTCAGACCAATGGCATCTGCGAACGGTTCCACCGCACCATTCAGGATGAGTTTTACGCCATTGCATTTCGTAAAAAAATCTATCGTAGCATCGCTGAATTGCAGGCCGATTTGGATAGATGGATGTACAATTACAATAATGAACGAACGCATACAGGAAAATACTGTTTCGGCAAAACACCGATGCAAACTTTTATTGACAGCATTCCGATGGCTCAAGAAAAATTATTGGAGACGCTCGCCGAAGACCAGATTCTTCAGAGCCCCCACAAAAAGGGCTCAGAAGAATCTGAGTCAATGCATTTAGAAGAGAAATGGTTATATTCACAAATTCCATCTGACAACCTTTAAAAACAGACAACTGTCAGATCAAGTTGTGGCTATTACAAATGAGACCACACCATTTCGGCGCAAGCTGACCCACTGTTTCGGGGCAAACTGACCATGGTATTTCGGGGCAAACTGACCCACCAAAACGCGTAGCAAATGCTGTAGAAATCCCCACTCTGTGCCGTAAGTGTTATGACCCTCGTTATCACGAATCTTTTGCAGCAGCTCCCGCTGCGTCTCAAAATAGGGCTTGGCTTTTTCGTTTTCGTCCATGTCTAGTTCTCCGTCACATTGTCCGTATTCTCAGTTTTTATCCTTATTACCCGGCTACTCCCGCCAATCCGTCTCTTTAGCCCCTTGTCTAGCTTATCAAAGGCTAAATCTTCCCGCATCGCGTTAATCACCGCATCGAAAAGGTCGTTTAGTTTTTCCTCAAACGCATCCACCTTTCCGGCTTTTGCCACATCATTTAAAAAGTCCTCCTGGCTAAACAGATCGAAAAAATCATCTATCGGTTCCAGCACCTCGTCCGGTAAGACAAGCGTTTGCTCATACGCCGTATCCTCCATTAGGTAATAAGCCTTGGCTAATTCATCATTCAATTCATCCTTGGCTTTCCGTAATTCCCTTTCTGATAATTTTAGCTCGTGAAACTCATTGGCACATTCAATGTAAACCGCCCCGGCCGTATTGAGTGCCGTTATCACCGACCGGTAACTCCTGAATTTTTCTTCAAACAATTTGTTCTCGTTAGGCAGCCTCCGGCTCACCCGGTAATTTAAACAAGAAATGACGAACGCGCTACCTGCAAAAGCCGCACTAACAGCGCTCACAATCAAAGGATAATTCATTTTGTGATATGTTAAGTTTACGGTGCAATTTACGCAGAAAATAAAAAGCCAAATACATGACCAATATAGGCGTTGGTTTGGCTCTTATCTCTGTCTTTGACAATCCATGCGCTGCGGGATTGCTGGAAGCGATAAAGAATGGATATTTATTAATCGCCAAAAAACGAGCTCAGCCTCTCACCTACCCTTGTTAGCTCAAGCACGAAAAATTTTAGCCGATACAGTAATCATAGCAAATGCGTCGACACTGATGCTGCGCTTCCTGTTTTGACGAATCAAAAAATGAATGCTTATTTAAAAGAAATAGCAGATACCTGCGGAATAAAGGAGGAACTGACTTTTCACATAGCACGTCATCCGTTTGCGACGACAGTTACTCTCAATAATGGCGTTCCGATGGAATCAGTATCAAAAATGCTCGGTGACTCTTCCATTAGACAAACTCAACATTATGCTAAATGCAAAATTACAAGGTAAGTAAAGACACGCTTTTACTGGAAGACAGCTTGATGGGAAAAAACTATAAGGATAATTAAAGGATTTGGAGAGGTATATAATTAGACTGGTTTATGGCACATCTTCGCCTATAAATTCACTGTTTAAAAAGCGTGACATGGAAACATAATGGGAGAATAGTGGCTGGGAACGGTTTGCCTGGAACGGCAAGGAAATAGAGTTTAGCAGAAAGTGCTGACGAGTTGGAACACTATTTACAGGCAGTAAAGCAAAGAAGGATGCTGCCTGTAAATTGTGTTTATTGTAATAGAGAATGTACCTTATAAAAATACAGATATCTGCAAAGCAGGTATTAAACTAGGATATCTACAGGTTATCTGGTGTCCTACGTGTTCAACTCAATAACAGTGCCCCGGTAAGAATCATAAGTTGGCAAATAAGTTATATATTCAAGTTCTTTAAGTTTGCTGATACACTTATGATAGGTAGTTATACTACCAAAGTGTGCGCCTTTCATGAGTTGTTTTCGCGAAACCTTTAATTGTTTTTTAAAGCCGCTTTTTTGCCATAACGATAATATATAGGTATATAAGCTGATATGCCAAACATTGACCCGCGGATCATCGGTTATTTTTGAGTAAAGTAATAAAAATTCTGAAGTTTCTGATTTCATAGTTAGTGTAGTTTACCACTGACCATATTTTCAATGTCAGTAAGTTTGTAAAAATGAATTCCGCCAACTTTTTGCGATTTCAGTTTTCCATTGATTCTTAGATTTTGGACAGTACCTGTGGATACTTTGAGAATTCTCCGTACATCAGCACATCTAAGCCATTCCTTACTTTCTGGCTTATTTTTGGATAACAGATCTCGAATGTCATTCAGTAATGATTGTCGAAATGCTTCTAAATCATCTTTGGTAATAATTTCCAAGGGCATGAAGTATAAATTAGATAGTGCATTTGCCAACAAGAGATTGTTGTTGGTTTTTAAATGATAAGTCTTTCGTAACTGATCTAAAACATGGTCAGGCTTAAAGACAAGCCAGCCTATATTAGAATTCGTATGGGTATAAATTGGGGGAGAGCATAGACTGGGTTAAAACAAAAATCCCCTGAACGCTCGCCGCCAGGGGATTTTAACCTAAACCTTATCACAAATGCAGGCAGGTCGCCTGCTTTTAGATCCTGCAAATTAATAATTAATATTCATCCAATCAGCATTGTCGATGAAATGAAGATGTGCGTGAATGTTCAGTAAAACGTTGCATGTATTCCCGCTCCTGATTAAGCCTGCGGTTAATCACACCACATCTCCAAAAACAAAGCACCCACGCTAAAAAAGCAACACCTAAACAGGTAAAAGTTTCCTTCTGAGCTTCAGTAATAAACGGCGCAGGTTGTTTGGCAACTGTTGCCGTAAGAGCAGCTTGCTTTGTATGCCTGTTACCTATTGCACCAAAAAACGCAAATGTCGAGATCAAACAGGCCAATAAAACGTTACGTACGATCGCTTTCATGGTAAAAATTATTAATTAAAATTACTAATTTAGTTAGTAAACTCCAAGTGTTTTTTTCAATTTAGTTCATAAATATTGTTATCATGGCGGGCCTGTTGCACCCTATCACGGATCGTATCAATAATTGCAGACTCCGGTATTCCCTCCAATTGAACGGCCTGGTTGTTGATATCGGTAGTGATCAAAGTCAGATGCATCAGCTTAAAAACTTGCAAAATAAATGATTGGCTAATCGTATAGTCTTTTACCCGGTACATCTCCACCTGGTCAGTTCGCTTCATGAATATGCCGTAGGTAATACGGATGTACTCAGCGGTAATTAAATACTTGTAGCTACGGATATAGAGTAGCCGGTACCACGCGGCACCACAAATGGCTATGCCGAATAAAATAAAGTATGGCGAAAGGTACCAGGCCAGTAAAAGAAAGGTAAGCCCTAACAAAATCAGCGGCAGGGTTTTTAAAAAGGCAAACAATAATTGAGGTTTTAAAAGAATATCATCGTTCTGCGTCATAATGATTAAATTTAATAGTAAAAATTGACCAGCATGATTAACCCGGTTACTTAATCGGGGGCATCCTGCTTTAATTGTTCTAAAAATGATGAGGATTGCGTTGGTTTACGCGTACGGATGTTGGCACGGATCCCATAGGCAAGCCTGAATTGGTGCAAGCTGATATACTCATCTTCAAACGACCGTGATTGTTCCTGGCAATAGATCAGCACCTGATGGTTCTCATGTGCTATACGAATTGGTAGATTTTTTATCGCAGCTGTGAATTTGATATCTGTAATGTGACCAATGAGGTCGCTGCCGAATACCAGCGTAAACTTTCGCTTGCGTAAGCGTTGCCTGATCCAATCAGATTGTTCGGTATGCAACCGGATACCTATTGCAATAAATAATAGCTGTTCGGGCTTGGGATAGCGGACGCGATTTATGGTCAGGAACGCCATAGCCTCCATAACTGAGTAAGAAACGATCACCTCTAAAGCGCTATCATTACCGGCCACCCATAGATGACGAGTGGTCGGTATGATATGAAAACCCTCGTCGAAATGCTCACGCTCGTCGCCATAGTCGAAAGACAAATCATGGCCTGCGTTAAAAAAGGCCTGGAGTTCCGGTGGAACGCCAAGCCTCGTTAAATAGTCATGCATCAGCGTGTGCCACCGCTCCTCGTGTAAGAACGGGTGGCCTGATTAGGTACAAATGGCCGCTGGTTTTCGACATCCTTCATGGCATTATGATAACCTGGGCTTAATTTTTCAGCAGCTATTTGATCGCGTTTTTGATTAAACAATGCATTGAGCCCCTTATACACCATATAGCTTAATCCGCCATCGATCATAATGGAAGCGATCAGCGCCAGTTTGTTGGCGCGAATACCGTGATGGTCGACCCCGGAGTAAGCGAACTTCGTACCGTCTGCTATCTGTACTTCCTTGCCTTTACGGTAGTTTTCCTTTTGTGCCTGGGTCAAAAATTCGTTGTTAACCATATCCGGTGCCAGGATCTTCTCGGTATCCGATACGATGTATTCCTTTGTTTCCGGATCATATTCGATCAACATCTCCTTTTTGTTGCCATGGTTATCGAGCGTGGTTTTCAATAAGCTGGCAACTTCTCCCTTTTGCAATTGTTGCGCTTCGTTATCATCCAGAAAATCAGGTGTTACCGCCCTGCGGTAAATGGGATGTATGATCAGGTCGATCTTTCCGGCCTCATTCGGCTGTAACGAAATTTTGGCGTTAAGGGATTTGATCTTGATGTTCTCTGCTTCGAGGTCGTGCAATTCCAGCAAACTTGTGCGGCTACCTGAAAGCAGCGCTTTCAGATCATCCACGTTCAATAACAACTGACCGCCTGCGGCCAGCCCGATGGTCTCCAGATCCTTGATCGGAAGGTCTTCTTCTTTAAAATTCAGGAGGTTCATTTTATCTGCCTACTTTATAAGTGTTACTTTGTTCCTGACCCTGCTCCTGTTCCTGTGCTTGTTCTTCAGCCATTTCCGGTTCTCTCGGGTTGTATTTAGCTTCCAACAGGGAGTTGTAAAGGCCGTACTCGGGTTTCAGGATCTTGCGGGTGCCTGCTGCATCTTCCACTTTGATGCTTTTGGTTTTATAGGTTTCCAAAACCTTATAGGTGGTATCCATGTAAGCGATCTCGTCGCCCTTTTTAAATCCCTGCGCGGTATCGGCCCCTTGTTTCTGTTCCCGTTTAGGATTTACGCCTAATAACAAATTAGCCGCCTTTTGGGCATCCCTGGACGCTTTGGCAATCTCAAAAGGCTCGTCCTTAAACAGCTTGACGAAATTGCTCATGTATGAAGCCTGGTGACCGAAATTATGTCCAATCTTAAGCTCACCACCGATCAGGATAGCAGTAATGGACGCGCGCAATTCTTCACGCGCATATTCCAGGGAGCCAAACTTGCCTTCCATCGGGCGCTTTTCACGGCTTTCATGCCCTGTCCAGTGTGCAAGCTGATGGATGGCCGCCTGATAATACTTGGTTTCATTTTCAAATTGTTCCTTTTCAGGCATAAAAATGGCATCCCGTTGCTTATCGTAATAAGCTTCCTGACCGCCATGAATGATGACCGCCTTACTGTCGGCGATCAGCTTTTCAGCCCTTTCCACCGGAGACAAGGTTTGTCCCTCGTTTTGTTTTTCCAGGAACTCAGCCAAAGGTTGCAGGTCCTTAAGCTGGCTGCCGTTGAACAGGAAAGCCTGCCCGCGCTGGGGCTTATCGAATTCAACGGTTTTAGTTTGCGTAACGCCCTGATCGTTTTTAATGGGCTTCCCATCAGCAGTCCGGATAGCCTGGATATCGTTGGTTTTAGGAAATTCGATCAGCGTGCCTGTTTCATCTTTTTTTACCCAGGTACCAGCATAACGGGCAGCATCGGCGGACATCCACCTTGGATCGTCATGGCGTTCCATACCCAGTATTAAAGCGTTCATGGCACTGTAGCCTTTACCCGTAGTGGGGTTGATAGGCTTCACAAAAGCCGGAAGCCCGTTTTCCTTAACGGGTTTTTGAAATAAGGAATTGCCATCCTTAATTTCTGCGATCAGCTTGTTGGAAAGCTGTACCGGTAGCGGTTTGAAATTTTTGTCGTTCATGTCATTTTTGATTAGCAGTTCATATAAAAATTTAAGTGGATTGATAAATCTGTTTTGGTAGCGGATGCTGAAATGCAAGTGCTCGCCGGTCACCCGCCCCGTTGAGCCGGTAATCCCGATGGCCTCACCGGCTGCGATAGTTTGCTGCGCTCCAACAAAAACCTGGCTGAGATGACCGTATACCGATACGATATCGTCATGCGACAGACGGATATTGATGCCAAGACCATCATCATAGCCGGTGGATCTTACTTTACCTGATAGGATGGCGTATACCGTATCGTGGCGGGCCTTGAAGTCAATTCCTTCATGCATTGTGTATCTCCCGGTCAGGGGATGGATGCGGTAGCCGAAATCGGAATTGATGCGCAGGTGTTTTAAGGGGAGGCAGACCAGGCAAAAGCTGATAAGTACTTTCATCGGCTGTAGGTTTTGGCCAGTTCTTGTTTTTGTGCAGGGTTAATGGATTCTAATACCCGTTCCTGCAGACCCGGATGATCGTTGGCAATAGCCAGCGCGGAATATAGTGCCTGAGAAGTTTCCCTATCCTGTAACAGCATGATCTTATACATGGCCTTAAAATCATCCAGTGGCATGGACGAGCCATTTTGGGTCAGGTCATTAAAAATCTCTTGTTTATCCTTGAGCATCATTAACTGGCCTGCAGGATAATAGGCTTCACCTCCATCGGGAAAGCTTACATAATTTTCTTTTTCAGACCGGGCATAGGTTAATATACCGATCTCTCCCTTTTTAGTGCCGGTGTCGTTTTCGAGATCCGGCTGCACCAACACGAGGGTGCCGTTTAATTTTGCATTAGCCATAATGTTTAAGTTTTAAAATTTACCTGCCTATCTTGCGCCTTGCCGCATGGTCGATGACTTCGCTCAACCGGATAGTGGCCCAGCGATGAAGTTCCGGGTCGTCGTTTAAATGCTCGAAAGCTTGTCTTACCTCTTTGGCCGATCCGGATTCCTGCAACCCGGCGAGGTATCGAAGATTTTCAGGTACAGGCGGCCACAGTGCTGCCCGTTTGTTTTCCGCTGTTTCGTTTAACTCATCGGGAGTTCTCAGCACGAATAAAGTGTGTGAACAAAAGGGCTCGACGTCTTCATCTTCAAACCTTACCCAAATTTCGTCCTCCTTGAAGTCCGAATGTTCAATGATGCCGATCTTGCCCATGAAGTCGGATAACCACAGGACCGGGCTGACCATGACCATTAAGTCAATAGTATCTTGCTCATTCATGATTGTTCTTTTATATTTTGGAGTTTATCTGCCTCTTTTATAGGCTTGATCAAGGCCGAGACTTTCTTCCAGTGTGACCAATGCCGCTGCTATCAGACCCGGATTTTTTTGAACTATTTCCATGGCAGTCCGCTGTTGTGGCAGCGTTCCGTAGTCCAGCAGTAAGGCAATATTTTTAAGGTCTCTAAAATGGTCTACTGAAAGTGTCAGCGCATGTTTATGCATAAAATCATAAATAGCACCGGAATCCTTAAAAGTGAGCAGGGCGTCAGCACTGTATAAGCCAACTTCGAAGTCGTCAAATCCTACATAGAACTCATCCGTATTCAGGATGGCGGCTGTAATGATGCCGATCTCTCCTTGTTTATTTACAGGATCATCCTTTAAGTAAGGGTGTATCATCAACAATTCGGGCAACTGTTTTTCATTCGATTCTTCGTTCATTCTTCATGGTAGCTTTAATGGGTGGTGGTGGTTTAAATGCAATTACCATTTGCTGAATTTCATTACTGATATGATTGAAATTGCTCCGGAGCTTCTCGTCCATCTTTCCCCCGAAATCATAAAAGGCAGGCAAAGGCTTATAGGCTTTTTCTTCCCTGGCGATCTCCTTCATATCCAAATTAATGCGGCAGTTCACGGCGGAGGTTTCGAACTGCCCGGTGTAGTTTTCCTGAGCATCGGCCGCGATCATTCCCACCATTTCACCCGAATTGAGAGAGGCTATTTTTCCTGCCGGAATCAGCACCTCCAGTTTCTCATTGAGGGATGTGGATGTTTTATTCCGGTCTATTGACAGGCCCTCACCTATCTGTTTGGATTTTCCGAACAGGCGCTCCAGCCACTCCAGGGTATCTTTATTTCGCACAGAACCTGAGAGTACAGTACCGACCACGGCGGTAATCGTGGTTGCGGTATCTTTCCCGTATTGCTGGTTAAATTGCGGCAGTTCCTGCAATCCCATCAGTACAGCAACCTTATTCGATCTGGCTGTTGCAATCAGATTTTCCACCCGGTGGACGAATAAGGTAGGCACCTCATCCACAATCAAGGCAGATGGCAGGTTACCTTTGGTATTGATTAGCTTGGTGAGCCGGTTGATGATGATAGAATAACAGGCCGAATTGATATTTTGCGTATTGGGGTCATTAGCGAGTACCAGCATGCCCGGATTCTCCTTAGCTGAAATTTTGAGGTCAAAATCATTACCCGAAAAAACCCAAAAGGTTTCCTTTGTGGCCAGCCTGCTGATAAAGATCTTCAGCGTACCGATCTGCCCTTCCAATTGGTCGAAGGCCTTGGCGTTGTACGCTGTCATGAATGGTGATAGCAGCGAACGAAGTTCAGGTTCAGAGGTCAGAGCGTTAAATATTTCCTCATAGGAACGGTTCAATAAAGCCAATACATGGGGAAAACTGGAATAGATGCCGCCTTTATACTTGCTCATAAAGTACACGCACGAAGCAAGAAAATTGATGGCAGACTGCGTGAAGAATTGGTCACTACCACCTGAACGGTCTCCCTTTTTCAAGGCCTCCACCAACGCCTCGGCAGTTTCTGCAGCATCGGCCAATGATTTGATATAATCAGCCCGCCAGGGATTGATACGGCGGCTTTTTTCGATATCATTCAGATTGATAACATGAAAAGCGTAGCCTTTTAATTTGCCGTTTTGTTTGGCGAGCAGATAGTGGTAATAAGCGATCTGCCCAAGGTCAGGAAACTTAAAATCATACAGGCAAACCGCAAATTCTTTAGCGATCAGCTGCCGGATAAAGGGATTGACGATAGAAAAACTTTTACCGGAACCTGGTGTGCCGATGACCATGGTGCCGCGGAATACGTTGCAGATATTGATCCAGCCATTCCGCACTTTGCCTTTATAATAAAAAAGCATGGGGATATTGACCGAATATGCGGTATCTATTCGCTTAACAGGCTGCATAAAGCTTTCGGCCTCGGTGTTCCATTTATCCTTACCTAAGCCGGATTTAATGAACTTGGAAATGTTATCCATCGCCACGCTCACCATGAGCGCCCCGATAAAGGAGCAGATCATGTACAGCAGGTCGAACCAGGTGGTATATTTAAACACCTGAGTCGATGCACGTCCCTGATAAACGATGCTGCCGAAAAATAAAAACAGACCGAGCGCAAGCGGGTAAACAATATGCTTTTTAGGGTCGAGGTCTGTTTTCTTTTTTGCCAGCGTACCGATGCTGACCAGGCATATCAGGCCAAATGTCGCCAGTTTACTGTAGATCAGTTTAGCATAAATAAAAATGTGGCTGATCTTGTCGAGCGGTGTTTGAAAAATGCCCCATATAGGGGCATCGTGGTAAATGAATATGCAGGCTTCCAGTAAAATGGATAAATAGATTGCGCACTGCAAAAACCCGTGGAGTTTTTGCTGTTCCCGTGTTTCTTCCATAAAAATGAATTGGGTTAGTAATGAAAAAAGCCCCCGGCTTTAGCGGGTGACTCCATGAACAAAGGCTACAAGGCGTGCTTATCGCCTAATACCTATATGGACGGCCATATCCTCTTCCTCGTCAGCTTTAAACAACTCTTCTTTTTGGGATTGCTTTTCATTTTCTGAGATCTGTTGGCTGATCTCCAGTTCCAGTTTAGCCAGATCCTTTTTCAGGGCCGCCAGCTCGTATTCCTGGTCAAAGGTCCGTTGCGTTAAATCCCGAACTTCGGGAATCTGCTTCTGCAGATCGGCTATATCTTTTTCATATCGCTCGGACATACCGACAACGCGGTCGATGGAGTTCAGAAAATAGCGTGCGGCAAGTTTCGGATTATCCACATGTGGCGCTCCACCGTTTTGCATATACTTGATCCCTGTTGCACGGCTTTCGGCATAAAGTGAGGTTACAAATTCGATCTTACTGCTGAACATCCCGTCAACGGTCTGCAGCTTTCGTCTGATATAAAGATCAAAGCCATACAGTTCGCCTAAATGCAACTCCGGTTGGTTAGGGTTTTGCGGACACCAGTTGGTATAAAGGTCGATCAGCTTTTGCCCGATGGCAACTGCGTCAGCAGAGGTCATCTCTTTCAACTTTATCAGGTTGAGCTTCGTACCATCGCCATCGTATTTTAGCAGACCTTTATATACCTGCGTATCAGTATGTACCATATCCAGGGTCGTTTGCGTGTCCCTGCATTTCTTTTCCAGGTCCTCCAGCAAATAACGGCTCCTGGCTACCTCTTTGAAGTGCGCAGATTTGTACCCTTCCAGTTCAGCGACCTTTTTCTCGATCCTGGTTTTTTCCAACAATGAAGTGTCCCCGGAAAGTATGGCGATATATTCCGAAAAATTCATCCCGCTTTGCTCATCAATCGCGCCTTCATCCAGTGTCCGAACCGCCAGCTCGTTATTTTTCATCTGGCTGATGAAGATCTGTTTGTTTTTTAGCAGATTGAATTTGTAGTTATCCAATGACTGTTCCACGGCATAGATAAAGTTCCGGACCTTATTGCCGTAATACATTTTCGCCAGCAAGTTGCCTTGTCTTGCACCCCTACCGTCCCTTTGTTCGAGCTCAGAAGGCTTCCAGGGAATATCGAGGTGGTGCATGGCAACAACCCTTTGCTGAACATTTAAGCCCGTACCTGCCTTTTCTGTACTGCCGATCAGGATGCGGATCTCGCCGGCATTCATTTTCATGAACAGTTCTTTGCGCTGCTTATCGGTAGTCCAGTTATGAATAAAGGTGATCTGGTTCGCCGGGACGTCAAAATCAGTTATGAGTTTGTCGCGCAAGGCATCGTAAACATTGAATTCCCCGACCTTTGGCGTACCGATATCAGAAAAGATGATCTGTGTACCTTTATAGGCCGTGCTTTCATGAAAGATTTGAGCGACGTTTTTAGCGCAAATGTTGACCTTATTACCCGGATTGTCGCCATATTTTTCGGGGTTAACCAATCGCATATCCACCGCCATTTTTTTGGCGTAATTGGTGGCAATCAGCATTCGGCCCTTATCTTCATCAGCAGTAAGTGGCCGTCTTCCGATTACAGTGGCGTCACCCGTTTTGGCGAACTGCATTAACCGCTTGATGAAGTCCTGCTGGTCAGGCGTTGGCTTAATATTAACCAGCACTTCATCAATTTCGGGTTTATCGAGGTTGATGTGTTTGGCCGTTTTATAATCGGTGATCTGATTATAAAATAGTGCCAGCTCAGGCACTTTGATGAAATGCCGAAAACGTTCCTTAGCCCTGATCTCGTTAGTCACCGTAAACTCAAAGTCAACCGTCTTGCGTGCATAAACCGCCGCCCAGGCATCAAAATTTGAGATCCGCTGCCTTTCCAATTCCCGTGGACGAAGGTATTTGAAGATCAAATACATCTCCGTCAGGCTATTGGAGATCGGCGTTCCGCTTAAAAAGGTAGCGCACAGATCTGCGTCATACCTGTCCTGTAGGGTGCGTATGGCAAACAGCATGTTCAGTGCTTTTTGACTGCCGAGCATGTTTCCTAAACCGGCTACCCTGGTATGCCTGGTGGTGAAAGTCAGGTTTTTGAACTTGTGGGATTCATCAATAAAGAGATGGTCAATATTAAGCTCACCGAAATTGATGCCCGTATCCTTGCGCTGGGCTATTGCCTCCATTACGCCTTTTAACTTGGCTTCCAGGTTTTCCTTGCGGATCTCTAAACCCTTAAGCATCTCACGCGTGATTTCATCACCGGACTTTTGAATGGCCAGCAGATCAAGTTCGGTGTTATCCAACTCTATTTCGAGGATCTGCCTTTGGATTTCCGGTGATTGCGGGATCTTTCCAAACTGGTCATGCGTTAAAATAATACAGTCCCAGTTGTTATTTTTTATCTCGTGGAAAATCCTTTTGCGCTTTGCCGGCTCAAAATCATTTTGTCCTGGTGCAAGAATCTTCGCCTTTGGATAAGCTAAACGAAAAGTATCGGTAATTTGCTGAACATTAGCCTTTAAAGCCAAAATCATGGGCTTATGTACGATGCCCAGCCGCTTCATTTCCATAGCGGCAATGATCATGGTGAGCGTTTTGCCTAAGCCCACCTCGTGATCGATCAGCCCGCCGTTATTTTGGATGACCCGCCAGGCCGCATTCCTTTGCGAGGAGTACAGGTCTGAAATCTTTAACGCTTTGAAGTCCAACCCCGGAAAAGTTAAATGGCTGCCATCGTATTCGCGCAGTGTGTAACAATTGTACGTATCGTTATAAAGCTTTTCTAAAAACTGCTTATCCTCGTTGGGCAATTCCAATAACCAGAGCAGGTAGCGAGCCCGGATATTGTCGATCTTCCGGTGAGCGGTTTGTATGGCTTCGGTATCAGGGACACGCACCGTTTTACCAGACTGTTCAACCGGATAGGTAAAATGCGGATTGGTATTGAGCAAGGCATATTCCAGCAGGGTGCGGCCGGTGACCTTGTTACTTTCTTTAGGAGTAACAGAGAATTCCTCGTTGGTAACCGTGTTCCCCTTTTTCGCATAAGTCACCTTGTAAGTATCAACCGAACCGTAAAAGTCAACCGTGGTGTCCAGTTTAAAAAGGTCGGTTGCGAATCGCTGATAGTAATCTACCGGCACCCATCGCTCACCAAGATTAAAGTCCAGTAGTTCGAAGGGAATCTTTTCGGGCTGCACCCGCCTAATGGCGGCGAGGCTCCGGGCGAACTGCAAGTTATCCGGCTCTGCTTCAGCCTGTTTTTCCGCAGCCTGCATTTTTTCAACGACATTGCCGGACAGGTAACTGTCTGTCGTTTCCCATTGGCCGCTTTGCGGATTTAACAAAATCTGCTGATCGAGTTTCAGGATAATCTCCTCCTTACTTAATCCGGTTATTTGCGCGATAACAGGCAAGTCAACCCTGCCAAGATCATTCAGGCTGCGCGCAAGTGCTTCTTGCGGATCATCGGTTTTGAGCGTTGCCTTCTGCTGGAAAAGCGGCCCATAAAAGATATCGGAACGAATATATTTTTCCTGCTCCCTGATCTCCAGTGAGGACAGCATGTTAAACCCAAATGCGACATCGTTGATGATAGCGTTCCGGTTAACAACCTTATTAAGTTCACCATACTTATGAAAAAAAGCCTCATAACGACTATTCAGGGACTGCCTTAACTCCGGGAACTGGATCTGATGCTCATTTTCAAGAGTCGAAAGTTCCAGGTAGATGTCCCGGAGCGTTAGATAATCCTGGTAAATGGCGGGTTCAGGCTGTACCTCAAATGGCGTAAACTGAGCTTCGCCATTCAGCGGTTCGCCGATCAATCCTACTTTCCCCTCAAAAATCGCCAGCGTATCCTTTACATAAAATGGTTTGAGATCGGTAAAAGCTTTTGGCCGGTCATGTACCAGTTTAAATGCCGGGGCTAAGGTGGTGTCTCCTTCATACCGGTAGTCGTGCCCGAACCGTTTCAATTCAGCAGAAAGCAAATCCAGTTCCTGCCCTAAATTAATCCCGGATAACCATTTGGAAGGAAAGGCGATCTCAGCAACATTGCTGTAGAGTTTATAAACATACCGGTTATTGGACAGAGCCTTTGCCGTCAGCAAAACAACACTATCATGCATCGGCTTTGTTGTCGTACGGACCGTGCTGATTAGCTTAACGGTTCCGGTATCTATGAAAGCCCGGTCAAGGTCGTCGAGGTAAACAAGCGCCTTATTTTCAGCTTCAGGGGGCGCGTCAAACAAACCGAGCTGGCCAAGGCTGGTATTTTTCCGACCAACCGTTTTTTCGGCTACAGGAACAGGGAGAAACGTTAATTGCCTTAGCTTGCTTTCCTTCGGATCGAAGGAGATTCCTTCCCACTTAGCATGGTCAAAATTTGCAAAGCCCGCAATGAGCTGTCCTTTTAATAAGGGTTCAATGTCTTGTAAATTTCCGTTTTGCCAAACCACCCGCGAAGCTTTACCGCGTGCGTTAGTGCCTTCGATGATCTCATCAGCAAAGATCAACTCATTTTTATCCGCCAGCCAGGCGTTCAAATGATACTTGCCAAAGGCGTTTTCTTTTTCTACAGTTTCAATGAGCTGGCTTTCCGCTTCGCTGAGCGACTCTTTAGTGTCGTTTTTCTGAACCAGGATCAGGTGGGTACCAACTTCCACATTTGCGTTTTCCTTCATCAAATTAGCCGGAAGAACAGTTACGGTCAGCAGATCTGCCGATGTAAACAGATATTTACGTGCGGTTATATTTGAAGGGTTATTTAAAAAGGCATCTGTAACGAGGTAAGCAAGTATACCGCCATCCCTGATCTTGTCTAAACCTTTAGCAAAAAAGTAAGTATGTACTTTGGCAGATATGCCACTTTTATTATAAGCCGGGTCATGAACGGCAATTTTGCCAAACGGAATATTGCTGATCACAATATCAGATTGCGCCTTTTCGCTGGCGGCTGTTTCTTCCAGTTTCCTGATCTGGACATCCACGGGTACTGAAAAACCTGACGCTATCGCGGTCAGTATCTTGCCGGTTATCCAGTCTTTTTCAATGGCAGTGACTCGTTCCAGATTAGGGAACGCCCGAATGCCCTCTTCTACAAAAATACCGGCTCCGGCGCTCGGCTCATAAAGCCTCCTGGGCTTAACACCGACTTCCTTAAGGACGGCGTAGATTAGGCGGGGGATGAATTCAGGTGTGTAATACGCAGTTTGAGAACTGCTTTTAAGCGCATCGATCGCCCCCTTATATGCTGTATCGCTCAGTTTTTGTTTAAGCAGGTCATGAAGTTCCATCACCTGCGGATATAATTTAAGGTCAGCTTTAGACGCACCCAAGTTGGTCCATTCGCTAATTTCGCCAGGGGGAAATAAGATCGCTTTCAGGCCGCCGAACCCGGCATATTTTTTAAGTGATTCTAATTCAGTTGGGGTAAGTTGCTGGCCGGTGAAGTCCAGCGCTATCCGGATGGCAGCCAGGTTGTCTGCCATCTTCCTTGCCGGATTGTATGCCATGTTAAACCTCCTGTAAATAAGCTGCTATGGTGCCGATCACTTCGTACTTCAGGAAGCGGTCGTCCTCGTCCAATCCTTTTACTAAAGGCGCACAGATTTCGAGGATATTGGTTAACTCGTAGTGTAAAATTCCATGGTTGGAGAAGCGCAGATAAGTCCCGAAAAATTCTTCTTCCAACACGAGCTTTACATAATCGTAGGCTATGGTATCGGTCATAAGAAAAGTATAGCGGTTAATTGGGTAAGGTGTCCGCGTCGAGGATATCCTGGTATGAGATGTTTAAGGTGACAACGCGGCCTGAAAGCTGCTTTTCGCTTAGTTCAGCGCGTAACACTTTGTTGCCGGGAAAGGACATTTTTTTAAAGACAAAGATGTTCCGGTAACTTTTAGCAAAGGCAGGTTGATTGAAGAGAACAAATTCCGGAGTTATTTCGACTGACTGGTTATTGGCTGCTTTGGTTACTTTTTTATCATCGACCTTGAAGTGAAGGTCAGCAATGTCGTATTTCAGATTGGTCTTGTTGCGATAAGAGATATCCAGAAAGAGATAATCGCCTACCGTATAAACATGGTTCAACTGACCGTCAATTCCAAATGCTTTAACTTTTTCCACCCGCCTATCAGGCTTTTGTGTGATCAGGTTAAGGGATAAACTCTTCAATTGGTTTTGAGACAGGCCTATCCCGGATATATCCAGCGGGCGCATATCTTCGGGTATAATATTCCGTTCGGTCGGAACACCGGGGTAGCCGGGCAGCAAGCGGTACTGGGCAATAAATTTCTCTCCTGCGATTGTAAGAACCGACCCTGTAAAAGTTTTTAGTGAATCGCGCAGCTTTAGGCGCAAAACGTTTTTTATAGGCAGGTCGCCTGCCAGCTCTTTGGTGGAAATATCGACGTATTGGATGGGTTCCGGTGAAACAAAATGGATGGTTAAATTTTCAGGTAGGTAAACTACCGGTAATTTATCCTGCGCGTAAAGCGCTGGTGCGATGAGCACCATTAAATAGCCTAATATCTTTTTCATGTTAGTGTTTTTTTTCGTGTTATTATTGTTTTTCATCAGCACTCGAGAAGCTTTCGCGTTTTTGTGCGTTTTGCAGCACATCTGTGTCAATTAAAAAAAGGTAAGAGTTGTATTTGAGCTTGGCTTTGTTCTTGCGGATCAGGTCTGCAATAGCTGAAGATGTAGATTGGAATACCTTGTCAAGGGAACTCATGATAAACTGGCTGTTGCCCGAGCTTCCATCAATGGTTACGCCTTGTACCGAGTTACCGCCAAGATCTTTGGTGAAATCCCGGAAGGCCGATGAGGGTACATATAACCCAGGCATGCCGTCGAGATCGTAAACATCCAGCTTGACCGGTAGTATTTTACCGTCGTATAATATGGAAGTAATCGCCAGCGTAACGCGTTGTTCAGAAAACCCGCTGACTTGCGCATAGAGATAAGTCCCTTTTCTGATCAGAGTACCTCCGGCTTTAATATCCTCCAGCAGTTTTAAGCGTAAACGTGAGCCGGCATAACCGGTAACATTCTCATCAATGACCGCGCTGATAAATGCCGCCTTTTTTTCTGGCAGGATCGTATTAAAATCTTTGGAGACCTCATCAGCCTTTTCAACGGTGAACTTGACCTGGTTTTGTTTGAGTTTGGCTGCGTTTTCCGCAGCAAGCTTTTTCTTTAGCTCTTCTTTATAAGCAGGATCGTTGGAACGGCTAATGCTATCCATGACCGCCATCTGGAGCCTGAAAATTTCCATTGGATCTTTTTCCTTTGGTGGTGCCGTGGTATTAATGTGCTGGCTGGCCTGACGGTAACCCATAGCGTTTACCGCATCGGTTAAGCGGCGGTCCTGCCCGACATCTGCCCGTTTATGACCTCCGGAACCGTTCGCAAACTTCATCTTCATAGCCTGCTGAATGGAATCGAGCCTTCTCTTTTGCTCATCCGAATAATCATTAGCATAAGCCGGATTACTGGAATTTTCTTTGGGGATGACATTTACTGCAGTGAGGCCGTCCGCTTCTTTATAGGTATTCCGATAAGCGTCCAGCTTATCTGCCAGTTGTTTTTTGCGGACATCCGACGAAACATCGCCGACTGTACCATTTAGCCCCATATTTTCCTTGGCAGTTTCTTTCGGTTTGGAAAAACCGCTGTGCCAGGTATAAAAGAACAGGCAAAAAAAGGGCAAAAGGATAATTGGCAGCACATATTTGGGCTGCTTGAAATCAATCTTCATAATAGGTTATTTAAGTGTTTGGTGAATTTTTGAAAGCTGGTCGAGTGCGCTGTCCAAACGCAGGCTGTCAGCGGCAGTGAGTTGCTGCTTTGCAGATAAACTGTCCACTAATTGCTTCAAGTGCAAGGTTTCCCTGATATTTCCAGTGGCCTTAATAATCTGGCTAAATCCGTCTGCAACCGGATTAACGTCCTGCTTAGGTACTGCTGCTACCTTTTCCGGATGCCGGAACACGGTGAATGACAGCACAAGCGAAACGGCCATCAACGCGATCATACAGCCATAAAAAAATTTTGGATAGGATTTGAACAAGTTCAGCCCGGCATGGCCGGCGATCTGAAAGTAAGCGCCGAACTCCTTCCTGATCTCGCTATAAAGGGTATCCCTTGGATCCCGGTTAGAATGAATTTTTCTCCACATCTTGCAAGTCTTTATTTTCAAGCGTTTTCCAGTTGGTGATCAGTACACCATGGGGATTATTGTCACTTCGCGGGATATCCTTGAGGTAGCCCTCCGTGATAAGTGAGCGCACGACCGTAGAACTTCGCCGGTCGATCTTTAATTTTCCGTAAAAGCGGAAATAATGCCTGGGCATATCCACGGTTATGGAATCAGTTTGCAGGGTAAGCACCGAACTGGATGACAGGATCGAATTGAAAAATCCGTTTTCCTTCAGGTTATTATACTGCTGCATGCCAGATTCGTCCACGAGGTACATGGCTTTCTTCATCTGGTATTCCATATAGTTATCATCCGGTGTCAGGGAAAAAAACAGGGAATGAAAAAGGTCCACATGCGCACGGTATTCCGCCGGCCGATTCATTTGCATGTCCGTTTGACGGGCCAGTATGGGCACGTTCTTATCTAAGATGTAAATGCTTTTCTGCGCATTAGTAACCAGCTTGTAAGCATAGAGGCAGTTCATGCCGACGATGACCAGCGAGGTCAGCAGGCTTCCTGCGGCAATGAACGTCGCCAGCCTAACTTTGGCTTCAATATTTTTAATGATCATAAAAATGGGTTTAAATAAAAAAGGCTGACCCATGGCAGCGGGCCAGCCTCAGAAAGGAGCGCAAGAAAATTAATCAGAAAAAGCTTCCGGTGGCTTTCCTGGCCATGCTTGCGACAGTGCCGGCGCTCCGGCCGAAAGTAGAGGTAGCAGAACTAATACCCGAGGTGGAAATGATCCATGTGGAAATGCTGGGTACCGTGAACATACAGATGGCACCGATCATGAAAACTATAATCACAGTTCCGAAAGAAAGAATGCCGTTGCCCGCAAACCAGGCCATTTTCTCCAAATTAGCGCTTAACCCGTTTTCACCGACAAGCTCTTTGTATTTGCTGATCTCAGAAGTTAGCGCGTATTCCTGCATCAAGCCAGTCAGGTACATAATGAGGTATGCAATACCGCTGTAAAGGTTCACCGATATAAAGCGGGCCACCCATGTGCTGAAGCTGTCCCGAAATGCGGGAAGGATACTAACCGCAACGGCAAACGGCCCAAGGATAATGAGGATCGTTGAATAAATGATCTGGATCATAAAGATGATGTAGACCGCTAAACGCAAGATCCAAATGCCTAATAATTCCAATAGCTGGGTAAACAGCAGTTGCATGCCAACGGTCAGGCGGTTCTTTAATTCCAGTAAGGGTGATACCACAGAGCTTATTCCCTGTTTCACCGTGCTGGTGACAGAATCCCAGGCCTGCCCGTACCAGGTATCACTTTCCTTTTCGGCAACTTCCGTTTGCGCCTGGTAAGTATATAAAGAATTCGCTACGGCCAACATCAGACTGGAGCGGTTGAGGCGAAGATTGTTTACGATCGTTTGTTCGCTATTAAACATTTGCTCCGTCTGATTGGTCACCAGGTCAGTAGGAAAAGCGATCATTTTGACAAATGGTCCCCACCACAGGATGATCATCGCTAAGCCAAAAGGCCGAAGCAAGGGCATCACCTCTAACTGTTTATCACCAACCATCATTTCATAGGATTTAATGGCAAAGAAAATGATCATAAATATGGCAGATAAAGCCTTGGCGTCGGTAATAAAAAGGTCAAAATGAGACCAGACGGATTCTTTCAGCCCTTTCAAGAAGACCATCACACCCTGTTCATATACACCGTCACCCTGCAGGAATTGCAAGGTTTTGGAATTATCAGGGCTGCTGCCGGTCTGGGCAAAAGCTACCGTGATACAACAGGTAAGCAGCAGCAGTAAGGTGAATTTTTTTTTCATTGTACGTGTTGTAAAACTTTCCGGGCGATCTGGATATCTGTTTGTGGTGTCCATTCGCTGACGGTTATTTGTCCCGTCTTTAATTTTTGCTGCTGCGCGGTCATATTTAGCGTGGCCTGGGCAGAAGAAGTACGTATGGCCCAGACACCGGCAAGGGTGCGGTATTCCATAAGCAGACGATGATAGGCGACAATCCGTGAGCCGCGGTCCATGGTTGTGGAGTGCGCTGCCTGAACCCTTTCTTTGAGCATATCCAGCTCATTTTTATACCAGGCATATAAACCCTCGGAAACAAGTTTAGAACTCACCTGCGGAGATAGGCCGCTTAAAATGGAAGCATAAGAGTTGTCCAAATCAGGCTTCAATTCGTTACGGTAATAGAGTTGCCATAGCGGGTCTGCATCGGTAATTAGCCCGGATTGATTGGCGATCTCGGAAAGCGCGGTGTTCCGTACGGTATCGGATTGGAGTTTGTATTTGTTATCCGTACTGTTCATGGCACCGACCAGAGCCAGGCGCTGCGTTTGCGGCCCTGTCGCGCTTAGCGGCCGCAGATCGTTTTTGTGATAGTTCGGATGAAAGAGGCCCCATGTTAACCAGTAATAAGGGTTCAGACTTAAAAAGCCCGCCTTGGGTGTGAATTTGTTCTGGTCCCATTGCAGGTAAACCATGCGCTCCTGCTGGTAGCGGACGGCCTGGTCGCTGGCGAGGGTTTGCGCGAAAGATCGGTGGATCAGGGCGAACAGCATTAAACTGATCGGAATTAAGATTTTCATTGGCGTAAATATTTTGCGTTTTGGATGATCTGGCTGACAAAGATTTTATCCCGGTTGATATAATCGGGAAACGGGGTCAGGGTGGCCAAAAGGCCGCGTTGCTTTGCCCAGTACATGGACTTCCATGCGCCATAAGCAAGGCCATCCAGGATCTGTAGTTGCTGGGTGACCTTACGTAGAAGTTGGTCCCGCGAATTATAATCCGCCAGGACATTATCACCATCTTTCAGGATATACCCTGAAACATCGCTGACCAGGGCTAACGACCGGGTTCGCATTTCCGCTGCCAGATCATTAGCGACGACAAGCAGGTACGGTTCACTTTTGGCCAAAGCCAGTGCCTGATTAATATAGCTGGTCATATCGGCGATGATAACTGCCATGTTTTTAACGGCAAGGCCATCTTTTAATGCTGAATTTACATTTGCCAGGCCTTCATAGATGATGGTCTGCGCTAATACGACCGAACCTACGTTGGTATTCAGGTCGGTGATATTGTTATTGATCTTACTGAGGTATTGCTCATGGGTGGATTCAGCACCGCTGCGCACCACGCCATTTTGCGTAACGGCGATGAGGTGCTGGTAATCGATAACATATTGCTGTGCCATAAGAGCGGATAAATCACATAGCAGCACTATGGTGGTAAGTAAAATTTTCATTTGAGGTATCTGGCGTTTTGAATGATCTCTCCGGCAATCGCTTTATCGGCGTCAATAAAATTTTGGAACGGATTTGCAGCTCTTAATAGGGCGGCAATGCTGGAGTATTGCATCATGCTCAACATATTGCCGGACAAATTCTGAATATTGCTTAGTTCCGAAATCACGTAGTCAAACAGCATTTTGCGGTCTGCTGCTTTGAGCTGATTAATATCCCCTAAAGACAGCGTTAAACCGGTAACATAAGCTACCAGGCTTTTTGCCTGGGCCGCAAACTGCAGGGACGACTGGTAACCGATGGCGATCAGTGCCGGGTTCTTTTGAACCAATTGGATGATCTGTGCCTGGTTACTGACGATCCGGCTAACCATGGGTGTGGCATAAATGCCGATATCAGCAAGGTTGATGGCCGTTCCAAGCGTATTGTAACGCTGCTGTAGTGTCCGATAAGTCGCTTTCATCTTATCCAGCAAGGTAAGGTTAGCCTGTTCGTTGGCGGTAGCCAGCGCCTGCTGATTTTTGGCCTTGACCTGTAATTTATTTTCGGATTCGGACTCGGCAACTAATTGATGAAGGGCGGGTATGTCAAGAATTTTCTGTTGCGCAAACAAACCTGAAGAAGTTATCATAGCCACGGCTATTAACATAATTTTTAACTTCATGGCTTCAGGTATTTAGCATTGGTTAAAACTTCATTAGCGATCCTCACGTCCTGATTCTGCCATTCGGACCAGGGATTAAGCGACCGGAATATTCCGTTTATCTTGGCCCAGTACATGGCCCTGTTCATCCCATAGGCGATACCCCGAAGAATGCGCATTTCATCAGCGATATGGTTGAGGAGCTTTCCCCTTTCACCCGAATCCATCAGGTTATTGTTTCCACCTTTCAATACAAAGGCACTAACGTCGGCGGCAAGAGTGACCGCCCTGGTTTGAAAATCACGGGCGCCTTGTTCAGCAAACAGTAAAAGCACGGGATCTGACTTTGCTAATTTAACCGATGATTCCACATCCGTAATGATGTCGGAACCGCACTGGGCGATCTCTTTAATGGTGACCAGGTTGTTGATGACAGAAGCGACCTGACTTAAACCCTGGTAGATCCTGTTTTGAAGATTATTAACGATGACCAGCTGGCCGCTTACAGCCAACTGGCCTTTCTGTATCAGGTCAAGCTTATTATTGGTGGTATTTAATTGGCCGTTGATGATACCTGAATTAACCGCGATGGCAGCGGAAACCGCAGGATCAACGGTGAGAGTTTGTGCTATAACGGTAGTAGTGAACAATCTCAGGGCAAATCCTAAAATTGAAACGATGAAAATTTTAACGCTCATGGGGATTGATATTGATTAACCTGTGTAATAAAAGCCGGCAAAGATTTTCCGCTGGCTTTAAAGTCCCTGATAAAGGTGTCAAGGCCTTCCGGATAAGAACCGAATCGATTGGTGTAGCTTTCCACCGCAGATTTTTCGGGTTTTTCGGTCGTATAGGTCAGATACTGCTGAAGGGATACTTCAACCCCGTAAACTTCACCAACGGCCCCCCGGCGGATGTAAACTTCTTTAAACCTGCCGCGACCTTCGGTATTATCAAGTTGGTTTATGGTAAAGATCTTACGCCGTTCGGTTTCATTGATCGACAGCAGGGCTGCGATATCGTTGTAATTGTCTTTAAATTTGGTTTGGTCAAGCAGGCAAATGGTGTCGGAGTTATTAATAATACTATCCTTTACCACCGCATTTCCAATGATGTCACCCAGTTCCTGGGTTACTACAATAGCTTCGCCCCAAAATTTCCTGACCGTTTTATACAGATAAAGCAGGTAACCAGCCATTAAAGGACTGGCTATGGCTTTCCAGGCTTCTTCTACAACCAAGGCCTTACGCTTGTCGGATCGGTAGCGCATCTTCTGAATGAAGACATCCATGATGATGAGCGTGACGATTGGAAATAAAATCTTATGCTCCTTGATCGAATCGATTTCGAACACAATAAAGCGTTCGGTGAACAGCGATTTATCTGCTTCCTTGTTTAAAATAGGTGCAAATTCACCGCCTTTATAAAATTTTTTAAGCACATACCGGAACTCATCAAAATCAAAAATGATCTTCTCTTCAGCCTTGATCTCCGGGATCTTAACCAGTGCGAATTCGTAAAAAGTATTAAAGTTTAGCTCCGTGCTTTCAGCAAAGGACAGACTGTAATAACCGCTGATCACGTTGGCCACCACATCTCTTTCAACCGCGCTGAAGGCACCTTCGGCGCCTTTCCAGGCCACCCCGATCAGGGTACATAAAAAGTCTTTCTTTTCGATATTATACTCCTCCTCGGTGATCCGGAAAGGGTTCATTGTGATCGGTGTTTTATCAGTATAGGTGATATACTTGCCCTGGTAATAAGAACAAAGCCCGGAATAGGAATGCCCTGTGTCAACGATCACCATGTCCATGTTATAAAGCATGTACTGTTCGATCAGCGCATTCATAAAAAAGCTCTTCCCCGAGCCGCTGGGCCCTAAAACAAACTTATTCCGGTTATTGATCCGGCCCGTCCGCATCGGCAGGTCAGCCGGGTCCATGCCAACAGGGATTCCCTGACGGTCGGTAAAACGAAGGAGGAAATCAGATGGCTCGTCCTGTGGCAGTGATTCTTTAAAGAAGAAACAAAGAGCTGCATCACAAGTGGTCAGGAACCAATCGTACTCTTTCAATTCAACGCCGTTTCCCGGGAGTGCAGTTCTAAATAATTCGAGCTGGTTATAAGCGTTACTACTGGGGATGATCCCTAATTGAAAAAGCGAACTTTCAATGAAATTAACCGCTTTCTGGATGGCGGCAACCGGAGCTGTCACCACGATATTGAAGTGGCAATTTACTAATAGCTGGTTTTCCCTGGCCACATCCACCAGCAACTGGTCAATATCCTCCACACAGAGTAGGTTGGCGGGATCAGGTATACCAGCATGGCGCTTTTTCTTTTGTTCCAATTTTCTCAGGGTGGTGACCTGATTGGGGATTTCAATGACCTGATTAAATACGATCACATCCACGCCGGGAACTTTAAACAGGAATGAAAGAAAGTCCACCGGAAATCCCCGCATGCTTTCCTTTTCGTTCAGCTCGATATGGGTTGCAACATCCGGCGGAAGATCGATGCTGTCGATGTTCACCAAACTGATATTCCGGACAACCTTATCACCAATCCGGATCTCCGTTTCTGACGGGGCCAGGTTATTCAGTACAATATTGGGCTTGCCAAAATTCATACTAAGCATTTGGAGCACCAGCCGGTTCAGCCTGGCTTCATTTAGCGCTGATGCCGATGGAATGATATCGAGTACTTTGCCAACCGCTTGCCTGAATTCTGACAGCACCCGGCTGTTGTACACATAAAACGCGCCTTTTTTAACCTGCCGGGTAATCGTCAGGTAAGTAGTTACCTGCAGGCATTCCCTTCCGTTAAAGTGTTCGTTATATTTTTGCTGGAGATATTCTGTAGCAGCGCCCGCCCTGTAGGGTGCACGGCTAATGATATCCTGTTTTTGGAGCAAATAGCCGTCGCCCAGAATTTTGACGACGTTGTTGAGTAAATGGTGAAACTCATCGTAACCGGCCGGATAAGCGGAAAAACGGGTGACGGGGTTGACCATTTGAATGACAACCGAACATTCACCGTTTAGCCCGATAAGCAGATCGTATTCACCATCCTTATCCACCCCTGCATAGGGAATGTTAAATAAGGTTTTTACGGCCATAATGATTTAAAATGTAAATGTTAGAAGTGCGGCTCTTGGAATGAAGGCCGCCTTTTTGCTTACCGGCTGTGAATAGTAATCCGCCGACAATAGATCCGATAAGCACAACGGCACCCAGCCACATATTGACCAGTGACATGGTTAACGCGCCAAAAACGAGACCGGTTAAAAGGGAGGCAATCCCCCAGTAAATGAATTTGCCTTTGAACCCTTTGAATATAAGGGGCCGCTGAAGCCCCTTATATACTGGATACTTTCTGGCCATTATAAGCCGAAGAAAGCTTTGATCACCAATGCGGATACCACCAGGAAAACGCATGAGCCACCCCATCCCATCAGCTCTTTGTTGATATCCTGGTCACCGCTGTTCCACTTAGAGTAGACGCGAATGGCACCAACAATTCCAACGATGCCACCTATCACGAGGGTGATATTGGTAACCGGTGCTACGTAGGTTTTGAGTGTGGATGTGGCCGTGTTCAGGCCATTAACGCCGCTTTGGGCGAATACGGGAATTGACAGGGCCAGCAATACGGCTGAAGCCCAAAACTTTTTGGTTTTTGAAAACATTAAATAGGAGAAAAAATATAGGCGGAGATCTTTTAAAGCCTGCCGGGAGACGGCTGGTTATCATTAAAGGGCATTCAGATCACGACATATGCCCCAGTTCTTTAACCCGAACGGGATGGAGTTAATCAGCGTTTGTCCATTAGGTCAACGTGATTAATTATGAGACGGAAATCTTTTATAGCTTCCGGAGAAGAAGCGAAGAATAAAGGCGTTCAGATTCCGAACAACGCCCTTAAGAAAGCACCCGCGAGGGTAATAAAAATGGCGGCAAAAAACCAGGCAGCAACATCTGAATCGACGCGGTCTTTCCCCATTTGCGCGTTGTGATAGATCTTCAATGCGCCATTCAAACCCACTAAAGTGGCGATGACGAGGGAACAATCAAAAGCGGAGAAGAAAGAAGCTGTCAGATCCTGTTTGGCCTGCTGCATCTCGGCGATGCCGGGTTGTGCCATAGCTGCTAACCAACCGAGGCAGCAACACGCAGTCAGGAACCATTTCATGGCTAAAAACTAACTGCCCTGGTGTATTCGATCACTTCTTCCCGGGCAAGGTTAAACATTTGTTTGAGGCTTACGCCGCCTGAAGAGGCGATGGAAGACCCGGTATCATTTGCAGCGGATTCCTCTATATGTGATCTAATCGGTTCAATGTCCTCCACAAAAGTGAGTTCATGTTTATCTTGTTGGGTATGGGCGCGCTTACTGCGCAATTGATCCCAAAAGATGATGGCGGCGTAGTACAAAGTGTAGAAGCCAAATAGCCAGACGGCAAATTTCATCCAGGTCATAAGTCTGTGTTTTGAATAAATTGTTTAATAATGGTTTTCAGCTCCGGGTAGGAATCAAAGAAGTGTTTCACGGCAAAGGCGACAAATTTGGTCACGTCCACATTGGTGGCCATCTTAAACTTGTTCATTAGATCGAGCGTCTGTTTATCCAGCCGGATATGCGCCATGCTTTTGCAGTCACTATTGTCATAAGCAATCATGGCTTTGAGTATGGTCGATTCCATGATCTTATCGGCCTTTTTCTTTGCTTTCCCCTGGATATCATCAGGCGGGTTCTGTTGCTCACTTGCCTGCTTTTCGCCGGGCCTGACCATTTTTTCGCGGAGCTGATCAGCCAGTGATTTTATTTTTTCCATAAGTAGTCGGCAAATATTTCTTCGAATACCGGCGTGATCACCGGATATAAAGAAAGGGGTGTATGAAAAGTGGTGATGCGCTGAAAGTCGATCCGGTCAGGAATAGGCGGCGTTATTTTGCCGAAACGGGAAAGCTGCTCATTCACTTCGCTCATGATCTCGAATTTTACATTCGCTTTGATCCGGTTAGGAACGAAGATCACGTCCACTTTAGGATTTACTTTTTTGAGCACCACGGTAAATAACACGGTGGATTCGAAGGTGAACTCATCGTAAGCAAAAGGGCAGATCACCAGGTCGGCGATCTTAAAAACAGGTATAAGCCCGTCATCATCCAGCTTACCGGGTAGGTCAATGAGCACCGCATCTTTTTTGTTTTTGGCCAGGACCGGGCCAAGTACCGGAAAGCTGTCCAGGTTAGCGGGTAATACCTCGTAAGGTTCCTCATTTTCCAGCACTTTGGCTTTTTCGTATTTTTGAGATATGGACTGCTGGTAGTCCATATCAATGAGGATTACCGGCCAATCCTTAGCCAGGCTCAGGTAATTCCCTGATAGGACGGTGAGCGTACTTTTTCCTACGCCACCTTTTTGGTTTCCAAATAGACATATCATAATTATTCATGGTTTTTCCCTTATCGGGTGTTAGTGCGTGCTTTCTTCTGCCGCCTGCGTTTCATACCCAGCACCTGCTGGTCATCAATATCGTCGGCAATCATTACCGGCTGGATATGCACCGGTTCGGATTGATATTCGTAAGAATAAGTAAGGGAATCATCCTTGTTCAAATCGCTAAGCGTAATAAGATCACGCTGTTTCGGCGGAATATATTCGATGTTCTCATCAAGCAAATATTTAAGGCTTAAGATCTCGCTTCCTTTTAAAACCCGTTTGGTCGCATGATCAATTACGGTATAGCCATAGGGCTTTTTACCATCAGCGCCATGCAGGATAATGTCTACCTGATATCGGTCGTGCATACGCTGAATGAAAGCCGGGTCGTGCCTTTCCTTTAGAAAGAGTTCCTTGAGCTCAGCCATGCGGGTTTTATCCGGAACATAACCTGCTATTTTACTGGCAAGTTTTTTCTCATGGAGATAATCCCTGCCGAGGTAACCCTGGTTTTCAAGAATTAAATAGAATTGCGCTTTGGTGCTAAATTGGTATTGTAAAGCAAATGTGTAGCCTAATACTTTATCCAGGCTGCGGACCGAACGTACATGTTCATAGTCCCGGTCGATTAATTTACCCTGCCGGTCTACCCTTGAAGAGACTACGTGTAAGTGATGATTTTCCGTGTCTTTATGAAATACTATGAGGTAGGGTTGCTCACCGTACTTCATTTCTTTCAGCCACATCACCGCTGCTTTCGTCAGTTCGTGTTTATTGTAATTTCGGCCATTTGCAGAAATTACAGCATGAAACTGCGTGTTCTTCAGGCCTTTGTTTCTGTGTTGTGCCGCAAGCACCTGTAGATAGTTGACCAGATCCTGTGGCCTGGGGTTATTTAAAGCCTGGAGAGGCCCGAAATTGGCGATCAGCATTAATTCCCCCGTATTACGGTCAACTTTATTAGTATTGTATTGAACACCTGCAAAAGTTATCGATGGTTTTTTAAGGATATGTGCGATCATTGGTACCTAATAGCTGTATTTGTTGGCATCATATATTAGGCTATCCGGATAACTGTGTATCATAAGACCGATATATCAAACAATCAGTCTATCGAGGGATCATATGATCTGGCTATCACCAAATCAGTTGAACAGTAGATTACAGTCTCGCTTCATCCATATATCAACCTATCAAGAGAACCTAATAGCCTATGATCAGCTTATCTAAAGATCGACCTATCACTGTATCTTGGCCTCGATCTATCGGTATACCTTATGATCAAGGTATCGACCTATCCTTGTGACTGCGTATCAGGAAATCACACTATCTGACTATCGGTAGATCTTATTAACCGTTGATCTGGGTAACGTTCCTTCTTTACATCGTTTGATCTTCCAATCAGCGTACCGATGTATCACAAGGCCCTGGATGGGCCTCCAAATTTAATTAGCCATGGCCCGAAGTATTTTACGTAAAGCAGCTTCAAGTGCTTGTTGTATTTGCAGATATTCTTCAAACAGGCGGTTAAACCTATCGATGACTATCGGATTCAACGAACCTTGTAATTTCAGCACATTGGCGTGCCGTGCTAATTGGTTGATATTATTCCCAACGCGGCCAACCTCAGCACCAATGTTATCCAGATGTTTAATTAGTTCTTTTGAATTGATAACCGCTTGTTTGGCATCTGATAAAACCCGCATCCTGATCAGGTCAGTTTTAGACGTACCCAGTTCCTTTTCTAAAGCCACAACCACTTCATATTCGTCATCAGTAAATCTGACATTAATAAATTTGGTCTTTTTGCCCCCCGCCATTTTAGGCCTGCCACTTAACTTTTTAAGGTCACCCATAGAAAAACGAGTTGCGAGTTTTTTACCTCCCCCCGGGAGGGCAAGAGACTTTTTGTGTAACAAAAAGACATCTTGCCGTTGTAAAAACAACGGCTTTTTGGCTTATCAAAAAGGCAGTTGAACCACCATTTTGCTAATTGTCAGGGATTGAACAAATAGTTAGACAATGGCTCGTCGGGTATTTGTGCCCGGCGATCTGCAGATTTCGACGGACCTTAGTTTGCCATCACCTACCTGGAAAATGGAACCCTGACACCAGAAAAGAACGTATCAGTTTTTCTTTCCGCCGACAAAAGCGCATGATGAAGCACTTTTATTTTGTCGTTATAATCATTGTACCCATCGTATACCGATGAACGGTCTGTTGCATAAGGTAGCGCTTTGATAAAGTCCTTTGTAGCTAAAAAGCCTTGCTTATCGCGGTCAAAATAAACATCCAGGCTCGAATACATCTTTGCTTTATTGATACCCGCTTGTAAAAGGGATAGCGTGTTTAAAACAATGATGCTATGATCAGCTAAAGGATTATCCGTCCGCCAACTCAGGTAATTGATATAACCTTCAAATACCGCCGCCTTTTTAGCATTAGCCTCCAACACGGTGATTCCCTTATGCCCCATGCAGCCTTTAAAGTATTTGTTCCGAACTTCCCAGCCGGAATTTTCATTTTGCCAGCCGGCAGCGAAGAATTGTTTACGAACACCTTTATCATCCTCCACATAATAATATACCTCTTTCAGGCATTTTTCGGCGGCTTCATAAACGCCGCGGTTTTTCAGGTATTCGGTTATTGCCGGGTGCGTACCTAACGGTTTCACCTGATGAACAATGTAGTGCGGTAATTTTGTGGCTTTACGCGGGCGGATTATCCTGGCCTCCCCTGTTTCCATCGCACAGGCCTCCTGAATTTTTTTGATGACCTCGTTAAAATTTAGATTTTTCCAGTAGGCCAGCCCGAAATCAATAATGTTGCCACCTTTGCCAGTACCATGGTCGAACCAGACACCCAGGTCATCGTTGACACTTAGGGAGGGTTGGGAGTCATTGTCCCTTAACATACTGATGTACATTCTTTCCCGTCCCCGTTTAAATACTGGCTGATAACCTAAGCGGCTCAGCAGGCCAACAATAGATGCCTGTTCTTTGAGCTCTTTTGCAGTTAATAAATTAGCCATAAAATATAATTGTTTAGAAGTTAAATGCATGAAAAGCGTCGATTGACGATAGTACCGGCAGCGGGTAACGATCCCGATTAATTCACTTCTGCCGGCAGATATTCGGGATTACTCGCGTCAGATCCTACGATCCGGGCTCTCGCCTGCCTTTGCGCTCTCGGGTTGCGGCTTTACGCTTACCTTCGCAAAATTTCCGGCTCCCCGCCGGATAATGTTTCATCCCCACATGTCAAATAACTTTCGTATTCCATCCGGCTAACCGGAGATCATGTGGCAAAGCAACCGTGTTTTGAGTTGCCCAAAAAGTTCAACTTTTTATTGCACCCCAAATTGCACCCTTGCACCCTATTGATTTACAGGCGATTATCATCAATAAAAAAACTTTTCTTTTGGCGACAAACAAAAAAACCGCCCTTATGAGGCGGCTTTGAAAGAGATCGCAGAAATGATTCAGTAATCCTTAATAATCAGGATCAGCTTTTCCAGCGTTGCTATGGCGACTTCTTTATCAATCTGCTCAATATGATAAGTGCTTTTTCGCATACTGTTCCAAGATATATTTTTCATGTTTTCCGTGGAAAGAAAGGGTACGATAGATCGAAAAATAACGCTGATGGAACTGGCTATGATGAGCTTGGCATCGTCTGCGGCTTTCAGGATAATCCCGATTTGGTCGACGCTCAGCTTACAGAGTATTTTGGAGATGACTATTGGCTGCTTTGGAGTAACAAGGTCTTCAGTAAACTTATCAATAACATATTTGCCGTATCTTTTTTTTAAAGCTGCAGCAGTATTTTGGAGGGAAAGTACCAGGTTTTCGCCTGTTGCCGCTAATGGCTGGTTATCAACGTAGCCTGCCAGATTTTCCATAGCCTGCTGTTCCAGCAAGCGCAGCGAATCGTAGAAATGGGTTACGATTGCTTTGATTTTCTTTGGTGAAAAAAGGTAAAAAGTGACCGATTTCAGATTCTTTAGAACATTTTGCAATTCCTGATCGAATTTGCTTTCAATCGATAATAATTGTTGTATTCCCAGCTCAGAAACATTTGCTTTTTTTGGGTTTAGCGTTACCTCTATTACTTCGTCCAGCCAGGCATAAGGATAGCCTTGCTTCTTACCTTTATTGTACATAACCACCTCCTCAAATTTCCCTATAGCAACTTTAAACTACAGCAAAAATTCATCATGGTTGAACTGCTTCAAAGGGGAAATACCCTGATTGCATAAGGATTTAATGCGCTAACGAAGTAAGCTCAGCTGCTCATGCGAAGTGATCTTTAGAATCAAAGATAATATATGCTGTGTACGCTTTTCATAGATATACTTTGTCCGATTGTCCAACTTTTGTGATAAAATAGACCTCTTGGAAAGTTGCTGACGGATTTATCTTTAATCAACTTATTTTTATTTTGGAAAAAACATTTTATTGACTTTTGACACCATTTTCAATAGTAGCTCCCTTACCGCATAGCCTGTAAACTGATCGCCGCTATAGTATAATTTATTCATACTGCCATAAGATATACTTTCCTGTTTTTTACTCATGAAGTGAGTAGAAAAAAACTTCAATATGGCAGTAATATTTTTCATCGTAAAGACTCCTTCCTCATATAACAATCTGACCAACAATGCCATTTGAGCTACAGTAAGCTTTAATTCTAACTTGTCTGGAATTTCGCGTTCATCGCCGTTGGCCGTAAAATGTTCTTGACGGATAACCTCGTTCAACCAAAGGTCCAGCTGAATATGAACCGCAGCAACATTTGGATCAAATGCGGTAGTCGTCATTACCGGCATAGTTTTGAGTAAGAGTAGCTGTTTCATCAACATTGGCCCTTGGTCTTCCGCACGCAACATGAACTTTTTGTTCAATACATCGTCCTGATACCACTGGCAAAAGTCAAGGTGATTAAAGTTTATATAGAATAATGCCTCAATGATGCTGTGTGTAAGATCTGCGCTACCAACGAAAGCAACGGTGCCCTGCAACGTCTCTGTAAAAGTCGTCAAATATTCAGCTGCACGATAACTAAGCAAAGCTTTGCTATCTGTGTTAATGATACCTCCCAGATAATCCATTAAACAAACCTTAAGTCCTGGATCTATTTCGATATTTTCCAAGCCGGCGCTTAACTCTTCCGCTAACTCAGCCATTTTTTTCCTTACGGATGGCGTTATAGCATCCGGTATTTTTCCGTTCTGATCGACATAAGAATGGAAATATTGTAACTGGAAATTTCTTAAATCCAGCAGGCACACCTGTAATAGCAATGGTATTCTCAAAAGTGCATCATCTTCTGTCAAGCCATTATCGTTAGCAGATCCGATCAGCTTATGAATAAAATCTGTCTTTTCCAGGATGACCTGTTGCTGAAAAGCTATATATCGTCGAAGAACATAATCCTTTACCTGACTGAATAGCAGCCCCGTCCAGACTTTCTTTATCCGCTGACATTCCTCCTTTATATGGGTTTCCTGCGCGGTCAAATAGGCAGTCGACAACACTTCAGATTTGTCTATCATGCCGGGAAAACCAGCCGCCATGGTGGCCAGCATTTTTAATTCGTCCTTAAGCATAGTATCAAATTTTAATTCTGGAATTACCTAATTATTAGAACCTTATGTTCGCTTCCCTTTGTGGCTTGCCGAAATGTGTTTGCCCGCTGACGGTAGTTAATACGGTAATTGTTGTATTAGTTGGGTCACCTACAGTCGTTTCCGCGGAATTGCCATCTATCAGATCATTGAAGCGATGTAACTTATTGATCTTTTTATTGATTTTTTTTGCTATTATATTTTTCATATCAGTTGCTTTTTACTCAAATTAGGAGTAATCAATAGGGTACAGCAACTTTGTTACACGCATGACATGATGCAGTAGACACATAACCGGCAATGACAATGGGATTACAATTGAGAATAGGCTTATTCAAAAAATTGGATTACAAACTGCTCCTGAAGCATTTTGCCGGATGGGTTATTTTTATCATTTATGAAGTTAGTTTTGCAAGGTTTAGCATCGGTGCTTTTGCACCTTTGCAAAACTATATCTGTTACTATGGATTAAATGTGTTATTGTTTTATTTCAATGCCCATGTTGTCCTCCCTTTTGCGATTAAGTCCGGCAGGTCTTATTTTGTGATTCCCGTGATGATGATCCTGGAGTTGTTCATTTACCTGGTACTTAAATATGCTATAGATACTGTTTTGGCCTTTTCGATAGATAAGATCCCAAGTCAAACTGTCTATATTAAAACATTATTGCTTCCCAATATTTACCGCGGAATATCATTTTTGGGCTGTAGTTCACTTTATTTGGCTATTCTACGGGTTCTAATGTTTAGAAACCGTGTGCATAATACTGAAACAATCCAGCTTAAAACCCTTAAAGAAAAAGCGGAATTAGAGAGAAACTTAGCGGAGGCAATGAACGCCTATCTCCAGCAACAGATCAGTCCCCATTTATTGTTCAATACCCTGACATTTATCCATAACACTTATTATAAGCAATCCCGTGAGGCTTCTCAATGTGTTTTATTGCTCGTTGATATTATGCGGTTTTCGCTGGATGAAGTTAGTATCAGCGGGAAAACCAATTTAGCAAAAGAAATCGCTCAGATACAAAATTTTATCGAACTCAACCAGCTTCGGTTTGATTATGAACTGTATATAGATTTTCAGGTAGCCGGGGATATGGAAAGCGCGCAAATCATTCCTTTAATACTGTTGACGCTGACTGAAAATATTTTCAAGCACGGATACATGAAAAAGAAGGAAGGTGAAGCAAAATTGCACATTACGATCAACGCGCAAAACGAACTGAGATTTGCAAGTTGGAATTTAAAAAAACATCAGCCGGAGAAAAAACGTTTACGATCTATAGGCATAAAAAACGTTATCAAGCGTTTAGACTATAGCTACCAGCACCATTATAAACTTAATATTAGAGATGAGGAGGACAGTTTTGGCGTTGAACTAATGATGCAGCTATGAATTTAAAATGCTATGTAATCGATGACGAATACCATTCGGTTGAAATGCTTTTGTCTTATATCGATCAAACTGACGGTCTCGAACTACAAGGATTTTCAACTAACCCACTAATCGCACTGAATGAAGTAACCGGCACTAATCCCCCGGACATTACATTTTTAGATGTAGAAATGCCGGAACTTTCCGGGATGGAATTTGCTGAAATGGCAAATCTTTACACGAAGATCATTTTTACGACTTCCTTTCAGGAGTTTGCTTTAGAAGCTTTTGAAAAAGAAGCGTTTGACTTTTTGTTAAAGCCGATCAGTTATCCACGTTTCTGGAGGAGCGTTCAACGTGTCCAGCGAGATGTAAAAAAGGCCGAAGCTAGTCAACAGAAAAAAAGAGACTTCTTTTTCGTTAAAACGGAAACTAAAGGAAAAATGGTCAAGGTCACCATTAATGATATATTATATGTAGAAGGTGCCCAAAACTATATCAAAATCCACCTTACATCAGGATATGTCATGCCGTATTTAACGATAAATGAAATTGAACAGTACCTGCCCATGGACCATTTTACCAGGGTACACCAATCATTTATCATTAATACAGACCGGATCAAGACGGTTGAACAAACGAGGGTTATATTGGAAGACGATATAAGTCTAAATCTGGGCAGGTTTTATAAAGACACATTCCTTGAAAAAATGAATGAACTGCTACTTAAATCACGCAGGAGGTTTTGACTTGTTATTCGTCATTGCCCTGACAGCTAGCTGATATTTAAAAAGGCAATAATATACAATCAATTCCTGATTACGCTGTTTATCGACGAAGATCCGGTTCAGGTGCATATGAACCATATCCGCCAGTAATTGATGCTTCCTTTTGGAACTGAATGCTATTACGCGTTTCAGAATGTTTTGGATTCCATTACTGAATAACTCAGCATAGGGTAACAGACGGAGTTGATGATAATATGTCTCATTCGTGATCAATGATATGATTTCTGTTTTCAGCTCCCTGTATTTTTGATCCAGATCAATCTTTAGCGATTTATCAGTAGCAAACTCTGCGTAAAACAGTTCTACCATTTTTTCAAGAAATGATATTCGCTCGGTTATGTCCGGAAGAAAACGGATCAATAATTCATAAACGGAAACGAACGCTATACTGTGATAACTATAGATAAATGTCCTTTTTCTCACCAATTTAATATACTGAGCAACCAGTTCACTGCTTCCGTAAAAATAATACTCAATCAATTCGATCATGTCATCACCATACCTTTCCATCTCCCTTCGATACGTGTCGGCCTGATATTCCCGGATCAAATGGTAACTAACTGATTTTGACAGCCGCCTTTTAAATTTAGTCAACACAGTACCCGCTGCTGTTTCCTTAATTTTCAGGCGTAATCGTATGTGATAACCCGGGTCCCTGTATCGTATAAAGAACCACGATTGTAGCTCAGACTGATCCAGGTTCTTCAACAGAGGCAATAATTTCTTCGTTAGCACATCGTTAGCTATAGCCGGATTGCAGTATAATTTCAGATAAAGCCATTTGCTTCCGACGATATACTCCTTTTGCTTTTTGAGCCCAGAAATATCTTTTCTGTTCGGCAAACCCGAATAAACCGCTTCACGCTTGCAGAGAAAAGAAATGAATTGATTACATAAAGGTTTACCTTGCTCGGTTTGAACAGTTTGGTCATTCGGCAGGAAAAACTCCTGTAGAACCGCCTGTTCGCCTCCCTTCAGGCAATCCACTAAAAATATGATTTCCGTTTCATTACCAATATTGAAAACAAGTTGCTGATCAAACTTGCTCAACGCTACAATATCAGGGAGTTTAAGTTGCTCAATAATACTACGGAATTTTGCAGTTGAATCATCGCGTGATAAGTGCTGCAATTCTTTCAGATCCTGCGTTGAAAGATACCAGGTAGCCGGACTTAAAATAGTCTGCTTATATACTACTCTTGGGTAGTAGGCCATCCCCGGAAAGTAGTTAGCTAATGAAAAGGCATAACTTCCCTGGATTCCCTGATACTGCAAATCACAGAGCAATCGAAATATAGCCAGGTTATTACGGCTATAATTATAGGCGGAAGTCAGGCGCGGAATGACCACTTTTTGTTGCGTCAGCGATTCTAAAACAAGCTTATCGCCTACTACATAAATCAATAGGTCCGATAGTGGGATTTGATGATCCATGTCTAAAGTTGAAATAACATTTATGGGTATTTCATAAGCGTAAACATGCTCCCGCCTATTGATGTTATCGGCATGGGGTTCAGAAAGTTGGCCGATATCTGCAAAAGTTACTTCTGGATTTGCAAACTGCTCTACAGCCGCGATTTCTTTACTTAAACGGTGTATGTCTTTATTCCAGGCAGTGAATCGCCCGATCAATGCCGTTGCTGTAACGCCGCCTAATGATTCCAGATAAATCCCATCGCCTGTGGTTCTGAAAAGTGCAGCTATACTTGGCGGGGACGGGATTGTATTATCTGTTGATAAGGATTGCAAATCAAGTTCATCTAAAAGGATTGGGCTTCGATCTGCTGCCCTGTCATTCCATTTTTTCATTAGCAGCCGATGCACCGCTGACCAGTCCAAAGGCTGTTGATCTATTTTCCGCCCACCAAATTTGACAAAACGTAAAAGATCAGAATCTATATTGGAGTTAGTACCAGGCCCGTATCCAATTCCGATATCCGGGTCAACAGCTTGAAGTAAGGGTATCTTCTGCTTCTCATACCTTACTTTGAAGTCTTTAATAAATTGAATAAGCATATCCGGTTGCGCAGGTGCTACCAAAGCAGATAGTGCTTTTAACCCATCTACAAGCTGATCTTGAATCATGACTGAAAGCGAGCCTGTGGTGATACCGCGTTCGAGGCCGGCATAAAACATTTGTCCTGGATCTTGATCCCCCGACCCAGGCAGTAACTTATATATTGTATCCGCGTGTTCCTTTAATTGTCCGACATCAGGAAAGCTAATAGATTTCATATTACCATTAATGTCTTTAAGAACGGCATTCAAATTAGATACCTTATTGGGCTGGTCTAATATCCGTTGCAGGTAATCTTTACCTATGATGTTGGTAATTGTATCCGGCATCAGGATGCCTGCACCTATTAAAAATCGAAGGTAATCCCTCGCTATTTCCGTTGTACATCCGGATAGTTTCATCATATGCGTAATAATCTCTTTACCGCTTCTAAAGACTGTCCGGCAAAACGAGAACAGTGCTCTGGTCAGTTCATCATTTTCAATAGACTCCAGGTCAAAATAAACTTTACGTTTATCGTTAGTATAGGTAGTGGAGATAAACCTGAAATCCCTACCCCACTGATACAGCGCCGGGTTACAGATAAACTGGTTTTGTTCGGGGTCCTCATTTACCAGCAATGGAACAAGGCGGTTAACAATTTCCTGGTCTACGTTTAAATGGAGTTCTGTATGCTTGTTATCAAGTACGATCGTTTCGTCTTTTCCCCACGAGGTCAATGAAAAGGATGAAAAACTACCGAATGGTGTAGGCCGGAAACACATCCGGTTAAAATACCTTTGTACACTCATCTTTTCCCGTTCGGTTAACAGGGTGCTGTCAAAATGTTTTTCCGCAAGAATATTGTAAAATCCAGGGCTGCCCAAGAACAACGCCTCCTGAAAATAAGGGTCATTAATGATTTTTTTGAGCTTAACCTGGGTGTAATCGAGGTAACTAAAGAACGGAGTTCTAACAATCAAGTCACCAAAAAAGTGGTAGTTTCTCATGTCCATAAGTATTAAGGGTAGATATCCTTTATACGTTTTGCGACATTAATTTATCGGCTTATGGCATATTATGACACTATTGACACAGACCAACAGTAAAAAGCAATTTTCAATAGTTAATCATTAGCCACTGGGTTATATTTTGAAAGTATTTTAAAGGTACTTTTCGCAATGTCTTCGTCGGTATATTTCCTACCCAACACCTTCTCATCAGATATAATTTCCGCTATAATTTCACCCTTAACGTCCGGATGCATCTTATTCCCGTGTCCTCCCCAAACGAATATGTAACTCATCGAGTAAACGGACAATTTGATTCATTCTCATCTTGGCATAGAAATCGGTAAGGTTAGCTATAGATGAGGCGAAATCCGCATCATCTATTTCGTATAAAAATAAAATCCCCAGTATATTAAGTACCGGGGATTCCAAATATTTTTAAATACCGCCTATTCCGGATCGACAGACGTTAAGCATGCGCATGCTCTCGGGACGTGTATATAAGCTGCTCACCTAATTCTGCTTCCAGTTTAGCCAAGGTTTTAAGGGTCAGGTTATGATTACCCTTCAGCCACTTATTGATCTCGGAAGGCTTCTTGTTCATTTTTACTGCCAGATCCTTTTGAGTGTAGCCTTTCTCTTGCATAATCTCGTTAATGCGAACCACAATATCGGTATATTGCCGTACAAAAATGCGCACCTCCTGTGGGGTTTCATCCTGTATCTGCTGTGCTACCTTACTTCTCATATGCTTAATCGTTATAAATAAATTTCCTTATCTCCCTTAGCAGAGATGATTCTTCTGTTGCTTTCGTCAATTACAATTTCGCCATCACTTAACGCATCCTCAATACGTTTTGCAAACTGGCAGGCTTCTACCCATTTAAGATGTATATCTTTGCTTGCCTGGTTTGTCTGGGCGGATTTAATGCCCCCGTTAAACAAAATTACCAGATCGTTCCGGTTATTAACCCGCAAAGCATACAACCGTAGCGGGAAATTGGGATAGGCAAACAATACTTGTTTTACGGTTACTTTTCCCGTATTTGGCAAACCGGTAACCTCATTTTCAGGGCGGTTAAATAAAGCATCGATTGCACCATGATCATCGCCCAAGCTATCAAGCACAAAACTCAACATTTGCTGGGTCGCTGTTTTTAACTCCGGAATAGTATTGTATTTATTAAAGAACTTATCTGTTTCATTTTCACTGGCATCGTCCCAACGTACAGTGTAAAACGTACATTTCCTTCCCTCGTCGTCCCAGACTTCCAATGTAAAGATATTCACTTATAAGTTAATTTACAAATCCAAGACAAGATATTGCATAATTTACTAAAGCACAATCTTCTTAGCAATAGCAATAGAGTTATCTTAACGAAAGGATTTAAAGCTATTTAGTTTTACCGGTTTAAGTATTTCGTTTTATTCTTAAGAACTGTTTCCATTTCAATTTTTAAGAGTTGTTTTTTTATCACTTTCAATATAAAACTCTCATCTAATTCTAAGACGATCGATATCCTTATAATTTCAGGTATCGAAAATTTTTCGGGATGAAATAATTTCGAGGCATATCGCCCTTGGTTAATTCCGGCTAAAAACGCAATTTTCGTTGAGCTAAGTTTTTCCAAATCGCTCATCTTTTCAATTTTCCCGTTCTCAAATGCAGTTTTTATTATTGCTAAATCTTTGTCTTTTTGATGTGCTTTAAGATTACTCTTATCTTCTCCAATTGCCATGATTTAAACAAAATCGGAAGAAACTATAAACATGTCTTTTATAACTTACACATGTGTAATTATATAATTACACATGTGTAAGTTAATTTTATTATATTTACTCTTGTAAAGGATATAATCATAAAAAAGAAATGAAATAGATATTTTTGCAGCACCCATTCTGAGTAATTGAGGTGCTCACAAAGAGCCTCGCTAACCACACGAACGTAGGAATTCTAATGGAAGCATAGAGGACAAGTGAGCGCCTGGTAATATTCCCTGTAATTTATTACGGGGTACCAGGCCTACTTGCGATTTAGCTTCCCAGTGTTGCCTTCGGGTAATAATTGTACAATATTCTTAAGAAAATTGTACTCTGCCGATCCTACGCGGTCTGTCGTGTGTTAATCAAGAGTGGCCTGGCCCCTTTCGGGGGGACAATGGGTGCGACTTGTCGAGGTTTTATAAAACCAGTGACAATGAGCAATGAAGTTAACATACATGAGAAGGAGAAAGAGAGTTTAAACCTTTTACTTCAGCAGCTTCAAAAAGGAAGCGAGCTTGCTTTTACCAGCATCTACGATCTTTATAGTCATCAACTATACAGAAATATATTGCGACTGGTAAAAGAGGAAGATATTGCACAGGAGTTATTACAAGATCTTTTTCTTAAAATTTGGGAGAACAGACACAATATTAAACTGGACACCTCATTCAAATCTTATCTATATAAAATTGCTGAAAATTTGGTTTACGGGCATTTTCGTAAAATGGCTAAGGATAAGCGATTAATCGAACGCCTGGTCCTATCATCAACCGCCTTCGACACTTTTGCGGAAGAAACCATAATTAATAAAGAAAATCACGAGCTATTGCAACTGGCTATAGAAAGCCTTGCTCCTCAAAGAAAACTTATCTACACTTTGTGTAAATTAGAAGGTAAAAGCTATGAAGAAGTAAGTCATGAATTAGGTATAGCTACTTCAACTATACGTAACCAAATTGTGAAGGCTAATAAGGATGTTAAGCTATACTTTTCAAAACAGGATTTAGCAATGTTAATTTTTACGATACAGATCCTGAACCATTTATGACACTGTTTGCCGAAACGCAGCTTGCCATAAGCAGTTAAACATATTTAAAATTACTTTGAACGTTATAGATAATTAAATAACGGTCGTAAAACATAGAATGGCTGCAAATAATATAAAATCTCTTCTGTAAGGTACTTCGGTCAAATATAAGATTAACGCAACTGTAAGTTATACTGAATGGCCCCGGCACAAAATGGCCATATAACGTTAAAGGCCGATGCATGGCATCGTTTCCTCGTGATAATGTTCAGTTATCCTTTGTTGATTATACAATAGAGGATAAATTTATATGATGATCAGATTAAATATTATTGTTCATCACATCCCTTATTTAGCTCAAACCGACGTGAGCGTTACGAGAGGATCTCGTGAAGGCCGCTTAAAGGTCTAATAGTTTCAAAAATGGAGTTGAGTCTAGCAGTTCGATTTCGACCACGCTTTTCCAATAATTTGCCCCGAATTCGCGCCTATTACTGTTTGCCGCTTCTTTAATTTCCGCAGCAATCTCGGGATAGGAAAGATTACCCAAACGCGAACTTACTGTGTTTATTAATTCCGAAATAACCGGTATGGCCTTTTCACGCATACGCGAAAATAAATTAAGGCTCTCGAAATGTGATTCGATCAGCGCAAACATTGCCTTGGATACCAATTTTGGTTTTTCAAGATAAAACTCTAAATCGATCTCGCTGTACTTATCAAACTTGACATCTACGAAAAGATATTGTTCATCAGGTAAGCGGTCCAAATATAGATTCAGCGCTTTTCTTACCCCGGCTTTTCGCCAGACATGCGATTTGTGTTGATTGCACTTCATGCATATGGGTAACAGATTCAGCGGATGTATAGCAAATTCAGGAAATTCATCCTTGGGAACGAAGTGGTCAAGGGATTCATTGCTGGTCAGCGTACAGTGCTGGCAGGTGAAACGGACCACTTGAGGCTGTTGTCGCTGGATTTCTAAACGTAGGTCTCTAACAATTTTGAATTGATAGCTGTACAGGGATAACAAGTCAGCCTTATGCACTGAGAACGCGGTATCCGGGTTCAACGACTCGAGGAGGTTTAGGTCAAAGTGCTGAGCATAGTTTTTATAAGTAGATTCCAGCTCCGTTGCTACCGCTGCTAATCGTGAACGCAGATCGTCCGAATTTTTTGCCTCCAGCGCCTGCTGATAGAAAAAATAGCCATCGCCGGAATACGGTTTAAGATTCTTCATCGCGCTCCTTGATTAGTCCTTTGATGTAAAGCCTGGTGTTCAGGTTCAGCGGTAGGTTTTTGCTGGCCAGCATTTCCGCTATGCTTTCGTAGTTGCCGTTTTCGTTCACCAGACTGCGGATCAGGCTTAGGTGATGTTTATCAATATTACGATTGCCAAATACGTCCTCGGTAATCACTGTCAAATTCTCACCAAACGATTCGCGCTCCATCTGCCTGATGTAAGCTACGTCCTGATCTCGTTCGAGAACAATTACATTGCGAGCGAGTATCTCTTGTATTACCAACGGCGAGTGAGTGGCGAGTATACAATAGGAATCGAATTGCTCCACCAGATCGAAGATCGTATTCATTAATAGGGTGATGGCATTCGGATGCAAATGGGTTTCCGGCTCATCATAAAGTATCATGGAATTATACCGGATCTGCGCCAAAATTTCAGAAATGATCAATACCAGTATATTTTGACCGGAACTTAATTTTTGGTAGAAAGCAGCAAAGTTTTGTGGCTGGAATAAGGTGCGGGATGCGCTCCCCGTGAATATCTCGGCCAAAAGGTCCCCGGGAACAAAGTTGGCAAGGATCGACCGCCATTCGACCGTCACGCTTTTATAGCTGATCTTTTCCGCCTGGCTCAAGGTGCGCTCCATAATTTCCTCTTCTGACAGAAAACCGCCGCCGGGCTTTTTGATGCCGCAATAGACGTAATTAAATGCCGCGTCGCTCTCCGGGATCTGAAAATGATCAAATATGCTGTATGACACGGTAAATACCTTGCTGTATAATGGCTTGCGCGGGTATAGATTATCGGGATTGGTCTTGGAAAGCTCATTTGCCAGTGTGCTCAACACCTGGGTCTTTCCTGTGCCGTTCTTACCGATTAATGCGAACACCCGGTGCTTGACGAAATCTTCGGTATCAAAATCAAAGGTTATGTCCAGGGGTTCCTTCGCGTACGGTAGCGTATAGCGGTAGGTGAACTTGTACCAATCGCCCGGCTCGTAACCGCCCAGGCGGAACCGAATGGTGCGCGCCAGCTGTTCCGCTTCATTATAACGGATCAACGAAGTCTTATAGACATCGTCCAATTCGAAGGCTTCCTGGATTTTTGGGTATAAGGCCACGTCCCGAAGCGCCAGTAAGATGCTCTGGTACATATCCCGAAAATTGCTGACCATGTTAGCATAGTATTCTTCCTCCTGGCCAAGGGAGCAAAAATCCTCCGGTAGTGCAATGAAAGTATCCGGTAACGCTTCGGCGGTGATGAGGGTATCCCTTTTCATGATCTTTACACCTCCGATTTTCGTCGTATTAAACTTACTTGCGACGAACACGAGTCCAAACGTCGTACGGTGATGGTAATCATCCCACTTGTCATGGCTCAGGTAAAAATGCGGGTAGGTTTTGGTAGCAGTAGATTGCGAATGGAAGAACGGTATTTGGTTAGGCGGAATGTCCTGCGGCCGGTCGCTGACTTGCTGCCGCGTTTGCACACCATATACCGGCAGCCCGTCGCTGTAGCTCATCAGCACCAAAATAACCTGCGTTTGCAAAAGCATCTGGTTGATCAGCGAGACATACCGTACGACCTGGCCGCGGTCGCCGCGAACCCCTGGGCTGACCACTGCCTCCAGGAATTTGATGAATTTTTGCTCATCTTGGCCAAGCAGGTCGAAGCGCGTAGTAAAAACGTAATCGTATTCCCAGTCGTTGTTGTTGACCAGGTGCTGATAGGCGTCCCCCTCGGCGTCATTGTATCGCGAGTCATCAGAAGGCAGTTCCTTTAGTGGCCAGATCAGGTTAAGAAAATCAATAATACCTTCATCCCTGTTGCTGTAAACTCCGAGAAAATCACGCTGGGCGAGAATCGTCTGTAATATTTTGAGTTTGATTTGATCGGAAAGCTGTTCCATTGATGTCAAGGTCGGATGGACGAAGATAAGCTTCCTTTCGCAGTTTACGTAACCGCCTCAAACGATGACCAGTCGATACTAGAACGGCAGGTCGTCGCCTTCAGGCTCGGCAGGCGGAAATGCACCTGCCGGAAGCGGAATATTGTTGACTATATACAGGTTGAGGATATCTTCCCGGTCCATGAAGATGATCTGCCTTCGCTGAACGGCATCCAGCTGTGAACCGAGCCAGAGCCTGGCCGCTTTGGTGATCTCGCCGCCGGCAAGGATAATCACGTGGTCAACCAAAACGTTTTTGCCGATATCAGGGTCGAAAATGGCCAGGCCCAACAACATCAGCGATTGGTTATAGACTTCTGCAACGCTATTGTTTCCGGTTTTAGTAATTCCGGCGGAATCGATCTTCCCTTTTTTCACCTGTATACCAAAGTACAGTAGGTGCTGTGTCGGCAGTACGAACTTCATCCATACGTCCTTGCCAAATTCCAGCTGCTTGTCTTTATGGCCGGTTACGGTTACACGCTGAAAGCCCAAATGACGAAATAAAGGCATCAGGATCAATTCTATCAATTCATCCTCACTTACTTTATCGAGATAATGCGTCAACAGTTCTTTCCTTTTCGTCTCGGCGGACGACAAGGGACGGCCGGGATTAGCCTCTGGAGTTACCGCGATCGCGGATTTGGGTACCAGCGCTACCCTGCTGATCTCTTCACTCTCGAGATGGCGGACCGGTAACTGAAAATGTTCCAGCAATATCTTTTCCCAGTGGTCGAGATCGTTACGGACCTCGATGAATTTGGACACCTCCACCGCCAAAAACACGGTATAAAAATAAATACCTCCGTTCCAGTTGTCGTAGCCGGTCTGGCGGATGGTGATTTCTGACCTGGCGAGCAAACTGAGCAGATCCTGCGCATGATCTGCTTCCGCTATCTTTTTGACGGTTTCGATCAGTGATTTAAACTCCGAATCGCTGTCTATCATTTTTTGTAGTTGATGTTTAAATATAAGGCTGCTCCGGCTGCTTCAATTGTGGACTGTACTTTATGAAATTGCGCGGTATCTAATTTTAATTGGTCATAGGGCATATGTCCAATGATATTCAAGGCCGAATCTGAGACATGCTTCATGCGTTCTATAACCGCCTGCTTCCTGACCAGCGAGTCTTTCAGTTGCTTATTTGTTTCCCTGATCTCATTTGTCCCCATATCGTTCCTGGCGTTGCCGATGCGCTCGCCGACATAGAAGATACCGGATAGCAAGGGTATTGCTAAACCCAGGAGCACCGTCCAGAATAATTCATGCTTAATGGTGTAATGACCTGGGTTTGGCTGTGTGGGTGAACTCCTGCGTGTTGCCATAATGGTAAGGTTAGTCTTATTTAATTTGATCAGATAAAACACGAATTTACGCAATTTCTTAGTTGGTTATCTGTCAATGCTAAAGGGCCCGGAATTAGACACTTGCAGATCAATTATTTGATTGATTAACTTCACCCGACAATAGTGGAGTGGAACAGGCAGTTATTCCGAGGGATGAACGGATTTATCGCCGTTTCCAAGATTCAAGTGCTCGTATACCAAATCATTTCCCGGGCTTCGTTTTTTTTGCCGGGCTTTTTGCCGATTTTTTTGATGGCTTTTTTAGCATGTGAGCTCTTAAATTTTCCAAGGTGGCTAGCTGTTCCTTATATAATTTAGCCATCTTGTCAAATGCCAAATTGATCCGGTCTTCCGGTGCAGTCGGCTGGTCAAAATCTCCGATTTCCAAAGCGATACTTTTGAGTGCAGGTGCGCTGTATTGGGACACTAACCAATCAAGCTCGTCGATCAACGTTTTTTCTTCTTCAGACAGGAGGTTGGGGAATTTGGCCCATTCCTTTTCCCGCTTGAGGGCATCCCCGGCGAGAACAAGGTGTGCAACGATCTTAAAGGTCAGTTCATGGTCCTCACGCATTTTTGCAACAAATTTGCCAAAGGGTGAGTAGGTTTCCAGATCACGACCCAATTGCCAATAGGGCGTCGTAGGTTTATATTCTTTGAGTGCCTTTAGTACGTCAAGTGCGTCACGTAGCCCGCTCATCGGCTGTGCGCCGTGAGGAAGAACCGATTTTTGCCGCCAAAGTTTCAGGATAATATCGACGCAGACCTGCTCAGCTTTTGCTTTTTCTGCTTCGTCTTTGGTTCCTTCTGCGCGATGAATCAGCTCAGCCAAGTACTGGCTAACCCATTTGATGGTTGGCGAGGTTCGGTCGTGCTTAGCAAGTTCTGCAGCGATCTTTTTACCTAATGTGATGACTTCCTGTGACGGTATGGGCGATTCCATTGGGATAAATTAAATAAAGTAAACAATAATCCGGCATATACTCACCGGACCGTTTCCGGTCAAGGTCACGGCTGATCTGGCAATGAACGATCAGACAGCGTTTTCTTTTTTGGAGCAATTCGAGTAATGCAGCTTTCTTCATAGCGAAGCGGCGACCGGAAGTCTTAAAATCATCATAGTGCTGGTCGTTCGTCGTATTGTTCCAGACCTCAAATTGCGTAAGCGGATCTGCCGGGTCTTTTGATTGGTAGGCAGTACGCTTATCGTCACTAATTGTCAGGCCCAAAACGTTGACGACCATGGGCGATGGAATTTGGCGGAACTTGTCATAGTCACTAAAGAAGGCATCGCGATCGTCGATACCCTCGTTTTCATTATTAACCTGAACGTTAAGGTGCTCCAAAACAAATTTCTTTTGCAGGTCTTTCAGTTCATCCTCGATCTCGTCCATGAAGATCCCTTTATGCGGCAAATAGTTATCAAATCCAAGATCGGATTGCAGCGCGGCAAGCAGTGCAGGCCCGGTTTCAGGGTGGACAAGACCAGACTCGATCCGCACATGTTCTTTGTCCTTGCCGAAATAGACGTGGGAATCCTCTTCTAAAGTGAGGAACACCTCATTCGGGCTAATCCGCACGCGTTCATGAAAGTCTTCAGGTTGCACGCTGAACTCCCATTCGCTGCCGGGTTGCTTTTCGGTCCAGAAACGTGGCTCCAATGGAATAGGGTCGCGCAAATCGGCAAGCCATTGATCCGGCCAGGCCAGGCCCCAGCCGGCTATCCAACTTTCCCAGGATTCCCGCGAAGCATTTTTACTGGCACCTCGCTTTTTCAACAGCTCATATGCGGCACAGAACATGCCATGATATTCATAATACCTACGCAGGTTCTCCACCCGGGGTTCGGCCCCATGGTCGTTCTGCGTATTACCATAATCAGATTTGACATGATCCAGTTTGTACGGGTCGCCCGTGAAGCCCCATTGCGCCGTGATAAAATAGTCGATCACGGTCAGCAGGTCCAGCATCGATACATTCAGCGCATCGCTTAGCGATTCGTACCAATATGGGATGGTATCCGTATCATCAAAATCAAAGCGGATCCCGTCCGCTTTATTGTCACGCCGGCGCCGCGAGTAGCCCGGAATACGGCTGCTTTCAGTTCGTTTCAGCGGGGCCAGTTCTTTTTGGATCGCGCTTTTTTCCTCCGCGGTATAGATCGTCGGGAACTTTTTGTCCAGGAACCGGCAGGCGGATCGCAGGAAAAACTTGATCTGTGCGTGCGGTATATCGTTGTTGGTCAGTTCTGACAGAAGTGCTGCTGAAAACGGCTGCATTTGATCCGGCTGCTCCTTAACCATTCGTTCGACCGCGATATAAAGATTCAAGCGTGCTGATAAAGAAAAAAAGGTGTACCGGCGATAATGAAAAGCAGTTGCTGCCGGGTTGCGCGAGTTAGTGATCAGCTCGTCGATCAGCATCGTTTGCTTATAGCTTAAAGCGCGGCGGAGCGCGTGCTGTGCGCGCCAGCGCAGCTTCCTGACGGGATGTCCCAAAAGGTATTCGAGATAGTTCGTAATGAGTATTTTTTCTTCTTTTGGCGGGGCAAACTCGGCTGACCAGATCCCGTCGCCCATATCGTCTGGCACCGACTCGTTCCAACGCGTGACGATCCAGGTTAACAACAGATCTCTACCGTTCGCATCGAGGCTGACCAGCGTCAGCCGGAACAGGTTATATAACACGTTTGCAGGCAGGGTATCCAGGTGCTCCGGGAAATGGCGGTTGATGACCGCTGCCAGTTCCGCGTCGCTGGCACCGAAGATCTCTTGCAAACTTCTCAGCGAGCTGTGCTCAATGGACCGGTATGCCGCCAGAACGGGGAACCAATTTACAACGATGTTGCCGAAGGCCGATCTTTTCCATTCTTTTAAAACATGGAGGTGCGCCCATTCGGCTATGGTTGTTTTGACCAGATCTTCGAATTCCGAGTAGTTGATATGTTCGTCTGTCATCACCGCGAGCGCATTTAATAAATGCTGCTCGTTGCCGGACCGCGAAAGTTTGCGCAGTTCGGCGAAAACGTCGTCAAGATTAAGGTAGGCATTCTTCTTTTCGGCTGCCGCTCGGAGGGATCGTAATACTTCTTGCAGGTCAAGATCGCCATTGATCTTCACGGCTTTCAACTGTTTTCTGAACAGCGCGTTGAGCGGTGCTCTTTTGATGCGCGGGTATTGCGGTTCCTTTGACCTGGTGGTCGCTTTTAGCTTTTGGAGAGCGGCGATATGATCGCGAACTTCCGCGATAATATTCCGGTCGAGGAATCTGCCGTCCTTAATCAATTCAAAAATCTTTTCTTCGTAATCATAACTGGTCGTCGGCGAACTATGGATCTTCGTAGCTGCTATCAGATCACGGATAAAGACATTCTTAAATGGGGTATCAGCTTCTGCATTAGCCTTCTCAATAACCGGTCCCGCCAGCTTTTTGACGCCATAGACAAAATAAGGATTGACCGGCATCAGCGCTGCCGCGGTTTGATAGCTGATGATGTTTTTCTCCAGGCTGATCAAAGTGGCCATCGCGATGTGTTCTTTTTGCTTCCGGATATTCCGGTGATCCCACCTGCTAAGGATGGGCCACAGCGAAGTTGCGTCGATAGCGCCGATGGCACTCACAGCCTCGTCCCAAGGGAAGTTTTCGCCGTCACCGAGCTTTAGTGAGCAATATTCAACATAGCGCGCGAAGTCGAATGCGAGTTGGGGTTTGCGGAAATCGAAGCCCTGACTGATGACATCAATGGCCCTGATCTGGTCGTAAGCCTCTTCGTCAACTTCGCCGGACGCTTTTACCAGCTGATCGAAATAATATTTGCCGTCGCTTTTCGAAACCCGGCTGGCGATCACGGTTGCCCGGGTGTAGCAATCCACTACCTAGCTGCCGGGTAACAGCTCACTTTGTAAAGTTTGTTCAATGCTTTGGAGGTATTTTAAGATAAAGTCATCGTATTTCCTGCGATGGGACAACCTGGCTGCCAGCTTAAGGCGCGCATCCAGGTTATTTGTTTTTTTCGGGTCGAATCCCTCGCTGATCGTTTGCAAAACCTTTTCCGTTTTGGTAAAGAAGATGATATCAGAAAGCTTTTGCAGCATGAAGTCATAAACCCTCAGATAACGGTATTCATGATAATAACGCAGTTCCCAGTCATCCCCGATCGCTTTAACGACCGCTTTTACCTCCTCAGCAAGCAGCTTTTCACTGCTTTTGCCCAACAGGAATTTTGCACGCACATCATAGATGCGCAGTAAATGCCGGTAAACCCGATCTATCTCTTTTTTTTGCTCTTCGTTTTCCCGCTTTTGATCCTTCGCCGCTAATGCCTTTCTAAAGCGTTCGGAGTACAGGTCCGCCAATAAGAACGATGCATTATCCAGGTACATTTGCAGGGCTTTTACCCGGAACAGCAGGTCCAGTTCAGCCACCTCTTTATCGTCATGGCCATGAAAGAAGCCGGGGACACGGTCAGGATAAACGAGCGGGATAAGCGAAAGGAAAGGCTGAGCGTCCGCGTAGGCTATGCCGTTGTTCAAAGCATATTCCAGGAAACTCACCAGTTTAAACTGGAAATCGAGGGGTAGTTTTTGCTTTAACCTTGTAAATTTCTCAGGTGCTTTGAAAATGTCGCGCCATTCGAAACCAATTTTCAGGCCATAGCGAAAGAACAATGATGCGGCAGCGATCCGCAGGTCGGCCCGCAATGGAAATTTGCGCAGCCAGTTATTCAGTTGTTGGTTACTTTCCGAAGCGATCAGCAGCTTAAGCAGCTCCTCGAAAACCTCAGATCCAAAGGACCTTGGTGTCCAGCTATCGATGAATTTCGCGCAGCGGTCGATGCCGCTCACTCTTAAGGTCGCTTCGGCCGCGTAAGCAATGTCTTTGCCGCTAAAATCGTAGTCATCCTGTTCCTCGTCCTTCAGGCGGGAACGGTAATTCATCCAGTCGCGGGCCCTTTCCAAATGCTGGCGGGCGAGGTCATGGGTGCTCTTTTCCCGGGAAAATACTGCGGCATTACGGAAATGCGCCGGTCCGTACCAGCGTGGATTACCGGACTGGAAATATAGCTTTTGATTGGTTTGCAGGTCACCATAGGCAGCGGCCAGTTCTGAATGCCCGATCAGTATGTTTTCGATCAGTTCGTTGGATTTAGCAGCTTCCGCGGCGATGAACTGGAGTTTAAAAAAGTCAAGGTCCGCCCGATCGGTCAACCTCATGGCCAGCCGTACCCTTTCGATAAAAACTTCTTTGTTTTTGATGGGGTCCGCCGGCCGTTCGAGGTATTTCCTGTTGATCACCATATCGACAAGTTCCGTTTTAGCACCTGCGTTCGCCAGCATACTACCCAAGTGAATACTGGCGTAATCATTCGAGCCGGCTTCATTGATCAGGATCGCGGCAATGGTCTTATAATCACTTGCCCTAACCGGGTAGGTGGTCCGGAGGAAGGTCTCAAAGTCTTCATCGCGGAAACGAAAAACGCCGTTTTCATAAACCAATCCGCGCCAAAGATCTACCCGCAGGTCGGTCATCAGGTCGTTGCTTAAACCGCTCACCGCTTGCAGGAAGGACTCCGGAACAGGGCTGGGCAGGGCGACCAGCGCACGAAGAAACCGTTCGATCGAGTCGGCGTCGCCGGCCCGCAGCTGGGCTTCCTGGATACGCTGCCCGAACAGCTGATCGAGTGTCTTCCCGTTAGGTTTCAGAAATTCGATCTTTTCCTGCAGGGTGGTACCGTCGCCTTCCAAAACATAGGCCATCACACGCGGCGTGCCATAAGTGAGCTGCTGGAAGTCTGTCACTGTTTCCGGTGGTATACCGGAGAAATGTTTAGCCAGAAAGACGATGGTTTCCTGGATAGTGAACGGCCGGATCTGAAAGGTAGGCGCCGATGCCGGTAAATTAAGGGTCGGCAGGCGTTCGGTGCGGGCAGAAAAGATCACCCGGCAGCCGTCGGGTAAACCCATTCGTGCCAGTTCGGTGACGAAACACTCCGTATGGAATTGCGCAGCCGCGGAAACGCTGTTGTCCGCTGCATCGATTAGGAGTACCAAAAGCGCAGCGGGGCTGACGGCTTGCAATAAGGCTACGGCCTCGGTCAGTCGCTTTTTCAATTCCTTCAGCAAATGCCCGGTATTCGTGTTGCGCACCAATAGAAAGGGGGTTCCGCATTTCAAGCCAAGATCATTACAAAGTTGCAATATGGCATATTCCGGCGTATGGCGACGGTCGTCCGCGTCATTATAGGCACCACCACCGTAACAGTCGAACAAGATACTTTTTGAACCCGGCGGCAGCAGCGCATCGATGGATAGCATTATCGTCGATTTGCCGATCCCCGCATGGCCGTGAAGCCCCATCACTTTTGTTGCCGGTGCAATGATCAATTTTTGCAGGTCATTCAACTGTTCCCGTTCGACCAGTTTTTCGGGGATCTCGATATTGTTCCTGACCGGCAACAGGTCGCTGAGTTCGCTGAAATTGAATTTATAGAGGACGTCTGTTACATATAGGGTATGCTTACCTTTATTAGCGGGCAGCATCCGGTCACCGACCATGTCTTTCAATTTTGCGAACTGGGTCGCGCCGTCAAGGTCACCCAACTGGGCGATCGCTTCATAAGAGCGTTCTGTATGGTAGAGCGATGATCCCGAGCCGCAGTCCGAAAAATCCAGTGCCGCCAAAAAGGCCAGGATCTGGTCGGCTGGGAGTTTTGACGCTTTGTGAATGCGATCTGCAATATTTTTATCGGGAATGCTCAGTTTGTTTTTATAGGTAGCGAAGGAACGTGGCGGTTTCCCGGCTTTGAGGGTATTTACCAGGTGTTCCAGATCGGTGGACACCGGGCGGTTGCTAACCAGTTTGACGCGGACCTTTTTGACCTGGGCAGGATGATTTTTGAGGAGCTCGGAAAATAATTTACCCAGTCGATCCATCACCGATGCTGCCGTTCCACGCTTTTTACCCTTGCATAGCTCTGCTGCTGTCCAGGCCCTGTCCGCGTGGCGGGTACTATATTTCAACTGGCTGATGATAACTGTCTTTGCCGCCGCCAGGTTCTGACCGCCGTAATATTCGGTCAGGTCAACACCTAAAAGGCTTTGCGGGTCAAATGTTTTCTCATCGTCTTTGCTTACGCCTTCCAGGCTTAAGGCCTTCAAACCATCTGCCGAGAAGTTCAGCAGCTCCAAAGCTTTACGTACGGCAAACACCAAGTGATAGTTATCGCCTGCGTTCGATTCTGCTGCATCGGTGAGTTTGGTTTGCGGTGTAGAGGACATAAAAAAAAGAAAGTTACCAATTATTAGTGTGAGCACCAATTAACGAGAAATTAAAGAACCTCAGCACAAGGTATAGGGCGTAGCGCCTATTAAAATTGCGTTGAATGGATTGTGATGAAAGTCTTCAAAAAAAGTTCTAACGACCGGTCTTTTCCGTAGAAAAAAACTACTGTAACGAAATGAATGGTGGCCTTGTGTATACACGTAAAATACACCGGTTACCCAGGATTCTCAGGAGAATTGCCAGATCATACCGGAGCCGTAAACTTTAGTGTCGACATTACGTATTTTTTGTTTTTGCGCTGTCCAAAAGTGAGCTTTGCCTATAGACGCTCCGGGGTTTTCAGTAAGTAAACCTTTATAGACTTTTTCAGTAATCAGGATAGGCGGATAAGTAATCGTTCGTTCTTTTCTTTCGAAGGATATCATTTTGCCACCAGTTGTAAAATGGCCCATTTTTGGGTCCGTGTACATGGCGAAACTTTGAGCAAACTCCGATTCTGTCATTTCCACTGTTTCGGTTGTTGTAAGATAGAGCGGCGCCTTTGGATCATAAGTGTCCGGTTTTTGATGACCGAGAAAGCTATACAATGGTGTGTAAGTAGATTTAATAGCTCTTGGATTAATCGGATTTCTTAAGACGGTATAATAAGTTTCTGTTACAGTTTTATTGGCCAGGTCCGTCAATCTTGATGCAATATTGGCGGGATATCCTGCCCATACCAGTCCCTTATTTTCCGGCCCTTCGGTTCCATTTCGTTGGATGCCGACCTTAATGATCTTTAATTCACCGTAATCAATACCTATTCCGCATTTAAAATCCACGCCACTGAACTTTGCATTGAGTACGTATTTGGCAATGTGATTGATGGTCACCGCACATTCTACAGCGTTCGTAAAACATTTCGCCTTCGGAAATACGATCATCACGCGATCGCCGATGATATTACGCGTATGGCCGCCATGTTCTCTGCCGGCTTTGATGACGGCCTTGGTAAACGCGGTATATATCTTACCCATAGTAATGGACTTGTGCTTTTCCGTCAGTGCGATCGAGTCCCGGATATCGACATAAAGTACACAGGTCTCTAAGTTCTTACCACGTTTTTCTTTCGATCTTTCATAGCTAAGGCCTGCATCGTTCGCATTTGGTACTTCGGCAGTATTCGTATAGGTAAACTGGGTACTAATTACATCGGAGACATCCGTTTCAATTTCTGTGATGATCGATTTTGCTGACATAATTAAAGGTTTTGGCGATAGCGGATATAGGACATATTTGTGAACGCTACGCCTTTAAGGCCGGCGATAGGTTTTGAATACTGGCACCAGGGCGTTTGAGCCCTTTGACTGTCCGATGCCGTTAATGGTAGCGTCCTGGCTTGAAAATATTCGTTGACGGGAGTGCCTTCATAATAGTTAACGCAATCATCCTCGGAGATGCTTTCCAGCCGGAACAATTCCGTCAGGGGCCTACCGATCATCGTAAATTCCTTATATAGCCCGGTCTTATTTTGATAATAAGTGATCGGGCCGGAATGCAGCGCGATCTTGCTGGAGTATTGCGTATCGACGGCAGTACGGATGATCTCTTTTGAGCATTTAGCCGCCTGCCTGATACATTTCGGGATGTCAGCATCCAAAAAAGGCCGGCCAAACACGGCGATGATGCCGTCACCGATTATTTTTTCAACCTCGCCCCCATGCTTATAAATAATCGGGACGACGATATCATAGTAAGCATCAAAAAAATCACCGATCTCATCACCTAACAGGTCTCCGAACCTGGTCGAGAAACTGCAAACATCAACGAATATGAGGGCAACGTCCGTCGGCAAGCCGTATTCGAAGCAGCCTAAAAAATGAGGTCCCAAGTTGGCCAAGGCGTTATCAAGACCTTTTTCAATGGTTGCCGGATCGAATGCTTCATTCAGGTTAACAAGATCAGCCGATCTTGTGATGGCGCTAGCCTTGCCATAATTCAAATTGAATTTCCGGATTTGATCAAAATTAGCCATGCTTATAAGTTGTGCAGCAGGTATAAAAATACGGATACGATCAGGATGATCAGACTACCTATAAAAAATCTTAGTGCCCAGCCAACACTGCGGTATTTTTTCCAGGCGATTTTGGAAATCACATGAATTTGCTCCGTGATCTCATCAGTAAATTTTTCTTCATCATCAATGACGGAGTGCGCACGTCTTTTGTAGGTAGCTTCGGATACATCCTTTTTGATATGCCCAAAGTAAATAATGGACTTTGAATTCTTGTTTTTTAGCGCAGGATTCACACATAAAAAGGCGAAGACGATAGAGGTCAGGCTCAATGCACCATAAAAGAACACAAGGAACAATAACCATCCGGAACCCGATAAGGAAGTGAATACGGATGAGGCATTCGCGTAGGCCATTGTAAAAATAACGCCGTAGACCGTCAACACGAGCGTAGCTTTAGTTTCTGAAAAACGCAGCCATTCAATGTTAAGCTGGAGTATCTGCCAATAGCGATCTGAATGTTTAGGTTCGTACATTTGTTTGATTTTAGAAAGCAGGAAAGGTACGAAATATTCGCCTGAAATTCGTTTCTTTCAAACCGGCTGAAGATTTGGATTTCAATACTTTAGACACATCATAAAACTTCATTCTATAAAAATTGATTCATGGAAAAGGCTTTAAAAAGAAAGCGAATAACCTTATACCGTCGTTTTGATAACGTTGCATCACCGCCCCACTTGTTTAATTTGCAGGTGCGGCTGGCAAAGCGTATCATCGAGGCCGAGTTGCAGATTCGCTTGGGCGGGAATAAGGACACCTGGGGTTATCATCTGGATCGCTTATATGCACTTGGTGATGCCATGGTTTGGGCTTTGTTGTCTCAATTTACCATTCGCCAGCTCGGGCGGTATGAGTCGGTCAGGACCTCCCTTATCGGACAGGAGGGTGATTACCTCCAGACGATGGCTCGCTACCGTTCAAGGGCACAAACAAGCATTTATTTATTTGCGGACCTGACCCGCTGCATTACTATCGGAGACATCATCGAAGTGGTTGGAGATGATGAGATCCGGATCATCGAGATCAAGACCTCGATTCCGGAGCGTCCAACTGCCGAACAAATGTTATCCGGGAGGAATGGGCGGCAGTTCTCTAAACTTTTTGGCTCACCAAATTCTTAGCCACCGGTTTTGAAACGCTCTATCAGGGAACCAGGCCAACAAAAACAATCGAGATCTCGGCAATGCCCGCCTACCACTATGACCTTCTTGAACCGCTGATCCGGGATTGTCTTGCTAACGGTGCGGGGTTCCGTTTGGCGGAGCTCGGATTATTTTATATTGCACAAGCCGTCGATGACGACCTCCCAAACTGGTTAAAGGAAAAGATCGTTCCGCTGAATTTTGAGATGCCGATACTTGCCGGAACAGGCCGGCTTGTTGAGCAGGATCGCGAAACCACGTTCCACCGTCCATTTCTGAATGTTCCTTTACCATTGGAATTGAGGATACCGGTTCAGGAAAGCGATATTCAAATCCTGGGTTTTCTGGATGTGGGATACGTTAGAAAAGTCCTGGAAGCGCGCGGGCTGGAATTGAAATATAAAAAAGAACAATTTGCGATCAGACAGGGCGGTAAAGATTACACATTCAATATCAGGTTCATCAACGATATCCTCATTAATTTTTATACCGTGGCCAGTTTTGCCGATCATATAGCAGAACTCTTCAATTCGGCTATCGTTCGTCAGACTAAGCTGTCCCCCGAAGAACAGCGGCAAACAGATAGCCGGCCGAAAGACCGTGCCGCTTTTCAGCAATTTCTGGAGGCACATTACGTGAACGTACAATTTTCAGGAAGGAATATAATCTCGGTGCATAACATGAAAGGAGACAAATTGGACCTGAATAACCTGAAGAAAGAAGGTTAAAATCAACACAAACTAATGTGATCAATAAGCTCATCAGAACAAGCTTAATTGAACCATTCCGACCCGCGTGTTTTCAATATCCCGAAGTGTGGCTAGGATCACCGGTTGTTTGTCGTTGGTGGTGTCGGTGCTGCCGATTTTTTGGTCATAATGGTTTTAAGCTCATTTAGTGCAACGGTCAATGCCTCCTGACGTGTGCTGAATTGTTTGCCATACACAGACAAGCCATAGCAGCCGCCGGCAACACCAAAACTGTAATTCATGCCGTAGGTCCAAGTATGGTTGGCACCGCGTCCGAGATAGATCAGGCTATGGTTGCCATAACGGCTTTTGTCGCCAAATGACAACTCTTCTGTTTCCAAAAAAGCGGGACGGCTAAACCAGCCATATTTGTCAAAACTGATCTCCGCGAAACCGAATTCCAGCCCTTTGCGGTAGGCATGCACATTCATAGTGATGGTTCTGAAAGTATCACCAAAACTGCGGAACCAGTCGAGTTGAGGTCGATCCTTTGCTTCGACCGCAGTGATCATTTCCCGAAAGATGCCGCTTTCATAGGCCATCAGGTGATTATCCCCGATATAGACGGTGATTTGTTTTTTTGATTGAGGAAGGGTTTAAAAAGCGCGGTGCGCCGTTGTCAAGGGCCCAGGCGCGGGGTTTCATGTACCCTTGACGGCGGCGCAGGGGGCTTTACCTTTGCGGTTAAAAAACTGAAATGGTTGGAAAGCCTGTTTTAATCTAATCATGGACTAACCGTTGAAGGGTAAAGGCAAAGGCCAGGCCGGAACCTGGGCGCGTAAGATCGGCTGGTATAGCGCAGCGCTACCGTCCGATCGGGGTTGCGCGACGGCAAAGCGTGCGGCTGGCTTTTGCTGCGTGGCCTGCGGTTTGGTGCGCACCAGCTAACCTGACCGGCAGGCAGGGCCGCATTAGATTCGATGGCAGCGGCATCCTTTTTCAGGAAAAAAAGATACAGCGGACAGCGCGGGCCGCAGGCAATGCCTCATTGCAGTTAAAAGAAATGAGCCGGTTACTTTGCGACATGCTACCACTTTTGAAAGCCGGTATTTGTTAGTTACATTTGACCAAAGGCCTTTTCGCAGATGTCCATGAAAGCTATAGTTATCGATCCTTTATTGTCAATACTTCCCTTTAAGGCGGTGCTGGACTGGACGTCCTTTCAAACTTTCTGCACGGATATTCTATTTAATCGGTACGGTATTACAGATGCGCGTGACTACCTCGGCCAGGGGAGTTTACAGGACGGTATAGATTGTTACGCGACGGGCGGGCCTGATGGTCGCCTCATCAGCGCTCAGTGCAAACTGGAAAACTATCTCAGCCCAAAGGATCTCGATGACCTTGTCGATCTTTTTATGGCAGGTGATTTTGCCGGGAAAAGCCATGAGTTCATTCTCTGTACTAATTTCGATCTCGGCAGGCACCGCGATCATGAACAACAATTACAGGCTATTCGTGATAAGCTGGCGCAGATCGGCGTGGCCTTTATCGTTTGGGACGAGAAGGGCTTATCAACCGAATTGCGGAACCATCCTGCGCCGCACCTGGTCAGCCGTTATTTCGGGCTGGATATTGCGGCCGCTTTTTACGGCGAGGTATACCAGGCCTGGTTTCGCTCGGTACGGCGCCTCGACAAACCCGGTTACCCCCTCGACCCCAATTATATCCCGCGTAAACTGGTGACCTACCAGGATCACCGGCAATCGGCCGACCACCCGGCGCACCTGTTTTTGAATAAGCGCCACCTGGAATTGACCACGCTCATCGCCCGGAACAGCCGCGCCGGCAAAAGGCATTTTCTGGTCATGAGTACGGCCGGTTATGGGAAAACTATTGAACTGGAACATGCGGCGGCCTGGTTCGCACAGGGGAATCAGTACCTGTTCCCGGTCAAAAGTTACCTTTCCGATTATGAGGGCCAGCCGGTCGCTGAATTGCTGAACCTGCACCAACCCAACTGGCGCGATCTCCAAGACGACGCGCTGCTGCTGATCCTGGATGGACTGGACGAGATCCGGGAGGAACATTGGCAGACCTTTATCAATCATTTGAACCAGTTCACGCAGGCGCGCCCGAAGACCAGTATCGTTGTTTCAACGCGCTTTAATTTCTATGACCTGGTCATGCAGCCGCTGCGCGGTTTTGAGATCCTGATCCTGCAACCTTTCAACCAGGCCGATATTGATGAATATCTGAAACGCAACATCCCCCAGCAGGCTAATGTCTTCCGGGCGAAGATCAAGGCCTCGCGCTTCCAGGAATTCGTTGAAAGCCCTTATTACCTCGCCCGGCTGGTCCGGTTCTTTCATGGCAGTCCCGAGGACTTTCCGGCGACTCGTGCGCAGCTGTTCGAGCATATATTGTTCGAGCGTTTCGATGCCGATAATCGTAAAAAAGGCGACCGTGTCCGGCGCGCTGTTTATTTTAAGCTGGCGCAGCAGATCGCCTATGCCATGACGCGGCTCGGCAGGTCTTCGCTGAGCGGTGTGGAGATGTCCGAACTGATCAATGACCCTGCCCAACTCAAACTGATCCAGCATTTCTTTCTGCTGAACAAGCATGCATCGGCACAGGACGCCTGGTCATTTGAACATAAGAACCTGCAGGAATACCTCTGCGCTAAAATACTGGAGTCGCTACCTATGGCGGACCTTCGCGAGCTGGTCACCTATCCGTATGACCGGACGAAAGTGCAGCCCCGGTTCGTCAACATGCTGTCTTTTCTCTTTCTGATCGCTGATACAAAAGGGCCATTGTTCCAGGGCCTGCTGCAATGGTTAACCAGCGAACAGGAGGAGTTGCTGGTACGCTTTGAAAAGGACCGGATCTTACCCGCTGCCCGGCTGGAAGTGTTCAAGAAGATCCTGGCCCGTTACCGGCAGCAAAATAAGGCCTTACACGCATCGTCCAGTTTTTCACTGGAAGAGCTGATGGATTTCATATCATTGGATAGCGCCATGATCGCTTACCTTCAAAGCGAGATGCTGACAGATGCCGGTGGCTGGTATGCGTATAACGGCGCTGATGTATTGGGATGCTGCGGAAAACCTTACCTCTACGCCGGGCAGCTAAAAACGCTGTTTTATGAACTTCTTGTTGGAGATTTTGATGACCACGTCAAAATCAATGCCCTTCATGCCCTTGGCAGGCTAGAGATAACAGACCAATTGTTCTTTGAGCGCATCTTCGCCCTGCCGCTCAACCTGGACCTGCCGGATATCCGCCAACCCCTGATCCAACTCTTGAATGGTAAGCCTTTCCTCGAACACTATCTGGAGTTCCTGATCGGCACGCTCGCTTTTTTCGAGCACCAGGAAAACCATATGAACCTGCTGGGCTCCGCACAATTCCTTAAACAGGTGCTGCTGCTGCAGGTAAAGCGGCCGGCATCGCTTCGCCGGCTGCTGGTCTACGCCCTGACCGATCCGGACGCCCTTTCGCTGGAAGACCGCAGCGACGTCCGTATAGATGCCACGGAGTTTAAGGAACTCTTGGAAAAGGCATCAGCAGCATTTCCGGATGACGCGGAACTCGTCGAATTGGTTTACCAATTCTATGACCGTGCGCGCGCGATCACTATTTACGCCGAATGGCTGAGCCCGGTACTGGAATTTTTCCGGCAGAATGGCGGCCTTTCGACGCAATTTTACCGTGCCTACCGCGAAGATCCCGCAAAGCGCGAGGTCATGCCCCTGGCGGAGGAAGCGACCTGTGATTTCCTGATTGCAGAGTATAAACAACGGCGGATCAGCCAGGCGCAGATGGTTATTTACCGGAATGTTTTGAGCCACGTTAACCCGCCCTTATTTGAATATTTTTATCAGGCTTTGCTTGGCGAATTTCAACAGGAATTCCATATCCCCGATAAGGATTTCAATTACCAGGCGCACTGGGACAGCTATACGCAAAAGAACCAGGCCATGCTGCTGGATAAAGCCCTTTATCTACAGGAGATCGCTGCTATTTTTACGACACTGGGCTTAACCATGATCACGAAGCACGACCTCCATGACTACAGTGATTATAAACTAAGGGCCTTCCAGCAATCTATCGTCTTGCAGCTCCTGCGCCGTGAGTCCGATGCCGTGCCGCGTGACGAACATTATTTTGCGGGCCTGATCGCCACAGAGGAGGAATGGACCTTATATAAAATTGATGCTTTCTACCGGCTTTACGATCAAAAAACACCCTTGGTCGAGCGGTATATCCATCCGGAACTCCGGGCATTCGCGGTAAATTGGCTGCATGAAAAAGTGGCGGAACTGGACTTTACCCATACTGTTACTGATGGGCCCGGCGGTCAAATAGGATTCAACCGTAATGTGGAATTTGTGTGCCGTTTGTACCTGCGGGTGCAGCCGGAGATGACGGCTGACGAGCTATTAAAAATGTTGCCGGCGGATTTCCGGGGCGGACTGGATAATTCCCAAACGAGCATCGCGAGCATAATTGTGGCCAGGGTCGATCCGGACCGGTTACTGAATGCAGTGATGGAATATCTGCAAATGAACCTGGCCACCTATGTGCAGAAAACACTTTTCGGGATCTGCCAACAAATGCATTACACCGAATGCTTGCCCATGCTGTACCATTTTATCCGTGAGAACCAGTTCCTCACCGGGTCTGCCCGCTGTAACCTGACGGCTCAATACCTGGCACTTGGTGGAGATATCGATGATTTTGCAGATATGCTGGCTCCGCCGCCCTATACGATACCTGACAACGACATTTCCTGGGAATGGTTCTTGCTGGATAAATTTATGAAGACGCAACCTGACGCGGTAGTCAGCCTGATGCTGGATGTCCTGGCAGATACGAGCCGCACATTTTACCATCAGATGACCGCAGCGCATAACCTGATCACTATGGGGCGGATCGAAGGCCTGCGGTTTTGGTCAGAACGAACGCTTCAGCAATTGGCTTCGCCCTTCCAAAACATCATCGATCCCATTGTGCCGCATATCCTGGAAATGGATCCCGGCGCTGTGCTTGACATCCTGCTGCTGACGATGGCGCCATTTGTCGCCCCTGAAGCACGCTTGGAGCGGCGTCGGAGCCGTGAACTGATCAGCGAATTCATCGCCGATCTACTGCTCATGATCGTCAAAGCCTATCCGGCGACTTACCCACGTATAATCGCCGAAATGAATATACTGATCGGCGCAGAGCAGGATGCCAAGGCCTTATACTGGCTCAAGCGGTACCGCGACGAGATCACGCAGGCCTACCATGTGGTCAGCCACCCGGAACCGACGATTGCAATCATCAGACAGGAATTAGCGCAACTCTCCGAATAAGTTTGGGATGGCTGACAAGGCCGGCGGCCTAGCGCAGATTTTATCAAAATAATATTCTAAATTTAACCGCCGAAACTCAATAACAACACTATCCGGTCCTTTTTATGGCGCAAACCAAGCCGACATTAGCTACTATAAAAAAGCTTTTTGCCTTGTCGGGGAATCGTTGTGCTTTCAACTACAAGGGCGAAAAATGCGATGCGCTCATTGTCGATCAAGATAATGATATCATTGGTGCTATTTGTCATATCGAAGCTGCAAAAAAAGGCTGGGCCAGGTACAATGAATCATCGAAGGATAGCTTTCGGAGAAGTTTCGAAAACCTGCTGCTGTTGTGCCCGAACCATCATAAAAAAATCGATACAAATCCGTCATTTACGGTCCAGGTCCTGACCAATATGAAATCAGCTCATGACCAGTTTTATCAGCGCGCGCCATTTTACCCGGACGATGCCCTGATCGAACGTGCTTTTATGAAATTGGGACTGGACGAAGCGGTTGAGCATGACATCAGGAACTCTTCCAGCCTTCCACAAGCGCTGATCGAGCAATTGCTGACGGAACTCGAATATAGAGAGATCCTGCTTTCAGAAAAAGAGGCACGTTTCAGGGAGATGGAGGAAAAATACCGCCAGCTTAATACCAGTGTCGGCGAAGAGACGGGTGAAGAGCGCAACATCAGGGATCTGGTTGATAAAGGGGATCTGAAAACAGCGGAAGCCACACTCACAGCGGAACTTGCCGAATCGGCGGCGCCTTCCAGAGAACGCAATGAAAGTATCGCCAAGAAGTCATACGAACTGGCGCTGATCCAGGAAATGCAGCTGAAGTACCAGGAGGCATTTACTAATTTCAAACATGCTGTTGAACTTCAGCCGTACAATATTCATTACTTAAACGCTTTAGCCTATGCCAGTGTGGTCGTCAGCGAATATGAGCAGGCTACCCTTCATTACAACACTTTATTAGGTATCCTGACGAACAATATCACTGAAAATACCGCGATGTTAGGCAGAACCTATTTGAATATAGGCTGGGCCTATGACAGGTTGGGCGAATATGACGAAGCAATTGAGCATTTCAGGAAAGCTATTGAAATTTTTGAGACGCTAAATGAAGATCTACAGGACGAGATCGCCGGTTGCTTAAATAATATAGGGCTCGCGTATAAGAATCTGGGCAGATATGAGGATGCCTTACATTATTATTATCGATCGGTCAAGATCTATAAGCAATATGAAAGTACGTTAAAAAAGAAAGCGCTTGCCAATACCTTCTGTAATTTGACGGCGCTATTCATGCAGTTGCGCAACCTGAGATTCGCGCATGATTTTGGAGCCTTGGCAATCTCGATCTATAAAGAACTCCAAATGGAGGAACATCCGGAAAGTGCCAATGCCTATTACCAGTTCGGGTTCGTTTTATTTTGCCTGGACAACAACGAGGCGGCTATTTCCTATACCAGTAAAGCATTGGCTATTTACTTGGGTTGCTTCGGAACTAATCATGATAAAGTTGCTTCCTGCTACCAGGATCTATCTACCATCTATGGCGACTTAAAGGACGAACAAAAGGCCCTTGATTATGCGGAAAAGGCGGTAAATACCTTTCTGCGGACGCTCGGCCCCGGCCACGGCCATACGATCAATGCGCTAAAGTGGCTGGAAAACCTAAAAAACAAAGGAAAAGGTTGAACTGACCGACCGGCTTAACGGACAATCAGTAACCATCAGATCAGATCTTCCTCCCCCTCATCGCCAGTTTCCGGCCAAATGCTTTGTGCCCCAGCCAGTTTCTGTAAACCAAATTTTTGATAATGGTAGATCACAATGTGATCGGAGGGGATGAGCTGCATGCGGAGCGCCTGAAAATCAAGCACAGGCACAGCCGGGTCCCGCAGCGTCACCTGCTCGTTACCCATGAGCAGCGTTTTGCCGAACAGGTCCATTTCCCGGTGGCTCTTGGTCACAAGGCTAACGTAGGTGCCGGGTATTAACTCGCCCAGGCTGTTAAATAGTTCTCTGGAATCCGGCATTTGTTCGATCGTGATGCCAGTCGGGTCTTTAATGGCATAATAGCCGTGACCGATCAGCGCCTGCAGTTTGGCTATTTTTTCACGGTCATCATCCGTGACATTGCCGATCTTCACCGGGTCGAATTTTACGTCAAATGTTTTTTCGATCTTTTTCAGCGAATGGAAAAAGGTCATTTGCTTATTGAACTCGGCGGCTTGTGCCTGAGCTGTAAGCCTGTGTTTATAAATGGAACCGTCTTTGGCCACGATCTCCATAAGTTCACCGGAAAATAGCAGGTAAAACGCCCGGAAAACTTCATATGATTTATTGACCGGCGTAGGCAATTCAGGTTCACGTGCGGTAAAGGTCATTTCGATCCGGTTGTCCTTGAACTCCAGGTTAAACACCGCCTCAAAGCCGGTTACTTCGATCTCTATGCGAACTTTACCCGGGATGTTATTGAACAAACGACAGTATACTTTATGCAGAGCAAATAATTTACCAGGAAACCTGACCTTAACAAAGCCCTCATATTTTGGATGGTGGATGACGTTGAGTGTGCCCAAAGAATCCTTGTCCAGCATCCTGAACCCTTCAATGAGGAAATCAAAGCTGGTAAGCTGTTCCGGTGCTATTTGTAGCTGCCTGACCTCGTATCCCGTAGTGAACTTTTGCAGGGCCGATTTTAATTCTTCGTCGGCGGTGCTGATCTGCAGCTTATGTTGCGTTGGCCCGTCCGAGCGCTTAATATCGATGAGTTGTGTATGGTTGAGGCTGGCTTCGATGCTGACGGTCAGATCAAATGCCATGATAAAATCCATTGCCGTTTGCTGGTCGACTAGGCCATCTTCCATATCGTTTTTCACGTGAGCCTTGAGCGTTTCAACCAGGCCGTTAACAAACTGCTCCCCGGTAGCTGATATGTGCTGCATCCCTAATTGACGGTATCGTTTGAGCTTAACCGGGTCAACGCCCGGGCTGATAAGCACCCTTTTTTTGAGTTTATTTTTGAGTTTTTTCTCGATATAATCGAAGTCGGCCTGGACATTCTCATCCTCGTAGCCGAATCCCAGGAAAATAATGTGCTGGGCTGCAGTCTCGGCTATTACAGTTGCCCAAAAGGGGTCCTTAAAAATGCGGTTGTACTGGTCACTATAGTCTCCAGACGTGATGACGATACTTTTGCCGTCCCGGATATCCCCGTGGATCTTCAGGATTCGGGTCTTGGCCCTTTTAGTGCCGAATACCTGCTGGTTATTGACGATGACCGTTGCCCGTTGCCCAAAGCCATCTTCGATCAGGCGGTCATAGTTGGTCGTAATAATCGATTTGAAATAGGCGATTTTGCCCAGCATGTCGTGGACATGCGTATCGGCAGGCTTGATGTCAAAGTGCTCCTGTAAGACCCTGACCAGTTTAGGGCGGCCGAACAAGGTTTGAAAGTCCTGGGCGTATTTGCGCAGATCTTCGGTCTTACGGATCTTTTTTTGCTGGGCAGGCGTGAGTGAGTCATGCAGCAACCCAATCAGCCGGTAAGCCGATGGCATGCCAGTATAGAGGGAAAAACCCGAACCGATAAAAAGGCAGACGGGTTCTTTGCGTATAAGGTCGTATAATTCAGCTAAGTCCAAATTGATCTATGGGAATAAGTTTAAAGGTAAACAGTAAACGTTGGTTCCGCAAATGCAGCATAAGCTTATGATTGCTCCAGGGAGAATTCATCATCGATGCTTTCAAATATGCCCGCCCGCAACCGGTCGGTGGACTGGTATTTTTTTTGGAAGAGATCTTTCAGCATCGCCGGGTAGCGTTCATCGGTGCAACAGGCGTATTCGTTGGACTGCAGGAGCACCAACATATCGATATCGATCTTCACGGTGGACCAAAACCGCGGTTTCAGCTTTTTGATTCTGATCAGTATTTTATTTTCGGTCAGGGGAAGAATAAAATCATCCTGGTAAAGGTCGAGCTTTTCAGGGTGGCGCAGGATCAGCGGGTTATCACTGCAAATAGCCGGTAAGCCTTTCGGAAAAGTAAAAATGGTAACCGGGGACTTGCAGTCAAATAACCTGGGATAGGTCATCAGGGGCATCATCGTTCGCAATAGCTTGGTATAATTTGGATGTTGCAGTATGCGTTGCTCAATCTCGGGGTGGTCGACTGTTTCGCCAGTATCCTTGTTTTTTAAACTGATCCCAAGCTGTTTTAAGGAAGGTGTTTCAGCCATTTTTGCGAGCACCGGCTGCTGGGCAGGCAGACGCCAGAACAGTTCTGCCGCGAAATATTGCAGCATCGGGATATCGGTTTCCGCCAGGTCATAACCCTCATTGACGGCCCTGATCTTATCGAACACTTTAGCGGTCTTGCTTTCCATCCGGCTATAGGACTCTTCGATAAAATTGTCTTCGACACCGCCAAAAATAACAGTGTTGTCTTTAGGCACAAAGAAATGGCTGGCTGGGGAAAACCGTTTGCCGTTCATTTTAAATGCGCCCCGGCGAATTTGATAGATCAGAAATAATCCGGCGACGTCCGTAAACCCTTTCAGATAGAACTGTGGTAAATAATGATGCGCAACCGATCTGCCCATGATCAAACGTTGGGGTCTTCCAGGTCATCAATATCCGTAAAGCTTAACAATGCTGACTGTGCCTTGTTCTGTAAATTGATATCACCCGTGACCAGCAGGACCCGGTCTGCCGGATGCTGTATTTGTGGTTGATTACTTATCATATTATAAGCCATAAGTAAACAGCTGTCCGTTTTTTAAGTAAGGCCGTACCTTACGAAATTCGAAACTGCCATCTTTAACATGAACCAGCTCACTGCAGGGATCGCTGATATATTGTTTACTTCCCCTGGCCCTGAAAAACCGTTGCATGTATACCATATCCAGCCGCAGGAATGTGTCCACCGCCTGTGGTACCAAAACGATATTCAATCCTGATCCTTCAGTCATCGCACTTGGATAAATAATACCGGGTATGGCCGTGTTCCGGGTTTCCGCGTAGTAATAGCGTACCGCGTAAAAGAAAGCATTCATGATATAATAACTGTTTTCGCTTTTGTTGACCGACCAGGCCAGTTCTGAAAAGAACTGCATAAAACGAAACACGAAACTACAAGCCTCCGGTGAAACAAATCCTGCCAGTTCCCGGCGGAACCGGTCCGTGCTGAATTTCAGATCAGGATTGTCCGCGAGATGGCGCTCATCAAAGCAAAGGTTTACCACGGGCATTGCCCCCCGGTTGACCCATTTGCCGACAGTGATGTCTTGCACCACCGGACCTGGATCATGATCAGTCAATTCTTTACAGCATTCGAGGGCACAATGCAGTACGGTGTCGATCTTTGGGGTTTCTACGCGCAATGAACCATAGAACAGCGGCTCAAAACGCCGGTTGAAGCGACCTGCAGTGATGCGGTCCGGAGCCGCTTTGTTATACGAAATATCCTCCTGGCGGTCGAACAATCTTTCACCGTTAGCGCGTCCGCGAAAGATCGGTGCCCCCGCACCTAAACGTATCATGGACAGCGGAACCTTATCGATCATAAAATGGATCGCATTGATCGCCGCATTAAAGCGCTCATCCGTCACCTCTTGCACCAATAATTCCTGGACCAGCGACAACTTTGCTTCCATTATCGGCAGATGGTTATTCAAAAAAGATAATGCTCCCGCACTTTCGGGCAGCTCAGCCAGCCCGTTGACGAGTGCCGGGAAATCCATAACAACCGTATCTTCCATATCCTTAAAATTATACCTAAAGGTCGTCATAAAGATCGCGTGCTAATAAACTTAGTTTTCCACAATCTTGCGGTTGCGCACATCTGCCAATGTGCCCCAAAAAAAGCACCTAGCTCGCGCCTTACTTTTTGAGTCGCGGATATAAATTGCCGATGACCTCGAAATCTTTCGAGTCGGAAGCATTGATGACCGGGAAAGATTTTTCTACAATCAATAAAGGATAACTATTTATTATCAATTAACACTCTAAGTTAATCAAATAAGCGGTTTCGTTGCTTGCTCCTACTTATTCATAATATTTTACCCTCCCAAATAGACCTTATTTAGTTTAACTGCATAATAGGGTTAATGAACGGATCAAACAATCAAACTTCTTTAACCGAACTCTTTCAGAAATACCTCGACGGCAGGTGTAGTATAGATGAAACGAGGCAGCTTTTAAACTACTTTGAAAGCGAACAGGACGAAAGACAGTTGAGAAGCTTGATCCGAATGGAATTGGGTTACGAAGATTCAGCAGAAGCAAATGCTTCATCTGAAAGAGCCGTCCAACAGGTCAGAAAAAACATCCTCCATGAAATAAAAGAAAACACCGATAGCAAATCGAGCGGCACCCAATTTCCCAGGTGGCTGAAGATCGCGGCATTCTGGTTGATCCTTGCTGGTACCGGCGCGCTCATCTATCGCGGTTATTTCATGAATAATTCGAGCGGCGATCCCAAGCTTTATACATTGCTCACCAAAGCCGGTGAACGTAAGATCTTAACACTTTCCGATGGCACCAAGATATGGCTTAGCCCTTCCAGTTCGCTACAATATCCAGATCAGTTAACAGGTAATTTGCGCGAGGTCAAACTGGAAGGCGAAGCTTTTTTTGAGGTTGCCAAAGACAAAAAACATCCATTTGTAATACACAGCGGTCAAATGGATACCCGTGTAGTTGGCACCTCCTTTAACATTCAATCTTACAAAATACAGGCAAAATATACGGTAACTGTAGTCACCGGTATTGTCAATGTGTCTGCTCCAGGTGCTTTAAACGGAAAACCCTCCAACGTTGTGCTAAGACCCGACCAGCGGAGCGAGTTTAACCCTCAAACCGGAACATTGATCAGTTTAAATTATCCAGAGGCTAAACAGATGCTGAACCGAAAGAACGGTATTTTAAATTATGACGGAGTCAGCGTGCCGGAAGTGGTGGCAGAACTTACCCGGTATTACAGGGTGCCGATTTTGATAGAAAGCAAATCAAAGAACTGTTTATGTTATGGCGAATTCAATACGAACCGGCCATTAGCCATTGTTTTAGAACAATTAGCGGCAGCAATCAATGCTAAGGTGATTACCCACAAGGATAAGTATATATTAAAAGGAGGGTGTGAAGAATGAGACAGATAGCAAAATTATCCCACCCATAAATTAGGGTACCGCTGCAATAACGCACGGAACAATTTTACATTTCTTAGAATACACCAACTGCAAAAAGTTAAAAAATTGCTTTATGGGCCTGGTATTGCCCATTCACAAAGAATATACATGTGCTATAACCATTAAATAATTAAACTATGTTTTCCATTTTACCCTCCCTTAAATCAATCAGGCTTTTACTTATCATCGTTTTTGTTAACGGATGCTTGTCTTTACCGGCGGTAGCGGAATCTGCCAACCAGATCCTGGAAAAGAAAGTCACCGTAAGTTTTAAAGAAATAAGTTTAAAAAGCGGTATTGATAAAATTGCCAAAGCTGCGGAGGTTTCCATCATCTACAGTAATTCCAAAGAGTTAATCAATAGCCGGGTTAGCCTCCACGCGGTCAATAAACAATTAAAGGAGGTGTTAAATGACTTACTCCTACCCTTTCCATTATCCTATAAGGTTATAGATGACAAAATCATCATCAGCCATGACGCACAAAAAAGAAAGAGAATTGCGGAACAGCAGCCCGTCATCATTAAAGGAAAGGTAACTGACAGCATTGGCATGGTGCTGCCCGGTGCTACCTTGAAAATAGTCGGTGAAAGCAAGGTTTACATTACTGACAAGAACGGAGAGTTTGTCTTATCCAATGTTCCGCTTAACGCCAGATTACAGGTTTCATTTATTGGATTTATAACACAGGAGGTTTTATTAGCCGATACAACCGCTTATTTGACGGTCGTTTTAAAACAGGATAATTCAAAATTAAATGAGGTAAAGGTTGTTTCAACCGGCTATCAGACGCTACCTAAAGAACGGGCAACCGGCAGTTTTGTCCTCATTGATAGCGCCTTATTGAACCGCAGGGTAGGCAGCAACATCTTGGAAAGATTAGATGGCGTTACCAGCGGGCTGATTTTCAATCAACGAAACCTGGACGGGAATAATAACTCAACGATCACTATCCGGGGACGCAGCACCATTTTTGCTAACCCCAACCCACTTATTGTCGTCGATAATTTCCCATATGATGGCGACATAAATAGTATCAACCCAAATGATATAGCAAGCATCTCTATTTTAAAAGATGCATCGGCCGCCAGCATCTGGGGCGTACGGGCAGGCAATGGCGTCATTGTAATTACCACGAAGAAAGGTAAAAAGGGAAGTGATCCGGTTATTAGTTTAAACGCCAACCTGACCATCGGTGAAAAGCCGAACCTGAATTATCCTTACCAGATGTCGTCGGCAGATAACATTTATGTAGAAAAGTTTTTATTCGACCAGGGCTATTACGATAATACGATCAGCAATGGCTACAGCGCCATATCGCCCGCGGTCGCTTTGATGGATAAGCTAAGAAACAGTCAAATTTCCCAAACTGATTATGATGGGCAAATCAATACCTTAAAACAAAGTGATGTACGGAATGATCTGCGTAAATACTTCTACAGAAAAAGTGCGAACCAGCAATATAGCCTCAGTGTCAGCGGCGGTGCGGCACATCAGAAATATTTTATTTCTGCGGGGTTCGATAAGAACCTGGGAAATCTTGTTTCGGACAGTTACAAACGGTATACGATCAATGCCAACAACACGTTGAACCTGTTGAACGACAAATTGGAGTTGTTTACTTCTATCTCGTTTACCAGGAGTAATACGGGTTCCAATGCAAATACATACAGGGCTTATACGGCTTACGACCAATTAGCAGACAAAAATGGTAATCCATTACCTGTCGTTGATAACATCAATCAAACCCTGAGAGCCTCGTATGTTGATACGGCCGGCAATGGAAAACTTTTAGATTGGCGGTACTTCCCTTTGAATGAAAACAAGGGCAACAGAAATACAGGCCTGACGAATTACAGGTTTCTGGCTGGAATTACCTACAAATTGATCGATCAGCTTAAGATCCAGGTTAACTACCAATACCAGCAGGATCAGAATGATGACAACCGTGTTTATAACCAGGATTCATTTTATGCACGGGACCTGATCAACAGGTTCTCTGCAATTGATCCCTCAACAGGTACTTTAAGCCGGATCATCCCGCTGGGAGCCATTACCGATAGAAACGATGCAACTGCTTCAACGCAATACGGCAGGGTGCAGCTATCGTATGAAAAGACGATAAAAAACATCCACGCCGTTAGTGCGATAGCTGGTTTTGAGGTTAAGGATTATCAATATGATCTGAACAGTCAGCGTTATTACGGCTATGATCCTTCTACTGCAAGCAATGCTAACGGCTCCATTAACCCGTTAGCTTACTACAATATTTATTACGACCCCTATGGCGCCCAAACGATCCCAACCGCACCGAGCCAGTTAGGGAACACGGACCGTTACAGGTCTTATTATGCCAATGCTTCTTATACTTATAACAGCAGGTATATCTTTACGGCAAGTGCCAGAAAAGATGAAACCAATATTTTCGGTGTAAAGGCAAACCAAAAAGGTGTCCCCCTGTGGTCTGCCGGTTTAGCCTGGAATTTGAGCAACGAGGGCTTTTACCATTCAGATGCACTACCCTATTTGAAAATCAGGGCAACCTATGGTTATAATGGCAATGCGGATAAAACAACTTCGGCTTATCTTACCGCTAATGCATTTTACTATAACATCTGGAACACGCTTTACGCTAATATCATTAATCCTCCCAACCCTTCCCTGGGTTGGGAAAAAATCGAGAACATCAATTTAGGGATCGATTTCTCGACAAAAGGGAATTGGCTGTCCGGGAGTTTTGAATATTACCGGAAACGCGGTATGGACCTGATCGGTAACAGCCCTATCGCACCGCAAACCGGCGTAACGACATTCAAAGGTAATTCGGCGGATACAAAAACCAATGGAATTGATATCGTCGCAAATTTAATCATCCTCAGTAAGCCTGGTTTTAAATGGAAACTGAACCTGTTATACAACTACGCCCTTGATCGGATAACCAATTATAGCGCACAGCAGGGCGTTAACGGCGATATTGTATTCAGCAACTATTCCAACCCGCTGGTAGGCTACCCCTACTACGCCATATTTGCTTTTAAATCCGCCGGACTTGATGCTACCGGTAATCCCAGGGGCTATCTGGCAGGAGCTATCAGTACTGACTATGCGGGAATTTATAATTCCCAAAACGCCGATGAACTCGTTTATAAGGGGCCGGCAACTCCGCGGTCATTTGGCAGCGTACGAAATAATATCTCGTTCCGGCAGTGGGATCTTTCAGTCAATGTCGTTTATAAGCTGGGTTATTATTTCAGGAAGAACGGGGTTTTCTCAGGCAGTAATTATGGCTACAATCAGGGAGAATTTGACCAAAGGTGGCAAAAAACAGGAGATGAACTTCATACAACCATACCATCGCTCATTTATCCCAATGATAGCTACAGAGATGTTTTCTACTTAGGTTCTGAAGACGTGATCGATAAAGGCGATCATATCCGGCTACAGGATATCCGGTTAAGCTACCAGCTGAATAAAAAGAGTCACCCGTATCTACCCTTTAGAAGCCTGCAGATCTATTCGTATATCAACAATGTCGGAATTCTTTGGCGTGCAAATAAGGATGGATTGGACCCCGATGCAGGGACACAATTATTGCCTTCAACACGGACCATCTCATTTGGGTTAAATGCGACTTTTTAAATTAACTATCATGAACAGAAAAAATTTCAAAATCGGCAGTGTCTGTTTAGCGCTTCTTACTGCGGCAGTGCTCACTTCCTGCAAAAAAGATTTCTTAAACGTAAAACCGAGTACAAGCCTGGTCCAACCGCATACCATTACAGATTTCCAGCAGTTACTTAGTAACACGGAAGTATTCAACCAGACAGGCGCACTCCCGCTTGCCTCCTCTGACGAATTTATCATTCCCGATTATGCTACCTACCAATCACTTGTACAATTGACCACCAGGAATGCCTATACATGGGAAAAAGATCTTTATGGGGGGCAGGGAAATGTAAAAGATTGGAATATTCCTTACGCGGCTATTTTTTATGCCAATAGCGTACTGGATGGCTTGCCCAACAGTGACGGGATAGGCACCAGTGAATGGAACAAGGCCAAGGGATGGGCGTATTTTGCCCGCGCGTTCGCCTTTTACGACCTGGCCCAAAACTTTTGTGAGGCTTACGATGGCAAAACTGCGGGAAGCTCCCCCGGCGTTCCCTTGCGGCTTACTTCAGGTATAGATGAGCTATTACCCAGGGCCACTTTGCAACAGACCTATGATCAGCTATTGTCAGACCTGCAACAAGCAGGCAGATTGCTTCCTAATAATCTATCTGTTGATTTTAGGAACCAGCCCTCCAAAGCTGCGGTTTACGCCTTGTTCGCCCGGATCTATTTAAGTATGCGCGAGTACCCCAAAGCGGAGGCGTATGCAGATAGCTGCTTATTGATTTACAATAAACTTATCGACTATAACACCGTTTCAAAAACAGCAAGCACGCCTTTTACTTTTTCCAACGACGAAAGTAACTACTACAGTGTCCAAACCACTGATCTGACCGAGGTGATCTCCTCCTCACTTGGAAGATACGCTATAACGCCGGAATTGTTAAGCTTATATGATGCGAACGACCTGAGAAAGCCAATCTATTTCGGAAAAGCAGCCAATGGAACCACGCTACGCAAGCGGACGTACAGCGGAAGATCGCTGATTTATACCGGGCTGGCAACGGATGAGCTGTACCTGATCAAAGCGGAATGCGCTGCGAGAAGGTCAGCTGTCCAGACCGCACTAAGTAGCTTAAATACTTTATTAATTACCAGGTATACCAGCGGCACCTTTACACCACGCAGTGCTTCAGATCCAGCAACAGCATTAGCAATGGTCTTAACAGAGCGCCAAAAAGAACTGATCCGGCGGGGCCTGCGGTGGTCAGACCTGAAGCGGTTGAATAAAGAGGGGGCCAACATCACTATAACAAGGATATTGAATGGGAAAACCTATACGCTGCCCCCGAATGACCCACGGTATTTGTTCCCGATACCCGATGACGAAATTAATTACAGCGGCATATCGCAAAATCCCCGATAGCCTAACGGGTGCCTAATTAATGAGCACATCATTATAATATACAACTACATTAAAACAAGATGAACATTTCAAAAAACAAGACCTACTGGTTTTATTATCCTCAACTGTTAAAATATGTCCTGATACTTATTACAGGATTTACAAGTCTGTCGACTGTTTCTGGACAGACCCGTAAGGAAATTGTCATTTACGGCAAGTGGACACCTGAAATAAGAAAAGCGCTTCCTGATAATTTTAGCCTGGAAGTTTATAGAAATATCCTCGGGATTGACTCCAATGTAAACCAGACCTATCAGGTAAAGGTATCAGCCAACGCCTTTATGGTAAAAATCAAGCCGAAAGCCGATTTTGTCTATTTCGGCTTTAAAGGATTTCCGGTGGATAGCTGGGTTGGATTAACCTTGGCCCGGCCCGGCGATAGCCTTTACTTTGATATCAAAAGCAAAGATGATTTCCATTTTAAATCAAACAACGAAGCCTTGTATACCTGTCAGGCTGAATTAAAAAAGGCAAATGTTCCGGTAAACGGAACCAAGCCATTTCACAATAGCGATACCGGCATTGTTAACTATTTGATTTTTAAACGGGATTCGATTTTGAAGGATCTTGACCGCATCCTTTTAAAATATCAACAGCAATTACCGCCAGACCTGTTAGCCATACTTAAAATCAATAGTTATAGCGAGCTGAACCGCGGCTATATTACTTCATTGAGTGTAATCGTACAGAATAAAACCTATAGCCAAACAGAAGAAAACCTAGCAGTGACGGCCATCAATGAACGCTATCAAAAAAACAAGCCCCCGGTAGATTCCGCCTTGATCACCAATTCTATTTCATATGCACCTTATCTTATCGAATTAGAGCGGGCATGGAACGGGCTGCACAGTGATACCAGTAATTTCAAACAAGACCGGTTCGAACGAACGTTTAAAGCCATCAGCAGCAATTATTCCGGCCTGCTGAGACAAAAGATCCTTACCGTATTTTTCATGGCCTTTTTTAATCAATCCTACACAGCGCAGGCGGATCTCCAATCTATTATTGGCGAGGTAACTGAATATCCTTATCAAAACATTTTAACAGGCTTACTACATTCAAAAACGACCGGGAACAGGGCTTATCCATTTAAACTGCAAAGTTATGATGGAAGATATTATACTTTAGATGATTTCAAGGGCAAGGTCATGATTTGCAAGTTCTGGTTCTATGGATGCAGTGGTTGTGCCATGGAAGAAAAAGAATTACAACCGATCAGGGAGCGATACAAAAACAATCCCAACGTTGTGTTCATTAGCGTAAACGTAGATTACAACAGGAAGCTTTGGAAGATGGGTTTGGACAAGGGTATTTATTCGTCACCTCAGGAACTTAATTTACATACAAACGGTATGGGCTACCGTCATCCCATGCTTGATTTTTATAATTACCAGTCATTCCCGCAACTATTATTGGTAGACAAGAATAGTAGTATCATTACTTCAAGCCCGGTTAGAATCACAGATGAGAAATCCCTTTTAGCGTTAGACGAGTTAATTCGAACACATCTTTAAAAAAATCACATAGGAGCAAATTAATTGCTCCTATGTGATTAAAGCATCTTTATTGTTCCCAAATCTCTTTTGTTGCAGATTCTGACCCGCCGGACGGCCTTGCGGAATAAGTAAACGAAGCCACACCCGGATCAGTCGCATAGGTTATGGTGCAGGCGTGAGGTTTTGATTGGAGCGGATCACAATTGCCGCTTGGGCTGGTTAATTTGGTATAATTATCCTGGCTCAACTGGTAATAAGTTACCGAAGCAAACTTTTTAGCAGTTGTAAAAGAACTGAACCCGATGGCCATAGCGCCTACTACGAGGCCTAAAGCGATTTGTTTGAAGTTTTTCATGTTGTGTATTTTTATTGATTATTTGATTTGTGTAGCCGGAGCGCGATGATGGCCAGCCCGATAAAGGCGAGGTTAAACCATAAATGCTGCGTCCAGCTTAAGTTTTCGATGACACCGCCACAGTGGCAAGGGATTGTTTTTGCCCAGAGCAGCACTCCGGAGATGTAACCGGTGAAAACGACCATCATCGCCAGGAAGAGGTATAATCCCGATTTTGCCGTATAGGGGATCAGCAATAAAATAAAGGTCAGTATTTCGATCAGCGGAACGAACCAGGAAATAAAAACAGCCAGGCCGCTGATCAGATGTACCCCGGACAGGCCTTTAAGAAACCGGTCATGATCGACCAATTTGGCATAGGCGGTATACAGGAATAGAAACATGCAAACCAGGCGAATGGCTGTAATTAACCATTCCTTAGTTGATTCCGTTAAGGCAAACCTGCGCTTCATTATAATACGACTTTCCATAAACGAGGATAATGATGGACATTAGGAATACAAGATGGCTGATGCCAGCAGCAGGTACGTAACCCGCATGGATGAGTTTACTCTTTGTCACCGCGTCCTTTCTTTGTATTACCTCCTGGGGAGATAAGGGGTTAAATGATCTTTGTGATTATCTATCACAAAGTAACTACAACCCAAAGCACCAAAACAGTAGTAAAATGGTGGTGCTTAATGAGGGTAAATGGCAATAGAATTCTGCTTTTTTCTGCATAACCCGGTTCAAGCCGCAGATTAATCCCCTATTTCGTCGTATCATTTTAAAAAAACAACTACTTTACTTTACTACCCTGACACCCCTACGATTAATTAAGCCGGATAACCGCCTCTCACGGGCGTTCAGCGCAAACCTTTTTGTAGCTGCACCATCATCTTAAAATTAAAACAGGCCTGTTTTTCAGCAAAGCGAGGTGGGCGGACGGCGGCTTGATTTGCTGAAATTCAGGCCACCCGACACGCCGTCCTGCCTGTTGCGGATGAAAGCAGCAAGTGGCAGGGCGGCGCGATTTTTTTAAGATTTCAACGAGATTAACTTTTCATAGACATCCTGCCAATAAGCTTGTAAAGCCTCGTCCTGCGCGGCATAGTCGGGGTTGGCATGACGGTAATGGCGGTAATCATCCGCCTGTAAGATGGCTAAATCCAAGTTTGTAACTTGGATGTTTTTGCCTTTTAAATCTGTAATTTCCATGAATGTTGGTTTAAAAGCCGCATTAAGCGGCGGCTTGTTCTGCGATTTCAGGTTTGTCATCAACCACTTTCAGGGGCTGTGTCCTGAAGTCGTGGAGGTTCATGAAAAACCCACGGTTCAATAGTATGCCTTCCCGAAATAAAGCCCATAAAAGCGAAGCCCCCATATTGGCTAAAGTGGAATTGATAAACAAATCCTGTTTGGTCAGGGCTTCGGCTAAAGAGCAGCTTGGCGTATCATCGGTTACATCTGCGGCTTCCAATAAGCCTTTAAAAGTCTCGGTCACAAATGGCAGGTTACCAACGGTCACAAATTTCTCCGAGGTCGGTTGTTTGAGTTCCCCGATTGTTGACAATAATACTTGTCCTGTATCCTTGCTATTGCCTAAATCCATCCAGTATAGCGGCTTGTTGCGTTCATAACTCTTATAGTTTTTGTATGCCCCCAATATTTCGGCTATCTCGAACCTTGCGGCTGCATTATCCACACAGGTAATATAGAGATTGGCTTTGCCGTTGTCGGGCAGGTATCGCAGGGTTTCCGATTCATAGCGTTTGGTAACTGCTTTCCAGTTTGTACCGAAAAACCGGTTGATACGGTTTACAAGGGCAACACATTTGTGCAGGCCCATTTCTGCTTCGGCAAAAAGTTGCCTGCCGAGGTTGGCAGGGCTTACGGTATCATCATCGTAAACAGTAACGAGAAGGCCGGGATAATCTAAGGCAAGCATGGCCTGGTTCATACGGGCAAGGCAAGTCAGCATTTGGCTACCCGTTCCCCCCGCCCCTATTAGATTGACAGTAATCGGATTGGTTGGGTTGACTAAATAATTATCGGTAATATGAACGGTGGTTAAAGTTTTCATCGAATTAAGTTTTTAAGTTGGTATTTGGTAGCGTTTAGCACGTTGGCCGGGAACGGTTCGGCGGTGGTGGTCAGTTGCTGCCACAACTGCACGATATTGCCTTTGATGGGTTCATGCCCTCCTATTAAGTGGCTGAAATAGCTATTAAAAAAATAGTCCTGCCATAGTTCCATAAATTGTTCCAAGCCGCAGTCGTTCGGGATGCGAATGCGCACGTTACCCATACAAACCCTACCATCATTGTAGAGATTGAAAAAAGGAGCATAATACAGCGGTGTCGTTTCCTTAAATTCTTTGGCATCTACTGCGAATATTTGCAAGCTGCCTTTTCCGGCTTTCCACACCAATGCCGGAATATTTGCCGCTGCCGAGGGGATGCCCAAATTTTCGGTAAACAATAGTTTGACGGCTTGCGGTGGCGTATGCCAAATCACATAACCGTTAGCACCGCTGTTGAGGTGCAAAACATTTTGTGGCATTAAGCCTTTAGGCGTTAAGAATCCCTGCGCTTTCTTTTCGTTCACCTGTAGGGCTTTAGTCAAGCTATTGCATTCTTTGACAGATAAGGGATGCCCGTTAATCGGGCAACCTTTCCCGTCCATGTCGTAGCTTTCGATATAGTAATCTGATTGGTTCTGCTCGCCTGTCTTGCGCAGGATAATTAAAGCTTTTATAGGTTCGTATAGATTTCCGAACATGCCTGTTAATTCTTTCATGGCTTGCGGTATAAAAGGGTACATAAATCGTCTATCAGTCCGAATGCCCGTTGCTCATAGGCTAATTCATTCGTATAGGCGGGTTGGGCTTCATTAAAAATGGTGGTTATTTCGGGTTCCTGGTATCGGGCGCGCTCGTTAAAATCATCGTTCACCATGCTTTTCAAGCGTTCGCTCAGATTATCATTAATGCTCCCGATAAAAGAAATATATTCGTGCATCCCCACGTAATTATCTTCGTAATCCTCGACCTCGTAATCCTGTAAACTGGCATGCCTAAACAAGTTTGCATTGGGGAATTCTTGTCCTAATTTCAGGCAGGTTTGAGCGACTGCAAGGCAATCCTTTTCAAATTCACTTACGGCGTTGAAATTGGCGATAAGGCTGTCCAGACTTTGGCGAAAACCTGTTTCCATCATTTTAGCCTGTATAAAGTCACCCTGTATTTTGGCATTTTCGAGGGCTGATTTTTCGTGTGCGTATTCATCTTCCTCGCCGTCTCCCCAATCATCGCTTATCCATTCTTCCAAGGCCTCGTAATTGCAATACATATACGTGTCCTCATCCCGGTAATAGGAAATACCCGCCTCGGCATAGAGGTAAGCGCAAACGGCGGTCAGCAGTTCGGCACAAGGTATATGCAGTTCATTCTGCCATAACTGGTAAATTGGCATAACGGGGATATAGTACAGGCAAAACTCTTCGTCAAACGTTTCTTCTATGGTCAGGCATACCTGCTTATTCTCCTGCTCGATAATTTTTAGATGTCGGTATTTGTCTTTCACTCGGAGTTTAAGGTGCAATTCCTTTTCAGCCATTAACAAATTGTACGGGTATGGCAGGGAACGATAATCAGTCAGTTCCAAACCATAGTGTTTTTCGAGGTAAGAACGGGATTTAAAAAAATCCCGTTCTGCGGCTGAACGATCCGGCAGGTCTTGCGCTGGTGCGTACATGGGCGTAAAGCTATGCCTTAAAAAACCATCGGTAACAGGTGGTGCGGAGCGTGGCGGGTTTTGCCTTACTTCCTGCGCATCGGGCAGCCTGTCGAGGTCTTTTGCGAAGTGTGCTAACTGCTGATGTAATTTCCATTGCTGTGGGTTTCGTTTTTGTACTGATCTGTCTGCTGTTCCTGTTTTCATCGTTAACCTTTCGTGCCTATGGTGGATACAAATTCGTATTCCCTAAAGTCGTCTTTGAACTCAGGCCCGACAATTTTGGCGGTGGTCAGGATGGCATAGAGGTTAGCAAAATGGTTGCAAACCGCTTCGGGGCTAAAGTCCTCATTAGGGTCGGTCAACCGTATTTTTTGACCGTTTTCTGTATGAATAAAAACCCGTGGTAATAATTTTGTCTGTATCATGGCTATGGGAATTAGGCGTTATAATCAATTAATACTTTCTCGTACAGGTTGGCTTGTTGGGTCAGATACTGGCGTTTCTTTTTCAATTCGTTCTCCTTATTGGGGTGGTCTTCGATGGTTGGCAGGATGGTTAAAGCTTCGGAAAACTTGAACTTTTTAATCAGTTCAGTTACCTTCTCCATCGCTTCATCGTAGGCTTTTTTCTTATCCTCTTTGCTGATTTTGGGTTCAGGCAGTTCCACATCGTCGGTTTTCTTAGTAGCTGTTGCGGTGGTTTGCGCTTTTTCCTTGTTCTTCTTATCCTGCTCCAGCTTGGAGGCGGCTTTAGCTATCTCTACACTTTTCAAATGGGCTTCCATATTGGTTTGCAGTCCTGCGCTTTTTAAGGTCGGTTCAGTTACCTTGTCAAAAAAGCCCTCGTCTAAATCCTCGGCTGTGCCGGAAAGGGTAAGCGGTACGATGAGGTTCACTGCCTTATCTCCGCAGGTGGTATTGAATAATTGAGATACAATAAAATTGCCTTTATCATCTGTGGTGATGGCCAGTTTCCAAACCCCTTGCAGGTTCAGGCTTGCTATATTTTGAAAAAAGTTCGTTGTCATGATTAATGATTTAATAAAGGGGGATTGCTCCCCTTTTGGATGATTAATTGAATTGCAGGAAATTGTCGTTAAGGTGTTTGGAGAAATCGAGGCACAGGTCAAAGGCAGTTTGCGCTCTTTGTTTGGCTGTTCCCTCGGTGATGGATTTAAATTTGGCTTCACCGTCCCTGTAGTTTCGTACATTTTGAAAATAGCCAGTCACCGAATTATAAGCACCGAACAAAGTCCCCGCAGTCGTTTCCATTTGCTGTGTCGGGCTGCTCATGGCATATTCGTAAACCTTGTCTACCATGTTGGTGTAGGTAGTTGACAGTTCATCGGTTTTACCTGCCATCAGGTTGTTTAGTACCTCTTTATTTGGCACCATAGCAACTTGTATTAGTTTCTTCACCTCCTTATCAGTGATGCGGACGGTTGACCAATGATTGAAGATTTCCTGCATTTCGTCAGCCATTCTGTTACTGATACCCATGAGCGTATGCGCCTGTTTCAATCGGTCGTTGGCAGATGCGGTATGACGGATTTTAATGCCGACCGAATGGTTACGCATGGCAGCGTTAAGCGTGTTGTTACACACAATTCTTACGGGGGTAAAGGCTGCGGTAATGCTTCCAAAACCATCGTGGGAGGTGGTCAGAAAAAGATATTTTTCGATAAAATCGTCCTTGCCAACACGGATGTAGCCCGGTAGTTTGGCGGTAATAAATATGCGTTCGCCTTTGCCTAACGCCCCTGCCGTTTCGTAAAGTATGCCCTCTCCCCCGCCGACAATAGCATCAAAAAACTCGAATGCGTTTACATTCTGTACGACTTCATAATCTTTGCCCACTACCCCTAAAACCTGTTCGGTATCGGTGCGGATGGTTGCAAAGTAATTGGGTACTTCGATTTCTGGGATCAAAATATCCGTGTCGGGGTCGCCTGTATGATTTTCGGTATCATAGGTAAACAGGGGGCGTTTTTCTACATGGTAGTCTAAGCCTGCAAATTGTATCGCCTGTGCGCTTGTGGGATATTGGTCTACGATTTTACCTAAACCGTGCCATGCTCTTTCCTTTACGCTGAAAAAGCTGTATGAGTGAGTTGCTTCGTTGAAATTCAAGTTGTGTGCCATGATGTTAAGATTTTGCTTTTAAATAAAAAATGAATGGGAACGGGATTAAAATGGCAGGTCGTCGTCGTCTTGACCTGCACCTGCGGTTACCGTCTTTTTCTCCTTGCCTTCGGCAGGGTCTGCGCTTTTAGCCATCGGGCTGAATAGCTTAATGGTGTCGCAAGTGCAAATCAGCCTCGACTGTAACCCTTTGGTTTGGCTTTGATAGGCTTGCGCTTCCACCCATCCCAAAATTTCAACTACTGCGCCTTTGCTGAGGTATTCAGCAAGTCCTGTATTGCGCCAGTAGGTGCAATCAACGAATACGGCTTTTTCCTTTTTTTCGCCTGCTTTGTTTTTCCATTTTTGGTTAATGGCTACGGTAAAATTGATAAGGGATTTGTTTGTGGCAACCGATTTAACTTCTGCGTTTCCGGTTAATCTTCCTGTGAATAACATAATTTGATTTTTTAATGAATAAATTTTTATTTATTGTTCTTCTTTCGCCCCCATGCCCTGATTGATTATTTTTAAAAGAAAAAGGGAAAAAAGAAAGCAATAGGAAGTGCCGGTAAACGAGGCAAAAGGAAACTGAATAATTGGAGGGGACCCTTTGGGGAGGCAGCCGTTTATGCGGTAGTCTTTTGTCAAACCAACCGTTATATCCGGCAAGATATTAGCTGCGCTTTTTACCCGTTTCGCCTAAAAATAAAATGGATTAAATAAAAAAATGCCATTGGAGCCGCAGGCGATGAGTTGTCCAATCGGTGTAATGGTTCTCCTTTCACTCATGCCCATAGCGCTTTAGCAGCAGCCTACACTTAGTATGTTGGTAATTACTATAGGGCAATGGTGCCCATCCTTTGTATTTTTACTTCGCTAATAATCCGGTTCACCCGGAATGCAGACCTAAAACAAATATTAAATGAGCTTCATAGCGGACATCAAAAAGCGACTCCCGGCTGTACTTTGGATTTCGTGTTGTATTGGTTTTTTACTCTTTTTTATCGGCCCTATTAACGAGTTACTAAATAAACTGGTAGTCAAGCCTCTAATTTCAGCATTCACTAATTCGATCCTGAATGAGTTGGTCTTGTTGGTGCTTGCGGTGTTGGCTGGTGCCTGGCTATACTTGTTTGGTGACAAAGGATATCTGCGGCGGATAGCGATTTTCACTGCTTTTTTTTATGTATTGCAGCTAAATCAGCCACTATGGAACTTCGCACACATGCGCTTAATCCCGGGAACGCGTGAGTGGGATCTTATTGTTGCTGCATTAATCATTCCTGCAGTCTTAACTTTTATCCCAGTAAGGAGGATTGAGATCGCCGGGGTTAACAACAACGGCTTTATTGAAGATTTGGCTATAGTCTCTGCTGATGAGGATAGCTTTAACAGAAAGGAAGTTGCACGGGAAATTGCAGAAAGAATTGGCAGGACCGCCAATAGCAAATCATTTGCTATCGGCATTCTGGGAGAGTACGGCAGTGGGAAAACATCTTTTATCAATTTGATCAAGAGTTACATTGATCAAAAAAAATCGGAGATCGTGGATTTCAATCCATGGAGCACTGAAGGAACGCCAAATATTCAAAAAGACTTTTTTGATCTGTTGGCCAGCAGGCTGTATACACTTAACCCACAGGTTGCTGGATTAGTCCTTGAATATTCCCGGAAACTTAGCCGTGTAGATAGTTCAGCAGAGAAGCTCGTTCGTCAGATCGGTTTTGCCGGCCGGTTGTTCAGTATTGGGAATTATACTGATGACTATGAGCGAATTAATCAGTTATTGGAAAAATCCGGTAAAAAAATAATCGTAACGATAGACGATCTTGACAGGCTTTACAAGGATGAAGTCATGGAAGTGATGCGATTGATTCGGAACACAGCGAACTTTACCAATATTTTTTATCTCGTTGCCTACGAAAGGAGTTATATCCAGGAGTCTATTAAATCTATGAACGCTAATGTCTCCAGCAGCTACCTGGACAAGATAATCCAGCTGGAGATACCTTTACCCAAAAGAGAAAATGAAGACCTGCTTAGGGTACTTGAAAAACTACTGGAAAGTTTTATCACTTCCGATCATATGGAAGCGTACCGGAGCCATATCCTCGAAACAGGATTTCGCAATCAATTTAATTTTGCGTTTGAAACGATTTTCCGCCAATCGAGAGATGTCATTAAATTCATCAATAATTTTAAGATCGCCTACCAGTTTTTAGGGAAAGAGGTCATGTTTGAGAGCCTTTTTGTATTAGAACTGCTCAAATTCCGGTTTCCATTAATTTATGACAGACTATTTGAACGACGAAACGATTTTATCAGGGATAAGCCATCCAGATCGTCGCACGAAGAATATTATGAATTGAGGACTTACCTGGTGGAAAAAGAGGAACTGCCGATAATTGGCCGTACGCTGCGGGAAGAGCAACAATACACAGAAAGCGAGATTACCCTGATTTGCGGCCTTCTGAATAACCTGTTTTTCAAATTCAACCGCTCAGCTAAGGCAAAAAATGCGATCATTTACCCCATGTTTTTTGAACGTTATTTCCGCTATAGATTAAGTAACCGGGACATATCTGAAAAACTATTCCAGAATGCATGGCAGCGCGGCATTTTGGGCGTAAAAAATTTGGTGGATCAATGTGCGGAGGATAAGCTGCTAAATGAACTTTCCACGCGAATTTTTCAGGAAAAACCGAAAACAAGGATAGATTTTGAACTGAAGGTGTCATCCCTTTTTTACCTGGGAACCAGGTACGTGAGAGAAAAAGGGCGTCGCTCCTTCGACTACGAAGCGTTTACCGATCTGCTTTATAATTATGATCACCGGATTGAAAAACAATATTATAAGAAAGATGAAAGCGCCTATCGTCTTTTTGTAGAAAGCTTATTTGCAGGCGCAGAAAGTCCGTATGTATTTCCTGCCGAAGTTATTTACCACATTAAACATGATCAAAAAGAAATAGGTGTTCCGACCACGGCCCTGATAGACTTTCAAACCCACTACTTCAAAGCGCATATCGCTGAAAAGGGCTTAAGCAAGGATGGCACATGGATGTTTTGGGGTATACGGCATGATTACACGGAACCCGCACCGGGAAAGCCGGGATATGTGACGAAACATTTCAAGTTTGAGCCGCCGGTTATTCCGGTCGTTAAAGCTGCCCTGGCGGAGCAGGACCCATTCCAATTTCTAAAGTTTGGTATTAAATACGATATGCGCGAAAAAGAATTAGTCGCCATTCATCCGGAATTGCTGACAATATTTACTACGCCAGATGAATACAAGGAAATTATTACCGCAAACACAAAGGTTGAGCCAGCAATAAAAGCTGATTTCCTGGCATTTTTCGAGGCGTGTAAAGAAAAGGGATTCAACAATTGGGCGGATTATGAATTTAAAACGGCCTTAAAACCTGAGCGGAATGATGACGATGATTGAGTTTAATCTGGAGCGTATTAGATTGGATTGTTGATGTCTGTAAGCTTTAGAAGGTGTTTCGAAAGTTAGCTTTTCGCATCACGGGATAGCAGCGGCATCCTGCGCAGCAGATACAGCGTATGAGCCCGGCCCGAAGGGGATGCCATAATTTCGGTATAAAAGGCATACAGGCTTGATACGACGTTTAAAGCTATAGGCATACGATCTCCTTTCTGAATCCATTTAGGCTTAAATAGAGGAATTGCCAATCGGAAAGAATTAAAGAAAGCGACAAGGGTATAGGGGTAAATTTCTGTGGTAACGACTTAAGGATTATGTTAACCTTCGGCAATGTTCAACTACTTTGTAATATACTTCGCTGCAATCAACAATAGTAAGGTACGATCTGCCTTAGCCTCGTCATAATTTTCCTGAAGTAATTGTTTGATGTGTTTGTTCTTTAGCTTAACCGCAGCCATTTGCATTACCTGAAAGGAAGCCATTTCCACACTTTCAATATTCTGTAGGTAAAAAATGATAGACATATCGCGTAATTCGGCTTCGCCGGTTTGCTCACGGATCGCCTCAAAGGCATCGTCCACCAAACCTGTCAAACCATTTATACTGCCTTTTGATATCGGCTCATCCAGCAGTTCGTAGATCAGTTCCATTCTCGCCATTTGCTTTTCAACATCCTCAACAGTTTCACGGATGGCAAGTTGCAAATCATCAAAATAAACTTCGTCCTTTAATTGCGGCAGCCAGGTAACCAAATGCGCTTTGGCAAAATAGATCCGGTTTAGATGAGTAATGAAAAACTTTTTTAGTTTTTCGGAGCCTAATTTTATTTTTTTTGGAGATGGAGATTTATCCGGCTGTTCTGACATTGGCTCATGCTTTTACACGGCTAAGATAAGAATTCTTTTACCCGCGAAAGCAATCCAAAAATATCAAAGGGTTTAGCAATATAAGTATCAGCGCCACAATCCTGGGCAATGATAGCCAGATCCGTCTCGGCAGATACTAACATAACCGGCAAATGCCTGGTTTCTATCTGAGATTTGATTTCTTTGCAAATTTCGGGACCATTTTTGGCGGACCCCACAATACGTACATCAAGGAGCACAATATCCGGTTGGATTACCCGGATATGTTCAGCCGCCTCACTGGTATTTGATATAACAGTTTCATACCCATTCTCCTGGAAGATAATATTTAAGATCTCCAGGATATCCTCGTCATCGTCAATTACCAATATCCTTTTTGCCATTTCAGTATTTCTAATGTCGTAACAAATAGCAGTCCAACTGTTAATTTTCAATCAAACGAAATTAAGGAATATTCGTTTGGGTTAAACAACTACATTGCCAATATTTTGTTTTTAAGATTCGGTACCTGAATGCTATACGCTTTGTAGTTATCAGCGGAATATTCTTCTTGATTGATTGCCCCCCCATCACTATTCAGAACAATTGGCAACCGTACAATTCCCCCACCTGCATATTAGCGCCAAAGAGTGGGGAATGCTGCCGGTCTATTCTGTACTTAAAGGCTCTAAATAACAGTTCTTCCTTATTTTAACAATTGTACAAGTTCCTTTGCGGTTAATAGCTCCATGCAAAATGGGCTTAAAGCAGGACAGCTACATTCAATACTGCTGTCTAAGCAATAATGAATGTAGCTGAACCAAACTTTAATCAAAACCGAGAAGATATTTATCATCTCTCTGTGAGCGGTTTTTCATTCGTTATCATAGGCAATGCCTCTTATCAACTAATATTAATTCATATCCCCCTGGACCTTTTTGGCCGTTGATCTTCCAGGCAGATAGATCTGGAAGCCGAACGAAAGGTTCAGATTGCTTTGATATGATTGGCTGCCGAAACCGGCCAGACCATTATATTTTAAAAGCGTTTCCAATCCTATATTTGGCGTGATGAAATAGGCGAAGCCCGGACCGACACTTAAATTAAGTCCGTTGGTGTTTCCACCACCGTTGCTAACATTCACGCCGCCGATACCTGCCGTGACTTCAGCAAAAATGCGCCCGTGTTTAAGCACGGCTACATCTGAGCCGGTATAATATCTTCCAAGGGCGCCTACGCCATAACTGGTGGTCGTATTAGACCCCTTAGCGGTTTGGATGCCTAAGTTCACATACGCACCCAAAGCAACATTGTCCTGAATGAACCAGGCGGCTTTTGGGGTGATGTCCACACTAAATATTTTGGGGTCATTCAATCCAAGATTGATGTTGGCGAAATTCCCGCCCACCATTACGTTCCCTTTTTGTATTTGTGCGCTGGCTAAAAATCCCGTGCTTAGAACAGCTGCAATTGTTATTACGATTATTTTTTTCATTTCAAATTTATTTAAAGTGTATTATTAAAACAGTGAGAATTCAACCCTGCGGTTCTGTTGACGGCCTGCGGCTGTCTTGTTGGTAGCAATCGGCTGATTTGGGCCGTAACCTGTTGCCTCAATAGTTGAAGCGTTCGCGCCCTGTGCTACCAGATAGCTTTTCACCGCTTCCGCACGGTCTTTTGATAATGACAGGTTAAGTGCCATAGATCCTGTGTTGTCTGTATGACCCGCTAATTTCAAGCTGAAGTTTTTCTCAACCAAAAGGCCTGCAACACGATTCAATGTCGCGTAAGAACGCTCTTTGATGGTTGATTTACCCAAGTCAAATTCCAGGTTACGAATAGCTTCGCCTACTACCTTCCGGTCAGCTTCTGTTATGATCACCTTGGGTGCCGGTACTTTTAAAGGGCAACCCGCGCCATCGACTATCGTATTTGGCGGCGTACCAGGGCATTTGTCAAATTTATTGGCAACGCCATCCCTGTCATCATCAGCCAGGTCCACTGCAAGTTGTCTGGCATCGCGGTCATACTTTTGCTGATCAAGCAGCCTGTTTTGCTCGGCTGTTGCCAAACGGTTGCGGAGTACCATGCTCTCTGCGGCACTTTCCTCGCGAATAGCAGCAATTGCGCTGTAATTTTGGAGTTGTGAACTTTTCTTTTTGCCTAATGCGATCTCAATACCAGCATGTGCATAAGAGAACCGGTCGTTCATGCTACCGATTACCCCATCGAAATCCCTTGATTTCATAAAGGAAACTGTATATCCAAGATCGATATTGATCACCCTGGATAAGCCCAGTTTAAAGCCGGCACCAACCGGGACGAACCAGTTTTTGTGGTAGTTCGTGCTTGCACCCGTTGGCACGCCGGTTACGTTGGCTCCTGACGACATATACCCCGCACCCGCAGTCAGGTATGGTGAAAGAAAGTTCCTTTTTTGATTCAAGCTTAAATTAGCTACTGTGAAGTTGGCACTAACAGCCGCAGACCAGTCGATCCTCGATTTAAAGCTGCTATTATCCTGTGCTACAGACGGAGAAGCAAGGCTATTGGCCCGGAAACCCTTTACTGTACCGGCTAAAAAGTCCGCTTGAATACCAAAGCCTGGCAAGATCTGCTTTTTGATATACCCGCCGTAACCCCAGGTTTCCTGCGGTGTTTTAAAATCACCATTGGATTCGCCATTAAATGGTGTGTAATGCGTTAGCATACCTCCGTTTAGTCCGACAGACCAGGTCCGAAAACTCCTTTTACTAAAATTGGCAGTGCTATCCGAAGTGGTGCCCTGCGCGGATGCAATTGTGGAAATCGCCAGTAGTGAAACGGCAAGCCCCCATGTTTTAAATCCACTTCTCGCAGATTTATTCTTTTCGCTATGCCTGTTGACATAACGGGCTGCGGGCAGCTTAGATTTGGAATGATCGTCAGTTATCGCTGAAGTCATTGAAATTGAATCGTAAATAGTTTTCATTTGTTTTTTAAGAGTAGAGAGCGTTGATAGATTAATTCTTTTATTTTAGATATGCAGCTGATCTGACAGATGCTGTTTTAACATTGCAAAATTGCCCCCATTTGCCTGGTTGTGTACTACGTAATTCTTGTAATATATTACATCATTCACACATGGGCGGGCATCACGATCTGGTGACAGAATCGCAACACCCAAACATTTAGTACTTATATTTTGCGGTGCGGATAGTATAACCAAACCGGTTTATCAGACCCGCATAAATGATTGGCTTAATCCTCGTAGCCACTTTTAATGATTGTTTGAATCATTTTGAAACGCCCGTTGGGTTTAATGTAATTTGACAAGTGTGCGGGGATAATGATACCTTGTCCGGCTTCGAGAAAATGTGATACTTTATCGATCACGATTTCTGCCCTACCCTCTACGATCTGCGAAAAAATATCAAACGGTGAAGTTTTTTCAGTCAATCCCTCTCCGCTATCGAAGGACATGATACTGATGTTTCCCGTAGATTTTTTAATGATCGTTTTGATAACAACTGCATTGGGAACGTATTCAATGATCTCGACAATAATGTGTGCTTTCCCTTTTTCCAGTTCAGAATTCTCAAACTTCAATTGCTCATCGTTGCTGTCCATGTTCTTTATTAATTTAAATCATTGTAAAGGTGGGGGTATCCAGATTGGAGGCATTACACAAATCTGTGTATCTACTACATCTTTCACACATGGCTAAGTGGGAATCTGCCTGATACTTTACGAAGGATGTTTTGATAGCTTATTAATTATTAATTAAATTAATGTTCTATATCATATATCAAAGCAACTTTGGTCACGATTTTTGCAGCCCTATAGACTTACCTTTAACGTTAGTCAGCTAAAGCACTTTTTCGCTGGTCGACCGCCTTATTTCATTCTTATAAAACTTAAAAGCGAATGAACATGAAGCTTTACATAAAAAACATGGTGTGCATCCGCTGTAAAATGGTGGTCAAGCAGGAACTGAAAAAACGATCAATACGTTATGCGGCTGTGGCGCTGGGAGAGGTAGATTTAATAGACGAGGTCTCTTACAGTCAAATAACCGATCTAACGGCCGGGTTGAAAAAATTCGGCCTTGAAGTAATGGACAATAAAAAAAGCATCCTGATCGAACGGATCAAAAAGGTTGTTGTTGAATTAATTCATTATATTGAAGAACCGGTTAAAGTTAATTTTTCTGACCACCTGACTGAAAAATTAAACTACGATTATACGTATATGGCTAACCTATTCTCGGAAGTTGAGGGCATAACCTTAGAACATTATTTAATCTCCCATAAAATTGAAAGGGTAAAAGAGCTGTTGGTTTACGATGAGCTTTCCCTTACGGAGATATCTTACAAAATGCACTACAGCAGCGTGGCCCACTTATGTAACCAATTCAAAAAGACCACGGGGCTAACGCCTTCCCATTTCAAGAATTTAAAGATTGACCGACGATCGGCTTTAACCAGTGTTTAAAATATCACGTATTGTAGCCTGATCTACCAAGCTTTATAAAAATAAATTTGCATCTTACATTATTAATCGCAATATTGCAATATAAAGTATGGGCTTAACAAAAACAGAAATATTTACTGAAGAACAGAACCGGTTAGCTGTGATGCTGAAAGCTATAGCGCACCCTGCCCGTATCGCTATTTTACAGGAGATCATCAAATCAAATACCTGTATCTGTGGCGACCTGGTAGATGAACTGGGTTTGGCACAGCCGACCATTTCACAGCATCTGAAAGAACTGAAGAATGCCGGGTTGATACAGGGCACTATTGACGGCGTGAGCGTTTGTTACTGCATCAATACACCGGTTTGGAATGAATTGCGTGAACAGATGAGCGGTTTCTTTGCGGCTTTCGACCGGAAGGTGACCTGCTGTTAAAAAAATTTGATTAAATCTATCGCAATATTGCAATGAAATAATAATTTATAACGCTATGAATAACGTAGAAGCAATCAACTGGAAAACTTTTAAAGATGTCTTATTACAGCATCCCGACCTTGACCTGCAATTCCAATATGCGGACGGCAAGCTGGTGGATGCAGCTTACCATATCACCGAGATCAAACAAGCACCCATCACTTCGGTGGATTGCGGCGGGGTAATGAATACCTGGACAGAGATCATCGTGCAGTTATGGGTGCCGGAGAATGCGGAACAGCAGGAACGCTCCATGAAAGTACGTAAAGCTTTATCCATTGTAGATATAGTAGAAAAAATGCTGCCGCTTAATCCGAATGGCACGGTAAAGATCGAGTTTGGTAATTCGGAATTTGATACCCGCCAGATGTTCCCGAATGAAATGATAGTAGACGGTAACGCTTTAACCGTAGACCTGCGCCCTGATGCCGTACAATGCAAAGCAATAGGACGTGGCGGCAGTTGTGGCACGAACGAGAAAGGTGAAGAATGCTGCGCGCCTGCGGTGGCAGAAAAACCAAAAGTACAATTAGTGAACCTGGCTGCACCTGCGGAAGCTTGCTGCACACCGGGCGGTGGTTGCTGCTAATTATCGAACAATGATCATCGACCAAGCCCATACATACAGAGACAAAATTGTCGAGTTGCTGGCGGCAGAAAAGCTGCCGGTAGCCGACCTACCCGAAACGCTGGATAACTTTATTGTTGCGATCCAGGATGGTAGCCTGGTTGGCGTAGGCGGCGTGGAAGTTTACGGAAATAACGGATTACTGCGCTCTTTAGCTGTTCATCCTGAACACAGAGGTGCCGGTATAGCGGGCAAGCTTTTAGCACAACTTGACAGCATGAGCAAGAAAAATGGTCTTTTAGCATTATACCTGCTAACGGAAACCGCACCGACCTACTTTGAGCAAAAGAGTTATACCAGAATAACACGCGTAGAAGTGCCCGCTGAGGTTCAGCGATCATCTGAGTTCAGTCATGTTTGCCCGGTATCGGCTATTGTTATGAAAAAAGAATTATGAGAAAAAAAAACATATTAGTGTTATGCACCGGCAATAGCTGCCGCAGCCAGTTAGCCGAAGCTTACCTACGCCACTTTGCAGGCGACAAAGCCAATATTTACAGCGCGGGTATTGAAACCCACGGTGTAAATCCAAAGGCCGTACAGGTGATGGCGGAAGACCATATCGATATCGTGAAACACACCTCTAATCATGTGGATGAATATATGGCTATACCGTTTGATCAGGTGATCACCGTTTGTGATAACGCCAATGAAGCTTGTCCGTTCTTTCCGGGCAAGGTGGAACGTTTCCACGAAAACTTTCCCGACCCCGCCAAGGCAACCGGTACCCTGGAGGAAGTGATGGACGAGTTTCGCCGGGTAAGGGATATGATCAAGGTCTACGCAGCTGATTTTGTAAGGGAGCATGTAAGCTAACCTTTTTTAATCTCATCTATCGTTAAATAGCAATAAGGCAATATAAAAAATGGCAAAATCAACAATCATATATGATCCGGATGATGTGGCGTTAGCGGCTTTTAATAAGATTATGGCTTCACCCGATTGCGTGCTTATCCTAAACTATTTACGCACACAGGACGACTGGACAGGGCTAAGCCAGCTTGGGCAAATACCACTCGAAACAAAAATGATCAAGGAATGCCTGAAAAGTTTAGAAGCGACAAACGTGGTCAGCACGGTAAACCAGGACGGCATTAGTTTCTACCGGCTTAACCTGGCCTATTTTGAACGGCTATCCATACAGTTTAAAGCTCTCGTCTATCAAATGTCCGAACGTCAATCAAGCACCAATCTATAAACCCCAATGATAAATCCTAAGATCATGAAACATTTATCCTTTTTATGTTTAGCGGCATTACTGATCGTAAGTTCCGCCTTCACCCCATCGGCAGAACCTGTTTATCCCGAATTGGCCCAAACGTTTAAAATCCTTAAAAAGAGTAATCCTATTACAAATGACCGTCAGGATGAACTCGGTGGCATCCAGCAATTGGGTATTGTTACCAAAGGCAAAAAATTGCCGGTGATCGTCGAGTTTGTGGGTAATGATGGCTTTAGCGCACCTATTGCCAAAGCCGTGCTAAAAGCTGCGCTGGCTTCTTACGGTATCAACGATGTAAAGATTCTTGTTGTTGGTACAGCCGCGTCTCCAAAAGTTGCACCGGCACTGGTGAAACTCGGCTTTAAAGTAAGCGGCGACGAAGCCAAGTACAACGATCAGGGTGGTTCGGTTACCTTAGAAAGTTCGCCCTCAAACCCGCAGGCCATTCATGTATTGGCACAGGAAAGCGCTGCTTCGCTGCTGGCCAGCCCGGATAAGTTCGCCGTTAAATTGAAATATTCGCCCATTTCAGCAGGTGCGACCGATGAGCAATACGAGGTGCAAGCCAAAATGATCACAGCGGAAATGTTTTTTGCCGCTTCTAAATTCAAAGAAAACTGGAAGTAGTTTACACTCAATTCATATTAAAACACGATATACGCAATAAATTATGTCAGCAAACAACTGTGCCCCGGTGGCCGAACGCAAAAAACTCAGTTTCCTTGATCGTTATTTAACGCTTTGGATATTCCTGGCTATGGCCATTGGTGTTGGCGTAGGCTACTTTATTCCGTCATCATCTGGCTTTATCAACTCGTTTTCCAGTGGAACGACCAATATCCCTTTGGCGATTGGTTTGATCCTGATGATGTACCCTCCTTTGGCCAAAGTAAAATACGAAAACATGGGTGAGGTATTCAGGGATACCAAAGTATTGAGCGCCTCGCTCATCCTTAACTGGGTCATCGGGCCGATACTGATGTTTGTACTGGCTATCACTTTATTGCGCGACCATCCGGCTTATATGGTAGGGTTGATTCTGATTGGGCTGGCCCGTTGTATTGCGATGGTCGTGGTATGGAACGAACTGGCTGAGGGTAACCGGGAATATGCCGCAGGACTGATCGCTTTAAATAGCATCTTCCAGGTATTGCTGTATAGTGTTTATGCCTATGTATTTATAACGGTGTTGCCGCCACTGTTTGGGTTGAAAGGTTTAGCTGTTAATATCACTATAGGTGAGATCGCCAAAAGTGTGGGTATCTACCTGGGCATCCCATTTGCTGCCGGTGTGATCAGCCGCTATACATTAATCAAACTGAAAGGCGAAGAATGGTTTAAAACGAAATATGTGCCTTTTATATCACCGATAACACTGATCGCTTTATTGTTTACCATCGTGGTGATGTTTAGCCTGAAAGGCAACCTGATCGTGCAGATACCGTTTGATGTCTTGCGTATCGCGTTACCATTGGTGATCTACTTTACCATCATGTTCGTGCTGAGCTTTTTTATCGGCAAATCGTTTGGAGCCGACTATTCCCGCAGCACATCTATTGCTTTTACTGCAACAGGCAACAACTTTGAACTGGCGATTGCTGTGGCAATTGGTGTGTTCGGCATTAACTCCGGCGAAGCTTTTGCCGGGGTGATAGGCCCGTTGGTGGAAGTACCTGCCCTGATTGCACTGGTTAACCTTGCGTTCTACTTTCGTAAAAGATATTACAATAAGCCAGCCCTAAAATCTGTATGATCAAACACGACATCATCGTCATCGGGGGTGGCCAAAGCGCCCTGGCATGTGCGTATTTTTTAAATAGGGAGAAGCATGACTATCTGTTACTGGACAACCAGCAGTCTTGCGGCGGAGCCTGGCTGCACGGTTGGGATTCGCTAACGCTTTTTTCTCCGGCAACAAACAGCACTTTGCCGGGTAGGCCTATGCCTGCGTCACAGGGTAAATTCCCGACAAGGGAGGAAGTGTTAGCCTACTTGTGCGATTACGAACGACATTATCATATCCCCGTCGAGCGACCTGTCGAAGTTGTGGCGGTCAACAAAACTACTACGGGATTTGAAATTACCAGCAATAAAGCGACGTATCTGGCAAAAGCTGTTATCGGCGCGACCGGAAACTGGCAATCTCCATTTATTCCCAATGTTCCAGGAAGAGACACTTTTTCCGGGATTCAAATCCACTCGGCCCAGTATCGCAATTCAAACCAATTTCTTGGAAAAAAGGTGTTGATTATTGGGGGTGGAAACTCCGGCGCACAGTTATTCGCCGAATTATCATCGGTTACCGATGCGGCCTGGTCAACTCAAAATCCACCTGCCTATTTACCTGACGACGTGGACGGAAGCGTCTTGTTTAACCAGGCTACTGCAAAATACAAGGCACAGCAACAAGGGGTACCGTATAACGCGGCAGATTATAGCTTGGGGAACATAGTCATGGTTCCGTCTGTTGTAGCAGCGCGGGAGCGCGGGGTCTTACAAAGTAAAGGGGCGGTCAAGGCCATTGATAATAACGGCGTTATATGGGATGACGGAATTCATGAATATTTTGACATACTGATATGGTGTACAGGCTTTCAACCAGCGACCTTTCCTTTAAAACAACTGGGAATTGTTGCTGATAACCAGAAGGTCCGGACAACAGGAACTAAGGCGGTCGAGATAAATGGGCTCTGGCTCGTCGGCTACGGTAACTGGACTGGATTTGCATCAGCTACCCTTATCGGCGTAGGCCGGTCAGCCAAGGATACAGTCAACGAAATCACAACTTTTTTAAACAATTATAACCAGATTTAAATAGATAATCTATGAAAATAGCGCTCTTTTCAGATATTCACGCCAACCTGCCTGCGCTGGAGGCTTTCTTTGCTGATGTAGAGATACATAAGCCCGATGCCATTTATTGCCTGGGCGATTTAGTCGGTTATAACATCTGGCCGAATGAAGTTATTGATGAGATCCGTAAACGGAATATTCCCTGCATAACGGGCAACTACGACTTTGGTATCGGCCGCTATAGCGATGATTGCGGTTGTGCTTATAAAACAGAAGAAGAGAAAGCGCTGGGCAAAGTCTCTATAGCTTATACCAATGAAGTGGTAAAAGATGAACAACGGGCTTACTTGCGCACGCTCCCTGCACATATCCGATTGGAATTTCAGTTGAATAATGACAAAATGAATGTACTTTTTGTACATGGCAGTCCCCGAAAGGTAAACGAGTACCTGTTTGAAGATCGGGACGAAAAAAGCATGCTGCGGATCATAGAACAGGCCGATGCGGATGTCCTTTGCTTTGGACATACCCATCAGCCTTATCACCGGATCTTGTCAACAGAAATAACGGCTGATATCCGTTACCGTCATGCCATCAATATCGGCTCGGTAGGCAAGCCTAAGGACAAAGATCCACGCGGCGGTTATGTGATGCTCCATATCAATGAAAACAGTTCAACCAAGGATAAAGATAGCGTACAAGTTGAGTTCATTCGCTTTGATTATGATATCGAAAAAGCGGCTAAAGCGGTTGAAGACAGCCCGCTGCCAAATGAATATGCAGCTATGTTAAGGAACGGCTAAGATGAGGATAGCACTTTTTTCTGATATACATGCCAATCTACCGGCCTTCGAAGCATTCCTTACCGACCTGGACAGTCGTAAAGTGGATGCGGTATATTGTTTAGGCGATATGATCGGCTATAACATCTGGCCTAACGAAATCATTACAGAAATACGTAGGCGGCGTATCGCTACCTTAGCAGGTAATCATGACCAGAAAACCAGCGGTTACGCCTATGAATTGCTATCTGCCGATAACCGGGCTTATTTAAACACGCTCCCGGCACACATCAAGTTAGAATACCAATTGAATAATACTCATCTAAACATCATACTGGCGCATGGCAGCACCCGCCGCATTAACGAGTATATACTCGAAGATACAGATGAAGCCTATGTCCTGGAAATCATGAACGAAACCAAAGCGGATGTGCTTTGCGTTGGTCACTCCCATTTACCCTATTACCGGATGATCGGCAATAAGCATTTGATCAATATTGGTTCTGTTGGTAAACCCAAAGATGGTAATCCCGATGGGTGTTATGTGTTGTTAACTATTGATGAAAATATTAAAGTTGACTTTGTACGGTTCGCCTATGATTTGGAAAAAGCGGCCAAGGCAGTCGAAACGAGTCCATTGCCGGATGAATTAGCTGGTCGGCTTAGAAAAGCTTATTGAAAGCAAGTTAAACTGCTGCTCTATGTTGACTATTATGCGTTTGCTTGTTGATTTTAATAAAGTACGGCGCCGGCTTTGGATGCACCTGCAAGCCAGTTCAGCAACTGATTGGGGTTACTCACAGGAAATGATCCCGCCTTTTTACGATTTAAAGAATCTGCAGAACGCTATTGAGAAAAAAAGGGTGATGATAATTCGCTCTTTTAGCTTTAAAAGTTAAATGGGGCTCTTTAAAACTTTATCCTGAATATCAGGTATATTTGTACCGATCTTGTACCTGACGGAAATAAGCGTTTTCCCGCCAAAAACAAACAAAGGATGTTAAGGCACTTAGGCGCAAAACGAACCTCGACACATAATCTGAAGCTGGCAACCCTGTTGGGCCTAACAGCAGGATTTGTAAATGCGGAAGGATTTTTGGGATTTTCAGTTTTGACAACCAACGTTACCGGCCATGCCGCCCTACTTGCGGAACGGATCGCCTTCCTGGACTGGAAAACCGCGGCTGTGATCGCGCTCTGGATGTTCCTGTTTTTGGCCGGGGCCTTCTTTACCGGCATCATTCTTTCTTTCACAGGAGAAAATCAGCGTTTCTCCTATTTCATCCCGGTGATCATCGAAATACTCATCTTACTGATATCGGCGCTTTATGGACATCTATACAATGGTTCCCAGGCAGGGAGACATTACTTTGCCGGGAGCCTGCTTTTTGCGATGGGCCTGCAAAATGCCCTGGTCTCTATGGTATCAGGTTCGGTGGTCAGGACCACACATTTGACGGGGACAGTTACTGACCTGGGTATTGACCTGGCGCATATCATACACGGCGACACGGCCGGGCGGCAGGAGCTTCGGTCTAAGATCAGGCTTCGGCTGTTTATCATCTTCTCTTTCATGAGCGGAGCGGTATTAGGCGCTTTCCTGTTCCAGGGTTTTGGGTTCAGGTCGTTTTACGCGCCAATACTGATATTGTTGTTCGCATTGGGATATGATCTGCTCAGGGTTAAAGCCAAAAGATATTACCGTACCGGCGTTGATGCGGTCAGGCGCAGGATCAGGCATACGGAATAGTACCCTCGATTAATCGCTGTGCGAAGAGAAGATTAATCCGCAGTCATAACCGGTATTGGTAAACAGATATAAAAAGTGCTGCCTTTGCCCATTTCACTTTTAACAGATATACTTCCATTTGCCGCATCTATTATTTTCTTGGCCAGATACAACCCGATGCCTTGTCCTTCCAATTCTTTATTCAGCCTTCCGTACATACTAAAAATGATGTCCACCTGATTTTTGGCAATCCCAATACCATTGTCCGTAACGGAGAGAACAATGTTATCGTTGTTCCTGATGATCGCGATATGGATCAGCGGAGTGCTTCCATTTGCAAATTTGATCCCATTGGCTATCAAGTTATAAAGGATACTTCGCAGGTTTTTTTTAGAGAACAGAACCTGTTTCACCTCCAGACTTTTGGTGATCACGGCGCCCGCTTTTTTGATCCTGGATTCCAGGCTCCAGTATCGGTTCGGGGTCATCTCCGACAAAGAAAACCTGAGCATCCCCATCCAGGTTATCGCCTAAGGTGCTTAGCGGATCGATCGTCAACCTTAAAGTAAAATCTAAGGCAGGTTTGTACCCACGACCAGCTAAAAGCGTTCGCGCCACTAAAAATAATCGCTCACGATAATTTAAAAATGGTAAAACCAGCCGACGAACTTTTACTCCTTTCAGCAATTCATCAATTCCGCTCACATGGTCATTGTCAAAATGAGAGATCACCAATAAGTCCAGGCCATGCTGGTCGATTTGCCGTTCCGAACGATAACGGGCAATCTCTCTGCTTAAATCTGATGGATTCTTGCTTCCGCAATCGAAAACGAAATCAAAGCGACTATCACGCAATTTTAAGAAACCCGAATAGAAAAGGCCCTGACCAATCGGATGTATGGTAAATTGTTGGTGAAACTCACTCATTATTTAAAAAATTGTATTGTATTTTTAATTCTAACCAACGCCCTTCCTGCGAGCACATGATATCGGATTATTTTACCTTTAACCTTCAGAAATATTTTGAAACCAATTCGATATCACGATCAAGCTGAAAAGAAAGACGGATATCCTTGGCTTCGGGCTTCATCACACGCCCTATTTCAGATTCGCTTCGGAACGGCACTAACCAACAATCAAAACCGTCCGCACTTCCCGCGAGTTCTTTATTGAAGTGATTGAAGATAAGATATTGCCCTTTCTCGATCTGCTTATAATACAGCTCAGCATTTTTCGAAAAAGTACTTTTTTCGTCGATCCTCTTTCTGAAACCCCATTTGTTCAGCTGACTAACCAGCTGGTCTATATGCCACCTGTGGCGGTAGCAGGCGTCATCCGCCATTTTGTACTGATGGATTTGCTCACCCGTTAATTCGGTAAACAAACTGGCCTTAAAAGCCTCATTTCGTTTAGGTGGACTGGTATTATAAAACCATTCCAAAAGGTCATGCCTGCTCACTCCTTCCGGCCAGTTGATAAATGCCTCCGATTCCAAAAACTGCAGGAATGCATAACGCATAGCAATAACAGATGAGGGTAAAAGCGCTCCATCTTTAATCTGAAAAAATATGTTTCTTTTATTTAGCAGGGCCTGACCAAAGCCCTGTTTTTTAAGCCAGAGATAAATATTCCGCTGTTGCTCAGGCGTAGACTTTGCCATAACCTTTTGCCCACTGACAAGGGTTACAAAATCACTTACTGAATAATATTGTGCCATCAAAAGTTTAAATTGATATGGTCATAAAGATAATCAGGTGCTATCTGACAACCCAGCGTTGTTGAAAGAATTCCAGCCTGTTGATAACTGTGTTTTACGCATCATTAAATTTTCGTCAACGACCTGAACATTTACATACTGCATTGATCTATCAGCAAGCTTTCTTTGGCGATGATTTATGCAATGAAGCTGATATCGCCAAATACAGCTTTTCAGTATAAAGACTGAAAAGGCCCTCACCTGATTATTCGGAACAGGTAAAAAAAGCAATCCCCCCCGTTGCAGGTATCATTTTTTAGATTCGAAAAAAAAATCTTATTTTAGGATTCCGGGTCAAAAAGACGTCCAAATCGGTTAACACAATCTCTGTAAAAAATTATGAGAACTTATTTTATTAAAGGTAACCCCTTTGACGCTACTGCTATTTATGGCCGCCTAACTGAAAATTTTCAGGTTGGTATGCTGATTAACCTGATTAACCTCCGGACCGGACTAAGCTTCGCACGGCGGGTCTGTAAGGTTTATGACCAGGGGAACAACGTTGCCATGGTAGACTTTTAGTGTTTTGGCCCGGTTTCCCGGGCCTTTTTTATTTGTTTTTATCTGAAGCGGTCGACGATACTGTCGAAGCTATACTTTACAACAACACCGAACGACAGTCGTCCCCCAAAGTCGTCCTTGCTTTCCATTTTATTAAAAACATCGTTCGACTGAAGATAAAAGCCGCCAACTATCTTACCGGCAGCGTTATAGATGTTGATCGAAGAACCCTGCCGCAAATGAACGCTTAAACAGGCGGGTTAAAATCATAATCCCGGTTCAGGATTTGTATAAATAATTGATATCCTGAAATATAACCCATTGTTAGCTGAAATACAGCATCCGGGGGTGCCTGCAATTGATTACTATTGCTCTTTAAGATCGTATTTTTTATTCAGGTCGGCAATTAGTTTTTTAGCTCTTACAACGAGGCATAACGTCCCTATAAAGAAGAAGATACCGCAGAAAATGAAGATCCAGGTGGTGTAATCTGCAAATGAAATCGGTTTATCTGAACCAGGTCCTGAGCCATCGATAAAGATGATCTGATGGAGCAGGCTGGAATTTTTATAACTAATATTCTCATCTGGACCCGTTACCGATAAGGCGACAGGTGTTTCCGTTTTAATACTTTCCGCTTTAATGTAAGCTACGACATCACGGATGTTGTCATCAGTCAAACCAGGGTGATCCGGCATCACGGTTTCGTTAAACTTTTCGAACAGATTTTTGGCAGTGGTGTCCCCGTTTTTTATCACCTTTTGCGAACCACGCACAAAAGCCATGATCCATTGTTCGCTTCTTCTTTTATCAACATCTTTTAAGGCCGGACCAACAACCACTCTCCCAATGGCATGGCAGGAAGTACACTGGCTGGTGAATATCGTTTTTCCTGCGAGTGTATCAGGGTTTGCAGCATTCGCCTTCATTATTGTGCAAACCATTAACGCTATACAAAGCAATTTTTCTTTCATGGTGAGTTTTATCGTTGTTAGATATCTGTTGTTTTTTGGGAGCCGGTGCTAGTGCTCTGATTCAAGTCTTTTAATGTCATTTATCAATTGTTGCACTTCACCCGCTTCCGTACCATCATAATAGCCCCTGATATGTTTGCGGCCATCTATCAGCACAATTTTATCGCTGTGAATAAAATCCCCCTCACCTCCATCGCCGGCCACAGCAGTGCTGTAAATGGTATTCCTTACAAAATGATACACATCCTTTTTATTCCCTGTAAGCAGTTGCCACTGCGCCATTTTGATGCCCTTCAATGCGGCGTACTGTTTTAGCCTGGCAGGCGTATCATGGGCCGGATCAATTGACAGGGATAGGAGTTTGACGCCATTATCCTGACGGTAAGCCTGCCGAATGAGCAACATATTAGCCATTATTTTGGGACAGATAGTCGGGCATGAGGTAAAGAAGGTATTGATCACCCAAACCTTTGCGGTAACAAATCCAGAATCAAGGGGGGCATTATCCTGGTTAATAAACTTAAATCCTGATAATGCCAATGGCTTACCCTGCTGTTCTATCGATAACCCTTTATCAAAATAAGGCAAAGGTTGCACGTGCTGCTCATACCACTTAAATGCGGTAAAGGATAATATGGGTATTGCCATTACAATGATGAAAAACGATACATTCCTTTTATTTCTTACATTCCCCATGACTCGAAATTTGATATTCAAAAACTACTTTACTAAATTCTGAGGGTTCTCTGTTTGAAATTTGTTTTTGACCGGCGAACCGTACTTAAACACACTCAACAATGCGGGAACGTAGGTGAACATAATTAGGATAATACTGATTACCAGCCATGGCTGCATATTTAATAGTAATGGCACATCCTTTTCTTCATAAAGTTCCTCCGATTCCGGCAATGAAATTTGCGGCTCGTTTACCCGTTTTCCTGCGGCAGTGGCAAAAAACACCACAAAGTAGATGATTGCCGCCGACCCCATGATCATTCCGCCGACAAGCGTGAGGGTGGTCGTTGGAACCCAGTGCTTGTTAAACTGGGGGCTATCGGGGTTAGTGTAAGATAAGCCCATATTGGTCCTTCGAGGTTCACCCATCAACCCACCGGCCATCAGGCCATGAGATAAAAGTGCTACGCCGACCATCCAGACATAGGGAATAATCACGGCGAAGGTTTTAAATTTTATTTCTTTACCGGAAACATAAGAATACATGTATAAGCTCATACCGAGGATAACCAATATTGTGGGTCCGGCAACAGTCATATGGAAATGTCCCGGCACCCAGCTTGTGTTATGCACCATCTGGTTTAAGGTATACGAGGCGTTAATAATACCCGAAATACCTCCGAAAATAAACAGAAACAAACCACAGATAAAATAGCCGAATAAGAAATTATCCTGTTCAAAATACGGGAGCCTTCTCATCCAGCCTAACAGGCCTTTTGCCCCCCGTTTTTTACCCGCGTACTCCAGGGATGCACCAACAGTAAAGGCTGTCATGAAGCTGGGCAATGCTACTGCGTAGGTTAGAATACTGACCCATATCTTTGTGCCTGGTGTAAAAACAGGCTCGCTGAACTGATGATGGACACCTATGGGGATAGATAAGATCAGGAAAAGTAAAAATGCCAGTCTGGCGGCATTCCCCGAATAAAGTTTTCCACCTGCCACTTTAGGAAGAACGGTATAGTAGGCTATGTAGGCCGGTAGTAACCAAAAATAGACCAACGGATGGCCGAACATCCAAAACAGCATACGGGTAAGCGGAACGTTGACGCTGCTGGTCCATCCTAAAGACCACGGCGTAAGGATTACAAGCGTTTCATAGGCAACCGGCAATGTGGAAATAAACCACATTGAAAAATTCACGAACGTGCCCAAAATGGCGATAGGCATTTTTTTGCCTGGATTTTGCTTCTTCCATTCAAACCAAATGATGATCCAGCCCCCAAATGCGAACCAACTGCCGACAATAAGCAATGCGGTGCCAATATAAAATGCCGCTGATGCCTGAAGGGGCGCATAAAAAGTGTAAAGGGCCTGCGCTTTACCCGCCAACATGCTTGCCAGGTCCATCAGGGTGCCCACAACCATCAGTATCATCGAAATTTGATAAGACCACTTAGGCGGTTCTCGTTTTAAGTAGTGTGACGTTGTAAAGTGCCCGAAAACAACAGCGAAAAAAGTAGTAAGTACAATGGCATTGATTACGCCGTGCATCGTGAGCCCCTGGTAATAGCTGATGCCGGCCACAGCCGGTTTGTGAATTACACCGGCCCGGTAAATAGTTTGCATTACCCCGTTATAAGCACCCAGGATAAAAAGGGTCATGGGCATCAAAAGCCCCGTAATAATAACTGTGCGGTAGGGTTTACTGATATTCATTTGTTTATTTTTAATCGGTTACATTGATTTTACCCATCATATATTGATGACCAGCTCCGCAATACTCATGGCAGACAACGCTGTAAATGCCTGGTTCTGAAAAAACGATTGTCGTTTTGCTTACCCCTCCGGGTACAGCCATTAGGTTAACGCCCTTTTTCATGATATTGAAACCGTGTACAACATCGACCGACGTCAGGTACAGATCGACAGTACTGCCTTTCGGAATACTAATTCCATCGGGATCAAACGTCCACATATGTGCTACTGCGTAGACTTCATAATTGTGGTCGTCCAGTTTCCTGAAATGTGGCTTGGTGAAGCCCTTGCTATACGGGATACAGGCAGGTACGTCTATATTCCGGCTAAAACTGCTGAAAAGTAATGCAGATAAAAATATAGTAAGAACTGCGCCCGTGAGTGCGATTATTCTGATCTCATATTTATTCATAGTGGATATGTTAAGCGTGTCTGTCTAATTGCAGGAAATAAATGCTAAACCAGGCTAATGCCGTTAGTGCCAATAAGATGACGACGAACGCAATGGTGCCGAATGGTTTGAAATCTTTATCAAAATCTGTGTTTTTGTTCATATCATTAGTGATTTGGTATTCCTTAAGTCATTTTTGGAGCACCTGTTTTAGTTTATGTTGATGCGTAAAAAAATCAGGATTGTGGCAACATTAATTTAACAGCGCCTTATCACGTGGGCTTTACGCCCTGCAAAGGTTTCGGCATTGGCTGTATCTCGAAATAACTTTTTACAGCAGACATGATTATTCGGCTTTATATGCCGAGGCCGATTCCATGCATATTAAAACATCTTACTTGTCAATTTAAGCAACACCCTTGTAAACCAGCGTAGTTAAAAAATCAGGACCGATGATAAAATCCCCCACTTCTCGTCGTAATTTTTCGTCGGTTTAAGTAATTTTCTGTTGATTTCATTTTGGCTGATTTTTTAATCAAAATTAGTAAGCCCTGAAATTCCGTTCAATGGACGTATCCAGCATTTTATGGTATGCCTGAAGGATGTCAAAGAATGCAAATTGGTCAGGCAGCTTCTGCAGGGCATGACCGTTCCGGACTCGCCGACTGCCCCGTCACCATAAATCGATAGCTGCCTGCTTCGGCGAAAACCCGAATGGAGGTGCCACTGCTGAACATACCACAAAACACTTATCAACACATTTTTACAGATACACTCAATCTACTTTTGCATTATCGGTGCAATAAAAACCCCTGAACAAATTTTCATTAAAATAATCTGCCATTAAAAACAGAGAATAATGTCAAAAAAAGTTGCGGAACAATAAGTAGAGATGCTGGTACAAGCTGGTATAAAACGTATTTATGCCGTTACAGGTGATAGTCTTAACGAACTAACGACGCTGTAAGAAAAGAGAAAGACCGGGCAGACACAGATATCAAAATACTGAGTAGGCATTGGCAGCAGAAATGCGCTGATAGATTTAAAGATGAGCCCCAAAATTCCGGAATCATGTAAACTCTAAACGACAATACAATTATGGCAATAAATAACCTTGGCACCGATATAAAGGTACTGGTGAATCATGATTAAAAGTTAATTTACCAAGCAGAAAAAATCTATCACCCCGAATATGACTATCCACAATACCAGGAAAATTTCTCTGTCAAACCATTGCCAGTGATAAGCCAGTTCTACATTAGATAAGAACTTTGATGCCAGCGCCAATTCTAAAAAAGTCCAACGTCACCGTTACGCTATTAAGCCATCCGCCAGATTCATGCGATCAGATACGAGGCTTTGTTTTGTTTGACACCGTTGATGCGGCAATGCATTGAAAATGAATGCGATATTTAATAACCAAATTTGATTTTTGCGATATATCGCATATACAAAAAGCTAACAAATCTATAAAATATTGATTATCATGCAATTATAATTAGGCATCGTTTTTATAATATATTGAATAAACAACACGAAATGTTATGGGCCATGTATCTAAATCAGTCAAAATGAATCGGGATCTTACCCGGAGGGTTACGGAACTTCATAGCAAGGGCTATGACCGCGATTTTAGCCTTACAGCTACTCATCAATTGTTTTGCGTGCAAAACAATCACATGTTTATCAAAGAATCTACCTCGATTAAATTAATCGACCAGATTTACGATAGCCTTTTCAATCAATACAGGTACCTTCATATTGTAGAGTCCGACAGCGGGGAACGAGGAATTCTTCTCCTGAGCTTTATTCATTTTGATGCGATTTCAGATACGAGAATTGCATCCCCAGCCAACTAAAGATTTTAAATAACGATCAGAAAATTCAAAAAATACAGGCTGATATAGCAGGAGATGGCAACATTGAATATAATTGTATTAAATTAAACTATGCACTACACCTTATTCCAGTTTCTCCTGCTGCTCACTGCCGTAGTTATGCTGATTATGCTTGCACAAAAGTTAAAAATCGCCTATCCCCTATTCCTGGTGATTGCCGGTCTTTTAATCAGCTGCATTCCGCATATACCCGCAATCTCAATCAATCCTGAATTGATTTTCCTCATTTTTCTTCCCCCGCTGCTTTTCGAGGCGGCCTGGTATACGTCCTGGAATGACTTCTGGAAATGGCGGCGACCAATAAGTCTGCTTTCCTTCGGACTCGTGATCTTTACGTCAACAATTGTGGCCGTTCTCGCAACGGCAATGATTCCGGGGTTTACACTTCCGATGGGCTTCCTGCTCGGCGGCATTATATCCCCGCCTGATGCTATCGCCGCAACATCCGTACTCAAAAATGTAAAAATCCCCATTAGAATAACGACAATACTGGAAGGAGAAAGCCTTGTAAATGACGCTTCAAGTTTAATCGTGCTTCGCTTTGCCCTGGCAGCTGTCCTTACCGGGCAATTCTCATTCCATGAGGCGGTGGGTACCTTCATTGTTGTCACATTTATGGGTATTTTTGTGGGACTTGCTGTGGCGAATATCATGTATGCCATTCACCGATATTTGCCTACAACAGCCAGTATCGATTCTGTATTTACGCTTATATCACCTTACTTCATGTATTTGGCCGCAGAACAGTTCCATTTTTCCGGCGTAATGGCTGTTGTAAGCGGCGGACTCTTTCTATCCTACCGATCACACGAAATCTTCACAAACGGCCAGAGCAGACTGCAGGTGATTAGCGTATGGTCTACCTTAATAATTATATTGAATGGCCTTGTTTTTATTCTCATTGGCCTTGAGCTCCCTGAAATCATGAACGGAATGAGCGGCTATTCATTGCCGCAGGCAATCAAATACAGCTTAGCTGTCAGTTTGGTAATAATGGCCATACGGATGATGTGGATCTACCCCGCGACTTTCATTCCGCGCTGGCTGTTTAAAAACATCCGAAAGTCTGAACCCGCTCCCGGATGGAAAGGATCCTTTATCGTAGGCTGGGCCGGCATGCGGGGGGTTGTATCACTTGCAGCAGCTCTTTCACTTCCAATGTTCTCCAGCGGAGGGAAACCATTTCCCCATCGGGAGCTGATCATCTTTATAACTTTTATAGTAATTCTCGTAACCCTTGTATTCCAGGGCCTCACACTTCCATTTATAATAAAAAGTCTTAAAATAACAGAGATTGATCCAGTAACACCTGACGATCAGCAGCTTGCAGGTATACAGATAAGACTGGCAAAAGTGTCACTTGACTGGCTTCATGAAAAGTACCCGGAAGAATGCGAATCAAATGAATTGATAAGGGGTTACAAAAGTGAATTAGAACATATGATAGCTCACGCCTCCGAAACTTTGAGATGCATAAGCTGCGGAGCGTCCGGAAAAAAAGAAATTGATCAGTATAACAAGGTGTTAAAAGACATATACGAGCAACAGCGCAAAACACTATACCATTTAAGAAAAGAAAAGACATTTAGTGACTCCATGATCCGGAAGGAAGAAAAACAGGTCGATCTTAATGAAACGAAGATTTTGGTCTGGTAGAGTTAATTTTACCGTTCCGGCGGATTTCTCTCCTGCTTCGAAGCGTCTTTTGTTGAACTATGTTTTTTTTGAAAGAATCGGCTGGAAACTGTTGCCGGATGTTTTTGCTGATAAAACAAATAAAGCCACACCTGTTTACGGCATGGCTTTCCCAAAACAGTTATTGTGAATTAATTATTGCTATTTAACGGTATTCTTTTTTTCTGTCACTTCTTTGCGCAGATCTGTAGCCAGTGCCTTCATCTGCTGAAGAGCATTACGCAAACGTGTACCTGCTGCATTGTTGTTTTTCTCATAAAAGGCCTGGCCTTCCTTCTCCGCTGTTTCCAGCAGCGTTCTTAATTGCTGTAGTTTTTCCATATATAATTTATTGTTAGCATAAGTAATTAGGGTTCAAAGATAATGAATTCTAAATACGCTATTCGGAAACGATTTTCACAGCACTCAAAATCCCAGGTTTATTATAGAAAATCGCAGCCCTATCTTTAATCCCAACAACTTTATAAGTCATGCCGCACACCTTATAATATATCGTGTCGAAAATTCAGCTGCTATCAATCCAATTTGATACTAAACCATTCTTATTTCAAATGCAGTTCGGTTATCTGCCAAAAAGAGAATTAAACAATTAATTTAAGTATAACACGTCATGGAATCAGGAGCCCGGTTGCTGCATCTTGATTTCCATATCAGCCCCTGACAAGTAAATTGAGCATTATTCTTTCCCAAAATGATAGTTTTTTGCTAAATTCGTCATAAAAACCGCAAAATTGAATCATACAAGCTTAAATGATAGTGATTTAACTCTCCTTTTAAGGAAAGGGGATCATTTGGCTTTTGCTGCAATTTATGAGCGTTACAAATTTATCTTGCACGCACACGCATTAAACAAGCTAAGAGACCGCACTGAGGCAAATGATATTATTCAGGAGGTATTTATTTACTTGTGGGACAAACGGGAGGCGATAGAATTTAAAGGACAGCTTGCAGGCTACCTCTACACGGCTGTTCGTAACGCCGTAATAAACAGGATTGCTCACATCGGGGTCAAAAATAAATACATTGATTCAATAAAGGCCTGCAAGGATAATTTTAAGGTCGAAACGGATCACCGCATCCGTGAAAAACAGCTTATACAGTTCATTGAAGATGAAATTGCTCAGCTGCCTCAAAAAATGCGTGAAGTATTTGAGCTGAGCAGAAAACAACATCTGACACATAAAGAAATCGCTGATAAACTCGAACTATCAGAGCAGACCGTGAGCAAACAGATCAGCAATGCCTTAAAAATATTAAAAGTGAAATTAGGCCCGCTATTTAACGTTATGCTGTTCATGATATGACGGCTCGAAACTTAACAGCAGGTTTTATCAGCTTTTAATAAAAAGTTCACTCCCGCGCTCGGAGCCCGCCCCCCCGCACAGTATCCGACGGGAATTCCAATGTTCATTTTCTGAAACGACCCAATACCCGGGACTAAGCAACGAGAGTTCGCAAGACATATGGACACATGTTACTTTACATCAAAGTTTAATTTTATCGAATTACGGCGCATGATGAGCGGTGAATAATTACTATGATATCACAGGAGTAATGACAACTTAAAAATTAATTTATCTTTTTTCAATTTTCTTCTACCTGTTGCAGCAATCTAACCTGCCTTACTATTTATTAAGGTTAACTTAACCTTATGTACATATGACTGATAAAGAAATAAAAGAATTATTTGACCGCTGCCGCTCTGGCAATGCCAGCGAGGAAGACATTGCATTGCTGGAGAGCTGGTATGTAATCCGGGATGCCGATGAAAAATTCTATTTTAATGAGAGTGAAAGTGTTCATGATGTAAATCTCGTCTGGAACAACATTCAAAACAATATTCAAAACCCGCCGGTAAGAAGATTATGGCCGCGCATTGCTGCGGCCGCATCGATTTTATTAATGATCACTTCGGGCGCGTATTTTATGATCAGGAAGCCTTTATCATCACAAATCACCGGGGCAGTCGTAACCGATTTCAGGCCTGGCGGTAACAAGGCAGTACTGATACTTGACAACGGGCAGCAGATCCAGCTTAACAACGCGCCTAATGGCCGGCTAGCAACACAGGGTGCAGCCAGTGTAAGTAAAGATTCCGACGGACTGCTTGCTTACAATGCTGCGAAAACGGCTAATACTATTCCCGGGCTAAACACATTAATTACACCGCGCGGGGGGCAGTATCATGTTATATTATCGGACGGTACGCAGGTCTGGCTAAATTCAGCTTCCTCTATCAAATACCCTACAACATTTGAAGAAGCAGACAGAACAGTAGACGTTACGGGCGAAGCATATTTCGAGGTGGCACATAATGCCGAAAAGCCGTTTAAGGTTAGGAGCCGCGGCCAGCTTGTCACTGTCCTCGGTACACATTTTGACGTAAATACCTACGCTGATGAACCTGCAACAAGAACCACCCTGCTGGAAGGACGCGTAAGAATTGAAGCCGGTTTAAAAAGCATAACTATTAAGCCGGGTCAGCAGGCAGTATACGCTGATGACAAACTTATTGTTAATCAAGCCGATATAGATGACGCTATCGCCTGGAAAAATGGCATGTTCAGATTTAACGAAGAAAGTCTGGAAAGCATTATGCGCAAAATATCACGCTGGTACAATGTAAATGTTTACTATGAAAACGACGAAGTGCGCGGAACGGTTTATACCGGCATCATAACTCACTTTGATAACGTCTCAAAAGTACTTCGTATGCTGGAATTAACAAAAAAGGTAAAGTTTAAAATAACTGGCGATAAAATAATTGTAACGAAACCGTAATTACTGATAAACTATTATTAAACCTCTAAAAAAACAATATGAAGAAATAAAGACAAACCTCTGAAAGGTAACATGCAAAAGAGAGCGAAGGCGTTTGCCGCGCCCCCGCTCAGATTTTCGCCTGAATGCCTGCCCGGATGAATGATCCGGGCGAAATACCGCTTCTAACAATATTCATGTATACAAACAGACAATCAAATGTATAAAAAAATCACCCGTTTTTTTTGTATTTCTCCGGCCTATGTCCATAAATTCCTGCTGATTATGAAACTCACGACTGTTTTATTGATAGCTGCATTCTTACAAGTTAGTGCTGCCGGACTTGCTCAGAATATCACTTTTGTAAAAAAAGATGCCACTCTAAAACAGCTTTTTACTGCAATAAATAAGCAAACCGGGTATAGTATACTGGTATCTGGCGCACACGCAAGAACTGATCAGGTTATCAGCGTAAATTTTCAGAATACTGCGCTCGATAAAGTATTGGAAACAGTTTTTAAGAACCAGGAACTGGACTATACCATTGAAGACAAAATGATTGTGATCAGGGATAGAGAAAAGACACTTTTTGAAAAGATCAAAGATGTACTGGCCCCTGACTCAGCTTTCACAGTTACCGGACGCGTAATTGCCGAAGGAGGAAATCCTTTAGCAGGAGCATCAGTAAATGTTGTGACACGCCTGTCCTCAGCTGTACTGACTACCGGCGCAGATGGCAGTTTCAAATTTTCTGCTTATAAAGGCAGTACGTTAGCCATTAGTTATATCGGATATGAAACCTATCGCCTCAAAATAAGAACCGGAGCTCTTGGTGATATCGTTTTAAAGCAAAAAATCGACTCCCTGAAGGAAGTTAAAATCATTATTGGTTATGGTACAACTACGAAAGTACTGAATACAGGTAACGTGTCGGTTGTTACAGCAGCTGACATCAGTAAACAACCTGTTACTAATGTTTTGCAGGCTTTACAAGGCCTGGTACCCGGAATGGAAGTAAGGCAGGAAAACGGGTTTTCAAGCACCCCCTTTTCGATCAAAATAAGAGGTCAGAATGATTTACCTAAACTGGGGAATCAGGGAGTGAATTCTATAAGCGAACCGCTATACATTATCGATGGCGTACCGATTATTTCCGGTGCTGTCAATAACCAAAACAGGGGAATCATACAAAACGGCTTTGACAGCCCGGCAGGGGGGCAAAGCCCGCTGTTTGGTCTCAACCCCGCCGATGTGGAAAGTATTTCAATACTGAAGGATGCCGATGCAACAGCAATTTACGGCGCACGCGGTGCTAATGGTGTCATATTGATAACGACGAAAAAAGGAAAACCTGGTAAAACAGTTGTCTCTGCAGGAGTTTACAGCGGTGTCAGTCTTCAAACGAAAAAACTCAATTTGATGAATACCGCCCAATACCTGGAAATGCGTAAAAGGGCTTTTGCAAATGACCAGGAGGAACCACAGTCTTATAATGGTTACGACCTGCTGTCCTGGGATCAGAATAAATATACTGACTGGCAGAAAGAGTTTTTACAAACAGCTCATACAACTGATGCTCAGCTAAGTATGTCGGGAGGAGATAAAAACAATACTTTTCGGCTAAGCGGCGGATATAATACCCAGTCTCCCCCTTTTAAGGGCAATTACCATGAGCAGCGCGCTTCCGCTTTACTCAGTTTAACAAACAGCTCCTTTAATAACAAACTACAAACAACGGCAACAGCGAATTTCTCATCAACCACCAGCAACCTTCCCGGTATTGACCTGACATCGCTTATATTTCTTGCGCCTAACGCTCCTGACCTGTTTACACCTGACGGCCAGCTGAATTTTGCTGGCTGGGAATATGATAATAACAGCAACTACCCTTACGCTGCTGCAGCACTGAAAAGACCATATCATGCTAATACCATTAACCTTGTCAGTAATTTAAATATCCGTTACAACATATTGACGGGACTCGATTTTAACACCTCCCTTGGTTACAACCTAACGAGGCAGAACCAGTCAACCTTATCCCCCTCCGGTTCTTTCAATCCTGCTTACGGAACAAACCGTCAGGCTGACTACGGCACTAACAATAGCCGGACCTGGATCATCGAACCGAGTTTGACCTGGACCAAAACAATTAATAAACATGCTATCCAAACGCTCCTCGGAACTACTTTTCAGGATATTGTTATCGAAGGTTCGGCCATCACCGCCAAAGGATTTACTTCAGATTCATTTTTAGAAAATATTGGCGCTGCAACCGACTTTCAGACTTCGGCAAACTATCTGAATACCCGGTTTCAGTCAGTATACGCCAGGGTTACTTACAACTACGACGAAAAATATGTTATTAATCTTAACGGCAGACGAGACGGCTCTTCCCGTTTCGCAAGCAACCGCCAGTTTGGTAATTTCGGTTCTTTAGGCGCTGCGTGGATATTCAGCAGAGAAAGTTTCATAGAAAAAGCCCTTCCATTCCTTTCCTTAGGTAAAATCAGAGCGTCTTACGGTTTGGTGGGCGGTGACGGCCTGGGGGATTACCAATATTTATCCAGCTTTAAATCGAACAATAATCCGTATCAAAACACTCCTGCACTATTACTTGACCGCTTAGCCGATCATACATTCAGCTGGACAACCAATAAAAAGTTAGAAGCTGCGATTTCACTTGGTTTTTTGGAGGGAAGAATTAATACTGAACTTTCCTGGTACCGAAATCGTTCAGGCAACCAGCTGGTAAGCTACCCGCTGCCGTCGACTGCGGGGGTAAGTTCGATCATTACCAATTTACCAGCTTTGGTGGAAAATAAGGGTTTGGAATTCACTTTACAAACGCAAAATATTCGTTCCAAAGATTTTGACTGGCGTACGACCTTCAATATCTCAAGAAATGATAACAAGCTGCTTAGCTTTCCCGATCTGGAAAACTCGACTTATAAAAATGTGTTTGCTGTCGGCAGGTCGATCAACAGCATAGGCATGAGACAATACACCGGTGTAGACCCGGCAACAGGCTTTTATACATTCGCGGACGTCAACGGGGATGGTACTGTTGACATGTTCGGGAACAGCGACTTTATTTATAAAAACAATACCCCGTCTTACTTTGGTGGTTTAGGCAACAACCTAACATATAAAGGTGTCCAGCTTAGCTTTCTGTTTTCCTTTACTAAACAAAAGGGTGTGCTTCGCCTGAACAATCAGTTCCCGGGAGCTTTAAGCGGCGGGCTGGGTAATCAGCTGGTCATCTCAGAACAACTATCAGGTAAACCGCCTCTTGAAAATTTAACAACGTCATCTTTTCGTATCGACCTGAATGATTATTACGATTCAGATGCGGTGTGGGTTGACGCCTCTTATATCCGCCTGCAGAATGTATCCGTCGCTTACAATCTGCCTGAAAAAATTGTTAAAAAGGCAGGGTTCGACAGTTTTCGAATTTACCTCCAGGGGCAAAATTTACTGACCATCACGGATTACAAAGGAACTGACCCGGCGTCACCCGGATCGTTTGCTCTTCCGCCCCGTAAAATTATAACAGCAGGTATTCAATTAACATTTTAATAATTATGAATAAGATATATATAGCAACTCTTTTAATTGCTCTGTTAACGGTAAGCACGGGTTGCAAAAAATTTGTGGAAGTTGCCCCTCCAAAAACAGAGATTATTGTATCAGAGGCATTTAAAGACTCAGGAACAGCCACATCCGCAGTGCTGGGTATATATATAAATATGCTCAGCGACTTTGACTTCATCAATAGCGGCATAACCATTTACTCTGGTCTATCGGCTGATGAATTGCGTGACCTGACTAATAATCCGGAACAAACCCAGTTCCTGCAAAATAAAATACTACCGGTAAACACCTTTATTCAATCAATGTGGTCGAACACCTATAAGAATCTGATGCTGATCAATACATGCATCGAGGGTATCGAAAAAAGTAATACACTTCCCCAGTCTGTTAAACAGCAACTGCTTGGTGAATGTAAGTTTGACCGGGCATTTTACAATTTTTACCTTGTTAACCTTTGGGGGAGAGTGCCATTAGTGACCAGTTCCGACTACAAACTGAATGCAGTAATTGCCCAAAGTGATGAAGGCGTTGTGTACGATCAAATTTACAGGGATCTTAAAGATGCCCAGGCGCTCTTACTGCCTGAATATCCTACTTCAGGAAAAGTGAGACCAAATAAGTGGACTGCTACCGCCCTGCTGGCCCGGACTTACTTGTACCGGAAAGATTATGCAAATGCCGAGACAGAAGCTTCAAAGATCATAGATGCCGGTATATACGGACCTCTTCCTGAAGTCGGCAGCATTTTTTTAAAGGATAGCCAGGAAGCGATCTGGCAGCTTATGCCCAGCGATTTTATCGTGCTTGCAACACAGGAAGGATATAACTTTATTGGAGACGTAATCGCTTACGGATCCCCGCCAAACTTTGCCATTACCGAATCGCTGTCCGATAGCTTTGAGACCGGTGATATGCGTAAATCAGCCTGGATAGCATCGACAGTAGTGGATGGTACCACATACCAATACCCGTATAAATACAAAGACCACGGAACCTACTCCGTACCGCCAACGGAATATTACATTATGTTTCGATTATCCGAACAGTATATGATACGCGCGGAATCAAGAGCCCAGCTCGGCAAATTGCCTGCTGCGGTTTCAGATGTAAATACGATACGCGCCAGGGCGGGGCTAGGGTCAGTAGAAGACGTGATACCTTCATTAAACAAAGCTGATCTGCTAAATGCCATTGCCAAAGAAAACAGGCACGAGTTTTTTGCCGAATGGGGGCACCGCTGGCTGGATCTCAAACGCACCGGGCAAGCTGCAAATGTGCTTTCGGCTAACAAAACGTCATTCACACCTGCAGGTGTCCTATTCCCAATTCCCCAGTCGGAAATTACGCTTAACAAAAATCTCATTCAAAACGCTGGTTATTAATTAAGCAATTTTTGAAGTTGTGGCGGCAACGGTTACGTTGCCGGCTTATAACCTATTGCCCAAATTTCACATATGGAAAATCTAATTTTAAAGATCGAACACCTCTCCCATCGTTACAGTACGGCCTGGGCTATCAGGGACATTAATCTGCAAATCAATCAAACCGGCATAGTTGGTTTACTGGGCTCTAACGGCGCCGGCAAATCTACTACAATGAATATTATGTGCGGCGTGCTTAATCAAACTGAAGGAAATGTGTTTATAGATGGGATTGATCTGCGTAAGCAGCCTGAGGCAGCAAAAAAATTGATTGGCTTTTTGCCACAAACTCCCCCCCTTTACCTAGACCTGACTGTGGATGAATTTTTGACACATTGTGCGTGGTTACGTCTGGTTGAAAAGGATAAGATAAAAGCAGCTCTTGCTGATGCCAAAGACCGCTGCGGTATAACTCATTTCAGCAACCGTTTGATAAAAAACCTGTCGGGCGGCTACCGGCAGCGGGTTGGTATAGCGCAGGCTATCATACACCGCCCAAAACTGGTCGTCCTGGATGAGCCTACTAATGGACTGGATCCAAACCAGATTGTAGAGGTAAGGTCGCTGATCAGGGAAATCGCTCGAGAACGTGCCGTTATTTTCTCCTCCCACGTTCTTTCTGAGGTTCAGGTGCTCTGCAGCAGCATTACCATGATTGAAGGCGGAAATATAGTTTTCGCGGATACCATGGATGCCTTCAATAATTACGTTGAGCCACATAGTGTATTATTAAACCTGCATAATCCTCCTGCTGCTGACGAAATCTCTGCACTGCCCGGGGTTACCAAGGTTAATTTCTTAACGGAAAGACAGGTCAGGGTTTACTTTAACGGGGATCAGGAGATAACGGAGAGACTAATAGAAGCCAGTGTATCAGGGGGCTGGCAACTGCGGGAAATCACTATGGACAGGAGTTCAATCGATGAAATATTTGCGCAATTATCCAATAAACCTTTCATAAAAAAATAATGAGAATCATATTCAGAATAGCAAAATTAGAGCTTAATACCCTGTTTTACTCACCCATTGCATGGTTCCTGTCGATAGTTTTTCTTTTTCAATGCGCATTGTCTTACACGTCAACGCTACAGGAGCTTCTTACTAATCAGGAACTGGGCGGTATTCATTTGCAGTGGGTAGAAAATGCAACCATTTCCGTATTCGGATTACAGCGCGGTCTCTTAGGTGATGTTTTACGTAAAATTTACTTATACCTCCCCCTCCTGACCATGGGACTTATCAGCCGTGAGGTGAATAACGGCACCATTAAACTGCTCTATTCATCACCTGTTAAAATAAGTCAGATTATCTGGGGTAAATTTCTGGCTATGGCAGCTTACAACCTGGTATTGATAGCTATTCTTGGCATATTTGTCATAGCCGGGCTTTTTAATATCGAGGCTGTTGATCTGGGCTTCGTTCTGCCTGGATTGTTCGCTATTTTTCTAGTGCTTTGCGCGTATGCAGCCATTGGCTTGTTCATGTCATGCCTTACTTCCTATCAGGTTGTCGCAGCTATAAGCACGCTGGTTATCTTCGCAATACTCGCCTATATAGGTACCGTTTGGCAGGAAATCGATTTTGTGAGAGACCTGACTTATTTTCTGTCTATATCAGGTCGTGCTGAACGAATGATTTATGGCTTGATCAGCACTAACCAGATAATTTACTTCGTAATTATTGTGCTGATGTTTATTAGCTTCAGTATAATAAAACTGCAGTCCGGCAGGGAATCAAAATCCGCCTTACAGATCACCGCCAGGTATTTTACAGTCCTGGCCATAGCGCTGGCTATAGGCTACATTACATCATTGCCCGGATTTATTGCCTATTACGATGCTACAAGAGGTAATACGCAAACACTGACACCAGCGACTCAAAAGATCATTAAAGAACTGGGCGAAGAACCTTTAGAGGTCACTTCTTATATCAACCTCGTTGACTATCTATACCGGTCCGGACAGCCGGAAGAAAGGAACAAAGATCTGGATCGATGGCAGCAATACATGCGTTTTAAGCCTAATATTAAGCTTAAATATGTTTACTATTATGATGAACCGAGCGCGGAGCAGGAGCTCTTCAAACAGTATCCGGGTAAAAGTCTGAAACAGATAGCCGAACAGCAGGCTTATTCTTATAAGACGAATATCGAAAATTTCAAAACCCCTTCCGAAATCAGAAAAATTATAGATCTCTCGCAAGAAAACAACAGGTATGTTATGCAATTAAAATATAAAGGCAGAACTACTTTTTTAAGGCTGTTTGATGATACTGAAGTTTTCCCTTCAGAAACAGAAGTGGGAGCCGCAATGAAACGGCTGATGGTAAAATTACCAAAAATCGTTTTTGTGCAGGGTGAATTCGAACGAAGTAAGGACAAATTAGGTGATAAAGATTACGGGGTTGTTGTTAATCTGAGAACTTACAGAAATGCGCTGATAAACCAGGGCTTCGACACTGATACCGTATCTTTGAAAACAAACGATATTCCGGCAGATGCTGCCGCTCTGGTAATAGCTGATCCCAGAACAGCATTCTCGGACGTAGCCCTGAAAAAAATCCGGAATTTCATCAATGCCGGCGGGAACCTGCTGATAACAGGGGAACCCGGTAAGCGTGAAATTATTAATCCCGTTATTGAACCGCTTGGTGTTCAGATGACGGACGGAATGCTTATAGAAAAAAGCAAGAACAACCCGGCTTATCTGGCTGTGCCGCTGCTGACGAAAGCCGCAGCAAAATTATCAAAACAGTTATACCGGGCTTTTAAAGACAGTACAGGTATTGCGATGTCCGGCGCAGCAGCTCTGTCCTATCAGCAAAACGGTTCATTCAAAATAGAGCCCTTATTAGTGACCAATGTTAAAACTACCTGGAGTAAAAAAGGCAAGGTGGTCTTGGATTCTGCCGACATTTCTTTCTCTCCTGAGACCGGGGATGAAAAAAAGCCTTTCGCAACAGCGCTGGCGCTCAGCCGGGAAATAAACAATAAACAACAACGGATCATAATCACGGGAGATGCTGACTTTTTAAGCGGAGCTGAGTTTAAACGCTGGGGAATGGCTAACCGTGATTTTGCTGCTCCCCTATTCGGCTGGTTTACAAATGGTCAGTTCCCGATTGATACATCACGACCCGATTCAAAAGATAACAGATTAAATCTTACCTATAAACAATTTTCAGCACTTAAGCTTGTGCTGATGGGTTTACTGCCCGGCTCCCTGCTCCTCTTTGCTGCAATATTTTTAATCAGGCGTAAAAGAAAATAACATGGCATTCAATACCGATCAACAAACACTCGAGGACCTGAACATCTTTCCCGGGCCAGGGCCAGATTCTGTTTTTAACCTTTTCAACCGTACCCGCACGGCAAAAGGAGCCGAAATGCTGGAAGAAATGTTTCGTTATCCCTTGTCAGATGCTGAGGCTATTAATAATCGCAGCAGCAGGATAAAACACTTCGCTGAAAACAATACAGTATTTCCGTTCAATACTGAGCTCTTTGACATGGCGGAGCAATACCTGGCTGATACCGATGAGAGAACCCGCCTGAAGCACGAGAAACAAACCTTCGAAAAAAGACTGAATAATTTAATCAGCAGCGATGCCGGCTACCAAATTATCAGCAATGGCATAAACGCTATTCTGAACATAACCCATCAGTTAAAAACACTGCTGGCAAGCGATGACTCTGAAGCGGGCCCTTATTACCGGGACAATACAATATTATCCCTGTTGTCTTCAGAGCCGTTTGCTGCTTTGCTGAAAGAGTCCGCACATGTAAACATAACCGGCACCAAATTAATTGAATTCGATTCGCTTCTCCGCTTTCAGCACCTGGGAAGCGTAAGAGAACTGCTACAGTATATTTACGTTTTAGACGTCTTAATTTCTGTTGGAAGAGTAGCAAAAGAACACGGGTTTGTTTTGCCGCAAGCTTGTTTAACAAAGCAGGGAAACACCGGTATCACCGGCTTTTATCACCCCCTGTTAAAGAATGCTGTCCCCAACGACCTTACTTTTGAATCTGATAAGAATATATGTTTTTTGACGGGAGCCAATATGGCCGGCAAATCTACTTTTATGAAATCCATTGGTATTGCCATGTATCTGGGGCATATGGGTTTCCCGGTACCGGCAGGAAAAATGGAGTTTGCTGTAATGGATGGCATTTTCACTACTATAAATTTACCCGATAACCTTGGAATTGGCGCCAGCCATTTTTATGCAGAAGTACTCCGTTTAAAAAAAATCGCCAGGGAACTCAGCCTCCGAAAAAACATACTGGTAATTTTCGACGAGCTGTTCAGAGGCACGAATGTAAAAGACGCATATGAAGCAACTGTTGCAGTAACATCGGCATTTGCAAAAAAACATAATAGCCTGTTCGTGATATCTACACACATAACCGAGGCTGGCGAGACTCTAAGAGAACAAAATTCCTCTGTAAGTTTTAAATACCTTCCTACCCGGATGAATGCCGATAAGCCTGTTTATTCCTACACCCTTGAAAATGGAATTTCAGCAGACCGGCACGGTATGCTGATCATTGAAAACGAAGGAATACTGGACATCCTTAAAAACGGACAAAACAAAAAAAATATATCATGAGCTTTTTTGCAGATAAACAAACGCTTGAAGACCTGAATATTTTAGGTAAGTATAAGCCAAACTCAATTTTCAGTTTATTTAATAAGGTTCATACGGCAGGCGGAGAAAAATTACTTCAGCATATGTTTGAGAAACCTTTGGATAACGCAGATGAAATAAACAGCCGCGTTTCTACCTTCCGGTACTTTCAGCAGCATAAATTAAGTTTTCCTTTCAGCTCGGAAGAACTGGCCGTCGCTCAAAGCTATCTGAGCGACAGCGGTAAATCAAGCATTCTCCTCTCTGTCATTTATCTGACCGGTAAAAAAATACTGAGCACGCTCATTGAAGACACTCACTACAAAGAAATTGAAACCGGACTGCGGATTACAATAAAGGTATTGCATGTATGCAGAGAATTCCTGAAAGCCTTTAATGATGAAAGCGAATTGCAGAAAGCCTCCCAGGGACCGGTCAAAAAGCTCAAAACACGTTTATGTAACCCGGACCTGGTCAGCCTTTTGAATCAGGCTGAATCAGAAATTATTTCTCTTTTTACGTTCGCAAAGTATGATTATTTGCTGAGGCATTTATTACGGTCAGAAATGAATCAGGTAATCACGGAAATCTTTGAGCTTGATGTATTTATGGCAATTCCGCAGGTAGCGAAAGCAAATAGTTTTAATTTCCCTTTTGCTCGCCCAAACGCTGAGAATGTTCTCGATGCAGTTCAGCTGTGGCATCCTGATGTAAAGAAAGCTGTCTCCAACCCGGTGACACTCAGCCAGAATCAGAACCTCATATTCCTCACAGGGGCCAACATGGCCGGAAAATCCACATTTATGAAAGCACTGGGTATCAATACATATCTGGCTCATATGGGATTTCCTGTAGCAGCCGCAGAAATGAATTTTTCTGTTAAAAGCGGTATATATTCATCTATTAACGTATCTGACAACCTAAATAAAGGCTATAGCCATTTCTACTCAGAAGTAATCAGAGTAAAAACAGTCGCCAGTGAAGTTGCAGCAGGCAGGGATCTGGTTGTGATATTTGATGAACTATTTAAAGGTACTAATGTAAAAGACGCCTACGATGCGACCCTGGCAGTTACAACAGAGTTTGTGCGTTACACCAACTGCTTATTTATTATATCAACCCATATAATCGAAGTTGGAGAAGCCCTGCAGCTACAGGATAATAACATCCAATTTCTTTATCTGCCAACACTTATCAATGGGAAAACTCCGCGTTATACCTACCAATTACAACAAGGCATATCCGCTGACCGACATGGAATGATGATTATTGAAAATGAGGGTATCCTTCAAATGCTTGAAGACAGCAGCCCAAACCAGCCTTATAAACTTTAACCTACGATTTATGAAAAAGAAATACTTCTGCAATCTCCCTGTTTTGCTATTTTGCTTCCTGTTTACTATAGCTTTAAGTGGTCTCGCCCAGACCGTACAAAGAAGCCATCATTTACGCGAGACACCCCTGCCGTTAGACCGGGAGGTACACATTGGCAAACTCCCGAACGGTTTTACTTACTATATCCGGCACAATGAAGAGCCCAAAAACCGGGTTACACTCTATCTGGCCAGCAAAGCCGGCTCAATATTAGAATCAGATGATCAGCAGGGGCTTGCGCACTTTTTGGAACACATGAGCTTCAACGGAACAGCGCACTATCCTAAAAATGAGCTGATTAATTACCTGCAAAAGGCAGGTGTGCGATTCGGTGCAGACATTAACGCATACACCAGCTATGATGAAACCGTGTACCAGCTGCCCCTGCCTGCTGATGTTCCTGAAATTGTCGAAAACGGTTTACAAATTATGCGCGACTGGACGAACGGCGCAACATTAGAAACCATCGAAATTGATAAGGAGCGCGGTGTTATTTTAGAAGAAAAACGCTTGAAAAAAGGTGCCCAGGAAAGAATGCAGGAGCATTACTGGCCGTTGCTGCTAAACAAATCCCGGTATGCATTCCGGTCACCTATAGGCACAGATCGTGTACTCAACACCTTTAAGCCTGAGGCTATCAAAAGGTTTTATGCAGATTGGTACCGGCCGGATATGCAGGCGCTGATTATTGTCGGGGATATTGACGTGAAAAAAATGGAAAAACGCATAATAGACTTGTTTTCTACCCTTAAAAACCCTTCCCCGTCGAAACCCAGGCCAGTCTATCATATCCCGCTAACGGGAAAACAGCAGTTCATTACCGTAACCGATCCGGAGATGACCTCAACAGTAGCCCAAATTATCATTAAACAAAAGGACAGGCAACTGATTACAGAAAGCGATTACAGAAACGGAATCATCAGGCAACTATACAATTACATGCTGGCACAGCGTTTTGCAGAATTAAGCCGTCAAAATACGCCAAAATTTATTCAGGGAAATACCAGTCTTGGAGAGTTTATCGGGGATTTGAGCAGCCTTACCACGACTGTAGTGGTGAAACCCGGCGAACTTGAATGTGGCGTTAAGGCTGTCTGGGGTGAAATTCAAAAAGTTAATCGATACGGATTCAGCCATTCAGAGCTCGAACGGGCTAAAATGGATTATCTGAACAACATGGAATCAGCATTCAATGAAAAAGACAAGACCGGTTCAGATAGTTATGTAAATGAATACCTCCAGCATTTTTTAAAACGAACAGCAGCTCCGGGAATCAATGTTGAATTTACTATGGTTAAATCGCTGCTGCCCGGGATTGCCCTCGCTGATTTAGATTTGATTAGCAAGACTTACATCACTGCCGTAAACAGAGATATTCTGATTCTGGCTCCCGAAACAGAAAAAACCGGGTTACCAACAGAAAAGATATTCAGCAAATGGCTCAGCGATAGTGAAAATCAGGATTTACATGCCTATCAGGATTCCACCAGTAAAATCCCTTTGCTTGGCAATATACCCCCTGCGGGAAAGGTCATCAGTAAAATGGAAAATCCGGAGCCTAAGACAATAACCTATATGCTTAGCAATGGCGTAAAAGTCTTGTTAAAACCAACTGATTTCAGGAATAACGAAATAATTTTCAGTGCCTTCGGTCCCGGCGGCACTTCAGTTTACGCAGATCGGGATTACCAGTCGGCATTGTATTCGGCGGGGATCATTTCGTCAGCCGGTGCGGGTAATTATAATGTTAATGAGCTTACCAAATTTTTGTCAGGCAAGCAGGTGCGGGTACAGCCATATATAACAGAACGCACTCAGGGAATAGCAGGCGCAACCGTTGATAAAGATCTTGAAACCGCATTGCAACTTGTTTACGCTCAATTCACTCAGCCGAGATTGGATACCGGGTTGTTTAAAAGTTTCATAGACCGTGGAAAAGCCACTTTAAAGAACAGAGGTAGTAATCCAAACAGCGTTTTTCAGGATTCGGTAAGTGCTGTATTAGGGAACTACAACATCAGACGCACAGGCCCGGCTGTCGCTAAATTAGACCAGATAGATCCGCAGCGCACGTATAAAATCTACAAAGAGCGTTTTGCAGATGCATCAGGATTCACTTTTATTTTTGTGGGTAAAATAGATACCGTAACTCTCAAGCCTTTAATAGAAAAATACATAGGCAGCTTACCTGCGGACCATACCACCAGGCCGGCCAGGGATCTTAATATAAATATACCTGCAGGTAAAATTGAAAAGGTTATATACAAAGGATCCGAGGATAAAGCTACTGTCAGACTGGTGTTTTCAGGAGAGTTTGATTATACATTATCTAATACTTTTTACCTGGATGCCTTAAAAGAAACATTAGCGATCAGGTTGCTTGAAAGGCTCCGGGAAGATGAAGGCGGCGTTTATTCACCATCGGTACAGGCGTCTGCGTTCAAACTGCCTAAAGGCAGATTTACATTCAATATATCTTTCGGCTGCTCACCTGCAAACGTCGATAAATTGATCTCATCAACGTTAGATGAGATTAATAAGCTCAAGACTTCCGGCCCACCGCAGCTTAACGTCGACAAGTTTATTGCCGAAGAAAGACGTCAGCAGGAAACACTGGCAAAATCCAATGGCTTCTGGCTGGGGTATTTGGAAACCCAATTACAAAATATGGAACCTTTGCAGGATTATTTAAAGTACGACCAGGTACTGGAGTCTGTTAACCCGGAAATTATCCGAAATGCGGCTCGTCAATATCTGAATGGACAGAATTACATCAAATTTATACTGCTCCCTGAAAAAAGCCGCCCATAATTATTCTTACGATACCCTATTCCCCTGTTCTTTATAATCTCTTCGGAAGAAAAGATCATTTTTAGTTAATCAATAAGCGCCCGGGAAAGCGCTTATTGATATTTTAAAACGCGGTAGTAATGAAAATATCTTAGCCGAACATCCAGGGGGCCGGTCAATAAAATCATTTAGCGACCATAAACATATTCAGCTTTAACGATTCTGCAGCATGGGATGCGCAGAAAGATCCCTGCAAAAGACTGCGTTCTCTTTTGCACACCAGGCAGCAGGTATAGCATTACACCAGCTATTCCGGCGCAAATAAGAGTTGTGATCACACTGCACTATAGGCAATCTGCCAGCCCCCATGCGAGTAGTAAAAGCTTCAGCCTATCCCTAAGTCAGCAAAAAAGAGCATGACTCCTCATGCCAGGTAACAAATAGTTGAGCCCATGCCTTCATTCTGCTCTGAATCCGGGAATACCCACGCCAAGTACTCACGGCCATTAAGCCAATAATAGTTTTTCATCAAAAAGCTTTCCAGAACTCTTCCATTAACTTCGCCCTGGAACTGCCGGAATATTTATTTTTGCCGCCTCCCAGAGGAAGAGCCATTATGCCCTTATCTCCGGTCGATGTTTCAACCATAAAAAGCAAATAATCCGTCCCCCTTAGATCGCCTGAGACATGATCAACCAAACTGATCACGGCAAGGTCGTAACTAATGCAACTATTATCCTCCAAACAAAGTAAGAATCGCTTTGTGCCCAGCTTATAATTTCTGGAATATCCACTTTTCCGAAGTTGATCGATAATCTCCGACCGGCATTCTTGATGCGAATAAATGTTAAATTGGCTCATACAGTTTTCTAATAATCTCTAAAAAGGATGCCATTTCATAAAAAATTGACAGTGAGTAAGTTAATGCCGGAATAGACAAGAATACGCTCACGACATTTCGCCGATTAATGATCCTGAAAGCGATATATAACAACCTTAATCACCTCCTTTACAGCTCGTTGCGAACGCTTATCAACCTGCTTAAAGCAAAAATGTGATCTTCTATTATAAACATTGGGTTTACCGTCTCCCGCAAACAGATAATGGCGGCAGCGCGACCTTTAACGGTAAAATTCAAGTATGCGATAACAGCCTTTGGTAACGATATTTTCATTACACAAATCAGCGTCACAGCTTAAAGGATCGAACTTATGAACTACTTAAGTAAAAAATAGTACCCGCTTCCCGGGTACTATTAACTAATTAACTAAACTATTAAGAACTAATGAAGATTAATGATATGCGATTGCCGCTCAAATACCATATCTGGTATGAGAGGTACTCCCTGGATTGTAAACTTGCCGACTGCCTGTATTAAGAAATTAAAATAGCATTGCCGGCCGAGCGGCGTCCATCCCTAAAATGATCTACTTAATTAATACAGAAAACGATAAATCATCAGGAGGAAGACATTTTTCAGCATTACAGGTCATGTAAGAAATTCCTCCGCTAATTTTAAGAGGGCCTGTTCTTTTAAGCCTAATTCGCTGCTTGAATATGACCGAATTTTCAAAATAACTAACCTCCATTCCGAAAGCTTTTTCATATTTGGTTACAGGTGTGGGTTCTGTTGTCTTTCCGGATAATTCATAATTATTTCCCGCAGAAAATGTGAACACCGTCTTTACAGGGCCGCCTTCTGCTAAATGCTGGGAGTAGATATGCCAGCCATTTTCTATTGTTGCCTTTAACAGAATTACGGCTTCTGTTTTGCTGGTCCTTTTAGCAGCATACGACCATTTGACCGGCGTTAATACTTGCGCAAAAAGGAAAGAGCTCATGCAAATAAACTTTAATGTTATAAAAAAGGTTTTCATTCTATCTATGCTGATATTGGTCTTAGTATAATTGAAGGAATTCTAACCACAGCTGCTAAGCCTGGCATTAGCTTTAAATGCTCGTTACTGTATAAAACTTGCCAATAATGATCAAATTAAATGGCTGATAAGTAAATCGGGGAGTCTTGCCAAAGCAAAGCCTCACCCGATTTATTTCTTTTACCGGGGCTACTTGCCGTTACTTAAAGCTTTAGCTGCCTCTATCGTAAATTTCCCATCCAGTAGTAACTGAATTACACTCTCATTTAACAGGGCCGGATGTGTTTGCCAGAGTATTATATTGTTTTGAATAACAAATGTTTGCGGAATTGCTGAAACACCGGCTGGCTTAACCCACTTTTGGTCAAAATCACTGCCTTCAGGCCCGCTGTAACCTATATTAAGGTATTCCATATTAACATTGCCCTTGATAAACTTTTCCACTTTGGCTTTATCGTGTTCCATAACGTCCTGAGCAATGAATACTATATTCTTGTTGCTGAACTTCTGACTTAGCGCATTTAAATGAGGCATTGCCTGTATGCATGGAACACACCAGGTTGCCCACAGATCAATGATATAGATTTTGTCTTTATCAAACTTTGTAAGCGGAATTCCCTTAAGCCATTCCACCTTCGGATATTCTGTTACTTTGGTACCCAAATCAAGGTATTCAATCTGTCCCTGCTGTGCCTTAACCACCACCGAAAAAACAATAAGGCAAAAGGTTATAATGAGTTTTAAGTTTTTCATTTTAGTTCTCTATTTAAGTTGTTTCTCTATGTCAAGTGCTAATTCAGTGTCTAATAGTTTCAGTTTATTGCTGATGATCTTTCCATCAGGGCCGATAAGCATCGCCACAGGCAACATTCTTGATTCTGTCAAAGCATATGACTTGGCAACTACACCAGAATTTCCCTCTGACGGCAACCCGCCGATATCTTGTAAATTCACGCAGTTCTGGAATCCTCCCGACCTGATAACACTTTTCCATTTATATAGATCATCATTCTCTCTAACGTTGTAAAATACGCTGACCAAAACGAAATTTTTGTCGCGCAAACGCCTGGAAATTCTTCCGATATTAAAATCAAAATCACTGAATCCCATAAAGTTCGGAAACCAAAAGAGCAGCATGACATTCTTGCCTCTAAAAGAGCTTAAACTCACTTTCTTTCCTGAAGAATCTGAAAGCGTAAAGTCGGGCGCTAATTTCCCGGGGGCTAGACGCTTATCCGCATCTATTTTGCCAGCGATGATCCGTCCTTCAGCAGAATTTTTAACCCTGTCTGAAAAGCGGTTAAACGCAGGCTCTGATTTTGAAGTTACTGAGGACGCCCGGTTATATTTGCTCCATAGAAAAAAAGCAAAATAATTTTCAGGATGAGTATTTATGTAAACCGAGTCATAGGCCTTGATTTTATCATTAACATCCTTTGATTGCTTTAGCGCATTCAAATATTCAGGATTTTCTTTCTGATTCCTGTAGTCAAAAATTTTCTGGCTGGATGCATAATGTGCATCCAGCAGCGGCTTTAATTCATTTTTGTAATTGTTCATCGCCTGCTGTGTCGGTCCGCCGCCATCAATAGTGGCTTTAGCTATAACAGAATCTCCTTTCAAAGAAAAAGATCCGGGCTCGACAAAAATGTCTCTGGCATCATTTATTTGCAATGCCATCGGGTTCGACGGGTCACGTTTGGGATTTAAGACAATAAAGCCATAGCTGGGATCAGTGATACTTCCGGTAATTTTAAAAGCACCGTTAACAACATCAGCAGAATCTGTTATACGCTTTCCGTTTTTATCATACATCATGAATACCATTCCCTGCTGATTTTTACTCAGCTGGCCATTAATTGTAAATGACTGTTGTGCTTTGGCAGTACTGGTGCTTAAAACGGCTGGTATTAACAATAGTGCCGCAAAAAATAATTTATTAAATTTCATATCAGTTTTATTTGGATTATGGATTGTTTTTAAATTGAGGGTTATCATTCATAATAGAATAAGGCAGTCTTAAGGTGAGACGATCAGGTCGCAGGCTGAAGACTTTTATATTAGTATAAGTATCGTCCAGGTATAGCGTATGACTATAATTTGTCGTTCCGAAAAGCGAATCAACAGATAATCTTCTCATATCCAGCCACCGGTATCCTTCTACTGCAAATTCACGCGTCCTTTCGTCAAAAATATATTGGATTAGTTTCTTCCGATCAGCATATACGGCAGCGGGAACTGCCGCATCAGTTGAAGGCATACGGTTATTACGCAGGGTTTCGATATCTGTCCTGGCATCGGCCAGATTATTTAAGCGGGCATTGGCTTCAGCCCTGAGTAAATAAAGTTCTGGCAGCTGCATACCGAATTTTACAAATTGCTCACTATATTTCGAAAGCCTGCCCGATGGATTTGGAACTTGATAAGCGAACTGCGCAGCATAAAATTTCAGCCTCAGATCAGATGCTAAAAAAAGAGCACGCGCATTTTCAGACAATATGATAAAGTCATTTCCCAGGGTATTGCCATTATTAGGGCCGTTGTAAAATGATCGCGCAACCAATGATTCCGTGTTGTCATTATAGTTAAGACCGGGAGAATTTGTCGGGCCATCAGGGGTGATAGGATCGAACTTACCGCCGGCGGCAAACTCATCGTTGTAATTATAAAGCCTGGCGGGGGTATTTTGGCGGGCAAGGTCATTAAAAGCGGCATTAAACATATCAAGCGCTTCCTTATTCCTTCCGCTAAACAAATATATTTTCCCCAATACCCCCTCTGCGCCTGCCCTGTTCCATCTTGTAGCACCGATCATATTTTCCAGGGGAAGGTCTCCTATCGCTGCTGTAAGGTCCTCAATCATAAAGTCGTAAACTTCCTTTACACTGTTTCGCGTGTAATTTCCTGCGTTCACGTCCGCCGTTTTAATGATAGGGAATGACGGATCCTCAGCAGCGGTAGTTGTATACGGTTTGCCGTAATAATTGACGTAAGTAAAGTACATCCACGCTCTCTGAGCACGGGCCTCAGCTATTAAAGCCCTCTTTTCCTGTTCACTGCCTCCTGTAGATTCGGCGACTTCCCGAATTACCTTATTTACCGTGTACAGGTTTTGCAAAGACAAGGTAACTTCACTTATAAAGTCGCCGGGTACGTATAAATCATTATCCCAGCGAAAAGCATTCTGAGCTGACGGGACAGCAGCCGAAAAATAGGAGTCTTCTGCCGCAACGTCATCCCCCATTAATGCAAGTGCCTGCCAGCCTCCCCCGCCCTGATAAACATATTGCATACTGCTGTTCAGCAGTAAGTCATAGTCCTTTGTTGTAACTGCTACCTGCCGGCCCTTGGGAATCACATCAAGAAAATTCTTCTTGCATCCTGCCATCCATAACATCAGGATCAAGCAGAACGACATTGATTGTATATATCTTTTCATGTTCAAATGCTTAAAATGTAATATTAGCCCCTATGCTGAAACTGTGTTTGTACGCTGGCAGGCCGCGCCCGCCATTCCTGAAATCCTGGAATTCAGGATCAATGTCAAACTTATTGGCTTTCCAGATCATATAATTCCCTGTCTGGATAAATAGGCTCGCTGAACTGATTTTCAGATAACGAAGCGTTGCTTCCGGGATATTATAAGACAAGGTAATTTCCCTTAATTTGATATACGACGCATTAACAACATTGATATCCGCCAAAGTGTAGTATTGGGTATTTCGCCTGAAATTCTCTGACGGATCGGCTACATAAGAGGGGATATTGGTTAATAATTCATCTCCCGGTTTTTGCCACCTGTCTAAAAATTCCGGGTTTATATTGCCATAGTATCCGCCCGCAGATCCTGTAAGTCTTCCAGAATAAAACTGATTAACATCCCTTCGCATGACAGCGCCGAAATTGTATATCATGTTAGCGGTAAGGGCCAGACCTTTATAAAGAAATGTGTTAGTCAATCCTCCATTGTATTTGGGGGTGCGGGTACCCATATAAACCAGGTCTTCTGCCTTTGCTGAATTAAAACTTTTAGTTATAGTGCCGTCAGCAAGCTTAATTTGAGGATCTCCCATGTTATCCAGTCCGGCAAATCGATAGGCAAACAGCGGCGTTGAACTGTAGCCAACAACATTCTCAGATGACAACCGATAAGTGTCTGTCAGCATATAAGGCTGTAAGCCCGCGGATTCATCAAATTTGTTTTGATTATAACCGAAAGTCAGGTTCGTGCTCCAGGTAAAGTTGTTTCCCTTTACATTTACAGATCTGATATTTAGTTCGACGCCTTGATTATGCAAATTGCCCAGGTTTCCTGTAATTGAGGAAGTACCATTCAGAATGTTAACAGGCACACCGCCCAGCAAATCCGTAGTTCGTTTGTGATAGTAGTCAATACTACCGCTTATACGCTGCTGCAGGATCGAAAAATCAAGGCCAATATTGATTGTGCGGGTTGTTTCCCAGCTTAAATTTTGATTAGCAGGGATATCTATATTTAATGCATTTCCTGTTGTGGAATTATTTTCAGCAATAAGAATGTCCTGAAGATAGGCGGCGCCCACATAAGGTGAATTTCCGGAGATCCCATAGGTTGTTCTTAATGCGACATCGTTCAGCCAATCCGGCATTTTAATAAAAGCCTCCCGGCTGATATACCATTTACCCCCAATGCTGTAAGCAGGCTTTTTCTGACCCGATTGAGCTCCTGAAAAAAGATTGCTGCGATCTGTTCTGATACTTCCGTCTACGCTATATTTATTATCGAAAGTATAATTCATCAATCCAAAATAGGATTTGAAGCGTGTCAGAGTTTCATTACTCGTAAAAGGAACCTGTCCCAGAACACTTCTGCCGGAAGAAACAGTGCCAAACACACCATTGTTTAATTTGATATAATCAATCAGAGGATAAGTCTGCAAGTCCATATTGTAGCCGAAAACATTACTCGCCGTAGAGGCCAATTTCTGTTCCTGGGCTTCCTGTCCTATCTGAAAATTAAACTGATCCTTTCCATTACGCAAATTAGTATTGTAAATCAACTGGTTACGAATCGTCCAGTTTTTCAGATCAGTAGGTATAGACACATACTTTCCGCCTTCATTCGGTAAATAGTAAACCGGAGTTGAACTGGTGCTTGGCGCTACCGTAAACGCAACAACCTGCTCGCGCACTTTGTATGAACTAATATCACTGTATTGCGTATTGTTAATTTTACTCTTTTGGTAACCAAAAGTTCCTTGATAACTGAACCCTTTCCACAGTTTTAAATTCACATCCGCTGTTACATTCGCCGTCAGATCATTGTATTTGGAGAATGCCGAATTAAGTTCATTCAAAGGATTATAATCGAGATTTACCCGGCTGCGGGCCTGGTAATCGGCACGGGTTTCTGGTGTCAGCCCCTGAAGATAATTCAAATTAAGATTGGAGCCGTCCGCACCTTTGAAAAGCTGATAAGGCAAAAAATTGCTGCCCACCGAAATGGAATTCGCATCGTAACGATCGGTATTAGCCAGCAAAGCATTTAGCGATATCCTGAGTCTTTGAGTTGGGTTAAAACTCTGATTAAGATTAATCCTGTACGATTTGTCGCTCGCCCCCAAAACATTGGTATGATTATCAATATAAGAAATAGAACTGTAAAAGGAGTATGCCTCGCCGCCTCCTGAGGCTGAAACCGTTTGGTTTGTGGTGTAGGCATTTCTATACCATATTTTTTTAATCTGATCGAGATTATTAATTCTGGAAAGGCTGTCTAACCCTGCAGTCGCCTGAGCCGAAGTAATCAAGCCTCTGTTCTGATCATATAAAATCTGTTCATGAGGCGCGATAAAAGACGTGCTTAGAGAATTATAAGGATACAACGTCGGATTAAATAATTCTTTCCCAAGCTGGACGAACTGTGCGCTGTTCAGCCTTGGCTGATAATTTAAATCAGGCTTTCCCTGAAAGTTAATAAACGCATTATAGTTTACTTTTATCTTTTGATTTCTGCGCCCTGATTTAGTATTTATAACAATGACACCGTTAGCTGCACGTGCTCCCCAGATCGCGGCCGCCGATGCATCTTTTAAAACGGTTATGTCATTTACATCATTAGGATTAATCGTGCCAATATCATTTACCTGGATGCCATTGACAACATACAAAGGCTGAGTATCCAAATTGATGCTTGTATTGCCCCGCACAATTACCTTTTTCGTTGACTGACCTGACTTATTAGGAATATCACTCGTAGGACCGCTTAGTACTGTCAGTCCGGGTATCAGCCCGTCAAGCCTTTGTAAAATATCGTTAGTGCCGGTTCTCAGGTTAAAAACTTCCATATCAGGCTTCGAAAACGAACCTGTGGCGCGCTCTTTACTCAATGTCTGGAGACCTGTTGAAACAACAACCTCTTTCATCGACATAATATCCGGCTGTAAGTAAAATATGATCTCGTTGCGACCGCCGATGGCTACTGTATCAGTTTTATAACCAATATATGATACCACTAATCGTTCATCAGCCGGCGGGCCTATAATCACATAATTCCCCGATTCATCCGTGACAGCACTGAGACGTCCGTTGAGCACGCGAAGCGTCGCTCCGGATAAAGGCTCATTCTTCTCGTTATACACCCTGCCATGTACCAAACTATTCCCCTGATCAGGCGAATCGTCTGATGCTGATGATACCTCCGCTTTTTTAATTACGATGATGGTTTTGCTGTTAATCTGATAAGAAAATGGCTGATTGTTGAACAGCAGCTTCAACGCTTCCCCCAGCGGCATTTTCTTCACATCGATCGTGAGTGATTTACTGTTATGCAAGATTTCTGATGTATAGACAAAGTCGTATCCGGTTTGACGCTTAATGTCTTTAAAATAATCAGATATAGGTGCATTGGTCCTTTTGAGTGTGACATTCTGAGCTTTTGAGAAAAGTCCAGCTGTCATTAAAAGACAAAAGGAAAAGAATGCAATTAAATTTCGACGTCGGAATAAAAAGACCAGTCGAAAAACAAAAGATATAAGCCATAAATTGGCACAAGCACGGTTATTGCATCCGTGTTTAATGTAAAATTTATACATTTGTTCGGGTTTAAATTATTAGGATTGAAATAATAAATATATAAGCCCTTTTGATGCCGGAGACGCGCCAACGTTTCCGGCTTTTTCGGCTTCCATACTTGAAATATACTATGGCATAACCAGTACACTCCTTTCTTTAATTTTAAAATGAACAGCCTCTGTTATTTCCAGAACGGTCAGCACTTCCTTCAAACTTTTTGATCTTGAAATCGAACCGCTCAATTTAATGTTCCCTACATCGCCTCCGCATATCACTTTAACATCATACCATCGGCTTATTTGCCGCATAATCATGCTTAACGGAGCTTGTTCAAAAACAAAATCGCCGTTTTTCCAGGCAACCGATTCCTCCGGATCCGCTTTAGTTACTTGTATTTGCTTATTTGTAACGGAAGCCTGCTCTCCGGGTATTAGAATTTTGTCACTTGATCCAATTGATATTTTTATGCGGCCTTCCAGTAAAGTTGTTCGGTTTACAGGCTCGTCCTGGTAAGAATTCACATTAAAGTGAGTGCCCAGAACACGAATTGACTGTCCGGACGATTGCACAAAAAACGGATGATCTTTGTCATGTGCAACTTCAAAGTATCCTTCCCCGGTTAACACAACCTGACGTGTGTCACCTGCGAACACAACCGGATAGCGCAGAGATGATAAAGCATTCAGCCAAACCTTAGTTCCATCAGGTAAGATCACTTTATATTGACCTCCGGCAGGAGTTTCTATTGTATTATAAAGCGTGGCAATATCAGCACCTTTGGAATTTTTATCAGATTCGTACAGAATGGTGCCATCATTAGCTTTTTTGACAGCCACGCCGGACTGAATAGCCAGCTGCCCGTTACCGCGATTGTTCAGGAAAATTTTATTCCCGTTGCCCAACGTAAGTACTGCCCTGTTGCCACCCGGAACAATCTCGCTCAAAGTGTTATTTGGTTTCAGATTATTTTTTTGATTGTTATAAAAATGTATCCCAAAAACAGATATCGCTACCAGAATAGCGGCTGCGGCAGAATAACGCCACAATGACGCAATATTCCTTTTTCGTAAAACGGCAGGCTCCGGTATGACTTCATTAAATAATCTTGCCGACAATTCAGCCTTGATGTCACGCTCACTTATTTCAGGAAAGGGTTCTTTTATAAACTGGCTTAAGTAGAATCTTTCAACCAATATGGTCTCTTCCGCGGTGCATTCCCCGGCCAGATATTTATTAATAAGCTCTTCGGTTTGTTTTATATTGTCCATAATGACGTAAATCATTAATAAGACACCGCTCAAGCCCGCAGGATGCAGAGAAATTTAACTTTTTTTTAATAATTATTTAAAACTGCTCAAAAAAAGCACCAATATCATGTTCTCAGGCTTGTTAATATGAGTTTTCAGTATCGATAAGGCATTAGAAATTTGCCTTTTAACAGTTTTTTCAGAAATATTTAACTTTTCAGAGATTTCCTTGTGCGTTAAAAACTCTTTTCTGCTAAGTTCGAACACCCTCTTCATTTTCTCCGGCAAAGATTCAATCACGGCGTTAATGGCATCCAGTAATTCTTTCTCTTCAATTTTTTCAAGGACAGCGTTATGCTGATGCTGTAGAAAAATCGAAAAAAGATCGGTATATGTATTTCTCGTATTTTTGTCCCTTAAATAATTCAGGACTCTGTGGCGCACGCAACCAAAAAGGTAGGCTTGAAGGCTGGATAGTATTTGGTAACTCCCGGATTTTGTCCACAGCGAAGTGAATACATCCTGCACGATATCCTTAGCCTCATCTTCGTCTTTTAACATTTTTAGGGCATGAACATATAAGTGCCCCCAATGGCGGTTGAAAATCTCTGAAAAAGCCAGGCGATCCTGATGGCGTAATAATTCAACTAACTCCGTATCTGTGAGAGTGGTGTACAACATCCGATAACACTGTTGGACGAATATATCATTTTTATAATTCCTAATCAAACGGACACCATCTGCCTATCCGGTGCAATTCATCAAACAAAGCCGCATCAGCGTATCAATTAACGTCGGCCTCACTTCTCTCTTTTCTAACCAAGGCCCGTCAGTAAATTCAACGCATCCGCCGAAGGTAACTCTTAATAAGGGGAATAAATCTTTGGATCGTTTAATATATATTGATCAGCCTGACCTATACGTCTTTCTTCCGTACCCCTAAATAATAGCCCAGATTTTTCTCTAACTCCGCAGGACCTACATGACTGGCAAGTTCCGCCATATTTTGAAGATTAGTTATCAATGACGGCCACTTCATCGATTCTGAAAACTCCTTGTAAGAATTAAGAAAATCCTCACGGGGAGGCAGGGACGCACGGTTAATCTGAGATTTGGCGGATATCAGCGCTTGTTTATCAAAAGACACCAAACGCTCTGTGATATTGTCGACGAAACTGTCAAGCTCATCGTCTGAAACTGACCTCGTTATCCACCCGTACTTTTCTGCGGTCTCTGCATCATAATCCATACCTGTTAAAATAACTTCCAGTGCCCTGTCGCGTCCTATAACACGGGGAAGCCATTCGGACCCTCCTCCACCCGGCAGAATTCCAGTGCCAACTTCCGGCTGACCAAAGAATGCTTTCTCTTTACTCGCATATCTTAAATCCATAGCTAAAGCCAATTCGTTACCCCCTCCTCTGGTGCGTCCGCGGATTAATGCAATACTGATAAATGGAGCTTGCGACAACCGAAAAATGATATCAGTCCATAAGGGCACATCCCCATCATTCTGAGGTTTTGGAAAATCACCAAATTTTGAAAGATCAAAATGATTATAAAAATAATCTTCCGTCCGACTTGCGAAAATGACCGCTTTTAGCAGCTCATCTTTACTCAATTCTGTGATTAAATCGAACAGCTCCGAAACCGTTTCCGGAGATATTAAATTAACCGGGGGATTAGCAAATGTCACCTTTGCGACCTGTACGTTTATCCTCTCTGACCGGAGCAGCTTATATGGGTTCATGTAATTATTTTAAATTGCCTAAAAACTAATATCTACGGGGGAAAGCAAGGGGGTATTTTGACAAGACCCACCTTTATTACTTACAATGTGCAAGTAATAAAGGTATGCCATAGCTTCCGGAAAACCAATGCATATGTACGGCTATTCAAATGGATTGGCAAAAGTTTCGGCGCCGGCTCTGTTTCAGAATATTTTTTGCAGCAGACGTGATTAATCGGCTTTATGTGCCGACGCCGATTCCATACATATTAAAACATCTTACTTGTCAATTTAAGCAACACCCTTGTAAACGAGCGCAGTAAAAAAATCAGGACCGATGACAAACTTACCCCACTTCTCGTCGTAATTTTTCGTCGGTTTTGAGGCAATTACTTCTTTTACCGACATTCCGCTTTTTTTAAGTTTCGTTATCGACTTTTCTATATTTAACAGCATATCCCGATATTCCAATAAATCAGCCTTCTTACCGATAGGACCGTGTCCAGGTACAACAAGCGTACGGTCTGTAACGGCCTTTACGTTCTCTTCAGCTGCCGTGATCATACCATGTATGCTTCCGCCAGTATTATAATCAATGAAAGGATAATACCCGTTCCACCACGTATCGGCTACGTGAAGCGTATCGGTATCCGGAAAGTAAACCGAAAGATCGCTGTCGGTGTGCGCGGGGGCGTAGTGCTTTAACTTTATAAGCTGGCCTTCAAAATTTATTTCATGTGCCTTGCCGATAACTGTGGTCGGAATAGCACCTTCAGGCGCTGCCGGGAAAGTATAATTCCAATCGTCAACCCGGGTTGTCTGAGATAACCATTTCCTGGTATTTTCATGGGCTATTATTTGAGCCCCTTCATGATTTATCCATTCATTACCACTGGCGTGATCAAAATGCCAGTGCGTATTAATCAGATACTGGAGCGGCATATCGTTGATTTCCGCAATTTTTGCTTTTATCTTTTCCTTTGATACATCGATGCCGGCATCCACCATCAAATTTCCTTTTTTACCGCTCACCAGTATGATGTTGCCGCCTGAACCTTCCATGAGTGTTAAATTCCCCCTAAGTTTCGTGGTAATGACAGGAGACTTTCTGGCCTCCTCAATGATCATTGTGACCGGACTGCCCTGCTGAGCAAAAAGTGACTTAGGCGATATCAATAACATCCCCGAAAGAAGCCCGGCAGAAGAGATAAAACTTCTGCGAGTTAAGTAATTTTCTGTTGATTTCATTCTGGCTAATTTTTTAATCAAAATTAGTAAGCCATGAGATTCTGTTCAATGGACGTATCCAGCATTTTATGGTATGCCTGAAGGATATCAAAGAATGCAAATTGGCCAGGCAGCTTCTGCAGGGCATGACCGTTCCGGACTCTCGACTGCCCCGTCACCATAAATCAATAGCTGCCTGCTTCGGTAAAAACCCGAATGGAGATGCCACTGCTGAACATACCACAAAAACGCCTATCAGTACATTTTTACAGATACACTCAAATCTACCTTTGCATTATCGGTGCAATTAAAAATCACCCGAACAAATTTTCATTAAAATAATCTACCATTTAAAACAGAGAATCATGTCAAAAAAAGTTGCGGAACAATTAGTAGAGATGCTGGTACAAGCTGGTATAAAACGTATTTATGCCGTTACAGGTGATAGTCTTAACGAACTAAACGACGCTGTAAGGAAAGAGCCTGCAATACAATGGATTCATGTACGTCATGAAGAAGCAGGCGCTTTTGCTGCTGCGGCCGAAGCGGAGCTCAAAGGTATCGCGTGCTGTGCCGGAAGCAGCGGCCCCGGTCACGTCCACCTGATCAATGGCCTTTATGACGCACACCGTTCCGGATCACCCGTGCTCGCCATTGCGTCGACCTGTGCAACACATGAATTCGGGACTGGCTATTTTCAGGAGACCAATACCATACGTTTATTTGACGACTGCAGCCACTATAATCAGATAGCAGCAACTCCAGCCCAGCTGCCAAGGATGGCCCAGGCGGCTATTCAGCACGCGGTTCATCGCAAGGGTGTTGCCGTCCTGGGATTACCCGGCGACGTGGCGGCTTTGCACGCAGTGGAAAATATCTCGTCAAACGAGAATTACTTCTCAAAGTCAGCTATCATCCCTGCCATCGATGAATTGGAAAGCCTCGCTGCCCTGGTCAACAAATACCCGAAGATTTGCATTTTTTGCGGAATAGGGGCCGCAGATGCACATGACGAAGTTATTCAGCTCGCCGGGAAACTCAAGGCTCCCGTTGGGTATTCTTTCAGGGGTAAAATGGGAATCCAGCATAATAATCCATATGAAGTTGGAATGACCGGGCTCCTTGGACTTCCATCCGCGTATCACAGCATGCATGAAAGCGATTTAGTCATCCTGCTGGGAACTGACTTTCCATACGTTCCGTTTATCCCCCATGATAAAATCATTGTACAAATAGACAGCAATCCCGAAAAACTGGGCAGAAGGGCAAAATTAAAATTGGGTTTGCACGGCGATATTAAATCCGCCCTAAAGGCTCTCCTCCCTTTGCTGAATGAAAAAACTGATGCCAGCTTTTTGAAAGCACAGCTTCATATTTATGAAAAGGTCAGAGAGCATTTGGCAATTTATGTCAGCGACAAGGGAAAGTTTGATGCAATCCACCCGGAGGCAGTCGCTGCGGAACTTGACAAACTGGCTGCCAGCAATGCAATTTTTACCGTAGATACCGGTATGTGCTGCGTATGGGGAGCCAGATATATCAGGTCGACAGGTCAAAGGCACATGCTGGGATCATTTATCCATGGTTCCATGGCCAGTGCGATACCCCACGCTATTGGTGCCGCTTTTGCGTGTCCCGATCGTCAAGTGATCGCCATGTGCGGAGACGGCGGTATTTCTATGCTTTTAGGTGACCTGGCAACAATCAAACAATACGAATTACCCATAAAGATGATCGTATTTAACAACCGTTCACTAGGTATGGTCAAACTCGAAATGGAGGTACAGGGACTGATGGACTTCCAGACGGATATGGTGAATCCCGATTTCGCTATGGTTGCAGAATCAATGGGAATTAAAAATATATCAATTCATGACCCTGAAAAACTGACATCAGCCCTTGAGGAGGCATTTAGCGTCCAGGGCCCCGTGCTTGTAAATATTTTCACTGACCCCAACGCTCTGGCGATGCCACCAAAGATAGAGCTAAAAATGGTGGAGGGCATGGCTTTGTCTATGACCAAACTTATGCTTGGAGGAAAGTTTATTGAAGTACTGGATACCGTAAAATCTAATTACAAACACTTAACGGAATTAACTGATTAAATTCTCTTCCTGAGTAACACTCATCTAAAAATGTCTTTATGAACATTATATCATCACCTGCCCTCAAAAAAAACATGGAAAAGAAGTTTATAATCGCTTGGTTTTTCGGCTTGATTTTCTATTTTCTTGAATATGTTATAAGATCTTCCCCTGCAGTTATGATTGCGGAACTCGGCAAAACTTTCAGCGTAAATCCGCTCGGGGTAAGTGCTATCCTTGGTACCTATTATTATACATATTCCTCAACAAGCCTGATTGCAGGTATTGCGCTTGATCGCTACGGCGCCAAAGCCCCTGTAGCGATCGGAACTAGTATTTTAGCCCTGGGCTGTATCCTGTTCGCCTTGCCAGTTGTAATCGCAGGTGATACCGGCCGGTTGCTCCAGGGTGCCGGTTCCGCCTTTGCCTTTACAGGCTGCGTGTACCTCGCCTCTCACGGCTTTGCAGCGAAGTACATCGCCACTGCGATCGGCATCACGCAATGTGTAGGAATGCTGGGCGGATCAGCCGGCCAGTTTCTTGTCGGACCATTCATCCACAGAGGTCTGTCCGTTAGCAGCTTTTGGATTGGTTTAGGTATAACCTGCGGAATAATCGCTATGCTGCTATATTTTACGACGCCGGGCGAGGATAAAAGCAGCGAGAGGCAATCCGGGGTCATGAATATCATCGAGCCTTACAGAATTGTATTCAGAAATCTGCAATCTTACCTGAGCGGCCTTCTGTCGGGACTGCTTTTTGCCCCTACGACTATATTCGCAATGACCTGGGGTGTTGCCTTCTTCCAGCGTGACCGCAGCAATAGTTATGAGGATGCTGTCCTTACATGTTCCATGGTTCCCCTGGGATGGGTGATCGGCTGTCCGTTGCTTGGCTGGATATCAGACCGTATCGGAAGGCGCAAACCCGTGCTTACCGGCGGCATTTTTATCATGCTGGCAAGTTTCGCACAGCTGGTTTTCCTGCCCGGGCTGGCCTCTCCTCTCATTAGCATGTTTTTATTCGGAATTGCATCTGGTGCAGCTATGATCCCATATACCATCATCAAAGAAGCAAATCCGGATAAGGTGAAGGGGAGCGCGACAGGCGCAATAAACTTTTTGACTTTCAGTATCACAGCCCTGCTTGGTCCGGTTTTCGCATCGCGATACGGCAAAAACCTGCAGACAGCCACTGACCATGCGCAGCATTTCAGACAGGCCGGCGGCTTTCTCCTTCTGATTACTGCAGCAGCATTAATCGTCAGCCTGGTTATTAAAGAAACTGGCCCGCGTCAAAAGAAAGCAAATTGATATGATCCATAAATCCTAAAATGCCTGAAATGAATCTTTTTAAATTTTTTTTTTGCCTCTTATGCTGCTGCTGCTGCACCAAGCTGATCTTTGGTCAGGGAGGTTCGCCGGATTACAAAGACGGGATGACAATCAAGCTTGATTCGTCAGGAAAAAAATATATCCGCTTTATGACCTGGGGAACATTCTGGGCAAGACAGACAGCCGCCAATCCCGGAACAGCGATCAATGGCGTCCCTAAAGCAAGCTGGTCGGATTTTAGCCTCAGGCAATTCCGGTTTGTGACATACAGCCAGCTTTCCCCCCGCTACCTGATACTGGCAGATATCGGTATAGACAATCAGGCTTTCTCCACCGGCGGCGCAGCAGGCGGAGGCAATACCGGAAATGGCGGTCAGACGTTTGCCGGTACCCTCGGCAAAAAGCCGGAACTTTATCTGCATGACCTGTGGAATGAATACGCGATTATTCCGGATAAGGACCCCAATACCGGAAGAAACAATAAAGCGTCCTTATACGTCGGAACAGGTCTCCATTACTGGAACGGCATCAGCAGGCTGACCTCAGCAGGTTCTGCAAACTACCTGGCCGTAGATGTGCCGCTTTACAACTGGCCGCTGGTAGACCTTTCCGATCAGTTTGCAAGGCAGCTCGGTGTATACTTCAAAGGTAACCTCGGGCCGGTCAGCTACCGCTGGGCAGTAAACAAGCCGTTCACGGTATTGTCCTCGCCTGCAGCGTTCCCGCACGGAAGCCGGGATAGCAGTTTCGCCGTAGATAATAACGCTACCGGAAAAATAGCAACTACAGGATATGCTACCTGGCAATTCTTTGAGAAGGAAAACAACCTGTTACCATACTTCACCGGAACCTATGTGGGAACAAAAAAGGTTTTTAATATCGGTGCCGGATATTACAGCAGTGCTGAAGGAACAGTAACGCAAGCTGCCAACAGCGCCTCTTCCGCCCTCATCCGTCATGCTATAAATTTATGGTCTGTAGATGCTTTCGCTGACCTGCCATTTGGGGGAAAAGAAAACTGGGCTTTTACCGGATACAGCGTCTTCTATCACTATGACTTTGGCCCCAATTACCTGCGTTACGGTTCAATCATGAATGAAAATGTCAGCGCGGCTCCGAATTATAATGGCAGCACCTCCCAGGCCGGTTTTGGTAATGCTGCTCCCATCATTGGAACCGGGACATCCTGGTTCACGCAAATTGGCTTACTGTTGCCAAAAACAATTTTAAATGGCAAAACGAGGTTTCAAACCTTTGGTGAATATAGCCGGCAAAAGTTTGATCGTTTTGGGAACGCAAGCTTCACTTATTGGAGTGCAGGCGGAAATATCTACCTTGATGGCCACCATGCGCGGATATCATTAAAATATCAAACCCGGCCAATTGTTGTTGCCGACAGGCAGGAATCGTCGAAAGGGTCGTTTATTATCGCTACACAAATCTACCTGTAATTGCTTGCACAAGCAAAGTCTTGTATATAAGAATAATGAAGCCGAAGCTGTATTATTAGCTGTTAATTGTACTATTAAATCCTGCCGGAATTCATTCCTTTGCTGCAGACAATGTCTGCTGGTATATTACACTTAATGCCGTCAATTAAAAACTTGCCGATCACACGTCCGGCGGTTATTCGTTCGGAAATGAGCTATTTTTTAATATTTCGTTTTTGACTGTACACGCCTCACTTACAGCCATTAAAGACATGCACTGACACTGTAAAATATTTTTTACTTTTATAGAAAAAAACACATGCCCACTTTCAGGATATTCCTTATAAGCTGTGTAATGCTCTTAACCGGAACAAACGGTTACACTCAGACACCACCAAAAAACAGTGTTGAACAGCTTGTTAATTCGCTGGATCAGAGCAGACCGGATAGCAGCCGGATAGATATTCTGTGGCATTTAGGCGATCATTATTTATATCTTCCGGGTAACGCTAAAGAAGATATTGACAGCGCTTTTTTATACTTAAATCAGGCAGTAAAACTTAGTGATCAGTTACAACTGCCGGAATGGAAAAACAAAGTATTTATTTCGTTGGCTACATGCTATATCGAAGCAGGCAGACTGGAAACCGGGAAAACTTTTTTTAAACAAATTATCGCTTATTATAAGAAACAGGGAAACAGCTACCAGCAAGCACATACCTGGTTGGCTCTTGGAGACCAGCTGGCGAACAATGGGAAAAATGACCATCAGCAAGAGCGAAAGGATTGCTATCAGAAGGCAGCAATCCTTTACAAGGAGGCCGGGGACAAGAAAAAATACATTCAAGCAATGGCCCGCCGGACGCATATCTTGCTTGACGAACGAAAAACAGACGAGGCGGAAAAAAGTCTTTTGAACATACGGGACGAGAGTAAAAGAAACGGATATTATAATGATCTTTATGGATGGGCGCTGGATAACCTGACAACCTTAGCTGCTTCAAAGGGCGATTTTTACCAGCAGCTTTTTTATCAGTTTGAGAATCTTGATGCTTTAAAAAAGCACAAAGAATATTACACCATAAATGGCGAAATATTATGTTATAACAGAATAACGGATCTTTACCTTCAGCTCGATGAGTATGACAAAGCCGAGATTTATGCAAAAAAGGAGCTTTCCCTTACTATACAAGCTAAAGGAGATTACATATACCCGTTAGATAATTTAATTAACGCCCTGCTTAATCAGGGAAAAACAGCAGGTGCTTTAACGATACTGAAAAGGACTATTATTTCCATGCCGCCGGACACCAGGCAAAGCATAGATGTAAATCAGTTTTTTGGAAGAGTTTACGCTGCAATGCGAAAAAAAAATATAGCTGAGCGTTATTTTCTGCGTGCTGTAAGAGGTTATCGATCTATGGATCCAAAATATGAAAACATAGATTATTTTACAGCCACATATGAGACAATTGCAGAGTTTTACGTAACGACCGGGCAGTTCCATAAGGCAGCGCCGTTCTTGTCCGGTCTTGAGAGTATAAGTAAACACTTTACAAAAGTGCAGAAAAGTACTTTGGCCCTGAATAAATCAAAAGTGGACTCAGCCTCAGGAAATTATTTTTCTGCTCTTAAGCATTTCCAATACCACTCTCATCTTAAAGACACACTTTTTAACATTGAAAAGGCTAGCCAGCTAAATCACCTGGAAGTTTCTTTCGAAACAAAACAGAAACAAAATCAAATTCGTCTTCTTGACGCTCAGAACAAAACTAATCTGGCACGTGCACAAAAAGCTGATTTGGCACGCAATATTACAGCTGTGGGTATACTGGTTATGCTTGTTATTTCAGGTATTACTTTTAACACAATAAGAAATAAAATTAAAAGCAATCGGTTACTAACTGCTAAAAATAATGAGATAGACCGCCAAAACAGCGATCTCCAGCTAATTGTTTCGGAGAAAGAAGGACTGCTTCGCGAGAAAGAAGTGTTACTTGCTGATAAGGACATATTATTAAGGGAAGTTCATCACAGAGTTAAGAATAATCTTCAGATAGTCATGAGTTTATTAAGTACACAGCTTGAATACCTCGAGAACAAAGAGGCGTTACAAGCCATTGAAGAAAGCCAGCAGCGCGTTCAGGCGATTGCGCTGATTCATTCAAAACTTTATAAGGAAAAAAGAGGTCTGAGCATCGACATGAATTCTTATATAATGGATATGGTGGAGGATTTGACGAACATTTTCAGTGCAGCTACGCGACGGATAAGATTTAAAACTGAAATCGATATTATAAATTTGGACGTCGACTTTGCTGTGCCCGTTGGCCTTATTCTCAACGAAGCGATCACAAATGCAATCAAGTATGCTTTTGACGAAAAAGGCGGGGAAGTGCGCATATCGCTTACAAAATCTGGCGATGAACAGTCGTTTTTGCTTAAAATATCAGACAACGGAAAAGGCTTTCCAAAGGATTTTGATCTTGACAGCGTTAATTCACTTGGAATTGTTATGATGAAAGGGCTTAGCGGGCAAATACGGGCTGAATTTAAAATTATAAATGATGAAGGGGTAACAATTTGGCTCAAAATTCCGGTCGGCCCCCAAAACCACTCTTTTGTAAAATCGAATTCTTACATCACAACTGAAGACCAAAACATAATATTAAATTATGGTTAGCACAGAAGTAGCCAACCATCCCCCCTGTGGAAGGCGGCAATTAGGTGTAGTTTACCAGGGCTCTAATGATATATCTTACATTTATTAAAGAGTTAGTTCATCTATAAAAAATGGCTTTTGACAACGCATTTATTTCTAATTCCGGGAAAATACAGGTGGCTTTTTTAAGGAGTTTATTCGTCTCCTTTATGTTGTTTTGCGCTATGCCCTTTGCTTTTTGCCAAAAATCCCCGGGGGATTCAAAAGCTGTTTTACTTGCCGCATTAAAAGACGCCGGGTCTGATACGAACAGGGTAAGGTTACTTTATGAATTAGGCAATCATTATCTTTATTTGCCGGGCGAAAAAAAAAGTGATCTGGACAGTGCAATAACTTTTTTTCAGCGAGCAATTAATGCAAGCGATAAAATAAGATCTGATGAATGGCATTATAAAATACTAGTTAGCATCGGCGTATACCATTTAGAGACTGGAAATATAGACGCGGGACGGCGCATTTTGCAAGAAACGATAAAGTTCTACCAGAGAACTGGCGCGCAGAATATGGAGGCAAATTCCTGGGAACTGCTTGGCGGATATCTGGTTAATAACAAATTAAACAAGTATCAGTCAGAAGGACTAGCTTATTATGAAAGGGCTAAGGATCTTTATAAAAAGACAGGAAATCAATTTAAGATAATAGAGATCAACATTGGCAAGGCAATAGTTTTGGTAAATGAGAGGAAGTACCTTGAGGCTGAGGTAAGTTTTTTAGCCATTCACAATGGTTTTAAACAATTGAAGTATTACGGAGCCGACGATGGGATAGTCCTGGACTGGCTTGCGCTTATCGCTTCATTGAGAAGTGATTTTGAAGCAGAACTTCATTACGCACTGGAGAATTTAGAGATTTTGCAAAAGCATCCTGAAAATTTTTCAGACATCCGGCAAGAGGCTCTGTTTTTTCGCCTGTCAGGTTTATACCGCGAGGTAGGAAATATTGCAAAAAGTGAATTCTATGCAAGAAAACAGCTGTTAATTTCCCTAAAACTAAAAAAAGATTACACTTATAGTTTAGATAATCTTGTGCCTAGTCTTTTGAAGCAGGACAAGCCATTTGAGGCACTTAGAATTTTAAAAGAAACAGTTGAAAAAACGCCTCCTGACGCAGTCCAGAAAATAGATGTATACCAGTTGTTCGGCAAAATTTACGCTGCAATGCATAGTTATAAAAGGGCTGAGGCTTATTATCGGCTTGTCATTGAACATTATGAAAGAATGGATCCGAAACGTCTGAATTCTGAATACAGGTACTTCGCTTATCAAAGTATAAGCGCCTTTTTTGTTTCAATTAAGCAATTCAAAAAAGCTGAGCGATATTTAGATGATCTGAAAGCTAAACCGCCGCATGTATCACCATTGCAAAGAAGTAAAATAGCTATTTTACAGTCAAAGGTTGATTCTGCAGCAGGCAGATATTTCGCTGCGTTGCAGTATTATCAAATCTATAAGCGCTTGAATGATTCGATTTTTAATGTAAAAAAAAGCCAGCAGATAAGTAAACAGGAGCTCTCATTCGAAAACAGACAAACACAAAATAAGATCAAATTACTGGCCGCAAGAAACAGGTTTAATTTGGCGCAAGAACAAAGGGCTAATCTCCAGAGGAATATCATTGCATCCGGCATACTTATTTTGTTAATAATTTCCGGCATTACAATTATCAGCGTTAGAAATAAGATTAAAACCAGTCGTTTACTAACGAATAAAAAGAACAAGATCGATCAGCAAAACGAAGACCTTCAAGTTTTACTGAAGGAAAAAGAAACATTGATCGAAGAAAAAGAGATATTACTTTTTGAAAAAGATACACTCTTAAAGGAAGTTCACCACCGCGTTAAGAACAATCTGCAGATCGTCATGAGTTTATTGAGTACGCAGCTGGAGTATCTGGAAAGTGAAGATGCCGTTATAGCTTTGGAGGACAGTCAACAGCGACTACAGGCGATTGCTCTCATTCATCAAAAAATTTATCATGAAACAGGGGGAGTGAGTATTCAGATGCACCCTTATATTACTGATATGGTTGCAGATCTTGAGAATATTTTCAACGTTTCTAAACGCAACATTTCTATCAAAACGATTGTTGATGAGATCGATCTGGATATAGATCTCGCTGTTCCTGTTGGATTGATTTTGAATGAGGCAATTACAAATGCTATAAAATATGCATTCATTGAAATGGGCGGAACAATTGTTATTTCCATGGTAAAATCAGATAATGTAAATCATATTCTTACTATTTCAGACGATGGCAAAGGTTTGCCAGACGATTTTGACTTTGAAAAAGTAAATTCTCTTGGAATGGTTATAATGAAAGGACTTGGCACGCAGATAGGCGGATCTTTCGAAGTAATTAACGACAACGGACTCCAGCTTTCCGTAAAATTTCCGGTAAAGGAAAAACAATTTCTGTCACGTGTCTAAAGCTGCCCCCGGGCATACAAACAAATATGGCACTAAATAACTCCTGCAAATTTGTATATAACTTCTGCTCTACCAGTATCCATCTAAATATACCACAAAATACCTGATCCATACATTTATTTTCCAGAAGTCTCATCGTATTTTCAGGCTCAGGTACAATCTGCTGATCGCACTGAAGTGTAAGCTTCATTTGGCGTTTAACCGCCTCTGAGATAAACAGTAGCGTACCGGATTACTGCCCGAACATGACTACAAAAAACTTCTTTACAGTAATTTTAATCTTACTGATGAACCGCATGCTGTCCCACGCGCAAAACACGGAACCGCGGCTTACAGTAATACAGGAGGAAGAAACTAATCCGGCTCCCCTCCTCAGAAAACTGAATAACATGTCTCCGGATACTAACCAGGTCAAACTGCTGCTTAAAACCTCACACATTTACTGGCACCGGCAAAAAATATCAGGTCCGGCCCTCGATACATGTATGACTATGGCAAAAAAAGCGTATGAGCTAAGTTATTCTCTGAAATATGTAAACGGAACTAACGAGGCCGCATTTATGTTGTGCAAGACTTATATGTTACGTAACAGACCGGAAATGGTCGGCGGGTTCCTGAACAGAACATTCGGCGAAGAAAAAATCCGGTTGCTTCTCGTTATGGCTGAACACTACACCGCCGAAATGGCTTCTGACCCTAAGGAACTGGAAAAGGCATATCCATTGATAGCAGAGGCAACCTCGCTAAGTGCAAAGATACGTTCTGACCGATGTTTAAACGAATGCCGGATGCTCCTGTCCGGATTTTACTTATCAAAAGGCGAAATTAGCCAGGCCCGAAAGATATTACTCGATAACATTAATGCACTCCATAAGAAAAGAGACTATGCGGCCGAAGCACGAAACTGGTCTTTTATAGCACACCAGTTTCCTGAAAATGAAGACTCTTATCCCTTTATCATTCATTGTCACGAGATGGCAATAAACCGTTATTTTATGACCGGAGATAAAAAAAGCGCCGGGTATGGATTGAGAGACCTTGCAGTAGTTAATGCCAATCATAACCGAACCGAGCTGGCAGGAAAACAGTTCCGGGAAATGTTATCTGTTTTCGAAAGTATACATGAAAAGATTTCCAGAAGGACCTATTATTTAATTGCAGAATATTATAGATTCACCGCCCAGTACCATCAGGCGCTCCGTTTTGCTCTGAAAGCGCTGCAGACTCCGGAAGCATATGATGAAAGGCGCATGATGGTTTACAGGTCTCTCGGGGAAACTTATGCTGCACTTGGAGATTATCAGAAGGGTTTGAAATATTATCAAATATTACTGGACTTTCAGCTGGCGCAAAAAAGCGGAATTGCTTATGTATCAGCTTATCGAATGGCCCATATTGAAAGCGAAGGGGGAAAACCCCGGGAGGCGCTGTCATCCTTGAATCGGTACATCAGGTTTCATCCGCCCCAAAATCTAAGCCAAAAGCAGCTTTTTTATTCCTCCTACGGTGACCTTTACAGGCTAATTGGCGACTACTATAAAGCCGAAGCATATTACAAAAAGATGCTTGCAATTGACAATGCTGTTAAAATCGAAAATGGCAAATACCTGCACGGCCATGAAATAAATGTTACAGGAAGCGGCGCCTTATATTTAATGGGACGATTTTATGCAGAACGTGGACAATATAAGGAAGCAAAAAAGTACCTTAAGCAATCACTTGTCAATCCTCAATATTTTGACGCACAACAAGAGCTGGATACCTATAAACTCCTCTTTAAAGCAGATTCAGCACAGAAAAATTACCTTCTTGCAATCCGGAATTTTGAACGTCACAAATTAATGTATGATTCGATCAACAGTATAACACGAAACAATCAGATTGCCGAATTAAGTATTCGTTACCAGACTGAGCAAAATAAAAAAGATATTAAATTACTGGAAAGTAAACAAAGGGCGCAGCAGGCCGAACTAATGCGGGCAGCGACATTAAGAAATGTCATTCTGGGCGGTGCGGCTACGCTCTTGCTTCTGGCAGTTACGGCGTTTGCTGCTTACCGCATAAAACAGCGAAGTAACCAGAAACTTCACGCGCAGCAGCTTGAGATTAACCATCAAAACAGGGAACTGCAGAGCTTACTTTCGGAAAAAGAGATTTTCCTAAAAGAAAAGGACTGGCTTCTCAAAGAGGTACACCACCGGGTAAAAAACAACCTGCAAATAGTCATGAGTCTGCTGAGTACACAATCCTTTTATATGCAGAACGACCATGCAAGGGAGGCTATTCTCCAAAGCGAAAACCGGGTGCAGTCGATTGCTCTGATTCATCAGAAACTTTATGCCAGTGACAACTTGGCCAGCATTCATATGCCTGCCTACATTGATGATCTGGTAACACATTTAGGAGAAAGTTTTGACACCAGCACCCGGCGGATTACATTTAATCAGCGAATCGAACAAATAAATATTGATCTTTCACAGGCTGTGCCGGTAGGCCTTATCTTAAACGAAGCCATTACAAATGCGATAAAGTATGCTTTTAATAAAACTGGCGGCGAAATAGCTATTGTACTCAGGCGAATTAAATCGGATGACGTTGAGATAAGTATCTCAGATAACGGTAAAGGTCTGCCCCGGGATTTTGATGTGCGCGCAGCGAACTCGCTTGGAATGGAAATGATGCTCGGTCTTAGTGCCCAGCTGAAAGGCACACTCGAAGTTAGCAATGGTTCAGGCACATCAATTCGTTTAAAATTTCAATTGCTCCCCAAATTAACCATTGTTTAAAGGCATATCTTATAAACGCAGCTTTTTCATAGTTATCCTCGCTCCCGTCTGCTCATCAGTGATTGCAATCGCCTGACCAAAACGATATAGTTCAGCAACCAGCTTATGGAAAAGCTGCCCTTTTTATATCGATGGTTACCATATTTCAGAGTGATCATTCACTTCTTTACCGGAAAAGGCAATCACGTAAATGAGTAAAAAAAGGCAAATCAATAAGGTGGCGTGGGTAATATAATAAACGAAATTTTCCATTTTAATGAAGGTTTAGTTATTCTTTTCCTGCTATTAAGCCGGTAACTGAGAGCGGTGTTATCCGCCCTCAGCCCTGCTTTCAATTTATCAATGCTGCCTATTTAGTGGCTAATGCATAAGCAACACGCACGCCCAAAAAATTGACTTTACTGCTGTTTACGCTCTTTGCGAACTTGGTAGACGCCTCATAACGAACCCCTGCATCTATGAAACTGTTACTGCCGCCCAAAGGAAACTTCAGGCCAGCTTGTGGCGAATAGATAAATGCAGCCGTCCTTTCATATTCAACATCTGATTTATTTACAGCAAAGGCGGCACCACCTTCCGCCTGTACATAAAACAGGCCGACAGGAAAATATTTGATACCAGCCTTTACCGGAATAAGGTGAAGGTCAGTGTTGTTATCCTTTCCAAAAAAATTATTGTATCCCGCGTTCGCAGTTATATACCAGTTTGCAGCGACGGGGATGTCTGCCTGCAAAGAGCCGCCCAGGTTCCATTTATACTTATCGTTAAAGTTTCCCAGAGTTAACCCCGATTCTACCCCGGCACTATAGATAATGCCGTTTTTCAATTTGGACTTAGGCTCTTCCTGGGCTTTTGCTGCAGTGACAAGACCCAATAGTGACACGAAAAGAACTGAACTTTTTAATGAAGTTTTCATAGTAGTTGTTTAATTGTTATATATTATTTGTTGATTACGAATTGCAGGACCATTATTTATAGATGATTAAAAAGACTTCCTGGACGTAAAGAAAAACGGCAAGCATCCTTCCTTTTACAAAATCGCGTAATTGCCGCCCGGATCCGTTTTTTCTCCACCCGGGTGAAGTATTAAAAAAAGCAATCCGAAAAAAACCGGATTTGAACTTTCCTTTAACCTTTCGCTCCTGTCTGCTCTTAATGCTGGTTAATACTTGTATCGTACTCATCGCTCTGAAATTACGGCCCGGATCATTAAACATGTCCAATGTATAATAGCAGATACATAGCACATGCCATATTTTAAAAGCTTGATTATAAAGAACTTGCGAAAAAAAGCACGTGGCTATAATGCGAAATATCGAATTTTGGCGAGAGACTCAACGAGATATAAGTATTTAGCGTTTCCCGCGCCAATCGAAAACTTAACTTCACAATCTATTTGACGCTGGTGCAGAGAAAGCTGCAGATGCTTTTTATGCTGTTCTAAAACCTGGGAATTTAATTAAGCCTTTTCTGCCGGAAGTTTAAAGGTCTCACCGGCGTAGATTTTATAGCCGGCCCTGTCGCAGCTACGGTGAATTTCATTTAAGACGGATATATTTTAGCGGTAAATCTGAAACATCAAACTAATGCTCTGAATATAATACCTGTTGATTTATACATCATAAATGTTCCTGAAATAACCCGCGTGTCATAATCGGCCGGGCCTGTAGAAAGTATCCGGCGCCCTCAGCAATACGCCATATCGGAAGTTTCGCTAATAGGACGATTTAATAATCTGGGATTGCTGGAAGGCAGAAGTGTGTTACATGAAAACAATCTGTAGATTTTGATGAGCTTACTCAGTACATAATTGTCTTATATATGATAAAAGGCCAGTGGGCCATCGAAGAAACAGCAAAGAGTTTTTCCATGCCTTGATTCAACGTAAACATTAAACTGATTTGACGATTTGGGTATTGACATGCATGCCTGTCTTCAGGACCAGGATGAACTCCGATAAAATCGTATAAATGCTTCCGGCTCCGGAATAATTTTTATAAAAACAATTAAAATTATTCTTATTAACGCCGAAGAATCAATAACCGTGGGAATAATACTTATGAAAAGATAACTGATAGCTTTCAAATAATAATAATAATAATAATCGATTCCTCAAATAATAATGATGAAAGGATTGCGAAGACGACTACAGAGCAGTTCAAAAATTGCTGATCGTGAATGCTGTGGTTTCATTCAACCTTGCCGCAGTCTGCCCCAGACCTTTGACACGGCATGTAAATGAGCAAATTCAGCAGTTGATTTTTTGCAGTAGAAGCTCCTACATGCCCTCCTTTATGAATTTTTGTATATCCTTTACCCTGGGAAAATCCGGTAATGCAGGCGCCATGTCATTCAGGAATGCATCAATGGAGGCTTTTACCTGCTTGTCATTATCATCCAGACCGTTCCATAAGATATGCCCGGTATTCCTGAAATATTGTACTCTTTCTATATTCGGATTCACGCGCAAAAGATCAAGCGGAGCATTTCTTTCTATATAAGAGCTTCCGCCAAGCATTAACATCGATCTTACCCGATAACGCTCAAACGGGGTTTTGAGATCTTTGTTAAGTAGTGTGATTTGCGGCTGTATGATTCCAACCACTGAAAAATTAATCACATTGGGTTCGACTTTGGGGACTCTCTCAGCGTCCTTTCTTGGAAAAGACTGGAGAAAAAGCTTTTGAACGAGGTCCGGATGGCCTGCAAGATAATTAATCACCTCATTTTGAGAAGTAAACCCGCCTTTAGGGTTAATCATCATACCAATGATGATTCTGATCGGAAGACTGACATCTCCGGCAAGTGCATTAGGAGACTTCGCGAAAACAATTGGACTGGAGGACGGAACCGTTACTCCCGGCTCCACATATATGGCTTTATATATGCGACCAAAGGTATTCTTGTCTGACGCCAGATCTGCCAAAAGCGAACCTCCGTAAGACTGCCCTATAACGATATACTGATCGGCATGGATGACATCAGTAATCGCTGCAAAGTCGCGCATATTCCGATTGTGGGAATACTCGGACTTAGACAGCAATCCGCTTCTTCCGGCACCTGCCTGGTCGTATAAATAAACATCATATCCATCACTCGCAAATGATTTAAAAAAATCCAGGTCCAGTTTCCTTACATAAGCTCCCGGGCCGCCGTGTAGAAAAATTATCGGCGTCGATTTTTTTAATGAACCTTTCTTTGCTGCTATTTTATAGTATGCAATGTCACTTCCCGTTTTTAAATGCCAGTATCTCGTCGGCACTTCTTTAAAATCAGGCGCTCGTTTCGGATTGTCATCCGAAGCCACCGGAATGGCCGTATGTACGATAAAGATGATAAATATCGAGAATAAAAATATCATGATGTATCGCTGCGTCCCGCGCTGAATTATTTTCTTTTCGATAAATATCGCTAGGTTAACTCCTGCTGTTAATCCCGCGCCTAATGCTGCGATAGTGCCATGCTGGGCACCATTACTGATAACTATCAGCATTAAATAAGTTATAAGCCAAAATAATCCTGCTGCGATTATTTTAATTAAATAAAGCAGAAATGCTTTTACTTTGGATTTTCCTTTACGATCGAACATCTTAATGGTATTAATGGTAAATAAGCAGCGGCCTGAAGTCAGACCATAGCCTTATTGTTTTACAGCTCCGGCCAATATATCAACCGTTTCTTTGAGTAATCCGGGCAAATGCGAAAAACTCGTATTCGTCATAGACAGCCTTCCCCCGATCGTTACCGCTCCCACTGTTTGCTCTGCCCCGGTTCCGGAAATAACTATTGGTCCCCACAAAGTTTTGATTTGATATATTCCACTTGCATCCTCCTGAACCCGGCCTAAATTGCTCAGCATGAAATCAGTTTGGATCCTCTCTTCAACACCTTTCACGATATGAGAAAACGCTACAGGCTGCAGAAGGGCGTTTCTAAAATATCTGACGTAAGCTTTCACCTCATCTATTGATGCCGCGCTTTTCAATTCTGAACCAATCCATCGTGCAAACACCCAAAAATTGTCATCATTTACAGGTTGCATACTGACATTTTTCGTAATAACATTTAGCACAAACTCGCGCTGTAAGCCCAGCACGTTCCGGGCCGACACCGGCAAGCGCGCAACAAGCGGTCTGTCGTAAGGCACTTCGCTAAGCTTATTCAAAGCAATCGCTACAGCCGCATTTAAAGCACTATTAACGGTTGTGCCTTCTGCTCTTGAGCGCTGCTGAATTGACGCAGTTAACGCTTCAGATAATTGTACTTTATCTATGAAAATACGAACCGAATTATTGTAACTTCTTTCCCGCAGCGTTCCCGAAGATGCAGGAATAAAATATGATTCCTGCTCTGTTACTTCCTCCAATAATCCATCCATAGACTTTGGCAACGTAAGGCAATCAAGCTTGAGGCCCGAAAGGATTTTCAAAAAATCCTGCATTAGGAAATATGCTGATATCCCATCGCCCAAACTATGATGGGAAAGTATCATAAGTATGGATTTATATTGCTTTTGCAGGATTATTATTCTGATGAGTGGCGCTTTGGACAGGTCAAATGGTTTAATCAGTTCTTCAGCTAACACAGCTGTCCAGGCCCGGTCATCACCAGCCGGGATGATCCTGTAAGGAATTAACCTGTCATGCGAGTTTAAAAACCAAAATTGAAAATGACTGTCTTCCGCAATTCTGTAGTTGAGCTGGGCATGCTGTCTTGCAAGCGCTTCAAATGCAGGGCCGACAGCCTCATCAGGAATTCTATTATCAAGTTCAGCAACTAGCGCAAACGTTTTAACGGCAATCTCATCCAGTGCCAGGTATAATTTTTCAACTGCGCCAAAGGGCCTGCCCTTTAAATCCGGCATATTGATTCTATTAAAAAGGTTATTTAGTTATATTCAGATTGACCTTAGGAACGACTAATCATGATTATTTAAGTGAACAGCATACAGCACCGTAAACTATGCATGTCAAGATAGACCATGTTCTATAGATCATGGTTCATGCTGCTTGATATGTCCCGCCATTTTTCGATTTCATCGGCGGTTTTCGCGGCGGCATTTTGAACCCAATCTATAGCATCTTTCCCTGCTAATAAGTGCAGCGGAGGTTCATCGATATGCGTAATGGAGATTGCAAGTTCAGCCAGTTTCCTGGGATCTCCCGGCTGGTTTCCATGATGCCCGCTTATCCTTTGTCTGACCTGTCCGACAGTTTCCGCATACTCCGGTATGATACGTTTACTTTCAGAAAACGAACTTTTCCCCAGAAAATCTGTGCTGAATAAACCCGGTGCCAGTGCCGTTACACGAATGCCTAATGGTGATAACTCCTTAGCCAGTCCGGTAGAAATTCCTTCAACTGCAAACTTGGTTGAACTATATATTGTCCACCCCGCCACGGCATCATATCCGAATAATGATGAAATATTTATAATGTGGCCAGATTTATTTTGACGCATAACCGGCAGCACTGCACGAATCACGTTTATTAATCCAAAAACGTTTGTATCGTATTGTTTTCTGACTTCGGCATCTGATGCTTCTTCCACAGCGCCTATCAAACCGTAACCCGCATTATTGATTAATGTATCTATTGTGCCAAACCGGCCAAGTGCACTCTGAACGGCCGTTTTAACAGTGTCCTCCCGGGTCACATCCATAGTAACTATGAATAAATCGGGATTATAATCGAAAGATTGATATAATTTTTCCGGTTCCTTTCTTACTGTTGCTATCACCCTGTCGTTATTAGCGAGAGCGGCACGGACCATTTCAAAACCGAATCCCTTCGAGGCCCCGGTAATCATTATCACTTTTCCCTTTTTCATTTCTTAAGTATTTAACACAAAATTTAATTCGACATATTCAAAAGAGGTAACGCTGACAAACTGCTCCAAACACATGAACCAGCGTTATGTCATTTTCTGCGTCAGCAGCTCTTCTTATCGCCTTTCAAAAGACTAAAAATTCATTCAGCCTTTTGGCTGTAAATGCTCTGCCATTTTATCCGCGCTTACGCCGAGTTCATTCATGACGCCCATTCCCAAATTGAAATCCGCACGGAAAAGATGACAGAACTGGCGATTTGTAATTTCATCCTTTAAGGGTCCTTCTATCTGACGCATAGATTCTGCAATATTTGCGATCAAATGTTTCTTATCCTCCGGAGATAATACATCCCGGTAGAATATTCCGGGCTGGCTGTAATGGTCATTTTCACCTTCGCCATTTCTGTCAAACCAGTCTGCTACAGGATGGACAATTGGTTCCGCAGGTCTTCTGTAAGCCGGGTCGGGCCTGATGTCATCAAAACTGTTCGGAAAGTAATTCGGCGACCGGCGACCATTGTCATCCACCCTCATTGACCCGTCACGCTGATAATTGTTAACGATGAAGGGGCAGCGATTGACAGGCAACTGTTCGAAATTTACTCCAAGACGGTAGCGCTGGGCATCAGGATAAGCCAGTATACGCCCCTGCAGCATTTTATCCGGTGAATAACCAATACCATCAACAATTCTTGACGGAGAAAATGCAGCCTGCTCTACCTCAGCGAAATAATTATCCGGATTCTGGTTTAACTCTAAAACTCCAACTTCTATCAAAGGGTATTCTTTCTGACTCCATACCTTGGTAAGGTCGAATGGATTAAAAGCATTTGAACCGGCCTGCTCAGCAGTCATCAACTGAATCTTAAGTACCCATTTCGGAAAATTTCCATCCTCGATTGCATTTAAAAGATCTCGCTGCGCAAAATCAGGATCTTCGCCTCTCATCAGCTTTGCTTCTGCAGAAGTAAAATTCTTAATGCCTTGGCAGCTTTTAAAATGGAATTTTACATAAACGGTTTCATCTTTATGATTGATCAAAGTATAAGTGTGACTGCCAAAACCATGCATATGGCGAAAGCCATGCGGGGTCCCCCTGTCGCTCATCAAAAATAACACCTGATGCAATGATTCGGGATTCAGGCTGAAAAAATCCCAAACCATTGTCGCGCTTTTGCAATTTGTAAAAGGGTCACGTTTTTGGGTGTGTATAAAATCCGGGAACTTTTTAGGGTCTTTTATGAAAAATACAGGCGTATTATTTCCTACCAGGTCCCAGTTTCCGTCTTCGGTGTAAAACTTCACGGCAAAACCTCTCGGATCACGTTCCGTATCCGCGGAGCCTTTTTCTCCGCCAACCGTTGAAAAGCGCAAAAGCACCTTGGTCTGCCTGCCAATCGCTCCGAAAAGCTTTGCTTTCGAATAAGCCGTAATATCCTGTGTTACCGTGAAAGTCCCGTATGCTGCGGAACCTTTGGCGTGAACTATGCGTTCCGGTATGCGTTCTCTGTTAAAATGAGCCAGCTTTTCATGAAGTATAAAATCCTGGAGTAATAAGGGACCGCGCGGGCCGGCGCTCTGGGTGTCCTCATGATGCAAATATGGTATGCCGGAGGCAGTTGTCAGATTTTTCATTTTTGTTGCGTTTGATTATTACCAAAAGTAACGTGACCGGCAGACTGCTTCAATGGCTGTTTCAAGCATTTTATGGTATGTTTCACAACCTTACCGGCTTCGTTTCCGCTGCCTTTCTAAATAATAAAGACATTATCGGGGAATATTTAGGAGCATATTCGACTCCGTCTATGGAGATAATGCGAAATATCGTCTCCTCAAAACCCAATAAAAACACGCAAAATGCTATAAATCAGTATATTAAATAACTGGCACTCACCTTGTCGTGCAGGTGCTGTCCCGAGAAAATTTTTTAAGGAATTCAGGAAAGAGAGAGAGAAATGAGAAAAGGTATTTTTTATTCGCTATTGCATTTTACTAATTTTTTTAATCCGGAATTGACGTTGCAACAAACCTTTTCGATATTCATTCCAAACACGATCATACTTAACAAAAAGTATCCGGTCCTGACAGTCAGCACCGCTGTCCCGGCAATTCTATTCCTGTTGATACTGATTATTACCGGAATATATATCAGGCATAAATTTCGGTTTAATGAACTGTTAATAAGCAGTCTTCAGTCAGAGCTTCAAAAGAAAGAGAATATGCTTGCAGAACGCAATACAGAAAAGGAATGGCTGATGGGCGAAATTAATCATCGTGTCAGAAATAATCTTCAGATTATCAGCAGTCTTTTCAGCACACAATCTGCCTATCTGGGCGGCCAGAATGTGCAAAAAACGATCAAAAGCACAGAAAGGCGTCTTTACACGATATCACTTGCTTATCATAGCCTGTATCAGTCAGAACTTCTCTCCAAAGTAAACTTGCAGCAGTACGTCGGAAGCCTCCTCGACTATCTGAAGGATGAATATAATTTAAATGAAAATATTCAGTTTGATGCCGGTATAGAGGAAGTATATCTCAGAATTGAAACAACTGTTCCGCTCGGCCTGATCATTTATGAAGCAGTGAGCAATGCTATTAAATTTGCATTCCCGCATTCAGGAAAAGGTAAAATTAAAATAGCGGTAAAGCAACTGGACGACGAAAGATTTATTCTTGCTATTTCGGACAACGGGGTAGGTCTTCCGAAGTCTTTTGACCCGGCTGAGGCGAGTACCCTGGGTACGAATCTGATTATAGGTCTTGGCCGTCAGCTGGGAGGCGAATGTCAGCTGATCGGCGAAAACGGATTGTCGCTGACTTTAAAATTTGCTAATATTGATGAAGGGAAATAAATGACAGCTATGAAAGAAAATATTCTCATTGTAGAAGACGAGTTTATCGTGGCAAATGACCTGCGGTTAAAGCTGGCAAAAGCCGGTTATCAGATTTGCGGAATTGCCCCTTCGGTTGAGGAAGCAAAGAAGATAATTGAGAAGTCTCTTCCAACGTGGGTATTGCTTGACATCTTTTTACAGGACGGCTCAATGGGAACAGACCTGGCCCCCATCTTAACAGAAAAAAATATCGGTTTCATCTACATATCTGCTAATACTAACCAAAGTGTTCTGGAATCGGCAAAAGCGACACAGCCCTACGGCTTTCTTGTAAAACCTTTTAGAGAAAAGGATCTGCTAATCATGCTGGATATTGCCCGTCAGAAACACCAGAGCAACTTAGACCTTTTCGCTCAGCGTGAGCTGATTTGGAAAAAACAGCTGGAAGTGATAATCATATCGGAAACTGAGGCAAATAACAAAATTATTCAGCTGCCCGGATTCTTTCAGTCATTTATTCCGTTCGATTTTATGCGTATATGTTTCAGAGCTAAAGGAAACAGTAAATCAAAAAGCCATAACTTCATTCGAACCGGCTTTGATGAATATGAACTTCTCGACGACAGGGAACTCCATAGCCGGATTTCATTCAGCACAAGTGAATCCGGAATTAGAATTCGGGACGCTCAGCATGATTCAAATTTTTATTTGAATGAGATCAATTTTAAAAGGTCTCTGATGGATGATATCTGGGAGAAACGTCTAAGCTCTTCTTATAATTTAAACTCAAAATTAAATTTCCATGTCCCCATTGAAAAATCCGGACCTGTAGAAATTTCGTTTTATAGCAAAAGACCGGACGGTTATTCAAAAACACAGTTATCGCTTTTGGAACGTACAAAAAGCTCCTTTGCGCAACTATTCGAAAAAACACTCATTAGTCCGCCTGTAGTACCGGCGGTCAGACAATCTCAAACGGCCGGAATTGTTTCGGGGCAGATTATGTCAGGTCACACGGGCATTAAAAAATTTGATGGTATCATCGGTAAAAGCCCCGCACTGCTGGAAGTTCTTGATAAAATAGAAATCGTTGCGCCTTCAGGTACCTTAGTGCTTATCACTGGCGAGAGCGGAACGGGTAAAGAACGCGTAGCTCAATGTATTCATAAACTTTCCCCAAGAAAAAACAAGCCATTGATTATTGTAAACTGTGCTGCATTACCACTGGACTTAGTTGAAAGCGAGCTCTTCGGCCATGAAAAAGGAGCATTCACAGGGGCATTTGAAAAACGCATCGGCAAATTTGAACAGGCAGATGGCAGTACGATTTTTCTGGATGAGATAGGAGAATTGCCTTTGTCTGCACAGGTAAAACTGCTGCGCGTACTCCAGGAAATGGAATTTGAACGGGTAGGTAGCAGCAAGACCACTAAAATAAATGTCAGAGTATTGGCTGCAACAAACCGAAATCTGGAAAAAGAAGTGTCCGAAGGTCGTTTCCGTTTAGATTTATACTATCGCTTAAATGTCTTCCCTATTGAGGTTCCGCCGCTAAGAAAGCGATTGCAGGATATTCCTCTCCTTGCAGAATACTTTATGCAGAAATTTACTGAAAGAATGGGTCGCCAGAAACACAATATAAGCAAAGATGCGCTGGATTCACTGCAGTCATATGACTGGCCGGGAAATATAAGGGAAATGGAACATTTAATCGAAAGAAGTATTCTGGATAATTCCGGGACAGAAATCACGTCTATCCGCCTGCCCGCAGTCCGTTTAAATTCATTACCGATTGATCCGCCCGCTCTTAAAATCAGTAAACTTAAAACTTTAGACGAAAACGAAGCGGAACACATCATTCATGTTCTGAAGGCTGTTCAGGGAAGAGTCGCAGGAGCAGGCGGTGCTGCTGAAATTCTTGGTCTTCCTGCAGGGACATTATACTCCAGAATGAAAAAATTAGGGATTAAAAAAGAATTCGATACGGATAATTAAGTTAAGTTAAGCCGAACAAGTAGCTTCAATTACATCACGCTTAACGCAAAAAGTTTTTTTTGATGCCGAGTCTCTTCATTTTGGAATTAAGCGTACTGGAAGGCACTCCAAGAAGAGCCGCAGCACCTTTAGGTCCGCTGATCTTTCCAAAGCATTGCTTTAACGTTCTTAAAATCAATGCACGTTCGTGCTCGTCTATAGTTGGAGTGGTCTCAAAGTCCTCGCATATAGCAGAATTAAGCGCTACAGCTTTCCCCGCCGGAAGTGTGACAGTTTTGATCGTACTACTTGTTGCCAGCAATACACTCCTCTCTATCTGATGCTCAAGTTCACGAACGTTTCCAGGCCAGCTGTATGCCACCAGTTCCTGCATGGCTCTCTGATTAATCGTATCTATTGATTTCCCTGTTTTTTTACCAAAACGATTAACAAAATGCGTTGCTAACACAGGAATATCATTTCTCCGGTCCCTTAAAGGCGGCAGGGTAATCGGAAAAGTACTCAGCCGGAAATAAAGGTCACTCCTGAAGCGTCCTTCAGCGATTTCGTTCTCCAGATTTCGATTAGTCGCCGCTATAATCCTCACATCAACCTTAATCGTGGTTCTTCCCCCTATTCTCTCAATTTCCCTTTCCTGAAGCGCGCGTAAAAATTTCACCTGTAATTCCAATGGAAGTTCCCCAACTTCGTCAAGGAAAAGTGAGCCGCCGTTTGCAAGTTCAAACTTGCCGATTCTCTTTTCAGTAGCGCCCGTAAAACTCCCCCTTTCATGGCCGAATAGCTCGCTCTCGATCAGATTCGCAGGAAGCGCGGCACAGTTTACTTTAACCATCAGTTTACTCTGGCGGAGTGAATGATTGTGAATAGCCCGCGCAATTAATTCTTTGCCAGTACCCGTTTCCCCAAGAATCAGCACAGTACTGTCAGAAGAAGCCACCTGGGAAACTTTCTGAAATACTTGCTTTATTTCAAGGCTTTCGCCAATGATTTCCGAGTAGTGATGAGATGTTTCGAGTTCCTGCTTGAGATAAATTTTTTCCTCTTCGAGTCGTTCTTTATACCTATTGATTTCAGATAACTGCTCCGCCACCTTGTCTGTCGTAACCAGGTCAGATACGGCAATGGCAAGCTGAGCACAAAGGCCTTTAAACAGTGGCTGATCGGCAATATTGGCGTCATATTCCTTTACAAATAAAATGCCCGCCATTTCTTTGCCTTTAAACAAAGGCACGCCGATAAATTCTGTAAAGGAACAAGCCTCAAAAAAAGATAAATACGGCGGAGCAGCACAAGATTCATGGATTTCGCCAATAGAAAATCGCTTCGCCGTTCCGCTTGCTTTCAGCTTTCCGTATATAATGTCATCGACGGGATAAAATAACGGAATACTGCTTTCCGGATCGCTTTCCGGGGTGCTTCCGCATTCTTCATTCCAGAAATATCGAAACTGATACTTCTTATCATCAGTAAACCAATGCAGACATATGTCTTCTATAAAACATAAATTTTTCAAGTAGTGATGAAATATTCTGCGCAGTTCGAACTTCTCCTTGACACCTGCTATGGCACCTATAAAATCAAGCAGATTGGATTTCTCCTGTTCCCGCTTATTAATTTGTTCATTAAAAGAAATATTAGAGATTGGCACTGCAAGCACATTTGCTATCTGTTCAACCAATTCCAGATATCGAACTGATCCGCCAGGCCTGCTGTCATACCAAAGAACCCAAAATCCAAGTATTTCGCCGTTAACGATAAGCTTAATGAATACAACATGTGTCATCCCGCATTCAAAACTTACACGCATATATAAAGGCATATCCGCATGTTCAGGAAACGCGGCTATGTCGATAATGAGCGGCTGATCAGATTTCAACGCAAGATCTGCTACACCATCGTACACAGGGGTGAGTGACGTTATATCTTTATATTTCGGATGATTGCTGGATTTGGACTCAGAAGGCAATACCCAGGGCAGTGCAAAAGTTTTTTCCTTGTTATCAAACAGAACAATCGAGCCATGAGAAAACCCCAAAACTGTTTTTAATTCAAGCGCTAAAACTTTAAGCAGGTCAACGGGGTTTCGCGCAGATGATACCCTCGTACTCAATGAAAGCAATAACCCTTTTTGCCTTTCATTATTTGCAAGTCTTTCATTAATCCGGATGTTAGCAATTGCGATCGAAAGCTGATCACCTATACCTTTGAGCATTTTCAAAGGCCCCGGATCTATTGCCGCTTCTTCCTGGTAAAACATAATCCAAATCGCAAGCATTTTACTATCATGCATGAACTTTGTTACTACGGCCGTTCTTAGGTTACTTTCAGGAAGAACACTTTTCCAAAACACTTCATTTGCCGCCGTCCGCTCAATAATTTGCGGCTGATCGTTTTCAGACAGTATGTACTTAATGGTCCCCGGCAGCGCTTCGGGAAAAGGTTCATAACAGAAATATGGCTCTCCGACATCATGTTCGGGTAAAAGCACTTCGTAGGATTTGTCGTCTTCCTCAAGCATGGCCATGTAGCAGCATTTAAACCTGAAAACACTTCTGAGTTTGGTGGATACGAGCTTTACCAGCTGAAAATAGTTTCTTAAACCGGATGAATCATTGCTCAGGCTAATAAGCAATTCATTTTCTTTTTGCTTTTCAGCAATTTCCAGATTGGCGTTGATATTGTAAATTGCCGTTGAGAACTGGTTAGCAATCCCTTGGATAAAACTAAACTGATTCGACTTAACTGTTCCGGCGGAATCGAAAAACAGGACGCAATATCCAAAAACCGCGACGCCGTCGAAGAGCCTGGCAATAAGTATTTCCTCGATCCCGCTTTCCAGGTTAACTGAAACGAATTTGGGCATCACTTCAAAATCATTGTTTTGATTTTCGGAAATTATCACAGGAACAGGAGAGGCATCTAAAAAATTAATAAAATCAAGACATTGACTGATGTCCTGACGCTGCAAATGCTGGTACTCGACGTGCTCCCTGGCTTTTGATCCGGGATCGTTTAGAAACGGGACGACACAATTATCTGACCGCTTTATACTTAAAGAAATATGTGTAAATTTAAGAATAGGCTTGAGCCGCTCATTGATTACCTGAATAAGCTGGCCTTTTTCCCTGACCGCAGCGATGTCTTCGCTCAATGCAAGTAAAAGTTCATTTTCGCGTTTTCGATGGGCTATTTCCTCATTGTAAAGGATATTAGAAACTGCCTTGGCAATTTGATAAGACACTTCTTTAAACAAGTGGAGCTGAGGTTCGCTGAAAGCACATCCTTCAGAAAGATATAAACTGAGAACTCCAATCTGCCTGTTGTCATTTCTCAATGCAACTAAAACGGCCGTTCTGATTCCATCTTCACATTCTGATCTGAAAAATGCTGATGTACCCGCTGTTTCAGCAAATTTATCCATGTCCATAACCCGCACATCTGTTGTCACCAAAAGCTGGGAATAAACCCGTGCCCCCTTAAACTGCACATCGTTCCCCAGACTGAAATTTTTAACATTCGTGCCGGTATGCCTGTCAGAAAAATAGATAAAGGGTCGGCTTTCATAGTCCTCCTGGTCAACAAATATCGATAGGTTACTAAATGCAAAAAGCTTTCTGAGATAGGGTTCAATAATTTCAACGAATTCTTCCTTGCTTTTCACCGTTGTCAGATCGGAACTTAAATCCATCAGTTTATCCCGCTCGGCTTCCCTGAGCTTGAGTGATTCGTTCATTCTGATATTGGCTACGGCGATGGATATCGGAGCTCCGGCAGTCCTGAGCAATTCCAGGAAGCGAGGCAGAACAGGCTGTTCTGCTGTAAATGCGACACACCATATGCCCATCATTCTGGAATCAACCCGTAATGCAAGCATCGCTATTTTCTTAATTCCCGAGTCATAATTAATTTGCAGATAAAGCGGAAGCTGGCCCTGCTCGTTTAATTTTTCAAGATCAAATACTACAGGTTTACTTGACATCAGGGCCTTGTTGAACACACCGTCTGCAATGTTGACATGCATTTGTGTAACAGTTTCATAAGAAGGATGATATTGGGATCTTGACTGAGAATCCAACAGCATCAGACCTACAGTCATTTGATCATCATGGATTTTGCATATAAAATGATGTGAAAATTGAAATAGCGTTAGCAATCTGGTCCTTATCAGATTAAGTAAATTTCCTTTATCGCGGGTGGCTGCAAGGTCAACGTTAAGAGCCTGGAGCACCTCATTTTCCCTCCTTGTACTTTCCAGCTGGAAAAATGTATTTACACAGTGAACCGTAGCAGCGAGCTGGATCGAAACCGCATCCAGTATCCCATCAGGCATATCGGTTATACTATGCCCTTTATTAAATATCATCACCCAGAAACCAACCATTTCCGCGCCGCGCCGCAAATTTACGATTACCGCTTCCCGGTAACCGTTCCTGTGGAAAATGCTGAAAAATGGGTGAAGGTCTTCCTTATCAGCATACCTGTCAATGTTTAATTTAAAAAAAGGTTCTAAATCGTTTGATCTCAGAAGTTTTTCATAAAAATACCTGTAGCTGTCAGCCCCAATGGTATTTGGAGAGTGAGCGGTTTTTACTGTCTGGTCTCCGTTCAGGAGCCCGCCGTTTGCAAAGTAAAAATGATACTCATTGGCAGCTTTGCCATCCCTTGTATAGATTATGGCAGAATCCTTCAGGTTAAACAGCGGATTAATCTGATGTTTCAGCACATCTCCTAATAGTTTAGGTCCCTGTACCTTGATCAGAGCCTTATTTAGTTTATAGACCCTTTCTTTGCTTTCAACAAGTCGCTCCTTTTCACAACGGAGTAAATCAACAAGGTTAGTCATCGTTATTTTTGGGACGGGCCTTGTTACATGATTTTCGTAACATCCTAAAATCAGTACGCCATAACGATTAGTTGCTGAATAGACCGGCAAAAATTGGAAGCGGGTAAGGGAATCATCAAATGCAGGCAAACTGCCGGAATGATTTTCCAGCCCCTCTGTCGAAAATTCCGCAGAAGCGTTCCCCTTTATTTCTTCCTCAGCAAATTTTTGCAGATATAAATGCAGTGCATTACCGAAAATTTTCTTGCTGCAGCAAAAACACGAACTCCGGAATTTATAGTCGCCGACAGGATCGTATATAATCTGGGTATACCCCGCTCCTGAGTCTTCTCTGATTTGCTCAATTATTTCTAAAACACTAATTTTCAATTTAGTGCCTGGTGAATTCAATTTTTCTCCATTGATTTTAAAATCATCGGTTGCTAAATGCTCAGGTTTTGACTGATGAACTGGAATAGCCATATAAAAGGCGCTTAAACTTAACTTTATAAATGCTGATTACTTAAATGCAAGACTTTATCAATACTTTACGCTTGACCGTTCTGCCCCGAAAACTTAAAATTATGCGGCAATTGTCCGTTTAAAGTCAGTAAAGCGCTCACCTGTAATGCGTTTAAAAAACTTGCTGAAATGTGACACATCGAAAAACCCAAGTTTATAGGCAACCTCTTTCATATTTAATTCGTCATAGGTCATCAGTCGCTTAGCCTCGACCAGAATACGCTGCTGAATAAAATAGCTTGTCGTATTTCCAAGCGTGTCCTTAACAATATTATTTAAATAAGCGGGTGTTACAGCCATGAGCTTCGCGTAATCAGCCGGCATTTTTAAAGTAGCAAAATTCTGATCCAGCAAGGAGAAAAAACGCTTTGTCTGGCGAAGGCATTTTCCCTGACTAACGGGATTCATCTGAGAAGTCGCACGGTTTAGAAATGAAGCAAATACCTGAAACAGCCCCCTGACAACTTCCTCCTTCATACCACTGTCGCTGTTAAATTCGAAAATCAGGCGATCCATAAGATCCTTCAAAAATCGATGTTCACCTTTGGGTACCTGTACCTGGTCCTGCTCCCCCAGATTCAGGAACAGGGACTGAAGAAGTGCAGAAGAACCGGTCGACAACTGTAAAAAATCATGAGAAAAAGATAAAACATAACCACTCGTAACATCTTGCTGAGGAAGAGTGAAACTGTGCTTGGGTTTTATAACGCCAACCTTTAAGGAATCGATAGCAATCTTTCTTTTGTCAACCATATATTCAAATTCCCCTCTGCTTACGAATAAAATCCTGTAACGTGCATCTGTCCTTAGCGCATTTTTCTGAAAAGCGGCTTCATCACCTAATCTCTGAATGTTAAAAAAATGGTGTTCGCACGAAACGACTGATCTATTTACAATGCTGGGAGAAAAAACTAAGTTGGTCATGACAATTGTGTTAATGGTGCAGATAAATTCTGCCAGGCATTTTACCAATTCCATGCCAACCACTCAATTATTTGATTACCAGTAATTTAAATATATTTTAGCACATTGGCGATTTTGCGATATATCGCTAAAATCAATTCATTCAACTTTCAGACTTTGAAATATCAAGACTATGCGGAATCTCCGTATTTCGTTTTTTAATACCATCAGGCTATTAAAGACTTCCACAATAATGCGCGGCAACAGGACAAAAGAAATAATTTGACCGATAACATCGGGGACAACAGCGGACTATCAAAACGCCGTTAACGCCGGGGATAATATATTTAGTGATATATCGCTAAATATGGGAATGGCCCGTCCGGTTCGCTCTTAATTATACCACAAAATATACCATCTGTACATTGCTGTCTCCGTCCGGGATATTTACCTTGCGGTCCGCTGCGCCTCATGCATATGCGTAACCACGGTACACTATGATTTATATTTGCAAATGAACAATAAAAATTGACCAGACGCGACAATCACTAACACATTATGATCCGGTTAAAAACAAACTTCAGATGCTTAAACATATATCCCCATTGATGAGGACTAGGCTAATAATATATTCCCGTATATTCCTCATCTGGGCACTTTGCATAAACTCGTCGGCAGTATTTTCCCAGGATTCAACAGTATCAAAAAGTGACAGCCTTAAAATTTATGAATTGCTCGGATCAGCTCAGCTATTGATTGATCGGCCTGGCGAAATTAAAGCTAATTTTAATCTGGCTGAGAAGTATGGACGCCACGCTTTAGCCTTAAGTACAAATCTTTCTTATCAAAAAGGTATCGGGCAATCTTTTTTTACGCTCTCTAAAATATCTAAAGCGCGCAAAGATATCCGCAGCGGCAGCGATTATCTGATGAAGTCGATCAATGTATTTAGAGCCGATTCGTCCCTCCGTGAATTTGAAGCCGACGCTGACATAGAACTGGCCAATTATTATGGAATTAATGAGGCTGGCGACCTGGCTAATAAAATACGACTTTATGAACAGGCAGCAAATTTGCTTGCACTTAAATTACCAAATTCCCTGAAACTGGCGGATGCGCTGAAATATCTCGGCGACCTCTATAATGTTAAAGAAGATAATGAAAAATCAATCTCTTCGCTTCAAAAGGCGCTCAAGATTTACAAAAGTCTGAAATATGACAAACTGCAAGATATTTATTGCCTGCTTGGAGCTGTACTAAATAGAAATGGCGCGTCCAGAGAAGGCCTCAGGTATTTACAGCTGGCTGAAAAAGACGCCGTCAGGTATCGGGACAGCAGCTCCACCGTTACTACGATGTACAATCGGATGGGGAATATTTACAATTCACTTAATCAGTATAAGCAGACAAATAAAGCGTTCGAAAAATCGATCATTTATGCAAGGAAAAACCACGATAAAGACGCGGTTCTGATGGTGAGTGCGAATTTGGGCTGGAGTTATCTGCGCGTGAATAAATCTGAAAAAGCTGTAAGGGTAATTAAAGAAGCCCTTTTAAGCGCAAACCGGAAGGATACCGCACATATTATAAATCTAAACACAACGCTGATGGAAGCTTACATCCAGCGGCATGACTTAGCTAACGCTTCAAAATGCAACGCTTCTATTAAGGACATGATAAGGCAATTTTACCTGTATGATTTTTTACTTATAAACTACCATCATGCTGCTGCAAAACTTTATTTAAAATTAAGAGACTTCACAAACTGCCAGTCGCAAATTAATGCCACAAAGACGATAACTAACAGAAGCAGCAATATTCGGGATATGGCCGCAGCAGAGAAATTGCAATACCAGTTAGACTCTGCCAGAAGCCGGCCTTGGGAGGCATTGAAACACCTTAACCTGTTTATGCATCTTAACGATTCTTTAAATACACGTAATCATGACCGCGAAATCAATCAGCTTCAAATAGCATATGAATCCGAGAAAAAGGATCTGGATATTTCTTCGCTTAAACAGCGTGCATCGCTCAGAGAAAAAATACTTATCAGCGAAAAGGCTGCGCGAAATTTTTCAATGGCCGGCATGGCCCTTTTTCTCATACTTACGCTTCTACTGTTCAGCCGCTACCGGCTAAAACAGAAAACAAACAGGGAACTTCAGATTAAACAAAATGCGATCAATGGACAGAATCTGTCGCTGAAACATTTACTGAACGAAAGGGACTGGCTCATCAAAGAAGTGCATCACCGGGTAAAGAATAATTTACAGATTATTATAAGCCTGCTTGATTCACAATCATCTTATTTGCTGGATGAAAATGCACTGGTAGTTTTGCGTGAAAGCAGGCATAGAATGCATAGCATCTCTCTCGTCCATCAAAAATTATATCAGGACGAAAACCTGACCGGTATAAATATCAAAGATTACATATCAGAATTAATCGGTTTTCTTAAAGACAGTTTCGGTATAGAGAAAAAAATCCGTTTTGAACTTGATGTTGAACCTCTGCTATTTGATGTTTCCCAGGTGGTACCTCTTGGATTAATCCTGAATGAGGCTGTTACCAATTCGATCAAATACGCCTTTCAAAACCAATCAGAATGCGTAATCTCGATTGCTGTAAGGGCAACCACAGACAACTTTGTAGAAATTTCGATTGCGGACAATGGCTGTGGTCTCCCTCCTGATTTTGATATTGACAGCTGTTCCAGTCTCGGAATGAATCTAATCAAAGGACTCACTGCACAAATACAGGGTAAATTGTCAGTATTTAGTGCAAATGGAATGCACATATGCATACAGGTGGAACGCCTGAGAACGCTGGGCAGTAAACCTGCTCCGGGCTACGAAATATAAGGTCGATACGTCTCTTAAACCCTGCTCAGCTCCAGGCGACCGGTGAAGTGTACGGATGTTTAGCAGAAGCCAGCTGCAGACAGATCTGCACATGGTTAATAAATAGCTGATTCGTACAGCAAAAACACTTTTCCTTACTTTTTTCGAATTTATTAACCTGATACTTTTGTTACAGGCCTCACAAGGTATTCCGGCGATACGGATGAAGCAAATAGTCGATCAGGAAAAGAGTTTTGTCAACAAACACTGTGGCAGCTGCAGTTCCGCTGCCTGCGCAGATTTACAAAAAATGCGTTACCTGTCATCAGGCCGAAATGCGGGAACCATTTTGAACTGATTACGGAAAGCATCCATACTGTCCGTCACCGTGTCTCCAGGAAGCTCCTGATTATACGGCCGAACTTTCACTGCGAAGTCAGCCTGTCAGGCGGACCGTAAAAATTAAAGAATGGCAATAAAAGCCACCGTCAATCACATATTGCGGTTTAAATAGGGGAAAAAATAAATTGTATAACGAGGTGATGACCAATTCACAGCATATCAGAGAACTATCAGAATTTCCTGCCCTTTCAGGTGTACCGTATGAGCAGCTTTCATGGCTCGTATCAAATAGCTTGCATCGGGAGCTGAAACACGGCGAAATACTGTCCTCTCCGGAAAGTCCGCTGACCGGGACGCACTTCATTATGACAGGCAGTTGCCAGGTTTACAATTTCCAGCAAGGCGCTGAACGGGAGTTGGGTACATTAAAGTCCGGCGAAATTACCGGTTATCTTCCTTTTTCAAGAGGTTACACAACTTCTGTCCATATCAGTGCGATGGAACCAACTGCCGTACTGACTCTTCCAATCCAATTAATAAAGGGGATGATAAGTGAATATTATGAACTTACCCAGGCCCTTGTTCACGTCATGTGTAACCGCATCCGCTATATGACCTCTGTTCAGCTTCAGAATGAAAAAATGATGGCGCTGGGAAAGTTATCTGCAGGTATTACGCACGAGATTAATAATCCTGCATCGGCCAATATCAGCGATGCATCAAATTTAATCGGGTACCTTAAGAACCTTAGCTCCTCATTTCAAAATCTGCCCTTCTGCGCCCGGACTAAACAATCAACTGCATTCTATAAGATTTTAGGTTCGGTACAGCCTGAACCGGATGCAGATATCATCGTATCCTTCCGGGAACGAGTAGCACTCGAGGAGCATTTTAACCAATGGCTCATCAGCAACGGAATAGAAAATGGTGACGAAATAGCGGAATCCTATGTTGAACTGGGACTGACACATGAGCCGTTAATTGAAATCGCCGATGCTTACCAAAAAAATGACCTCGCCGTTGTCCTCACATGGATTGCCGCACATTTGCAGGCGCAGCGCACCGCCAGGAATATACTTTCCTCGTCAAAAAGGATTGAGCAGCTGGTCCATTCTGTAAAAACTTACACCCACATGGACCGTGGCGCCGCAAAACAGCTGACCAATATCCATTCCGGTATAAAAAACGCATTGATCATGCTTGAACATAAACGTAAACATTTGAATATAAATCTGGTAGAAGACTATGACACTTCCCTGCCAGAGGTCCACGCACTTGTAGGTGAACTTAATCAGGTGTGGACGAATTTAATTGACAATGCATTAGATGCTATGGCGAAAAACGGTTCAGGAACACTTACGATCCGCACTGTAAAAGATCAGAAATATATAAAAATAATCGTAAAAGACAATGGCCCGGGCATTCCTGAGGAAATCCAGTCATTGATTTTTGATCCCTTTTTCACAACTAAGGAAATAGGAAAGGGAACAGGAATCGGCCTGGAAGTAGTTAAAACAATAATTGCACAGCATTCAGGAACCGTTAAAATGACCTCACATCCTGGAGAGACATCTTTTATTATTTGCTTCCCAATCTACAACTGAAAAAGAATTAAATATGGCAAAACCAATTATAATTTCAATTGACGACGACCCTCAGGTAGCACGGGCAATTGGCAGAGACCTTAAAGGCAGGTTCGGTAAGTCCTACCGTATAATCAGTTCGGTCTCAGCGGAAGAAGTTTTGAAAAGCTTGCCTGACTTTAAAAACGCGGGTATTCCGGTAGCTATGTTCCTGAGCGATCAGCGAATGCCCGAAATGAATGGGGTCAGCTTCATGAGAAAGGCCATGAAGGTATTTCCTGATGCCAGAAAAGTCCTTTTAACAGCGTATTCGGATACTGAGGCGGCCATCCAGGCTATAAATGATATTCGCCTTGATTATTACCTGCTGAAACCCTGGGATCCGCCTGAAGAACGCCTTTTTCCTGTAATAGAAGATCTTCTTGAAGACTGGCAGCGCGACTATATTCCCGGCTTCAAAGGTATAAAAGTAATCGGCTATCAATATTCGCCGCATACTCATATGGTCAAAGATTTTCTTGCCAGCAATCTTATTCCCTATCAATGGCTTGAAATTGACGAAAGCGAAGGAAACAGATCAATATTAAATGCTAATGGAATTGCAGACAGCGAGCTTCCTGCAATCATTTACGAGGATGGCTCTTTTGAGGTATTACCATCAATCAAATCTATCGCAGGCAGGATCGGGCGTGAACCGGAACTGGTTCACCAGATATATGACGTGATAATTGTCGGTGCAGGACCGGCAGGCCTGGCAGCTGCTGTTTACGGGGCTTCTGAGGGGCTTAAGACGCTTTTAATTGAACGCAAAGCACCTGGCGGACAGGCTGGAACAAGTTCCCGAATTGAAAACTATCTCGGCTTTCCGGCTGGACTCAGTGGCGCAGATCTTACAAGACGGGCAATAAGCCAGGCCAAACGCCTGGGCGCTGAATTCCTCTCACCCTGCACGGTTATCAATATTCATCAAAAGGATGGCTATAAAACTGTCTTGCTTGAAGACGGACGTGAAATAGTAACACGGACTCTTATTATAACTACCGGTGTAGATTACAGGAGACTTGATATCCCTGATATTGAACGATTCACAGGTGCAGGCGTTTATTACGGTGCTTCAACCACTGAGATCAGTGCCTGCAGAGGACGCGATATATTTATCCTGGGCGGAGGTAATTCTGCCGGTCAGTCTGCCGTCTATCTTTCAAACTTCGCAAAGAACGTATATATAGTGATCAGGAGGGACAGTTTGTCCTACACAATGTCCGCATACCTGATAAATCAGATCAGCGCCATTACAAATATCCATCTGATTACAGATTCGGAAATTATAGCAGTTTATGGCAGCGGTCATCTCGAAAGTCTGACTTTTGTAAATTCTAAAAACGGCAACCGTACGACCAGTGATGCTGTCGCTTTATATATTTTCATCGGGGCCAAACCTTACACTGACTGGATCAAACCTGAAGTTCTCCGCAATGAAAAAGGCTACATACTCACCAGCAAAGAATTATTACGCAACAGTGAGATGGCTAAGATCTGGAAACTTCCAAGAGAACCCTACCTGCTGGAGACTAGCTGCAGCGGAATTTTTGCAGCCGGCGACGTGCGGGCCGGAGCTATGGCCCGCGTTGCATCCGCCGTCGGCGAAGGCTCCATGGCTATTAGCTTTATACATAAATACCTGTCCGATCAATAATTCTCCAAACACTAATATTCTCAAACATTTTGAAAATGGAAACAACACGTAATAATCAGCCATTCCCGGTAGCCGGGGACCCGGCCTTATCTGCTCTTACAAAAAACTTCTTAACTGCCCTCAATTCACCCGGCGGACCTGGCCTGGAGACGCTGAAATACAACGATGCGCGCCAGGTGCTGGTTGATGCACAGAAATCAGTCGAAATTGATTACTCAGGTATTGACGAATCCGATCTTATTATTGACACAGGTGATTATTCATTAAAACTGAATATTGTCAAACCTTCGGGAACTTCTGAAATTTTACCGGTATTCATTTTTATACATGGAGGTGGATGGGTGCTTGGTGATTACCCCACCCATAAGCGCATGGTAAGAGACCTTGTTTTATTATCAGGTACCGCCGGTGTATTTGTAAATTATACACCATCGCCCGAAGCACAATATCCTCAGCCAGTCAACGAAATTTATGCGGCCGTTAAATGGGTCTCAGAAAACGGCACAACCATTGGCGTGGATGGTAAACGCCTGGCTATTGTAGGTAATAGCGTAGGCGGAAATATGTCCGCTGTCACCGCAATTAAGGCCAAAGAGCTCGGCGGACCGGAAATAAAACTTCAAATACTAATGTGGCCGGTAACAGATGCCACCTTTGAATGGGAATCTTATAAGCAATACGGCCAGGACCGTTTCCTCACCACACCGCTAATGAAATGGATGTTCGACAATTACACTACCGACACTGAACGGCGTAAAGAAATTTATCTTTCTCCGCTGAACGCTACTATTAAGCAATTAAAAGATTTGCCTCCGGCACTTATTCAGGTAGCAGAAGCAGACATCCTCCGCGACCAGGGTGAAGCTTATGGCCGCAAACTGGACGAAGCGGGTGTCCCCGTTACGACAATCCGATATAATGGTATGATCCATGATTTCGGACTTCTTAATCCGCTGGCTCATTTACCCCAGGTTAAGTCCTTATTTATCCACGCGGCTGCAGAACTTCGAAAATACCTCTTTTCCTGATCACAAGTGACCCGTAAATAAAGCGAAATGGAGCTTTGGCTTCTTTTCGCTGCTAATAATCGCATCAAAACGAAATATCGTCTCATGAAATCATAAACAATCAGCTTAATCACCTGTAAAATAAACGATTACCTAAGTGGCATCAGACTTGCACGTAAGTCTCGGATGTTTATGTAATTGAATTAGTTACTGCATCGTCTTTATCGAGTTTGACATAATGTAACAAAATGGAATTCAATTACCTGTGGACTACGTTTTGCGTTACAACTGCCGTTGATTGGCCTGTTAAAGAATTAATAAATGAAACAGTTTATTGTTCGGGCGGAAACGTTTGTTTAATCTTTGGAATTACAGGAATAATATTATTTTTATTCTGGCGTAAATCGAAGTGGAAGAAGTTATTATTCGTTAACGAAAAATCGCTTGAGAAAGCAAATTTAGCCAACGAAGCACTGATTAACGAGCTGAATCACCGCGTCAAAAATAATATGCAGATCGCGATAAGCCTGTTGAAAGGTCAGGCATCGTACGTAGCTCAGCCGGAAGCTGTCAAAGCTATTAATGATGGCTGCAACAGGCTTTATGTAATGTCACTGGCATTCCATTCTATGTATGAAGAAGATCTGCTGTCAACGGTAAATCTAAAGGATTACCTGGGCAGATTAGTCGTGTATCTGATGGACGAATTTAGTGAAAAGGACGGGATCGTGGTTAGAAGTGATTTCGATGCCTGCTTGATGAATATATCAGAAGCTGTGCCGCTGGGGCTGATTTTAAATGAAGCAGTTTGCAACGCTTATAAGTTTGCATTCCCTGGCTCAGATTGCGGTTGTATCTCGATCTCATTAAAGGTTGAAAATAATGCCGTAGTGCTCAGGGTAAGCGACGATGGAGTGGGGCTCAAAGGTCCGGCACATACACCGGAACAGTCGTTCGGATTAAGCCTGATAAAAGGTCTGGGAAGACAGTTATCGGGAATTGTAAATATTGAGAATTCAAAAGGTGTAACCGTATCACTGGAAATCGCGCAGCCCGGACAAACCTTTATCCAAAACCAAAATGCGAACACAGCCTAAATGAAAGAGAATATACTCATAGTAGAAGATGAATTTATAGTCGCAAATGACCTTAAGATCAAACTCACCAAAGCCGGATATTCTGTTTGCGGAATTGCAGCCTCTGTAAAGGAAGCTGAGCAACTTATCGAAAAGCATAAGCCTACATGGGTATTACTTGATATTTTTTTGCTGAATGACTCTAAAGGCACGGATCTTGCTCCGCAGCTTGCCGCCAAAAACATTGGTTTTATATATATATCAGCTAACACGAACCAGTCTGTACTTGAAACCGCCAAAGCAACCCAGCCCTACGGCTTTTTGGTTAAGCCCTTCCGTGAAAAAGACCTGATGATCATGCTTGATATCGCGCTTCAAAAACATCAGTATAATCTCCAGATTCAGCAGCAGCGTGAGCAAATCTTTCGTATGCAATTAGAGGGACTTGCGCATTTAACCGGGCCGGTAAATCAAAAAATCGGCCGGCTTCCCTCAATAGTGCAAAGCTTTATTCCATTCGATCTTTTAAGGGTTGTTCTTCCCCCCAGAAGGGACGACGATCACTTTGGATTTGCGAGAACCGGCTACGAAGAATACCAGACCTACATAAAAAATGAATTGGCAGCGATCTGCGGCATATCGGGGAACGACTGGACCAGTAACAAAATAAGCTTTCTTGAACTGGACGGCGGAACTATCAGCAATGGTATCGAATACCGAAAATGCCTGCTGGATGATATCTGTGAAAAGCGGTTAAATACACAATTTCGGCTTGTCTCGAGAATGTCTTTGAACTTGAGATTAAAGAATGGAGATCACTTCGCTCTCGTCTTTTACAGCAAAAACGAAGATTCGTACACAGAAAACCATTTGAATCTGCTGCGCCGATCATCGCCTTCTTTGGAATCCATGATGCAGCTCCTTACTGATAACCAGCACCCGGTTATCGCTGAACCCCGGGATCAGTCAGCAAGACGCTCTCAGGCTGCTAAGGTATCAGCGGAAATACCAAAGTTCGATGGTATCATAGGGAAAAGTACCGCGCTGCTATCTGTGCTTGATCAGATCAACTTAGTAGCGACATCCCCCACTTCTGTTTTGATAACAGGCGAAAGCGGAACCGGGAAAGAACGCGTAGCCCAGTGTATTCACAAAATGTCACCCCGCGGGAAAAGCCCTTTGGTAATTGTAAACTGTGCGGCCCTGCCTGCCAACCTGATCGAGTCTGAACTTTTCGGGCACGAAAAAGGAGCATTTACCGGGGCGATCGACCGCCGTGTAGGGAAGTTTGAACAAGCCAGCGGCGGAACCATATTCCTGGACGAAATTGGTGAACTTCCGCTTGATGCGCAGGTGAAATTACTACGCGTGCTGCAGGAAATGGAGTTTGAACGCGTCGGCAGCAACAAATCAATTAAAGTAGACGTACGCGTTATTGCTGCGACCAACCGCAATCTTGAAAAAGAGGTCTCCGAAGGGCGTTTTCGCCTGGATCTTTATTATCGTCTTAATGTGTTTCCAATTTTCATCCCCCCGCTTCGTGAAAGAAAAGAGGATATTGGAATTCTTGCTAAAAACTTTGTAGAAAAATTTTCGCTTAAGACCGGTCGGCCTGTAACAGGAATCAGCGCGGCTGCGCTTACACAACTGAAAAACTATCACTGGCCGGGAAATATCAGGGAACTTGAACATCTTATTGAAAGACAGGTACTGATCAAAACGGAGGGCTTGATTGAAAACATCGCACTGCCTCAGCATCAAACTGAAAAAAATAACCAGATCGATCGTCAGGAAGGAAACATACCCCTGAAAACAATGGAAGAAATGGAAGCAGATTATATTGTTCATGTTCTTAAGAATTGCCAGGGCCGGATAGGAGGACCGGGAGGGGCCGCTGAAATCCTGGGCATGCCTCCAAGCACCCTTCATTCAAGGATTAAAAAACTAGGTATCAAAAGAGAATTTAGTGCTGATTAATCACAAACGCTTGTTTTTCGTGTTGAAGATAATGCTGGCTTAAGATCCAAAGCCGCGCTTTGATTCAAAAATATCATCCCTGGCGGGCGTTTGACTGGTATGACTGAGTTTAAAAATGAGATACCAATTATATTCAGTAATGTGATTAGCGACCGGCAGCAACAAAAAATAATAAACTGCAGCCGGCGCCCTAAGTGACATCAATGGCTGAAAATCCAAATTTACCTGAAATCTCAGGCGACCTTCGCCCGGCGAAAATCTGTAAAACGTATTCCGGTGTTCCGTTTAAAGAACTTGCTGAAATGAGACACATCAAAAAAGCCAAGTGTATAAGCCACTTCTTTCATTGTCATTTCCTGCGCTGTCATTAATTTTTTTGCTTCCGATAGCACACGCTGCTGTATGAAATACCCCGTGTTTAATCCAAAATTTTCCTTAATAATAAAATTAAGGTACGATGGGCTGACCGCAAGCAGGTTTGCATAATCTGCAGGCATTTTCAATGTTGCAAAGTGTTCATCCAGTAAAGCAAAAAAACGGTTTGCATGATATAGGCAGCGGTTTTGATTATTTGGAAGTTTAGGCGCACTGATACGATTAAGATAAAGTGCAAAAATCTGGAATAAGCCGCGTAAAATCTCCTCCCTTAAACCGTTATTTGTTTGAAATTCCTGGCGCAGGCGGCTGATAATATCAGTTAAAAAACTTCGGTCAGCTTCAGGTACACAGACTGTGCCGGCAAGACAATTAGAATGAAACTCCTGAGCCATGCCCGCTGAATTGAGTGCGGTCTGCATGAACTCAAAAGAAAATGAAAGTATATTTCCGATGCTGCCTTTCTGTAACATTACGTTAAAAGTCTGGCCGGGTTTAATAACAGCTATTGAAGAAGAAGTGAGTGAAAGCACTTCATTCGATACATGGCATTCGCAAATTCCTCTCTCGATGAATATAACAGTATAACAGTCATGATTTTGCTGGGGACGCCGCTCAAAACAGGTGTCATTGACACACGAAACACTTAAATATGATTTCTTGCTTTCTCCTCCGCCTTTCATTTTTTGATTGGATAATGATGATGTTCTGGTTATCATAGATGCTGGATTATGGAACAAAACACCCCAACAACATGCCAGTACTTCAATCAATTCATTATCAACTAATTAAATTAAATTTATCAAAGAACAACTCTCGATATATAGAAAAAGCACGATTTCCCGAATCCAAAATGACAAGATCAAAATGATTTTCCGTATGATTCATACAATCATGAAATGATCAAAGGTATTTTGCAAAGAGGGCAACTTTTCGTTGTCATCAGTTTTATGTTTAACGCCATTACAGAGGACAGGATCGCCGTCGAAAGTAGCCACTGAGAAATATCAGTGACCAACAGGAGCCAGCTTTATCTTATAGATCTTCGCATCGGCGTAAGGCAATTCTATTGTCGTTTTGCCAGTTAAGGTTATCTGGTTATCTTCAATCAACTCTGACATTACATAAGTTTTATCCGCTGTAAGTCCTATCCTGTTTGCATCAATCGTGAATGATGATGTATCGCTTTTGTAATTGAAAACAGCAAGGTAAAAATCGTTCCCTGCTTTTTTGGTAAACATGGCAGATGCCCCGGTACCGGTATTGCCGTCAACCGGCTCAAATGCTTTACCATTGAATATTACTTTAAGTAATTCTTTATTCTGATACCATTCTTTTGCGCGGGCAGTCCATTGCCCTGTTTTTGAGAAATCATCTCCGGTGATAAATGTACCGGTTACTATGGCCGAGAGCATTCGTGCCCTGTTCTGTCCTTCAGATTCGTTCTCCAGAACCACGTGGTCTGCATCAATATAGTTATACAGGTAGGTTTGCCACCAGCCATAGCTCACACTGTTTAAAGTGTACTGGGTATCTTTTATCGATTTAAATGCGTCGCAAGCTACCCTTCGGGAATGCACATACCTGCCGCTTGCCAAACTTGGCGATATAGCAGCATAAATGAGCATCTGATCCCCCAATTGACTCACCAGGTATTCCATACCCCGGCGATAAGCCTGCATGCCGGTCGTGATCTTTTTATCATAAAAGTGATTCGACTCTACCGCCGCGTGGCCCAAAAAGTCTATTTTGATCATTTTAAAACCGCAGTCCTTTAGTTTTTTAATAACGTACGCGATTCGCTGCTGCGTGCCGGGGTGTGTTGGATCGAGCGCGCGGGCACCATCCAGTTCGTGGTACTCGTTGCCTATTTTCGTCCAGATTTCGCCGAACTTATAATCGCTGCCATCTACTTTCCTGTCAGCCCCCCCTTTAAAACCCCAGTCGGTAAATGGCGCCCAGTAAACTCCGGGCTTAAGCCCCTTAGCTTTGCAATGATCGGCAAAGGCTTTCAACTGGCTGAAATCACCTTCAAGTCCGCCCTTAATCATATTATCCCAGTAAGAGTCCAGGTCGACATAGGCAGTATTACCTGCGCGGAAACCTTTCAAGCTGTCGGCAAAAAAATCTGCTACTTTAACAGCTTTTTCATAGTTAAGCTTGTCCTGTATCACTCCCCAGCTGTTCCAGCCTACAGGAGTTGATTTCTTCCAGTTGAAGACAAATGGCGGCTCAGCAATGCGGTTATCCCTGGCATAAGCATCCATACCTATGCGCCAGTCGGAAAAATAGCCGATGAATATCAAAGGTGACTTTACCGATTTTCCGGAAATCTCACCATGAGGGAGCTTATCTCTGGTAACTGACTCCTCAGTGTAGCCTGCCAGAACTTTAATCGTGTTTCCATCAGCACTGGCATTGGTAAATACGCCGGTTTTCCAGTTCATATGCTCCAATGAGCCGGCTATAACGCCCCCGCGGCTATCATTATCATAAACCACACCGGCCTCGGCACTAACGCTTGCCACAGGCGCTTTAAATGGCTTCGCATCGTAGCTGATAAAAGTATCGTTATCAAACGGAATAAACAGCGTACGGCTCTCACCCGGGATATTTCTTAAACCGCCTTCAAACGGCACAATATGGCTGGTACTGATGCCAGTTCCGGAAATGATCGTTTCAGTAAAGAAATACGATTTTTTCGGGTAGGTATAGAAAACCTGCTGCATTTGGGGAAGACCATTACCCGACAAGGTAAAAGTATGTTTAAAACCTTTGCCAAAGCCATTAGAAACGCTGGTTTTGGCGTACGCACTGATCTTGTAATCTTTAGATGAGATGAGCTTTCCTTTAATTTTTACAGATGAAGAAACACCCGTAAAAACAGTTTCCTTTCCCTGGTAAACAGTGCATATACCCTTACCTGTATCGTAAATGATATGACCATCAGCGCCATAATTTATTCGAACGGTGCTATTGACCGCCCGCACCATTTTTGCGGGTGGACGCAATGCTGATGCTGTACTGTTTACTGCGACAGTCATTAACTGAGCTGCCGCTAAAATACTAAGGAAACGTTTTAACATAAATTTATAATATTGGTGACATTATATAATTCGCCGGCTTCCGGCCTTTAATACGACCATCGATTAAATCAGACCGCAAGCCATGGCGTTATTGATCAATCAAAAGATCAATTCATATATATGTACCCTGAGAGGAAATCATCCCCACATGACAGGCTCTAGAAAAGTTTTATTTATAATTGCGCAGAAGAGCACAGATAATAAAGAAGATGGAAATACCGTGATTCTTAAGTTCACCGCGCAGAATTTTCAGTGCTCTCGTAAGCGTATTTTCAACGCCCTTCTCAGAAATATTGATTTTATTGGCAATTTCGTTATTTTTTAATCCTTCTCCCCGGCTGTAACGGAATATAAGCTTGCATTTTTCAGGCATTTCTTCCACGACGCCGTTGATGAAATCCTGAAGGAACCTGGCATCAAGCTTTTGTTCGTCCAGCACCACTTCATCATACTCGTAATTCTCCAGTGCAAGCCTGACGCGTCTATGCTCCTTCTGGTAATGTCGAAATACCTGAAATTTAACACTCGTCACCATAAACGCAGCTAAATTGTTAATTTGGATATCCTTCCTCCTCTCCCACAGAGCAATAAAAACTTCTTGTACAATATCTTTCGATATGCCATTGTCCTGACTATGGTTCCAGGCTATCAATAACAACTTTTTCCAATATCGCCTGTAAATTTCATTATACGCGTTAATATCTGACTGACTCAGCAAATCGGTCAACTCAAGATCTGAACAATTAGCGTAACATGTCATTTATGACAGCCTTTATTAAATTTAGTTTTTATGAGTAACCCAGCGGATACAGGATACCGCTGATTGGATACACAAAATTAATCAGGTTAATAACTGGTTAAAAAGATGCAAAAAAATGAATCTTTTCTAACGCAAGAATACGAATTAGTTTTTAACTTGTTAAAACTAAACACTTAATTTTCAATCCGGACCGTTAATTTCCAGCATTATATTTAAAATATCCTAAAGTTATTGCTTCCTGTAATTGGTCGATCTTATATTCTCTGGTCCATCGTTTGAATAATGGAACCAATCAAATTTAGCTTTACCGGATTTTCCATCCGTATGGTAACTAAACAAACCTGGTCTGACAGCCTTCCAATAATTATAATCCGATAGCACACAGTTTTCGCCGATTCCGGTAAAATCCGATCCATTCAAACTGTATCGTAATTCTGTAACTTTGGTGCTCAGGTCCACGAGGATACGCAACCATATCCTGTTCTGATTTAATTCGGGCCCTATGGCTGATTTCCCATTGTTATCCGCATATAAACGCATTGAATTACCTGTTTTTACCACACCTATTTCGTGTATATAATTACCAAGAAGGCAAAGCCCGGCCTTCTGCCCGGATTCCATCTTGTCTGTATGAAGTAAAGTAGTAATAACTCCCTGCTGCCCCATTAACTTCTGCGTTAATGTATTTTTAGCATTTTTGTTATCCCGGGCATTCATTGAAGTCAATACCAGATTTCCGTCTTGAAGACTCCAGTTTGAATCAACAGGATTGTGATTCCATTGCCACTGCAGCCCCAGTTTTGAGGAATTGAACTCGTCGGAATTCTGTGGCTGTCCCGCGAAATTTTTCCCGCCCGTTTTTGGCTTTTCAAATACGCTGACAGGCTCCCCGATTCCGTTGCCATCATTATCGATGCCAATGACCGGCCAGTCATCTACCCACTTAACCGGTTCCAGATGGGTAATCCTTCCTATAGCTCCGGCATCCTGGAAATGAAGAAACCAGGACTCTCCTTTTGGTGTTTCTACCCATCCGCCCTGATGTGGTCCGTTTACATGCGTTTTACCCTGCTCTAATACAACTTTCCTTTCATAAGGGCCATAAATATTCGATGCCCTAAGCGCAGTTTCATAGCCAGTAGCGACCCCGCCTTCCGGGATAATAATGTAATACTTTCCCTTCCTTTTGTAAATTTTAGTACCCTCAGCGACAGGGCCTTCATAAACTATTTTCCCCGAATCCAGCAGGTTTCTTCCATCAATGCTCATTCTGTGGATAATGATAGGCCCGGCCCCTAACCTGCTGTGGCCTAAATATGCATTGCCATCTTCATCCCAAAACGGACAGGGATCTTCCCAGCCGCTGACAGATTTCACAGTGATCAGGGGGCTCCATGGCCCTGCCGGGTCTTTTGCCCATGTCATGAACAGCCCTTCATCTGGTGTGCAAAAATATACGTAAAAACGTCCGTCATGGTAGCGAATGCTGGGTGCCCAGCTGCCGCCTCCATACCTTTCCATGCTGTTATATTTAGGACTGGCATCCAGCCGGCTGTAAACCTGGGCAATTATTTTCCAGTTGACAAGGTCGGTGGATTTAAGTATTGGCATTCCCATAAAATGAAAATCGGAACAAACCATATAATATGCATTTCCTACTCTGATCACGTCCGGGTCTGAATAGTCCCCATTCAGAATCGGGTTTTTATACGTTCGGTCCCCCTGATCTCCCCAGCGATTTTTAACCAGTCCGCTCGCTTGTCCAAAACCGGAATGATAAAGGCAAATGAAAAAACAAATGAGTAAAATATGCCGCTGCGGGCTGCTTCGGAATTGGCTCAGTTTACGACCTGCGCCTGACGTTTTTTGTAAATTCGTATCGGACTTAAATGTTAAATTCATTTGGATTTTATAATCAACTTTGGGTTTACAGCAATTGGTAACACATAAAATATAATAAGTGTAAAGTGTTTTACACCTGATGCTTTAAGTTAATTGCAATGTCGAAACTAAAAAAAATAATTCTTATTCGGAACTAGGATGCGGCCGCAATAGCGAAAATTTCATGCTTTCAGCCGGTACCGCCGCCGGAGTTGTAAAACAGAAATTTTAACCTTATAAATTAACTTAAGATAGCCGGGCAGCTGCTGTCTTGCCCTCCATCGACAACCAATCATACTATAAAATACTCCATTGATACATTGGAGAGGCATACCGCAGACGATAAATTTGTATCAGGCGAATAATACTATTGAAATTGCCGATTAAGAGCAACAGCTTTAAACGCAATATTTACTAAAATATAATCTTAATAGTTTACGTAAATCTTACTAATCTGACGTTTATGCGATTATCATATATCAACTCCGGCGACTCTGAGCCTCATTCTGACATCCCTGTAAAACAGGATGCTGGTCAGTATACAGATAGTGTTAGTCTCAAAAAGACCGCTTCTTTACTGACAGATATGCTTGAGCTGGCTAAACTCGGCACATGGGAATTCAACATAGATAACGGCCTCGTCAGCGGGTGCCCGCTTTTTAAAAAAATATTCGGGCTACACGATCTGCAAATCATAGACTATAATCAAATTCTCAGAAAAATCCCGCGGGAACAGCGCCCGGAATTCAGGCAGGCAATCGCAGAAACAACTGCAGGAAATATACTGAATACAGAAATTGCAATAGGTAAACAAAAAGAAATCTGGTTAAAGATAACAGGTAAGCTTTTCTGCAACGGTGACGGAAGCACAAAAAAAATGGCAGGTATAGTGGAAGATATTACCGAAAGCAGGAATAAAGAAAATGTAAAAAACAACATGATATCCTATCTGAGTCACGAAATCAGATCTCCTCTTACCACGCTGAAGCTTTACATACAGCGGTCCGTGCTGTTAGCCGGCGAAAATGGCCAGGAAGTAATAGCTACTTTTTTAAGAAAAGCCGATGATCAGGTAACATCCATGAATAAACTGACAGATACGTACCTTGATCAGGCCGCAATTGAAAATGGCGGCTTCAAGTTGAATATATCACGTTTTGACATAACCCGTCTCATATCCGAAATCGCATCCGATATTCAGTTTCAAAGCCCCGGCTATCAATTTGACATTAAAATGCCGCCGGAACTGCTACTGCAGGCAGACAGGGTTAAAATAGGCCAGGCTATAGCTAATCTTCTCAAAAATGCGGTCAAATACAGTTCAACAAACAGTAAAATCACTATACAGTGTATCCCGCAATCGGACTTTGCGTTAATCATAGTTAAAGACCAGGGCATAGGAATAGAAAAAAAAGACCTTAAAAACTTATTTAACCGTTTTTATCGCGTTAAAAGCCCGGCAACCAGTGGAATCAGCGGTTACGGAATAGGACTACACCTGGTCAGAAATATTATTAACGCTCACAATGGACAAATTGCTGTCACAAGCAACCCGAATTATGGATCTGAGTTCCTGTTTACACTACCTGTGATAAACGCAAAAAACAGTATCGTTCATCAGTAAAAATGACATAACCTTGCTTGATTATGAAGTTGCTAAAGCATATGTTTCACATAGCAGACATACGACGAATTTATTTTAAACAATTAACCTTTATATGGAAACCTACTATAAAATTTTCCGAGTTGATTCCGATGATTTGAAACACCAGACAGGAGAATATCCTCTTGGCAGAATCATTCCCTTCGGTCCGCCATTTGGCTTAAAAAGTGAAGCCAAGCACTGGCTGAAAGAGAACTTAGTACCAGGAACAGATTATTGTATTACACGATTTTACTCGCAATCCATGCCCGAAGGCATCCAAAAAAGCAAAAAGAAAAATTTAAAAAAATAATCCGGATTCACTTCGTCATGCAGTTTGTAAGATTGTAAAAAAACAGGCTGTATAGGGGTAGCAGGGAGAAAAAACACTCACAATCGCCCGGCGATTCTATTAAATAAACACAATGACGTTCAACGAGTACCAGCAGTATTTTGAAGCAATTTTAACAGCAGGGCACCCGGATGTACCATATGAACCTGAGTTCGATTAATAATTGAGAATAGATTTGTCAATCAAAGGAAATGTAAGTATATTTAAGTGTCTGAAATTCAAATATTTAAATACATTTCCACATGATTGACTTCAATAAAATTAGCGATATTTTCTGTCTTGTTGATGAGTTCTGTAAAG